>CAZEFE010000048.1:0-2718 GCA_964511385.1 uncultured Methylophilaceae bacterium | reverse complement strand
GACCGTAGCTGGCTAAATCAATTATTTTGTCATTCTTCTTGTGAATAGTTATGTCGTCAAAAAGCAGAAGGCCAGTGGGTACATCTTTTTTAGCTAGCTTCTTTTTTTTCTGATAATCCATTATTTTGCCAATTTTGTTCTCTGCCTCCCCATATTCATATATAAATTTTTTGCCGAGGAAATCATAATCACCATTGTATTTGGCTGTGTTAGAAAAAACAATCACATAATCAATATTATCAACATCGCAAATGTGTTTAACCAAATGCCTGGCTAGCACGCTTTTCCCTGCACGGCGCTTGGCACTTAGAACAATAAATGCATATTTAGGAATATTTAAACTCTCAACAGTCTGAGGCTTGGTTTTGTCAATATTATAATATTGAGCTAACTCATTTTCTGCTTCATTTTTAATATTTTGCATTTTATAATTAAAAATGAAGAAGATAAAAAAAAATAAAAGTTAAAATATAAATAATTGGTAATAGTTAATTATTATTTTTTTTAATTTCATAAAATGTATAGGATAAAAAATTATATCAAGGGTTTTATAAATTTTAAACATTTTAATTTTGACTATTACCAGACTCTTTCTATTATTGATGTAATAATAGCTATTCACTTAGCTTATCGCATTTAGCAGATAATTTAGCCTTCTACGCCTACAATTGCTCATCATTTTCATTCTTGCTCAGCAGTTTGCAAACATTTTTATACAGACACCTGCATTTGATAAATTGGCAACGCAAATCAAAGTAATTTTTTTATTAAGCCTTTTATTTTTTGAGCACTCCACATTTTAGCTAATGCTTCTTAAAATTGCTAGCATCCATGCTTTAAAATTTGTTGCATTTGTCGCATTTGTATTTATATTCAATTTTTTCTGGTTTAGGCTGCTCGGCCTCTTGCGAAAGCAAAGATGCTTGCACATATTTCAAAAAATTATACTTATGCAGGCTGACATCCCATCTTTTATCAGTTTTGCTCATGTTTTTCAATTTGAAGCATTGGAGACGCAAATCACTTTCAACATCTTGCAGGCTCCATACCTTGTTAACAAATTTAGCCTGACACTTGGCCTCGTGCACTTTAAAATTGCTAGCAAATGTGGTTTAATATTAACAATATTGACAAATTAGCAATTATATATTAATGGCATTCTCATCCTCTGCTTATTATTAAGCTTTTTTATTATTTTTAAAGCTACAATTTTTAAAATGCTTGTTAAAATTAGATTTATCGTTGCTTTAATAATTATTGCAAATTTCACAATTGAATTTTTTATTTTCCATTTGATTGATTGTTTCGGCTTATTACCTTTTTATATTATATATTATTAATATAATAATATTATCATTTCTTTAAGCCTTTTGCTAGGTAATAGTTAAATATTTTTTCTTCAAAATTTATAAATATAGCTGTATAATTTTTTATCCTATACATTTTATGAAATAAATAAAAATAATATTTAACTATTGCCAAGGAATAATAACTTTAAAATTAAATTTATTTATATTATTTTCTATTTTTAAATTAATATGACTGAAGAGAAAAAAAAATTAAAAAATCAAAAATTAGATGAGGAAACTGAACAAAAAATAATAAATGCCTATTATGATGTGAAAAATGGCTCAGCCACAACACCAGCCAAGTTGTACGAGAAGCTGAATAAAGCAATTCCGCTGGCTCTGATAAAACAAGTGCTAGAAAATCTCAAAAACAAAGCCAGCAAGAAGGAAATTAAAGCCAATACAGGCAATCAAATTCATATCGCCAATCCACCTAATTCTTGGCAATGCGATTTGACTTTTTATACGCAATTCAAAAAAATTAATAGCGGCTATCACATTTTGCTTAATTTTATCAACACAAATAGCAAAATGCTGTATTGCTACGCCATGAAAGATAAGAATGCCAACACAGTGGCTGAGAATTTTCGTAAATTTTTGAATGAGGCAGGATCTCAAGTGCAGTTGCTGCAATGCGATGATGGCAGCGAATTTAAGAATAAAATATTCCAATCCATAGCCAAAGAGCACAAAATTACAATTTTATATTACAATAAAGATGTAGCACCGCAGGCTGTATCCATAGTTGAGCGCATGAATCGCACAATTCGTGATTTGATTGCAGATTACATGGCCAAATACAATACGCACAAATTTATTGATGTGTTGCCAGATTTGGTTAAATCGTACAATAATGCAAAGCATTCTGGCATTGCATTCGAAAAACCAACACAAGTGGATGAACCCAAAGAAGAAGCTTTAGCAGAAATGAATTTAATTGCCAAAGTGGCTAGCAAAACTGCAGCGCAAGAGAATTTTCCTATTGGAGCGCTTGTAAAAATTATTCGCGAGAGAGATCTATTTGAAAAAGGAGCTAAATTCAAGTTATCAGCTGAAGTTTACACAGTGCAAGGCTTTGACAAAAATAAAGTCAAAATTGCAGATGAGCAAGGACGTGTGCAATTAGTTTATCCTCGCGAGCTTAAGCTAGTTGCCAAAAAATATGCTAATCCTCTGGCAGTTGAGCAGAAAAAGAAGCTAGCGCAAGATAAGATAATAGACAAGGATAAAAAATTAAAAAAAGCTCAGAGGTTTGTCAATAAAGAGGGGCTTAATGTAAATTTAGAGAAAGCTGAGAAAGTGAGAAGAGCATTGCAGAAATTAGCTTAATAATATATATATATATATATGTGTAGGAAAAGAGCCAGGC
>CAZEFE010000047.1:0-2853 GCA_964511385.1 uncultured Methylophilaceae bacterium | reverse complement strand
AAATAAATAAATAAATTAATTATTATTCAATAATCAGCTGGCAATTGTTGTCCTTCATCATATGCAGTGATTCGCTGATGCGCTTGTTTAATTTATTTTGTGGCAATTGGTCAATTTTTTCTATCAATTTATCCTTGATCTCAGCCAGCAACAGCATGAATGGAATGTAGCAGAGGTAGGCCTTCTTGGCCTGCTTCAAATAAATTATAATGAATTTTTCATTGAGTTGAAGCCTGCTCAGACTGCAGGAGCAATTGTATTTCTCCAAGTTAGTGGCAAATAAATGCATTCTTTTGTATTGACTGGTCAGTTTGCGCAGAAAATAATTGTAATCTACTTCCTTACATATGCAACATTTGCATTGGTTTTCCCAGTAGTATAAATCGTAGCAGGTGTTATGCACATTCACGCGACATTGGCAAAAAAATGCTGTTTTCTTATCGCAATTAGTTGAGTTAAGGCATATTACGCATATATCGTTATCATTATCTATTTTTTGCATTTCTTGCATTTTTTATTTTATAATTATATTAAGAATTTATTTTTTTTTAATTATATTTTTCTCACACATTATTATAATTAAGTATAATAATAATAAATATGAATGCAAAATATCGAGGTGTTTTACGATTTCCTGACATTAGCAAGCTTGAATCTGCTAATCCAACAATACGCGCTGCTGAAATAGCCAGAGCTGATACTGTATTGCAAACTTTAAATACAATTGATGAACAAAGCAAGCCCAAAAGCCAAATTGCGCAATTTGCTTCAGATTTTGGCGAAGGCTTCACTTCAGTTTTCAAAACAGCATGGAACATTGGCGGAAATGCAGTGAAAACTGTGGAAAATATGCTGGACACGAGTTTGTGGATGAGCGAGCATCCTTATTTACTACTGAGTGGAATAATTCTGCTATTCATATTAGCTAAAAAAATTTAATAGAGCAGTAATTTATACTAAATGCTTAAGAATAATAACAATTACACAGTTATATATCTAGGCAGTGCAGTAGTGCACGATCATCTGCATGACATAATGCAGATATTTGCGCAAACTACATACAATATTGCGCATTTCCTGCACTCACCTTTCGAGGACATTGACAGCGAAGTTTTGGGATTAATTGCCAGCTTGGCTAGCAAATTTGCTTTATATTTCCCCAAAGTTATTGAATTTGTGGAGAAGCGCAGGAGAATACGGCTGTTTATTGTCAAAAAAATAATGAAAAATTATATTTATCACAATGGGTTGCTGTTCAACCATGCGCTGCTTCAAGATGATGATAAATATTTGAAATTAAAGAAAATAGTTTTTAATTTTTTAAGTTTTTTGAAAGAAAATAATAACAAATATAAATTTATATTCATACGCATGAAACAAAACAAAAATACAGCATATGAAATAAAAAATTACAATAAAATAAAAAAAACAATTGAACAAACATACAATTTAAAAAAAATAATTTTAATAATGATTTAAAATAAAAAATAAACACTTTCAAGCAGTTTTCTCTCTCCAGAATTGCACTGAAATAACTTGTCTATCAGGAAACTGATCTCTGACTCTGTGGATGTTCGTATGAGAATCAAAGAGAACAAGAGAGCCATCAGTCATTGGGATGTTGATGTATTTTATTTTTGACTTTTTTTTTCTATTGGGAGCTTTTTCATCTGGGTCTAAAAACAATTTACGAGTGTCATTCGTAAATGTAAGCTTGGCAGGCTATCCTCCTTATTTCCAGACATAAAGCATTGTGAAGTAGCAGGCTTAAGTGAAGTAATCAATGGGGTAATCCACATGCCATCCGAAATTCACTTGTACTATTCCTTTTTTTACAATTGGCTTAATTAAATTTACCACAAAGCCTACTTTCTCTGTTATATTGGCCTCTTGGTGTTCTGTGGGATCGAAGGAGAAACTATTAAACTGTCTGATGTTCTGAAAATGTGGCTTAATTTTGAGATTTGTTTTAATAAAATCAAAGAAAAGTTAGGAAATTTGCTTCCATAGAGGTTTTATTATTGGTCTTAGGCAGTTCTATCCCTTAATTACATTGAATTTTTTTTTAAATTATTAATCTATACCTAGATCCTGGAGGCTCTTTTGGAGGCTGTTGAATTTTGCTTCATCTAGTTTTTTCAAATGCCAAAACTCAGGTGCATTATAATTTTTGAAGCAATACATGTTTCTGTTGGCTGTTTATTGTTTGGCTAGCTTTCTGGTTTTTTTTGCAGGCTTTCTGACAAGCTTTTTGGCTGGTTTGGCTTGCTTTTTTATCTTTTTTCTGAGAATTTTGCTTGTTTTTGCAGGCATTGTTTGTTTTTTTATTTTTTTTAATTAAATTATTATAATTTTTTATTAATTTGTTGTTAATATATTTTTTTTTAATTAATTAAAAAACGGTTAATGTTAAAATTTAATTTTTTTAATGTTAATTATCGTTTTTTATTTTTAACGGATAATGATACATTAAATGTAAGACCAATGTCCTCGAGAGAATGTTGTGGAGAACAATTCAAGCCAAGAATTATGTGGATTTGGTAGGCGGAACAGGCCTAAAAAATGGTAAAGAAGTTGGTTTTTAAACCATTTTTTTGTTTATTTTAAATTAATATAAAAAATTTAATTAAAAAATTGTTGTAATTAAATAAAAAATATATAAAAAGCCCAAAACACAATAAAAAATTAATTAATTAAATAAAAACAACCATTGTAAAAAAACAACCAATGTTAAAAAAAACAATGCAATCAAAAAAAAACAAATGCAATTTTTTGAATTTTTGAAAAAATCCATTTTAGGACCCCAGTAGAATTTTTTAAAATTTTCATTCAGAGTGTCTCAAAAATCTCCCC
>CAZEFE010000046.1:0-2946 GCA_964511385.1 uncultured Methylophilaceae bacterium | reverse complement strand
ATCAAGAATGTCTTCGACACCGTCGAGGCCGAGGTGGAAAGCTGGGCCTCCAAGGGCGAGACCACCCGCGGGGCGAGCGGCCCGATCATGCAACTGCTCTACGGCAGTGACACCCTGATCTGCAGCAGCTGGATCATCGCCTTCCGCCAGGAACTCCAGCGCCTGATCGTCAGCGACTATCTGGATCCCCCGCTCGGCCTGATCCGCGGCATGCAGGATCTCCTGAGCAGGGTCGAACGCGCCTGCCAGGGCGTGCTGCAGCCCGGCATGCCCGCCAGCGTGACCACGCCCGGGGCCGGTGCCGTGGCCACCCCCGAGACGGCACCTGCCCCCACTCCGCCTGCCGGACAACCCTTCACGCCGCGGCCGGGCTGGAGCATCAACGACGAGATCTGCGCCCGCAAGTGCTCGGCCGAAAGCGCGGCGGTGCAGCGGGCGGACTGGCGCAAGTACGACGCCGAAAGCGCCGAGAAGAACGCCCGTGAGAGGCTGGCCGCGGCGGAAAGAAAACTGGCCTCGGAGCGGGAAAATCTCGCGCGTGCCGAGGCCAGCCTCGAGGCCGCGCGGACCAACCTCGACCGTCGCGAAGCGTTTTCCAAGCAGCTGCCCAGCCTGACCAAGGCCGACCAGGATGCCATGACCGAGGCGCGCGCCAACGCCGCCGCTGCCGAGCGCGAGCTGTCGATCGTTCGCAACCGTGTTGCCTCGAAGCAGGCCGACGCAACATCCGCGCGTGGCGCGCTCGACAGGGCGGCCGCCGACCGGGCGCGCGCCGAGCAGGAAGTCGCCAATGCGCGGGCGGCGCTCGACCGCTGCCTGCGCGATTGCTATCGCCAGGCGCAGGGCGATGGGCAGAAATCCGAGCGGCTGGGCGACAAGTCGGCGGACAAGACGAAGCAGGTGCAGGAGAAGGATGGGCGCACGGTGCGCAAGGACGGCGATCCGCCGAAGAAGGAAGGACCGGACGGCAAGCAGGTGCCCGACAAGCAGCCGTCCGCCGGCGCCGATCTGCGGTTGCCGCCGATGAAGGACAAGGGGGGCGGGGGCATGCAGCGGATCGATCCGCCGCCGCCGCAGGAGAGCATCCTCGATTCCATCGACGATGGAAATTTCCGCCGCGCGCCTGCGCCGGCCGCTGCCGCGTGCCCGGATTGCACGACCTTGGCCAATCGGCTGGCTCAACAACAGGCCGAGTTGAAGCGGGAAAGCGCGGAGCTCGATCGCAGGCGCAGGAACTACACCGAAGTCACCGCCGGACGGGGAATGGATCGCCGTGTGCCGGAAGGACAGGATGCAACCCGGAGTACGATTGACCTGGTCGCCCAGACCGAAGCGTCCATCCGGCGCCAGGCGCAGAAAGTGGAAGACATCGAACGCGGCATTGAAATGCTCAACCGCCAGCTCGAAGCCTGCAACAAGGGCTGCGAAAAGCAGCCGGATGGCCGCGGCGGCACCGGCCTTGTTCCGGGAACGACAAGTGGCCATGCGACGCGCTGCTCCGCCTGCAACCACATGGGCGGCCGACTGGGCGAGATCGAGCGGGAGCGCAAGGCGAAGGAGGCCGAGCGCGAGCGGCTGTCGCGCGAGGCGCAGGAAATCTCCGGCCGCGCCATCGAAGGCAAGGCGCAAGCCGGCGACGGTTCCCGGCTGCAGGAACGGCGCCGCGCCATCGAGCGGCTGAGCAACGAGATCGATGCGCTGAATCGCGAGACGGAGCGCCTGGATGGCGAGATGCGCGAATGCGAGCGCTCGGCCTGTCCGCCGCCCAAGCCGGACGGCAGGAAGGAGGCGGCGTTCCAGAAGGACGCTTCGATGGGCCCCGTCGGCGGGTGGGGCTGCTCCTTCCCGGCCGTCAAGCCCGTCACCATCGGTCCGCGCGAGAAATTCGGCTACGGCGACGAGCAGAAGGCGGGCGAGGTCGGCAAGGCGGCGATCGGCATCCTTGGCGGTTTCCTCGGCGGCAGGGGGGGCGGCGGGGGCGGCGGCCCCTTCCAGGGCGGGCCTTCGGGCGGCGACAAGCCGCGGTTGGCGGACGACCCGATCCGTGACAAGCAGACCTTTACCGATTCGGCCACCGGCACCGCGATCAAGGTCGGCGGCCAGTACCGGCCGGATGGCAGGCTGCTGGTGAGCGTGGACGTCGACAAGGCCGAGGACAAGGGCGTGGTGCATCACGCGACGCTGGAGCGCCTGGTGCCGCAGCCGGACGGCAGTTGCAAGACGCAGGTGGCCGAGCCGACCGAATGGCTGCACTACGAGATCTGGGAGGACTGGTGGGCGAAGATCCGCATCCAGCGCTACGAGAGCGTGGACGGCGGGCCGTGGCGCAAGACGCACGACACCGGCTGGCGCGACTGGGGCAGCGGCTCGCGCCTGCTCGAGAGCGGCACGCTATCCGCCGACCAGATCCCGCGCACGGCCTGGGGCTCGATGGGCGCCGACCGCGCCTTCGGCGGGCCGCGCTCGGCCGGCGCGCTGTTCGATCCGGGCAAGCCGCTGGTGACGGGCCAGCCGGCGCCGGAGCGGCTGGTGGTGCATGTCACCCGGCCGGGCCAGGATCCGGTGACGACGGTGCCGTTTACGCTGTATCCGACCTACGCGAACGACGGAAAAGTCAGTTACGGCAACACGGCGCCGGAGTTCGACAAGTGGTTGAAGGAGAGCGGCAAGCCGAAACCCGGAGAGATCGACAAGATGCTCAAGGACCCGCCGCCCAGTCTGGGCGGCAGGGGGAATTACAATCCCGCGCCGAGCCCGCCGCGCCCCGGCGAGCGCCTCGAATAGCCGGCCCGGGCGGCGGGGAATGCGTCCGATATAATCGGCGCATTCCCTATCCGGCCGCAGACATGAAATACCGCGACCTGCGCGACTTCATCGCGCAACTCGAGAAGCTCGGCGAACTGAAGCGCATCAAAGCCGAGATCGACCCGCACCTGGAAATGACCG
>CAZEFE010000045.1:0-2973 GCA_964511385.1 uncultured Methylophilaceae bacterium | reverse complement strand
TGACCTGCCTGAGATCTATGTACCACTCTGAGTGAGGGCGACTGAGTTTATCTTCTCCTCTGACTTCGTGCAGGCGGGCGACGGAGCGGAGGCGAGCGCAGCGAGCCGGAGCGGAGGAGCCTGCCTGCACGCGGCCGCGAATGCCGCGGGGGTGCGGTAGCCCAGGCTGCTGTGCGGTCGCCGGTGGTTGTACTCCCGGCGGTAGTCCTCGATCACCACCCGCGCCTCTCGCAGGCTCGTGAACAGCTCCAGGTTCAGGCACTCGTCCCGCAGCTTCCCGTTGAAGCTCTCCCCCACCCCGTTCTGCCACGGCGCCCCCGGCTCGATGTACAGCGGCCCCACGTTATTCACCGCCAGCCACGACCGCACCGCGCCGGCGATGAACTCCGGCCCGTTGTCGCTCCGGATGTGCCGCGGCACGCCGCGCTGCGCGAACAGCCCGCGCAGCACGCCCACCACCGCCGCGGCCGTGATGCTCCGCGCCACCACCGCCGCCAGGCATTCGCGGGTGTACTCATCCACCACCGTCAGGATCTTGATGCTCCGCCCGTCGAGTGTCTGGTCCTTCACGAAGTCGTACGTCCACACATGGTCGATGTGAAGAGCCGCGTGCCGCGTGATCGAGCCCGCCGAGGTCCCCAGACGCCGACGCCTGCGCGTCTTCCGCGGCACCCGCAGCCCGTGCTGACGCCACAGCCGGTGCACACGGTCGCGGCCCGCCCGGAATCCCTCCTGTTCGAGCATCGCGTGGATCCTCCGATAGCCGAACCGCGGGTGACGCCGCGCCAGCGCCGCCATCATCATCGCCAGCGGACCATCCGACTCCGCCCGCCGCGGCACGTACCGCTGCGTGCTCCGTGCCTGCCCGACCGCTCTGCACGCTCGTCGCTGGGAGACCGACAACGCCTCCGACACGCGTTCGACCCCCTCGCGCAGCGCCGCCGGGCTCAGTCTTTTCCCTTGAGCAGTTCCTGGATGATCTGCTTGTCCAAGACCAAGTCCGCCACCGCCTTCTTCAGCCGGCGGTTCTCTTCCTGCAGCTCCTTGAGCTGCTTGATCTGGTCGTCCCCCATGCCGCGGTACTGCTTCCGCCACCGCACCAGCGTCTGCTCGCTGATCTCCAGCTTCTGGCAGACCTGCGCCACCGTCTGGCCCTGCCCCGACAGCACCTCCGCCTCCCGAAGCTTCCTGATGATCTCGTCGGTCCCGTGTCGCTTGCGCTTCATCCTCGAGTGCCTCCCGGGTACTTTGTACCCCAAAGGCCCTCACTCAGACTGGTTCAGCTTTCCCAGGGCAGGTCACCGGCTCTCCTCTTCACCGATGCTGATTGTGGCGTTGAATGGCGCCGTGTAGTAATCCGCCGGGAACTGCTGGTAGAAGGGGTACTGGTAGTTCGCGTCTGCGATGTCGATCAGCGCTTCGCCGGTCACCGGGTCGATGCCGGCCCAGGTGATGAACCCGCCCTGGGCGATGTGCCGACGCCTTGACATCTTCCCGGCCGCGACGTCGGCCGCGTTGTTTGCGAAGCACGGCAGGATACCCCAGCCGATCTCCCAGTCGTTCGACGTTCCGAGCGCCTCGAAGCGCACCGCCCAGTTGAATACCGCGCCGTCGGTGGCGTGCTCTTCGTCGAAGGCTTGCTTGGCGCTGGCGACCTGCGCGGCCAGGTCCGCCGCCACCGAGGCGGCGTGCTCCTGGAAGCCGGAACGGTTGTAGCGATCCCACCGCAGGTCGATCCGGATCTGCGGTGCGAACACCAGTCCGGAAGTCGCCGTCAGGCTCCAGAGCGGATCGGTCTCGGGCAGGGTGTAGAGATCGTTCTCGTGTCCGACCGCCGGGTACCACCAGACCGTGTGCACAACGCCCTCTCGCAGGATTCTGCGGGCCGCGGTGCGGCTCATCCCGACGCCCGGGTGGTACTGCCCGGCGCAGGAAGTGGGATCGCAGGTGTCAAAGTCCTTCTGGTACACACCACCAGCGCGGCTGCATGCAAACGCGGTGAGCACATGGCACACCTCGTTGGGAAGGCAGCACCTGGCGGCTTTCTGTGCAAAAACGTGTTGCGGCGGCCACGTGCAAACCACAAGAACCGCCACGAGTGCGATCGCCATCGGATGCTTGAACATTCGAATCCTCCACGATGAACCGCCAACACGATCTCTACCGCGAACGGTTGCCGCAACTCACGCAGGCGAAAATGGGGCGAATGCCCAAGGATGCCGGAGAAGCGGCTGCACAAAGCGGCAAAGGCGGTATAACACGAACCGCGGACGAACGCAAGTCGACGCGTCGCGAATAGGGCCCTGAGAAGGCATCTTCTCGGACTCTTCGCGCCTGCCTGTTGCAATGCCGCTTGACAGAGGGTATGTTCTGGAAGTTCGCCGCGCTCGGCCCCCGGAAAGGACACAAGCATGCACGCGATTCGCTCCTATGCGGTGTGGCTCGGCACCGCGACGCTCGCTCTCGGATGCGGGGCATCCGCGGCGGTGGCCGGGGACAACCTCGTGAATAACGGGAGTTTTGAGACCGGAACTTTTGCGGGCTGGAGCGTGCCGCCGAACATCTTTCCACCGAACTCTGGAGCGCAGATCTTTGGGATTGCCGGCGGTGGGGGTAGCGAAGGTACGCACTACGCGGCGCTTTCCTCGACGAATCTCCGCTTCATCTCACAGGTTCTTTCGACGAGCGCAGGGCAAAACTACCAGTTGACGTTCTGGATGCGGCGGCCTGACAACTTCCCGGGTCTGTTCCAGGTGCGGTTTGAGGGCCAAGTGGTCCTGAGCACCTCTTCCCGCCTTCCCGACGGCGTCAACTGGTACCCGTTCGCCGTCCCGTTGCACGCCAACATCAGCGGGTCGTTCATCGAGTTCGGGCAGCAGGCGTTCCCCGCGTACTACTACCTTGATGATGTGCGGGTTGTCCCCGTCCCCGCCCCCTCCGCCGCGGCGGTCTTGCTCATGGGCGGGGCCGCCG
>CAZEFE010000044.1:0-3001 GCA_964511385.1 uncultured Methylophilaceae bacterium | reverse complement strand
GCCAAAATATAGAACCTTTGCAAGAAATCTCAAAAATTTTCATGCGGGTCATCGAAGAGATCATTGCTCCAAATTTTGAGGCGGGTTTAGATGGCGCTCTTCGCCGAGGAGATTGGGACTATTTTGAACAATCAATCGACAGAATTCCTCATCTAGAAAAATTCCAAAATAGCGAAAGAGATTATCGAATCATACAAAACCTCTATAGACGAGCCGAAAACGTCATTCTAGAATCTGACCAAAGAGGGAGAGAAATCCCCGATGCGCTCAGAGAGCTTGCCTTTAGAATTTTTCAACGCTCATCACACCCTTACGAGTCAAAAGATCCCACTTTCCCAATCAGAGAATATCGAGAAAAACTCAAAGAGTTTCGAAGATTTTTCGAAGAGAAGACTAGGGGAGATAAAGCCAAAACCCCTCGCCTTACTCAAAAAGAAGTCCACGAGCGTTTTTTGTCTTTTTTTAACACTCTTCTAAATGACGCCTTTTTGATCCTAGGCCCTCCCCCTTGCAAATATGATCTGAGAGCTTTTGGCTCTCTTGCAAGGGAAGAATTTTGTCCCTATTCAGACCTCGAGTGGATGATCCTTATCGAAAAAGAGACAGAAGAAACCCGTTTATACTTTAAAACTCTTGCTCAAATTTTGAGCCTTGAGATCATCTCCATCGGAGAGACAGCTCCCATGAATATTCCCATATTCAGCGCTACCGGAGCCAAACACACTTCTGGCTTCCACGTTGACTCTGGAGGGGATCCAGCCCAAGATGATCGTTTGATTGGAACGCCGGATAACTTGGCTCGCCTCCAAGTCTTTTCCCCAGGGCCAGGAGGTTCGGAAATACCGACCGACACTGTTTTTAGCCTTCGAAATACCATTTCCCTGAGAATATCAGATCCTGCCCTTTTCACAAAATACCGAGAAAAGGTGCAAGCGATTTTAGATGAAAACAGCTTAAGAAAGAAAAGAGCATTGGATTTCTTAAAATTCCGCTTGGTAGATTACAAAAAACTGTTTGCCGAAGACTGGAGAAAAGCGCCTACAGTAAACCTGAAAAAACAATTTCTCGAACTTTTGTACCATCCACTGAGCGATTTGGCGCTCTATTTTGGCTGTCGGAGCTTGAATACAATAGACATCATCGATGAGCTTCCTTGTTTTACGCCAGAAAATCGCTCTCTGCTCAAAGAAGCAGTCTCTTTCCTTTACACATTGCGCTTAAAACTCCACTTTCATTACGGCGAGCAGAAAGAAGACGCTGCATTGCCTTCTGAAGAGCAAAAAGGAATTTTCCCTCTCGAAGAAAAAGACAGATTTCTGCTTGAAACTGCCTATCTGTTGATCCTTTGTCCCTTCTACTCTTACTTAGAACAGTGGCTCTCCCAAGAAGGTTTTGCAATTGAAGAAATCGCTTTGCTTGATCTAGCTTTTGAAAAAGCTTGCAAAAACCCCAATTCTCAAGACTCCTTGGCTACGATCGCCCATTTAGCAAAATTTCTTGCCCGCAGCGAAAATCCAGACGAGCGTTATTATCAGCAGCTTTCCGAAAAAAACTTAGAGCACTTAAGAGAAGTTTATTGCGGCGCTTTGCAAGAAGTCCACAGACTGGATCCTGGGAGCGATTTTTTAGAAAATCTGATTTTAAAGCTTGAAAAAATCCCTGATTCCTCCGGAAATCGCCTTATCCTCAAAAGGAAAAGAGCTGCTTTTTTTCAAAAGCTATCGAAAATTACTTCCTCTGCAAAACCCTCAAAAGGCAAATATTCGGCCAAAATTCATTCTCCATTTTTCGAAAAACGGTACCTGCTTGCCGAAGTATTAGACGCTGTCCTCGATGAGACAGGTCACATCAAAAAAGAGATGCAAAATACAAACAGCCGAGTCTCTTCTTATGAAAAAGGAGGTATTGCTTTTCATTTCAAAGAAAAGCCTACCAACTACAAAAAAGAGTCGCCATTTCATCCTGGAAGAGAACATGCTGCAGCCGAGTTGATGTTTCGTCTTTTTGGCAGGGGAACGTCTATCAGCGAGCTCTTTGAATTAGAGGTAGCAATTTCGGATAAAGAATCTCAAAAATATCTGGTCCTCATTTCAGAAACAGTTTCTGGAACGTCTCCTAATCCAGAAAGCCCCCCTATACTCGATCCGATCCAACTCTCCGAGTTGTTTCTCTCTCTTCCTCTCCTTTTGCCTGGGGATATGCGTCCTGCAAACCTGGTCACAACGCCTGACGCAGAACTCATTTCTGTCGATAACGATGTCTCGTGGGTTAAACCCTATACTAAAGATGGTTGTAATCTCTACACAATCTTGCCGTTTCTGTATCCCGAGCATGTTTTGCATTCAGAGGCTATTCAATCCTTCCTCGGTCTAAAACCAGTTTTTCTTTTAACCAGCTGGCTAGAAGAAATCATGGCCTATAACCAGCAAGTGTCGTCTGCCTTTAGAGCATATGAAGAGATCCCTGAAAAAAAGACTTTTTTCGAGTCGATCCACTATACCTCCACTTGCTGTTTTGAAAGGGGGACAGGAGCGCAACTTTTACTCCAGTTTCATCAACTCCAAGAATTTTTACGGAAAAACCAAGATCAGCCTATCCAAGCAACCGAAGTCCTTCAAACGATCATCAGCATGGATCAGGATGCCACCGTATTGGTTGGAACCAAAATCTACGACGAATACCAAAAAGCTCAAATGAGACAAGACATAAAAATAGCTGATAAGGTCAAAGAGGTGACACGCAGAAGAGTGAACATGTCCGCAAGCATGTCAGCCTCCACAGCGTCTTTCTATCGAAAAATCCCACAGAATAAGGAAGAGCTAATTCACTCTGCTCCAAAACATGTGCTTGAAGAGATTAAAAAACTCTCCATCTTAAAAATTAACGAAATGGACGGGTTATCCCTGAAAATAGGAGAGTTTTCTTCACTGCAGCTACAGCGCGTTGATGTGTTCAAAGAGATCGATCCAGCTATCCAGCGATTTTTGTTTAAAGTGCTTTT
>CAZEFE010000043.1:0-3096 GCA_964511385.1 uncultured Methylophilaceae bacterium | reverse complement strand
GCCTGTTCCGCCCGGCCACGCCGGCGGCGGTGCGCGAACTGCTCGGCCTGCCGCCGCGGGCCGCGGAGACCGCCGCATGAGGTTCACCGCCGTCATCCCGACCCGCAACCGCCCGGTCGATCTCGCCAAGGCGGTTGCCTCCGTGCTCGGCCAGACGCGGAGGCCCGACGTGCTGATCGTCGTCGACCAGAGCCCCGGCGACGAATCGCGCCGGGCGGTCGAGGCGCTGCTGGCGGGCGGCGGAGCGATGCGCGTTGACTATGTGCATGACACGAAAATCACCGGCCTGGTGGATGCCAAGCGGGTCGCCGCCGGGCGCGCCGACGGCGACGTCGTCTGCTTCCTTGAGGACGACATCGTGCTCGAGCCGGACTATTTCGAGCAGATCGAGCGCGGCTTTGCCGGTCAGCCGGAAATGCTGGGCTGCTGCGGGGTGGTCACCAACCTGCCGCCGCTGCCGGCCTTCTACGTCGGACTGTTCCGCCTGTTCCATCGCGGCATGTTCGCCGATCGCCGCGTCGGCATCCACGGCTTCGCACAGGGACGCGGCCACGCGCTGATTCCCAGCGACTACTTGAGCGGCGGCCTGTCGGCCTACCGGCGAGAGGTGTTCGGGGCGGTGCCGTTCGACACCGCCAACCAGTTGTTCATGACCGAGGACATCGATTTCTCGACGCGGGCGGTCCGCCGCTTCGGCGCGCGCTTCTTCATCAACCCGAACGCGCGCCTCGCGCATTACATGTCCCCGCTCAACCGAGACGCGATCGGCGCGCGCCAGCGGCGCAAGGCGCGCGAGTTCTGCATCTTCTACAAGAAGCGCCGCCAGGGCCTGGCGGATGCCCTCGCCTTCGCCTGGCTGCTGTGCGGGCTGGCCATCGAGGCGTCGTTCGCCGCGCTCAGACTGTTGCATCCAGGGGCAATTATCGGCTTCGCGGCGGGCGTATGGGACGGCATAACATGGAGGCTGAAGGATGTGCCTGGAGGAGATATCCGTTGAAGATTGCTGTAACCGGCGCGAATGGGTTGATCGGGAGGGAACTGGCCAGGCGGCATCTGGCCGCGGGTGATGATGTTCGGGTTCTGGTGAGGGATACAGGACGTGTCGTGGAGGGCCTCGGTGGCGCCCGACTGTACGAGATCGATATGGCTGCATCCGAGGGGAATCTGGCAGGGTTCCTGGAATGCATCGATGTCCTTTATCACTGCGCCGCGGAGTTGAGGAATCCGGCGCGGATGACAGTTGTGAATGTAGATGGGACGCGACGTCTGCTGCAGGCCGCCGCTGGACGCATTGGCCGTTGGGTGCAGGTGAGCACGGTGGCAGTGTACGGCCGCGCCCGCGCCGGGGTCATCACCGAGGATAGCCCGCTCGCGCCTGCCGACGCCTATGCGCGCAGCAAGGCCATGGCGGATGCGCTGGTGGCGGATTTTTCCGGGAAAAGTGGGTTCGAGCATGTCATCCTGCGCGCCTGCGCAGTATTAGGACCCGGCATGCCGGGAAGCTTCCTATACCGGGTGATCGACCTGCTCGATCGCGGGCTGTTTGCGCCGGTGGGCGCTCCTGGCGCGCTTGTCAGCCTGATTCCGGTCTCATCGGTCGCAGGGGCTTTATCCGCCTGCGCGACCAGCCCCCTTGCCGCCAGGCGCACCTACAATCTTGTCGAGCAGTGTACCGTGGAGCATCTGGTGGAGGTCTGCTGCGAAGCCCTCGGCCGCAAGCCACCCCGCTGGCGCATACCTGAGGGCTCCCTGCGCGCGGTCGCCTGGCTGGCGGAACGCCTTGCGCCTGGAAAACTCACGCAGGAGCAAATCGACATCCTTACCAACCGCGTCCGGTATGACGCACAGCGTGCCGCAAACGAGCTCCGATATAATTGTGTCATGAACCTCGATGACGCCATCAGGGAGTTGGCTGTCGAGTGGCGGCGTCTGAAAAAATGAACAGGCGATCCTCGAAGCCGCTGCATCCGGCCATCGTATTCCTGCTTTTCTTCAGTTATGCGACGGCCGCAGCACTGCTGTTTCAAAAATCCCTGCTGCCTCTTGTTGCGTCGGTCCACCATGGACAAGGCTTGGTCGAAGGCGATTCTGCATATTTCCATGCAGTTGCCGTCGATTTAGCCGACAGAATCAGGCAGCATGGCTGGTCCGAATGGCGCGTTTATCCGACCCACGCGGCAACCGGGAATGTCGCGTTGCTGGGAGCACTGTATGCCCTGTTCGGCATCGATCCTTCCCTTATCGTGCCGGTGAATGCGGCCCTACACGCGTTGGCCGGGACGCTGCTGTTTTTGTTGGGGCAAATGCTTTGGCCGGGGCGGGTGGGCATGCTGGCTGGTGTGACGGCCGGCACCTTGTTCGTCGTTTTTCCGTCGGCGCTGAACTGGTATGGGCAGATACACAAGGACGGTTTTGCCATTACAGGCACGCTCCTAGTTCTGATGTCGTGGGTGATCGCCGAAACAGGCTGCTTTGGCTTCCGCAAAGTGGCCACCGCATTGCCTGCTGTGCTGGTGGGCTTGTTGCTGATTGTGTTCGTTCGCCCTTACAACCTGATGCTGATCTTCGGTGGCATGCTGACAATGCTGGCCTTACGGTTCGCGACGTTTCGGAAGAACCGCGAAAGCATTGACTACAGACGGGGTCTTGCTTTGCAGACGACGCTTGTGATCCTAGTCGGCGCGGCGACAGCCGTGGTGCCATATACGGGCGCCGACGAACAGAGCTATGCAAACTGGAAACCTGGCATGGTGGGGACTGAGTGGAAACCTGGCATGGTGGGGACTGAGATGTCCTTTGAGTGGGCGTGGAAACCGACGCCCTGGTTGCCGCTCAGAATCGATAAATATGCGGAAGTCATGGCCCGGACGCGGGCTGGGTTGATCGACGAGGGGCTGAAGATTCAGGCCGAATCGCTCTATGACATCGACACGTTTCCGGCAAGCGTCCCGCAGGTGGTTGCGTTTGTACCGCGGGCTTTACAGATCGCATTGTTTGCTCCGTTCCCGTCACGCTGGTTTGAAAAACTAAGTGCGGCTCGTCTGGTGGCAATCGGGGAGATGGCGATCTGGTACCTGGTCGCTCCGGGACTGCTGC
>CAZEFE010000042.1:0-3217 GCA_964511385.1 uncultured Methylophilaceae bacterium | reverse complement strand
ATGCCAGTTTGCTACCCCCACTGGCTCACAGGCTGAGCCTAATGCGTAAGCAAGAGTTTCATAGGTCGGCAGCCTCGCCGTCGAAATAAGCCGTAACCACGGCAACAGGATCAACGGTTTCATTGTAGATCACGCGAAGCACGCGGAAGTTTCTTTCTGGTATGGCACGCAGCGCGTGAGCAAGGGCAATGTCGTCATCGTCGTTTTCCGTTCGTGCAGGATAGTCGAGGGTTGCGCAATCCATTCGGTTTGAATTCGACGCCGCAGACAACGTTTTCGGGCATGCCCCGTAAGCACGAATTTCATGTGCGTCTGTCTATCGGTTCAGTGCCGCACCTGTATCCAATAACCCTCGAACCCAAAACCGTGGTCTGTCCCCTATTTCCCACCCGTCACGATTCGAACTCGCTCTTTGACAAGCCAGACTGACGAATGATCGATTGAAGGGTTCCCACACGCAGTTCGCGATGATCGGGTACGGGCACCGTGATCGTTGTGTCCGGCAGTTTGAGTTGCATCACGCTGTGGCTGCCGCGCCGCCTGACTTCCGTAAATCCATGTCCGGCCAGTATCGAGCAGGTTTCCCGGCCCGACAGCGTGCGCAGCTTACCCAATCGCGACCTCGACCTGCGTGACGAAAACCTCGCCATGCAGACGCTGCCGCACCTCCTGTTGCGGGGCGCATTCGAAAAACAGCTCGAGCGCCTCGCGCAGGTTGTCACGCGCCTCCTCGATGGACCCGCCCTGGCTGGCGATATCCAGTTCGGGACACAATGCAACGAAATCGTTTCCCTCACGCTCGATGATGGCCGTAAGTTTCATGAGAATTTCTCCTTCGCCAGGCACTTGGGGACCGGCAAGCGAAGCTTATCAAAAAAACGGCCGCCCGAAGGCGGCCGTTTCAAAGTTGCCAAAGACTCGTGAGAGTCGATTATTGAGAAGTTGTGGGCCAGGCCGATGTAGATCTGGCGGACATTCTCGCCAGGCGCGGTCAGCAACAAAACCGTGGCCTGTCCCCTATTTCCCAGTCAGAAAAAGCTCTTGATGACCAAGCTGGCCACCCCGGCGAGGAGGATGCCGAGCATCCACTTGATCAACTGAACGTCGGCCTTGATGGGTGCCAGTTCGATCTGCAGGTCCTGTTTGGTAACGATCTCCGCTTTGCCCTGGGCGTCACGCAGCGCCTCGGCCAAGGCTTCCGCCTGAGGCTCCGGCACACCGGCGTCCTTCAAGCGACGAATGGACTTGTGGGTGTCGAATGTGATCGAGGCCATGCAGGAAGTATATGGGGAATATTGTGAAAATCAACCAAGTGGATGGTAACAATATAAAAAAACGGCCGCCCGAAGGTGGCCGCCATGACTTTCAACCCGCCATGTGTCCGCCCCCTCATTTCCTCCCGGCAAGCCAGCGGGCAAGCGAGGCCCGGCTTTCGCCGGAAGGCCTGCCGGCAAGCAGGCCTTCGACGCTGATGTCTTCGTCGAGGTTCTCCCAATGGACTCCCTCGCCGCAGCCGATCAGCCGCCAGTTGTCGCGTTCGGTCTTGCATGCATTCACGAGGCGCGGGTACCAGGCCAGCGGGGCGCAAATGCTGCGCCCGTCACTCAGGTCAACGCACAGGGTGTCGTCGGATACCGTCACGCTCACCGCCTTGGGCAGACCGATCTCAATCGCGGAAGCAAGCATTCCAAGCCTCCTGCAATTCCGTCTTGCGCTTCATCACAAGTCCCTGCAAGCGGGAAATTTCCATTCTGGAAAATCCACCGCTATTTTGCAAGCGAACCGGGTCGAGCCAAAATTTTGCAATTTTATCGTCACGTTCGATATGCACATGCGCCGGTTCATTGCGATCGCTCGCGTAGAAGAAGAAGCGATACGCACCTGACTTGAATACGGCAGGCATCTTCGTCGCAATGTAGCATAAAAACGGCCGCCCGAAGGCGGCCGTTGGAGACTTGCTGATTGACTCTGGAAGCCGATCAGAAGCTGTGCGCCATGCCAATGTACCACTGGCGGGCATCCTCGCCGTTCATAGTCCCGCCGGCAGCGTTGCCGGTTCCGCCGGTGGCGAACAGATCATACGTGCTGCCCAGGCCAGTCGTCCTGCTGCCCTTGTTGTCGAGCTTGGTGTAGAAAACGCCGACCGAGGTGCGCTTCGAGAAGGCGTAGTCGTAGCCGAGATGCCAGGCATGCGCCCCGTAGCTGCCGCCGGTGCCGGCCGCAATCGCCGAACCGCCGGTGTTGCCGGCACGCGCGTACTTGAAGTAAACCGCATGCGGGCCGAAGCTGTAGGTGACCGGGATGAACCAGGCGTTGCGGCTAGCGCTGCCGGCGCCGACCACGTTCGCTGCACCAGCGAATTTGTTATTGATGCTGCTGTGGTCATAGCCAAAGCCCACTTTCAGGCCCATGGCGAAGGTGTAGCCGATCCAGGCACGGGTGCCGCGCAGGTCAGCAAGCCTAGTAGCAGCAACACGGCTCTCGCTGTTCGAGTTCCAGTAGCTCAGGCCGCCCTGCCAGGGGCCGTTGTTGTAGCGCAGCGCCCCGGTCCAGGCCCGGCCGCCGCCGGCGTCGCCGACCGCACGGTTGTCCACGCCTTCAGTTCCAGTCGGGTTGGTGGAATAGCCCAGGCGGGCGGTGAAGCCGTTCCAGTTCGGGCTGTCCCACATGATCAGGTTCTGCGCACGCCCGCCAAGCGTGGCCGTAGCGCCAGCTCCAGCAGCAGCGCGCGTGGAAATCTGCGACATGATGCCGTGGCCGAACATGGTCTGCAGCGAGCCGGCGCGGCTGGCTTCGATGCCGGCCATTTCCTGGTAATGGGTGTCCCAGCGGCCCAGGGTGAACTTGCCCCAGCTGTCGTGCATGAAGCCGACGCCGGTGTTGCCGGTCGCCCAGCCACCAGCGGTACCGGCACCTCCCGTAGCGGATTCGGGCATGATCCGGCTATCGATCTGGCCCCAGGCCTTCAGGCCGCCGCCGAGATCCTCGACGACGTTGAAGACGACTTGCGAGCTCTGGTCGGACACGCGTGACGTGGTGTCGTGAGGGGCTCCTACCGTGCCGCCGCTATAGCGGTAGTTGTCATAGCCGAGCTTCAGGGCGCCGGAAATGGTGACGTTGGTCTGCGCCATGGCCGGCACGGCGAACAGGCCGACAATAGCAGCAGCGATGAGTTTCTTTTGCATTGTGTGAATCTCCTCTTTGTTTGAGAGTTCGG
>CAZEFE010000041.1:0-3272 GCA_964511385.1 uncultured Methylophilaceae bacterium | reverse complement strand
CTATCGGCCAAGAGCGGGGGTGTTACTGATTGTACTGACCGTCTCAGGATCGGCCATTGCTGCCAGTCGTGTTGGCGTAGTCGAATGGCCGGTGTTGCGCACACTGCTGACGTTGATGAGGTGGATCATTGGTGAGAGCATGATCGAACGCAAATCGACAACAATGCGCTACTTGGCAGCCGGTATCTTCTCGATGCGGCGCTTTTCGACTTCTTTGGCCGTAGACTTCGATTTCTCGAAGGCAGCGGCGAATGTTTCGATGTCGGCAAGGAAAGCGTCCGGTTGAGGAAGGTCGACGACTGCGTCTGTCGGGGCATCGTGAGTGAAACACGAACATCGTGTCATACCATGCCAGACCGCCTCAAAGTCCTCGTCGTCCACGTACGCCCGCTTGAGGTTCTTGGTGTTCACGCCGTTTCTGAACCTCCTGACAGTTTCACCGAACATCACTTCCTCGATCAGGCGCTCCCAGCAGTCACGGAGCAATCCATAGCCCCGGCGGACATGTAGATCATAGGCGTCGTGGTCCAGATCCGTTTCCAACGCCTTCCTTGCCTTTGCCGCTAGGTCGCGGAGCCCGTTGAGCCTCGCTTCTAGTTTCCCTCCCTCGTGCGGCAGCGAGTCCTTGGTCAAGCCTTTTACATTCTGGGACGAGAAGACATGCACGCCCTTGTATGGCGCTCCTACGTTCTTGGCGGCCTCGACCATGTCCCAAACGAAGGCCAGGTCGTGTGTGAAAACGATGACCTGGCGGACGGCCGCCTCACGAGCAAAGCGTTTCGCGATGGTTTCCCGGCGCGCATGGTCAAGAGAGCAGACGGGATCGTCGAACACGATGCCTGACTTGCCATGGGAGAGCCCAGCTTCGGCCAGGAACGATGCGATGGCGATCGCGCGTTGCTCACCTTCACTGAGTACGTCAGACAGTTTCATTTTTTCGACGGGTTTGGGAAGATCGAGCTTGAGTTTCTGAAGTCCTGTTCCCTTCGATCCGCGCAGTTCGAGATTGACTTTCAATCCGGACAGTCCAAGTGCTTTCAGTTCGGCGTCCAGCGCTGCCGTGAGGCCGGCCGAAACCACCTTCTCCTGAAGCTCTCCAACTTTTCTCGTCAGGCCCCGCGTATCGGTCTGCCGCAGTGCCTCCGCATAAATGGCATCCAGCCTGGCCGCCTCGACGGCTTTAAGAACCAACGGCAGCATTTCCGCAAGCCGCGCCCTTGCTTCTAGTTCCGCGAGTTCAGCCACGTGTGCCTGCCGCTCCTGCGGGGTCATAGATTTTTCCAGCGTCAATGCCTGCTGTTCCAGAATTGTTTTGAGAGCCGCCAGCGCGGGCGCCGGATCGGCCGGAAGTTCTATAAGATCGCCGATGACGCGTTCCTTGGCCATTGCGGCGAGGGTCTTCTGCCTTTCCGTCAGCGCGGTCAGATAGGTCGTCGTCGCTACGGCCGCGGTTGGTTCCTTCTCACGAACCTCTTCGAGAATAGTCTTGTCGGCAGGTGCCTGTTCTGGATGGGTGGCGGACATCCCCCGAAAGATTTCGCCTGCGGCCTTCCGCGCGTCCGCCGCCTTCTTCTGCGTGTCGGCCTCAAGAAACTCAACGAATCGGGCCAGACGTTCCCGCGCGTCGTCCGCTAGGGGCTGCTGGCAGAGCATGCACCGGGCATCGGCGCTTGGCGACGGGTACGGTTCGCCAGGATGGGGCTCGGCCTGCGCGAACTTCATCGCTGATTCGACCAGTTCTCGCCAAGGATCGGTTCCGGTACCTTTCAAAGCCTGGCCGCCCTCGGACAGATCCTCGGCCGCGATCTTGGACGCCCTTTCCGCCGCTACGAAGGAGGCGAGGGCATTGCGCAAACGTTCCACGTTCTCGTCGCCCAACGCTCCGCGCAGACCGGCGAGTTCATCAACAAGGGTCGTAATCCGTTGCGCCGAGCGGCGCAGCACCACCGCGAGTTTTGCCGGATCTTCGGCGCCGAGTAGTTTTGCCAACACCGTTCGGCGTTCCTGGGCCTCCGGAGTTAGCACAGCGAGAGCTTTAATCGCATCGGGGTCCGTCTTCGGGCCGATGCCGGCGATCGCCTTACCCACGGCGGTCAGGCCTTTTAACGAAGCGATGACAGTATCGTCAAACCGCGATTTTTTGCGCTCGTTTTCTATCCTCGCCCGGATCTGGTCGAAGCCTTTGACGAGTTCGCGCAGGATGTCGAGACCGTACGGAACGACGGCCACTTCGTTCTCGTCGTCGACGAATAGCCGCGCACATCTGGCGTCGAACACTGCCACAGCCGACAAATCGGGATGGGCCTCCTTGCCGTCGGTCCAATCGTCGGCGAAATTCCCGGCCGGCGTGCGCCACTCGAACCGGGCTTGGGCTGGCCCTGGCGGATCGGGCGGATAGAACACATCTGGCAGAACGCGCTCCCGGTCCCGCGCCCGGCAGGCGCTCTTCAGCGCGCGGGCGAAACCTGACTTGCCTGCTCCGTTGTACCCATAGACGATGGTTAGGCCCTGCGCTTCGAAGGAGATTCCGTCGGGATGGGATAGAGCGTTGATACGCGCAGGCTGCCGGATGCCTGTGAGCGATACGACGGAGCCCTCGGACTGCTCGGCGGGTAGTGCGGCGGCATCCAGCCGGATCGCCTTACGACCGACCAGATCGGGCAGCCCTACGGCGTCGAGAAGTGTGGCCGACAGATCGTCGACGTCAGATTCTGTAAGCGATCCATTTTGCAGGGTTCTGCGGGCCGCGTCGGAGACCCAATCAGGCTGCTCGTCCAGCCACTTGGCTATGTCATGCAGAAGAGCCACCGTTCTCCCTTTATGCGAAAGTTGTACGGTATTCCGATGCGATTTCGCATCTTACGCCTGCAACCGCGACAAACCCAAATGAATATCTCTGTCGGAGTTGGTCATTAGTCGAGGCGGAAAGATGCGTATTGGTCGCCCTGGAATATCGGATTACGTCTTGACTAGGAAACGAAGGACCGCAAGGCTTCGGGAAGGTCAGCTCGCCGGGGCAGAAAGCGGCCCTTTGCCGCTACGTCACCAACGGCAGCAATCCGTGCGACTACTGATTTGGAAGGTGAGACAGCTCAAAAGACCGGATTGGCCGACAATCAGACTGAAGCCTCAACCCGCCCCGTTCTTCCTCTCCAACCCATACCGCGTCAGCTTCGCCCGCAGTCCCACCCGCGACAACCCCAATTCATCCGCCACCCGCGTCTTGTTCCAGCGGTGGCGCACCATGGCTTCCTTGAGCACGCGCGCTTCGA
>CAZEFE010000040.1:0-3290 GCA_964511385.1 uncultured Methylophilaceae bacterium | reverse complement strand
AATGAGAAAAACGCGGTTCAAAAGGGAGGTTTCGTTCTTTTGCGAGACAAGGAAGATCAGCAGGATGGCCACGTACAGGATCATCCACCCGTAGGCGCTGACCAGGCTGTGATACTCACTTGAGAAACGAATCCAATCGCGCGTCACCGTGACACCTGTAATGTACACGGCGACAAGGAAGACCCAGCGGCTGCGCGCCATGAAGAGGGAGGCCGACTCGTCTCCATTTTGCCGGAAGGTACGGTAACGGCGATGGGTTAGCCATGCCAGCCACGCCATATTGAGCGGAATGAGCGTTTTGCGGAGGATATCAAACCATAAAGGCGTCTCCGCACCGGGGATAATCAAGCCAGAAGCCAGCCAGCCCAGGTTAAGAACGATCTCCAGTCCTGTCACAAGGAAAAAGGCGTTGCGTTCCCGATGAAATTCGGGGGCCATTTGCTCAGTTGGATACTTCAGGTATGCAATGAAGAGGAAAATCGTTGCGGGCAGCGCAAAAACCCTCTGCACCGCATAGTAATATTGGTTATCGGTTAATTGGAAGCCCGCCAGGAAAACAGTGACCGCCGCCCGGGCGGCGAATAACTCGAACGCGATGAGCATATCCCCCGGCACAAAATACCCATCGCGCTTGCGGCGATATAGACCCAGCACGACAAAAAACAGAATAAGTAGCTGGGAAATGGCGCCAACGCCCTGATCGTTAAAGAGAAACTCAAAAAGGATGGCGGCTTGCATGGCAATATTTTAATATGGAAAGGTATGGAAATATCCCGATCAGGGTGTACCCCAGATCGCTTTTATTGTATCACTTTTGAAAGACTGTACTTAAACTGTACCTCCCATTCGCAAAGTGCGGATAAAATCCGAAAGGATTGCAAACTTAATTGTCAAGAAAAATAGCGGTGAAGTCATCTGTTTAGAAAAAAACGCAACCCCTGGAGTCGCGAGCCGTTCATCAAAGCGCCCATCTATCATCCAACGCTCGTGCATGCCATCTATGCAAAAGAGAAATTTTCAGCTAATGGAGGCAGGATGAAGAACGAAGAAACATCGACCGCTCAGGGAAGAAACCGTTTGAAATTGAGGAATTTGACACCTGAACAGACAATAGCAATTGACGAGCTTCTGACATTTATCGGCGATTATGGTAAAATAAATCCTACTGCGCAGCACGGTGAGTTGAGGTATATTAATACCGTAAAAAGTTCCAAGGCGATCTGTCCATCAAGGAAGACCAACGTCGCCAACGGCCAAGCAATCAGCAAGTAACACTCTGGCGAGGGTGAAAGAATCCCGGGAGTCATATCGTGTTGAATTCAACATGGTATGACCCTTTTTGTTACCTGGAGAAACGCAGGAGTTGATACATGTCCAATTCAGACCTTTCTGAGGTGCTCGCTCTTCTCGGACGTCTCAAGAAACTTACGGTGGAACAAATCGCCCAAATTGATGATTTTTTGTATTCCATTGGCGATTATGGCGAGGTGCATTTGATCGTTCAACGAGGCAATCTCAAGTACATCAACAAAGTGGAGAGTCACAAGGCCTGGAATGACGAGGGGGAGCGAAACAAAAATTAAGCGAATGCAAAGAACGATATTTTTTTCTGATCACTAGCCGACCCTGGCGAGGGCGAAAGAATCCCGGGGGTCAGGGCAGTACCTGAAAAGGCGCTGCTCTGACCCCTTTTTGTTTATGGCGATTGGACCATGTTGAACTGGTATGTAATGCGCAGCAAACCCAACAAGGAAGCAGCTCTCTGGCGGGAGCTTTGTGCCCGCCGGTTGGACAGCTTTTATCCCCGCTTGCGCGTACATCCCGTCGACCCGCGCAGTCGGATCCTGCGGCCTTATTTTCCAGGGTATTTGTTTCTCCATGCCGATTTGGCCGAGGTCGGTTTTACGGCGGTTCAGTGGATGCCTTTCTCGATGGGGCTCGTGTCATTCGACCATGAACCGGCTATGGTATCCGACAGTTTGATCCACGCCCTGCGCCGCCGCGTGGACGAGATCGAAGCCGCTGGCGGCGAGATCTTCGACAACTTGAAGAAGGGCGATCCCGTGCTCATCCAGGATGGCGCCTTTGCAGGATATGAAGCCATCTTCGACGCACGCCTCTCGGGCAGTGAACGGGTGCGCGTTCTGCTGTCCCTGATTAACAGGCAGCAGGTCCCGTTGGAATTGAAGACGGGACAGATCCAGCGTAAAAATCGCCGCTAAAGACCCGGCCGCTCAGCCGGTCTTTGGTGCGCGTTCCATATTTTCCCTGGCAGTCCGACCTCGCGACGCGATGTTGGAAGGGCGGAGGCTTGCCTGCCGCGGCCCTCAACAGGAAAGATCCTGTCCGAGAGCGGGATGCACCGTCAGCGTCGGGAGAGGAGCGAATGAGTCGAACACAAAAAACGGGGTTCGCGTGATCGGCGTTGTTGTGGATACGCGGAAGATAAAAATCCAAAAGTCGCCGACCTCTGATCGCACAAAGCAGCCATGACAGACCAACCCACGGTATACAAGGAAGAATATTGGGATATGATCATCCAGCCCCAGCGCAGCCTGCTCGACCTGCGCCTGGGCGAACTGTGGCGTTACCGCGATCTGGTGATGCTCTTCGTGCGGCGGGACTTCGTTTCGGTCTACAAGCAGACCATCCTCGGGCCGCTGTGGTACCTGATCCAGCCGCTGCTGACGACGATCACGTTCACGGTCATCTTCGGCAACATCGCATCCCTGCCCACGGACGGACTTCCGCAGTTTCTCTTTTACATGTCTGGCACGGTAGTGTGGTCGTACTTTGCCGCATGCCTCACCAAAACCAGCGAGACCTTTGTGCAGAACGCCAACCTGTTCGGCAAAGTCTATTTCCCGCGCATGGCGGTGCCAGTCTCGATCCTGATCTCGAACCTGATCACCTTTGCGATTCAGTTCGCGCTGTTCCTGGTTTTTGTGTTGTATTTCATCTTGCGCGGCACTTCCGTCCAGCCCAACTGGTTGTGGATCGCCCTGTCTCCCCTCCTTCTGCTCATGATGGCTGGCCTGGGCCTCGGACTCGGCATCATCATCTCTTCGCTGACCACCAAATACCGTGACCTGCGCTTCCTGGTGCAGTTTGGCGTGCAATTGCTCATGTATGCCACGCCGGTCATTTACCCGGCTTCCTCCATCCCGCAGCGTTTCCAGTGGATCATCCTGGCGAACCCAATGACCTCCATTATCGAAGCCTTCCGTTATGCCTTCCTAGGCGCGGGGAATGCAAATCTCGCCCAGTTGGGCTATAGCTTCGGCTTTATG
>CAZEFE010000039.1:0-3409 GCA_964511385.1 uncultured Methylophilaceae bacterium | reverse complement strand
AACGACCGCTATGCCCGCAGCGGCGTCGAAGTCATCGGCTGGCGCGACGTGCCGCAGATGCTGCGGGAGGCGGGATGAGCATGCTGATAGCTTCGCCAAGTTCTTCCGCGAGCCGGACGCCGGCATCTTCGGCCTCAGCTACACGATCAGCATGGGGCAGTGGTTGTCGCTGCCGATGATCGTGGCCGGCGTGGCGATGCTGGTCTGGGCGAATAAGGCTGCGGCCAAGTAGCCTTACGGATTGGCGATTGCATCGTCGATCCGAAAAAACATCCAGGCCAACCGGTTCAAGGGGGCAGAAAAAGTCAGTCTCCGTGATACGGCGAAGACGTGGGTTGATGAAAGCTATCGACCTTAAGCGGAAGGATCCTTGCGCTTTGCTCCGCCCCCTACCTACTGGTTACAACCTTTCGATCAGTCAAAGACTGAAGAGGAGTCTATTTCGGGGAATACGGCCCAAGAAACTTGTCACCATTAAAATGAATCATGTGTTCTGGATCCTCTGCAATCCAGACTTCTGTTTCCCAAGCTATATCCGCCGCAAACTTCTTGAAAGATGAACGCGAAAGAAAGGCGGTGACAAAAACAATATCTGCCGAGCACGTCCTGGCTAGCTTCTCAAGGGTGGTCTTTCGGATTGGGTCTATTGGGTTTGCAGAATGAACAGCCTCGATGAGGAAAAGCCAATTCTTGCTCTTGGAGTAAGCGAGCACATCAGGAAGCTTGTCATGCGCAATTTCGAAGAACTTCAACTCATTCAGAGCGGATTCATTCAGGAATAGGAACTTATCTGCTGTGTCGCCAACATAGAGGACTTCCGCATTCTGACCGAATCTAGGTAAGAATTCCTCAATCACAGCCTTCTGAATGAGATTGTGTTCGCCAGGACTGAACACAATTTCCTTGCCTCCAATCTTGACGGGGAGTCTGGTCTTTTCCCTGCGTTGCTTCAATTGGTCTAAAAGTATTTCCTTGCCTTTCATGAAGTTCTGCAAAGAAGAATCCCATCCTGGGGTTCCATACCTTTTGATTTGCTCTGCAAATTCTGGATTAATGGCATAACCTCTTGTTCCATCGTTCGTGGCTGCATCCTCATTGCCAGCAGCCTTCAAGACGACACCCGCTTCCACGGGAAAAAGCAAATCCTTCCTGCGAATATCATCATAAGAACCTGATGAGATGTCCTCCCCAAGGTGTTCATTCATCCACCTTATGCAATCTCTTGACCTCGGACGATGCGATGAATCATTGACCTTTATGGCAGACCATGCATCACCAGGTTTCAGTCCAGCAACTGCCAAGAAGGCTTTCGCCATCTTTTC
This sequence comes from uncultured Methylophilaceae bacterium, assembly GCA_964511385.1. Classification (GTDB taxonomy): domain Bacteria; phylum Pseudomonadota; class Gammaproteobacteria; order Burkholderiales; family Methylophilaceae; genus CAILHX01. The sequence goes on along the minus strand of CAZEFE010000039.1, from coordinate 2,087 downwards.
CCTTCTTCTCTCGGTCATCTCATTAATAGGGATACCAAAAGCCTCAAGGATTGCAAGGGCTTCTGCTACGATTTTTTTCAAATGTTTTTTTGAAGGCATCCTGCCAAAGACTCAATAAACGAAGCTGGTTTGTTTAGGAGTTGCCCGCCTTCGAATCTCGCTAGCAGACAGAGCATTTCCACCAGCCAAATAGTTGGCAACTGACTTAGCAAGTGCATGAGCAAACATCGGTGGGACAGCATTGCCAACCTGATTGAATTTGCTTTGCTCACCTCCGTGGAGCTCAAACCAATCAGGAAAGCTTTGGAGACGAGCCGCTTCTCTAACCGATAACCTCCGCCTTCTGCCATCAGGCAACTTAACCCTTTGCATGTCACCTGTGGCACCGGCCAAGTTCCTGCAAGTCAGCGTTCGTGCAGGTTTCCCTAAATTTAGGTCCCTCGGGTTGATGCACTTGGATGCGGCTTCATACTTCGCAACATAAGCATCTTGGTTGGCCGTCAAATACTTGCCCGTTGGAGGTGCTTCGGATGCCATAGATCCGAGGGCTTGGCCTGCTGTCACAACCTGGTTGGAGTGTTTCGGAAATGCGAATCCCCCCTTGTGGCCAACCACAATCACCCGTTCTCTGTTTTGGGGGACAAGGTAGTGAGAGGCGTTGAGTAATTGGAACTCCACGAGATAACCGAGACTTTCCAGCCGACTCACAATTTCATTGAGATACCACCGATTGCGATACAACAACCCTCTCACATTCTCAAACATCCATAACTTTGGTTGCAGCTGTTCCACGGCAGAGATGAAAACAGGAAAACCATCGCGTGAATCGTTTAGTCCTCGTTGATGACCTCCAACGCTGAATGGTTGGCAGGGTGGTCCGCCAATGACAACTTCCGCGGGCTCGAATTGATGCTCAGGGGCTAGGAAAATGTTGTGGCATTTCCCATTGAGGTTCGCGTTGTAACTGAGACAGCAATCATCATCCTTTTCATAGCCGATGGTCTCAAATCCAACGGACTCAAACCCAAGACCAAGACCACCACAGCCAGCGAAGAGGTCAAGGACAACCCCCATGCTGTTCTTTCTCGGGCGAAGGGTTTCATTGATGAACCCCATGTAATCGCCTTCAAATTTGTGCATCACGAAACTACCTAATCTAATGAGAAAAACTCATTCTAAAGTGGCTAGAGTGACATGAAGTCACGAAGCTTGGGTTCAAGCAGTTTAAGGTTTCTTGTTTCACATTCCCAAACAACAAGCACATCCCAACTGAGCTGACGAAGTGCATCTTCACAAGCCTGGTCTCGCTGAATGGTTTTTTCGAATTTGGGCAACCAGTACTCCACCCTTGTACTCGGAACATAGACTTTTGCACAGCCCGGGTGACGATGCCAAAAACATCCATGAACAAATATAGCTTTTCGTTTTCCGCGAAATATGACGTCTGGCTTGCATGGCAGGTCTTTCGGGTGCATTCGATACCTGTACCCCATGTTCCAGAGAAGATGTCGAACAACCAGTTCAGGTTTAGTGTTCTTGCTTCTAATTCGACTCATGAGTCGACTACGAATATCTGGGGCCAGCCTATCCATCGCACATCGTACATAGACTATCAAAGGTTACACATATTGCCATGGCTTCTATTCATAGAGTTTTCGGCAGCAGATTATTCCTTCAATTTCAACTGGTTGATGGGCTGAAGTACAAGACCAACAATAAATAGCAACTTCTCAAATAAATAGCCTATGTCGATCACAGTTTGGGCATCCGTAGTTCGCTGGACGAAGGTCGCTTAAGGTTAAGAGGAGTTATGAAGCCGCGAGAGCCAAAAGGCGGTTTTTTAGCCGAATGCGGCCTTCGATGTGCCCGCGTGAAAAGACGGCTCGCCCGACCTCACCGCAGCGTTCAAACTAACTTGACCTCGAGCCCCTCGCCTTCTTCGTCGGTCAGATGCACCGCGCAAGCGATGCACGGGTCGAAGCTGTGGATGGTGCGCAGCACTTCGAGGGGCTGCTTGGGGTCGTGGATGGCATGGCCGGCGAGCGCGGCTTCGTAGGCGCCGGGCTTGCCGTCGGGGTCGCGCGGGC
>CAZEFE010000038.1:0-3497 GCA_964511385.1 uncultured Methylophilaceae bacterium | reverse complement strand
ACGCTCGAGCCGGGCACCATGTCGACGAACAGTTCGCCGTGCCGGTCCAGCATGGCCTGCCATTCATCGAGGGGTCCTGCGAACCCGGATTTCATTGCGGACTCCACGCAGCCATTAATTCCATAGTTGCCAGTTGGCCTTGCATTTCTAATGGCACCTGCGGATTAAATAAGCACCAAGGATGGATATGGTCTTGGTGAGCTGGTTACTGCTCGCTCATTGAGGCTGGCGCCAAACTAAACCTCGAAAACCCTTCCCTTAAGTCAGGCGGTAGAGCTATAGATTTCATTTTGTCCAAGCATATTGTCACTAATGCTTGTTCAGCCCTCAGGCGAAGCTCCCCATTGGAAGCCCCCTTAACCTCCAGATGGAATGAGCTATTTCCAACTTTTAAGACTGATAATCCAAGAGACAGGCGATCACCGATATAACTTGGACGGCTAAACGTGCAGTCCATTCTGACTGTTGGTATTCCAATCCTGCGGTTTCTGACTAAGTCAGCAAAATTTACATTTAGCCCCTCTGTGAACCAATCTTCCACAAGCCCATTCATGAGAACGAAATACTGTGGATAGAATACTATCCCGCCCGGATCGCAGTGAGAGAATCGAATCAGCACATTACGTTCAAACAGACTTACCGGGATTTCACTTTTCATGACGAAGAAAGCTTTAGTGCTTCAGATATGAAAGAAGTCTAAGAGGTTGCCCTTTAAGAAGTAAGCCGATAAATGCAGCAGCAGGTCTCTGCATGCATTAATTCATTACCGCAAGGAAAGTATCGATGCAGAGAATGGACGGTCATTGCGCTTGTAGGATTGCTCTGATTTGAACTAGTAGCCAACATTTTGTTGTGAGTGAGTTTGAATCGTTCTAATAGTTCGGTAGGGCGATGGCATTCACGCCTCTAAATCGTCTGATTTTTTCGACCGCTTATTGATGAGAGAAGATGGATATGACCCCAGGCATCGACGCGTTCTGCACACATTACGACGATGGATTTATGTCTCGCTGAACGGTCAGATAAATTGAATTGCTTGAGTCCCGCTTTGATCAAACGGCCCTTCATGAACAACCGGAACAAGACATCCAGCTTGTGATGTACGTGGGCATGGTTGCACTGCTTGTGTTTTCTCCTTAACGCCATGATCAATAGAACTTTGTTTAATGGAGAGCATTACCTCTTTAGGGATAACCTGAAGCGTTTTCTGGCTAGAGAAGTCCTTCCTTACCATTCTCAATGGGAGGAGCGCGGCTATGTGAGTCGGGAAATATGGAATCGCGCTGGATCAGAAGGCTTTCTTTGTCCGACTGTACCTGAGGAATACGGTGGTAGCGGGGGCGATCAACTATTTAGTATCTCCGTTATTGAAGAGATCGCTGTTGCTGGAGCAAGCGGACTTGGCTGGAGTCTCCATTCCGATGTGGTCGCCCCATATATTCTGTCCTACGGGACGGAGGCACTGATGAAACACTATCTGCCCAAAATGGTAAAAGGGGATGTTGTCGGCGCAATCGCAATGACCGAACCAGGCGCGGGCTCCGACCTAAAGGGCATTTCGACCACAGCCGAGAGGGTCGGCGAGGAGTATGTGGTCAACGGATCCAAAACTTTCATCACAAACGGCCTGCATTGTGACTTGGTCATATTGGCCGTGAAGACCGATTCACAAGACGGGGCTAAGGGAATTAGCCTGCTCTTGGCTGATGCGACGTTGCCTGGCTTTACCCGCGGCAAATTGCTGAAAAAATCCGGCATGCATGCTCTAGATACTACCGAGCTGTTCTTTCAGGATATGCGGGTACCGGTCAGCAACCTGCTTGGCAACGAGGGGCAGGGGTTCGCCTTGCTGATGCAGCAGCTTCCATGGGAAAGGTTGCAAGCCGCAATACATTCGATATCTGCGGCAGAGGCTGCGCTTAGTTTGACGATCGAATACACGAAGGAACGGCATGCATTCGGACGAGAGTTGTTGGCGTTCCAGAACACACGGTTTACGCTTTCAGAATTAAAAACCGAAGTTCAGATCGGACGTGTGTTTGTAGACAAGTGCACCGAATTGTTACTGCAAGAGAAATTGGATACGACCGTTGCCTCGATGGCAAAGTACTGGTCCACGAATCTCCGATTCAAAGTAACGGATGCCTGCGTTCAGTTGTTTGGTGGTTATGGTTATATGCATGATTTCCCCATCTCCCATGCATGGGCGGATGCGGGGATATACCGACTTGCAGGAGGTTCCAATGAAATAATGAAGGAGGTTATAGGCCGCTCGCTTTAATGGCCCAGGGTCAGCGACGCGTTTGCCTTAGTGTCTCGGAAGGAGACTCGCCAAACATCCTTCTATACTCGGCTGTGAATCGACCGAGATGAGCGAAGCCCCAGTTCAGTGCAATCTCAGTGACGGTAATATTCCTGTCGGGTGGTGATTGCAAGTCTCGATGAGCTCGCTGCATTCTGACAAAGCGCAGATGCGCCATGGGCGTGGTATTGCGGTATTTCTTGAAACCCGCAAATAGCGACCGCGTGCTGACACCGGCATGTGCAGACAAGTCTTCAATAGTAATCGGCCGATCAGCGTTCGCGTCTATAAATTCCTCGACACGCTTTACAAATCCCGGCGAAATCGGTGGTACGGGGGAATTAATTTCTTCAGAATAATTACTCTGCTGAGAGAGCAACAAAGTAGTGGTTAGCAAATGCTCGAGATTTGCAAGGACCAGCGGTGACCTAAAGGCGCTCTCCTTGCTTGATGTCTGGTCGTGCAGGAAGGAAATTAGACCGCCAAGATTCATACCCCTGCCTGAATTCTGCATCAGTTCGACTTCAAACTGCAGTGGCTTGACCAAACCGTGGCCCAGATGCTGCATACAGATTTGTTCGATCAGTGTGCGGTCAATTCTCACTAGTAATTTTTTCGTTCCAGCAGGAGATGACTTCTTTACCGAAACGTCAGGTCCAATCACCGATATAAGCCCAGGGTGCAGATGAAATTCCTTGGTTCCATATTTGAGAATCTCGGCCCCTTCCAGCACCATCTGCAATAAATAGAAGTCCTCTAGGTGTCCGGGATCTATCGATACATTTGCGCCGTATGAAAAACTGTTGATCGATATCCGTCCAATTTGCACATGAGTGATAGTTGTATCGAACGGATACCGATTGTCCAAAACGTCAAATCGATGGGCACAAAAAATCCTTGAGACAAAGTCTCTTGTTTGATCGGGATCCTGCGATTCAAATAAAGGAGGAGCCAATAACAATTGGCCTCTCCTGTGGGATGCAGGTATGAAAAAATCGCTCACTCTTTCACTTCTCCGAGCCTAAGCGAACATTGTTCATAATATGCCCCAATTTGCTCATTAGCAATCAGCACTGAATCAAAACATTAATCGTCTATCCATCACTACTTATTGAATTAACTATTCTTTTTTTTACATGCTGCCACCCAATCCGAGGTAGGTTTCGACGACGCGCGGGTCGTCCGCCAGGGCGCG
>CAZEFE010000037.1:0-3597 GCA_964511385.1 uncultured Methylophilaceae bacterium | reverse complement strand
TGTCATTTGGCCTTGCAATAAGCTGATATTTGAAGCATTGGCATTTATTTGATTTTGCAGCGAAGTATTGAGCGAACTCAAAGAACTATTCAGAGTTGAGATGCTGGCATTGATGCTTGCTAAATCAGTCAGCAGAGATATTATTTTAGATTGAGGCACATCTTCTAGATTAGCAATTTTTAATTGGTTGTTGCTGTCAAAGTGAGAAGCCAGCACAGCAAGACTGGACCCTAAATTAGCAATTTGAGCATTTAAATCATTTTGTAAATTTGTCAGCGCTGTATTTAAAATATCAATATTAGTGCTATTAACCGATTGCTCATAATCATAGCCAAAAATATTGCTATTAGTATTATTATACATTTCCATTATTATTATTATACATTTATAAATTATAATATTATAATAAAAAAAAAATTATTGATTTATATTATAATATTATGGTCTCTAAATACATTATAATAAATTCCACTGCTACTTCAGATTCTACCTCATCCACCTCAACTAATTTCACATTTAAGCTGGCGCAACAAATCGAAATTTCAAAATACTTGAAGTTGCTGTATTGTGCTATCCCCTGCAGCAATTATTTGATCTCAGCCAGCAACAACAATTTAATTATCACATTTGCTGATGCAACTGTTAAAAATATCAGCATAGCTTCTCAAAATTATACAACTGCCACACTGGCTACTGCTATTCAAACTGCTGTGAATTATTCTTCATTTGCCATGGTTTTTGATGCAAATCTCAGCAAATACAAGCTGACAGCCTCACAAAACTTCAGCATCAGTGGTAGCATGTGCAAAACTTTGGGCATTGCTCAAAATCAGGCTTTTACTTCCAATCCAGCCAACACTTATGCAGCCAGCAGCATAATTTTCAATGCGCCGCAAATATTGTACATAAAAATAAATGAATTTAGCAATGAAAACATATTCACAGCTCAGCCCAAGCCTGTGAGTTTTTTTGTGCATAATAATGTGCTGAAAAATTCGATAATTTATTATTTTGCTGAAATGTACGATAACATAGTCAGCGTGAGCACTAATCCTGTGCTGTTATCTGAATTGCACATTCAAATTCTGGATGAGGACTTCAAAATTTATGACAATTTGAACATTCCCATTCAATTGGTCATAGAATTTGTATAATGATAAAAAAAATTAAACTTAAAAAAATAATACAAATTTTTTTAGTAAAAATTATATTTATAGAAAAAAATATATATTTATAATATATATCAATGCAAAAAGAAACTATTGCCAAATTAGTAGCTGAACGAAAACAGCATGAAGCTGAAATTGCACAAATTGAGCAAGAATTGAACAAAGCTAATTTATCAGCATTTTTAAAAAATATGCTGGAAACCAGGAAAAAAGAATTACAGCATGCCATAGGAGCAATTGATGCTGAATACATAAAACTCAATGCTTCAGCTAGATTACGTAAAAAAAATATCAGCCGTAAAGTCAGAATAAATAAATTGAAAAAATTATACAGCCAGCATGCTAAAAATACTAAAATAAAGCATTTGTCAAAACTCAAAGCATTTGTACGTAAACAGCGAGTCCAAACCAATGCTAAAAAAATATTTGAGAATGCCATGAAAAGCGAGAAACTTAAAAAAAATTTAACCAAGTCTATTAAAAAAGAAGGCTTGAGGCGTTTGGGCCATGCACAAAAATTAAGAAAAAATATTATACGAGGAGTGTGGAAACTTGATGAAATAACACAAGATGTGATTATTGATACTGTGGGTGGTTTGAATAAGCCTTTCACTGTGGTATTTGCAAATTTCAAATTCCCTAAATTGCAGCACAAGCAGACATTCAAATATTTCAATCACTATCTGAATTTCATTCATTTTTTTGTAAAATCTGGCAGCCAGAAAATAGATGGCTATGGCGATGGCCAATACTCATTTTTAAATGAGGAAATTGAGCAGGGCATAATAAATAATTGGTATGTGAAGCAGATTCTGCCACTCAGCGGAGGATGTCGCAGCTTGACTGAAATAGAGAAGAACCGAAGCTACAAAATGATAAATTGCCACATTGAATGCAATAATCCTTACAGCTTTGATAATAATTGTGGGCTGGTGGCAGTGGTTGAAAATATTCTGCAGCTTAAAATAAAATACTCAGAAATTAAAAAAAAATATGGCCTTGGACTTAAGGACAAAATAGATGCTCAATTGCTGAGCAAAATTTATGAAGATTTAAAAAACCCAACAGATTTGCCTCTGAAAATAATTACAAAACAATGTGCTGATGAAATTAACCTGGCAACTGCTCATTATATTCTATGCAATAAGGAGCATTATCGAAATGTGCTAAGTGTCAAGCAATTTGAGCTGAAAATTGAAAAATCAAGACAATTGAATCAGCTGAAAGTAGATTACAAAGCACAAGTCATTAAAATGAGACAAGAAAAGAAGGAAACTCTTAAAAAAGCAAAGCTGGAGCAGCGTAAAAACAAGGTTAAATTATTTAAAAACCCTAAGAAAGGATTGTTGATTTTTGACTTGGAAACTCGTCCCAATCTGAGCAGCATAAAATTAGTTAATCCGCTGGACCGAATTGAATTGCTCATCAAGAAAAAATTCAAAGTGCTCAGCCGTTTTAACTACACTTATGAATATGTAGAAGCCAATGGCAATGTCATAAAATGCCATCAAACTCGCGAATGTATTAAATATAATTTCACCAATGGCCAAGGCATCCAAGTAGAACATATTAGCGCTATTCAATACGAATTGAGCGATATAATTTGCCATGCTGTGTATCGCAATTATAAATCAGCCGAAATTCAGCATATTAATTGGACTACAAATGAAAATTCTTCTGCCACCAGACAATTTTTGGATTGGCTGACAGCTCAATCTGAAATGGGCTACATTTATAATTGTGTAGCGCATTGTGGCAGCATATTTGATTTTTATTTTGTTATCTCAGCCATGACTCCAGCTGAGACTTTGGCTATGGCTGACAATATTCATTTCAGAGGGTCAGCGCTGATAAATTTTGCTTACAATGGCAATGTTTTTAAAGATTCCTTCTGTTTTTTGGTAGCCTCACTGGAACAGTTATGTGAAGACTTTAATTTGCCAGCTGAATATCGAAAAATCACACAATTCAGCTTTCAGAACAAAATTCTGAGCAATAAAAATGTATGCTACTTTAAACCTGAGCTAGATGTGTTTGAATTCTTAAAATTACAGCAATCTCAACCAGATTTTTGGGCTATTTACAATGAATATTGCTATAAAGATTGCCTAGCGCTGTTTCACATTTGGGAGCAATTCACAGCTGTGGTAAATAATGAAATTGTGGTGGCAATAGGCGCCAATGTGAAAATTAAAAATCTCAATAATAAAAAATACAAATATGATGTAGCCAATGTGAGCTCAGGCCAATGGTTGCTTTCCAAATGTGCGCTCAATAATGTTTCAACCATAGGAGCGCATGCATTGCGAATTATTGAATGTTTAACACGCTACAAGCCAGAATGGAAGGAAATTCAAAGTTTCTATGGTGAGAAATATAATGAGCAAACTCAAAGCTTTGCCATTGATGATGAAAAATTTAATTTTAT
>CAZEFE010000036.1:0-3771 GCA_964511385.1 uncultured Methylophilaceae bacterium | reverse complement strand
TCTTTGCGTTCCCGGGACAGTCGTTGCATTAAGTGGATGTCGATATGTGCGCGTCTCGCGTAGCTTCAGTTTTATCCGCTGTTGGGAAATGCCTTTGCCCATATCAAATTATTATTGTAGGGTTCAAGTATCTTTTTCGGCAATGTCTGTCTTGCCGGTCCTGATGAAAAGGCCGTGCTGAGGAGCATGTGTGCAGAGTGACGAGACTTCTGTGAGGAACCAGATGATGCTCAATAAGAAGACTGACTACATCTATAGCTATTGTTATCAGTGCAACGCGGGTCCTGATCTCCTCCGTGTTAAGCGGGAGGATGGCGTGGCTGTGGCAATTGAACCGCGATTTGATGCAAAGGGAATCCATCCAGCTGATGGCCGAGTGTGCGTGAAAGCCTTTGGGCTCATACAGAAGGCATACAACCCCCATAGAATTACTACGCCAATGAAGCGTACTAACCCTAAAAAGGGTAGGAATGAAGATCCCCAGTTTGTGCCAATAACATGGGATGAGGCTTACGACACAGTAGCGCTACAACTCAAAAAAGTACGTGATAAAGGGTTGTTTGACGAATCCGGTTATCCCCGAGTGGCGTGCAGTATCGGTGAGGCGGGCCTGCCGGTGCATCACATGGGCTCGTTTGCGGCATTCCTGACCGCCTTCGGCCCGATGGACAACGGTTTTGGTGCCGGGCAAGGAATCCAGTGTTATCACTCAGAACACTTCTACGGAGAGCTTTGGCATCGCAGCTACACGGTTTCATCTGATGCGCCTCGAGTGAATTACATCTTATCAATGGGGTCCAATATAGACGCGTCCGGGGGGCCCTGCGGGATTTGGAGAGGATCGGAAGCCCGAACCAGAGGTGCTCGGCGCGTTCAGATTGAACCGCATCTGTCGGTAACTGGCGCCAGCGCGGATGAGTGGATCCCCATCAAACCTAAAACCGATTCGGCATTCCTATTTGGGATACTTCATACACTTCTCCTAGAAGTGCCCATTGAGAAACTGGATATCGATTTTCTGAGAAACCGAACTGCGTCGCCTTACCTCATAGCCCCAAACGGCTACTACCTACGAGATGTTGAAACCGGTGAGCCCCTAATCTGGGATCACATAACGCAGAAAGCAGTAATCCATTCCACTCCAGAGGCCAATCCAATCCTTGAGGGGAAAAGGATCGCCTCAGGAATTGAAATAGGCGTCGACGGCGAGAAGTGGACCCATGAAGACGTTGAGGTCTCCACTGCTTTCCAGATAATGAAAAACCATTTTCAACGCTATACCCCTGAGTGGGCATCCTCCATTTGCGATGTCCCTGCGGCAACCATCCGCAGGATCGCAAATGAAATGATCGAGGCTGCCTCGATTGGTCAGACAACAACCATTGAAGGCAGAACGCTTCCGCTTCGTCCGGTTGCTATCGTCCTGGGGAAAACGGTCAATAACGGCTGGGGCGGTTACCAATGTGTCTGGGCGAGAACCATGCTGGCCTGCCTTTTGGGTGCGCTGGAGGTGCCCGGCGGAACGTTGGGTACCGCAGCACGGATGAACCGCCCGAACCATACCCGGTCCGCAGCCGTAAAAAAAGGGGCGGATGGGTTTATGAGCCAAGCACTCAATCCTACCGAACGGGATGAATACTTGATGAATCCGAAGAGTAGGAACGGATTCAATGTATTGGTCCCCCTGTCGCTTGACATGTCGTGGAGCCCCGCACTTGGGCCCACACACCTTCCATGGCTTTTCCAAGATCAACCGCCGGGAGGATTACCCAAGCCAACCTTACCCGATGTCTGGATTGTTTATCGAACTAATCCTGCTGTGTCCAGCTGGGATGCCTCCTTTGTGGCGGACCGTATCGCCGAGTTTCCCTTCACGGTAGCTTTTGCCTACACGCAGGATGAGTCCAACCACATGGCGGATATTCTTCTGCCAGACGCGATGGATCTGGAGAGCACCCAGTTGATTCGGATTGGTGCAACAAAATTTATTGACCAATACTGGAAGCATCAGGGTTTTGCGCTCAGGCAGAACGTTACTTCCTTGCCTGGCCAAGTGAAGGACATGAGCGAGATTGCTACTGAGCTTGCTAAACGAGTGGGGATTCTCGAGGAGTACAACAAATGTATAAACAATGGGGTTCTCGGCATCAAGCTCAAGGGGAAAGGCTACGACTTCTCAATACGAGAGGACAAAGAACATTCTGTTGAAGATATCTGGGATGCGGTCTGTCGCGCAGCCAGTATAGAGACTAGCGAGGGCCGCGAGAGCCATGGATTGGAGTGGTACAAAGCTCACGGCATCATGCTACAGCCGTACTCTGAGCTGGAATGGTTTCTGTACCCGAAAATCGTAGATGAAGGGCTTCGATTCGAGATGCCTTACCAAGAGCGCCTTCTCAGGGTTGGCCGTCAATTGGCAGACCGTCTCCACGAACGAAATATCCACTGGTGGGACCACCAATTGGAAGAATACATGGCGATTCCTGAGTGGGACGACTTTCCGAAGATGTGGGAACAAGCCGTGATTGCTGCCGGCGGCAACCCTGATTCATATCCGTTCTGGCTTGTATCTTCCAATTCAATGCAGTTTGCCTTTGGTGCTCAAGCCAGCATTCAGTTGATGCATGAGCTCGCCAAGAACGTAGCTGGTTACGGGGGCTTGGTGATGAATGCATCACGCGCCAGGGAAATTGGCATAGAAGAGGGGGACAAGATAGAAATATCAACCCCAAGGGCCCGAACTCGTGGACATGCAATTCTGCGTGAAGGTATCCGGCCGGATACGTTATTGGCGGTTGGAAAATTTGGGAACTGGGCTACTCCCTATGCGAAGGATTATGAGACAGCCTGCGTAAACAACTTGACCCCCATTTCCCTCGAACTCACGGATGCAACTGGATCCTGCGCGTCATTGGCACGGGTCGCGGTTAAGAAAATACTCAAATAGTTCGGACGCATCAGGGCTATCAGGGCTTTCTGGTTTCCCTAACAAGTCGGCATGTTAACAGGTCAGCGGGCCGTCTCTATCCATTCCTAACGTGGGCGTCTTGCTATGTTTAGAAATGAGTCCGATATGCAACCCTATAGTGAATTCACCGTAAATCGGAACGGCGACGTAACAGATGATCTTGTTGCAGAAGAGGCACCCGTAGCATTCGAATACAATGGAATCAGTCACGCAGTAATGCTGGCCTCTCCAGCCGACTTGGAAGACTTCGCCTTCGGATTCACATTGTCAGAGGGCATCGTAGTAAGTGCCGCACAGATTTACGATATCGACGTGAATGAATCAGCCCAAGGGGTGGTTCTCAAGATCGAGATTGCGTCCGAGTGCTTTTCCAAGTTGAGGCAACGCAGAAGGATGCTAATGGGTAATACTGGGTGCGGTCTATGTGGAATTGAAAGCCTTGACCAACTGGGCACAAATTACGTTCCGCTCCCGATTAGGCGGGCCTGGCCAATTAGTTCCTTTTGGAAAGGCTTAGGCTTGCTAGGAGGCGGTCAAGAAATGAGGAAATTGACAGGCGCTACCCACGCCGCGAGTTGTGTTTCTCCAAGCGGGAAAATTGCATTTCTTCGAGAAGACGTCGGAAGACATAATGCTCTCGATAAAACATTGGGAGCTTTCGCTAGGCAAGCCGGATCTACCGAAGACTGGGCTTTGCTGATAACCAGCAGAGCCAGTTATGAGATGGTCAGTAAGGCGGCGAAACTAGGTTTTACAGAGCTCGCCGCAGTCTCCGCACCTACTGCAGCAGCGATACGCCTCGC
>CAZEFE010000035.1:0-4037 GCA_964511385.1 uncultured Methylophilaceae bacterium | reverse complement strand
GTGTCCTGGTGGGCGGCACAGGGTTCGAACCTGTGACCCCTGCCGTGTGAAGGCAATAGAAGTAGTCCAAGAAAATCCAAGCTTGTTTCTAACTCACTGATAAACCGTAGAAGAAAGTCCTTGTAAGTCCGTAGCCGTCCGACTATGATTATCCGTATGGAGTCCGTACGGATGAAAGGGAGGGCGGAAAATGCAGATCGACACCCCTACGAAGCGCTTGCGGCTGAAAGTTCGGCGCGAACCCTATTGGGAGAAGCTGCAGCAGTACGGCTACCTCGGCTATCGACGCATCGAAGACGGCGGCACCTGGGTTGCACGCTGGCGTGATGAGCAGGGCAAGCACCATTACCGCGCCTTGAAGCTGGAGCAAGCAGATCCGGCAAAGGCATTCGACGCCGCATCGAAGGCGGCGAGGGCATGGTTCAAGGAAACGCGAGCCGGCATCCTTGGGCGCGGGACTGTCGAGGACGCCGCTACCCGCTACCTTGATTCCCTGAAACTCAGGAAGGGCGACAAGGCCGAGGCCGACGCGCGCGGCCGCATTGACCGCTGCATCAAGCCGGCTTTGGGCAATCGCCACCTGGACACCCTCAGGACGGCCGACATCGAAGAATGGCTGCATGGCCTGATTCCGGCCGGGCTCGGCGAGGAAGAAACCCGCCGGGCGAAGGACAGCGCCAACCGCAACATGACCGCCCTCAAAGCCCTGCTCAATCACGCATGGCGCAATGGCATGGTGGGGTCGAACTCGGCTTGGTCGAGGGTCAAGGCTTTCGAGAATGTCGGCGAGTCCCGCAAGGTGTTTCTGACTGCCGAGCAGCGCAAGCGGCTGCTGAACAACTGCGACGGCGCCTTCCGCGATCTGGTCGAGGCGGGCTTGCTGACCGGCGCACGCTATGGCGAGCTTCGCACCCTGCTGGTATCGGACTACGACAAGGCCCGGCGCATTCTGAGTATCCGGCAGGGGAAGACCGGGCCGCGCGACGTGCCGCTGTCCGATGCCGCAGCGAAGCTTTTCGACCGGCTGAGAAAGGGCAAGCTGCCCGCCGGCTACCTGCTGCCGCGCCCCGATGGCCTGCCCTGGCAGCATTCCGACCAAGACGAATTGATGCGCGAGGCGGTGAAGAAGGCGCGCCTGTCGCATGGGACAGTCTTCTACACCCTTCGGCACACCTTCATCGCCAACGCCCTGACTGGTGGCGTCGACATTCACGCCGTCGCCAAGATGTGCGGAACTTCCGTTCGCATGATCGAGCAGCACTATGGGAAGTTGTTGCACAGCGACGCGCGGGACAAGTTGAACCGCATCGCATTTGTCTGATGGGGGAATCAGCCATGCCCAAAGACAAGCGGACGCAAAGGAAGCTCGCCGCCGGCAAGAACATTCTCGCTCAGCGTCCTTCTCTACTGACTGGCGACAGCGATCCTGCTGTAGTCGCTAAGGTCGCCATGATCCAGGAGGAAGACAGGCGGAAGGAGCTCATTCGTGAGACCGTCGATCTGGCCGCAAAGGATGAACGCTTCCGCCGCCTCATGCTGGACAAACTGCAAGCGCTCGGCGCAGGCAAGCGAGGAACGAAAACGCCAGAATTCGAGAAACGAATGCTGGAAAATTCATTTGCCGCGGCACGCGATTACCTTGTGTCGAAACGGAAGAACGCAGGCGATACAGACGCAGCCGCCCTGCTAGCCGCCGGCCTCTACGCCGGCACCGATGCCGACGCGCTGCTCAAGCGATTACGACGGTATCGCCAACGCTGAGCGACGGCGGCCAGATGGGCCGCCGTTTTCTTTGGAGAATAAGCTACGGACAGCAATTGCTATTGCTGTCCTTTCGCTACAAAGTCCGCCTCGGTAAATTGCAGTCATCCACGTTTCTGAAAGGATGCCTGTGAAAACCGAAAAGCCCATTCAACCCGCCGGCCTGCGTCCCCGTGAATTCTGGGGAGCGGTTGGCATCAGCCGCGCAGGCGGTTACGCCTTGCCGGCCGAACTGCAACCTCGCTCAATCAAGCTCGGTCGCTCGCGCGTCATCACCGAGCGACCGGCCGATTACTTGAAGCGCATCGCAGAGCTTCAAGAGGCCGCCTGACATGAGCGAGAAACGCCGCCTCAAGGCCGACCTGGTCGACGCCGACATCGTGACCGAAATCCTCATAGCCGGCGCACGCCTCGGCATAGAGCTTGCGATGCGGGACGGCGACCGCGACTTGGCGCGGGAAGCCGTTGAAGCCATGCGCGCGCGGCACCGCGAACGGTCGCCCGAGACAGTCAAAGCGCTGGAGAAGGCGCGCGGCCTCAGAAAAAAATGAATGCCCGCCGCAAGCTCCCGCCCTTCGGCAAAGCCCTGCTGGACGCCCGTTATCGCGGCCTGGCGCCGCGTGACTTGTTCGTTTGCCTCGATGACTGGCGCGCCTTCAAGGGGCGCGCCCGCGTCGTGATACCGCCCGACCTTGACCCGGCTGAAACCGACCTCACCTTCGCCGCCGGCATCGACTGCGTCGTCGCGTGGCTGCCGCAGGCAACGCCGCACGCCCGCATGTTCGCCGCCGTGCGCGCCCTGATCGAGCATGAGGCGCGCCGGGTTTGGGTGCTCAACCGCGCCGACCCGCATCATTCATTTTTCGCCAAGAGCGTGCAACGCGGCGTTGAGTTGATGCAGCCGCCCGCGCTTGAAGGCGCGGGCCTGGAGGCCGCAGCATGAGCAGCGCCTTGGCCGTCGCCACCCCGGAACAACAGACCGCACTTGCCAAGCTCACCGGCGCCAGGCGCGAAGCGCTGGTGGTGCATTCTGCTTGTGAGATTGCCGCCGCGCCCCTGCCTGACTGGCGCATCAAGGGCATTTTGCCCAGGCATGGCGTCGTCGCACTCTATGGCCCGCCCGGCTGCGGTAAATCCTTCCTTGGCCTCGACATGAGCTTCGCCGTTGCCAGCGGCCGCGACTGGTTCGGCGCACGTGCCACCGCCTGCCCGGTGCTCTACGTCGCCGCCGAGGCCGGCAACAGCATGGGGCCGCGCATCCTGGCGCACTTCGCACGCCTGCCGAGTGAAGACGAGGCGGCGGTTTCCTTCATCACCACTCCGCTGGATCTGTTCATCGGCACCGACCTACGGCCTTTGATCGAGGCGGCGAAGATGTGCGGGGCGAAGATCGTCGTTGTGGACACGCTGGCGCGCTCGACCGCCGGCGCCGACGAAAACACCCCCGGCGACATGGGGCGCATCGTCGCCAACTTGGCTGAACTTGCGCAGGAAACCGATGCCCTGGTGGTGGCGGTGCATCACTCCGGCAAGGACGTGACCAAAGGGCCGCGCGGCCACACCGCGTTGATCGCCGCCGTGGACGTCGCCATCGAAGTAGGCCGCGACGCCAGCGGCGGACGCAGTTGGAAGCTTGCCAAGTCGCGCGACGGCCAGGACGGCATCGAGCACGTCTTCCGACTGCGGCCGGTGGTGGTGGCCGAGGACAGCGAGGGCGATTCCGTCACCAGCTGTTGCATCGAGATCGACACCGGCCCGCAGCCTGCCCGCAAGCTCGCCTATCCGAGCGGACGAAATGAGCGCGCCGTGGCCGACATCATCGGCGAGGTGCTGCGGGAAAGCCGCCGCTTCGGCGAGGCCGGCGCCCCCACAGGGCGCCCGGTCGCCGATCTGGAGGCCGTCATTGAAGCCGCCAAGGGCAGGCTGGCGGTTGATCCCAAACGCCACCGCGAGCGCGTCATGGCGGCCGTTCAAGGGCTGCTTTCAAAAGGCTGCCTGTGCATGAGGAGCAACCTCGTATGGCTTCCCTGATCTTTCCCGGAATTCCCGAAAGTTCCCGTTTCGGTGTTGTTTCGGGTTTCCCGTTTTTCCCGAATTTTCCCGCCCCCTACGGGGGGAGGCGGGGAAAACGGGAAAGGGGCGTGGGCAAATGAGTTTGCTAAACGCTTGGATCGCGCCCGACGCGGCCATCGTCGCCGTGGATATTGTCGGCATGGCTGCTGACGGCTCTCCGCTGCACGCAAGCAAGCTCGTGGTGGTGCCGCACCTGGGTGCCG
>CAZEFE010000034.1:0-4134 GCA_964511385.1 uncultured Methylophilaceae bacterium | reverse complement strand
CCGTTGACAATGCCGTCCTGGCCGAGCAGCAATGCGATTTGCAAGTCCATTGTTTTGGCACCAAGTCCCCTGCATAAAACCGGCTGCCCGCTTCATAAGTTTTCAAGGTTCTGTATGTTGCGGTCCTTAGGTTAGAGAAAACTCGAGAAAACCAGTTAGCGCTCGTGTTAGAAAGTTCAGCCTTCTCTACGGAAATAGAGTAAATGTCGCCTATAAGGGTATCTGAAGTGCTGCGCCTGCTCGACTGAGCAAGCAGGCGCAGCCTTATAGTTTTCGAACGCTGCGAACTTATGGCTTGGATAGCATGTGCAAGCGGTTACTCAACCAGTTTCCATTTGCCTCCTTGGATCGTAACCATAACTCGGCCACGCTCATCAAGACCGTTGTGGTCGGTCGGAGTGAGGTTATAGACGCCATGAGAGCCAACTACACCCTTCATGCCCTCGAGCGCATCCCTTAGAGCGGCACGAAATTCCTTCGTACCCGGCTTGGCATTCTTTAGCGCAACGGGAATCGCGGTCTTCAGCCAAATACCCAGATCCCATGAATAAGCGCCGAATCCGTTAGCTGTTCCCGGTCCATTCTTTGCTTCATAGGCTTGAACAAATTCTTTACCAAGTTTCCGGGTTGGATGGTTGTCTGGCAATTGCTCTAGGACTTGCACCGGTCCAACAGGCAGAAAGGCCCCCTCAATGTCTTTGCCCCCAACTCGTAGAAAATCATCGTTGGCCACACCATGTGTCTGATAGATTTTCCCTTTATAACCACGCTGATTGAGAGTGACGTGCGGTAGGGCTGCTGGAGTACCCGCAGCAGCGATCAGGACCGCATCGGGCTTAGCAGAAAGAACTTTCAAGGCTTGGCCAGTAACACTGGTGTCGGTCTTGCCAAACCGCTCGGATATCACCAGTTTGATACCTACTGCATCTGCAGCGGACTGGGCTTCTTTGAACCAACTCTCGCCATAGCCGTCATTGACACCGATGAAACCTGCTGTCTTAACCCCATGCTTTGCCATGTGATCAAAGATCGCCTTAGCCATCAGGCTCTCGTTTTGTGGAACCTTGAACATCCACCGGCGCTTCGCATCCATCGGTGTTACCAGCATCGAAGCCCCTGCGATAGGAATTGCCGGAGTATGCGACTCTGCAGCCACCTCAAGAACCGCCAGACTATTTGGCGTGACGTTTGAGCCTACCAGCAAGTCCACATTTTCCTCGCTAACCAACTTTCTGGCGTTCTTGGATGCAGCGGTAGGGTCCGTGGCGTCATCGAGAATGATCCACTGGATATTCTCTCCGGCGATTGTCCGCGGCAGCAGCTCAAGTCCCTTCTTTACCGGAATCCCGAGCGACGCCGCGGGCCCTGTTGCACAAAGCGTCACCCCAATTTTGATATCAGCTTGAGCGAAAGCCGCATATCCTGCCAACATCACTCCAGCAAATAACGTAGCTGGTCTTTTCATTTGTATCTCCTCCTAAAATTATGATTAAAACAATCGATTTTCTGTTGCTTGATCTGCTATCGTTGAAACCAGCCTCTATTAAGATCCCCGCTTGTAATCCTCTCCGGTACCGGTCTTGATCTGCTTGTTCTTAAACTGCTGAAGTGCAACCTTGACCATTTCCCCTTCGGTCATGAAGTAGTTTTCGTGGATGTGCGCCATTTCCAGTTTGATCGCCTCCGCAAAGCTCATTTTGGGTGTCATACGGCACATGGCTTTAGCGGTGGCATATGCATTTGGGTGCTTTCCGGCCAGGCGTTTGATGATTCGCCACGACTCCTCTTCAAGCTTTTCGTGTGGAACAACTTTAGTCACCAGGCCCATGCGATAGGCCTCCTCGGCATCGATGCGGTCCCCAGATAAGCACAGGTACTCGAAATGCTTGGGCAGCAGGAAATGCGATGCAGCCCAAGTAGTGCCTCCTGCGGGGAAGTGCGCGAAGTTAATTTCAGACAAAGCATATTTCGAGTTCGATGAGGCCACAGCCACGTCGCTTAGTGAAACCGGGACTACACCACCACCATAGCAATGCCCATTCACCGCCGCGACAGTCGGTTTGGGTAGGTCGTAGTATTTCTGGTACCAGTCCAGTATTGGATTCATGACCTTGCGGAAATTGGATGGGTTGCCCTCCTCCATGGTCTGGCAGAATGACAAATCGAGATCGAGGCCGGCCGAGAAGCTATCTTCGACTCCGGTCAGTAGCACTCCGCGGATTTCGTCATCGTTCTCGATGCGCGTCATCGCGTCGAGTATCTCGTTGCTCATCGTTGGAGAAAACGCATTCTTCTTATTCGGGCGGTTCATGCGCAGCACGGCGATGTTTTCGACGACATCGAATTTCAGTTGTTCGTAAGCCATGAGTGTTGCTCCTTCGATGATAATTCGTTGATAAGGGTGTGCGGATTAGCTAACAGATCGTTGATATGGCGTAGGTTTTCGCTGCATCGTTAAGCATTCCCATCCTGCGATCCCTTGAAGTTGGCATAACGCTGTCGAAGCTGACTTTTAACGATTTTCCCAAGTGAGTTCTTCGGCAGATCTCCTGAAAATACGATCCGTCTAGGAATCTTGTAGCCGCCTATCAGGCTGCGGCAGTGTTCTATCAACTCACTTGCACAAACTGATGACCCAGATCGAGGAACAATCACCGCCATGAGCGACTCTCCATACACCTGATCTGGTACGCCAATTACTGCCGCCTCCATCACATCTGGGTGCTGGACCAGCGCTTCCTCTACCTCGAAGGAATAGACGTTTTCCCCTCCCGTGATCACCATGTCCTTTTTCCGATCGTGCAAATAGAGGAATCCATCACTATCGAGACACCCCAGATCGCCGGTGTAAAACCAGCCATGTCTGAATTGGCGATCCGTCTCCTCTGGCATGTTGAGATAGCCCTTTGCTACCTGGGGACCGCGGACAACGACCTCGCCAATTACGCCTGCTGGCTGCTGACTACCGTTATCGTCCAGAATGACCAGATCTGTGCCAATCAATGCACGGCCAGCAGAACGAACGCGATCATCGTCTTTTAGGGCTGATGCTTCAGCCTGGCTAGGTACACGATCCAATGTCAGCATCTGGGATGTCTCGGTCAATCCGTAGCCTTGCCAGAGTTCCATCGAAGGGATGGCATCACGTGCAGCAATAATCCAGGTCTTAGTCATCGGTGCCGATCCGAAGACCAAGGTCCGCAAACTGGACAGATCGAAACTGGAGATATTCTCCTCCTGAAGAACCAGTATGAGGACGGTCGGCGGCAGGACTGTCGCCGTGATTTTTTGCTTTTCGATGGTTTCAAGAACCAGATGGGCGGTTGGCTTCGCCAAGTAGCGGTGGGCAGCACCACACGCGAGATAAGCATTACCGAGCAGATCAGCCGAATGGAACATCGGCGCAACATGCAGATAGATATCATCACAGCGCGGCGCAAGCTTTGCTGCATTCTGCAGTGCAACGGTCGCCAAATTGCGATGGGTAAGCCGGACTCCCTTGCTGCGACCAGTAGTTCCTCCTGTATAGAGTAGAAGGGCGTCGTCGTCTTCCTGCACCATCTCTGGCGCTGGAACTGCCGCAGTCAGCAATTCAGCTTCATATTGGCAAACGGATAGATCTGCTGAGACATCAATGCGAATACTGCGCTCTTTCCAAGGGGCCAACTCGATGCCATCGAGCAAATGCGCAAAAGCTCTATCAACGATCAACAACTTGCTGTCAGAGTCCTCAAGAATGGCCAATATTTCCCGTGCAGCAAGCCGATAATTGATCGGTACCGGAACGGCACCGATACGGAAGCCCGCATGCATGAGTTCCGCTTGTCGTACGGAATTCTGTGCAACCAACGCAAAGCGCTCCCCCCTCCGAACTCCCCGGCCTGACAACACTCCAGATGCCGAAGCCACCCTCGTTTGGAATTGTTTCCAAGTAAGTTGGCGGTCTTCATCAATCATGGCAAGGCGATCGCCCCATAGGCGCACAGTACGATCCAGCAATGAATTTAAAGTCAGCATCTTTTGCTTGATTGATAAATCAAATCCCTCATATCCTGCAGCCGAGCCTGTAACCTTCCTGAATGGCCTGGTCGAGGCCGCGCGGCACCGTGGCGTCGCCGCCGCCATGCAGTTCGT
>CAZEFE010000033.1:0-4443 GCA_964511385.1 uncultured Methylophilaceae bacterium | reverse complement strand
CAAGGACAAGCAGGTGCAGACCGTCGAGATCAAGGCCGAGGTGCGCGACCTCGCCGCACCGGCGACGATGGAGCACGGCCACAAGCACTAAGCGAATTTTCTTTTTTCACGACGGCGCCTGCGGGCGCCGTTTTCGTTTCTGCGACGATATGTCGCATTCCGGCATGAAGGTCGAAAAACTACAATCCGCGCTGGCGTTGGCTTGCATGTGGGTTAAGCCGCTTCAATAGGGCCAATTTGCAATAGGCGTAACGCTTCTTTCCATCGCTCATTCCCTAAAAGAAAAGAGCAATAAAGGCGATTCGCGCACGGGAGTGTCATCCATGAAATGCAGCAAAATTGAACGGGCCCCAGCTCTGTGGCCCGTATTATCCATAGCGACCGGAATCATGAGTGCCGGTTTTCCTCATGCCAGTGCCAGTGAAGTGACGCTTGGAACCGTTGAGGTATCCGCACGACGCACGGAACCGAATAGCCGAATCGACCTTGATACGCCGGTTGTTACGGGCAGCAGGTTGGGACTTACTTCACGCGAAACACCAGCGACCGTTTATCAGATCGATAGGGAGGCGATAGAGGCAAGGGGCGCGCGAGACACGCAGGAAATTCTACGTGGGGTGCCTGGTGTGATCGCAGCCGCCCCCCCAGGGTCACCCGGCTTTATATCCTACCGGGGCTTCACAGGCTCCCAAATTACCCAGTTGTTCAATGGCATAACGGTTCAGTACGATGCGATCTCGGCTCGTCCGATAGACAGCTGGATTTATGACCGTGTTGAAGCGATTGGCGGGCCGTCGACTTTCCTGTTCGGTGCCGGGGCGGTGGGAGGCTCGGTCAATTACGTGACCAAATTAGCAGAGCGGGGTGATTTTTATGATGCGCTGTTTCGGGTCGGATCCTACGATACAGGGCAGGTAGCTGTTGGGTTTAATCGGCAAATTTCCGGCGAGGAAAAAAAAGGGCATTTCCTGCGTGCCGACTTCAACCAAACCACAAGCAACGGCTGGATCGACGGAAACAGTTCGCGTTCCTACCAAATTGCCGCGTCGTTGCTTTCCGATCTGACCGACCGTCTGACGCATACGCTTGCATTCGAGCGCCAGCAAGAGAATGTAACCCGCCCTTACTGGGGAACGCCATTGCTGAACCCGATTTCGGGTGAGGGGAAAATTCTCGAAGGAACACGGTTCAAAAACTACAACACGGCGGATGGTATCTACGAGCAGCGGGTTACATGGGGCCGTTCGATCCTCGAGTACCGTCTCTCAGACGCCACCCAGATCAAGAACACCCTTTACGCTTACGACGCACTGCGTGACTATCGTAACGTCGAAACCTATCGCTTCAATGCGGCAAACAATGCCGTCATACGATCGAACACTCTGCTTCAGCGTCATGACCAGGAATTGATTGGCGACCGTGTCGAGGTAACGCACAAGGGACGGCTTGGCGGTTTGCAGAGTGACTGGGCATTCGGCCTCGACTATAGCGCGAACATGCAAACGCGCTATCCGCAATCGCGAGCTGCGACCGTCAGCACGGTCAACCCTTTCAATTTCACCGTTGAGAATTTCTTCTCGATTCCCGGCATGGCGCCGGCCTTCAACCCCGACAGAACCAACCGCGTACATACACTGGCATTGTTTGTCGAGAATAGAACGAAACTTTCTCCGGAACTCTCGCTCGTTACCGGACTTAGGCATGACCGCATCGATCTTGACCTAACCAATCACCGTGCGATTACGGCCACTTCTCCGGCCAGCTATTCCCGCCGTTATGCACCCACAACCGGACGAATCGGTCTCATTTGGGATTTTGCCCGTAGCGCTAACGTATACGCGCAATACAGCACGGCTGCCGATCCTCCATCAGGAATTCTGACAACGGCCACTTTCGGTGATGTCATGACTAACTCCAAGCTGACGACCGGGAAGCAATTCGAGGTTGGAAGCAAGTTTGATTTCCTGGACGGTCGCGGCTCCGGAACCGTAGCCGCCTACAGGATTACACGCAAAAACCTGTCGACACCGGTCCCGAGCAACCCTGGCGTGTCGATATTGGTAGGGCAGCAGTCGTCCCGGGGAATTGAACTGGCGGCGGGACTGCGCATTACCAAACAAGTTTCTGCGCAGGGCAACATCGCGTTTGTCGATGCATGGTACGACAGTTTTTCCCAGGTCGTGGGTGGGGTCGCCGTGTCGCGAGCCGGCAATGCGCCGGTTAATGTCCCCAACCGCGTTGCCAATTTGTGGCTTGATTACACATTTGCGCCCGGATGGAATGCGGCTCTGGGGGCGCGCTTTGTATCGAAACGCTGGGGAGACGTTGCAAACACCTATTGGGCACCTAGCTACACGCTTATCGACGCAAGCCTGGCGTATCGTCTCAACAAATCAACATCCATAACCGGGCGGATCAGAAATATCACAGACAAGATCTACGTTGGCAGCGTTGGATCGATGTTCTTCCTCGGCGAGCCACGCAGCGCCGAAATTGCGTTACGTACCAGTTTTTGAGGCGCAGGTGAGCCGAGCCAAGCGCCTCCTGTTCCTGACCCATCGATGGATGGGTATAGCGCTTTGCTTGTTCCTGGCGATGTGGTTTGTGTCCGGGGTGGTGATGATGTACGTCGGCTACCCAAAACTGACACACGCCGAGCGATTGGCACGTCTACCTCCGCTCTCGGCAACAGATGTAACCGTTTCCCCTGTGGAGGCCGTGAGCGTAAGCGGCATTACCTCCCCCCCAACTGAAATCCGTCTTGCCCGCTCGGTCGCCGGGCGTGCCGTGTATTTGGTTTCGGATCACGAACGCGGGGGGAAGCGCCGTCAGCCTTATGGCAAGCAAGTGGTTGTCGATGCCGGCAAGGGAGTCGTCCTGAATGAATTCGGAACGAGTACGTTGCTCGGAAGCGCCCTTCATTTCTCCCCTGGCAGCGAGCTACGCGATTTGGGCGAGGTAAGTGAGGACGCATGGACCCATTCCCGCGCACTTGACCCGCATCGGCCGCTTCGCCTGATCGAGTTGAACGATGCTGATCGAACATGGCTATATGTTTCCGGGAAAACCGGAGAAGTAGTGCGGGACGCTACACAAACCGAGCGTTTCTGGAATTATCTGGGAGCATGGATCCACTGGCTATATCCGTTTCGAGATACCGTGGTCGATGCATACTGGGCAGACATCATTATCTGGCTGTCGCTGGCCAGCTTGGGCTTGGTGGTGGCGGGTATCGCAATCGGCTGGATGCGCTGGCGTTGTCATGTGCGCTACGCAAACGGTTCAAGATCGCCTTATCGCGAAAAGATAATGCGCTGGCATCATGTTGTCGGTTTGGCTTTTTCGATCACGACCCTGACGTGGGTTTTCAGCGGCCTGATGTCGATGAACCCCTGGAAAGTTTTTGACTCGGGGGCGCCGCCGTTGAATTTCACGAAATACACTGGAGGGCCGCTTGACGTATCCCAGATCAGAGTCAAACCGGCCGACATTGTCCTGGCTATGCAGGCAGCCGGAGGCAATGTACGCGAGATCAAGTTTATACGCGTAGCTGGTGAACAATACGTATTGGCGCTTGACGGTTCCGGGGCCATTTCCGCATTCGACGGAAGGAGCCGTGTGCCGCAGCGTGTCAGTTTGGATGGCGAAAATCTAAAGCAGGCGGCAAGAATGTTGCTGCCGGATAGCTCAGTTGTCCGGATATCGGAGCTGCTCGGATACGATGCCTATTATTACGCGCGCGCGCCGCATACGATGAGCGGGGTCATGGAGCGCCCTTTGCCGGTATGGCGAGTCGAATTCGATGATCCTGGCAAGACATGGGTGCACATCGATCCCGCCACTGGCGCAATCGTCGGCAGGCTGGATACACACCAGCGCGTTAAGCGCTGGCTGTTCGCTTTCCTGCATAGCTGGGACTGGTTGCCGTTGTTGAACTCTCGTCCAATATGGGATGCCCTGCTGATCCTGCTCAGCCTGGGGGGCGTCATCTTAAGTGTCACGGGAACCATAGCCGGATGGCGACGGCTAAGAAGAGCCGCATTGCCTCGCCGAACGACCTCGGCGTGAATTCTTGGACATCAGTTTCACACGGGGCGAATGGTCCTCAAGTACGAGGGCTCAGCCTGTAAATTTATACGATGAAAGTTATGTCGCTCGGTAGGCTGAAGGCGGAGCGAGTAGCCGGACTAATCCTGGTTGCGGGCTTTCATGCTGTTGTTATTTGGTCGCTGTGGAGTCACCGCATTCTGGTTGCCCCAGATGAGGTGGTGACGCTGCTCGTCGACACCATCATCGCTCCGCCTCCGCCGAAGGAAGCGCCGAAGCCAGTTCAAAAGGAAAAGCCGCGGCCGATGGAGAAGCCGCAACCGCAGCAGCTGGTCGCCGAGGCGCCGGCCAACGCGCCGGGAGACGCCGTGGCGCCGCCGCCCCAGCCTCCGGTCG
>CAZEFE010000032.1:0-4488 GCA_964511385.1 uncultured Methylophilaceae bacterium | reverse complement strand
CTGGTGAGCCTGCGCAAGGGCTGATCGCCGTCCCGCCGGGACTGACTTTTTCCCGGCCGTCAGAATGCGTGGGTGACGCTGACGCCGGCGTAGTGGGTCGTGTTGCGGTAGCCGCCGCTCAGGATGGCATTGTCGACGCTTCGTTTTCCAGCCACGCCGAGGGTGTAGAAGACGTCGAGCGCCAGACCGTCGCGCAGCCTGTGGCCGGCGCCGACGCTGAAGTGATGCATGGTACCGTCCGGCGCGGCCGGGCTCAGCGTGCGCTCGGGAACGGGCGAGGGGACGTAGGCGTAGCCGGCCCGCAGCGCGGTGGTGCCGGCGAGGCGGAATTCGATGCCGGCGCGCAGCGTCCAGACGTTGCGCCAGCGCAGTGGCGTCGTGCTGTCCGTGGCGGCGGGCGGCACCTCCCGCTCGAGATTCAATTTCTGGCTCCTGAAGCTCGACCACCGGATCTGTTCCGCGTCGAAGGTGAGCGTGGCGTTGCGCAGGCCCTTGTACGCCAGACCCAGGCTGAGGATGTCGGGAAAGACGAGTGGCGAGGAGATGCCCGAGTTGAAGGCCGCGCCGCCGAACAGGGGCTGCAGGGGCGGTGCCAGATTGCGCAGGTGCAGGTCGCCCTTGAGGCGCACGCGTATCTTGCTGCGGTAGGCCGCGCCCAGGCTCCAGTCTTCCGCGGGCGCGTAGAGCAGGCCGAAGTTGTAGCCCGGTCCGGCGCCGCTGCCCTTGATTTTTACCCGGCCGTCGCCGGCGCCGAGCAGCGACTGGTCCGTCCTGAGCCGGGTTAGCGATCTGACCATCATTAGGTCGAAGCCGAAGCCGGCGTGCAGCCCTGGCGCCAGTCGCCCCGCCAGCGTCGGGTTGACGGCCAGCGTGCCGATCAGGCTTTCTGTCGACGCGTAGCGAGTGAGGCCGTTGCTGCTCCATTTTCGTCCGCCAACGCCGAAGGGCGCGAAGACGCCTAACCCGAAGCGCCAGTCGGGATGATTCGCCTTCGGCAGGTAGTACAGATGCGGCGGGGCGAAGGCCTGGAATTCGGTCGATTCCTCCAGGCCCGAGGGATTGCGGAAGTCGGTGGCCGGCATGACCAACGTAGCGCCGCCGTAGACCTGTTGCTTAGGGCCCAGCAGCGCGAGGCCAGCCGGGTTGTAGGCGAAGGCCGAGGCGTCGTCGGCTAACCCGACGAAAGCGGTTCCCATCGCCGCCGCACGCGCGCCATGCACCGGACCGCCGGCGAGGGGAAGCGCCGGCCAGCCTGCCGCCAGCAGGACGAGTCCGCGCAGCCGGCCGTGCCTGACGTACTCGAGCCAAGCGAACATGTTACCTCCCTCATGCCGATCGCCGTCCTGCGAAGACTGACTTTTGCCGCATGCGACCACCATTCGACCAAGGTATTAGTCCCACGGGTGAATTGCGGCCGTCATTATGCTACTCCGATAATTGGCCCACTGTCATCACACACAGGAGGGGAGTCAATGAAGGCCATCAACAAAGTTTGGCTGTGCGGCGGCGCAGCGCTGCTGTGCTGCACACCGGCGCAGGCGCAGCAGCATGCGGACGAAGGCGGCAAGACCTATGCCGTCTTTAATTGCAATCATTGCCATGGCGACGACGGGCGCACGCCGAAGAAGGCCGGCGTACCAAAGATCGCAGGGCTGAATAGCCAGTATGTTGCGGAGCGGACAGGTAAACTGGTCCAGGCGATGTCGCACAAGGAAGCGGTCGCTGGTTGCGCGGAGCCGCCAACCCAGGCGCAAATCCAGTCCATCGCCGAGTGGGTGAGCCGCCAGCCGAACTGAGCTGGGCCGGATCCGCGCCTTCCCGAGTCCGCGGGTATTATGCAGGCATCCTGAGCGCTGTCGGGAGGGGTGATGCGCTGGTACCGGAAGTGGCTGGCGAGGGCGGGTTTGCATTTTCCGGAACCGGGCCGTGAGGAGGCGTTCCGCGAGTTCTTCGTCGAGCGCCACATCAATCTCATGCAGGCCTTCCTGCTCGGCGGCGCCATCCTGTCCACCGCCTCGATATTCTGGAGCGAGACCATCGATCCGGTGCGCGCGCCGGACACGCACTGGATCAAGCTGGTTGTCTTGCCTTTCCTGCTGCTGCCGCAGGCCCTGCTGCTCCTGCCGGCTCTGCGGCGCCATGCCGAGAAGCTGGTGATCCTGCCGCCGATGACGGCGCTGGTTGCGCAGATTTACTTCGTCATGCCGGCGCTCGACGGAGGCATGGAATATACCGCCCTGCCCGCCATGCAGACCATGCTGTTCTTCATCGCCTTCATGCGGGCGCGCTACCTGTATGTCGTTTTCGTTTCCCTTTTCTGCGCGACCGCCTTCGTCGCCGCGCATCATCTCGCACCGGAGGACGGGTCCCGGTCTCTCGAACTCAACGCCCACTTCGTCTGGGCCATGGCCGGCGCGGTGATGTGGGCGGCGTACTGGCAGGAGCGCCTGCACCGGCGCCAGTTCAACACCATCCAGGCGCTTGATGTCGCGCGCGCCGCGGCCGAACAAGCCAACCTGGCCAAGATGCGTTTCCTCGCTTCCGCCAGCCACGACCTGCGCCAGCCGATCCATTCGCTCGGCCTGAACGTCTATGCCCTGAAGAATCGGGTCCGCGATCCAGAGCAGAAGGAGGTCCTGGCTAAGATCGAGCTGGCGGTCGGCGCCATGCAGACGATGTTTAACTCCCTGCTCGATTTGTCGAGGCTGGCCTCCGGTCTCGTCAAGCCCGAGTGGGCGGCGCTATCCATGAACGAGCTGCTGCGCGAGCTGGAATCGATGTTTGGCGCCGCCGCCCGCGACAAGGACCTCGATCTGCGCATTCGCGCCTGCCGCGGGCGCGTCAGAAGCGATCCGCAGTTGCTGCGCCAGATTCTGCGGAACCTGGTGGCCAATGCCGTGCGCTACAGCGAGCGGGGCGGCGTGCTGATCGGTTGCCGCCGGCGCGGCGCCGCGCTGAGCATCGAGGTCTGGGATACCGGCCCGGGCATCGCCAAGGAAGCGCTCGACAGCATCTTCGTCGAGTTCGTGCGCCTCGGACGCCAGGGCCGCGAGGGCGACCGCGGCCTAGGCATCGGCCTGGCGATCGTGCGCGAGGCCTGCCAAGTGCTGGGCCATGCGCTGGCGGCGCGGTCGCGGCCGGGCCGCGGCAGCTGCTTCGCGGTAAATGTGCCGCTCACCGACGAGGCGCCCGTGGCTCAGCCGGTGGCGCGGGACGACGCGAACCGCGTCTTCGGTGCCTTCGTCGTCGTTATCGACGATGACCGCGAGGTGCTCGATGGCATGCGCCGGCTGCTGGAGCTCTGGGGCTGCCACAGCGTGCTGGCGGCCTCGGGCGCGCAGGCGCTGGAGGCGCTCGACCGTCACGAGCGCATTCCCGACCTGATCGTCTGCGACTACGAGCTGGCGGGCGGGGAATCGGCGGACGACGCGGTGCGGCGCATTCACGGCCAGGTCTGGCCGGACATTCCGGTGCTCGTGATCACCGCGACGGGACTGGCGGCGGATGTGACGGGCCGCACCCGCAACGGCTACAAGCTGCTGCGCAAGCCGCTGGCCGCCGAAGCGCTGCGCGCCGCCATGCAGGAGGCGCTGGCGCCGCCGCCGCGATAAGGGCGGCGCTTAGACCGCTTCCCGCTTGTCCTCGAAACAGACGCCGTTCTGCGAAAGCCAGATGACCGCCTGGGTGCGCGAGGTGACGTTCATGGCGCGCAAGGCGGCGCTGACATAGACCTTGACGGTGGCTTCGGAAATGCCCAGGTTGCGCGCGATGGTCTTGTTGGGCAGGCCCCTCACCAGCATGCGCAGGGTGTCGATTTGCCGCTCGGTAAGACCGAGGGAAGCCAGGGTTGTGGTATGGCTCGATGCCTGCCCGGTTCGCCGCGGCGGGGCGCCTTCCCGGTCCGTCACGACCTGAGGCGGCACATAGATGCCGCCGGCGAGTACCAGCCCGAGCGCCGACCAGACGAGTTCCGGGTTCATGGATTTCGGGATGAAGCCCATCGCGCCGAGGTTGAGCGCGTCGAGGATGGTGTCCCTGTCGTCCTTGCCGGACAGCACGACCACCGGCGCGTTCGGGCAGGCCTCGCGGACGGCTTCCAGGGCGGCCTGTCCGCTGCAATCCGGCAGGTTGAGATCGAGCAGGATCAGGTCCGGCGGAGTGTTTCCGGCCGCCAGCATCGCGGTCGCGCTTCGACAGTCCGACGCTTCCATGACGACGCAGTCCCTGTCGTGGCGGGACAGCATGGACGTGACGCCGGTTCGGATCAGCGGGTGATCGTCGACCACCAGGACTCGCATCGGGCATGCTCCCTGCGGTTGCGCCGGCGTATCTTATCCCGTATTCGTATCGCCGTCCCGCCGGGACTGACTTTTGCCCGAGGCTACAGCCCCAGCCGCTGGCAGATCGTCGTCGTCAGGCCGGCCTGGTTGAGCGTGTAGAAGTGCAGCCCGGGCGCGCCCTGGGCGAGCAGGCGCTGGCAGAGTTCGG
>CAZEFE010000031.1:0-5069 GCA_964511385.1 uncultured Methylophilaceae bacterium | reverse complement strand
AGTCGCTGCGATGCGGCGATGGGGTATGGGAAGGTCTGGAAGCGGCCAGAAGCGGCCAATCGCCTTCTATTTATAACGGCCATTCGCAGGGCCGCTACACTCAGAAACTCGTTATCAATGCAAGCGACTCCAAACTGGCAATCTCTTGATTGATATCACCAGATCAGGACACGCCGCTTGGGATCGCGCCACATCGGATCGCCTGGCAGCGTGCCAAAGGCCTCGTGGAAGGCATCCAGATGCAGCAAGGGCGCGACAGCACGCACCGAAGAGATGGCGTGCACATCGACCGACACCAGATAACGCAAGCGTTCCGAGCGTGCCTTGTAGGCCCACATCTGTGTCCAGGCCACGAAGCAGCGCTGGTCAGCGGTCAGCCCGTCCACATCCGGAATCGGGTTCTTCGCCAGGTAGCGCTTCAAGGCAGCGTGGGCGAGGGTGATGCCACCCAGGTCAGCCGTATTTTCCGTCACGGTCATCGCGCCGTTGTGCATCAGGCCGGGCAGGATTTCGTAGTGGCTGTATTGATCGACCAGCACATCGGTACGCCGCTTGAACTGACCATCGGCGGCGGGTGTCCACCAGTTGCGCAGGTTGCCTTGCGGGTCGAACTGGCGGCCCAGGCTGTCGAAACCGTGGGTGATCTCGTGGCCGATCACCGCGCCGATGGCGCAGTAGTTGGCGGCGGCATCGGCACCCGGCTGGTAGAAGGGCGGCTGCAGGATGGCCGCCGTGATGTCGATGGTGTTGGTGGTGAAGTTGTAGGCGGAATTCACCGCAATCGGCGTGGTCTTGGTCGCAACCGCGAAACGGTTGCCCAGCACAGGTTTGCCGACCTGCGCCATCTGGCGCTGAAACGCGAAGCGGTTGGCACGCTGCACGTTGCCGTAGTGATCGTCCGGGCGGATGTCGAGACCGCTGAAATCAATCCATTCCTTGGGGTAGCCGACCTGGATGTCGATCTTGCCCAGCTTTTCCAGCGCCGCTTTTCGGGTCGCCTCGTCCAGCCAGATATTGCTGCGCAGGCGGGTGGCGAATTCGTCCTTGATATGCCCGACCATGTCGGTGATGTCGCGCCGGGTAGCGTCGGGGAAGTAGGCCTGCACATACAACTGCGACAGCGGGTGATACAACTGCGCGCCGATCTGCTGGGTGATAACGCGCTCCAGCTCGGGTGGCGTCTTCAGGCCTTTGCGCTCCACCGTGAACGCCTCTTCCTGCAAGCGCCACGGCCGTCCCAGCTCCGAGGCGCGGCCGGCCAGCAAGAACCAGCGCAGCAGCAGTTTCACCTCGTCGACCGAACGCTCGGTCAGCATTTTTTGCAGCGCCTTCATGGCGTTGATATCCAACACCTGTACCTGTTCGGGCGCGGCGACGCCCAGCTCGGCCAGGAAGGTGCGTAGGTCAAGCGCCGGCACCAGCGCCTGCGCCTGATCCAGCGTCATGATGTTGTAGGTGTTGGCCGGATCGCGTTGCTGCAGTGGCGTCATCATCGCGCCCGCCGCTTGCGCTTCCATGGCCAGGATGTTGGCCGCCTGGACCTTGGCGACGTCGATCGGTTCGCCGATGCCGTGCAGCATTGCCACGATGTACATGCGATACAGGTCGCGCAGTTTCTGGTGCTCGGGCCGGGCGTACTCGTCCTGTTCGAGCAGTTGCGCGCCGGGTGCCAGTATCAATACACCGGTGCTGCTGTCCTTGGCATCCGGCATGGCGCCAACCATGATCAGCGGGGAACCGCCAACGGCATCCTGTAGCCGGCTGGCAAGACGGCCGTAGTCGGCCGGCGTGCCGCCCGCCGCAGCGATGCGCTGCATATCGGCCTCCAGCGGCTTGAGGCCGAGGGCATAACGGCGCGCATCGTCCATGGCCGCCTTGTAGAAATCGCCGACTTGCTGGCGGGGGGAGCCCTTGGGCGCATCGGCCGCTGCTGCAGCGTCCTTGATCAGGGCCAGCAGTTGCTTGTCCAGGTTGTGGGCTAGCAGCGTAAAGCCGCCGACGTCGGGATCGCTGGGCGCGATCTCGGTTTTCTTGAGCCAGTTGCCCGCCGCGTAGCGATAGAAGTCCTGGCGCGGATCGACCGTCCGGTCCATGTTCTGGGGCGAGTAGCCAAGGGACGGGACGTCGGTGAGGAAGCTGCCGGCATTGGCCGGCGATACGGCCAATAGCCCGGCCGCGATGAGGACTTTTGTCAAATGGAAAAAGTCGGCGCTGGCGGGATGGAATGCCCCGCAGCGGGTACGGCTCGCAATCAGTGTTTTTGTGGCTGCCATTCGTAAATGCCTCCGTCGGCCATCAGGGATAGGTACAGTTTGCCGTCCTTGAGCAGGTAAGAGCGAACATAGACCAGATCACGCATCACTTTCTGGGCGTGCGAGTCGGGCGGACATATCATCTTCGTCGCTGCGAGCGGGCCGAATTCGAGCGAACCCGATGAGGAATCGGTCGATGGGGTCGCTTTCCATGAGGCGTTGCCGCGATTGCAATCGATCCGGAAGTTCGCGCGTCCGTCGGGGGCAAAGTTGACGGTGAATTTTTCGGGGTGACTGATGCGGGTCGTGCCTTGTGCATCGTCCATCGACTGGATGGCAACGAGTTCCCAGATCTTACCGGTAAGGCCTGCGGCCTGATCCGGTTGCTTCTGGCAGCGCATTTCCGGCGCACCGTAGCCCCAGACGACCATGGCTTCGCCCTGATGCTCCCAGAAGGATTCGTTGCGGCCCTGGTAGCGCGTGCCGCTCGCGGCTGGCTGCTGCAGCATCAATGACACGCTGTCGCCACGTTCGGCGATCAAACTGGGTGGATCGGTCTGGAAGAAATTGACGATCACCTCATTGCGCGTGTCACCGTCGCAGACGAACTTTGCGCTGGCGGCCACCGGAACCAGTCGGTAGCGCGTTTCCAATTCGACGCGGCGCAACCGGTAGAGTTCTACGACGCACTGGCGACGGTAGTTGCTTTTCCCGCAGTCGTTGCGGCCCTTGATCCAGCCGCGCTGCTCGGCCTTGAGCA
The DNA here is from genome assembly GCA_964511385.1 of uncultured Methylophilaceae bacterium. Lineage (GTDB taxonomy): Bacteria > Pseudomonadota > Gammaproteobacteria > Burkholderiales > Methylophilaceae > CAILHX01. Next base: position 2,057 of record CAZEFE010000031.1, on the reverse strand, counting down.
CAGGCGGATGCTCATTGGTGGCCTTGCGCAGGGCGGCGGCATAAACGTTCGCCATCGCGCGATCCAGCGACGCCAGCTCGGCATCCTCGCAGATCAATTTCTCGATGCTGCCATTTGCCTTGGTGCAGTCGTAGGCGGGTCCCTGGGCGCAGGCAAGGCCAACGCAGCAACCTAGCAACAGCAAGCCACGGCACAGATTCACACAAAACATGACACCTCCGGACGAGCGTTCAGCAAGCAATAGCGATTCGGCACGCAGATTACGCTAGACTTGCCCAAAACTTTGGGGAAATCATGCCGACATTTGCAACGCGACTGAACCGGTGGTGGGGCGTTTTGCTTCTGTTCTTTTCGCTATTCTCCGCACCGCTCACCGTGCAGGCAGAAGAGAGCGATGGCGTCCCGCTGGTGATCGGCAATCGCACCATTCACATCTTTCGCGTGCCACTGGGCATGTTCTCGCCGGCTGAACGCGCCACCAGTGCCCGACAGCGCATTGAGCGTAGCTTTGAACAGTCCGGCGAAGGCTGGACCTCAATCAAGCCCGGCCCACAGGGAATCGAGGTGATGCTTGACGGAACCCCCCTGTTTCTCGTGATGCCCGGCGATGCACGCGAACTGGCGGGCGAGACGCCGGAAGACCTCGCCAACCAGGCTTCGCGTACGTTGCAGAAGGCCTGGAACGAAGCCCGCGAACGTCGCGACCCACGTGCCAGCTTGGCAGCACTGCTCAGGGTAGCCCTGGCGACGGTGCTGTTGATCGGTGCGTTGGCATTGATTGTAAAGGTTTCTTTCAGGTTGCGCACCGGACTGATCCGCCAGCTGGAAAATCAGCTACAGGCGCTACCGGAAAGTAGTGCCCTTCATCGGCTGGCCGGTTTTTTGCCATCTGTGCTGGCGCGTGGCCTGATTCTGCTGAGCTGGTTGCTGAGTCTGTTCCTGATATTCATCTATCTCACTTACAGCCTGGCACAATTTGTCCTCACGCGCCCGGCCAGCGAAACGCTTTCGCAATCGCTGGCGACTATCACCGCACAGGCGTTCAGTGCCATCGCTGAGGCATTGCCGGGCATGTTCATCGCAACCCTGATATTTCTCGTCGCTTGGGTTGCCACGCGCGTCTCGACCGAGTTTTTTACCGGCGTCACGACACGGCCGGACGACAGCAGCGTGCTCAACGCGCATACGGCTTTTGCAACGCGCCGCATCGTCAACGCCTCGCTGTGGCTGTTCGCCGTCGCCATGGCCTACCCCTATCTACCAGGCTCGCACACCGAGGCGTTCAAGGGGTTGTCAGTGCTGCTCGGCCTGATGGTGTCGATCGGCGCTTCCGGGGTAATCGGTCAGATCGCCAGCGGCATGATGATTGTCTATACCTATGCGCTAAAGAAGGGGGAGTATGTGCGCATCCAGGACTACGAGGGTACGGTGACCGAGCTTGATCTGTTCGTGACGCGTCTGCGTACGGGGATGGGTGAGGAGATTTCCCTGCCCAATGCGTTCGTGCTCGCCAATGTTACGCGCAATTTCTCGCGCGCCAGCGCCGGCAAGGCCTATGTACTCGACGTGACCGTAACGATCGGTTACGACACGCCATGGCGACAGGTGCATGCCATGCTGCTTGAAGCGGCGGGATCGATCCCGGAAATCCTATCGACACCGCCAGCCTATGTGGTGCAGACGGCACTGGCTGATTTTTACGTCGCCTACAAGCTGATTGTGCAAGTGGATTCCGAAGTACCGGCAACGCGCGCCCGTATCGCCAGCGATCTCCATGCGGCCATTCAGGATTCGTTCAACCGCTATGGTGTACAGATCATGTCGCCTCACTACATGGATGATCCGCAGACACCAAAAGTGGTTGCTGTCTCTTCATGGGCACCACGTCCTGCGAGACCCGAAGATAGTGACAGCTTGTCATCTGGTAAATAGCTTTCGTGAATGACTGATTACCTTTGCTTACCTGTCATTGGAGCTTCGGATAAGCGAAAGACAACATTGGGTCGAAAGCTTCCTTCGACCTGCCATATCGCCGTATCGCAGAGACTGACTTTTCC
>CAZEFE010000030.1:0-5221 GCA_964511385.1 uncultured Methylophilaceae bacterium | reverse complement strand
ATGGCCGCTGCCCTCCTTCTCCAGCCAGAGGTCGTGAGCGGCGGCCGGCAGGGCCATTGTCAGGCCCAGCACAAAGAAAACCCCAATACACCGTCTCATTGCCATGCCACCATGTCAATATGAAGAAAAACCATTACTTCATATCACGATTCATGCCAAGCCGGCAACGCGGACAAGCCTTTGATGCTTCGGTATTTCGGGCGGACAGCCGCGCGGATGCCGCAAGCCGCCCTGCCACGCAAAGTCCAAAGCGATAGGAATGCTTCCACTCAGCGCGCCGTGAACACCAGGTTGGCCGATACGGAGTAGCTGTCGGCGCGCGGATCGTTGCTCAGATCGTGCTTGTGGCTGGTACCCAGCATCTGCCGGCCGGCGACAACCGGCACCCGCGCCTTACCTTCGGCATCGGTCTCGATCGGTTTCTCCTTGCTGTACTCAGAGCGCGTAATTTTCGCTCCGGACAGGGGTTTCCCTTCCCACAGCACCTGGACCGTGATTTCCTTGCCGGCTTCGGGCGCCGACGAAGCGAGTGGGACGATTTCCAGCTGCAGGCCCTGCGGCTTGCTCGCAACCGCCGTCCACGCGAATATCGTCTTGCCGAATTTCACAGAATGCATGGCGCTCAACACTCCCGGCACCTCGTTTTTCGGCAGATTCTTCGATCCTTCGGTGGTCTTGCTCCAGTAGCCGTTGTCGAAATGCAGCGTGGCGAGAGCGGGTTGCCCTTTCAGGGTGACGCGCAACGATTCCGCTCCGGCCTCCTTCACGACCGGCAGCGGCTGGCCCTTGGCATCGATCGCCGACACGGCCTTGACCTTTGCCGGCGCGTAACTCTCACTCTTGTCTCCGTGTCCATAAAGAACGACGTACTCGGCCCCGCGCGCCTCGATCCAGGCATCGTGGGCAAGCACCTTGCCGCTCAGGGCAAGCAATGCGGCGGAAAGAAGCAATGCCTGCGGTTTGCGAAGAAGCATGGTTTTCTCCTTTGGTTGGAATCAGAACTTGTAGGCCACGGCCACGCCGACATCGGCTTTCGGGCGCGGGTCGACGGTCGCACCGGCCTGTTCGCTCGCGTAGTCGCGCGGCTGGAAGGTGCCGAAGCCGGTATAGCGCCAGCGCCCCTGCTCGAAAGACAGGCGCAGGTCGTAACGGGTATAGGGGCGGCTAAAAAGCGGCGCCGGACTAACTCCGGAGTAGTACGGCGCCCCCGAGATATGGAAGGCATCGGCATTGACGAACAGCCTGCCGCCCGCCAGCTGTGTGGCGTATTCGGCGCCGAGCCGATAAGTGTCCTCCGGCAACCCGGAGATCAGGTTCTGCTCGACCGTGGTCGGGTTATTCACGCGCCCCTTCACCTTGCCGTAGCTGGCGTAGAAGCTGAGCGCGTCGGTGGCAAAGAAGTGAAGATCGATTTCCCAACCGTCTCGCGTCGTGTCGCCGAGGTTGGCATAGACGCCGCTGCCTGGAGTCGTTTCGCGTATCTCGCCCTGGTTCAGGGAATGGTATTTCGCCGCCGAGACTTTCCATTGAGAGCCGAGAGCGGCATTGAAGCCGAAATCATAGGCCTTGACCTTGGGCGGTTTCAGATCGGGAAATGGGCTGCCGCCGGCGGCCCCGAGCGGGCCGACGCCACCGGGCGGAGACAGCTCCCGTTCTGCCGGAGAACGGAACCCTTCCCCGACGTTGGCGAAGAAGTCGAGGGTCTTCACCGGCGTCCAGACGACCCCGGCGCGCGGCGTCTTTACCGACTTGTTGTAATCCAGAGAGGCCGCCGGGCGCTTGCGGTTTTCGATGCTGTAATCGAAGGCATCGACGCGCAGGCCTCCGACCAGCTTGAGGCTGTCGAGAACACGATATTGCCCCTGGACGAATAAACCGTAGGTGAGCAGATCGAGATCCCAATTGTTGCTGTAGGTATTGCCGGGGCCGGCCGAAGTGGGCCAGCGTTGGTTGACTCCCGTGCCACGGTCTGCACGCACCTCCCCGCCAAAGGCAAGCGCGGCACGGTCTGTGAATACGATGTTGTAAAGTGCTCTGGCGCCAGCGACGGCACGATCGTCGTTTTGCACGTTGAGGGCATTGACGTTGCCAGTGACCGGGTTGGCGCGCCTTTTGTCGTAATGCTCGGCATACGCCGTGGCATGCAGCCCTTCCTCGCCCTTGGAGGGCGTGCGCGTCAGAACGAGTCCGTACCGCTCCGTATCTCCCCAGAGCTTGGGTGCATACGGATCCCGGTCGTTCGGCTTGACCGCGCCGCTGACCAGTTCGGTGTAACGGAGATAGCCCGGCGCGTTCCAGTCCGACTTGTAGTAGTTGCCGCGCAGCGCCCAGACGGCGTCCCCGACAGTCATCGACGCTTTGGCGAATACCGAACCACGAACCCCATCCGAGTTGTCGCGATAGCCGTCCGTCCTGTACAGATCGGCGACGACAAAGCTGCGGACGGAGGAATGCTCGGCCGAGTGCACCAGCGTACCGCGCGCGGAGCCATAGCTGCCGACGCTGGCGCCAATGCTCGACTCGCCGCTGTTGCGCGTAACGATGTTGATCGCGCCGGCGCGGTTCTGGTCTCCATACAGTGCCGAGAAAGGTCCTTTGATGACCTCGATGCGCTCGATCATGTCGGGTGTCAGCCATGACAGGTCGCTCATGCCCGGCCCGCCCTGATTGGCCGAAGGGAAGTTCTGCGGCACGCCATCGATGTAGATGGCGACATCGCCGCCATGCGCACCGGTTCCCGTAAAACCGCGCATCTTGATCGGGCTGCCGATGTCGCCCTGGCCGAAGCTGTAGGCGTTGATTCCTGGTACGCGGCGAAGCAAATCGGTATAGTCCCGCCCAACGTTGGTCCGCTCGATTTCCTCGCGTCCGATCACCGTCACCGCTGCGGGAAGACCGCTCGCTTCTATGGTGAGGCTTCCTTTCGGCTTCTCGCCGCTCCCGCTGATGCGGATTTCAGGAAGTTGCGTGTCGGCCAAAGCCGTAGATACGCCGACGATTCCCACCGCCAGAGAAAGAATCCGCTTCCTGCTTTTCATTCGAAATATCCCCCTGATTGAATTCCGGCTATCGGGCCGGTTCGGTTACGAATGCGATCTTCACGATTCCCGCCCGCTGCGCTTCGGCCAGCACCTCGGTGACACGCTCGTAGCGCGTGCCGCGGTCGGCGCGCAGATGCATTTCAGGCTGTCGGCCAGCCTCGGTGGCCGCGGCGAAGCGCGCGCCCAGCTCGGCGCGCGCGACCTCGACGCCATCCACATGCACCCCTCCCGCGGCATCGACCGCCACCGCAAGGGTGAGCGGCTTGTCGTCCAGCCGGGTCGAGTCGACCCTGGGCAGATCGACCGGCACCGCCTGATGAAACAGCGGCGCCGTGATGATGAAAATGACCAGCAGCACCAGCATCACGTCGACCAGCGGCGTGGTGTTGATCTCGGCCATCGGCTGGGCCAGCCCTTCCTCGCTGAATGCGCCGAATGCCATGACCGCGCCTCAGGCCGTGCGCGCGCCGCGCGCCGCATCGAGCTCGACCAGCTTGTCGCCGGGCCGGCCGCGACGGCCGGTGACGAGATAGGCATGCAGGTCGTGGGCAAAGCCGTCGAGATGCGCCAGCGTCAGCCGATTAGCGCGGGTGAAAGCGTTGTAGGCGAGCACGGCGGGAATTGCGACGAAGAGTCCGGCGGCGGTCATGATCAGCGCCTCGCCGACCGGCCCGGCCACCTTGTCGAGGACGACCTGGGTTGCCCCGGAAAGCCCCACTAGAGCGTGGTATATGCCCCAGACCGTGCCGAACAGCCCGATGAATGGCGCCGTCGATCCCACCGAGGCGAGGAAGGTCAGTCCGCTTTCGATCCTCGCCTGGGATTCGACGATCTGGCTACGCAGCGAGCGAGTCACGGCCTCGCTGGCGCTGACACCGGCGCCGATGCTGCAGGCGGCATTTTCGCGCTGCAATTCCGCCGTATTGGCACCCGTGACGGCAAGGCTTGCGAGGATGCCAGTACGATCCTCGCGACGTATGGCTTCGATTGCGGCGGGAAGGTTCGCCGCGCTCCAGAACGCTTCCAGCGCACGCTTATGGCAGCGCCGGGTTCGGGCATAGACGGCCAGCTTGCCGAGCATGACATACCAACTGACGACCGACAGGACGACCAACAGGACCGCGACGGAACGATTCACGGCGTCCGCCTGCGCCCAAAAATGCACGATACCGAGATTTGCATGCATGCTGCTTTCTCCTTACTGGCTCAAAGTGAAGTGCAGAGGCACCAACACCCAGGATTCGATCGCATCCCCCCCCTGTCGGGCTGGAACGAAACGCCATTTCTCGACGGCGGCGCGCGCCGCCTCGTCGAGCCGAATGAAACCGCACGACTGCTTTAGCTCGACTGCCAGCGGCGATCCTTGCACACTGACTCTGACACGCAGCACAACCCTGCCTTCCTCGCCCATGCGACGCGATACCGCTGGATATTCCGGCGCCGGATTGCGCAGATAATCAGCGTCGAAGCGCGGCGGAACGATAGGCGCCGGCGTGGCTGCAACCGTGGATGGTGCAGCCTCGACCAGACGGGGCTCCGCTTGTGGGGCGGTAGAAAAATTCGATGTCTCTGCCGCCACGGCGGCAACCAGTAGCGGTGGCGGTACTGGCGCCTTCCTACGCGGTGGTTCCCGTGGCAACTCGGGCGGCACGGCTTCGGACCGAACCGGGGCGATTTCCAGCATGCGCACCGTAAGCGTCTGCAACCGCTCAGCCAGATCGGGCCGGGGCGCCACGGCGAAGCCCAGAACCAAGGCCGCATGCAATCCCACCAAGACAGCCAGAGCGGCTCCGCGCCGCCAAAGCGGGATCGTCCGCGCTTGCGGCATCGCGAAGTAATGCGAAGTGACGATTCGTGGAGCAGGCAAAGGTCGCAATGCGTGCACGCCAAAGCAAAGGTATGAAGAATATTTTTTTCTTCATATCAATTTGCATGCCAACACCGAACCATGTTTCTATCTAATTGTTTTATGACGATTTTAAAATGCCCCGGGCTTCGTATACCGAAAACCTAAATTCCAGTTTCAGTGAATCCAGGAAACTTCCTAACCACTTCAAAGCGCTGACTGATGCATGTCCCGGCCGGCGCGAACAAAAAGTCATTAGTCCGCGTGGGGCCCCAACTGGGCCAGCGGCAGGGTCAGGGTCAGCACGGCGCCGCCTTCCGGATGGTTGGCCGCC
>CAZEFE010000029.1:0-5557 GCA_964511385.1 uncultured Methylophilaceae bacterium | reverse complement strand
AAACCAACGAGGCCGTCTATGACCTGCTGACCCTGGGCGTGGCGCTGGAGCAGTCGGTGGAGGGCGCAGTGCGCAGCTTCACGCTCAACTACATCGACTGGAAAAACCCGGAGAACAACGTCTATCACGTCACCGCCGAATTCTCGGTGGAGCGCACGCGCAGCCACGAGACGGCGCGGCCGGACATCGTGCTGTTCGTCAATGGCATCCCCTTCGCGGCGATCGAGTGCAAATCGCCCAATAGCGAGGTGGCGCAAGCGGTGTCGCAGATGATCCGCAACCAGCGCGACGAGTACATCCCGACGCTGTTTACCTACGTCCAGCTGGTTATCGGCACCAGCAAGAACCATTGCAAGTACGCCACCGTGGGCACGGCAGCCAAGTATTGGGCGGTGTGGCGCGAGGAGCGGGAAGAGAAGGACGAGGACGGCGCGGCCTTGCGCGCGGTGCTCGACCGGCCCTTGCCGCAGGAGGCGAAGGCCGGGCTCTATGAATTGCTGGCCGAGGGTTTCGGCGTGCGTGAATCCGATGCCGAGTATCTGGTACGGAGGGCGCTGACCGAGCAGGACCGAACAATCTACGCTCTGTGCCGGCCCGAGCGTCTGCTGCGCATGGCCTTGCTGTTCACGGCATTCGACGGCGGGCGGCGCAAGATCGCGCGCTACCAGCAGTTCTTCGCGGTCGAGCGCATCCTCGGCCGTGTGAAGGTACGCGACGCCGAAGGGCGACGCGCCGGCGGCATCGTCTGGCACACGCAGGGTTCGGGCAAGTCGTTGACCATGGTGATGCTGGCCAAGGCACTGGTGCTCGATCTCGATATCCGCACACCGCGCATCGTGCTGGTCACCGACCGGGTCGATCTCGACAAGCAGTTAGGCAATACCTTCGCCGCCTGTGGCCTGACTCCGGATCGTGCCGAGTCGGGGCGGCACCTGGTGGAACTGGTGGCCGAGAACAAGGCGCACATCGTCACCACCCTGATCCACAAGTTCGACAAGGCGCTGTCCACCCGCAAGTTCCAGGACGAATCGACGGAAATCTTTGTGCTGGTGGATGAAACCCAGCGCACGCAATTGGGCATGTTCGCCGCGCGCATGCGCCAGATGTTTCCGAACGCCTGCTACATCGGCTTTACCGGCACGCCGCTGCTGAAGCGCGAAAAAAGCGATGTGATGAAGTTCGGCGGCATCATCCATACCTACGCCATCAATCAGGCGGTGGCGGACGAAGCCATCGTGCCCCTGCTCTACGAGGGGCGCCTGGTCGAGATCGAGCAGAACAAGGCGGCGATCGATGTCTGGTTCGAGCGTCACACGGAGGGGTTGTCGCCGGCGCAGAAGGCCGACCTCAAGAAGAAATACGCGCGGGCCGAAATGCTCAACAAGGCCGATCAGGTCATCTACATGCGCGCCTTCGACATCAGCACCCATTTCCAGCAGAACTGGCAGGGCACGGGCTTCAAGGCACAGTTGGTGGCTCCTTCAAAGGCGGCGGCGCTGAAATACAAGGCCTTCCTCGATGACATCGGCGAGGTGACGAGCGAGGTCGTCATTTCTTCGCCCGATGAGCGGGACGGCTTCGATGACGTGGACGACGAGGAGTCCACTGACGAGGTCGTCGCCTTCTGGCAGCGCATGATGAAGCGCTACGGCGATGCCGAGGCTTATGAGACGCAGATCATCAATGCCTTCAAGCACGGCAGCGACCCGGAAATTCTCATCGTGGTCAGCAAACTCCTGACCGGCTTCGATGCGCCGCGCAACACGGTGCTCTACCTCAGCCGCAGTCTCAAGGAGCACACGCTGTTGCAGGCGATTGCGCGGGTGAATCGTCTTTATGACGACGATGAGGGAGCCAAGCCCAAGGAGTTCGGCTACATCATCGACTACGCCGGCATACTGGGAGAACTCGACCAGGCGCTGACGACCTACAGCGCATTGGAAGGGTTCGAGGAGGGCGATCTCGTCGGGGCTCTGGCCAGCATCAACGACGAGGTGCGCCAACTGCCGCAGCGCCATGCCGAGCTGTGGGATGTGTTCAAGACCGTGGCCAACCGGCAGGATGAGGAAGCCTTCGAGCAACTGCTCGCCGATGAAAAGATTCGCGAGAACTTCTATGAGCGGCTATCGGCCTACGCCAGGACGCTGGCCATCGCCATGTCCTCCGAGGAGTTCATCACCACCACCCCGGAAAATCGTCTCAGAGGCTACAAGGCCGATCTCAAGCGCTTCACCAAGCTGAAGACAGCGGTGAAACTGCGCTACGCCGAATCCATCGACTACCGGGACTACGAACCGAAGATACAGAAACTGCTCGATACCCATATCTCGGCCAATGAGGTGCTCAAGCTCAACGAGCCCGTCAATATTTTCGACGGTGCGGCTTTCCAGCAAGTATTGGAGGAACAGGGGCACGGCAAACCGACGGCCGCCAAGGCGGACATGATTGCCCACGCCACCAGGCGCGCGATTTCCGAGCACCTGGACAAAGACCCTGCCTTCTTCGAGAAATTCTCCAAGCTGATTCAGCAGGCCATCGACGACTACCGTGCCGGGCGGATTTCCGATCTGGAGTATCTGAAGCGGGCCAGCGAGATCAAGGATTCGGTGGTGAACCGCAAGACCGATGATGTACCCGCCGTCCTGCACGGCAACGATCATGCGATTGCCTGCTTCGGTGTCCTGGAGTCCTATTTCGGCCGACACATTGCGGATGGCGCGCAGGCGAAGGCAATTGCTGCAGAGGCGGCGGTCAGCATCTGGGGCATTGTCGAGCGAAACAGGGTAGTCGGATTCTGGGACAACCTGGATGCGCAGCGCCGGGCAATGAACGAGATGGACGACTTCCTCTACGACGTTATCCGGGGTGAGCGCGGCATCCCTCTGACCACCGAGGAGATGGATGAAATCATCGACCGCTCGATGCAATTGGCCAGACACCGGATACCGGCGTGAAGATCATGCGGCAAGAGATTGTCTTCGGCACGGAAACAATTGGCTATGAAATTCGATTCCTGCCGACGCGGCGCACGCTCGGGATCGAGGTGCATCCCGATATGTCGGTAGTCGTTCGCGCTCCGGCCGATTGTGATCCCGATACCATCCAGGCCAGGGTTGGCAGGCGCGCTTCCTGGATCAGCAAGCAACTGACCAATTTTCAGCGCTACAGCCCGAAGACACCGGCGCGGCAGTATGTGAGCGGAGAGACCCATCTCTACCTCGGGCGGCAGTACCGGCTGAAAGTCGGCGCTGGTGAATCGGCGTCAGTGAAGATGAGTCGCGGCCATCTGGTATTGACCCTGCCCGATAAATCCGACCCGGATCGGGTGAAAGCACTTCTGCACCGTTGGTATCTCGACCACGCCCGGCAGGTGTTCATCGATGTGATGAATGAGTGGCTTCCCCGCTTCAAGGGGTACCAGCGGCCACGCTTGATTGTGCGGGCAATGCAGTCTCGCTGGGGCAGCCTTTCGCAGGCCGGCACGATGACACTGAATGCCAATCTGGTTCGCGCACCACGTGCCTGCATCGAGTATGTGGTGGCCCATGAACTGTGTCACGTCAAGCATCGCGATCACGATACGAGTTTCTTTCGCCTGCTCGGGCAGGTGATGCCGAATTGGGAGAAGCGGAAGCAGCGTTTGGAAACGGCACTATTGTGAGGGTTGAGCGATGAGCTACCAAGCGACCGTATTCAAAGTAATGATCGCATCACCCAGCGACGTTGCAGCCGAACGCAACGTGATCCGTGAAATCATCACGGAATGGAACAACGTCAATGCCGATGCAAGGCGTACTGTTCTCTTGTCCATTGGCTGGGAAACGCACTCCGTTCCAGAGATGGGAAATCGGCCCCAGGCAATTATCAATAAGCAGATTCTTGGAGGATGCGATCTCCTGGTGGGGGTCTTCTGGACGCGTCTCGGCACTGAAACAGGAGCCTACCAGAGCGGAACCGTGGAGGAGATTGAGGAACATTTGAAGGCAGGGAAGCCCGCAATGCTCTATTTTTCCGACGTCCCGGTGGTTATGGGCAGCGTGGACGAGACACAGTACGCACGCCTGAAACGATTCAGGGATGATTGCATGACTCGCGGGCTTCTCGAGTCGTATTCCAGTGTTGCCGAGTTCCGCGAGAAGTTCTACCGCCATCTGCAAATCAAGCTGAATGGTGACGAGTATTTTTCTTCTGGCGCACTATCAGTCGAACTGGACACCCTCCCGCCGCGACTGGCTGACCGACTCTCACCCGAAGCACGGACACTACTCAAGGATGCAGTTGGTGCCGACGGTCAAATTTTGAGACTACTTATGCTCGGCGGACTAACCATTCAAGTCGGTAGCCGAAATCTCACGGAGGGCGCGGACGCAAGATCGCAGGCGATGTGGGAGGGTGCTGTTCAAGAACTGGAAAACCTCGGACTCATTTCGCCACTTGGAAATAAGCGGGAGATTTTCAAAGTCACGAGAGATGGTTTCGATGCCGCAGACCAGCTCGTTTCTTAACCCAACGGCAGCTGACGCTCGTCCTTGCGGTCTACTCTTTTTATTCCTGAGCGGCCGCTTTCTTGGCAGATCGGCACGAGTGGCGGTTTCCAGACGGTTATGGCCGACCTGCTGTCCGTGAGCAACCGCAGCGAGGGGCTGCACTACTCAGATTCCTGCCATTGAACGGGTGATTACTCGACAGGCAGCAATGGGCACAGCGGGTGAGTTCAGAATTATGTGGAGCAGACGCTCAACAATCCAACTCGGACTGTCAGCGCCACGGTCCGCTCCGGCCGATGAGTTTGCATACAAATAGCAACGGTCACTCGACTTCAATCGTCTTGATGCACTCTTCCCCTTCATTCCTCGTACTGCTTACCCTCCGGCTGACGCGGTAGCGCTCCATAAGGTCGGCGGGCAGCGGCTTGAGCAGGGCCTTGAGGTCGTCCGCCTTCGTCTGCGCGCCGAGCCAGGCGGCCCAGTCGGCCGGCTGCAGGATCACCGGCATGCGGTCGTGCACCGGGCGCACCAGTTCGTTGGCGTCGGTGGTGATGATGGTGGCGGTCTGAAGCTCCGCGCCGTCCGGACCCTGCCAGTGTTCCCACAGCCCGGCGAAGGCGAGCGGCGCCTGCGACTTCAGGCGCAGGAACCACGGCTGCTTGCCCGCGGGCGTGGCCTCCCATTCGTAGAAGCCGTCGGCGGGGACGAGGCAGCGCATGCGGCGGAAGGCGCTGCGGAAGGCGGGCTTCTCGGCCACCGTCTCGCCGCGCGCGTTGGCGAGCTTCGCCGCCATCGAAATGTCCTTGGCCCAGGAGGGCAGCAGGCCCCACTTGACTTGCACGGCTTCCAGCCGCGCCTGCGCATCGGTGCGGATGATGAGGATGTCCTGCGTCGGCGCGATGTTGTAGCGCGGCGCCAGCTCCGGCACGGCGTCCACGCCGAACTGCCTGGCGATATCGGCCGGCGGGGCCTTGAGGGCGAAGCGGCCGCACATTACGAAACCCGCGGCAGCTCGGCCCAGCGCGTGGTGTAGCAGGGCGACATCATGCCGCGGCGCATGCGCCAGTGCG
>CAZEFE010000028.1:0-5601 GCA_964511385.1 uncultured Methylophilaceae bacterium | reverse complement strand
AGGATGCCGCCCTCCGCCGCGCCGAGGAACTTGGCGAGCGGGTCGTACATCGTGATGTGGGGGGCTTCGTCGTAGAACTCGGGGTGGCGCATGGCTCAAATCCATTCGGTTCGCAGCAGGCATTGTGCCTTGTGCCGCATCCGTTTGGAACAATGCGCCGGAACATGCGCCACATGCGGCTTCCAGACCGGCTCATCCCATGAGCCAGCGGAGTGCTATAACAATAATCCCTGAGCACAGGAGTCATGTCATGAACCCCAATCTTGCATTCGTCTGGCGCCGCGGAACAGGCGGTTGGCTTCGGCTGTGGCTGGCCGGACTGGCCCTGATCGCTCTGGCCCCCGCCACCCTTTTTGCCGCTTTCGTCGAAGATGGCCCTGACGCCGCTCATCTCGTCGTCGGCACCGCCGCCACGACAGCCTTCCTCGGCGTCGGGCTTTACCTGTTGCTACTGTTCCTGCGGCTCGGCCTGTTCCTGCCGCGCTGGGTGGAGGCCGGCTTCAGCGTCGCCGAGCGCGAGGCGGCCGGCCGCTACGCCCGGCCGCTGCTTCGCACCTGCGCCTTCTTCGCAGCCCTGCTCTTCGTCGCCGTGTTCTTCCGCTACGAACTCATCGCAACGCGCCATGCCGGCGACGGCGTGGTGGCCTACGTGCGCTGGGATCGCTGGACTGCCGACGCGCAGATTGACTACCGCCGGGTGGACAAGCTGCCGGCACAGTGGCACGCGGAATACCGCCCCGGCAATGCTGCCCTGGTCGCCGTGGCCCATGCGAGTGAGGCAGCCCGATGAAAACCTACGACGACAGCCGCATCGACGCTCTGATCTGGCAGGCCATCGCAGACAGCGACTGCCCGGAGGACTTCCGGCGCTACCTGCGCCACAAGCCGGAAGGCGCCGCCCACCTCGAAGAAGCCATGGAGCGCCTGATCGCACTCGACGATGCCGATGCCGACGGCACGCCCCGCTATCCCGAGGCCGTCGCCGCCATTCGCGCGCTCGCCGAACAGGGCGATGCGACGGCTCAGTTCCACATGGGCAAGCTGCATGACCTGGGCTGGTGCGAGGAAGGGCCGCAGGCCATGGAGAAGTGGTATCGCCTGGCCATACTGCAGAACGAGGCGCGCAGCATGATCAACCTCGCCGTTGCCCATGAGCAAGGCGCCGGCGTGGCATTGAAACCGCAAGCCGCCGTCGCGCTGTACCAGGCCGCCGCCGAACTGGGCGAACCGATGGCGCACTGCCGCCTGGCCAGCCTGCATCTGGCGAGCGAGTTCCTCGAAAAGGACGCGGCGCAGGCGTACGAGCACCTGCTGCTGGCCTGGGAGGCGGGAGATGCCACGGCAGGCTACTGGCTCGCCATCATGCACGCCCGCGGCGACGCCGTCGCCCGCGACAAGGAACTGGCGGCGGACTGGCTGCGGCGAGCCGCCGAAAGGGGCTGCGATGAAGCTGCACTGCGTCTCGGGCGCAAAGCGGAATTCGGCGGCGAAGACGCGGCCCGCGACCTCGCTGCGGCGGAAGCGTGGTTCCGCCTCGGCGCCGAGCACGGCGACCTCGAATGCCAGACCAGCCTCGGCATGCTGCTCCTGCGCGGCGAAGGCATCCCGAAGAACGGCGCCGAAGCCGTGCGCTGGCTCAAGCGCGCCGCCGTGCTGGAACACCCGCCCGCCCAGCGCGCGCTCGGCATGGCCTATCACTGGGGCGTCGACGTCGTCCGCAACAAGGCCTTCGCCCGCAAGTGGCTGCTCCGGGCCGCCGGGCAGGGCGAGGCGGATGCCTGCCTGCTGCTCGCCGACATGCTCCGCGGCGGCAGCGCGCCGGATCAGGAAGCAGCGGTGCGCCTGTACGAGAAGGCGGCACGGCAGGGCCTCGCCGAAGCGCAGACGCGGCTCGGTCTGGCCTGCTGGAAAGGCGAAGGCATCGCCAGGGACGACCATGCCGCCTTCAAATGGATTCGTCTGGCCGCCCTGCAGAACGAGCCGCGCGGCCTGTTCCTCCTGGGCTGGGCCTACCAGGCCGGCGTCGGCGTCGAGGCGGACATCGCCAAAGCTATAGCTTGGCTTCGCAAGGCGGCGGACAAAGGCAGTGCCGAAGCCCAGCACCGCCTCGGCCGCTGCTACCTCTCCGGTACCGGCGTGGAAAAGGATTTCGCCGAGGCCGCGCTATGGGTTTCCCGCGCCGCCGAGCAGGGGCTGCCGGACGCGGAGCACACCATCGGCGAAATGTTCCTCTTCGGCGACGGCGTGCAAACCGACGCCGGCGAAGCCTCGAAGTGGTTCCTCTCCGCCGCCGAGAAGGGGCTGGCCGACGCCCAGTACGCGCTCGGCGTCCTCTACGACGAAGGCCGCGGCCTGGCGCGCAACCCGGAGGAAGCCGTGAAGTGGATCGGAAAGGCGGCGGAGGGTGGGCATGAGGATGCGCGGCGGTGGCTGGCAGCGCACGGTGCCGACCAAGCGCCACCGCTCTCCCCAGCCGCGCAACCCGCCCCATGAGCGCCGAACCGCGCTTGAACCGTCCGGAAAGGCGGCTATACTATGCGTATTACTGTAATACAAAAGGGTTCCGTCATGCCCCTGTCCATCCGCCTGACCCCGGAAGAAGAAAGGCTCCTGGAGAAAGCCTGCCAGCGCAGCGCCCGCAGCAAGACCGACATCGTCAAGCAGGGCGTGCGGGAAGTGTGCTCGCGCATCGTGCGCGGAGACAAAACCCCCTACGAGCTCGGCGCGGACCTGTTCGGCGCGGGCGACCTGGCCAGGCCACCCTCCGACAAGATGAAGCGCGCCGTCTGGGAGAAGCTGCGTGACAAGCACCGCCGCACTCGTTGACACCGGCTTCCTCGTCGCGCTGTTCGCCAAAAGCGACAAGCACCACCGCTCGGCGCGCGAATTCCTCGCCCAGGCCGGCAACATCCGGCTGCATTCGATCTGGCCGGTCGTCGCCGAAGCCTGCCACTTCCTCGACACGAACGGCAAGGCGGCGCTGCTGAAATGGCTCGAACGCGGCACCGTCGCCATCCACGACATCGTCGTGGCCGACCTGCCCGCCGTCCGCAAGACCCTCGAGAAATACCGCAACCTCGACCCCGACTTCACCGACGCCGCTCTCGTCACCCTGGCGGGGTCGCTTGGCATCACCGGAATCATTACCGTCGATTGCCGGGATTTTTCGGCGTACAGAATAGACAACGGGCAGTCGTTTGAGCGGTTGTGGCTTTAACCTCGATGTGTATTCCTGTCAAACGCGTCTAACACGATGGATTCGGGACAATTTATGAAACCAAGGCTTTCAGTAAAAGAGGGCGATGACGAAGTTCTGAGTTCGATCATCAAAAGTATTTCCGATATTGAATGGGTGGACGATTTATCGGGTCTTACTCAGCCTCAACAGCAGATCGTGATCAAGAAGTTCCAGAAAAAAGTCATGACCAGACTTGCAAATGAAAAAAAACCAATTAAATGGCAGACAGAATTCCGCCCAGACCAGACAAACCGTGACTCTGTCGACATCTACGGAATCGGAGATAAATTTGCTGTGGTGATCGAGCTAGACAAGTTTCGGGCTGATCAGGTTTCAAAGAAATTTGTTTCGCGGATGGTCATTCTGAAATCAGACCCAGAACAGATCTACTACGTGTCCCTGTGCTATCCAGGCACAAAAAAAAATGAACAAACCGGAGTGTGAGAAATATTTCAGATACTGCTCTGAACTGGCAAGGCGAATGGGGAGTCACTACGCCGGTTTGATCATTGAGCCTGCAACGTAACTGGCCGCCTGAATAGCCATGACCCTGACCCTATCATCGCGATGGAAGAGCTAAACGAAAATAGGTAAGCAGCAGCATTTGCAGGATGCCCAGCCCCAAGAATGCTTGACCCCTCCCTCCGCCAACGTCTTCAGCAAACAAAGAACATCGCCGTCTTCACCGGCGCCGGCATCTCCGCCGAAAGCGGCATTCCCACTTTCCGCGAGCGCTTTACCGGCCTGTGGGCGAATACCGATCCGCAGGAAGTAGCGACGCCGGAGGCGTTCCGCGCCGATCCGCAGCGCGTGTGGGACTGGCACGTGCATCTGGCCGGGACGGTGCGCAGGGCGGCGCCGAATGCCGGCCATCGGGCCATCGCGCGCCTGCAGGAGGCGGTCGGGCGGGTGACGGTCATCACCCAGAACATCGACGACCTCCACCACGCGGCGGGCAGCCGCGATGTGCTGGAGCTTCACGGCAACCTCTTCCGCCTGGCGCCCTTCGTGGACGAGGAGGCCCTGTTCGCCGGTGAGCGCGGACCGCTGATCTGCCATCTCTGCGGCGGCTATGCCCTGCGCGACGACTGCGATCCCTATGCCGGCCGGGAAGACCTGGCGTGCCTGCGCCTCGAAGCCGGCCCCGTCCCGCGTTGCCCCGCCTGCGGCGCGCTGCTGCGCCCGGACATCGTCTGGTTCGGCGAGCCGCTCGACCCCCACGTGCTGGGCGCGGCCTTCGAGGCGGCCGATGCCTGCGATGCGCTCATCTGCGTCGGCAGTTCGCTGGAAGTGGAGCCGGCGGCGAGCATCCCCTACCGGGCCATCCGGCGCGGCGCCGTCGTGATCGAGATCAATCCCGCACCGACGTCCCTGACGGAACATGCCGATGCCGGCATCCAGGGCAATGCGTCGGCAGTGCTGCCGGAACTGTTTCGGGAAGTGTGGGGATAGATCAGCCGAATCGGGAAAAGTCAGCCCCCTCAACACGGCGATAGTGCATCACTGCCGCAAGATCCACGGTACCTGTTTGAACTCCGGACGACCAGCTATACTTGCCACGGTGAAACGTGACCAGGTCATCAAGATTCTTGCCGAGCACAGCGACGAGCTGCGTGCCCGCTATGGCGTCTTCCGCCTGAGCCTGTTCGGCTCGGTAGCGCGGGACGAGGCCGGGCCGGACAGCGACGTCGATCTGCTGGTCGAGTTCAACCGGCCCATCGGACTGCGCTTCTTCGAGTTGCAGGAGTACATCGAGGAACTGCTCCACTGCCGGGTCGACCTCGGTACGCCGCAAAGCCTGAAGCCGCGCATTCGGGAGCGGGTGCTTGGGGAGAGCCTGCGTGTCGCCTAGGCGCTGGCGCGAACGGGTCCAGGACATCCTGGATGCCATCGCGGAAATCCAGTCGTTCGTGGCAGGCATGGATTTCGACCGGTTCCGCGTCGATGCGAAAACCCTGAAAGCCGTCGGCGCCGACCTGATCATCATCGGCGAGGCGACGAACCATGTCCCCGCCGAAGTGCAATCCACCGCCGCCGACGTGCCATGGCATCTCATGCGCGCCATGCGCAACCGGATCGTCCATGTCTATTTCGAAATGGACCCGGCCATTCTCTGGGATATCGTCCAGCAGGACCTGCCTGCGCTCACCGATCCGCTCAAGGCACTGCTGAACCGGCCGGACTGAAAAGCCGCTTCACCCCACCCGCTCCACCACCGCCGCAAAGAACCCGTCCGTGCCGTGCGTGTGCGGCGCGAGGCGCAGCGTCTCGCCGCATGCGAGCGCGACGCCCTGCTTCTCCAGGATCGCCTGCGCGGAGACCTGCCTGAACTCGGGATGCGCGGCGAGGAAGGCGGCGACGAT
>CAZEFE010000027.1:0-6120 GCA_964511385.1 uncultured Methylophilaceae bacterium | reverse complement strand
GCCCAGCGCGTGGTGTAGCAGGGCGACATCATGCCGCGGCGCATGCGCCAGTGCGGGGCCACGCCCTCGGTGGCGAGGCGCAGCGTGCCGCGGCCCCAGTAGGCGTTGACGCGGTCCATCACGCGCATCAGCGCCGGGTTGCCGCGGTCGGTGTCGAAGAGCGCCGCCTGCGTGTGCTGCGCGTCGGTCAGGTCCATCAGCATCACCCCCGCTTTCTGGTAAGCATACCCCGGCTTGAACAGGCGCCGCAGACCCGCGAGCGCCGCGCGCACGAGCAGGCGCGTGTCGTCGGCGGGCTCGGCGAGCGGCACGGTGAGGCCGCGCTGGTACTGCGGGTGGTCGTCCTTGAAGGGGTTGGTGCGGATATAGACCTGCACGGCGCCGGCGAGCGAGCCCTGCCGCCGCAGCTTCTCGGCGGCGCGGCCGATATAGGTGGCGACGGCCTCTTCCAGCCCGGCGAGGTCGTACACATAGGCGCCGAAGGCGCGCGAGCTCATGATCTGCTGCTTGGCCGGGGCCGCCCCCTCGAGGTCGATGCAGGGCGTGCCGTTGAGTTCCGCCACGGTGCGCTCGAGCACCACGGAGAACTCGCGCCGCAGCCATTTCGGGTCGGCGTCGCGCAGGGCCTTCACGTTGTCCAGCCCGAGGGCCTTCAGGCGCGGCGTGCCGCGATGGCCGACGCCCCACACCTCGCCGACGTCGATGCCGGCCAGCAGTTCATCCAGCGCGGCGGGCGAGAGCGCGGCGAGGTCGCAGACGCCGCCGAACGCGGGCCGCTTCTTGGCCACAAAGTTGGCGAGCTTGGCCAGGGTCTTGGTGGCGCCGAAGCCGACGCAGACGGGCAGGCCGAGCCACTGCCGCACCTGCGCGCGGATGCGCTGGCCGTATTCGGAGAGATCGGTGTGCGCGAAGCCGTCCATGCCGAGGAAGCATTCGTCGATGCTGTAGACCTCCTGCTCGGGCGAGTAGCGGCCGAGCACGGCCATCATGCGTGCGCTCATGTCGCCGTAGAGCGAGTAGTTCGACGACCTGGCGACGATGCCGTGCTGCCGCGCGAGGTCGCGCAGCTGGAACCAGGGCACGCCCATCTTCACGCCGAGGGCCTTCACCTCCTGGCTGCGCGCGACGACGCAGCCATCGTTGTTGGAGAGCACGACGACGGGGCGGCCTTCGAGCTTCGGGTCGAAGACGCGCTCGCAGGAGACGTAGAAGTTGTTGCCGTCGACGAGGGCGAACATCGCCCGCTCCCGCTTACCGGACGCTGCGGATGATGTTCGTCACGACGCCCCACACCGCCAGCTCCTGGCCGTCCTTCAGATCGATGGGGGCGTAGGCGGGGTTCTCGGCGAGCAGGCGCACGCGGGCGCCGCGCTGCCACAGGCGCTTGACGGTGAGCTCGCCGTCGACCACCGCGACGACGATGTCGCCGTGGCCGGCCTCGAGCGCGCGGTCGACCACCAGCAGGTCGCCGTCCTGGATGCCGGCACCGATCATGGAATGGCCCTGCACGCGCATGAAGAAGGTCGCCTCGCGGTGGGCGATGAGGTGCTCGTTGAGATCGAGGGCGCCCTCGACGTAGTCCTCGGCCGGCGAGGGGAAGCCCGCCGGCACGCGCGAGAGCAACAGGGGGCGCGGCAGGCGCCGAGGGTGCGGGGAGGGAGTCAGGATCATGGCCGTTCCGTTTCGAATGATTGTTCGATGATAAGGCTGGATCGGACTCGCTGCGTGAGCCTCTGTTTTTGTGCTGTTTTATTTGGTTTGCCCATGCTGCTCATGTTACTGAGACATTCAGTAACTATTCGATGAATTCGAGCAGATCCCCAACCTTGCATTCAAATAATCGGCATAACTTTTCTATGGTTTCCAATTCGATCCGCTCTGCCTTTTCTAAGTAGAGGGCTGTCACGGTACTGCGATTAAGTTCTGAGGCCCGCGCTACATCTGCAATTTTCAATTTTTCTCTTCCCATCAGTGTCGAGAGATGGCATTTGATCATCTGGCTATCACCTCGCTGCGCTAAAACACAATTTATTATTGTAAATCACATAATAACTTGACAAACACTATTCTGGTGATTAGAATGCTATTCAAGATCACATTTTGATGTTTTGTTACGCATGCCAGAAACTACTGGAGAGCTGACGAAGAATACAGCCAAGGAACGGGGCCATTGGGGATGTCACTCCGATGTGGATGTGGCGCGGCTCAATTGGGCGGCTGGGTTGGTCGACGGCGAGGGTTGCATCTGCGTGGTGTGGTTGAAAAACCGCAACGGGGTCCCGCGTAAGAACCCGACGCCCCGGCTGAAACTGATCGTCGCGCAGAGCGACTACGGTGCGCTTCACTACCTCAAAAATGTCATTGGCGTACACGGCACGATCCAAAAGAACACGCCGCATCCGACGCACAACCGCCAAGCCTACTCCTTATGCTTCGACGGTCGTCACGCACTGCAGGCAATCCGGCTGCTCGAGCCCCTGCTGTATGTCAAACGTCGCCAAGCCCAGGTAGCGATCGAGTTTTGGGAGCAGGGGCGGTTGGACGAGCGCCCCGGCGGCCGGGGTTTTCCAGATGAAGTCTGGGCCACAAGAAGAAGGCTCGCGCGCAGACTGAGCAGGATGAAATGATGACATCTCAAATGAGTGCTCACCCCGAGAGGCTGCTGACGATAGACGAATACGAAACGGCGCTCGCGCAGCTGCGCGAGCGTTTCAGCTGGGTGGGTGAATCCATCTTGCGACCGCCGCCGGGATATTTGTCCTTCATCGCTGATTTCCTACAAGATGTCGAGGAGATCGCTGGGCGCGAAGGGCTGGAGGAGCGGCTGGAATTCCTGCGGACAGACACGGACCACGATTTCAATTTATCCCTGTTCGTATCCATCAGTTGTGAGTGCGATGCGAAAACGAGTGCGTTATCGCATTCTCTGCATCAGGCCCGCACCCGCGCCGCAGGTCATTGCGCGGCCTGCACAGCGAAACTCGACAGCATCTTCCGCACTAGGCGCCTCTGCACAGATCACCAGCATTTGGAAAGTTCGCTCTTTGCCGGCGAAGAGGAGGTGCAGGAGCCGGGGGATGAGGAAGATTGGGATACAGGCTGCGGGGCAAAGCGCATCTTCCCGCCGCAAAATCCCATGCAGGAAGCAGAAATCGAGACCAGGCCTCCGCCTGAGGAGCTCAATGCAGCTACAGCTGCGGAAGCTGACCTGACTCCACGGGTGAGGGTATTCGACCCAGAAAAAATCGCGAAGATCGAGGCGGGCAGCAAACGTAACGCGGATAGTGACCATCAGAGACGCCTGCAGGACCTCGCACGACGGCTGCGCGCCACCGAAGCCGAAAAGCCGCTGGCGCTGATTCCGCGTTACTTGGAGGCGCTGACGGAGAAGCTGGCGGCGGATTTCCCCAACTTCACAGAGGTCGTTGAATTCCTCGCTGACCAATTCTCTCTGGGTTGCTTGGGCGACCGGCGCTTGGCATTGCCGCCGCTGCTATTTCATGGGCCGCCCGGCATCGGCAAAACGGAACTCGCGCTGTCACTAGCGGACATGCTTGCCGTGGACGCCCTCGTGCTCGACCTGTCCAGCGCCCAGACGGGCGCCTCGCTGTCGGGCAGCGACGCCTACTGGTCCAACACCCAGCCGGGCCAGCTCTTCGAAACGCTGGCATTTGGCGCGGCGGCGAACCCGATCGTGATCCTTGAGGAGATCGACAAGGCAACCACGGACAGCCGGTATTCGACGATCAACCCGTTGCATGCCCTGCTTGAGGAGAAGACCGCTCGCAGGTTCACCGATCTCTCTGTGAAGGATCTCGAGTTGGACGCCTCGCACGTTGTCTGGTTTGCCACGGCCAATGAACTCTCGGCGATCCCTTCACAAATCCGGAGCCGCTTTACCGTGTTTTCGGTCGCCGCTCCAACGCAAGAGCAGAGCCGGCGGATCGCCCGCTCGATCTACCGCCGTCTGCTTGCAAACTTCAGTTGGGGCAGCTGCTTCAAGGAGGATCTGTCAGATGACGTGGCGATGAAACTGTCCGCGTTTCCCCCGCGTGAAATGAAATCCAAACTGCTGCGCGCTTGCGGCCGGGCGGCGCGGCAGCAAAGAAACTATCTGACGCTCGAGGATATTGGGTGTCTGGTCCAGGCGGCGACGGCAGGAATCGGATTTCTGGCGAGCATCGCGTAGAGCTGGAGACGGAGATCGAGCGCCAGCGTTGCGCGGGCGTGCCCGAGGAAGACTGGATTGCCGCCGAGCAGGTGAAGGAGAAGTTCGGCACGCTACGCTTCTATCTTTCGCATAATCCGGGCGACGAGGCCGTGCGCGCGCGCATCGAGAAGGCGATCGAAAGCGCGCGGAGGAATCTGCGCGCACCTGTGAGCGCTGCGGCGCGCTCGGAGAGATGCGGGAGGGAGGTTGGGTGCATGTCTTCTGCCGCGAATGTGAAACCGCCTACCAGCAGGGTGGATTGCGGGGCGAAGATGGTTCTTATTAATTTGCAGCAGTGTTTCGCACTCGATCAGTGAAAAATTCTGCCGATTAAGCTATATGATTTCCTCCCGATCAGCATGACTCTTACAACACCCAGGATGCCAGCCTTGTGTCAAATTGAAGCCCGGCACTTAAAACCTGTCTCTTCTCCCCGCTTCGCATCGAAACGATTCTTCACGGCATTACCCTAAGCGTAATTGAGAACGGTTTTGACCGGTCCCTGTGCTTCAAGCGACAACGCCCCGCAGCGAAATGATTTCTGCACCCGCTTTCAGCTTGTCCAAGTAATCGGCCCATTGCTGCATCATCACCCGCCGTTGTTCGAGGAACTTTGTCCGGTTGTAGGCTGCGCCCAGCGCATCGGGCACGCGATGCGCCAATTGATGCTCGATGATTTCCGGTGCAATGCCTAATTCCTGATGCAGGATCGTCCGTGCCATTGCGCGGAATCCGTGCCCGGTATGTTGCTCTCGAGTGCTATACCCTGCCCTGCGCAAGGCGACATTCAGCGCGCCGTCGCTCATAGGCATCCCATTGGTACGCGCGCCAGGGAAAACAAACTCGCTGCGCCCTGTCAGCGGCTGCAGTTCTTTCAGGATTGCGACAGCTTGCGTCGACAGCGAAACAAGATGGTCGGTTTTCGTTTTCGAGACGGTATAACGCCACTCGGCGCGGTCAAGGTCGACTTCTCCCCATCTCATCGTCCGCAACTCGCCAGGACGTACAAAAAGCAAGGGGGCAAGCTGCAGCGCGCATTTGACGACGAATGTTGCACTGACGCCATCGATCGCACGCAGCAACTTGGCCACCGCATCCGGCTCGGTGAGTGCGGCAAAATGACCGGCCTTGGCTGGTGGCAGCGCACCCTTCAAGTCGCCACACGGGTCACGCTCGGCTCGGCCTGTCGCCACGGCATATCGGAATATCTGCCCGCAGTTTTGCAGGGCCCTGTGTGCGGTATCGAGCGCCCCACGGCCTTCAATGCGGCGAAGGCATGACAGAACCATCGGCGCGGTAATCTCCGATACCGGCTTTGTTCCTAGCCAGGGGAAGATGTCTGCTTCCAGCCGCCGGAGAATCTTGTCGGCATGGCTACTTGCCCAGTTGGGCGAGTGTTTGTTGAACCACTCACGCGCAACAGCCTGAAGATTGTTCGCAGATCTCTCCGCCTTCACGGCACGTTGTTCTTTGCGGTGCTCGCCGGGGTCGACACCACCAGCAAGTAACTTTCGCGCTGCATCCCTGTGGGCGCGGGCTTCTTTCAGACTTACGTCGGGATAGGTGCCGAGAGACAGCAGCTTTTCCTTACCCCCATAGCGGTACTTGAGACGCCACCACTTACCCCCGCCTGTGGGGGTAACAAGCAGGAACAGCCCTTTTTCGTCGAACAGTTTGAAGGGCTTGTCGGCAGGCTTTGCCTTGCGAATCGCGGTATCAGTCAAGGCCATTTGGGGGTAACTCTCTCGAAAAAGCCATCATACAGGCGAGTTACCCCCGATTCTACCCCCAGTTACCCCTGGATTTTAATGGACCCAATTGGACGATATTGGAATGAGAAAAGCCGCAAGTCTTTGTTGAAACTAGACTTTGCGGCTTTGTTGGGACTGCTTTGGATGGGTATTTGGTGG
>CAZEFE010000026.1:0-6338 GCA_964511385.1 uncultured Methylophilaceae bacterium | reverse complement strand
TACTCGTACAGGCTCATCCCATCGACGTACCCGAGGGGGTCACGTCGGGTCCATCTCCCGACATCGGCGTCGTAGACGCGGTGTCGGACGTGGTAGAGGTGCCTGCCCCCCGCGCCCGCGCCCTCGAAGGTGGGGTCGTACTCGTAGGCGGCGTAGCCGCGGCGGTTGTTGACGCCCGAGGACGAGAGTCTCCCTCGTCCCAGCGTCTGGTAGCCGCCGGTGATGGAGTTGGCGTGGGTGACGTCGGAGGCGTTGATGGCGCCGTCGAGGTTGGCGTCCTTGCGGACGTCGTAGCTCGACGACGTCGTGATCCCGGCGGAGTCGGTGGCGTCCCAGTCGCCGTCGGAGTCGGTGTCCCCCGCGGGCAGGGCGAAGGGGACTCCATACGAAGAGTACTTGACCCACTCGACCATGCTGCCGGTGTCGGTGAGGATCGCGGAGACGTCGGCGCGCCAGTTCTGGCAGTAGTACCGGCGTTCCCCGCGCTCGTCGGCGGCCTCCTCGGTCCACTTGGCCTTGATGTCCTTGTCGCGCAGGATCACGCTGTCGATGTACGACGAGCCGCCGTACCCGCCCATCCCGGCGTTGTGGTGGACGAAGACCTCCTTGGGGTGCGTGTCGCTCGCGCGGAACGTCGCCGCGACGCGCCAGGCGTCGTCGTAGCAGAAGTAGTACCAGGGATCGCCGGAGTCCACGTACCCGTTGCCGCTGGTGTCGTAGCGCCAGCCGATTCGGAAGCCCAGCCCGTTGTAGCGGTACTGCGCGTACACCACGCCCGGGTCGCCGACCTTGTGGACGGTGACCAGCCGCCCGAAGGCGTCGTAGACATAGTCGTACCCCAGCCCGTCACTGGTCTGATTGCCGACCTTGTCGTAGGCCAAGGTAAGGTTGGGTGTGCCGTTGGAGTCGGTGTCGCGGGTCTTGAGCTCGTTGGCGAGGCTGAAGGTGCTGGTGTCGTCGAGCTCGTTCGTGCCGGTGAAGCTCCCGTCACCGTTGAGGTCCAGGCGGTGCCGCAGCCAGTTGCCCGTCTGCGAGAGGGCCAGGTTGGGGGGGGCCGAGGCGTCGAGCCAGCGCTCGTCGCGCGACGTGTTGGAGAGCGTCGGCACCCCGCTCGGGAAGGTCAGCGTGCCCTCCTCGGCGCGCGTCAGGCGGTTGAGCGCATCGAGGGTGTAGAGCGCGTCGAAGTTGCGGTTGCCCGAGGCGTTCTTGTGGACGTTGTCGGTGACGCCCAGGATGTTCGAGGCCGGGTCGTAGGCGATGTCCACGTCGTAGAAGGTGCGCGTGCCCGTCCCCTTGTACGAGGTCCAGCGGCTGTCCTCGACGCGGTTGAAGCGGTCCAGGTCGGGATAGGGTGTGCCGCTGACGGCGCCCTCGAAGAAGTTCCAGCGGGCCTTGGGCTGGAGCAGGTCGGTGCCGACAAGCCGTGCGGCGCCGAGGTACTCGTACTGGGCCACGGGCACCTTGGAGGCGACGCTGTTGTCCACCCCCACGCGCGTCACGCGGCTGGACGCGTCGTCGAGCCGTCCGCCCGTGGAGACGTACTCGAAGCCGACGGCCGTCGCGCCGGGCAGGGTCATCCCGCTCCGGCGGATGGTGTTCCTCCCCGTGGTCGCTTTGGCGTAGGCGTAGCTGACCTCGAACGCGGCGCGGCCGGAGGGCGAACCGTCCAGGTCCGAGTCCACGTCCTGCTTGAACTGAGAGAGATTGCCCCAGTCGTCGTAGGTGTACTTCACGTCGTCGACCAGGCTCCCCGAGCCGGGCGCGGCGTTGTTGTACTGCGTGACCTTGTTCACCAGGCCGCGCGGGAGATAGGTCGTGCTGATGCGGCGGACCGCCCCGTCGAAGCCGCCGGCGAGGGTCGTCACGCGCCGGTGCGTCTCGCGACCGGCGGTGTCGAGGTCGGTCTGGACCACGTTCCCGGCCTGGTCCTTCGTCCAGACCTGCTCCCCCTGGGCGTTGTAGGCGAAGGTCACCGTGCGGTCGGCGGCGGGCTGGCTCCCCGTCTGCTCCGGGTAGACCGCCTCGCGCAGCAGGTGCCCGGTGGCGATGGCGGACTGCACGGGAGAACCACTGCCCGGCGTTCCTTTGGACGTGCCGTAGACGTACTGCGTGACCTGGTCGTCGGCGTCTTCAGTACCGTCGCCATCGAGGTCCACCCAGACCTTGGTCTGCAGGCCGCTGGTGTAGACGTAGCGGGTGTAGACGTCGTGGTCTCGCACGTTCGAGGTGATCGATCCGCCGGTGTGGTTGCCGATGGTGGCGACCAGCCGCCCCGCGGCGTCGTAGACGAAGCGCGTAGCCCGTCCGTTGGCGTCCACGGTCTCCAGCACGGTGCCGTCGTCGGCATAGACCGTCTTGGTGACGATCCGCGTCGTGGGCGTGTCCGAGCCTCCCGGCTCGGTCAGGCCATTGCGATCGAACGTGGCGACGTTGCCGGTCGCATCGTTCGTTCCGTAAAAGGCCGTGGTCCGCGGGCGTTCCAGCGCGTCGTACCAGGCGGCGCTGATCTGGATGCGCCCCTTGACATCCGCGGCGGTGAACTTCAGCGGCAGGCCATCCCCGCCGTCGTAGGTCGTGTCCAGTGGTCCCGTCGTGCTGGTGTCGCCGTGGTTGCGCTCGATGGCCGCCTGCACGAGCACCTCGTCCTCCACGCCGCTGTAGCCGGTCTGCCGCTCCTCGAGCACCTTGTCGCCGGCGAGGCTCGCGAACTTGTTCGTGGAGTCGTACACGTCCGAGTACGTGCTCGCGGCGTCGTTGTCCGTCGCCAGCGTGAAGGACTGGATGACACGCCCGAGGCGGTCGTAGCGCGTCTTGGTGAGCTGCTCGCCGTCGGTCTTGATGAGCCGGCCGTCGGGGTCGTACCAGTTGAGGGTCAGGAGGGTGTCCGCGTCGGCGCCCGTGCTCTGCGTGATCTTGTGCCGCTGGCTCTTCCAGGCCTGGCCGCGCTCGTCGTGGAAGGTCTGCGAGAGCGCCACGCGGTTGGTCGTCGTGCTCGTGGGGTCGGTGCCCGCGGTCAGGCCCGAGCTGGAGCTGAACAGCCCCGAGGCGGTCATCCGCCCGAGGTTGTCGTACCTGGCCACGCCGTGCGGGGCCTGCGGGCCGACGGTCACGATCAGCCGCCCGCGGTAGTCATACAGGTAGCTGGTCTGCCGCTGGCCGGTCGCTCCGTCCTCGACGTAGGCGGTGCGCGTGGTCAGGAGCGAGTTGCCGCCATCGGAGCCCCCGTCGTACACCAGGGCCTCGGTCGTGACCATGTTGTTGGTGCCGCCGGTCTCGCCGCCGGGTTCGCCGTTGTCGTTCGTGCCGATCGTGCGGGACGTCACGCGCCCGAGGGCGTCGTACACCGTGCGCGCGATGGTGCCCGAGGGCTCCTTCGTCCGGATCTGCCGGCCCATGTCGTCGTAGGCGATCGTCCAGGTGTCGTGCTTGCCGGCCGTGTCGCCCGGGGCCATGCTCGCGGGCATGTCGAAGAAGACCCGGCGCGACTCCAGGCGCCGCCCCGTCTTGCCGTACGAGCTCGCCGTCAGCCGGGCGAGTTCCCGTTCGTTGGCCACCGCGCTGAAGGACAGGATCGGATCGGTCGGCGGGGCCACCAGGCTCTCCGACACGGTCACCATCCAGCCCGAGGGCGCGGACGTTCCGGTCTCGACGATGGCGACGACGAAGCACTCCTCGGTGCTGCCGGCGTGGTTGGTCACCGTGTACGAGGCCGGGCCGTGGTAGCTGGCGACGCGCGGGACGCCGAAGGTCACCATCCGTTCATCGCTCAGCTTGGCGTACCAGCGCATCGTCACGCGGCCGCTGGGGAGCGTCGTCTGGCTCGACCGCCCCTGGTTGTCGTAGGCGTACAAGGTGACGCGGTCGAACCCGTCACCATTCTCCGTGATCCCCCAGTCGGTGTTGGGGTCGTCGCCCGCCGGGAACGTGCCGTTGGTCTTCACGTCCTCGATGCGCTTGGTCACCTGCCCGTTGGTATAGGCCGTGTACTGGAGTATGCCGCGGGCCGACTCCGTGAACGCCGTCGTGCCGTCTTTGCGCAGGTACCGCCTGGTCGCCGTCGCCGAGCCCGAGCCGTTCTTGCCCGTGTTCACCGCCGGCGCACTGGTCGTCACCTGCTTGAGCGTGATGTAGAGCACGTCCGTGGCGGTCGTGTTGTCCCACCAGGCGTACGTCCGCGTCGTCTCGTCGTACTTCGCCGTGTCCGTGTGGTCCGTCGTGGCCGTGTGGAACGCGCGGGTCTTCTCGACCAGCGGGCGGGTCACGTTGACGCCGCCGGCGATGCTCAGGTCGCGCGTGGCGTGCTGGGTCCAGGAGACGAACGTCGAGTTCGTCGAGAGGGTGTTCGAGCCCTCCTTCTGGCGCAGACCCTCCAGGAAGCCCTTGACATCACCGCTCGCGATGCGCTGGTAGTAATGCACCAGCCCGGCCGTGCCGCTGGTGGTGATCGCGCCGTCGGGGACGGGCGGGCCGCCGCTGTTGTGCGTGTAGCCCGTCACGTTCGCCGGCGTGTGGACCTCCGTCACCTGGCCGTCGCCGTTGCGGACGACCTGCGTCACCCACTTGGCCGGGGCGGGGCCGGTGCTCGCCGGGTTGGCGTCCGTGAGCACGCGCGAGAGCGCCTGGCCCGTCTCGTCGAGGTACTGCGTCGCCCACGCCCCGCCCGTCGGCGGCTCGATGACCACCCGCCGGCGCCACGCCGTGTCGTACCCGGAAGTGCCCGAGAAGCTCGGGTTGTCCTCGTAAGCCAGCTTGTGCTCGCCGTTGGTCCCGCCGCCCCCCGTGCACCCGCACTCGCCGTCGAAGTACACGCTGACGACCCGGTGATCCGCGTCGTACTTGAAGAAGGCGTCGGCGTACGGCTTGAGGTCGTTCCCGGGTTCGGTGAAGACGCTGCCGTCGAGGTTCCCGTCGGGGTCCCAGTCCGCGCGGCGCGTGCCCTCGTACCCCAGCATCATCTTGATGGTGTTCGGATGTCCGGGGTTGTTCGTTGCGTGGTACGACCCGGTGTAGTAGCGGTAGTACTGCCGCCGCGTCAGGAGCGGCGGGGTTGAATGGACGAGCGGGTCGAAGCTCAGCGGCGTCGTGATGGTCACGAGCTTGAGGTTGCCGATGTCCCCATTGGTCGTGCCGCCGGTCTGGTAATAGGCGTACTCGACCTTGCCCACCATCGTCTCGGCGCCGCAACCGCCCCACCCGCTCTCGCCGTCCTCGATCTCCGCGATCACCTGCGTCAGCCGTGTCGCGCCGTCGATGCTGTCGTAGGTGTAGCAGTACCGCCGCCCCGCCGAGTCGAACGCCCTGGCGATCGTCCCGTTCGGGTTGTACCCGTTGGTGATGGCCGTGCTCGCCGTGGTCGCGTGACCGACATACGCCGTGTTCCCCGCCGGGTCGACGAACTTCCAGAGCTGCCACGACGCGTCGATCTCTTCTTCCTCTCCTTCCTCGACCGCGTTGCCTCCGAAGAAGTAGGTCCGGTTGCCGTTCTGGTCGTGGTAGACGTAGGTATCCGGCGAACCCGCAACGTACTTGAACACCCCCGCCGCGCCGTTCACGCCGCGGAAGATGTCCGCGTTGTCATCGGTCCGCTTGAACCCGACGTACCGATCCGCACCGTACACCATGTAGACCAGGTCCGCGGCCTGCTTCGTCCCCGCGTTGCCGTCGGCGTCGTAGAGCCGGATCTCCGGCTGGCTGATCTGGAACCAGTTCCGCCCCTGGTACCCGTCGCTGTCCAGGTGCGACGGCGCAACCGTCTCCTGCCGCGCATTGAACGTGCGCCCCACCACCCACGGCGCCTGCGCCGGCAGCGCCAGGTCGATCTCGGTCGGCGCGTACGCCCCCGTCGCCAGCCGCAGCGATCCCAGCGCTTCCCCGGCCTGTGGGGACTCGAACGGGTTGCCCGCCAGCGCCCACGGGAGCGAGCCGCCGGCGCGATGCGCGCCGTCGAGACCCACGCCGCGCTGCTCGGCACGCGGACGCACGCCCTGCACGCGCGTGTTCCCCGCGTACTTGTACGTCGTCAATGAATCGCCGCTGGTCTGGAGAACCTGGTCCGCCCGCGCGGACGCCGCGCACCAGGGCACCGTGAGAGCGAGGACCGCGACGAACCGGCGAAGGCATCCGTACGACAGCGTGTGTTCGAACATCGGCGTCCCCTTCCGAATCGGCGTCCGGGAACACGCACCGGGTTGGCCGGTCGTCCCACAGTGTACCCGATCACCCCGTCCGCAGAACCACGCCAACAAAAGAACCCACCGAGAAAGCACATCCAACTCCCATCATGCAAACATCGTGCGAACGTTAGGTCGTGCCTGCTATCCACAGTGAACGATGACCCG
>CAZEFE010000025.1:0-6731 GCA_964511385.1 uncultured Methylophilaceae bacterium | reverse complement strand
CACTGAGCGTAGGCAACAGCAAAAAGAAAAGGCAGCTTCGGCTGCCTTTTTTATTTCATCTACACCTGCTGCTAGAATCGTTCGTCATAGTCCGAAGACCGCTTCCATCGGAAGAAAGCAGCTGCGCACAAAAAATGTGCTTTGTGTTAGATATTCTGAACCGCGTATTGCTGTAGCCCCTAATACATTTTCCAGAAGTCATACCTGCAATTGTCACGCGAACAGACATATAGGTTGAAGGTAATAATCAAACGATGGAATTCAGGAATTTAGAAACATAGCGCAGCCTATGACCCGCCAAGAACAAGACCGTGAGGCTGAGACCAATTTCCTTAGCGGTAGGTATGTCGAATTCTTTGGCTATATGAATCGGCAACACAGGGATGAAATTGAGCGCTATCTCGTATTTAAACTCAAAATTTCTGATGAAGATGCACAAGATTGCTATGCACTAGCTGTCGAGGCAGTATTAAAGGCAGCAAAGGAGAAGGGGCCTGTGACTCAACCCATTGGCTATATTTTTTCGGCCGCTCGCTTTAATGCGATTGACTTAGTGCAAAACCGTAAACAGAGCCGAGCATCAGCGTTGCCCGATTGCCAGGTGCCGGGCTGCAGTGACGATATATCGGATCAGGAATTTCCAGACGGAGAAGAAAATCGAGAAGACTATGTCACCGTACGCGAACCTGATAATTTTTTCCCAATATTCGGTGAGATTAACGATCAACTAGCGGTAGTTATCGTGGAAGATGCAGCTCCTTCCATTGAGATCGAAAGTGGTTGGGCAATAGTATTGGTGCGAGAAGCACTGACATATCTTTCGAAAAGGGAACGTCAGGTAGTCGAGCTATTGCTGAGCGATTCGGATTTTGACTTTGAAAAGAACCAGCATGTTCTATCTTCATCAGATCTCCATACAAGGCTTGGCATTACTCCGACTACCTTTCGTAAGGCCAAGTCTCGCGCACTCCAGCACCTTAGGACTTTGATACCGCAGATCATCAGAAACTTGGATATTGAATTGCCTGCTCGCGTAGAGGCATCCATTTTTGCAGAGTCTTGGGATGGGCCTGCTACCGACATTGATGCATAAGCTCCCCTAGTGTCACGCCCACAGACATTAAGGTAGAGGAACTAAACAGGAGAAACATATGACCGCGAACCAATTCCCCTTGTTGTTGAACCGCTTTGTTGACGAATGCGCGAAAGGGAACAACGATTTCCAGCCACGCAAAATTGTCAGGCGGTTTCATGGCCTACCTGTCTCTGTCTGGCGAGGGAAAGTCCATATCGACGATATCGATGGCTGGGTAGATAACATTCGCATTCGGCACTATCTCCACCGTTGGCGCAAGGATGACCCTTCTCGCAATCCGACAACTGATGACATCTACAAGATCATGGTGGATGCTGACGAAGAGGAGACGCAGGAACGAAAGAAACCGTTTCATATCGAGCGTATGGCGAGCAATATTTCGCGAAACGGCATTCAGGAGCCGGTAATTCTTTTTGCGACACCGGACGGTAAGCTTGAATTGTGGGATGGGAACCGGAGGTTCTTCGGGACAAAACACATCATGCACGACCCGCGTTTCGCGCAGTTCAGGGAAGAGGCGAAATGGATTCCAGCGGATGTCTATTCTCCCTCAGGTGACCCTAACCTTGACGAGAAGGTTAAGCATGCCGTTCTGACAGAGATGAACTTTATTGAGAAGGATCATATCCCTTGGCCAGCGTATGTTAAGGCCGAGGAGGTGCATGAGGCTTACACCAAACGTACGGCTCATGATCCGCATGACTCCACGTTGCGGAGAACAGTGAAACAGGATATCGCTAAAGAGTACGGGCTGAACGGTTGGAGGCAAGCTGATCGTTGGATCAAGATGTACGATCTTGCTCAACAGTTCAAGGAGTACCACGAGGAAGAGCATAACCGTGACGAAGTTAGCGTGAACTTGCTAATCCAAGACAAGTTCGAATATTTCGATGAGCTTAGCAAGGCTGGTGTTTGGGGGTCACTCAGCATGGACCCAGACGCCAGAGACGAGGTGTTTAACTGGCTCTGGGACGGGAAGTTTTTGGCTTTCCCAGACGTCAGAAAGGTTCCGGAGATTCTCGCGAACCCAGTCGCGAGAGCTTTAGCGAACCAAGATTATGGAAATGCTGTGAAAGATGCAATCGCACGGGTCATTGCGGATGATCCAGCGTTGCAGAAAGACAAACGCGCGGCGAACGAGAAGATTCAGCAGTTTGCGAAGTGGCTCGACTCTTTCAAAAGGACAGATTTCAAGGAGCTCGACGAAGAGAGCCTTAGTGCGCTAGAGACGATTTTGAACGACGTCACATCGATGTTGCGTGGACTTCAGGGCCAATCGTAGTGCCCGCCATTTTAGTTCGCCACCGTGCCCCCAATGACTTCCTGGTACTCGAGTTGCCTGCTGATATTTCTATTCGGCAACTCGAGACCGAACTTGAAAAAAGAGGGGTTAAAAAAACTATAGATCGTCGCCGACGCATTGTTAGCATCCACTTGAGTGATGCACAGGAGTTGCATTCTCTCCGCGAACACTTCCCATTAGAGATCCATAGTTCGGCTTTTGGCTTGTTGTCTTTCCGAAGTGCACCAGGAGTTTCTCTAGAGAAGCAGAAGGCAATAGTTGATTCGTACCACGATCTGGATCGTGCCAGGGAGGCACTTGAAGGTATCTCGAATGTCGGGAAGTTAGATGACCATCAGCTTTCTGCTGTTGCTGCTGCTACCGATAGTGCAATCGATGGGCTCTGCGTATTCGATGAGCAGGGTCTCGGCAAGACAGTCCAAGCGTTGTTTGCATTCCACGTACTTCGGCAGCGTGGCCTGATCGGAGTTGGATTAGTCTTGTGTCCAAAAAATATGGTAATGGAGTGGGCTCATGACTGCACCAGAATGTTTGGTGACGGCTATTCAATAGTCGCGGTGTCTGGCTCTCTTCGTGAGAAGCGGAGGCAACTAACCCAATCCGCTGATCTTTACGTGTCGAATTTTGAGACAGCAGTCTCACTTAAACACACTTTACAGGAGATTTTGAAGTGGCCTTCGAATGGTAGCTTGCTAATTGTTGATGAAAGTTTCTATGTAAAAAATAGGGAAAGCCGAAGGACCCGAGCAATTCTAAATCTACGAGCCTATGCTAGACGTTGTTTGGTTCTTTGCGGCACGCCCGCACCAAATCATCCAGCGGATATCGTAGCCCAGATGGACCTTGCTACTTCGGGTAAGACATTTAGTGGGGTGGTTGTACCCAAGGAAAGAGATGCCGCTTCACAGATTGTTTCAGATGTGCTTGATGATCGTGGGGTCTTTGTTCGTAGGGTAAAGAAAGTTGTTATGCCAAGCCTTCCCGACAGGACCCTGAATCGTGTTCTCATCCGTCTTGCCGATGCGCAGGCCGAACTCTACTATTCCAGACTTATGGATCTGCATGCGAGCGTACTCATGTCAGATCAAAAGGACTTCCAAACACAACGCCTGAGCTACTTTGCGAAGAGAAGTGCCTTGCTACAGATATGTGTCTGCCCAGAGGCCGTGGTGCCAAATTTTCTAGGCAACGTGGCGAAACATACAGCGCTAGACGAAATACTTCATGAGTTGATCGAAAGACAGAATGAGAAAGTGGTTCTCTGGTCGTTCTATCGCCATTCAATAGATAAGCTCGTACAGCGCTATGCACGGTTTAACCCCGTGCGTATTGATGGCTCAATTCCGGACATTGCTGTACGGCGCGAATCGATACGGAGGTTCCAGGAAGACAACGAGACGATGCTTGTCATTGCAAACCCGGCTGCTGCCGGGGCAGGGATTACTCTGCATAGGGCACGTATAGCAGTATACGAATCAATGTCCAATCAGACAGCACACTATTTACAAAGCTTAGACCGCATTCATCGGCGAGGACAAACCAGACCAGTGGAATACATTTTCCTGTTGTCTGAGGGAACCCTTGAAGTAAATGAGTTTGAAAATTTGCAGGGCAAGGAGCAGGACTCCCGCGAACTGTTAGGAGATCCCTCAAGCATTGAGATTACTCGGGATCTACTTCTTGAGGAGTTGGCTCGTGCTATCGATGCATTTAAGAAATATAGGAACTGAATGCCAGCACCCACTCTTGAACACAATCAGCGCCGAGAGATCCTTCAGGATGTAGCGCTTATGGCTGGTTTCTATCGCGATCTGCGTGCTATTCCTGGTACTCGTCTAATACCAGATGTTTTTTTTATGAGACCTGAGAGCCGTTCATTTTTTCTTGGGGAAGCGAAACATACTGAAAGTCCAGACAACTATGCTACGTTTGAGCGGCTTCATAAATATCTTTCTGCATTGAAGCCAGCCGTGGATTGCAGGGCCTGTCGGGGCCTTGTTATGGCGGTCTGTTTCGATTCTTCCTTTTCGTCTGCTCGATGGTGTTCAGTTCTTTACGCTTGTATCTCAGCCGCTGGCTTGACTAGCGAATCGTTCGTTAAAGTAAGTGTGGGCAGTGACTCCTCCGTGGTGTCTTGTTGGGTTACTCATAGCACTCAGAATTGAATTTGCGACCCTTCGATTAAATAGAAGGAACTCAGTGCGCTATGTCGAGTTTTGCTGTTATTGCGCGGGCTTTTGGGCAAATTCTCATGAGAACACATGAAGAACACTTCGGGCTATGTGCTCGGCAGACTTCACGGCCATGCACAATAAAATTTACATGGTATAAATAGCGGAGCTCTGGAGCAACGACAGACGCGATGTGGCAGTGAATGGCTTCCGATGTCTTAAGAGTGATAGGCAGTAAGCCCAAACGGCGACTTACCCGGGCAACATGAGTGTCCACTGGAAGAACGTTACGCCGTAGCGAATACATAAGAACACATTTGGCAGTCTTGATCCCGACTCCAGGAAGCCCCGTCAGATATTGCTCTGCTTCGGCGTCAGCCATCTGAAATAGTGGTGCAAGAGTAACCGCCCCAAAGTCGGCTTTTAGTTTGGTAGCGATTGCCTTTAATCGAGGGGCTTTTTGGTTGCTCAGACCTGCATCATGAATTAACCGTACTAGAGTGGAGTTACGTAACTTAAGCAACCTTTCCCAGTTACCGACTTTTGCTTTAAGCCGATCAAATACCCGACTGAAACTCGAACTTGTCGTCATCTGCGACAGTATGATGTAGAAAAGTTCGTCGAGAGGATTTGCCTTGTTTCCAAGATCCGGAGTGCCATACTCTTTCTCCAGATAGCGGCAGATCCGCGCCGCCTTCATGCGTAGTGAGCGCTTTTCAGAACCTTTGGAAAGGTTACGTGAGCCGGGGCACTTCACATGCCCATCCTATGCCGTTTTCTTTACGGTGCTTTTTCGGACAGCGTATTGTTTGACGTCGCGCTTCTTACGCTTGATAGATGCCCACGCCTCGTCAGCACCCGTGTATGCCTTTTTCCGCATGCGCGGAGGATTGAGGATGGTCACTGGGCGCTCCGCCATCTTTCTCAGGAGCTCTTCGTTATGCGTCTCTACAGTACCGACACGGGACGTATTATTCCATTTATTCCAGGATAATAAGATTGCTCTTCCGAGCGCTGCTCCGAGGCCGACTGGAACGGCGTTTCCTATTTGGCGGTATTGACTGGCGACGGGGCCGGAGAAGGTCCAGTTTTCAGGAAACTGCTGGATCCTTGCATATTCCTGCAAGCTGAGCGGTCTTGGCTCAGAGGGGTGGCAGAGCATGGTAGCTTTTGAATCTGGTTGTGTCGTGAGCGCGGGACTGGGCTTATCCCACGCGAGACGGCGATAGAAACCAGAGCGGCCTCCCCAAGAAATAAATGCGCCACCAAGGGCCTCTTTCTGTTCGTTGGGTGCCAAATTACGCCAGTTACCACCCGCAGGAATTTTTTTCAGGAAGGCTACTACCTTCGGAGAGAATCGAACTCCTACGGGCTCTTGATCATCAAGATCCCCGATTGCATTTTTCAGATTTGTCCACTGTTTAAGGCCATTCGATCCAGTCGGATTATGTGTCCTCAGTGGCATCGATACTGCTTTGCCCTCACGAGATCCAATGAAAAGTATCCGCTCGCGTGACTGGGGCGACCCATAGTCAGCGGCGTTAAGAACATCAAAGACCGTATAGTAGTTTAGACGTCGAAGCTCTTTAATGATGACTCGGAAGGCAGACCCGAGTTCTTCGTCAGAACTTAATGGTGGGAAACCAGGACCGCGCTCGTTTAATGGCCTATGCTTTATCGCTGCAGAGAGCATCCCTTTGACGTTCTCCATGATGAAGAACTTTGGTTGGGATTCTCGAACGATGCGAACAAAGTGGTGGAAAAGTCCCCCTCGGGGATCCGCGAGCGATCTCCGCTGACCTGCAGTGCTGAAACTTTGACACGAAGGTCCACCCGAGACCACGAAAGCGCCACCGGGTCTTAGCCCTGCGGCTTCGAGAATTTCTTTAGTGGTGACGTCCTCAATCTTCCGATTAATGACCGGTAAGTCTGGCCGGTTTTGCTTAATGGTAGCGACAGCTTGGCTGTCGCACTCAACTGCTAGTACCACCTCTAAACCGGACTGCTCAAGGCCCAGATCAAGACCCATCGCACCCGAGAATAATGAGATAACAGGAATTCTTTTGGCTGTTGAGCCTGATTTCTTGGCGATCCTTTTTACAGCAGTAGAGCTGGCCCCGTTCATTTGGACAGAATTTTCGGGAGGATAAGTGGAGCCTTG
>CAZEFE010000024.1:4552-6763 GCA_964511385.1 uncultured Methylophilaceae bacterium | reverse complement strand
CTGTCAGTTGATGGCGATGCGGACGGCTGCGCATCAGGATCGAGCCGTACGAGCATCGGGTAGATCTCGTCCAGAATCTCCCCGATGTGATCAGCATCAGCCTTCGGGAGGGCCTGGCCCGGGCTGACTCGGCCCATGCAGAGCACATCAAGCCATCGATCCTGGACACTGATTCCCGCGCGCAGCACATCGCGCTTGCAGTCCTCGACGTACGAGAAGAGTGCCCCCG
Organism: uncultured Methylophilaceae bacterium; assembly: GCA_964511385.1. Taxonomy (GTDB): domain Bacteria; phylum Pseudomonadota; class Gammaproteobacteria; order Burkholderiales; family Methylophilaceae; genus CAILHX01. The sequence continues at coordinate 6,534 of CAZEFE010000024.1, read as the reverse complement.
TGGTCACGAGCTCGCTGAACTGCTCGCGGGCCTCCGATTCAAGGTCGTCGTATTCTGCGCGGCCCCACGCCCGCATGTGCAGATAGACCTGCCAGAGGCGGTAGAGCGCGCTGTAGCGGGCTTCCGCCTCCGTCATGCTTCACGCTCCGCCCGTGAATGTAGCATTTCGATTCGGCCGCTTTTGGCAATGCCCTCGGGCTTGTCGCCCAGAATCAGTCTCTCGACCTGATCGAATGCGGCTTGCACTGCTTGCGCAGCTTGCTGGCGCAGGTCGGCGGTTCGTTTGCGAGCCGCCAAGACGGGCTTCATCAGCGATCGCTGCACGGAAGGGTTGGGACACGGAATTCGGATCGCGCGAATCTCGTCGGTGTTGATGTTCGCCTGCCCGCCGATCTGGCGGCTCACCTGGTCGATCTGCCCCCGGCCGATCGAGCTATTGATGACATAGGCCAGAAACGCAGGGACGGCACGGTCGCCATCGGCGCGAAGTCGGATGAGATACGAAGCGAACACATACGCACCCTCTGCCTCAAACACTGCACACTTGCCGACGAGTTCCTTGCTGTTCGTCCGGTTGATCAGGATGTCGTCACGCTCGAGGAGAAGCGACTTCGTCTCCGCCTTTGACAACTGGACGAACTTGAGGTCGGAGAGGTCGAACACGCCGTCCACGATGTTGTTCATGCGGATAATGGGTGTTCCTTGGCCAGAACGATCCGCCTTCTGGCTTGACCCGTATTGGACGAGTGTCAGCAGTTCACCAAGCGATTCGGGTGTGTACTTGCCCGAGTCGAGATCCACGGCGATCGCAGCGATCTGGTGGAATAGAACCGACCATCGCTCTGCGTCGCTCCACTGCACTGCAAGAACCTTCGGGAGTGTCCTCGCCGCTGGAGGAGTGAGGCCCAGAGCCTTCAGGAAGTCCGCTTCCACAGCGGCGTCGAGTTCGTCGGCCTTGACGCGCAGCGCCGCCGCCTTTGCCCTGGACTTGTCGAACGCAGTGACAATTGCCCGCTGATGTGATTCGGCGAGATCTGGAACAGGGATCTCCAGCAGATTCGCTACAAAGAGGCGTTCTTTGACCGCGCCCACGCGGTGGCAGTCGATTAGTTCGAGGAAGTACCGAGTCCGGATCAGGATCTCAACGAACTCCGGGATGAGCTGGCCCGTCAATCGCCAGACCTGATATTCCGGGCTCGTGATAGCGTCAGCGGGCACATCCGGGACGCGGCCGAGCGAACCGACGTTGGCTCGCGTCGGATTGTGGAAGAACCAGTCCTTCTCGATCCGCTTGTAGGCCGAGTTGAAGTCGGCCCCGCGCTGACGGTGGCTCAAGAACACGCCCGTGGAGTTGTTCACCCCGTAGACCGGCCACTCATGGTCGGGCTTCGCCGCGGGGTTGACCGTGACCGTCGCTTCCTCCGCGAAGTGAGCCAGAGGCCGGAAAGTGGGATGCGCTAAGCGAAACTGCGTGGCCCGTGCCGCTTTGATATCCCAGCGATTGGCGTCTCGCCATCGCACCGCGTATGCCTGAGTCGCAACGTTCACCGGGACACCTCCCGCTTCGAGATCGCGGCGAAAAAAGCGTCCGGGTCGCGGCGGAACAGGCGGTACTGCATGAGCGCCGTGGTCTGCTCCTGCATCCCTTCGGGTAGGCCAAGAACTGGATCGAGATGCAACTCGCAGGTATCCGGCTCGCCGGTCGCGGAGATGCCGATGTGCTTCGCGTCGTACAGGAACACCGGATAGTCGAAACGCTCGCGGAGCAGCGCCCTCGCCTCGAGCCGTTTCTGCTCTGCCATGCGGGCCAGATACTGCTTGAGTTTTGACTGGGCCGCTTTGCGCCGAACCGCGTCCTTGGCCTGCTTGGCGGCGTCGATCTCGGCTTCGAGCCGCGCCGTTTCGGCGGCGATGGCCGGTGCGTGCTTCGCCTCGACCTCCTTGATCGCCGCGTCGCGCACCTTGGCGAACTTGGCCGCCTC
>CAZEFE010000024.1:2001-4452 GCA_964511385.1 uncultured Methylophilaceae bacterium | reverse complement strand
CCCTTGTGGGGGAGATCGAAGAGCGAGCCGATGGGAGCCTTGGCCTCCAGAGCCTTCAGTACGCGCTCCTGCGCGTCGGTATACGCCTTTCCGTAGGCCCGCGAATAGCGCCGTCGCTGCTCGTCTGTCGTGCGCACATCGCCTTCGGTGATGCGGTCGGTCGGTTCGACGTTGGCCCCGAAGGGCGGGTTGGTCAGGATGATGTCGAACCTGCCCTCAAAGATGCCGTTGACGTTGATGAACCCGTTGTGGTGATGCACGCCGCCGTGGCCGTCGCCGTGCATGATCATGTTCATCTTGCTGGTGCGGGCCATGCGGTCGTTGGCGTCGCACCCGTAGATGCAGCGGTTGGCCAGCTTCCAGAGGCGGGAATCCTCGGAGTGCTGATCGATGGCGGCGCGGCGCTGTTCGTCCTTCTCGCGGAGCAGTTCGGCGCGCTTGGCCTCTGAGAGCTTCTTCCCTTCGAGCGACGCGACGAACTCGGCGTACTCGCGGTCCACATCCCGGAGGACCTTCTCCCGCACGATCTCGAAGAAGCGGATGAGGAACCCGCCCGAGCCGCTGGCGGGGTCGCAGATGATCTCACCCTCCTGCGGGTCCACCATGCGGATCATGAACTCGACGATTGATCGCGGCGTGAAGAACTGGCCGATTTCGCCGCGGAAGGTGCGACCAAGGAACCGCTCGAAGGCGATGCCCTTCACGTCCTCACTGGTGTCGGAGAGGTTGTACCGCTCGAGGAGCCGAACGATCTCGCGAACGGTGTCGAACTTCAGGTTGATCTTCTCGTCGCCGTCGAAGATGTTGTCGTCGGCGTACTCGCGCTTGGTCTCTTCGAAGAGGTTCTCAACGGGATTCGAGAACCTGCGGCGGTCCTCATCAAGGCTGTCGGCGGTGAACAGGTTGCTGCGAACACGGCCGGCGCGGAGCCGACGCTCGATGGTGACCTTCATGAACAAGACCTTGGCGATCTCGTCGAAGGCCGCAGCGGGATCGAGATGTTCGCGGTTGCGGATGACGTTGTGGCACGAGTGCAGCAGGTCGGCGAACTCGTCTTCCTTGAAGGTCTTGAGCCGGTTGAGCAGCTTCTCGATCTCGGCGTCGGAAGCGTCCGCGTGCGGAATGTTCTCGATCTCTTCGAGGTAGCCCGGGCGCTTGTCGGTGCGGACCCGCCAGTACTTGGTCTCGCGGCTGTTGTGGGTGACGAAGAACGCTGCGCCCTCGCGCCGGGCGTAGTTCTCGCCCTGCGAATAGTCCTCCTGGCGGATGGTGACGTTGTCGGACTTGCACTCAATGACGATGAACGCTGGCTTGTCGTCGGTGCGGTCCTGGATGGTGCGCCAGATCAGGAAGTCGGCGCGTGCGCCGGCGGACCCGCGGCCAACGACAGACTCCTCCTCAGCGATCTGTTCGATCTTGAAGCCGTACTCATTCACCAGAATCGGCAGGTATGTCTGCCGGATGGTCTCCTCCGGCGTCTCCACGAGCCACTTGCCGCGGACATGGGACCAAATCAGGCCCTTGGCATCGTCGCGCTTGACGGCCAACTGCACGGGAGCTGCCGCGGCTGCGGAGGCTTTCGCAGCCGAACCGGACGGAGACTTTGCCGGAGCGGCACGTCGCCCATTCGGTGCCGGTGGCTGTTGCTTCGACTGCGTTTTCGCCGAGTTCTTCGCCATGCACGCTCCACAATGCCGGTCCGGTTGCCGCTGGCTGCCCGGGCGCGACGAGCGGCGCGGACGTGGTCATAGGGTGCGTTGCGGGCGCAGGCAGGGCTCCGGAGGAGGCCATCGTATCGGGTTTGGGTGCTGGGAGGGGCTTCGCGCTCGACGGCACAGAACGCCCATCGCACCCGGCGGGGGCTGCCATCCCTGACCCCTGAACAACTCGGAAGTCAACAAAATGTTCATGCCGAGATAGAAATGGGCTCGGCGGCGGATACAATACTCATAGCGAGGCTGATCGCGTTCCGTCTTTATGGCGGGACGAAAGCGGGCGGCACTCTGCGGTATCTGACGGGTCTTGAGCCTTCCTGCTCGACTCGATCACACCCTCGCCACATCCTGACTTCTCGTCCAAGGGTCGCCGTTGGTCCTTGGCCGTGAATGCCATCGCGGACGTTCCGCTTGGCGTCGTGTTCCAAGCCCGTCTATATGGCGGGCAGAAAGGACCGTGGTTTATGAAGACGGATTACAGCATCGTTCGGCAGGATCGTTTCATTCGCGCCACCCGCGACAGCGGGTACAAGGGCACGGACAGCGCCCTCTCGGAGTTGATCGACAACTCCATCCAGGCGGGCGCGACCGAGGTCTCGATCGACATGATCGCGGTCGAGCAGGAGCCGGACGGCCCGGGCCGTCCCAAGCAGCCTCGCATCGTGCAGGTGGTCATCGCCGACAACGGGCGCGGCATGGATGCCGAGACGTTGCGCCGGGCGCTCCGCTTCGGCGA
>CAZEFE010000024.1:0-1901 GCA_964511385.1 uncultured Methylophilaceae bacterium | reverse complement strand
TGGAAGAACTGCGATCGCCTGGACCACGACGGCAAGCAGGACACGCTGGTCCGCGCGTTGCGGCCCGCGCTGGGACGCATCTTCCGGCACTTCCTCGTCGCGGATTTCAACCTGACGATTAACGGCACGGCGGTCGGCCCCGTCGATCCTCTCTATCTCATGCCTCAAGCGCGGCTCGACGGCGATCCGCTTGCCACCCAGCACGGGGACAGCCTCAAGTTCGACGTCCCGATCCCCGGCAAGCCCGATCAGACTTCCACGGTTGAGGTCGTGATGACACTCCTCCCCGAGGAGTGGCAGACCTCGATGGGCAACGGCAAGTCGGCCAAGGAGAACCGGCAGCGGCGGCAGATCGACGCCACGTCCGGGTACAGCATCGTCCGCTCTCGGCGCGAGATTGACCTGATCAAGAGCCCGTACCACGCCCGCCACTGGACCGACGCGTGGTACCGGGTGGAGATCCGCTTCGAGCCCGAGTTGGATGAGGTTTTCGGTGTGACACACACCAAGCAGCACGCCAAGATCTCGTCCGGCTCGTCGATCTATGAACGGCTCGGCACGGCGATCATCGCCAATGTGAACACGTTGAAGGACATGATCATCGCGCGGGGCACGAAGGCCCATCACGCCGCAACCGCCAAGACCGCCCGCGCAGAGGAGACGGTCGGAAAGTTGGCCCCGCGGCTCAAGCCCATCGACGAGTTGGCGGACAAGCCCGCATTCGAGGTTCAGCAGGAGGTCAAGGAGTTCATCGAGGATCGCCGGATCAGCACCGACGCGACGCCAGAGGTGATGACGGAACTCGAAGAGCGCCTGACGAAGTATCCCGTCGTCATCGAGTACGAGGCCTTGCCGGGCGCACCCTTCTACCGGACCAAGATGGTCGGGCGTTCTGTGGTTGTGCTGCTCAACACCCGCCACCCGTTCTACGACCGCCTCTACCGTCGGATGGAGCAGGACTCCCCCATCGGCAAGACCTGCATCGATCTGATGCTGATGGCTCTTGCCCGCAGCGAAGCGCTCGCCTCCGACGACGCCCGCGAGTGGTACGGTGACCAGCGGCAGGAATGGAGCCAGCACATGAAGGTGTTCCTCGAGCAGATTGAGGAAGCGCCGCAGGGAGATGACCCGAAGTCACTCGCTGGGGCCGTGGGCTCGGTGTGGATCGACAAGAAGTAATATCGTCAACGGACCATGACGCCCGGCGGGGGCCACCGGCCCCCGACCGGGCATTTGATCGCGACTGCCGCGGCTGCGTTGCTGCGCACATATTCCCTCATAATCGTTCAAAGGACCAGCCATGACTGATCTCGAACTGCGTCAGCTGGCGGACGCCGCCGCTGAGGTGCTCCGCCCGCACATAGAACGATCCGAACCGCTCCGGCGGGCCGTTGCGCTGATAGGGAAATGGCTTTGCGAAGAAGCCGAGAGTGTTGCAGGCCCAGTGCCAGCCGCCGTCGAACACATAGTCGCGACGGAAACACCGATAGCCCAAAACTCAATTGGCACCATCGAGCCAGAACCAGCTCCGTCAGCGCTGGCTCCGAACATTGAGCCGAAGGTACAACCGTCGACGCTCCCTCGAGCGCTGCCCGTGTCCTCGGCGATCGTGCCGCTGAAGATCGGGGATGCCGTGGTGCACCTCCCGCTCACGGGGACGACCGAGGAACTTGGACGAGCCCGTGCATCGGCATCGGAGATTTCAACAGATGCTGAATCGAGCGGCGATGACGCCGGGGCCAGGTCGGAAATCGACCTGGCCCTCGTCGAGAAGCGATGCCGCCTGAAGGCCGCGTCATGTCGGCTGTTCATTGAACGGCGCGCTGCGGTCACCGATCCGGACGCCGAGCGCGAGGTTCTCGACCGCCTCAACGACATGATCGCCAAGGCCAAGGCGATGG
>CAZEFE010000023.1:0-7478 GCA_964511385.1 uncultured Methylophilaceae bacterium | reverse complement strand
CCAAGGCAGAGGCAACAATCTCGACAACACCATCACTGGCAATGCCGCGGACAACGTCCTGGACGGAGGTGCTGGCAACGACACCCTGATAGGCGGTGCTGGCCAGGATCAGTTCCTGTTCAATTCGGTTCTCAATAGCAGCACCAACGTAGACAGCATCACCGACTTCACCGCCAATACAGACAAACTGCTGCTGGATGACGCCATCTTCAGCTCCCTTTCTGTACTGGGTGCGCTAAATGCCAACAACTTTGTGGCAGGGGGATCGGCAACAGCGGTTGATGCCAATGACTTCCTTTTGTACGACACCACATCAGGTGGCTTGTACTACGATGCCGATGGTTCAGGAGTACAGACAGCCACCCTGTTTGCCACCCTGACCAATCATGCCTCTATCTCGGCTAATGATATTCTGGTGGTGTGAGTGTTCTAGGTGTACGGCTTCGGCTCAATCAGGTATAAGTCTCTGGTATTACCTTATGTAGTCGTTGGACCGGGGGCAAAGATTTTTAGATGATAGAAACTAAACCAAACAAGCAGCGCGGGGCCGCAAAGACCGCCCGCATTCCCATCAAGATTGTGCCGCAACCAGTCATGCGCAAGCCGGAGTGGATCCGAATGAAAGTGCCGGATAGCGCGCGGTTCCAGGAGATCAGGCAGGTACTGCGGGACAACAAGTTGCACACGGTGTGTGAAGAAGCCAGTTGTCCCAATATCGGCGAGTGTTTCAGTGGCGGCACGGCTACGTTCATGATTCTGGGCGATCTGTGCACCCGTCGCTGCCCGTTCTGCGACGTGGCGCATGGCAAGCCGTTGCCACCCGATGCTGATGAGCCGGTCAATCTGGCACGAACCATTGCACAGATGCGGCTGAAATATGTGGTGATTACCAGCGTGGATCGCGATGACCTGCGCGATGGTGGTGCCGGCCATTTTGCCGATTGTATTGCAGCGGTGCGTGAAGCCCGCCCCAGCATCCGTATCGAAACCCTGGTGCCGGATTTTCGCGGGCGTCTGCAGCCGGCGCTGGAGGCGCTGGCGCGCGCATTGCCGGACGTGCTTAACCACAACCTGGAAACGGTGCCGCGCCTGTACAAGCAGGCGCGTCCAGGTGCGGATTATGCTCACTCGTTGACGCTGCTGCGCGATTTCAAGGCCCAGCACCCGCACATCCCGACCAAGTCAGGCCTGATGCTGGGTTTGGGTGAAACCGATGAAGAAATTCTGGAAGTGATGCGTGATTTACGCGCACATCAGGTGGATATGCTGACCTTGGGTCAATACCTGCAGCCCAGCGCACACCATTTACCAGTAGCGCGCTTTGTCACACCCGAGCGTTTTGCCTGGTTCGCGGAGCAGGCGCAACAAATGGGATTTACGCAGACTGCCAGCGGGCCGATGGTCAGGAGCAGCTACCACGCTGACCAGCAGGCGCATGGCGCTGGCGTGACTTGTGTGAATACACATAAGTAAATGAGACTTTATATAAGTTAATGAGAGCTATACATAACATTAAGTCAATTTAGCCAGCCATGACCTTATGGGCAATTCATCCCCACCCACGCAATGACGAGGTTTTATCGTCCTGGATCACTAGAATTGCCCACGAAAACCAGATGAAAATCTCGACCTTCTGCAAGGTCGCACTGAATGCAAATCCCAGACACCTAATAGATATCGATTACCGCGAAGGCGAGGACATCATCCAAACCCTTTCAGAGGGTACTGGAATCGAAATAGATCGAATTCGCGGGACCTCGCTTTTATCTGAATACAGATACGTATTCGGCGATTTTCACTCCATTCCTATTTCTTGGGTCGTACCGACCAAATACAAGCGACAAGCACTAAGTCCGGGGCTAAATTTCTGCCCTCAGTGTTTAGATGAGGAGCCATACTTCAGAAAGTCTTGGCGCTTCGCTTTTTACCCGGTCTGCACTTCTCACAGCATAGTGCTTAGACAATTTTGCCCTCAGTGCCAGAAGCCATTTCAATATATCGACTCATCACATCTTGCCTTCGGAACAAGCACGATTACCATCTGTAAATATTGTGGATTCGATATTCGTCACTCACCCGCAGAGGCGAACGCCAAATCGATAAATGAATGCACGATCGCACTACAAAAAATGCTTCACGAGGGAATTAATTTCGATTCTTTTGCCATTCCGGGACATGGACATGTCAGAGCTTTGGAATACTTAAGTGAACTACGTAGGACGATGAGCTTATGCTCTCATTCAAAGTATGCTGATTGGATAATCCAGCGATATCGACACGAAATACCTCAAGAAATTGACATCGCAACAAGCATGATCACACAGAATTATCGCCGGCTGGAAGAAAGAAGTCCGATGGAACTCAACGTCATCATGGCACTGGCCTCAATAATTATGAAGGACTGGCCAGCAAGGTGCGAGGAATTCGATTTAGCCCACAACTTTAGCGTCATGCGCCAGGGAAAGAAACTGCCAACACCATATGGCTTCGACAATTTAAAGGATGGTAAGAATATCCGGGACGTAAGGCTTGACGCCTCTCTTGAAGGGGATGCTGACTGGCTGTTCTTCGAAGCGCTCGACGTCGTCGTCGAAGTCCAGCAGAATCATGTAATCGCGTTCGAGCAGGGACTCGAAACCCAGCATGCGGCCATTCTTCCGGCTGGCGAAGGAACCGGTAACCACCAGATAATTTTTGGGAATCTTCCTGACGGGCATGGCATGCTCCGAGCAAGGTTATTAACCTGGATCAAATACTAATCGATTAAGGTTATTTTGTGTTAACTCCTTGTATGGATAATGTCTTAGAGAGGTATAAAAAATGAATCAAAAACTTGTGTTATGTCTCACGATCTTTTATTAGTGACAACTTGAGCCAGTCCGCAATAAAGCCGGCAACTTGCTGCGGGTTGTTCAGATTGAGCAGCGGCAGGCGGGGCAGCAGATCAACGTCACTGGCGACCGCCAGGATGTTGCGGTCGTGATGCGCCAAGGGGATCAGGCCGCAACCGGCGCGAAACACTTCGATCTTGGGGATGCAGGCTTTCCTGAACCCTTCCACCAGCACCAGGTCGCACTGGTCCGGGTCGAGATGGCCGACCAACTCCAGCAGGCGCGAATCTTCATCATTCAGTGCATGCTCGGTGAGCAACGCCCAGCGGTTGGGTGAACTCAGCAACACTTGGGCGGCGCCGGCTTCGCGCATGCGGTAGCTATCCTTTCCCGGCCGGTCCAGGTCAAATTCGGCGTGCGCCTGTTTGATGACGGAAACACGGTAACCCATGGCTGACAACATCGGCAGCAATGCCGTCAGGAGTGAGGTTTTGCCCATACCGCTGGAATGCGCGCATATGCCGATAACGGGAATGTGGGACATGGCTTGATCCTATGGTTGAAAACTAGAAGTTATAGATCGCGACCAGCCATAATTTATCGGTGTCGCGTTTGCGCGCCGTAGCGGCACCGGTGGCGGCAACCAGGTAGTTGTCATCTTCCGTGAATTTGGCGTATTCCACTTTTCCAGTCCAATTCTTGCCGTAACTGTAGCTGGCCGAAAGGTCAAGCTCCTTGCCGTAGCTGCTGCCAGTGAGTACGCCTGCCGGGGTCCGGAAATCCCGGTCGGAATCTATCCAGTGGTATTCGGCGAGCAGGTTCACGTCAAACAGTTTGCCGCCGGCGGTGATGAAGGTGTCGCGTATCCCTTCATTCGGCGTGGTCAGGAACAGGTCTGCCCAGCCCTGGAACAGGTGGTTGGTCCCCAGCGGTGTCTGGAAGGCTTTGCCGCCACTGTTGCCGGACAGCAATTCCTGATCCACACGGGCAAACCAGTTGCCATAACCAGCACCGCCGCCGATCCGGTAGTAGTGGTTGTCGATCAGGCTGCTGCCACCCTTGTAATCGTCCTGTTTGGCGTATTCGGCGGTGTACAGCACTTTCCACTGGTCGTTGATCTTGTGGCTGCCGTCGGCGCGCAGGCCGAAGGTGCGCGTAGAGTTATCCGCTGCGGCGGCCACGTGCTCCTGATCGTACAAATAGGCGTATGCGGTCAGCGTCGTGGTGGGAGTGAGCTTGTATGCGGCGTGGGCGATGGTGGTATTGTCCTGGCGCAACTTGGTGGAGACCTGTTTCACCCGATCGAAATAAGCCAGGTACAGCTCAGTATCCGGGAGGCTGGTATTGGTCAGCGCCACGCCGTCGAATACCTGCATCACCTGGCGGAATTCCACATTGCCGATGAAGCGCACGTTATCCAGCTTGACCGATTGGCGTCCCAGGCGGATTTTGGTACCGGGAAGGCCGGAAAAATCCAGGTATAGCTGGTTGATGTCGGTGTTGTCGGGGTCGGCGACGGTGGGGTATTGCGCCGATTTGGCAGCGTTGGCGAGGCCCCTGGCATTGTCGAAATAGTTGTCGTTAAGCCGGGCAACGTTGATCAGCTCGATTTTGGCGGAGAGATGATTCCATTCCAGTGTTTGCCAGCCTACTAGCGTGCGCAGGGTGAAAGCATTGGCTTGGTCGGTTTTGCCATCCTGGTCCACATATTCATACCGCGGTCGGAAATTGAGCAGCAGCTTGCCGCCGGTAATGGCTTCCGCCAATGATGCCGGAGGTGCGACGGTGTCGGCGGCGTGGGCGCTGGTCAGGCATGCACCCAGCAAAACCAGGGTCAGGGTGGAACGTAAGTTATTCATGGAAACTCTCCCATTGGGGTTTAAGGTAAAGGTGGGCGCTCATAGGTCATCCCGGCGCTTTCCACCACAAGTGTTCGGTACTGCGGCCGATGCCTTGATGGGACACCAGTGCGCGGAACTCTCCTGAATCAGGCTCGTATTGCAGCAACTCGCCGTTAATCATGTCGAAATACCAGCCGAGCAACAGCAACGTTCCCGCTTCCACGCGGCTCCTGATCCACGGGTAGGACATCAGGTTGCCTAGGGAAATCAGGATGGCTGCCTGTTCGCAGGCTTGTGCCAGGGTTTCCGGTGATTTGTCTGGCAGCGAGTGCAGGGTCTGCCGACGCGCATCCTCGGCAATGCCCAGCCATTTGGCGATCAACTGGTCTTCATCACATGCGACCGGCTTGTGGTCCATCAGCGCGCGGATGCCGCCGCACTGGGCATGTCCCATGACAATGACGTGCTCGACTTCCAGGTTGTGCACGGCAAAAGCGATGGCGGAACTGGTGGCGGCAAAAGCGCCGGCCTGCTGATAAGGTGGCACCAGGTTGGCGACATTGCGTACCACAAACATGTCGCCCGGGTCGCAATCCATCAGCAGTGCGGGGTCGCAACGCGAGTCGCAGCAGGCTACGATGAGCGCCGTGGGATGCTGCCCTTCCTTGACCAGACGGTCGAAATACGAGCGGCGCGCTCCCAGGTAGTTATGCTGGAAGCGCCGGAAGCCGCTGAGGAATTTTGAAACGTCGCGCATGGGCGCATCACCGCGGGCGCTTGCTGCGCACAATCTGGTAGGGGCGCGCCAAGTAAGGCAGCGGCGCGCTCCACACATGCACCATGCGGGTGAACGGGAACACCAGGAACACCGTCATGCCGAAGAACAGGTGGATTTTGAAGATGGTGTCCACCCCTTCCAGCAGCGCCGGGTTGGGATGCAGGTAAATGATGCTCTGCACCCATTCCGCCAGCGCAATCATCACGCCCGGATTGCCGGCATTGGCGTGGCCCATGGACACCGGGATGGTGGAAAGCCCGAGCAGCAGTGTCACCAGCAGCCAGGTCAGGATGAATTTATCCGTGCCGCGACTGGTGGCGGAGATGCGCGCGTTGAACATGCGGCGCAGCCACAGCAAGGCGCCCCCCACCAGGCACAGGCCGCCGAAAATGGTGCCCGCCCAGATGGCGATCATCTGGTGGTTCATGTCGGATACCCCCAGCGCACGGAACACGCTGTGCGGCGTCAGCAGGCCGACGGCATGGCCGAAGAAAATGGCAATGATGCCGACATGGAACAGGTTGCTGCCCAGGCGCATGTTGGTCTTGGACAGCAACTGGCTGGAGTCGCTTTTCCAGGTGTACTGCTCGCGGTCGAAGCGCAGGATGCTGCCGAGCAGGAACACGGTCAGCGCAATATAGGGATACACACCGTAGAGAAAATTATGCAGGTTCATTTTGTTCTCCTTAAGCCGCCAGGCGGGTCAATGTCGCCCGGCCCTTGACGATGGAAAGCAGCGCCGCATAAGGGCTGCCGGCTATGTTCAGATTGTCGGCCAGTACGCCCAGCACCTTGTTGGCATCGGCCAGGAATACGCTGGCTTCGCCGTCGTCCAGGTAGGCGGCGAATTCCAGGATCAGCGGCAGGTAATCCGGCAATTCATTGGTGACAACTTCCACGCCGTAATCTTTGTACAGTTCGCCCAGGTCAATCAGCGCCGGGCCGCGGTTCTTGTCGTCGCCGAACAGGTGGTGGGTCAGGTGCAGGCTGTGCTCCGCGGTGAGGTCGAAAGTCTGCACGTAGTCGGCTTGCAAAATGGTCAGCGGCACGCTTTGCAAATGTTCCAGGAAGCGCCGCATCGCCCCGCGCTCGGCATCGTCCATGTCCGGGCAGATGTCGATTTCGCTGTACAGCTCCGGCAGGTGGTCTATCAACTCCTGATCCGGGTATTCCAGCAGCACGGACAGTATTTTGTAGAGTCGCATCATGCTCTCCTCGGTTCGTCGCCGGATGGCGCCAGTTCTTTCGGTTCCACCGTTTCCTTGCGGCGGCGCGGGAACAGGGTGATCTTGGAAACACCGGCGGAAGTATCGTTGCCGAAGGTAAAGCCGTTCTGGCCCTGGAAGCCGAACGCGTCGTCCAGCGTTTCCTCGGTGTGGCCGGTAGGAATGACAAACCGGTCTTCATAGTTGGCAATGGCCAGGTAGCGGTACATTTCCTTGGCTTGGGTCTCGCTGATGCCGGCGGTTTGCAGCGCGCGCGTATCGGCCACGCCTTCCACATGTACCGAGCGCTGGTAGCTGCGCATGGCAATCAGGCGGTTGAGCGCGCTTTCGATCGGCGCTGTTTTGCCGGCTGTCAGCAGGTTGGCCAGGTACTGCACCGGCAGGCGCATGGTGCCGGAGATGGGAATCGCGCCATCCGGGCCGACCGGCAGGTTGCCTTGGTCGATCTGCGACTGCACCGGGGAGAGCGGCGGCACGTACCACACCATGGGTAGGGTGCGGAATTCCGGGTGCATGGGGAAGGCGATTTTCCACTCCATCGCCATTTTCCAGATCGGCGATTTCCTGGCGGCTTCGATCCAGTCTTCGTTGATGCCTTCCGCACGGGCGGCGGCGATAACCACCGGATCATTCGGGTCGAGGAAGATGTTGCACTGGGCTTCATACAGATCCTGCTCGTTCTCCATGCTGGCCAGTTCCTCGATGCGGTCGGCATCGTACAGCATGATGCCGTTGTAGCGGATGCGCCCGACGCAGGATTCCGAGCACACCGTCGGCATGCCGGATTCCACGCGCGGATAGC
>CAZEFE010000022.1:0-7637 GCA_964511385.1 uncultured Methylophilaceae bacterium | reverse complement strand
TCCCTCGTCCGTTTCCGTTTTATCGACATTGTCCGGCAGCGGGGACGCAGGCCGGCACAAACAGGGAGTCTTCTTCATGCACTCTATCCTTCGCCGCCCGGCTTTGGCGCTCGTTATATCATCTCTTGCATTTCCCGCGGTGGCTGACGAAGCCACCATCGTCGTCACAGCCACCCGCCAAGCCATGCGTTCCAACGAACTGCTGAGCGACGTGTCCGTCATCACTCGTGAAGATATCGACAAGGCCGGACAAACCACCGTCGAGCAACTGCTCGCGTCACGCCCGGGTATCGAGTACGCGAGCAACGGGGGTCCCGGCACCACCAGCAGCGTTTTCATCAGGGGTGCATCCAGCAAGCACACGATCGTGCTTATCGACGGCCAGCGCGTTGGCTCCGCCAGCAGCGGCGATGTCGCCTTTTCGCGCATTCCCCTGTCGCAGGTCGATCGCATCGAAATCCTGCGCGGTCCCGCCTCGTCCTTGTATGGTTCCGATGCAATCGGTGGCGTGATTCAGATATTCACCCGTCGCGGCGACGGCCCGCTCCGCCTGAACGCCCATGCCGGTTATGGCACCTATGGAACGGCCGAAACCGGCGTCGGCTTTTCCGGAGGCAATGAGGCGATTTCCTACAGCCTGCAGGCCGGCCATTACAAAACCGAGGGCTTCAACGCCATCAGCAACCCTGCCAAGAGCTCCTACAATCCGGATCGCGACGGCTATCGCAACACCAATTTCAGCGGCAGCTTCGCTGTCAGACCGGCGCAGGGGCACGAGATCGGCCTGAACTTCCTGCACAGCAGCGGCGTCAGCAAATACGATTCGACGCCCAAGGCCCGGGATTTTGCCAACGACCAGGATCTTAGCGCCTACTCTCTCTACATGCGCAACCGGCTGGGCGGTTCATGGACCAGCACCCTGCGCCTGGGCCGTAGCAAGGACGATTCGACCAATCTGCGAAACGACGTCTCCACCAGCATTTTCCGGACCGATCAGGACCAGGCCATCTGGCAAAACGACATCAAGCTGCCTGTCGGGCGGGCGATGCTGGCGGCCGAATACCTGCGACAGAAACTTACGGGCACGACAGCCTATGTAGTGACTGAGCGCAGCATCCGGTCCCTGCTCGCCGGCTGGAACGGCAATCTGGGCGACCACCGCTTGCAATTCAATCTGCGCCGGGACGACAATTCCCAGTTCGGCGGCAAGACCACGGGCTTTGCCGCCTACGGCTACCAGTTCAACATGGATTGGCGCGCCCATATCTCCTATGGCACCGCATTCCGGGCGCCTTCGTTCAACGAGCTCTACTATCCCGACACCGGATTCGGCGGTGGCAATCCCAACTTGAAACCGGAATACGCCCGTAACCGTGAGATTGGAGTCGATTGGGAGCGGGGCAGCCACCGCTTTTATGCCGTGTATTTCCACAACAAGGTGTCGGACCTGATCGCCGGCTGGCCCCCCGTCAACGTCAGCAATGCCACCCTGAGCGGTACTTCGCTCGGCTACGAGGGCGGTTTTTCGGACTGGCAGTTCGGCATCTCCGCGGATTTCCAGAAGCCGCGCGACGACGATACCGGCAAACGCCTCGCCCGGCGCGCCGACGAACAGATGAAAACTCGCCTGAGCCGCGCCTACGGCAACTGGAACTTCGGCGGCGAATGGCTGCTCGTCGGGAAACGTTACGAGGATGCCGCCAACACCCAGAAGCTCGGCGGTTACGGCCTGGTCAACCTGTTCGCCGACTACCGCATCGAACGCGACTGGGTGGTGTTCGCGCGCGGCAACAACATCTTCAACAAGAACTACGAACTGGCACTCGATTTCGCCACGCCGCGCGCCAGCGTGTTTGTCGGCGTGCGGTACGCGCCGGGGCAGTAACGCATGCCCACCCACCGCCGCGCCCTGCTGGTTCTCGCCCTGCTCGTCCTGCTGGCGGCGGCGAGCCTTGCGACGGCGTTGTCGGCGGGCAGCCTGAAAGTGTCCCTCGGCGATGCGCTGGGCGCGCTGCTCGGCGCCGAGAATGGCGTGCGCCTGATCGTGCTCGACCTGCGCCTGCCGCGCGCGCTGGCCGGTTTCGCCTGCGGCGGCCTGCTCGCGCTGGCCGGTGCACTGATGCAGGTGCTGCTGCGCAACCCGCTGGCCGATCCCTATGTGCTCGGCATTTCCGGTGGCGCCGGCGTCGGGGCGCTCGCTGCGATGCTCCTCGGCCTGGCCGGTTTCGGCATTGCCGGGTTCTCCTTCGCCGGCGCGCTTGCCGCCATGCTGATCGTCTTCGGACTGGCCCACGGCGACGGCAGCTGGACGCAGACGCGCCTGCTGCTTACCGGCGTGGTGGTCGCCGCCGGTTGCGGCGCCGTGGTGGCGCTGATCCTCTCCATTGCGCCCGAACAGAAGATCCACGGCATGCTGTTCTGGCTGATGGGCGATCTGTCCCAGGCTGTCGAGACCCTCCCCGCCCTGGTTGTGCTGGGGCTGGCCCTCGCCGCTACATTGCCCGTCGCCCGAGAGCTCAACCTGCTGGCGCGCGGCGCGGAATCCGCCCAGGCACTGGGCGTTGCAGTGGTCACGCTGCGCCGGCTGATATACGTCATCGCCTCGCTGGCAACGGCCGTGGCGGTGACGACGGCCGGCTCGGTCGGCTTCGTCGGACTGATCGTGCCGCACCTCGTTCGCCTGGCCATCGGCAACGACCAGCGTTTGCTGCTGCCGGCCGCCGCGCTCGCCGGCGGCAGCCTGCTGGTGCTGGCCGATACCCTGGCGCGCACCATCGTTGCGCCGATCCAGTTGCCGGTGGGGGTGCTGACTGCGCTGATTGGCGTGCCGGTCTTCCTCTACCTGCTCGGGCGGGGAAAATCGTGACGATTCTTCAAACGCGCCGTCTCGCCGTCAGCATCGGCCTGCACAAGGTCTGCCTGGATCTCGATCTCGATCTCGCGCCGGGCAGCCGGGTGGCAATCCTCGGCAGGAACGGCGCGGGTAAGTCGACGCTGCTCGCCACGCTGGCCGGACTGCGCCCGGCCGATTCCGGCACGTTGCTGCTTGCCGGCCGGCCTTACGGCGAACATGGGCTGCGCCAGGCGGCGCGCCTGCGCGGCTGGCTCGGCCAGGACCGCAGCGATCCCTTCGCCAGCACCGTCCTGGAGACCGTGCTCGCCGGCCGCCATCCGCATGTTTCCCGCTGGGCATGGGAATCGGCAGGCGACACCGACATCGCGCGCGCGGCGCTCGCCGCCATGGAGCTGGCCGGCATGGAGGAACGCGAGATCCATACGCTTTCGGGCGGCGAACGGCAGCGCGTCGCCATCGCCACGCTGCTCGTGCAGGAACCGCGGCTTTATCTGCTCGACGAGCCGCTTGCCCATCTCGACCTCAACCACCAGATTGCCACGCTCGATCTGCTGGTGCGGCGTGCGAACGGGGATGGCGTCGCCATCGCCATGGTTCTGCACGATCCGAACCTGGCCTTGCGCTACTGCGATCAGGTCGTGCTGCTCTACGGCGACAGCCGGCACGTCGCCGGCCCGGCGGCAGACATCCTTGACGCAGCGACGCTGTCGGACCTCTACGGCCACCCGCTGCGGCGCGTCGACAATTTTTTCATTCCGGAGTGACCCGTTCATGCGCACATTCGCACTCATCCTGCTGCTCGTCCTTTCCCTTTCCGCCCAGGCGACCGATGCCTGCCCGCGCATCATCAGCCAGTCACCCTACATCACGCGGGCCCTCGACTGGCTCGGCCTGGCAAAGTGCATCGTCGGCGTCAGCCGCTACGATGCACTTGATCTGCCGCGCACCGGCGGGGTTATCGATCCCGACGCCGACACCATCGCGCTTCTCGACCCGCAATTGATGATCACCTCGAACTGGACGAAGGCCGAGGTCTGGCGGGACGCCGCACCGCCCGGTGCCACGGCCTTGCGCGTCGACGGTTTTCGCGGCATGGACGGCGTCGAGGCCATGCTGCGGGAGATCGGCCGTGCCGCGGGAGTCGTCGACATCGAAGCGCGCGTTGCCCGCTTCGCCGCCGACTGGCGTGCGGCGGCGGCAAGAGTGGAAGGCCGCGGCCGCCGCGTGCTGGTGCTCTCGGCCTGCAGCGAGGCGCCCTATTCCTTCGGACGGGGCACCACCCTGCACGAGTTGTTTACCTCCGCCGGCTTCAACGTCGTCGCCGACCACGATAGCATCCGCAACTTCCGCCCGGGCACGCCGGACGGCGATGTCGCCGCCTGGATCGCTTCGCGGCGTCCCGATTACATTTTCACGATGAAGAACCGCCGTGACGATGCCTGCAATGCCGCGATTGTCCAGCCGGGCATCCCCATCCTGCCGCTCGACGGCCCGCTGTTCACCCACCCCGGTCCCGGCCTGCTCGACGGGCTGGAGCAGTTACGCCAGACGATGAAGGACGTTGTTGCCCATGAGTGAAAGAGAAGACCGCCATCGCGCCCGCATGCGGCGCAAGAAGGAAGTCGTGGACAGGAAGGTCGAGGCGGCGGTCGCGGCACGCGGCGTCTTCCTCATCCATACCGGCACCGGCAAGGGCAAGTCCACCGCCGCCTTCGGCCTCGTCGCGCGCGCCCTCGGCCACGGCATGCGCGTCGCGGTGATCCAGTTCGTCAAGAGCCGTTCCGACACCGGCGAGGAAG
Organism: uncultured Methylophilaceae bacterium; assembly: GCA_964511385.1. Lineage (GTDB taxonomy): Bacteria > Pseudomonadota > Gammaproteobacteria > Burkholderiales > Methylophilaceae > CAILHX01. The sequence goes on along the minus strand of CAZEFE010000022.1, from coordinate 2,984 downwards.
CCTTCTTCCGCACGCAGCCCGGCGTAAGCTGGCATGTGATGGGCGAGGGCTTCACGTGGGAAACGCAGGACGCCGCGAAGGATGCGGCCGCCGGGCGGGCAGCGTGGGAGCTGGCGTGCCGCGCGCTGGCCGATCCGGCGATCGGCCTTGTCGTGCTCGATGAATTCACCTATGCGCTCAGATACCGCTGGATCGAGACCGCCGCGGCGCTCGACGCCATCGCCGCCCGCCCGGCCATGCAGCACCTCGTCGTCACCGGCCGGGGCGCGCCGCCGGAGCTCGCCGCCGCCGCCGACACCGTCACCGACATGACGCTGGTGAAGCACGCCTTTCAGGCCGGCGTGCAGGCCATGCCGGGCATCGAATTCTGATGCCGGCCTGCCCGGCGTTGCTGATTGCCGCGCCGGCCTCGGGCCATGGCAAGACCACGGTCGTAGCCGCGCTGGCGCGGCTGCATGCGCGGCAGGGCCGCAAGGTGCGCGTCTTCAAGTGCGGTCCCGATTTCCTCGATCCGCAGATCCACGCACTGGCGGCGCAAGCGCCCTGCGAGAACATCGACTTCGCCATGTGCGGCGAGGCCGACGCGCGCTGGCGGCTTTCGCGGGCCGCCGCCGAGGCCGACCTGATCCTCGTCGAGGGTGTGATGGGCCTGCACGACGGCGAGCCTTCCGCCGCCGAGCTTGCGCGCCGGCTCGGCTTGCCGATCCTTCTGGTGGTCGACGCCGCCGCCATGGCCGGCAGCTTCGGCGCGGTCGCGTGGGGGCTAAAGCATTACGGCGCCGGTGCGCCGGTGAGCCATGTGCTCGCCAACCGCGTCGGCAGCGACTATCACGCAGGACTCTGCCGCGCGACACTGCCGGCGGACATCGCCTGGGCCGGCCATCTCCCCCGCGACGCGGGGGCGGCGCTGCCCGAGCGTCATCTTGGCTTGCTGCCCGCCGCCGAGATCGCCGATCTCGATGCGCGCATCGAACGCATGGCCGACCTGCTCGCCGCCACGCCGGCCGCCGGACCGCCGTCCGCCGTCGAATTCGCCGCCTCGCCGGGACCGAGTATTTCGCCTTTGCTCGCCGGCAAAACCATCGCTGTCGCGCGCGACGCGGCCTTCTGCTTCCTCTATCCCGCCAACCTCGAATGTCTCGAACAACTCGGCGCGCGGATCGTCTTCTTCTCGCCGCTCGCCGACAGCGCGCTGCCCGGGTGCGACGCCGTCTGGCTACCCGGCGGCTACCCCGAGCTGCACGGTGCAGCCATCGCCGCCAACGCCGGCATGCGCGCCGCGCTGCGCGCCCACGTCGACGCTGGCAAGCCGCTGCTCGCCGAGTGCGGCGGCATGATGGCCTGTTTCGAAACGCTGTACACGGTCGATGGCGAATCGCACGCGATGTTCGGCCTGCTGCCGGGCGCGACGCGCATGCAGACCAGGCTCGCCGGTCTGGGCCTGCTGACGGCGGAATTGCCCGAGGGCACGCTCGCCGGCCATACCTTCCATTATTCAACCATCGACACCCCGCTGCAGCCGGCCGCGCAGGCTTGCAGGCCGGGCAGACGGGGCGGCGAGGCGATATTCCGCCTTCAGTGCCTCACAGCGAGCTACATGCATTTCTACTTTTCCGCGAACCCCGCTGCCGCTGCACGGCTGTTCCTGTCGTGAGCGGGGAAACAGCCGATGCGTGCCGGGATCCCGACTAACCCACTATATATATGGGGCAGAAATGACCAATACACTATATGTTGTGCATTTGGCTTGACCATCCAACTTTGACGGGTTAAAGTTTCACTGACGGCATTCCGGAATCAACGGAAATGCCGGGAGCGTCGCGGTCGCCGACCCCTGTCCGGGCAAGGCGCGAAGAGGGAATCCGGTGCCAGGCCGCTGGCCTGAAATCCGGGGCTGCCCCCGCAACTGTAATCGGCGAGTCTTGCGCCCATCATGCCACTGGAGTCGATCCGGGAAGGCGAGGCAAGGCGACGAACCGAAAGCCAGGAGACCTGCCGCGACATGCCTTCTTCGCTGGTATGGGACGGGGTGTCCCTGGCACGAGGTGTTGGATGGCTTCATCGAATCCCTTTCCTTGCGCGTTCGCGCGTGGCCGCTCCGGGCGGCGCGCACCTTCCCGTTTTCCTGCCACGAGCCCGCAGTCACGAGGAGAGAACCGATGGACCGAAGTGCAGTCGACCTGACGCTGGCCCAGCTCCAAGTCATTCGCCGCAACGGCGATCTTGTCAGATTCGATTCCGAAAAAATCGTCATAGCGATGACGAAGGCTTTTCTTGCCGTCGGAGGCGGCGAGACCGCCGCGTCGAGTCGCATGCGCGACATCGTCGCGCGCCTGGCGGCCGATGTGGTGCGGTCGCTCACCCGACGTCTGCCGGACGGCGGCGCGGTACATATCGAGGACATCCAGGACCAGGTTGAACTCGCGCTGATGCGTGCGGGCGAGCACGACGTCGCCAAGGCCTACGTGCTGTATCGCGAGAAGCGAGCCGTCGAGCGCGCCGAACGCGCCGTTCCGGCCCCCGCACTCCATGTCGTCGACGGCAGCCTGCGCCGGCCGCTCGACATGGCGGAGCTTGCCGAACGCGTCGCCGCGACCTGTGCCGGGGTGGTCGAAGTCGACCCGGCACAGGTGGTGGAACAGGCGCTGAAGAGCCTCTATGACGGCGTGACGATGCCGGAAGTGCGCAATGCGCTGATTCTGGCCGCACGCACGCAGATCGAGCGCGACCCCGGCTACAACCGCGTCGCCGCGCGCCTGATGCTACAGGTGGTCGAGCGCGAGGCGCTCGGATCCGTCGATACTCAGGATGAGTATTTCCCGCTGTTCGTCGCGCAGGGCATCGAAGCCGGCCTCCTCGATGCGCGACTGGCGGAATTCGATCTGTCGCGGCTCGCTGCCGCCCTGAAGCCGGAGCGGGACGCCCAGTTTGTTGATTTCCACCCAATCTTGACCCGGGGTTTTCATCTAAAACTGACCCACGGT
>CAZEFE010000021.1:5391-8885 GCA_964511385.1 uncultured Methylophilaceae bacterium | reverse complement strand
GAGGAAATCCTTAAACTAACGAAAACTGTTGCGCTTCAAAATTGAGACCGCCCAGCTTAGAAATAAATAATCTGACGTTAGCCATTGAATGACATCTTTACTGCCGGATAGGCAGCTTAGAAAAGCGCGGCCCGCGTCCCCGCCGCGTCCAAGCCCTTTACTGCCGGATAGGCAGCTTAGAAACGCATCTGTTGCGGTGGCGTGTCTAAGGTGGGCTTTACTGCCGGATAGGCAGCTTAGAAACACACGGCGGTTGCTACTTCCGCCGCCGTGGGCTTTACTGCCGGATAGGCAGCTTAGAAATTGGTGCTGGCGCTACGTCAACATCGGCCACGCTTTACTGCCGGATAGGCAGCTTAGAAATTGTTGATACCGCCAGCCGCCGCCGCTGTGGCCTTTACTGCCGGATAGGCAGCTTAGAAAAAACGGCAAGCCAAAAAACGCCGGAATATTTTCTTTACTGCCGGATAGGCAGCTTAGAAAAGGTTAGGCCCGCGCCCAAGGGTCGGCTTGGCCTTTACTGCCGGATAGGCAGCTTAGAAACCGACGACCCTTGGTGCATACCATCAATCCACCTTTACTGCCGGATAGGCAGCTTAGAAATTCTGGTTGACGATCTGAACCGGCGGGGGTTGCTTTACTGCCGGATAGGCAGCTTAGAAAGCCAAGCGCCGCCCGCGCCGTCGCCTGCTTTCCTTTACTGCCGGATAGGCAGCTTAGAAACAGCATACCGAGGCGGATACCAACGATACGGACTTTACTGCCGGATAGGCAGCTTAGAAAGTTCCAGTGTCCCCATTGGAGGGTAAACCCGCCTTTACTGCCGGATAGGCAGCTTAGAAATTCGCCCTCCGGGTGATCGGCGATTCGATGGACTTTACTGCCGGATAGGCAGCTTAGAAACGTGTACGCATGGCACGGGGCGCACAGCCAGACTTTACTGCCGGATAGGCAGCTTAGAAACCGTGCGTTGCCTGGAAATCAGCACATGATGCCTTTACTGCCGGATAGGCAGCTTAGAAACGCCGCCGCCGCCGCTGGCCGCGCCTGTCGAGCTTTACTGCCGGATAGGCAGCTTAGAAAACTTCGAAAGGCCTTATACCTTTCATGTCGAACCTTACTGCCGGATAGGCAGCTTAGAAAATTGGAATTTGACGACCTACGGCATTCAGTTTCTTTACTGCCGGATAGGCAGCTTAGAAACGAAACCGTCTCGGCGCGGGCGGACTGAATACCTTTACTGCCGGATAGGCAGCTTAGAAAAATTGCCTCCCGACGCATGGGGCGGGCTTTTGCTTTACTGCCGGATAGGCAGCTTAGAAAAGAGAAGACCGGCCAAAATCGCTATAGCTGGCCTTTACTGCCGGATAGGCAGCTTAGAAATGCGTGTGGGATGCGGTCAACAGCCGCTTCGACTTTACTGCCGGATAGGCAGCTTAGAAATGCCGGGAGGCTATCAAGATCGTGAAGCCCGTCTTTACTGCCGGATAGGCAGCTTAGAAAGCCGATGAATTCCTGATCCAGTAAGCGGCCTCCTTTACTGCCGGATAGGCAGCTTAGAAAACTGTCGGGGCCATCTTCGTAAGGGCGTTCAACTTTACTGCCGGATAGGCAGCTTAGAAATCTGGCGAGTCGGCACCGACAGCGCAAAAGATCTTTACTGCCGGATAGGCAGCTTAGAAAGGCTGGCTTTCATGAGGTCCGTTTCGATTATTTCTTTACTGCCGGATAGGCAGCTTAGAAATTGTGTGCGGCGGCTTGCCCGTAAACCGCCCACTTTACTGCCGGATAGGCAGCTTAGAAAATCAAGGTTTGTGCTGAGATTTTCATATTGAGCCTTTACTGCCGGATAGGCAGCTTAGAAACAGCTTTTCCACCAGCGCATTGAACGCCTCCCCTTTACTGCCGGATAGGCAGCTTAGAAACGATGTGCGGAATGTGCTTGCCTTCCGCCCACCTTTACTGCCGGATAGGCAGCTTAGAAATGTGACGACCTTATTTTAAAGGTGATCGACTCCTTTACTGCCGGATAGGCAGCTTAGAAAACCAACACTTTCGACCTATCTACCCTAATCACCCTTTACTGCCGGATAGGCAGCTTAGAAAATGGCGATAGGCACCAAGGCTTGCCCGCTATTCTTTACTGCCGGATAGGCAGCTTAGAAAAAATAGTCGGCGTCCGGCATTCGTTCGCCAGTCTTTACTGCCGGATAGGCAGCTTAGAAATGGCCGGCGAAGTCGCGGTAAGGCACCTCGTACTTTACTGCCGGATAGGCAGCTTAGAAATCGGCAAAGTTGCCCAGTTTGTTGACAATGGACTTTACTGCCGGATAGGCAGCTTAGAAATCAACGCCTGGCTTAAGCCTCGCCGATGAGCGCTTTACTGCCGGATAGGCAGCTTAGAAAACTGGCACGGCCCACAGCCTTGAACACCCTCCCTTTACTGCCGGATAGGCAGCTTAGAAAACGTCCAGCCCTGGCAAGGCGGAAAATGTGTGCTTTACTGCCGGATAGGCAGCTTAGAAAATCACGGCCAGCCAGGTCAATGTGTCTGGGGACTTTACTGCCGGATAGGCAGCTTAGAAATCATAGCTCTTCCCTTTGATGGCCCCGAGCGTCTTTACTGCCGGATAGGCAGCTTAGAAAAGGAAGATTTGTCCAGCCGCTAGATGCCACTCCTTTACTGCCGGATAGGCAGCTTAGAAATTCTTGCAAATTAATACCCACAGCCCCCATATCTTTACTGCCGGATAGGCAGCTTAGAAAAATGCGCGGGCGGCAGCGAACGGCTACACGCAACTTTACTGCCGGATAGGCAGCTTAGAAAATATGGTATCGCGGCATCCCATCCGGCCCGGTCTTTACTGCCGGATAGGCAGCTTAGAAAAATACGAGCAAGCCGTAACCATCCAAGAAATACTTTACTGCCGGATAGGCAGCTTAGAAAAGTTTGCCGGCCTTGGCGGCGTCTATCAGTCGCTTTACTGCCGGATAGGCAGCTTAGAAATCTACGGGGCGGTGCAAAAAACCATCGACCAACTTTACTGCCGGATAGGCAGCTTAGAAAAAAAGCCGTCGGTGCGTTGCCATTCCAATTCTACTTTACTGCCGGATAGGCAGCTTAGAAAAAGAAATGCAAGGTTTGCGGACAATCCCCGACCTTTACTGCCGGATAGGCAGCTTAGAAAATATAGAGCCGGATAATAACCCTAACATAATCACTTTACTGCCGGATAGGCAGCTTAGAAAAACCTTTTGACTGGCGCATCCCAGGCCAATAACTTTACTGCCGGATAGGCAGCTTAGAAAAACCAAGCGGCTTACGATCAGGCGATGCGGCACTTTACTGCCGGATAGGCAGCTTAGAAATTGCCGCCGAGGCCACCGGACGGCAGGCCAAGCTTTACTGCCGGATAGGCAGCTTAGAAATCCAACAGCAGGCGCGACGCGGTGCGGGGCATCTTTACTGCCGGATAGGCAGCTTAGAAAGCTAT
>CAZEFE010000021.1:0-5291 GCA_964511385.1 uncultured Methylophilaceae bacterium | reverse complement strand
TATCTTGCAGAACTCAGCCGCAAACAACTTTACTGCCGGATAGGCAGCTTAGAAAGCTATTATCTTGCAGAACTCAGCCGCAAACAACTTTACTGCCGGATAGGCAGCTTAGAAAACCCTCTCCGACCGTTGGCGACGCGCCAAGGTCTTTACTGCCGGATAGGCAGCTTAGAAATCCTTGATCTCAGGCGCGAGGCGCGGCGTGAGCTTTACTGCCGGATAGGCAGCTTAGAAACTGGACATAAGCCAGCGTATCGGCCAGGAGGTCTTTACTGCCGGATAGGCAGCTTAGAAAAACCTGCCAGCCGCCCCGACGGATTGGCTGACCTTTACTGCCGGATAGGCAGCTTAGAAAGGTTGCCAGCGTCGCGGCGTTCATCACCGATCCTTTACTGCCGGATAGGCAGCTTAGAAAGCGATTTGCTGGAACGCCGCCGCATATTTCGTCCTTTACTGCCGGATAGGCAGCTTAGAAACTGCAACGCGAGAAAGCCGCCGAAATACAAAGTCTTTACTGCCGGATAGGCAGCTTAGAAAAGAAACGGAAAGGTTTCCCCAAAATGAAAAGCCTTTACTGCCGGATAGGCAGCTTAGAAATGTTGCCGCACGGATAGCCGGTCCATAATGGCCTTTACTGCCGGATAGGCAGCTTAGAAAACGCGCTGAAACTCGCTTTTCAGCAGCTCCTCCTTTACTGCCGGATAGGCAGCTTAGAAAGGGCCTTCCTGGACGGGTGCGCCGATGGCTTTCTTTACTGCCGGATAGGCAGCTTAGAAATGCTCGACCGCCCCAGACCCGCGCAAATCCGACCTTTACTGCCGGATAGGCAGCTTAGAAAAAAATCCCCGGCGCGGCGGGCGATAAGACGCGCTTTACTGCCGGATAGGCAGCTTAGAAAATTCCCACCCCACTACTCCATTGTCTGTCATATCTTTACTGCCGGATAGGCAGCTTAGAAACAGTACCAGACTCCCATGATGATTGGGGGCAACTTTACTGCCGGATAGGCAGCTTAGAAAATGTTAAGCCCTCTCAAAAAAAGCATGAAAAACTTTACTGCCGGATAGGCAGCTTAGAAAATGCCCGCCCCGTCTTACCCGCCGCTGGACGACTTTACTGCCGGATAGGCAGCTTAGAAACTGGAGTTTTGCGCCGTGGGCGAATACCGCATACTTTACTGCCGGATAGGCAGCTTAGAAAAGCAGGCCGGGGTCGATGTCAAAAACCTTGCCCTTTACTGCCGGATAGGCAGCTTAGAAATGGCGAGGTCGCACCCGGCGACCCGCCCAATCCCTTTACTGCCGGATAGGCAGCTTAGAAAGTTGGAATAATCATCTGCCGGCCAATAATCTCCTTTACTGCCGGATAGGCAGCTTAGAAACCACCACGATTCAAGCTCGTTTGCCTCGATAACTTTACTGCCGGATAGGCAGCTTAGAAAAAAATCAACGTCGGATTCTGGCTTGCGGTTGATCTTTACTGCCGGATAGGCAGCTTAGAAATCCATGGATTCCGGCGCAAAGCCCATGGAGTCTCTGTACTGCCGGATAGGCAGCTTAGAAACCGGCAATCGCCAAAAGACCGGCGGCAATGGCCTTTACTGCCGGATAGGCAGCTTAGAAAGCCCTGCTCGGCAAAGCCCAGCAGGCCAATTTTCTTTACTGCCGGATAGGCAGCTTAGAAACGCTCGGCCTGGGTTTGCCGCTTTTGCCCAGCCTTTACTGCCGGATAGGCAGCTTAGAAAATGTCTCTCGCCCGCGAGGGGTCTGTCACTGCCTTTACTGCCGGATAGGCAGCTTAGAAACTGCACAACAGCGGCGCGGTCAACGTCGAGAGCTTTACTGCCGGATAGGCAGCTTAGAAATGCCCCGCCGCGTTTTTGCTCGATACCGCCCCCTTTACTGCCGGGTAGGCAGCTTAGAAAATTGCAAGATGCGGCTTCAAGTGGATTTTTCCCTTTACTGCCGGATAGGCAGCTTAGAAAATGATGATCGGCGGGCGCTACCAGATGGTGACCTTTACTGCCGGATAGGCAGCTTAGAAAATCTTGCCCTGGATCGTCCGCGCCAGATCTGCCTTTACTGCCGGATAGGCAGCTTAGAAATTATTGAGCGTCGCCATCGTCTCGACATCGTACTTTACTGCCGGATAGGCAGCTTAGAAATCGCATTTTACGCTGCTGGCCTGGACGGCTGACTTTACTGCCGGATAGGCAGCTTAGAAAGGCGGGCCTGTCGGGCAGGTGATTGTCAGAGTCTTTACTGCCGGATAGGCAGCTTAGAAACTCGGCCTCTCTACCAGGGCCAGCGCCACGCCCTTTACTGCCGGATAGGCAGCTTAGAAATTGCCGTCGAACTTGTCGCGCAAGTAGTTCATCTTTACTGCCGGATAGGCAGCTTAGAAATTAGACCAGATAGAAGCCGATCCGCGCATGTCCTTTACTGCCGGATAGGCAGCTTAGAAATTGAGTCCAAGGGCCGCGAATTCTCATCTGTTTCTTTACTGCCGGATAGGCAGCTTAGAAACGCTCCTCGACCATCGCCGTGCTGGCGGCATACTTTACTGCCGGATAGGCAGCTTAGAAATGCGGCAACTGGCCGACCAGGCCGCGCAAATCCCTTTACTGCCGGATAGGCAGCTTAGAAACTGCAATTTGACGGCTTGAGCATTCCGTTGATCTTTACTGCCGGATAGGCAGCTTAGAAAATCCGGATCTGGGGCGGCTGGCTGGACGGCCTCTTTACTGCCGGATAGGCAGCTTAGAAAACCAGCGCCTTGGCGTGTTTGTTCATGCCGTCCTTTACTGCCGGATAGGCAGCTTAGAAATATCGCCGGGAACTCGACGCGGCGCAGCACTACTTTACTGCCGGATAGGCAGCTTAGAAAACCGATCCGTTGAGCAGTTCGGTCACATCGCCCTTTACTGCCGGATAGGCAGCTTAGAAAATAGTATTCTGTTGATGAAATACTATTTAGGCCTTTACTGCCGGATAGGCAGCTTAGAAAATGCCGCGCCAGGTTGCGGGCGATGACCGGCGCTTTACTGCCGGATAGGCAGCTTAGAAAGATGTCCACGGATTGCATCACGCGCACCAACACTTTACTGCCGGATAGGCAGCTTAGAAATTGGAGAAGTTGCGGACACCTATGAATATGTCCTTTACTGCCGGATAGGCAGCTTAGAAAACCACCATTTTCGATACGGCCTGCTGCGAAATCTTTACTGCCGGATAGGCAGCTTAGAAAGGCAGGCCGATGAGTTGGACCGTTACATCACGCTTTACTGCCGGATAGGCAGCTTAGAAATAATCGCCACAATTGGGACATCTATTGGATACCTTTACTGCCGGATAGGCAGCTTAGAAACCCACGCGCACCCGGCAGAGTGGAAAGCGCGGCTTTACTGCCGGATAGGCAGCTTAGAAAGATGAAGGGCGGGCCAGCGTATAGGCATAGTCCTTTACTGCCGGATAGGCAGCTTAGAAAAGCGCAAGCCCGTCACCAACACGCCAATCTCTCTTTACTGCCGGATAGGCAGCTTAGAAAAAGGCGCGGGTGCCATGCTCCGCGACAGGCTCCTTTACTGCCGGATAGGCAGCTTAGAAAAATGCGGTACGGCCCAAGCTCAAAGTCGCCTCCTTTACTGCCGGATAGGCAGCTTAGAAATTGGCGAGTCGGCCTTCCGCGCCCGCTCCTCCCCTTTACTGCCGGATAGGCAGCTTAGAAAAACAAGTCAGCGACCTGCAAGCGCAGTTGAAGCTTTACTGCCGGATAGGCAGCTTAGAAACCTCCGCCGTGGTTTGCCATTGCATGTTTTCCCTTTATTGCCGGATAGGCAGATTAGAAAAGCCACGCGGCGACATCTAACCCTTCGGCAAACTTTACTGCCGGATAGGCAGCTTAGAAACGACCGTGCAACAAATCCTGGAAAAAAAGTTACTTTACTGCCGGATAGGCAGCTTAGAAAATCTCGTCCTGGCTGCTGACCATCTTGACGTTCTTTACTGCCGGATAGGCAGCTTAGAAACTCGAATAGCGTTCCCAGTTGGACCGCTAAGGACTTTACTGCCGGATAGGCAGCTTAGAAATGGAGGTCAAAGACTTTGCGCGGGCGCACGATCTTTACTGCCGGATAGGCAGCTTAGAAACGTAAAAGCGCCGCGTCAGGCCGTTCCCCTCGCTTTACTGCCGGATAGGCAGCTTAGAAAAAACAAATCGGGCAACAACTGCTGGCGTGTCACTTTACTGCCGGATAGGCAGCTTAGAAAGTCAACCGGCGCGGGTAACGAGGCCAAATACTCTTTACTGCCGGATAGGCAGCTTAGAAACTGGTGATCCCGCCTTCGCCCTGCGCCTTCTGCTTTACTGCCGGATAGGCAGCTTAGAAAGTTTTGAGGTTACGGCGAAGGGTCGGCGGGCTTCTTTACTGCCGGATAGGCAGCTTAGAAAGCCAACCGCTTCCCGCTTCCCGCCAACCGCCACTTTACTGCCGGATAGGCAGCTTAGAAAACCCACGCGACAGCCAAGGCCGCGACGGCCACCTTTACTGCCGGATAGGCAGCTTAGAAATTTTGTGAACTCTTGCGGAACCCCCCGGTTATCTTTACTGCCGGATAGGCAGCTTAGAAACGGTGCCGCCGCTGGAAGATTTGCTGTTGCAGCTTTACTGCCGGATAGGCAGCTTAGAAAGCGTCGAAAAGCCGCCCCGCCGGGGTGCCAGTCTTTACTGCCGGATAGGCAGCTTAGAAAGGCCAATCCGGGCGATTCCCTGCCCGGTATGGCTTTACTGCCGGATAGGCAGCTTAGAAAATCCATCAACAACTGATTGCGGCGCGGCTGCGCTTTACTGCCGGATAGGCAGCTTAGAAATGACGTAAAAATCGCCTGGGACCAGCGGCAGTTCTTTACTGCCGGATAGGCAGCTTAGAAAGGGGACTGGCGATGTCATCAAAGGGACGGTGGCCTTTACTGCCGGATAGGCAGCTTAGAAATTCATGCCGTCGATGGCCGGATAATTGGCTTTGCTAGAAAGAATCGACGCCGCGCTAAAGGCCCACTCCGAGTTTCAATCCGCGCATCAGGACGCCGCCCTAGTGCGCACGGACTCCAACCGGGAGCTAGCGGACGGCGACGAAGGGCGGTTTTGCCTGCGGGCGGCCTTGGCCTGCGCCCATGTGTGCTCGATGGGATTCAGGTCGGGGGAATAGGGTGGCAGGAACTCCAACACATGCCCGGCATCCTCGATGGCCTGGCGGATGTCCGCCCGCTTGTGGAAGGCGGCGTTGTCCATG
>CAZEFE010000020.1:0-9677 GCA_964511385.1 uncultured Methylophilaceae bacterium | reverse complement strand
TCATGGGCGTTGCCTTTTTCAGGGCTGCCACCGTTCGCGCGTGCACACGCGACACCACCGCCTTCGTCTGGGCCGCCCTGGCCTTTTTCCTTTACGCCATCCTCAACGGTTTGGCGCACTTCGACAACGCCTACGAAATCCTGAGCGGCTTCAAGCGCTATTTCCAGGTCATCGGCCTGCTCTTCGCCTTGGCCTGGCTGCCGGTGGGCGAGAAGGACATCGCCCGCTGGCGCAAGTTCTTCCTCATCGTGGCTCTCGTGCAACTGCCTTGGGCCGTGTATGAGCTCGTCCGGCTCGTGCCCATCCGCGAGGGCTTCCAGTACGCCTATCCGGGCCTGGTGCCCATCGACGTGGTGGCGGGCACCTTCGGCGCCAACATGACGAGCGGCAGCGCCAACGCCGAGATGGCCACCTTCCTCATCATCGTGCTGCTGTTCCTTTTGGCGCGGCTGCGTCAGGGCACGTTGCCGAAAGGCCGGCTCGTCTGGCTCCTGCCCCTGATCCTGACCCCGCTGTTCCTCGGCGAGACGAAGGTGGTGGTCGTGCTGCTGCCGCTGGCCTTCCTCACCCTCTACCGTCGCGAACTGCTGGCGCGCCCCCATGTGGCCCTGGCCGGCCTGGTCGTGGGCGCGCTGCTCACCGTGGCGGCAGGCTATGCCTACCTCTCGATCACCAAGAAGACGCTGGAAGCCCAGGTGGCCGAGACCCTGAGCTACAACGTCTATGAGAAGGGCTACGGCGGCTACGCCCTCAACCGCACCACCGTGCTCACCTTCTGGGCCCAGCGGCAGGGCCTGCGCGACCCAGCCGGGGCGGTGTTCGGCCATGGCCTGGGCAGCGCCCACGATCCCACCGGCGGGCACGTGGCGCGCCGCTATCCCGGCTACGGCATCGGGCTCACCGCCGCCTCCACACTGTTGTGGGAGCAAGGCCTCGTCGGCACTGGGCTGTTCCTGGCCATGTTGGTGCTGGCCTGGCGCGCGGCCGGCCGGGTGCGCAAACGCGCCACGGAAGCCTGGATGCGGGCCGACGCGGCGGCCATCCAGGCCGCGCTGCCGCTGTTCGCCTTCTATCTCATCTACCGCGTTGCGCTGCTGGAGGGCCTGCCCTTCCAGATCGTCTTCTACGGCCTGCTGGGGTATCTCGCCTGGCTGGCGCGGCGTGTAGGACGTCCAGCCACATGAGCGCCCACCCCTATTCCGCCGCCGCCCTGCGCCGCGGCGCCTGGCACTTTCTCTCCGGCAAGGCCGTCTCGGGCCTACTCACTTTCGTCATCCTGCTGTGGCTGGTGCGGCTGCTGCCGGTGGCGGAATACGGCGCCTATGTCAGCCTCGTCGCCGCGGCGGAGCTGGCCTTCGCCCTGGGTGGGCTGGGCCTGCCCTGGGCGGCGGCGCGCTTTCTGCCGGAGGTGCGGCTGCACGCCAGGCCCGACCTCACCCGGGCACTCGCCTGGCGGCTCGCCTGCTGGCAGGCGGCGGTGCTGGGCGCGCTCGCCGTGCTGGCGGGACTGACTTTCGACCGGCTGCTGCCGCGGCTGGGCCTTGCCGTGCCGGCCGGAGCGGCGCTCGCCTGGGCGGCGCTCCTCTTCGCCGAAGGCACGGGCCGCTTCCTGCGCGAAGGGTTGCTCGGCCCGCTGCTGTGTCAGGACACGGTGCGCCTGAGCCTCGTCGCGCGCCAGATCCTCTTCATTCTCTGCATCGCCGGCCTGGCTGCCTCGGGCGAGGCGTCGTTGAGCACGGTACTCGCCGTCGAACTCATGGCCAGCCTCCTCGCTGCGGTGGTAGCCCTCGCCGGCCTTGCCCGGCACCTGCGCCGCCTGCCGGCGCAGGACACCGGTTGGCAGGCTCCCCCTGCCCGCGCCGTCTGGCGCGTGGCCCTGCCCATGTATGGCGGGCATCTCCTCACCCTGGCCTACGGCCCGCAGGTCTTCCTGCTGCTGCTCGCGCGCTTCGCCGGGGCGGAGGCGGCGGCGGTGTTCGGCTTCCTGCGCAGCCTGTACGAGCAGGCCGCCCGCTATCTGCCCGCCACGCTGCTCTTCAGCCTGGTGCGGCCCAAGCTGGTGGCGAGCTACGTCGGCGGCGGCGGCATGGCGGAACTGACGCGCAACGCCAATCTCGCCGGCAAGCTGAGCCTCTTCGTGCTGATGCCGGTGGTGGCCTTCGCCTTCGCGGGGGGAGAGACTCTCATCAAGCTGCTTTCCGGCGGCAAGTTCCCGCAGACGGGCCTGCTCTTCTTCGGCTTCATGTTGGCCCTCATCCCCTTCAGCCAGCGCCAGCTCCTGGAGACCGTGGCCGTCACCACCGGACGGGCGGGCTTGTGCACCCTGGGTGCGGCCATGGGGCTACTCACCCTGCCGCTCATGCTCTGGCTGCTTTCCATGGACTCGGGGCCCTGGGCGGGCGTGGCCGGCTTGGGTGTCGGGCATCTGCTGTTTGCCCTCACGGCGGTATTGGGCTTGAAATCCACCGGCTACCACGCCGATCTCCCCAGTCTGGCCCGGCTCGCCCTGGCGGCGCTGGCCGGCGCCCTGGCGGCGATGCTGGTGCCGTCCCTGTCCAATCCGTGGCTGGAACTCGGCGGCCTTGCTCTGGCTTCCGGCAGTGCTTTCCTTAGTGCCGCCTGGCTGCTGGGTCCCTTTGCATCCAACGAGCGGCAGCGCATGAACCGCCTGCTCGGCCGCGAAGTATTTCCTGCCTGACATCATGCGCCTGTTCTTCATCACCGCCGAAACCTGGCCCACCTTCCGCGCCGACGTGGCGGTGCTGTTCGGCAAGTACCTGCCCCGGCTGGGCATCCATTCCGACCTGGTGGCCGGCCGCACGCCGGGCGAGGCGGAGCAGCCATGGGGCGGCGGCGAGGCGATCCTCGCCGATATCTCGGGCGGACAGGCGAAGAAGCATGTCAGGACCTTCCTGCATTATTGGCGGGCGCTGCGCCGGCTGGACCCGGCTCGCTACGACGCCATCCAGGTGCGCGACCTGCCCCTGCCCGCCGCGCTGGCCCTGTGGACGGCGCGGCGCCACGGGCTGCCCTTTTACTACTGGATGTCCTACCCCATGCCGGAAGGGCAGATCGCCCTGGCGCGGGAGCGTGGACTGTCGGCAGGGCTGATGAAATTCCTCTTTCCCTGGGTGCGCGGGCGGGTTGGGCGCTTCTTGCTCTACCGGCTGGTGCTGCCGCGCGCCGATCATGTCTTCGTCCAGTCCGAGCGCATGAAGGCGGACATGGTCGCGCGCGGCATTCCGGCGGAGAAGATGACCCCCGTGCCCATGGGTGTGGACCTGGAGGCCATCGAGGCAGAGCCGGTTGCGCCCGCCGACGACCCGCGTCTGGCCGGCCGGCGGGTGTTGGTCTATCTGGGCACGCTGGATAGGCCGCGCCGCATTGAGGTGCTGTTCGACATGCTGGCCCGCGTGCGCCGCGAGGAGCCGGCAGCGCTGCTGGTGCTGGCGGGCGACACCCATGACGACGTGCATCGTGCATGGCTGCAGGAGCAGGCGCGCCGGGCGGGGGTGGCGGAGCATGTCGTCTGGACCGGCTGGCTGCCCATGCGCGAGGGCTGGCGCTACGTGCGCGCGGCGGAGGTGGGGTTGTCCCCCATACCGCGTGGCCCGCTGCTGGATGTCGGTTCGCCCACCAAGGTGCCGGAATATCTGGCCCTTGGCGTGCCGGTGGTATGCAACGACAACCCGGACCAGCAGGCCATCGTCGAGGCGAGCGGCGCCGGCCGCTGTGTGCCCTATACGGCGGAAGTTTTCGCGCGGGCGGTGGTGGAGTTGTTGCGGCTGTCGGCCGAAAAACGTCAGGCCATGGCCCGTGAAGGTGCGAGATTGATTGCCGAACAACGATCCTATGAACGGCTGGCGGAATTGGTGTCGAGGACCTATCGCAGCCTGGTCGGGTTTGATCGGGAAGAGCGGGCTGGGGAGGTCATCAGAGAAGCGGTAAAAGAATGAAATACGCAATTGATCTGCAAGACTTCACCGGCTTTCTATTGTTAATCGCGTTGCCGAGTTCCATTTCGCATCGCTTGCGATAACCCCGAAAGTTCTGCATGTACGCAAACGCGCTCTACAAGAACGCTCCCATTGTCCTTCAAAGCGGGCTCATCTCGCTCCGGGCCTTCGCTCGGAAGATGATGCGTGAAGGGCGTCGCTTCGAAAGGCAACTGGAAGAAATAGAGCGAACCCAATACCTCTCTTCAGACGCATTGGCTTCCTGGCACGAGGCTATGCTCGGCAAGCTGCTGAGTCATGCTGTTCAGCACGTGCCTTACTACCGCGAGCTAGGACTTGCCGGGCTTGTCGCAAAAGCGCGGCCTGCCGAAGCCTTGGCTGCCTTCCCGATCATCGACAAGGCCATCGTTCGGGAGCACGGCGCTCGTTTCATGGCCGACAACGCCAGCCGCCCGCTGTTCAAGGGCAGCACCAGCGGCACGACGGGCACCCCCCTTACGTTGTATCAGGACTTGGGTGCGATCAACCGCGAAAACGCATTCATTTGGCGACAGCTCGAGTGGGCGGGCTTGAAGCGCGGCGAGCGGCGGGCCTGGCTCAGGGGTGATCTGGTCGTGCCCGTTGGCCAGGAAAGGCCGCCCTTCTGGCGAATGAACCACGCGGAGAACATGCTTATGTTCTCTCCATGCCACCTCGGAGAGAAAAGCGTTATGGCTTATTTGGACGCATTAACGAAGTTCGATCCTGTAATCATTCAAGCATACCCCTCGGCGGTCAGCTTTCTGGCTAAATGGCTCGAATCCCGAAACTGTTTTTTTGGCGGTTCGTCCCTTAAGGGTATTGTCACATCCTCAGAGACGCTGGACGAATCCCTCAAAGATATCATCGAATCAAGATTCCGTTGTCGCGTATTCGACTGGTATGGCCAATTCGAGCGTGTTGCGGCTATTGGCACTTGCCAGCTCGGCACCAAGCATTTGGTCAGTGACTATTCGTATGTAGAGCTTGTTCCAAGCGCTGACGGCCTGGTGGAAATTGTCGGCACGGGGTATAACAACTTCGCGATGCCGCTCATACGTTATCGCACCGGCGATTTTATCCTGACCACTGAAAGCGAACACTGCAAGTGCGGAAGAGCGATGCCGGCAGTAAAAAGAATCGTTGGCCG
This sequence comes from uncultured Methylophilaceae bacterium, assembly GCA_964511385.1. GTDB lineage: Bacteria > Pseudomonadota > Gammaproteobacteria > Burkholderiales > Methylophilaceae > CAILHX01. The sequence goes on along the minus strand of CAZEFE010000020.1, from coordinate 4,553 downwards.
AGGCGATGACTTCATACAGCTACGCGACGGCCGTCTTGTCGGTCCACTCAACAATATTATGAAAGGCATTCAAGGCATTCTGGAAGCGCAATTTGTTCTTACTTCAAGCGACGGTATACGCGTTATGGTGGTTCCAGCGGAAAACTATGACGATAAAACTTCAATGGCGATCATGAAGAGTGTGCGCGATCGATGCGGAGAGCAACTCCATATCGATATTGAGACAGTACCATCGATCTTGCGTAGCCCAAACGGCAAACTCCGCACCCTCATACGGAATGAACAGCAGGGACGTGAAGGATAGAGCGCTTATCATGATCGGCACCGCCCTGGACACACAAGGCGGCGTTTCCACCGTGGTGAATGTCTTGAAAGAGGCGGGCCTGTTCGAGCGATGCGGCGTGGCGTACATCTCCACCCATCGCGATGGCGGAACAGTCCGCAAGCTAGTGGCCTTCATCGCGGGTTGGTTTTGCTTTCTGCGCATGCTGCTGGGTGGCCGGGTCGCCCTGCTCCACGCCCACACCGCATCCCGTGCCAGTTTCTGGCGCAAGTCGTTCTTCATGGTGCCCGCCCTTCTTGCGCGTGTGCCCGTGATCCTCCATCTCCACGGGGCAGAGTTTCAGGTGTTTTACGGTCAGGAATGTTCTGCCCTGTCGCGCAGGTTCGTTCAATGGGTATTCACCCGGGCGGATCAGGTGGTGGTCTTGTCTGAAAGCTGGCTGCGGTGGGTCAGCGCCACATTCCCGTCAGCCAGAAGCAGGGTGATCCCCAACCCCATCGTCGTTCCGGAAGCGACAAGCGAACGAGTGCGTGAAAAGACTTCGTTGCTCTTTCTGGGGCGGCTGGGGCAGCGCAAAGGCGCGTTCGACCTGCTGCAGGCCGTGGCGACCCTGGTGCCCCGCTACCCGAACCTGCGTGTCTTGCTAGGCGGGGATGGCGACCTGGATGCCGTGCGCGCCAGGGCCGAAGCGCTCGGCGTTGGCGGCCATGTTTCCTTGCTCGGCTGGGTCAAGGGGGCTGACAAGGCGCGCTTGCTCGACGAGGCGACTGTGTATGTTCTGCCTTCCTACAACGAGGGGCTGCCCATGAGCGTGCTGGAGGCGATGGCGCATGGCCTGCCCGTCGTCTCGACGCCGGTGGGTGGCATTCCCGAAGCCGTGCGCGACGGCGAAGAGGGTTTCCTCGTGCCGCCGGGGGATGTGCAGCTGCTTGCAGACCGGCTGGACCGGCTGCTCGCCGACCCGGACCTGCGAGCGCGCATGGGCAAAGCCGCCCGCGCGAGGGCGGTGTCGCACTTCGGCGTGGCGGGGGTGGTCGAGCAATGGATTGCGCTTTACGACGAGCTGGGTTGCGCATGCCGATGAACCTATGATTCCGCACAAGCATGCAAGAGTATCTGTCACATCCCGGACGACCATCTCGCCGGCGCAGATTCGAGGACGCGCGATCACTACCGCAGGCCGGCCCTGTTGCGGGTGCTGGAAGAGCACGTCCAGGACCGGCAGAACCACGAGAAGCTGCTGTGGGCGATGCTGACGCTGGAGATCTGGCACAGGGAGTACGGGCAATGAGCCGGTCGGTCGGCCTCGCCCTCGTGCTGGCGCTTTCAATGCAATGCGGTCCCGCCCTGTCACAGCAGAGTGCCACACCCGCGAACCTCGCGAGCGCACCGACACTGGAGCAGGTGCGTAAGCGGCCCCATCCCCGAACATTGGATGAAACGACACTGAACCGTCTGAGTCGTGCCATTCCGGTGCCGACGGCGAAGGGCGTCGAACCCCTGCCCGCCGAGCCGGATGCCACGCAGCAAGACAGTCCGCAGACCCAGCAATCGGTCCGGAGCATCGCTTTCACCGAGGAGGACCGGATTCTCCGGCTGGCACTGGCCGGACGGGCCAGTGGCAATGCCGGCTTCATTGCGGAAGCCAAGCGGCGGGCGCTGCACATCGCGGGATGGCGCGCGGATGGCGCGACGGGCTTTCATCGGCACGACCAGGGCGCACGCGCCGTGGCGTGGACACTGACTTTGGTGTTCGACTGGCTGCACGACCAGTTGAGCGAGGCGGAGCGGGCGCACCTGCTGGCCGCCATCCGCCCGCGCGTGGAGGACATGCTCTCGCCGCCCGTGAAGAATCTTCCCACGGGCTGGGCGGGGCTGGACTGGGGCCGCAAGCTCGACCGCTGGCCTTACGACTCGCACGGCGCGGTGACGCTGGCGCGGCTGGCGGTGATCTGCACGGTGCTGGCGGGCGAGGACCCCCTGTTCGACCGCTGTTTCGAGGCGGTGGTGCCGCGCTATCTCGCCCGCCCCATCCCCTGGGGGGAGACGGGCGGCTATGCCAACGGCACTGCCTATGCGCAGTGGGACGTGCTCTTCACCCATTTCGTCGTGTGGGACCTGCTCAGGAACGCCCTGGGGGTGGACCTGTGGCAGAGCGACTGGGCGCGCGGGTATGTCCGATTCATCGCCTATTTCCTTCCGCCGGGCGCGCCGAGCGGCCTGTTCGGCGACGAGACGGAAAAGCGCTTCGCGGACGTCTGGGCCACCCAGGCCAAGGACTATGCGGCTCACCTCCCTTCGCCGCTGGCGGACTGGTATGCGCGCAACCAGTTCGGCGAAAATCCGGCGCATCTGGCCCTGCTGCTCGCCCCGGCGCGGGACTGGAACGCCATCCCCGGCGCGCTGCCGGCAGGCACGCCCCATGCCGCGCATCTGGAGGACATCGGCTGGGTGGCGATGCACAGCGATCTGGGGGATCGCGCGCGCACCTCGGTATATTTCAAGGCCAGCCCCTACGGCTCCTACAACCATTCCCACGCTGACCAGAACGGCTTCGTCCTGCACGCGCGCGGCCGGGCGATGGCCATCGACTCGGGCTATTACGACTTCTACGGCTCGCCGCACTGGCGCGACTGGTACAAGCAGACGCGGGCGCACAACGCCATCACCTTCGACGGCGGGCAGGGGCAGCTGCACGACAGCATGGCGGCGAAGGGGAAGATCACCCGCTTCGAGCATCACCCGGATCACGACATCGCGACCGGCGACGCCACCGAGGCCTACGGCGGGGCGCTCACGCGCGCGCTGCGCTCGCTGGTTTATCTGCGGCCGGACACGCTGCTGGTGTATGACAGCCTGGCGTCCAACACGCCGCGCACCTGGGAGTGGAACCTGCACGCGCTCTCGCGCATGCGGGAAAAGGGCGCGCGGGCGCTGGAGATCGACGAGGGCGGCGTGCGGCTGTGTGTGAAGATGCTGGAAGCGCCGGAGGGCGCTTTCACCCAGACTGACCGTTTCACGGCTGAGCCGCAGGGCAAGTATCCCGCCCAGTGGCACGCGCGCTACGCCACCGCGGCGAAGAGCCGCGAGGCGCGCTTCGTGGCGCTGCTGGAGGTGGGCTGCGGGGTGATGGAGGCGACGCTGCGGCGGGAGGGGGACGGGATGAGTGTCGAAATCGCCGGGCGGCGCGTTTCTTTTGCGGGGGCGCAGGCGAAGGTTGAGAGATGAGCGAGGGTGCGTTTGAAGGCGGATACCCATCGCGTCTTCGGGCGTTTCCGGTTGTTGGAATTGCTTTGGGGGTTCATGGCGCACCGCACTTTCCGGCCGGTGGTGACTTTGCGGCTTTGCCGCATGGCAAGCATCAATAGATGAGCGACAGGAAAGGAGCGAAATTGAGTATTACCAATCCGCGTACTTCCGTGCTGGCTGGTTTGATCGCGGCTCACTGCGGTATCAAATGCCCGAGTGTGTTGGTGGTCGGGTGCGGCCGGGGTATTGAGGCGGCCGTTCTAGCACAAGATCTCGGCGCTGACGTAACTGGCATCGATCTTGATCCCCGTTTCGATCCTGAGGCCGCGCGTTACGCCTCTCTCACACTAGGCGATGCGACCAAGCTGGACTTTCCGGACGCGTCCTTCGACATCGTCTATTCCTATCACGCGCTGGAGCACATCCCTGGATATCACAAAGCCCTGGATGAGATGCACCGGGTATTGCGTGGGGGGGCGTATGGTGCATCGGCACACCGAACCGGGGTCGGCTGTTGGGGTACGTTGGCGGAAGTTCAACTTGGAAGGAGAAACTTACCTGGAACCTGGCCGACTGGCGCATGCGCATCACCGGTCGTTTCCGGAATGAGTATGGCGCGCATGCGGGCTATACCCCTGCGGAATTGCATGGAATTTTGACAGAACACTTTTCCGAAGTGACTGAAGTAACGAACGAGTATTGCCGACGGCTCTATGCGAAGCGTTGGGTCGTCGTTTTATTTCTGATTGGCAGCGGCTTGGGGCGATTTCTCTTTCCTAGTGTGTATTTCATGGGTCGTAAATGATCTGACTAGTTGTGGATGACGAAGGATGGGTAAGCAATTGAGCAGCCTCGACTGGAAACTCAATCGCCTGCGCGCCATGGGCGCGGGTGAGATTGCTTATCGCCTGCGCCAGGCCGCGCAGGCGCAGTGGGAGCGGCGCGGGCTGGGGCTTGCGCGGCCGCCGGCGCCCCAGGGCGAATGCGGCCGCCCGTGGCTGGCGGAACTGCCGCGCGACTT
>CAZEFE010000019.1:0-9721 GCA_964511385.1 uncultured Methylophilaceae bacterium | reverse complement strand
CATGGTTGACAAACACGATTCTCTCGGATTTACCAGGAACCGCCACCCTCAGCCATCAACTACAGGCGAGACCCCGCCCAGAATCATCGAAAGGCCGCTTATTACCAACAATGTGGCAATTAAACGTTTTATAACCTCCGGTGAGATCCGCTTAGCGATTTTATTTCCAATTGCAACTCCAATAATCGCCACAGGAATAGCAGCTAACCAAAGATAGAAAGTTGTGCCTAAGTAAATTCTCTCCGATGTCCAGAGAAGAATAATTGCAATCGATCCTGCCACTATCAGGATTGCGGCTATCGTAGTACGTAGGCTATTTACATCATCAGTTTGTCTTCGTAACCAAGCTACAATCACCGGGCCTGCTGTGGCAAACATCACTTCAATTATCCCAATAAGAAGCCCAGCGACATGGCACCACAGGGGGTGGACAGGATTAGTGGGATTAATGCGTGAGTAAGAGCGCAAACCAACCACGAATATATAGATGCCAAGAAAAAGTGGTGGCCACTTTTTGTCAAACTCACCCAACAACAAAATTCCGAAAACCATACCAATCGCCATACTCGGCATCAATTTAAACACCTCTGCCCATCGTAGGTGCTCGAAGTTGATTTTTAAAAGAAAGGAGGATGCCGATACGTCGAGAAGAATTGCTAGTGCAACTACGTCGGATAGCGGCCAGAATCTAGAAAGCAATGGAACCACGACTAGCGATGAACCAAACCCTGTGACTCCCAGAACTATGTATCCAGCCAGCAATATAAGTGCCGAATAGAGCCAGTCGAGTATCATTAATCTTCTATCATGTAGCTTGTTCGCTCTCTACAAAAGCCGCTGGCAGATCGAGTTCTTCTTCATGGATCAAACAGCGCCAGCGAAAAAAATCGCCATGTCGGATAACCTGCTGTATGTACAGTTATGAAACGTGTCGGACACTACTGATTCAAATCCTCAGTTCAAAGGCTATTCGAATCAGATCGGAGGCACACTTGGCATCAAGTTTTCTCATAATCGCAGCTCGATGTGCTTCAACTGTTTTGGTACTAAGCCCCAATTTTCCCGCTATGACCTTATTAAGGTTTCCGGCTGCAATTAATTCCAAGACTTCCTTTTCCCTTAATGTCAGCAGCTCGATCCGTTTGGCTGCCTTAGCGCGGCTCGTTCTAGCCCAGCGCACTTCGCCGTCGTGCGCAAGGGCTTTGTGAACGAGATCGACAAGTTCCTGTTGCTTGAAAGGTTTTTCGAGAAAATCTAGCGCACCATTTTTAATGGCGCGCACAGCCATAGGAATGTCGCCATGGCCAGTAACGAATATGATCGGAGTTTCAATACCGCGTTCCCTCAGTATGTTCTGTAACTCGATACCACTCATTCCAGGCATACGTACATCAAGTATTATGCAGCCAGGCTTTGGGGAGTCATATCCGTCTATGAAATCGGTTGCTGTCCGGAAGACTTCAGCCTTAAGTTCGATCGACTCGATCAGCCAGCGCAATGAACTGGAACTGGCATCGTCGTCGTCGATAATAAAGACGGTATGCTTGGTATTCATCGTGGTCATGTAGCCGCTGAAATCGGAAGTGAGAAAACAAAACGTCCCCCCGGAAACCCTTCTTGTGCAAGCTTGAGATGCCCGCCATGCGCCTCAATGATCGACCTGCTGATTGAAAGACCCATTCCCATTCCGCTTGCTTTGGAAGTAGCGAATTGATCAAAGATCTGGTCGATCATCTCAGGAGACACACCGGGACCGCTATCTTCGACAATGACTTCTACTTCCTTCGGGCTGGCTGCTATCGTGCTAATCATGATTTCTCGAATCCCCTGCTGCCGGTCAGTGATCGCCTCAATTGCATTGCGCACCAGATTTACCATTACTTGTTCAAGCTCGATGCTATCGCCGCTCACTGAAGGCAACTCGTTCGCAAGCATCAGCTTTAGTGCGATTCGGTTTTGACGCGCCTCTGGCTCCAAAAACCCCAGAACCTCTCGTACAACCGTATTAATGTCGACACAAGACCGTTTTGCATCTCGCTTTCGCGCAAAATTTCTCATGTGGCGAATAATTTGTCCCGCACGATCGGCTTGCTGACAAATCTGCTCTAACACCGCTATTAATCCCTTATAACTCGCCTTGCCACCGCGAATGCGGCGCACGCAACCGTCTGCAAAATTGGCGATTGCAGAAAGCGGTTGGTTTAATTCGTGTGCAATGCCGGATGCCATCTCACCCATGGTGGTCAAGCGAGTGATGCGAGCCAACTCGACTTGGTGCTTCCTTGCAACCTCCTCAGCCAATTTGCGCTGTGTGATGTCGCGTGCGATACCAATCAGGGCGATGATCTGGTTAGTGGCATCGCGCAATGGAAAAGCATGCATTTCCAGCCAATGGACGGTCTCTCGCAAACCAACGATACGAAACTCTAGGATCTGCGTCTGGCCGTGAAATACAGCTTCAGATAACCTGTCGTAGCTATCTCGAAATTCTGGCGCAAGGATGGAATGGATAAAACTGCCGATAATTTCTTCTGGCACTTCTGCATCGACAATAGATAAGCCCGCGGGATTCATCTCCAGAACCTTTCCATTTGCGCCCTGCAACATGACGAGTTCCGGTTCGGATTCGACGATGACGCGCAGCCTGTTCTCGTTTTCTATCAATTGCCGCGCAAGATTACGATTGATTTCTCGCTGTTTCTCAAGAAGCCACAAAAGTCTCTCTTTTTCTCTTCCTAGCTTGCTTATATTTAACAAGGCCATTCTTGCCACCTGTTTTTTAGCGAGTCCTAATTCGAGGCAGCTTTCCTTTTGGGAATACTCGCGCCTCTATCCGTTGCAGCTCTCACACATGCCACGCTCAGAAAACGTTGAATTCTAGAAATGGATGGCATTCCCGTAGCATTTTTTGTCCTCAGCGGACAGGAAATGCGTGAAACGCACGACGTCTTGATCGGTCGTGCGACAGCCATAACGATGTAGGGCGTGTTCGCGCTAGCGGGTGATTGAGATATATGTTTTGGCATGGGGCCGCGGAAGCGCAATATCGCCTGATCGAGGGCTGTTTTACACACCGGGCCGTATGGCGTTTCGCTAAGGAAGGTCTGAATAAGTAGCGACAGATGAAGGCGATGAGCGCGATTGCAGAGGCAAAGAACGAATGGGGCACGAAATCGGCCCAGTGCGGTGCAATTCGCAGGCCCTTCCGGGCCAATTGGCCTTTAATGGACGCACCTTGCCTCCTGAAGCCCGAGCAAGTGCCGGCGCGCCATGAAGAGGTTTGCCAGCGCGGCGACGACGAACAGCCGATTGCCGGCCTTCGGATACACCGGTTCGATCAGGGCGCACAGCACCGACCACGGCACGACACAGTCCATCTCGGCCAGAAACGCCGCGCGGCGCGTCGTCTTGCCGTACTGGTCAAAGCCACCTGCCGAGAGCGTCATCTGTTTCATCGTTTCCATCCGTGTGTTCGAGGTTCTTCGTCTGACATGACGACGATGAAATCGTTCACACCTTATTCAGAGTTTCCCTAAGCTAGTTTTTGTCGTTTGACTATCGGCTCCTCATGATGCTCGATAATCACTTCAATACTAGGCTGATACTTGAGCGTATTAGCCACCTTGCAGGCACGCTCACAAATAGTAACCATCTTTTTGCACGCTTGCTTTGAAAGTGAGCCATGGACAACCACTTTGGTAGTGATCTTGGATACCCGCTCCGGATGATCGGCGGTCTCCGCGTTACACTCGACGTGAATGCATTTGATGGGGAGTTTTCGTTCCTGTGCGTACTGTACAAGATAATAGTTAAGACACGCTGCAACAGAGAGCAGCATAACTTCCAGTGCCCGATGGCCTCCGTCTTCGAACATCTTGATCTCTCCGTAGGGAGTCAAGGATTTGTAGCCATCAGCGGGGCTCCAGTCACAAGTAGCGTAATGTTTCTCGCTCATTGCTCATTCCTTTCTTCGTTACACAAATTGACACCGCACGACGTGGCAAACTATTGATGATTATTCAGGCATTTCAGTGGGTGGATAGTACGCTTCCGGGCATCGCCTTCAAGGAGGGCATGCGATGGAAAGCGCGGAGTTGTACCGGCAACTGCTTGGGCTGACGGCGCCCTGGACGACGGAGCGAGTCGAATTGGATGTGGCGCGGCAATAGGTAGAGATATATGTCGGCCACCCGGCGGGGCAGCACTTTGCCTGCCCGGGTGAGAACCGAGGTGATCGACCTGGACATGTGGCCGGCCTGCATAAACGCGTGCCGGAACAAGATCGGACACCAAGAGTACAAGAGGCTGCTGAAAAGGAGTGAAGCCACCCTGACCAAGAGCAAATATCTGTGGCTGACCAACCCGGAGAACATGACGGACAAGGCGCGGGCGCGCTTCGAGGAATTGAAGTCTGCGCAGCGAAAGACCGGCCCAGCCTGGGCGCCGCAGGAAGCGCTGCGCGAGCTGTAGAACCACCTCTCGGGGCTCTGGCGGTGAAGTTTTGGTAGCGCCGGTACTTCTGGGCGACACGCAACCTCCTGGCGCTCGTGACAGCCGGGCCAGGCTGATTGCGCGTCACCTTCCCAACGTGCTGACCTACTTCGCGCATCGCATCTCCAACGCAGTTGCCGAAGGCGAACTCGAGGACCGCCACTGTCCAGAAGCGGGCATGTGGTTATCGCAAACCGGCACATTTCAAGATCGCCGTCTATTTCCACTGCGGCGGTCTCAACCTATGCCCGGCCACCGTGAGCCATACGTAAATCGGATGAACCCTAAATCCCAACTTCGCGTTACTGGGAGAAAGATGATCGCGGCTGTCCACGAATTTCTCCTAATGGCGCAGCGACATTCATTTCCTTGATTGCTCGCTTTAGAGGTTCAGGGTTGATCGAATTCTTGGGCATTTCTCCAGATTCAATCACTTTGATCGAATGCAGGAAGGCATAGCCTTTCCTCATAAGCTGAAGCACTTCGTCGTCAAAGTTCAGCTTGGCTACATAGTTGACAGGGTCGCCACCGATCGAAGTCGGATTAATTTCATAGAGCGCAGCCCATACTGTCTTTTCGTCGTAACCAGTAAGCTCGCTGGCGATGATTTTGGCGGACTCTCGCGGGTTGTTGATGAGGAACTGCAAGGCCTCGATTTCGGCCTTCAACCATCCCGCAGCTGCCTCAGGATGCTTTTCTATGAAATCCTGTCGCATCGACGTAAAATTCGCATCCTTCTCGCCCCATGGTGCGGAGGTCGCTGCGTACCGTGCATTGCCGAGTTCTACTTGCCGTCTGGCATGCGGCTCCCACATCACACCCGCATCGAGTTTGCCAGCCTCGAAGTTCGAGGCAATCACCTCAATGGGCATTATCAGGATTTCGGACGGCTTGAATCCACCTTGACTGATAATAGATTCAGTGATCCGGTTAGCACATGTTCCCTTATGGTAGGCGAACTGCTTACCCGTTATCCACTTCGCTCCCTCTATATAATCTTTGAATTGCGGTGCGCTCTTCCCTACTAGGATTTTCTCGCATTGCTGCCCGTTACTGAACATGGTCACCGATACAAGCCGTAGATCCGCAACCTTCTGCTTGGTTGTTAGCACTAGCGAAGGCATATCGCCCATGGTTGCAATCTGCATTTTGTTCGCAAGCATGGCATTTATCATGGGCGGCCCCGTGAGGTGAGGCTCAAACCGCACGGCACTTCCTGCAGGCAAATATTTTTTCCATAATTCTTTTTTCTTCAGTATTACGCTGTACCAGGCTCCGGTCCAGTATGGGTGATACCCGAATGTAATGTTTACAGGTTCAGCCGCCGAGATGGACTGCATAAGCCCGGTTAAAATCAGAAACGTACCAAGCATCAAACCTTTCTTCGTTATTCTCTTTTTCATACCATCCTCCTCCGTTATTTAACCTATTCGTGCTAGTCCATTTTTTGCAGCTTGCTAGTAAGGACCGACTGCTTCTGCGACATCTTGTTCGTACAGCGCATCCATCAACTCCTTCTTTACTGCGAGGTATTGCTCGCTGGTGAGTACCTCGAATGATCTTGGATGGGGTAAATTGACTTCGATAGCTTTCAGGATTTTGCCTGGTGGCCTTGACATCACTAGTATCCGATCAGCGAGAAAAATCGCTTCCTCCATTTCTGAGGTGATAAACAGCGTAGTCAATCGCGTTTCTTCGAACAACTTTATGTAATACTCCTGCATGAGTTCGCGTGTCATAACGTCCAGACCACGAAATGGCTCGTCCATTATCATTAATTTAGGAGCATTGATCAGGGCTTGCGCGATCTCAGCGCGGCGCTTCATTCCCCCGGAGAGCTGACCTGGATATTTGTCCTCGAAATCCAGCAGTCCGAATTTAGATAATAATTTTTGAGCCTCTTCTTTCGCCTCGTGAAGCTTCATCGTCGACGCCACTCGAGGCCCGAACAGAACGTTCTCCAGCACTGTCATCCATGGCCAGAGTGCAGTTTCCTGGAACACCATGGTCCGGTCTGGGCCAGCCCCTTTAATCGGCTGTCCATCAATTGAAAGTACTCCTGCGTCAACCTGAACGTATCCAGCCAGCGCATAAGCTAAAGTGGACTTGCCGCATCCTGATGTTCCCATCAGTACTGTGAGTTTTCCTGGTTCGATGTCGAAACTACAATTTTCCAGGACATGGACTGGCGGCTGACCTTTGCGGTGGTACCACTTGCGTAATCCAGTCGCCGTAACTGCCCCCATTTGCTGCTTGCCAGCCACGCTCCCCGGTGCAATCAGTTTTTCCACGGCATCATCTTCCTTTCAGCGTAATTGACTATAAGAGTCGAAAGATATCCGGCCAAACCAATGCTGATCATGCCGATGATTACCGTGCTGCCCGTGTGACTCACATACCCCTCCCAAGTGAGTCGTCCCAACCCGATATCACTCGCAATCATCTCTGCCGCAATCACCACATTCCAGGTCACTGCGATTCCTAATGTCATGCCTACTGCAACGCAGGGAATCACCGATGGAAGAATAATCCGGCGAAAAATGTCGCGCGGCTTAGCTCCCAGGGAAAGCGCGAGCCACAAATGTTCCTTTTTAATATTGCGAACGCCATCGTGGACGTTGATGATAATGATAAAAAACGGGCCAATAAAAGTTATGAAAATAATTGAAAGCTCGGCTGTCGGCCAAAACAGGATCGAGATTGGAACCCATGCTAAAGGCGGAATCGGCCTTAGTAGTTCAACCACCGGAAACACTATTTCATGAAATTTTTGCCGCGTGCCAAGCAACAGTCCAAGCGGAATTCCAAGCAATTGTGATATCAGAAATCCGTAAGCAACGCGCTCGAAACTCACCGCCCAGGACTGCCAGTAGGTCGGTTTTGATATGTATTCCTTAACGAAAGCCTTCACCACCTCGCCAAACGTCGGTATTCCTTCGAAACCTGGTACGCCAAAGCGAACCAGCATCTCCCACAGGAGAACAAACGCGGCGATGGATACCAATCCGCGCCAATTTATTCGCCTGGCCCAGCGCCAAGCTTTATGGTGGTGGTGCCTTGACGGCTCATCGGATGGACACTGGATCGAATTTTTCTGAACCATCGTCTGTTTGCGTACTGTATCTACAGTATCGTTAGCCATTGTTACTGCTCACCTCGTCACATCAAGCTTGCTCGCGCTCGCCGCGCTCGAAGGCCTTCCTGGCCTCTTCATGGATGCCTTCTGCTGCTTCACGCTTCATCTCAAGGTACTCTCGCGACGACAACATCGCCAGGTCGCGGGGTCGGGGCAGCGTAACGTTGATGACTTTTTTGATCATTCCTGGCCGGGTCGTCATGACAATCACCGTGTCGGCAAGATAAATAGCTTCTTCCAGATCATGTGTTATGAACAGGATAGTCTTCTGACAGAGCCGAAACATTTCCAGAAGGTGCTGGTGCATGGTGGTTTTAGAAACTGTGTCCATGGCCCGGAAGGGTTCGTCGAGAAGAAGTACGTTTGGCTCATTCATGAGCGCCCGCACAATTTCTACCCTGCGTTGCATCCCCGAAGATAGCTGCCCTGGGTAGAAACCAGCAACTTCATTGAGCCCTCCGCAGTTCCTAAGCAGATCAATGGCTTTCTCCTCGGCTTGTTCCTGGGAAAGAGCCTTTTGACGTAAAGGTCCGTACATCACATTTTCAAGAACTGTCTTCCATGGAAACAGCGCCCCATTTTGAAATACCACCACTCGGTCCGGGCCAGGCCGTGGTGGGCGGTGAGCAGCGGCCAGCAAATTGCCGTCAAGATAGATTTCCCCGTCGCTCACCGTGTCGAATCCAGCCACCATATTGAGCAATGTGCTTTTACCGCAGCCAGACGGCCCCACAATGGCGACAAATTCCCCAGCTTTTATTTCGATGCTGCAGTTCCTAAGCGCCTCTATGTTTGCCCCGTCTGGGTCATATACTTTGCACACGCTGCGGATCGATAGGCTCCCACATACCGGCCCTTGTAAGATGTTGTCTTTTGAGTCCGTAGCGCCAAGGGCCGATACCAATGCTTTACCCGACGTATTCATGCTTCGATACCAATAGACTGCTCACGCCACCGCATAAGCCGGTTTCCTGCGATGCGGATGAGTGTGCTGCTAGCGTAACCAATAAGGCCAAGACTAATCATGCCAATGACAATTGTGGGAAGCTGTATGAGGTTGTAGGCCTCCATGATCAGAAATCCCAAACCGTATTGCGCTGCGATCATCTCTCCGGCCGCGAGTGAAAACCAAGCCGCACCCATCGCGATCTGCAAGCCTGTAAAAACATGAGGTAGTGCGCCTGGAATAATTACATCAAACAAAACATCCTTACGGCTCGCACCAAGGCAGGCGGCTGCCCGGAAATAATCGGGATCAATCGATCTAACGCCCACCAGAGTGTTGTAGATGGTGGCAAAGAATGCCACCAGAAAGGTAACAAAGATCACAGCAGCCTCAGCGCCTGGAAGAATCAGGATTGCGAGAGGCACCCAAGCGAGAGGGGGGACAGGCTGCAACAAACCAAGGAGCGCGGAAACATATTTGTGAAATATCGGGCTCCACCCCATTAGGATACCAAGAGGAACACCGATTACTACTGCAAGGAGGAAGGCGGCTATCGCCCGGTAGCTGCTATAAAGGATGTGTTTGTAATAGGCTTCGGTGAAGAGCGAAACACCATAAATCGGTTTCGGGCTGAACCACTCGGTGATCACACCAATAGGATCGGGTAGGCGGCGGAATGACTCCAAAGGCAACCAATTCACGCTGGCGTACCAGATTGCCACCAAACAGAAATATCCCAGCCACATCATCCAGAACCGGCGGCTGCGCACCAGACCATAGACAACTTTCATCTCTCGCTCCGTTACGTTGCGGGCAATCGATCGCCTAGATTTTTTAGGATCGTGACCCGCCGGTGTGGCTTTCACAATCGGGAGATTTCCCTGAGAAAATAGGTAATAGCCCTAATGAGATATCGAGTTAACTGAATGGTTGTTGGAAATGGTTCAAGCTTTCGTCGGTTTGTTCTGAATCGGGAAATTCCCCAGTAGCGAACTATTTAAAACCCGACAGTTGCTAGCGCACGGAGGGAAACGCGCCGGGGACGGGTGCCGGGCGTTCACCGCCCTCGTCTTCACCTTCGCCCTCGAAGGGATCCTTGCCGAGGATCGGGCGCGCCGCGTTGATCACCACCAGGATGCTGCTCAACG
>CAZEFE010000018.1:0-11700 GCA_964511385.1 uncultured Methylophilaceae bacterium | reverse complement strand
CCATCGCAACACCTTACCACAGTTGGGGTGTTGCACTTCATTTTTGAGTCTGCCGGTTATTAATTCTCATCTTGGCAATCAATCCAGCCTTTTATCGAAACCAATGTGTAAGGATCCTCTGGTAGGTTATCATAGGTCTTTTGCTCGCGCTGCTTCTGTAGATCCCGCTGTGCTTCATCCCTTGTCAAATTTCGACCCACGATAAGTTCGCCAAGTTTGATTAACTCTTTCGGGCGCAAACTCCACAGAAAAACCTGGCCGTCGTCACCGCCGGTAATCAGCCAGTGGTCGTCAGGGGTAATGGCCGCGGCCCGGATGGGTTCTTTGTGGCCGAGCAACTCGACAGCCGTCAAGGAAGGATCGGAAGCGTTCAAATCCCACAAATGCACGATCGTATCATCGCCCACGGTCACCAGCCAGTGTTCTTTGGAAGATGGAGAAAAAGAGCTGAATACGGCAGACCGGATGGCACCAATGTGGCCGGTCAATTTGAAATTACGCTTGGCCGGATCTTTCATGTCCCATAAAAATGCCTGATCATAGTTTAAGCCCCTGTTCCCATCCCTATCGTCGGTTAGATTATTTTCACAGGTCACAAGCCAACGGCTGTCTGGGCTGAAAACAATGATATTGAAATTTTGTTTGCTTAGGTGACCCGTTAGTATGTATGTTGCGGGAGACTGCTGTTCGGGATCGGGCTGACTGAAGTTCAGATTGTTCATGTCCCATATGCGGACGAATCCATCCCAGAAATTACCGACAGCGAGCCACTTGTTATTGGGACTAAAAGCCGCAGCACGAATCCCCCAAGACATGGGATTTAGGCAAAGCTTTGGATCAGGTGTTCGGCTAGGAGGGGGCAATTCCCACAGACGGGCAGTGCCATCATCGCCGGTAGTGACCAGCCATTTATTATTGTCGGATATGGCGACCGCCCAAATAGATTCCCCATGACCGTATTGACCTGAGAGTTCCATAGAGTTTAAGCGCGGATCCGGTTCGGTCAAGTCCCACAAGCGGGCGGTCTTGTCATCTCCGGCGGTGACCAGCCATCTGCCGTCGCGACTGAAAGCTGCCGCTCGAACTAGACCGCTATGACCTTTCAAAGGGAAAGAGCATTGGCCTGGATCAGCCGCGTTCATGTCCAACAAGATCGGGGTATCTGAGCAGTTGCCACAGCTAACAAGCCAGCGGTCGTTATGGCTGAACGCCAAAATATTGAAATTTCGATTGGCTTCGTGGCTAAAAGGAGGCTTAGAGTCGGGAATGGTGTTCGATAAAAGCTCGCCATAACCCAAAGTTTTTATTTCCCAGAACTGGATTTTGCCGTCGGCGCTGCCGATGGCCAGCCAAGGCGCATTTTTGCCAACGGTGATGGCGCGAACATTACCGGCTGAAATATTCAACGGAATGGGATATCGGATAAAGGGTTTCATCAGATCCCATATTAGAACGCTGCCATCGGCGCTCCCCGTGACCAGCCACTTCGAATCACTGGACATGGCCATCGCACGAATTTCCCCCTGGCTGGGATGAAGCAGAAGCGGTTTGGCATCGGGATCCTGTAAATCAAATAATCGGACGCGCCCATCGACGGATCCGACGGCAAACCACTGATTGTCTTCTGTTACTTCTATCGTCCGAATGCCGACTTTAATATTATCCCATACCTGGACTGGCTTGCGATTACCTTCTATCTTATCCATTTCATGCAAGTCCCATAAACGAACGGTTCCCTCATCGGTGCCGATCACCAGCCATCGGTCGTCAGGGCTGATGGCTGCCGCGCAGGCTAACCCTTTGTGACCATTCAAATCGGAGGGAGGGGTATTTTGAGAATTTTTTATTTCCAAATCACTTAATTTAACCTTTTCATCGTCGGTACCCGTCACTAGCCAGTGATTATTCCGGGTAGCTGCCATGACGCGAATCTCTGCATTATAGGAGAATGTCAATGTTTCTTGATCTGAATTGAGATCATACCCGTGAACGGTCATGGTCTCATTCCGGCCAGCGGTGAACAGCCAATTCTTTTCCCTGCTGACCGCGACGGAGACGATTCCTTTTTCGTGAGCCTTCCAATCATTAACGGGATGGTCACAATCAGGGTTGTCTTTCAGGTTACACTTATATTTATATACGGTTCCGTCTTCATCGGTGGTGATCAGCCATTGATATTCGTTCTGTTTGTCATTTTTGACAATACCCACAAATTTCACGGCGCTTCGATGGCGCTTCAGTTCTTTTCTCTCGTTTAAATTGGAACTGTTCAGGTTCCCAAAAAGATAAGTGCTGCCATCTTTGCAGCCGATGACCAGGCAATCGCTGTCACGGCTAATCGCCATGGCGGAAACGGCATGACCGAGCTCTTGCTTATCGATCCGTCCCAAATCCGGCAGGCACCACAAAAGCACGGTTCCTTCTTCATCGACCGAGACCATTCTGTGATTGCCATAAACTATGGCAACGCCGCTAACTGGGGCAGAGTGTTCACGGAGGCACTGACCTTTGGGGAATGGAACATGGGAAGCCAGAGACCGGAATGCCTCCCACAAGGCTTTGTTGACTAAAAACCGATTGTCGATCTTCAAGTTTTCGGATGTCCATTTTTCGGCAATCCTGAACGCCTCGACGGCAAGCAGCATTCTGCATCGGCGTTTGTAGTCTTGATTCATAGCTTGCGACGCTATTGTATTGGCCCTACCAAGAGCTGCGTCCCGTATGATTCTATTTATGGCGTCGTTGCAGGCCACAATGAACTCCCTCTGTTCTATCCCAAGATCTTGTCGGCTTTCCGCAAATTTGTAAGCTTCAATCAATTGATTATCAAGAAGAAGGCGATCTGCCAAGATGTCTCCGTCTTTACCTCCATTAAGCCAATTTTCGCTTTCTTCATAAAATTTCGTTAACATCCTCCTATGATCGACAATTTCAAATTGCTTGTTGTACTCTTGAATAGTCTGCATCCATAGATCATGGGTGAGTTCATATCTTACCCATTCTCGATACCTCTCCTCATGGATTAGACGATTTTGTAACAGATATTTTGTCACGTTTTCGCCAATCTCAAAAACCACCATATCCGGTCGTACAGATTCCCTTGAACTTGGGTTTTTTTTAGAAATTAGAACCCGCTCAATCGATAGACTTATTTCCTTTTCTGATTTATTGCAATCGGGCATTGCACTGGCATGCCTTATGGTGTTCTTGTAGTAGTCCGCGATTGCCTTCTTGCCTGGGATATTTTCTACGACAACATCCTGCTTCCCTTCAATTTGTTCTTCCTTTACCCAATTCTCGATATACTGGCATTGCAATTGAAGTTGAAAAGGATCAATATTTCCAGAATTACTGTTTTCACTTAGGAGATTGAGAAGCTTGTCGATAGCATCTGACTTGAATTCAAATGGCTTGGTGTCAAATCCGCTTAGATAGATACTTGCTGGAGTAACAATCGCAGAACGCGCATCCTCTTGTTTCAACGGCAGCAACCTGAAAATGTTATGGTAAATTTGTGGGATATAGTTGTATGCTTCCGCTAATGCGCCGAAATAGTCTTCGCGTAACGATATGACGACCCGAGCCACAGGGGGTTGATCAGTCAGTCCCTCTTCAGATTTTAGGTCGTCAGTAACTCCAAAGGCAGAGCTCGAAGAATGTTCTGGCCTGATTCCACGAACTAGGCAGCCTAATTCAGCGAAAAAACGGCTTCGCTCATTCACATTGTGCAGCTTGAAGATCTCCTCAAATTGGTCAAGAATCAGTACCGGGGTCAGATGCAACTTGTCTTTGGACATCGCGGTCTTAAACAAGTGCCAGAGAGAAATCTGACCACCCGGATCGAAATTAGTATTATGTGGGGACTTCGCTTGATCGATAGCATGATGTATTCCATCATAAACGCAATCGACAATAGTCTCTTTAAAATCGTACTTCCTGATAATAATGGGAAGATAATTTTCATTGCGCAAAGGTTGGGAAATGCCAGCTTGGAGCAGTGATGTTTTTCCAGCGCCAGATGCGGCGTAGATCACGACCAAACGATTGGCAAAAATCTTGTTCGTTAGCTTTGCAATCTCATACTCCCTGCCGCAAAAAACGGCCCTCGATAAGTCTTCGTCTAAAAACGACTTTGTGCCGGGATAGCGTGTAGTCTGACTTATGACCATGTTATTTCGCATGTCTTCACCTATATTGTTCTCATGGTAATCGCATGAAGGATAGTTAACATTTTGATTTTTATGTATTTGACCATAAATTGGTCAAAATATATTCTCATCAAAATCTGAGATTACAGCTTCGTGCGATTGCCCGGATATTTTTCCCATAAGTAATCTGCCAAGGCGGCTAAATCATCATCGCGACAGTCTTTGCGGAGATATCTCACTGTCTTATCCTTCAAAGGACGAATCAAGTTATCTACTACTTGTCCATTAGCGAGTAATGGGATCAGGAATGGACATTCCGGAGTGTTAACTCGTTTGTTGGCTAGGGAAATTTCTTGTCCAACGTAAGAACCGGTATCGTTTAAAATTTTCTCCGTCAGATTAGGTGTTGCCAAGGCGACTACAAAATCCGATTCTTGTATTTTTTGCGCGATAATCTCTTGATGGATTTCTCCACCACGCAATTCGGCGTCTATCCATGGTCTGAAAATGTCTTTCTTGAGATATTCACAAATATATCTCGCTAATTCCTCATCTTCGCTCGCATGGGAGATAAAAACTTTAGGCCCAACATTGCGTGTATTATCAATGCTCCATCCTTTTTCAGCTAGGTTGTCATTCAACTTTTCGATAAAAGACAGAAGATCGAGTTCATCACATATCCGGATAGGCGTACCCCGACCATAGAAAAGCACTGTCGGATTATATTCTCTTTTAACAACACACCGATATGGCTCGAGTGCATAGCCAGTTTTTTTATTCCCGTCTTTATCTAGAAACCGAACCAGTGCCTTCAATATGATTCGAAGATACCAGTCTTCTATATCGAACCCGATAAACAACAAACTATTGCATTTATTTAATTTTATTACCACCTCATCAAGTAGTTTTGGCTCTCCCGAATAAGCTTTGATCAGAAAATCCAGAAGGTTATTCTCGCTCAATATGAGTTGTCTGTTATTTATATAATGACCAAAAAAATGGTAGATGAGGGGAGATTTTACCGATATTTTATCAAAAATAGGTGTCTCTGTGTTAATTTCACCTAGTTTATAATAATAAGGCTGTGGACGTTTACGATGTTTCAATTTCCCCATCGCCTCAATCAATAAATCATCATGACACGCCGAGAGAATTACAGAAAACGGGAGATCGGCGATCTTAGTATGAGCCTCGGAAGGCTTTAACTTGTTTTGGCGATAGAAATCTCCAGCCTTAGATTTCAAAGACATATCTCCAGAGTTACTGCCGATATCTTCATATATCTGCGCTATTGCGGCCAGAGTGGTCGGTAATTCTTTTGCTTGTTCTTCTGTCAAGTTTTTCCATCTTATCAACTCCGATCTTAAATGATCCCGCAAAGCAGACGCACAAGTACCCTTAATTCCCTTGACGCCTACCTCTTTGGGTGCATCGAAAGGCACCTCCGGACCCAATACAAGCGCACATTTACCCTGAATAATACATTCAGACAATATGTCCCAGTCATCTGGTGTCATTTTTCGCTCTCCCGTTCGTTTACAATAATACGCATCGACTGGCGCATCCAATATATATAAAAAATTTATAGAAAATTCAACACGGATTCAGGATTATGTATGTTTTGGTCAATATATTTAGTGAGACAGCGAGCAATAGCCAATTACCCGTGAAAACGGATTCTTTCTTGAGTATTCATGCGACATTCGCTTTTCTTAATGCGTTTCTGAGACGGCCAAGTCCCTCTTTCAAGTCATCCCTTGAGATGTTGAGGGGTGGCGCCAGCCGGATGATGCATCCGCCGTAAAGCGTCTTGACCCCTTCGGTCAGCGCCAGTCTGAATACCCTTGCCGCATGTGCCTCGTCTGGCACCTTTGTCCTCTGATCCTTGACGAACTCAATAGCCCCCAATAATCCGATTGACCTTGCATCGCCAATCTCGTTGAATTCCCGTCTCAGCTCATCAAGTTGTTCTTTGAGTTCTTTTGCGCGTTCAGCCACGTTTTCTTTGGTTTTATCCGCCTCCATCGCCTCCAAAGTCGCCGTTGCCGCCCTTAGGCTGAAGGGATGGGATGCAAAGGTTGCGGAAAACTCTCCCGGTTGCTCTGAGATCGGGGGCCGGGCTACTTCGTCCCGGGCGGTTATCACCGCAAACGGAAAACCCGACGCGATTCCTTTTGCAAGGATTGCGATGTCCGGAGTTATTCCTAATTGGACGGAGGCCAAGAACTCCCCGGTCCTGCCGCCGCCGGTCAATATTTCATCGGCGGCGGCTGCGATCCCCTCGTCTTTGCAGAACTGGCCGATTTCTTCCCAGTATCCTTGGGGTGGAATAATCACTCCCCGCGCCCCCATCACCGGCTCAAATATCAGCGCCCTTGCGTTGTGCTTCTTGAGGTTACGGCATGTTTCCCTTGCGCAGGCTATCTCGCAGCCAGGGTACGTTTTCGCCACTGGGCAGCGGTAGCAGTATGCCGGTGTCCCTTTGGCGTTATTCCGGAATGATCCACGACCGGGCACATCTCCGACTTCCGCGTCCCGAATCAATCTCTTTGCCCCTAGGGTTTTTCCGTGATAGCCCTCACGGATGGCGGCAATCGTCACAGGTTCCTTCCCGTAACGGTTTACGATCATCCTGATCGTCGCCTCGATCGCCTCCGCGCCTGTTGTCAGGAAAACGAACCGGTTCAAGTGTGTCGGCAGCCGCTCCTTGAGCATCCTTATGAGTTTGAGTCGTTCTGGGCATGGGAAGTCGTGGATGTTACCGAGTCTCCCGACTTGCTCTCGCAGCGCTTCCGTCACATGGGGATGGCAATGTCCCACAGCGTTCGTCAGGACTCCTGCGGAGAGGTCGAGATACTCCTTGCCATTGGTATCGTAGAGCCGGGTGCCTTGCCCGCGTTCCAGGCAAATCCCAGCCTCCAGCGCCTCCGCCGAGATGCCGCACACCAAGCCTTCCGCTATTTCCGTGTCAACGTAGTTCATACTTCAGGCGGGCGTGGCATCTCTTCCATCCAATCCTTTGCCACCTCCCGGAGGCTTCCTGTCGCCACACCGGCCGCTCGCATGGCCTGTGTTGTCCCGTAACGATCCAGCATCTGAAAGTGGGCCTCGAGTACCTTGATTTGCCGTAACGTCGTTTCGAGTCCCGGACGTAGGGCCAGGATGTGTTCGATCATCCGGCCACAGTAATAACGCCGGTAAGGAATATTTTTCTCGATGGATTGTTTCGCTATCCAGGTGTGGGTGATATTTTCCCGTTCCTCCGGGTGGTAGAAATGCCACGGCCCGTGCCTTGGATCATCCCTGGTGAAGGTTCCTAGTGCGCAATTCCAAACCGTGTCGATGATCGGCGTCGTTTTCTCCCATATCCCATGGGCCTTTGCCATCATTGCGATGAGGCGTTGTTCGACGAAGAGAAGTTCTGGCTTGATGATGTTAAAGGTGCCGCCGACGAAATTATTTTCCATGAACCGAATCACCTCTTCTGTGTATGCCTCCATGAATCTCCGGTCATTGAAATAGACGATAGATGTGTTTGCGGCCATCACGTTGAAGTCCCACTCATCCCTCAGTTTGTATCCCTTGGGTAGCTTAAGTGATTCCTTTGTCCCATACCAGTAGGTCTGCGGGTGGACATCTTCCCAATGGGTGAACACGAGCCCATTTCCCACGACTGTTTTCTCGTCAAGCCGGTTCCACAGGACTAAGTCCACGTCCAATAGCATGCAGGGGGCTGTTTCCTCCCGATATGCGAAAAACTTGCCGACGGAGTAGAAGCATGAACTATCGAAAACTCCGGGGCGGATGTTTTTGTCGAGTGTTGTGTCGTCGAAGACATCCCAGCATCCCAGCAAGCCTTTCTCGGCTAGGTAGCCGATTACGTTACTGTCGCCGTAGAGTTTCAATCGACTTTTAGGGTAGAGGTCTTTGTGCTTTAGTGCCGACAGTACGAATGTGAGCAGATAGTAGTCCTCGAATTTTTGCTCCAAGTTGACTCCCCGGACGGGTTGTTCGTTGCCGCCGCAGGTCCTCTCCTTCAGTGGGCTGCTCCAGAATACGTGAAATGCGTTCATGATTTGCACGTTTGACCCCCATCGGCAATTAGATTTGTACCATGCAGGAAGCTTGCTTCCGATGAGCACAGCCAGAAAACTGCATTTGCGATTTCTTCTGGTTTCGCGAGTCGGCGCAGGGGGATGATTCCCCTGAGAGTGTCTTTGCTTGCGGCGGTCATTCGGGTCTCTGTTCCGCCGGGCGAGATGGCGTTGATTCGGATATTTTGGTTGGCGTATTCATTGGCGGCCGCCTTTGTCAGCCCGATCACCCCGTGCTTGGCGGCAATGTAAGCCGCTGAGGTTCCGTCCGTTGCCGTAATCCCGGCTATCGAGGCGTTGTTGACGATGATCCCGTGGCCTTGGGCTAGCATGGCCTTAAGCTCCGCCTGCATGCACCGGAAGATGCCATTGAGATTCGTGTCGATGAGTTTCATCCAGTCCTCCTCTACCGTTGCGTGGATTGGTGATGGGGCGCATCCACATCCTGCGTTGTTGAACGCGATGTCGATCCCGTCTTCCCTTGCTATTTCCTCGATCCTTTTCCTGACCTCGTCTGGGTTCCGCACGTCCATTTCGTGGAAGTGCATCCCAGATGTAATTGGCTTCCCCCTACTGTTTGTTCCGCAGACGTGAACGTTGTCCCCGTTCTCGAGGAATCGTTTTGCGGTTGCCAGCCCGATACCCGAGGTTCCCCCGGTGATGAGCACGGTTCTCTTTTTCACGTTTTTTGCGGTTCCCTTTGCCGCTGGAACCAGGCCACTGTTTTTTCGATCCCAATTTCCAGGGAATGGGTCGGTTCGAAGCCTAGGAGCCGTTTTGCTTTTTGGAATGACATGGATTGGAAATGGAGTTCGCCACCGGTGATTTCTCTCTCTATGTATCCGCCTTTATAGCCCGCTTTCAGGGAAATCATCTCGATAATCGTTGCCACTGTGTAGCGTTGCTCGGTTCCGAGGTTAAATACCTCTCCGAAGTAAATTTCCCTTTCCAGGGCACCGATGATCCGTTCCAAGCCGTCAATGATGTCCTCGATGTATATTAGGTCTCTCTGGAAAAGCTGTTTTTTTCCATCTTTGTCACGGAAGTAGTGTATGACTGGTTGCTTTCCCTCCCGGATTTGTTTCAGTGTTCTAGGTACGATCCGAGAGTCGTTGCGATCCCATGCGCCATAGACGTTGCAGAACCTAGTAACAATTACAGGGACTTGGTGGTTTCTCCAGAATCCTCTGGCGATCATATCCGCGCACGCCTTAGATATGTCATAGCTATATTCTGGTTCGAGCGGCTCGTTCTCCACATATGGGGTTCCCGCTCCCTTACCATACACTTTGTCAGTTGAGACAAAAAGAACCCCTTTGATCCGACCGGGATTCCGTCTTACTGCCTCCATAACATTCCATGTTCCTCGGACGTTCGTCTCAAATGCTCCTAGCGGGTCGCTAGCGGCGGCTCCAACCGTCGCGCTTGCCGCAAGGTGGATTACGTAGTCCACCCGGTGTTTACCTAGGATACTTTCAAGCTTCTCGAGTTCCTCAATTTTTCCCTCGTAGATTATCGCACCTTTGATGTGGCCTTCCGTTTCCCTCTCCTCTTTAGGGACGAGCGTCACGAATTGAGCACCCTTAGGGGCCAAGGACAGGTAGAGGTTCGTCCCGATAAATCCTGTCAGCCCTGTACAGAGGAACGTTTTCTTTTCGTAGTCCATTGCTTTCATCGATGATTCTTCTGGTTCGGGAGTCGTCCGTAGGTTTCTGCCATCTTGTAGAGCCTTGTTTGGTGGGCTTCCGTGAACTGGCCTTCCTTGAGCCGCCAGCGCCACCCGTTGGTTTCTCCTGGGACGTTTGTTCTTGCGGAGTTATCCAGCTCAAGGATATCCTGCATGAGGATGATTACGGTATCGGCGACGCTCATATAGGCTAATCGGTGGATGTTCCAGACGATTTCTTCTGGCCGAGTTGTGTTGGTGTATTCCATCGCCTGCTTTCTCTTGTCAGGGTGGTTTTTGTGTAAATAATCGTGCAGGGTTTCGTTGTCGTGAGTGCTTGGATAGACCGCAATCCGGTGGGTCTTGTAGTTATGGGGGAGATGGTCATTGTGCGGTTTGCCGTCGAAGGCGAACTGTAGCACCTTCATCCCCTGCCACCCGGTTTTCTCCAGCACCTCCCGCACTTGCGGGGTCATTACCCCAAGATCCTCGGCCAAAATTATTCCGCCTTCTTCCTTCGCCGTGGCCTCGATTGCCTTCGCTACAGCGAGCCCGGGTGCGTCTTCCCAACCGTTGAGGTGATGCTCCTCTGGTCGCACATGGATTTTGTAAAAGCGCGTCAGCCCGATGAAATGGTCGATTCGGGTGATGTCATAGAGGCGCGCGTTTCTTTTCGTCCTCTTTTTCCACCAAGCGAAGTTTTCTCTTTCCATTTCCGACCAGCTATAGAGCGGGTTACCCCAGCACCTTTCCGTGTCCGAGTAGGCATCGGGCGGGACACCAGCGGCGACCTTCATGCTCCCGTCATTGTGCACTTGAAAGAGGTGCCGATGTTCCCAAACGTCGGCACTATCGAGTGAAATATATATGGGACAATCACCAATGATTGCGATCCCTTTATGTGCGGCGCTGGATTTTACGGCCTGCCACTGGCTCTCGAACTCAAACTGGCAGAACTTCCAGAATTCAACTTCGTCCGCGAGTGCCCTCGCGTACTCTTTCCTGGCATCTTTGTCAGCACGCCGGATATCCTCCGGCCATTCCATCCACGGCTTATCCCTGTAATGGGCTTTGATTGCCCGATAAAGGGAGTAGCTCTCCAGCCAATCCGCGTTTTCCTCTTCGAAGCGTTCCGCCTCCTCAGGCTTCCCGGTTTTTTTGGCACGATCATACGCTTTCTGCAGGATTGGCCGCCGCGTCGCGTAGATTTTTCCATAGTTGACCGTGTCGCTTTGCTCGGCGAGCGAAGCAATCTCGTCATCTTTGAGGAGTCCCTTGCTTACGAGAATGTCGAAATCGATGAAGTTAGGATTGCCGGCGAATGCGGAACATGACTGGAACGGGCTGTTGCAGGCGAGGGTTGGCAGCAAGGGCAGCACTTGCCAGTATTGCTGCCCAGCGCTCTTAAGCTCCCGGAGGAATTGGTGCGCTGCTTCTCCCAACGTTCCAATTCCGTGACGTGAGGGGAGTGCGCTAATGGGTAGCATAATTCCGGCTGCGCGTCGGTCAAGTTTCGGTGATTTCACCACGACATTTCAATTTTCGTAAACCGGTTTTGAATGACTTGTGTCCGCGTCGAATGACTTTGCAATTCGATGCTGTGTGTCCGTTTTTAGCGCTTTCCTGTCATCTGTAAAACCAAGGCCTCTGTCAGCTTTTAAGTCGTTAAAAGCGAGTGCCGGGCGGTCGAGTCTGAAACCTGTTCCTACAGGTTTCAGATCCCGCCTAGGCACACCCCTTGCCCTGCGGGCGGCCCGCGCCGTCCTGCGTCCGCCAAGGAACGATACTTCGC
>CAZEFE010000017.1:0-14776 GCA_964511385.1 uncultured Methylophilaceae bacterium | reverse complement strand
AGTGCATGCTCAACAAGCAACGCCGCATCAAGCCCATGATGCGCAAGTTAGCTAAAGAAGGTCATCGTGTCGTGAGGGAACGGTTCGGTGTAGACAGCGACGTTTGTACTGGAGACCATTCCTGTATTCGACTATCCGGCTGCCCCTCGCTTTCCATCAAGGACAACCCTGATCCCCTACGAAGTGATCCTGTAGCGCATGTTACGGACTCATGCGTAGGTTGCGGCCTTTGTGGCGAGGTTGCCCAGGCTGCGGTTCTTTGTCCTTCCTTTTATCGCACCAGCATTGTCAGCAATCCGACTCCCTGGGATCGATTCAAATCTGTAATTACCAATGCGCTTATCAGTTTCCTCCAAAAACGTAACGAGCGACGGCTATCACAATGACAAGCGAGGAAAGAGTAATGCCCAATACGGTTATCAGCATCGCCATCCTAGCCATGGGCGGCGAAGGCGGGGGAGTGCTTGCGGACTGGATAGTCGATCTTGCCGAGCATGCCGGCCACTTCGCTCAATCGACTTCAGTTCCTGGTGTCGCCCAGCGAACCGGGGCCACCATCTATTACGTTGAAATCTTTCCAAGCACGAATTCGGTCAACGAGGAAAACCTCAAACCTGTGCTATCACTGATGCCTGTGCCAGGCCATGTTGATATTGTGATCGCATCGGAGCTCATGGAAGCGGGTCGCGCAATCCAGCGTGGATTGGTATCTCGAGAAAAGACCACACTCATCGCCTCATCGCACCGGGTCTATTCAATGGCAGAGAAAACCGCCATGGGTGATGGGCGAATCGACTCACAGCAGCTAATAAGTGCTGCTTCAGATGCCGCGAACCGCTTCGTTTGTGCAGATTATGCAAAACTCGCACATGAATCTGGAAGCCTGATAAGTGCTGTACTGTTTGGTGCACTGGCAGGGGTTCAGCTACTTCCACTCGCTCGAGATCAATTTGAGGCTGCAATTCGACGTGGAGGTGTCGGAATCGAATCCAGCATGGCTGCCTTTGCTGCAGGGTTTGATAGCGTCAATCTTGGTGACACTTCTGATCGCGTTTCAGTCCCTGTCAGCCCTCAGTTAGGCCCTGCATTGGCCAAGCTGGCCAAACGCATCAAACAAGCCTTTCCCTCAGCGTCGCATAAATTGCTTTATGCGGGGATGATCCGCCTGGTGGACTATCAAGATGTGGATTACGCTAGTGAGTATATCGACCGTTTAGAACCCATACTCGAACTAGAGAAACCACACAGGGATATGAAACACCGTCTGCTCTGTGAAACCGCTCGCTATCTGGCCCTGTGGATGAGTTACGAGGACGCCATACGCGTAGCCGATCTGAAGATTCGTAAGCAACGTTTCGAGCGAATTTCACGCGACGTTGGCTGCAATAATAATCAGTTGCTGGAGATCGAGGAATTCTTTCATCCACGCATTGAAGAGATCGCCGACATCATGCCTTCTTCACTCGGTAGATGGCTTCTGTCATCCAGGATTGCATTGCGAATCAAGATGGGTGGTCGTGTAGTCAAGACCTCCTCAATACGCGGTTTTCTTCAACTCTACTTGATTGCCGGGTTGAGGCGGTGGCGAAGAGGGTCTCTACGGTTTGGTGTCGAGCAGAAACGTGTGCTGGCATGGCTTGAAAACATCAAAGCTATTGCCACGACCGATTACGAGCTGGCGATCTCTTTGACAGAGTCCCAGCGACTAATTAAAGGATATGGTGATACTCACCACCGAGGGAACGCCAACTATGAAGCTGTGCTCGGCGCACTCCCCCGTGTGCGAATGAAAGATATTCCCTCAGCAACCTTGAAAAATCTAATCCGTGCTGCTCTCGCGGATGAGAGCGGGAACGCACTCAAAAAAGCGTTGCAGGCACTCTAAATATTGCTGCGCTTCTTGTTTTTGCTCGCTCAAATCGTGTTCTCAACGCAAGAACGTAACCGAATCAAGCTAGCCTCAAGATTTCCGGCATAAGCACTTCATTCACAAGCAATGGCATTTGTCTCTAACTAATGCGGACCGTCTAGCCCTGAGAGTTTCGTTGCGAACAAGAATGTGCCTAAGCGGGTGTCGAGTGCGTATTCCGACGCAACGTGACCGATGATTCCGAAATATGCGTGACCGATTTCGCCGAGATGTCGGAACGGCCGGTCACGCCGTCGGAATCGGGAAGGCGGGTGTGTGGCAACAACGTTTGAGAAAGCCGCTACCCTCCCGAGCTTTTTGCGAGGGATGGTATGGCGGCAGAACGGATTGCCATGCACAGGATCAAGGAGCTATTGCGGCTCAAGTACGAATGCGCGCTGTCCTTTGAGCGGATCGGCCGCGCGCTGAAGGTTTCCAAGGGTGTCGTCGCCAAGTACGTGAAGGCGGCGGAAACGGCTGGACTGGACTGGGCGCAGATCAGGGAGTTGGATGAGGGCGCGCTCGAGCGGCGTCTGAGTCCGCGTCGGGGGACGGGGTGCTGAGCGCGGGCATGTGGCGCC
The DNA here is from genome assembly GCA_964511385.1 of uncultured Methylophilaceae bacterium. Classification (GTDB taxonomy): domain Bacteria; phylum Pseudomonadota; class Gammaproteobacteria; order Burkholderiales; family Methylophilaceae; genus CAILHX01. The sequence continues at coordinate 12,286 of CAZEFE010000017.1, read as the reverse complement.
GGATCTGGCCCATGTTCATCAGGAACTGAAGCGCAAGAGCGTCACGCTGGCGCTGCTGTGGGAAGAGTATCGCCAGGGACACGGCGAGGCCGCCTACCAATACTCGCGCTTCTGCGATTTGTACCGGGCCTTCGCCCGGAGTCTCAAGCGCTCGATGCGGCAAACCCACCGCGCCGGCGAGAAGCTGTTCGCCGACTACGTCGGCGACACCGTGGCGATCATCGACACGGTCACGGGCGAAATCCGCCGCGCGCGCATCTTCGTCGCCGTGCTGGGCGCCTCGAACTACACGTTTGCCTGCGCCACGGCGGCGCAGACCCAGGCCGACTGGCTGTGGGGATTGGGCCGGGCGTTGCATTTCCTTGGCGGTGCCCCGGAACTGATCGTCCCGGACAATCCGCGGGCGATGATCGGCGAGGCCAACCGCTACGAGCCGGAACCGCAGCGGGCGGTGGCCGAATTTGCCGCGCACTACGGCACGGCCGTGCTGCCGGCGCGTCCCTATCGGCCGCAGGACAAGGCCAAGGTCGAGGTCGGCGTACAGATCGTCCAGCGCTGGATTCTGGCGCGCCTGCGGAATCGGCGCTTCTTCTCCCTGGCTGAACTGAACGCCGCCATCGCCGAGCTGGTCGAAGATCTGAACCGCCGACCGTTCAGGAAACTGCCCGGCTGCCGAAGGGATGCCTTCGAATCTCTCGACCAGCCGGCACTGCGGCCGCTGCCGGTCACGCCGTTCCAGCATGCGCAGTGGAAGAAGGCCCGGGCCAACATCGACTATCACGTCGAGGTCGACGGCCATTACTACAGCGTGCCCCACGCCCTGGTCCGTCAGGAGATTGAAATCCGACTGACGGCCGACAGCGTCGAATGCTTCTTCAAAGGCAAGCGCGTCGCCGCGCATCCACGCAGCTCGCGTCGCGGCGCCCACAGCACGGTTCCCGAGCACATGCCGGCCTCGCATCGCGCGCATGCCGAATGGACACCGGGCCGGATGCTCAACTGGGCAGCGACGCTGGGGCCGGCGACGACGCAGATCGTGCGCTACCAACTCGAATCGCGGCCGCATCCCGAGCAAGGCTACCGCGCCTGCCTGGGCGTCATGCGGCTGGCCAAGACCTACGGCAAGAGGCGTCTGGAGGCGGCCTGTGCCCGCGCCGTGGCAATTGGGGGCGCGCCGCTACAAGTCGGTCGCCTCGATCCTCAAGGCGGTCTCGACCGCCAGCCGCTGCCCGGCACGACTCAGTCCGAATTGACCCTGCCCGCGCACGGCAACGTGCGCGGTTCCTCGTACTACCACTGACCAAGGAGACGTATGCTGACTCACCACAGCCTTACCCAACTCAAGACCCTGCGCCTGGGCGGCATGGCTTGCGCGCTCGAGGAGCAACTCGCGCAGCCCGGCGCCACGGATCTGTCCTTCGAGGATCGCATCGCCATGATCATCGACCGCGAGGTGTCGTTCCGCGATACCCGGCGCGTCACCCGCCTGCTCAAGCAGGCGAAGCTCAAGGTCGGCAGCGCCTACCTCGAGGATGTCGATTACCGTCCTGGCCGCGGCCTCGAGAAGAGACTCGTCGTCCAGCTCGGCAGCGGTGACTGGATCCGCCACCATCACAATTGCCTGATTACCGGCCCTACCGGCAGCGGCAAGACCTGGCTTGCCTGCGCGCTCGGCAACACTGCATGCCGGCAGGGTTTCTCGGTGTTGTACGTCCGTCTGCCGCGCCTCTTTGAGGAACTGCGCATCGCTCACGGCGATGGTAGCTTTACACGCCGTCTCGTCGCGCTAGCGAAGACCGATGTTCTGTTGATCGACGACTGGGGGCTGGCCCCGCCGCAGGCTTCGGAACGCTCCGATCTGCTCGAGGTGCTCGACGACCGGGTCGGTGCGCGCGCGACCGTCATCACCAGCCAGCTGCCGGTCGAGCATTGGCACGAGTATCTCGGCGAGCCGACACTCGCCGATGCCATCCTTGACCGCATCCTGCATTCCTCGCACCGCCTCGCCCTTGCGGGAGAATCGATGAGAAAGGCGAGGAAGTCATGACGATCTCGCGCCAAACACGGGTTCCCCACAGGCGACCGCCCGCCAGCGTTAGAGGCGCGCTGGCGGTCGCCTGTGGACAACCCTGCACCGCGCCATCGTGACCGGTCAGGGTACAATTTGAACACCACGCATCCGCGCTTCCCCAGCGGTCACGTTCGTCGGAATGCGCATTGAGCATCCAGCTTCTTATATACAAGCCGACCCCGACGAATACCCGGATCAGAAAATTTCCTTGTCAGCGACCCTTTTTCAGTCAGCCAACAGCGCAAGGAAGCATCTTGAAGTTGTAAATGCGATGTCCAGCTCCATCGCGCAGAGAGCCAGATGCTTGACACATTGATCACAAAACAAATTCCAGTGGTTGATGATTTGCTACGCGGGGATCAATGCAAGAACGCGCAAAGGGCTGCCAGAGCCATTCTTGATCTTGAGCGGAGCAGCGACAATCATCGCACCTTGCGGTGGAAGCTGATCAAGATTCGTCAGGCACTGCAAACCGTAGCGGTTGGCGCCATGCATTAAGGTATGGCATGGGTAAGGGGTCGGCCAGCTATGAGATTGGCCGGCGTCAGTATTGATGGTCTCGACGCCAAATCCTAGAACTTTGCGCTCGCGGATCAGCCACTCAACAGTCGCCTGAGAAGGTCCAGGAGTGTGTGGACCGTCCTCACGCATATTCACGAAATCCTCAGGCATCTTGCGCTTTGACCAGTCGGTCCGGAAAAGCAACCAAGCCCTCTCGGGAATACGGCCGTGCTTTACCTCCCAAGCTTGTAAATGCTCGATCGTAAGCAGCCAATCCGGATTCGAAGCAGCCTCGGCCGAGCAATTCACAACCGCCGCAGGTGCCAGGAATACACTTGGATCTACTGTATCCACAGTGTTCTTCGGAAAGTCCTTACCAGTCACCCAATGGGCTGGGGCATCGAAATGTGTGCCCGTGTGTTCGCCACAGGAGAAGTTATTCCAGTACCAAGCAGGTCCTTTTTCATCGTAGCGACAGATTTTTTCCTGCTTGAAGGACCATACTTGGCCGAACTGCGGCGGTAACTGGAGTGCGGGGAAGTCAGCCGATAACGTTTGAGTAAGGTCTACTATCCTGATCCGTCCCGCGACTAAATCAGCGCTTAGGCTAGCAATTGAATTGTTGTTCATTGGATGCACTCCAGGAAGATGTAAGTCCAACGCATCCCCAAGTCGTCCAGAATATCGTCCGAGGACTGGTATGTTATCTTGGGATCCTTACATGTGAAGCTACTTACACCGGCTACCCAGATCAATCCAAAAAGCGCACTACATATCCTTACAGTGCAGATAACCCTCTTTTCAGTATTTGTTAGGCGTGGCAAGTACGGCCATTGTTACTCTTGAGACGCAAACCAGTCTGTCTGATTCATCGGTAATTCGCACATCCCAGACTTGGCTTTTACTCCCAATATGTAATGGCTTGGCTACGCCAAATACCCATCCCTCACTTACTGCACGAATGTGATTTGCATTGATTTCCTGGCCCACGCAGTGATACTTACCTGGGTCCACAACATAGGCTGCAGCCCATGAAGCTAAAGTTTCTGCCAGGACTACTGACACGCCTCCATGTAGGGCACCCGCGGGTTGCTGCGTACGGCGATCAACTGGGATCCGCCCTTTGAGGTAGTCAGAACCGGCTTCAAGAATTTCTATACCAAGATGGCCATTGCAACACTCTTTCCCGCGCTGATTAACGTAATCGATAGGAAAGGATGAGTGCCAAATTGGCTTCAATTTTGATTGGACCATAAGGTTTTTGCTCTGTGAATTGGTCAGATGAACGTGCTCTCGTGCAAGAGCGTAAGTCGAGATGGAATACCTTTTTAATATGATAGCGACTTACGTACCTTTAAAGCGAATGGGAATCCGTATGCAGGATCGGCCGATCCGGACACAGCCGGTAACGGAAGTTTAATGCGCCTGGCTCCAGTGCCAATGTTTTTTGCCAAAGACCGGGAGATGGCTATACGAATGTCTGCTGAGAGCTCCAGAACGACACATGGCGCTCAGGAGTGCATAGATGCGGTTCGTTTGTTCTCGGCCATTCTCCTGGCTGCTTTCATAGGCGCATCGAAGGAGGAAATACTGTTTGAACATGGACTAGAAGTCCCGACTTCGCGGCGGCTTGCGGATATAGCCGCCGGAAGTTACAGAAACGTGGATTCGGATTCGATCAACGGCAGCGGATATGTCGTAGATAGTCTTGAAGCTGCGCTATGGTGTTTTTTTAACACCGACAGTTTTAGGGATGCCGTCTTGACTGTCGCTGACCTTGGGAATGATGCGGATACGACCGCGGCAATCTATGGGCAACTCGCGGGAGCTTATTATGGCGAATCGGGAATACCTGAAGAGTGGGTTGCGCGACTAGCGAAAGGGGAAGTCATTCAATCGTTAGCTGATCGGCTCTATAGGTCATCCTCCCATGCTTGAGGCGAGGTTAAGTCTTTCTTGATGCCCGCCCTGAGTCAAGAGTCAGCCTCCGCTGCAGATGAAAGCAGTTCTGAGTGTCACATATCTCGCTAGCCAGCGGAGGGCAGCAACCCTAGCAAAACCGGACATTCGAAGGCAACGTCTCTAACGACCGTAAAGGCCGAATTCCGGGCTGTGACCATCGTTTCAAACTCGGCCTGAACAGCCGTTCGTTGGAGAGAGCGCAGCAGGAGTGAATGACCGCAATGCGGAAATCTGATGAACTCACACTTTCGGCCACGACCATCCGGTCACCGTATCTCAAGACCGGACGCCTGAAGGACTGCTTCATGCTTCACTTTGAAACCTGACGGAAGGGCAATTCCGGCCCCTCGGCTTTAGCGGCCGTCAATGATCGTTGCCTTATGTCTCAGTGCGGCCAAGAGCAGTCCTCCACCTGTGAGCACTCGTTGATGCGCTTTAGTTTTGTCCGAGGTCAACCAGGATGCATCTCACCCTACTGGCTCCAAGAGATCGGTCACGCTCTGCAACGTTCGCGCCCATTCGCGCCCGACGAGTCCCTTCAGCTCCTCTTCGAGTCTGCGGCGGGCTTCATTGTCGAACCACTCTCGATTGTGCCCCGCGACGCGGCTCTTGTAGCCGGGTCCTTGTCCCCATTCAGCCATGCACGCTTGCCAGAAAGCCGAGTCGGCTTTCAACGCCTCCTTGAAAACGGTTTGCCCCATCAACTGAACCTTGCGCAGCAGTTCCTCGTAAGAGGCTGTTAGTACCCGCTCGGCCTGGGCGATTAGGTCAGCGGCTTCCGCGTATCCCGGCGTAGCCGCCAGAATCCTGCAATGGCCAGCGAATTCATCGACGGCCTTGCCAAGCGCAAGCACGGCAAGGCGTCGCGCACCGTAGCCAATATGGTAGGAGTAACTCAGTTGTAACCATTCGCCCTCGCGTCGGATTGCGGCCCGAACAGTGGCGGCGTAGGCCACCTGGATTTGCGCGAGCAGGCTCTCCTGCACGTGTGCCTGCACGGGCGGCACAGTAGCGTTCAGCGAGGCCCATGTGCGCAGGCTTTTGCCAGCGTCACGCAGCACTGCGCGAATCCGCTCTTCACCGTGGTTCTTCAGCAGAGTACGCGCGCCGTTCGCGGCGTCCCGGATACGGTCGCGGAACGAATCGCGGGCGTGGTGCAGACGTTCTGCGAAGAATTCCTGTGCACGGGCGGCTGGGTCTTCGGCTGCGTTGTAGAACCCTATGGCGAGCCTTTGCAGTCCAAGGGGCTCCAATGCCATGGCGGTTTGCTCTTCCTTGAGTTCATAGCCTTCTTCCGCCGTCTCAACCGGTGTGCTTGTCGCGTCGTCCTTCATGGCCAATGCCTCGCCAGGTCGCGGGAGTACCAGAAGTGTTGCGTTTACGTCGAGGGCGCGAACGCCAGCCTCCTTCGCCCGCTCAAGCAACAACCGTGCTTCTGCTGCCGGGGCATTGTTGAAGCTCGAGCACAGTACGGCCAGCGTGTGCGGATCGTTGAGATGCATCTCGATGTCCTCGCGAGCCGCGTTCCGGTCGATTCCCTTGGTATCGATGATGCGCACCGTCAGATCAGAAGCCTTGAGCAGTTGCTCAGGAATCACCACCTCGATGCGCTTTGGAAGCGTGAACTCGGGATGCCGGCCGTTGTTGATGGCAGCGAAGGTATCGCGGAGCCACGCCTTCGGCGATTTGCCGGTGGCACTGTCGTACCAGACGTCGCGCCGGTCCCGGCGATGCAGCTCCATCCGGGTGAGTGTTTCGACCATGAACTCGCGTTGCGTCGGGAACTTCTCAGCCAGAGCTTTGGCCGGGTCGACGATTACACGCTTGCCGTCCGGGCCTTTTGAGCGCAGCACGGCCAGGCCAGCCATGTTCCGCAGCGCGCGAGCGACCTCCTTTGAGATTCCCTGGGACTCGGATGCGTCCGGCCCTTCATCTTCGACCTGTACGTTCCCTCTTAGGACATGGTCGGCGAGGTCAGCGACATCCTGACGAATCTCGTCGTCGTTGCGCGGCTCGATGATCAGCCCATAGTCGGGGCCTGTGCGCAGGTGCACTTCGCAGACAGTGATGCCACCACCGCCAACCTCCAGCACCGGGACGAGGGTGCCATCTTCTTTCGGGGTTTCAAGCCCGGTCATCCGGCATATCGCTGTCGACTTGCCCACGCCAATGCTTCCAATGAACGCAACCTGGTGGTCCCGCTTCAGCAGCAGGCCGGCGCTGCGCTTAAGTTCATCGATGTATTCGGTCAGCCGACGCTCGAACGCATGCGGTGTGTCAGGTTTGTCGCGCAGGCCAACCAGTTCGCCAGCGACTTGCTCAGCCTCCCAGAGCATGTCCTGGTCGGGGTGGTCGAGGGGTGGCCGAGGCAGCACGCGCCAAGTCCTCTGGAGTGCTCTATTGAGCTCCACAGCCTCTGGGGTGGCCAGCTGGGTCAGGATGTCCTGAACCTCCAGGAGGGTTACCGGCCGTTCCCCGCTCTCGATGCGCGACAGCACTGCCGGGCTAAGTGCCACTCGTTTGGCCAAGTCGGCCTGCTTGATGCCGCCGCGCTCTCGAACCTGCATGAGGTGGCGACCCAGCTCGATAGGATTGATGGTTGATTCTTGCTCACTCATGGCAGCGCCCTCGCAACATTTAGATTTGATTTTAGCAACGTTGCAGTAATTTACAACAATTTCACGAAATGTTGCAATTTAACTGTGCAGAAGGCTAAAGCGACTTTAAAATGTAAATTCTGACCAGAAAAGCGATTACGACTATTGACATTCAACATTCTGCCGCCTAGAATTCAAGCGTTATCCAGAAAAGCGTTTTCTACTGATATGACGAAGTTGGGCCAGGTGGCAAGCATCCGCATGGGTTACCCGTTCCGTTCGCGCCTTGAGCACGACGCGAGGGGAGCCATTGCCGTTGTGCAGATGAAGGACATAGACGATGCCAGCTTGCTGCATGTGGAAGACGCGGTTCGCGTGGACTTGGCGGATGTCAAAGAGCATCACCTGATCCGGCAGGGTGACTTGGTTTTCCGCTCTCGCGGGCGGTCAAACTCTGTGGCGCTGGTTTCGGCAGATATCGGGCCTGCAATCCTCGCTGCCCCGATGTTGTTGATCCGGCCCGTCGAGGTGTTGCCCGCCTACTTGCTCTGGTACATCAATCTGCCGGCAACTCAGGCGGCTTTGGCAGTCCAGGCCGAGGGTACATCGGTGCGAATGATCAGCAAGGCAGCGCTGGAGGCACTGGAGGTGCCAGTGCCGAGTCGGCGCAAGCAGCAGTTGATTGTTGAAGTGTCGGAGCTAGCCGCAGCCGAACAAGGGTTGCTGGAGCAGATCGCACAAGAAAGCAAGCGTCTCGCGGATGGAGTCTTGCTGCGGTACGCGAGGAATTCCCGGTGAGAACCGGGTTTAGGGTGGCGACAAGGGTGCTAGTAACACCCCTGTCGCCGATTTCACAAGCAGCGTCACCACTCATGAAAGAAGGCACATTATGGCAATACCAATTGGGAAGTACAACTTTGAAGGTCCTTTCCGCGATCCCGCCGCGCTTCACGACCAGTCCGGCGTCTATGCAGTCCTTGGCGGCAACGGCGCGAATTCGTGGAAGGTCGTCGATATCGGCGAATCGGAGCAGATACGCAGCCGCGTATCTGATCATGACCGCGCCGATTGCTGGAATCGCAATCGGGGCAACGGGTTGGCCTATGCGGCCTACTACTGCAACGAACGCGAGCGCATGCGGATCGAGCAGGAACTCCGCGCGCAATACAAGCCGCCCTGCGGCGATCGGTAACAACAGACAGACGGGGCAGCCGCCCCGTCTGATCGAATACTGAGGAATCAAAATGAGTGATCAAGTCACCCAGCAGGACGTCAACAGTACCGCCTGGGCCGCCTGCGACACGTTCCGTGGCGTTGTCGATCCGGCCCAGTACAAGGACTACATCCTGGTGATGCTGTTCCTTAAATACATCAGCGACCTGTGGCAGGACCACTACGACGCCTACCGCCAGCAATACGGCGATGACGACGAGCGTATCCGACGCAAGCTGGATCGCGAGCGCTTCACGCTGCCCTTCGTCGAGTTCAAGGAGGAGAAAACCGGCAAAGTCATCGAGCGCTTCGCCGGTAATTTCAACAGCCTGTACGAGCGGCGCAACGCGGCCAACATCGGCGAACTCATCAACATCGTGCTCGACGGCATCGAGGACGCCAACAAGGCCAAGCTCGACCGCGTCTTCCGCAACATCGATTTCAACTCCGAAGCCAACCTCGGCCAGACCAAGGATCGCAACCGTCGCCTGAAAAACTTGCTGGAAGATTTCGCCAAGCTCGATCTGCGCCCCTCCCGCGTTTCCGAGGATGTCATCGGCAATGCCTACATCTACCTGATCGAGCGCTTCGCCTCCGATGCCGGCAAGAAGGCCGGCGAGTTCTATACGCCCAAGCAGGTATCCCGCCTGCTCGCCCGCCTGGTCAAGCCCAAGGCCGGCAACCGCATCTGCGACCCGGCCTGCGGTTCCGCCGGTCTGCTGATCGAGGCGGCGGCGCTAGTCGAGGAAACCGGCAGCCGCGATTTCGCCCTCTTCGGCCAGGAAGTGAACGGCAGCACCTGGGCGCTGGCGCGCATGAACATGTTCCTGCACGGCAAGGATTCCGCCCGCATCGAATGGGGCGATACCCTCAACAGCCCGGCCCTGGTCGAAGCCGACCGCCTGATGCGCTTTGACGTGGTGGTTGCCAATCCGCCCTTCAGCCTCGACAAATGGGGCTCGGAGCATGCCGAGTCGGATCGCTTCAACCGCTTCTGGCGCGGCGTGCCGCCCAAATCCAAGGGCGACTATGCCTTCATCACACACATGGTGGAAACCGCATTGCCGCAGGCCGGGCGGGTGGCGGTAGTCGTGCCCCACGGCGTGCTGTTTCGGGGTGGCGCCGAAGGCCGCATCCGGCAGAAGCTGATCGAGGACAACCTGCTCGACGCCGTCATCGGCCTGCCGGCCAACCTCTTTCCGACCACCTCCATCCCGGTCGCCATACTGGTGTTTGATCGGGCGCGGGAAAAGGGCGGCGAACGCGAAGCCTGCCGCGACGTGCTGTTCATCGACGCCAGCCGCGACTTCCAGGCCGCCAAGACCCAGAACGCCCTGTTCGATACGCATCTGGACAAGATCGTCGCCACCTTCGATGCACGGCAGAACGTCGACAAATACGCCTACGTCGCCACCCTGGCCGAGATCGCCGAGAACGACTTCAACCTCAACATTCCGCGCTACGTCGATACCTTCGAGGAAGAGGAAGAAATCGACGTGGCCGCCGTCGAGAAGGAAATCGAGCGCCTCGAAGGGGAACTGGCCGAGGTACGCGTGAAGATGAAAACCTACCTCAAGGAGTTAGGCATATGACGGAGAAGCGCATCGTCGAGCAGCACCACGAAACCTTCGAGGGCATGCGCCAGTTCGATGCCGAAGGGAATGAATTCTGGCTGGCGCGCCAACTCGCCAAAGTCCTGGAGTACTCCGAATACCGGCACTTCCAGCCGGTCATCGAGCGCGCCAAGGAAGCCTGCCGCAACAGCGGCCATCCGGTAGAAGACCATTTCGAGGATGTCCTCGATATGGTCGACATCGGGTCGGGCGCAAAACGCCAGATCGCGGATATTCGCCTCTCGCGCTACGCCTGCTACCTGATCGTCCAGAACGGCGATCCGTCGAAATCGGTCATCGCTAACGGCCAGACCTACTTCGCCTTGCAAACCCGTCGGCAGGAGTTGAACGACAACGAAGCCTTCGCCCGGCTGTCGGAGAACGACAAGCGGCTGGCGATTCGTAACGAACTGGCCGAGCACAACAAGCATCTCGCCGCTGCGGCCAAGGATGCCGGCGTCGAAACGCCGATTGACTACGCCATTTTCCAGGACCACGGCTACAAGGGCCTGTACGGCGGTCGGGGTGCGAAGGACATCCATGCCATCAAGGGTCTGAAGAAAAGCCAGAAGATCCTCGACCACATGGGCAGCACCGAACTGGCCGCCAACCTGTTCCGCGCCACGCAAACGGAAGAGAAGCTGCGCCGCGACCAGGTGCGCGGCAAACAGAAGGCCAATCAGACCCACTTCGAAGTCGGCAAGAAAGTACGGCAGACCATCGACGAGTTGGGCGGCACCATGCCCGAGGCGCTGCCGACGCCGGAGAAAAGCATTAAGCAGATCGAGAGTGCGAAGAAGAAGCTGGAGAAGAAATGACTTGGAAAACTGTGCCCATTGGAACGGTTATCCGCTCATCGCAATACGGGCTATCGCTTCCCGCAGACCCAAACGGCCACGTGCCGATTGTCGGCATGAAGGACATTCAGGATGGTCGCGTGCATATTGATCCGAACGTATGCGTCAGTCTGTCAGAAGAGGACGCGCAGGACTACCTCCTGGCAGATGGCGATATCCTCCTGAACCGGACAAACAGCCCCGATCTGGTTGGGAAAACCGGCATCTACCGCGGCGAGGGGAGGGCCGTGTTCGCATCCTATCTAGTGCGATTTGTATTGGATCGTGAACGCGTTGACCCCGACTACGTAATCCAGATTTTGGCCAGCGAAGGCGGGCAGCGCCACATCAAGCAACTGGCGACCAGAGCTGTCAGCCAAGCCAATCTGAATCCCACGACATTCAAGAACCACTTTTACATTCCGCTGCCACAGCTGGGCGAGCAGATTTTGATTCGGAATGTACTCGTAGCATGGGATAGCGCCATAGAGAAAACCGAGCGCCTAATTGCAGTAAAGAATCGCCACCTCAACGCCATCGAACATCAACTTCTTACAGCACGGAAACGCCTCAATGGGTTTTCGAAAAACTGGGATGTTCTACGCGCCGATAGAATATTCGACAGCGTATCTCTTAAGGGTTTCGAATCAGAGCCCTTACTGTCAGTCACCCAAGATCGTGGAGTCATCCCCCGCGACAAACTTACTGGTCGCGTGACAATGCCATCTGGAGATACGACTTCCTTCAAGCTCGTCGAGCCTGGTAACTTCGTCATTAGCCTACGATCGTTCCAAGGTGGACTTGAGCACTCAAATTATCGCGGACTTGTCAGCCCTGCATACACGGTGCTTCGGGCGACGAGAGAAATCGACGTACGTTTCTTTCGTCATTACTTCAGATCGGCGGATTTCATCAAGCGATTATCGGTGGCGGTTATCGGAATTCGCGATGGTAAGCAGGTTAGCTTTCAGGATTTCTGTTCGATCAAGATTCCAGTTCCTTCCGTTGCAGAGCAGCAGGCCATTGCGACTGTGCTTGACGAGGCAGAGGCTGAAGTCGCACTTCTACGTGCTCAAGTTATTGCATTCAAAAAACAGAAACGCGGCCTGATGCAAAATCTGCTAACCGGTCAGTGGCGAGTGCCGGCCAAGAATAGTGAGGTGGCCGCATGAGCAGCTTCCGCTTCGACGAGAAACACCTCTCGCAGATCCCCGCCCTGCAACTGCTGGCCAATCTAGGCTTCCGCTACCTGACGCCGGAGCAGGCGCTGGCGATGCGCGGCGGGCGGCTTTCCAACGTGCTGCTGGAAGAAGTGTTGCGCGACAGCCTCAAGCGCATCAACCGCATCCAGCACAAGGGCGACAGTTATCTCTTCAGCGAGGAAAACCTCCAGACCGCCATCCAGCGCCTGAAGAACGTCAAATACGACGGTTTGCTGAAAACCAACGAGGCCGTCTATGACCTGCTGACCCTGGGCGTGGCGCTGGAGCAGTC
>CAZEFE010000016.1:0-15314 GCA_964511385.1 uncultured Methylophilaceae bacterium | reverse complement strand
CGTGAGGGCGGCCGTACCGTCGGCGCCGGTGTTGTGGCCAAGGTTATCGAGTAATCATTAAAGCGGGATTTTTCGCGGGCTGCACGTGGTGCGGCCCGCGTTATTTCCTGAAGCGTTATTAGGCCAGTAGCTCAATTGGCAGAGTGTCGGTCTCCAAAACCGAAGGTTGGGGGTTCGAGGCCCTCCTGGCCTGCCACCTTATCAGGTATAGCTTGCAAATAAATCATGCAAAAAATTAGGTTGTTGCTTGCTGTTTTGATGGTAGTTGCTGGCATTGCCGGCTTTTATCTTTTGGGAGATAAGCCGGCGGTGGTGCGATTCCTGTCCGTTGCCGCGGGAATTGTCGCGGCTTTTGCCGTGGTATGGACGACCCCGATCGGACGTGAAGGTGTTGCATTTGCAAAAGACTCTATCGCCGAGGCGCGCAGGGTTGTCTGGCCGAGTCGGAAAGAAACGATGCAGACCACGGGTGTGGTGTTTGCCTTGGTGTTGGTGATGGCGGTGTTCATGTGGGTGGTGGACTTGTCGCTGTTGTATGCAATCAAAGTGGTGATGGGGCGGGCAGACTAATGGCAATGCGCTGGTACGTGGTACACGCTTATTCCGGTTTTGAAAAATCGGTGCAGCGCGCTTTGCTCGAGCGCATTGAGCGCTCTGGCATGCAGGACAAGTTTGGTGACATTCTGGTGCCGGTTGAAGAAGTGATCGAAATGAAGGGTGGGCAGAAGTCCATTTCCGAGCGTAAGTTCTTCCCAGGGTATGTGCTGGTGCAGATGGACATGAACGATGACACCTGGCACCTGGTAAAAAATACGCCGCGCGTCACTGGCTTTGTTGGGGGCTCTGCGTTGAAGCCGACGCCGATTACCGACAAGGAAGTGGCTGACATCATGCACCAGATGCAAGAGGGCGTTGAGAAGCCTAGGCCCAAGGTGCTGTTCGAGAATGGCGAGATGGTTCGCGTCAAGGAGGGTCCATTCACCGACTTTAATGGTGTGGTGGAGGACGTGAACTACGAAAAGAGCAAGATGCGGGTTTCGGTGACTATTTTTGGTCGCGCAACGCCGGTTGAGTTGGATTTTAGTCAGGTCGAAAAGGCCTGATTCAGAGGGGTCGCGTTCGCGCGACAATTTTCACGGGGAGCCAGTGAGCCTGGCGTTTGCACCCACATTGAGGAGTAAGCAATGGCAAAGAAAGTCATCGGCTATATCAAGCTGCAGATCCCTGCAGGCAAAGCCAATCCTAGTCCCCCTGTTGGCCCGGCACTGGGTCAGCGCGGTCTTAATATCATGGAGTTCTGCAAGGCGTTTAACGCGGCAACCCAAGGCGTGGAGCCTGGTTTGCCGGTGCCGGTGGTGATTACCGCCTTCGCAGACAAGAGCTTTACCTTCATCATGAAGACGCCTCCGGCCACTGTGCTGATCAAGAAGGCGGCAAAAATTGACAAGGGCAGTGCGCGGCCGCACACCGATAAGGTGGGCAAGATTTCTCGTGCGCAAGCTGAAGAAATCGCGAAGACCAAGGCTCCGGACCTGACGGCTGCTGACCTGGATGCGGCTGTTCGCACCATCGCGGGCAGCGCGCGCAGCATGGGTATTGAAGTGGAGGGCGTGTAAATGGCTAAGATTTCTAAACGTATTCAAGCGCTGTCCGCCAAGGTTGACCGCAACAAGGCTTACCCGCTGTCCGATGCGCTGGCGCTGGTGAAGGAAACCGCTACCGCCAAGTTTGATGAATCCGTTGATGCGGTGGTCAATCTGGGGATTGATGCGCGTAAGTCGGACCAGCTGGTGCGTGGCGCTCTGGTGCTGCCGCACGGCACCGGTAAGACCTCCCGCGTGGCAGTGTTTGCGCAAGGCGCAAATGCTGATGCGGCCAAGGCTGCTGGCGCCGACATCGTCGGTTTTGACGATCTGGCAGAACAGATCAAGGGCGGTTTCCTCGATTTTGATGTGGTGATTGCAACGCCGGACGCGATGCGTATCGTTGGTGCTTTGGGTCAGATTCTTGGTCCGCGTGGCCTGATGCCTAACCCCAAGGTTGGTACCGTGACCCCGAATGTTGCCGAAGCGGTAAAAAACGCTAAGGCAGGTCAAGTTCAGTATCGTACCGACAAGGCGGGTATCGTGCACGTCACTATCGGTCGCGCTTCTTTCGGCGTGGATGCGTTGAAGGGTAACCTGCTGGCGCTGGTTGAGGCTCTGAATAAGTCCAAGCCGGCAAGCAGCAAGGGCGTGTACCTGAAAAAGTTATCGGTTTCCAGCACCATGGGTGTTGGCATCCGCGTAGACCAGGCTAACCTGGTCTAAAAGAATAAATGCCACACTTGGTGTGGCATTGCAGGGCTTTGGGCTCGCCGCCTGCGGTATGGGTGGCGAGGTTATCAAAGACCGTAGGAGCCGGGGAGTGATCCCTGGCTTAATTTCCGGTGCAAGTGGCTGGAGTCCTACGCAGATGGCGTTCCCCCGGGCAGGATTTTCCTGACATAAAGGTTCGCCGTGGAGGGTCTTCATCGGCCATCGTGCCGCTGAAGGTTTAATCAACGGAAGGAGGAAGACTTTGAGTCTTAATCTTGAAGAGAAAAAAGCAGTTGTCGCAGAGGTGAGCGAAAAAATCGCTACTGCCCAGTCGATCATTCTCGCTGAGTATCGTGGCTTGGAAGTGGGCGAACTGACCCAGTTGCGCGCCCAGGCAAGAAAATCCGGTATTTACCTGCGTGTTCTCAAGAATACGCTGGTGCGTCGTGCTGTTGACGGTACCCCGTTTTCTGCTCTGTCTGCGCAAATGGTTGGTCCGCTGGTGTTCGGCATTTCTGCGGACCCGGTAGCTGCGGCCAAAGTGCTGAATGACTTTGCCAAGACTAACGACAAGTTCGTGATCAAGGCTGGTGCGTTGCCGAATCAGGTCATGGATGCCAATGGCATCAAGGCCCTGGCTTCGTTGCCGAGCCGTGAAGAGTTGTTGGCCAAGTTGCTGGGCACCATGCAGGCTCCAGTTGCTCAATTCGTTCGCACGCTCAACGAAGTGCCGACGAAGTTTGTGCGTGGTCTTGCCGCAGTGCGTGACCAGAAGCGGGCTGCGTAACCTCAGTTTTTAATCTTTGTAATTTTTAAGTTTTCAGGAGAAATACAAATGGCTCTGTCCAAAGCAGAAATTATTGATGCAATTGCAAACCTGTCCGTTCTGGAACTGTCTGAACTGATCAAGGATCTGGAAGAAAAGTTCGGCGTATCCGCTGCTGCTGCCGCTGTTGCTGTGGCTGCTGCACCTGCTGCTGGTGGCGCTGCTGCCGCTGCTGAAGAAAAGACCGAGTTCGACGTGATTCTGACCGGCGCTGGCGACAACAAGGTTGGCGTGATTAAGGCTGTTCGCGAAATCACCGCTCTGGGCCTGAAGGAAGCCAAGGACTTGGTTGATGGCGCTCCTAAGGCTGTCAAGGAAGGCGTGTCCAAGGCTGATGCTGACGCTGCACTGAAGAAGCTGATCGAAGCTGGCGCAACTGGCGAAATCAAGTAATTGTAGTATCAGGGTTCGGGCTGGCGGGAATTTTTCCCGCCAGCCTTCGCCTTTTTGTACGGCAGGCTTTAAGTGGTGTTGGGTGTTTCTGTAAGTTCAGGGTGCAGCCGCTGAATTTACAGAAGCGTCCGTAAGGCAGGTGTGTGGCTGTACACCTGTCTTCTGCCCTCTATCTAGCCCGTGGAGAACTGCCAGTGAGCTATTCATTTACTGAAAAAAAACGTATCCGTAAAAGCTTTGCCAAGCGCGCAAGCGTGCAGGAAGTGCCGTATCTGCTGGCAATGCAATTGGAATCCTATCGCGCATTCCTGCAAGCCGACGTGCCGCAGGAAGCGCGCAAAAACGAAGGTCTGCAGGCCACTTTCGGCTCTGTATTCCCCATCGTTAGCCATTCCGGTAATGCTCGGCTTGACTACGTTAGCTATCAACTGGGCCAAGTGCCGTTTGATGTCAAGGAATGCCAGCAGCGCGGCCTGACCTTCGCTGCGCCGCTGCGCGTCAAGGTCCGCCTGACCATTATGGATAAAGAGGCCTCCAAGCCTACGGTAAAGGAAGTCAAGGAACAGGAAGTCTACATGGGCGAACTGCCGCTGATGACCGAGAACGGCTCGTTCGTCATCAATGGTACCGAGCGCGTCATCGTGTCGCAGCTGCACCGCTCCCCGGGCGTGTTCTTTGAACATGACCGCGGCAAGACCCACTCCTCGGGCAAGCTGCTGTTCTCCGCGCGTATCATTCCTTACCGTGGCTCATGGCTCGACTTCGAGTTTGACCCCAAGGACTATCTGTATTTCCGTGTTGACCGTCGCCGCAAGATGCCGGTGACCATTCTGCTCAAGTCGCTGGGCTATACCCCTGAGCAGATTCTGGAACTGTTCTACGACAACGACACCTTCCACATCAGCAAAAAGGGTGTGCAGATGGAGCTCGTGCCTGAGCGTCTGCGCGGTGAGGTGGCCAAGTTCGATATCGTCGACAAGGCTGGCAATGTCATTGTTGCCAAGGACAAGCGCGTTACCATCAAGCATATTCGCGACATGGAAAAGGCCGGTATCAGCAAGATCGCGGTGCCTGACGATTTCCTGCTAGGCCGCACCATTGCAAAAAATATCGTGGACAAAGAGTCCGGCGAAATTATTGCCAATGCCAACGATGAAATCACCGAAACCAATTTCGAGAAGTTGCGTGACGCTGGCGTGACCAAGCTTGAAGTGCTGTACTCCAACGACCTGGATCATGGCGACTACATTTCGCAGACCCTGCGCATCGATGAAATTGCTGACCAATACGCAGCGCGCGTGGCTATTTACCGCATGATGCGTCCGGGCGAGCCGCCCACTGAAGAAGCAGTTGAGCTGCTGTTTAACCGTCTGTTCTTCAGCGAAGACTCTTACGACCTGTCTTCAGTCGGCCGCATGAAATTCAATCGTCGCGCGTATCCGGAAAAAATTGAAGACCGCACCGCCAATTGGCTGAAGCGCTTCTATTCGCGCGTTGGGCCTATGGGCGAAGAGGGCGCCAATGTGCTCTCCAACGACGACATTCTCGCCGTTGTGGGTGTGCTGGTTGAACTGCGCAATGGCCGTGGTGAGATTGACGACATTGACCACTTGGGCAATCGTCGCGTGCGCTCCGTCGGTGAGCTGGCCGAAAACCAGTTCCGTACCGGACTGGTGCGTGTTGAGCGTGCAGTGAAGGAGCGCTTGTCGCAGGCCGAATCCGATAATTTGATGCCGCATGACCTGATCAATGCCAAGCCGGTATCCAGTGCGATTCGCGAGTTTTTTGGCTCTTCGCAGCTGTCGCAGTTCATGGACCAGACCAACCCGCTGTCCGAGATCACCCACAAGCGCCGTGTTTCCGCGCTGGGCCCGGGCGGCTTGACCCGCGAGCGTGCCGGCTTTGAAGTGCGTGACGTGCATCCCACGCACTATGGCCGCGTGTGCCCGATTGAGACGCCGGAAGGTCCGAACATCGGCCTGATCAACTCGCTGGCGCTGTATTCCCGCACCAATCGCTATGGTTTCATGGAGACGCCATATCTGCGCGTGGAAAATGGCAAGGTGACCGACAAGATCGATTTCCTGTCCGCCATTGAAGAGGCGCAATACGTCATCGCCCAAGCCAATGCCGAGTTGGACAAGAGCGGCAAGTTCACCGATGTGCTGGTGTCCTGCCGGCACCACAATGAGTTCACCATGAAAGGTCCGAGCGAGGTTCAGTACATGGACGTGGCGCCAGGGCAGATCGTGTCGGTGGCTGCTTCGTTGATTCCGTTCCTGGAGCACGACGACGCCAACCGCGCACTGATGGGCGCCAACATGCAACGCCAGGCGGTGCCTTGCTTGCGCGCCGAGAAGGCCGTGGTGGGGACTGGCATCGAACGGACTGTGGCTGCTGACTCCGGCACCGTGGTCAAGGCACGCCGTGGCGGTGTGGTGGACTATGTCGACGCTGGCCGTATCGTGGTGCGTGTTAACGACGACGAAGCCAGTGCCGGCGAAGTCGGCGTGGATATTTACAACCTGACCAAATACACACGTTCCAACCAGAACACCAACATCAACCAGCGTCCGCTGGTGAAAATGGGTGATAGCATTGCCCGCAACGACATCATCGCCGATGGTGCTTCGACCGATATGGGCGAGCTGGCTTTGGGCCAGAACATGCTGGTGGCGTTCATGCCGTGGAATGGCTACAACTTCGAAGACTCGATCCTGATCTCCGAGCGCGTGGTGGCCGATGACCGTTATACCTCGATCCACATTGAGGAATTGACAGTGGTTGCCCGCGACACCAAGCTGGGCGCGGAAGAAATCACCCGTGATATTTCCAACCTGTCCGAGCGCATGCTGGGCCGTCTGGATGAATCCGGCATTATCTATATCGGTGCGGAAGTCGAAGCCGGCGACGTGCTGGTCGGCAAGGTGACGCCCAAGGGCGAAACCCAGTTGACGCCGGAAGAGAAGCTGCTGCGCGCGATTTTTGGCGAAAAGGCGTCTGACGTCAAAGATACCTCGTTGCGTATTCCGTCCGGCATGTCCGGCACGGTCATCGACGTGCAGGTGTTCACCCGCGAAGGTATCGAACGCGATGCCCGTGCACAGCAGATCATTGATGACCAGCTTAACCACTACAAGCAGGATCTGGGCGACCAGATGCGCATCGTGGAAGACGATGCATTCGGCCGTATCCGTCGCCTGATTGAAGGCAAGACCGTGAATGGCGGCCCGAAGAAGCTGAAGAAGGGCGAAGTGCTGACGGCTGCTTATCTGGACGATCTCAACCGTCATGACTGGTTTGACATCCGCCTGGCAGACGAAGAAGTGGCGCGCCAACTGGAGCAGGTGAAAGATAGCCTGGCGCAGGCGCGCGTCAATTTCGACGCCATGTTTGAAGAGAAAAAACGCAAGCTGACCCAGGGCGACGAACTGCCGCCAGGCGTGCAGAAGATGGTCAAGGTCTATGTGGCGGTGAAACGCCGCTTGCAGCCTGGCGACAAGATGGCGGGTCGTCACGGTAACAAGGGTGTGGTGTCCAAGATCGTACCGGTGGAAGATATGCCGCACATGGCCGACGGTACGCCGATGGATATCGTGCTGAACCCGCTGGGCGTGCCGTCCCGGATGAACATCGGCCAGATTCTGGAAGTCCATCTGGGATGGGCTGCCAAGGGCCTGGGGCTGCGCATTCAGGAGATGTTGGAAGCGCAGGCCAAGGTGGCTGATATCCGCAAGCTGCTGGAGCAGATTTACAACACCAGTGGCAACAAGGAAGATCTCAAATCCCTGACGGATAGTGAAATCCTTGAACTGGCAACCAACCTCAAGCAAGGTGTGCCGTTTGCCACGCCAGTGTTTGACGGTGCTGCCGAATCCGACATCCGCGCCATGCTGGATCTGGCGTTCCCGGATGAACTGGCAGAGCGTCTGCGCCTGACCGCCGCCAAGACTCAGGCAGTTCTGCGCGATGGTCGCACCGGCGAAGAGTTCGAGCGCCCGGTGACGGTGGGTTACATGCACGTGCTCAAACTGCACCACCTGGTGGATGACAAGATGCACGCGCGTTCCACCGGGCCTTACAGCCTGGTCACGCAGCAGCCGCTGGGCGGTAAGGCGCAGTTCGGTGGCCAGCGCTTCGGTGAAATGGAAGTGTGGGCACTGGAGGCCTATGGTGCCTCCTACACCCTGCAGGAAATGCTCACGGTTAAGTCCGATGACGTTTCCGGCCGTACCAAGGTGTATGAAAACATCGTCAAGGGCGAGCACAAGATTGATGCCGGCATGCCGGAATCCTTCAACGTGCTGGTGAAGGAAATCCGCTCGCTGGCCATTGATATCGATCTGGAACGTAATTAAGGAGAATCAGGTGAAAGCATTATTAGACCTATTCAAGCAAGTCACGCAGGAAGAAGAGTTTGACGCGATCAAGATCGCGCTGGCTTCCCCCGAGAAAATCCGTTCCTGGTCCTATGGCGAAGTCAAAAAACCGGAAACTATTAACTACCGTACCTTCAAGCCGGAACGCGATGGCCTGTTCTGCGCCAAGATTTTCGGGCCGGTCAAGGACTACGAGTGCCTGTGCGGCAAGTACAAGCGCCTCAAGCACCGCGGCGTGATCTGCGAAAAGTGCGGCGTTGAAGTCACGCTGTCCAAGGTGCGCCGCGAACGCATGGGTCACATCGATCTCGCTTCGCCGGTTGCCCACATCTGGTTCCTGAAGAGCCTGCCGAGCCGTCTGGGCATGGTGCTAGACATCGCCCTGCGCGACATCGAGCGCGTGCTGTACTTTGAAGCCTACATGGTGGTACACCCCGGCATGACGCCGCTGACTCGCGGCCAGTTGCTGACCGAAGAGGACTACCTGGCTAAGGTGGAAGAATACGGCGACGAATTCTCCGCCAGCATGGGCGCCGAGGGCGTGCGCGAGTTGCTGCGCACCATGGATATCCACTCCGAAATCGAAACCCTGCGCAAGGATCTGAGCGAAACCGGCTCTGAAGCCAAGATCAAGAAGATCGCCAAGCGCCTGAAAGTGCTGGAAGCGTTCCAGAAATCCGGCATCAAGCCGGAATGGATGATCCTGGAAGTGCTGCCGGTGTTGCCGCCGGAACTGCGTCCGCTGGTGCCGCTGGATGGTGGCCGTTTCGCGACATCCGACCTGAACGATTTGTATCGCCGCGTCATCAACCGTAACAACCGCTTGAAGCGCCTTCTGGAACTGAAGGCCCCGGAAATCATCGTGCGTAACGAAAAACGCATGTTGCAGGAAGCCGTGGATTCGCTGCTGGACAACGGCCGTCGCGGCAAGGCCATGACCGGCGCCAACAAGCGTCCGTTGAAGTCTCTGGCTGACATGATCAAGGGCAAGGGCGGTCGTTTCCGCCAGAACCTGCTGGGCAAGCGCGTGGACTATTCCGGTCGTTCCGTGATTGTGGTTGGCCCGCAACTCAAGCTGCATCAGTGCGGCCTGCCGAAGAAGATGGCATTGGAACTGTTCAAGCCGTTCATTTTCCACAAGCTGGAAGTGCTGGGTCTGGCGACGACCATCAAGGCTGCCAAGAAAAAGGTCGAGGAGGAAGGTCCAGAGGTTTGGGACATCCTGGAAGACGTGATTCGCGAGCATCCGGTGATGCTGAACCGCGCGCCCACGCTGCACCGACTGGGTATCCAGGCGTTCGAGCCTATCCTGATCGAGGGCAAGGCGATCCAATTGCATCCGCTGGTTTGTGCCGCGTTCAACGCCGACTTCGACGGCGACCAGATGGCTGTGCACGTACCGCTGAGCCTGGAAGCGCAGATGGAAGCACGCACCCTGATGCTGGCTTCCAATAACGTGTTGAGCCCGGCCAATGGCGAACCGATCATTGTGCCATCGCAGGATATCGTGCTGGGCCTGTACTACATGACCCGCGAGAAGGTGGCGGCACGGGGTGAAGGCATGAAGTTTGCCGACATCCAGGAAGCTCAGCGCGCCTATGACAACGGTCTGGTAGATTTGCACGCCAAGGTGTCCATTCGCCTGAAAGAGTTCGATCCGGCCACCGAAGGTGACAAAATTACCCGTTACGAAACCACGATTGGCCGTGCGTTGCTGTCGGAAATTCTGCCTGCCGGCTTGCCTTTCAGCTACATCGACAAGGCATTGAAGAAGAAGGAGATTTCCAAGCTGATCAACGCCAGCTTCCGTCGAGTTGGTATTCGCGAAACCGTGATTTTCGCCGACAAGCTGATGTACACCGGTTACCGCTACGCGACCCGTGCCGGCATTTCCATTGCGGTGAACGACATGCTGGTGCCGCCAGAAAAGGGCGAATTGATCGCCGCCGCAGAAGCCGAGGTGAAAGAGATCGAAGATCAATACACCTCTGGTCTGGTGACTCAGGGTGAACGCTACAACAAGGTGGTGGACATCTGGGGCCGTGCCGGCGACAAGGTGGCAGACGCCATGATGAAGCAGTTGCGCGAAGAGCCCGTTCTGGATGCCGATGGCAAGCAGGTGATGAAGGATGGTAAGGCCGTCCGCCAAGAATCTTTCAACTCCATCTACATGATGGCCGACTCCGGCGCCCGCGGTTCCGCTGCTCAGGTACGCCAGTTGGCCGGTATGCGCGGCCTGATGGCAAAGCCGGACGGTTCCATTATTGAAACGCCGATTACCGCGAACTTCCGTGATGGCCTGAACGTGCTGCAATACTTTATTTCCACCCACGGCGCGCGTAAGGGTCTGGCCGATACCGCACTGAAGACCGCAAACTCCGGTTACCTGACCCGCCGCCTGGTGGATGTGACCCAGGATCTGGTGGTGACCGAGCATGATTGCGGTACCTCCGAAGGTCTGGTGACCAAGGCGCTGGTCAAGGGCGGTGAAGTGGTTGAGCCGTTGCATGACCGCATCCTGGGCCGTGTGGCCGCGCTGGATGTGATCCACCCTGAGACTCAGGAAACCGTGTATGAGGCCGGCACGCTGCTGACTGAAGACGAAGTGGAGAAAATCGAGGCGCTGGGCATTGACGAAGTCAAGGTGCGTACTGCACTGACTTGCGAAACGCGCTATGGGATTTGCGCCAAGTGCTACGGTCGCGACCTGGGTCGCGGCAAGCTGATCAGCATGGGCGAAGCAGTGGGCGTCATTGCCGCGCAGTCCATCGGTGAGCCGGGTACCCAGCTCACCATGCGTACCTTCCACATCGGTGGTGCGGTATCGCGTACCGCTTCGGTGTCCCAGGTGGAAAGCAAGTCGAATGGTGTGGTGAACTTCACCTCCACGATGAGATATGTGACCACCACCCGCAACGAGCAGATCGTGATTTCGCGTAATGGCGAAGTGGTGATTGCCGATGAGCAAGGGCGTGAGCGCGAGCGTCACAAGATCCCTTACGGCGCCACCCTGCAGACCATGGATGGCAAGGCTGCCAAGGCTGGTCAGGCGTTGGCGATGTGGGATCCGCACACCCGCCCGATTATTACCGAGTACGCTGGCCGTGTGAAGTTCGAGAACGTCGAAGAAGGCGTGACCGTTGCCAAGCAGATTGACGATGTGACCGGTTTGTCCACCCTGGTGGTGATTGATCCCAAGCAGCGCGGCGGTCAGCAATCCAAGGGCTTGCGTCCGCAGGTGAAACTGCTGGA
Organism: uncultured Methylophilaceae bacterium; assembly: GCA_964511385.1. Classification (GTDB taxonomy): domain Bacteria; phylum Pseudomonadota; class Gammaproteobacteria; order Burkholderiales; family Methylophilaceae; genus CAILHX01. The sequence continues at coordinate 4,167 of CAZEFE010000016.1, read as the reverse complement.
CGAAAACGGCAATGAAGTAAAAGTGACCGGCAGTGACGCTCCGGTTAGCATCACCTTCCAGCTGGGTTGCATCATCACGGTGAAGGATGGCCAGGAAGTGGGCGTGGGTGAAGTGCTGGCGCGTATTCCGCAGGAATCCTCCAAGACCCGCGACATTACCGGGGGTCTGCCGCGCGTGGCAGAGTTGTTCGAAGCCCGCTCGCCGAAGGATGCCGGCATGCTGGCAGAAACCACGGGTACCGTCAGCTTCGGCAAGGATACCAAGGGCAAGCAGCGTCTGGTGATTACCGATCTCGATGGCGCGCAGCAAGAGTTCCTGATTCCCAAGGACAAACACGTGACCGCGCATGATGGCCAGGTGGTGACCAAGGGTGAGTCCATTGTTGATGGCCCGGCTGACCCGCAAGACATCCTGCGCCTGCAAGGTGTTGAAGCATTGGCCCGCTACATCATTGACGAAGTGCAGGACGTGTACCGTCTGCAAGGCGTGAAGATCAACGACAAGCACATTGAAGTGATCGTGCGCCAGATGTTGCGTCGCGTTCGCGTGACCGATTCCGGTGATACCGGCTTCATCCAGGGTGAGCAGGTTGAGCGCGCTGATGTGCTGGAGGCCAATGACATCGCGGTTGCCGAGGGTAAGCAGCCAGCTAGCTATGAGTACGTGCTGCTGGGTATTACCAAGGCTTCGCTGTCGACCGACTCGTTCATTTCCGCAGCGTCCTTCCAGGAAACCACTCGCGTGTTGACCGAAGCTGCAATTCTGGGCAAACGCGATGATCTGCGCGGCCTGAAGGAAAACGTCATTGTGGGTCGACTGATTCCTGCCGGTACCGGTTTGGCGTATCACGAAAACCGCAAGCGCCAAGCTGCGGGTGTGGACGCTGCGCCGGTCACTGAATTGGCCGAGGAGGTTGCTGCAGTTGAAGTGGCGAGTGAAGCGGCGGCGGGTGATACCGAAACGGCTTGACATTAGCTTTGCGGATCAATAAAATGCTCCGCTTTTCCGGGGTGGCGGAATCTATTCGCCATCCCATAATTTTTACAAGTTTTTAGCAGTTATTTAATTGGGAATTAATAATGCCTACGATTAACCAGTTGGTTCGTAAGGGCCGTCAGCAAATTGTTAGCAAGAGCAAGGTGCCTGCGCTGGAAAGCTGCCCGCAAAAACGTGGTGTGTGCACCCGTGTGTACACGACTACTCCAAAGAAGCCTAACTCCGCATTGCGGAAGGTTGCCAAGGTGCGTCTGACCAACGGTTTCGAGGTCATTAGCTACATTGGCGGCGAAGGTCACAATCTGCAGGAGCACTCTGTGGTGCTGTTGCGTGGTGGCCGGGTAAAGGACTTGCCTGGTGTGCGTTACCACATGGTGCGTGGCAGTCTGGATACTGCTGGCGTCAAGGATCGTAAGCAGTCCCGTTCCAAGTACGGCGCCAAGCGCCCTAAAGCGGCTTAATAAGCTGCTTCATTGATAAAGTTTGAGGTGAATGTAAATGCCAAGACGCAGAGAAGTACCAAAACGCGACATCCTGCCTGATCCGAAGTTCGGTAGCCAGGAAGTTTCCAAGTTCGTCAACGTGCTGATGACCGGCGGCAAGAAGTCTGTCGCGGAACGCATCCTTTACGGTGCGTTCGATCAGGTGACGACCAAATCCGGCAAGGACCCGCTGGAGGTGTTTACGCAGGCTGTGAGCAATCTGCGCCCGCTGGTTGAAGTCAAGAGCCGTCGCGTGGGTGGTGCTAACTACCAGGTACCGGTTGAGGTTCGTCCTTCCCGTCGCACCGCGCTGGCAATGCGCTGGTTGCGGGATGCTGCGCGCAAGCGCGGTGAGAAGTCCATGGGCCTGCGTTTGGCTGCTGAGCTGGTTGAGGCGTCCGAAGGTCGTGGCGCTGCCATGAAGAAGCGTGAAGAAGTGCACCGTATGGCAGAGGCCAACAAGGCGTTCTCCCATTTCCGTTTCTAATATCAAGTATCAAAAACAAGGGTAACTAGCTGTGGCACGTAAAACTCCTATTGAACGCTACCGTAACATCGGTATTAGCGCGCACATCGACGCCGGCAAAACGACGACGACTGAGCGTATTCTTTATTACACCGGTGTTAACCACAAAATTGGCGAAGTGCATGATGGTGCTGCGACGATGGACTGGATGGAGCAGGAGCAGGAGCGTGGCATCACCATTACCTCTGCTGCAACGACCTGTTTCTGGAAGGGCATGGACATGTCCTTCCCTGAGCATCGCTTCAACATCATTGACACTCCGGGGCACGTGGACTTCACCATTGAGGTGGAGCGTTCCATGCGTGTGCTGGATGGTGCCTGCATGGTGTACTGCGCGGTGGGTGGTGTGCAGCCACAATCTGAAACTGTGTGGCGTCAGGCCAACAAGTACAAGGTGCCGCGTCTGGCTTTCGTGAACAAGATGGACCGTACCGGCGCCAACTTCTTCAAAGTGGTTGACCAGATGAAGACTCGCCTCAAGGCGAATCCGGTGCCTATCGTGATTCCTATCGGTGCGGAAGATTCCTTCACTGGTGTGGTCGATCTGCTCAAGATGAAAGCAATCATCTGGGACGAGGCTTCCCAGGGCATGAAGTTTGAGTATAAGGATGTGCCTGCAGATCTGGTCGAGCTGGCGAACAAGTGGCGTGAGAACATGGTCGAGGCAGCTGCCGAGGCTTCCGAGGACCTGATGAACAAGTACCTTGAATCCGGTGAGTTGAGTGAAGCCGAGATTATTCAGGGGCTGCGTCAGCGTACCATCGCGACCGAAATTCAGCCGATGCTGTGCGGTTCCGCATTCAAGAACAAGGGTGTGCAGCGCATGCTGGATGCCGTGGTGCAGTTGCTGCCGTCGCCGGTGGATATTCCTGATGTGAAGGGTGAGACCGAGTCCGGCGAGCCGACAACCCGTAAGGCTGACGACAAGGAGAATTTCTCCGCGCTGGCATTCAAGCTGATGACCGACCCGTTCGTCGGTCAGCTGACTTTCGTTCGAGTTTATTCCGGTGTGCTTAAGAAGGGTGACACCATTTACAACTCGGTCAAGGGTCGTAAGGAGCGAATTGGCCGCATCGTGCAGATGCACGCCAACAACCGTGAGGAGGTTGATGAAATTCTGGCGGGCGATATCGCCGCCTGTATCGGTTTGAAGGATGTGACCACCGGTGAAACGCTGTGTGACTCTGAAAAGCCGGTCATTCTGGAGCGCATGGTGTTCCCGGATCCGGTGATTCACGTTGCTGTTGAGCCTAAGACCAAGGCCGACCAGGAAAAGATGGGTATTGCTCTGGGTCGTCTGGCTCAAGAAGACCCTTCCTTCCGCGTGCGTACCGACGAGGAAACCAACCAGACCATTATTTCCGGTATGGGTGAGTTGCACCTGGAAATTCTGGTGGATCGTATGCGTCGCGAATTTAACGTTGAGGCTAATGTTGGTGCGCCGCAAGTGGCTTACCGTGAGGCGATCAAGAAGAAGGTTGAGGTTGAAGGCAAGTTCGTCAAGCAATCCGGTGGTAAGGGTCAGTACGGCCACGTGTGGATCACCATGGAGCCCAGCGGCGAAGGCAAGGGCTTCGAGTTTGTTGATGCCATCAAGGGCGGTACCGTGCCGCGCGAATTTATTCCGGCGGTAGAAAAAGGTCTGCGCGAAACCATTCCTAATGGTGTGTTGGCCGGCTTCCCCGTAGTCGATGTCAAGGTAACGCTGTTTGACGGTTCCTACCACGATGTGGACTCCAACGAAAACGCCTTCAAGATGGCGGCGTCCATGGCGTTCAAGGACGGTATGCGCAAGGCGGATCCGATCCTGCTGGAGCCCATCATGGCGGTTGAAGTTGAGACGCCTGAGGAGTACATGGGTGACGTGATGGGTGACTTGTCTTCCCGTCGCGGCGTGATCCAGGGCATGGATGACATGGCGGGTGGCGGTAAGGCAATTCGTGCTGAAGTGCCGTTGTCCGAAATGTTCGGCTACTCCACCACTGTGCGCTCGCTGTCTCAAGGTCGTGCTACCTACAGCATGGAATTCAAGCACTATTCCGAAGCTCCGAAAAACGTGGCTGACGCAATCATCAACAAGAAATAATCATTTTTGTAGAGGAAAGACATCATGGCAAAAGGTAAATTCGAGCGTACGAAGCCGCACGTAAACGTCGGCACGA
>CAZEFE010000015.1:0-16123 GCA_964511385.1 uncultured Methylophilaceae bacterium | reverse complement strand
TCGCAACACCTTACCACAGTTGGGGTGTTGCACTTCATTTTTGAGTCTGCCCTGCCTATCCGGCAGTAAAGGCATCATGTGCTGATTTCAAGGCAACGCACGGTTTCTAAGCTGCCTATCCGGCAGTAAAGTTGACGGCGACTTTGCCAGTGTTGGCGTTCGCTTTCTAAGCTGCCTATCCGGCAGTAAAGCGCTGTCGTGGCTTCGGTTGGATGAGGATTATTTTCTAAGCTGCCTATCCGGCAGTAAAGTGGATGAACAACGCCTTTCAGTTGGCATTGATTTTCTAAGCTGCCTATCCGGCAGTAAAGCCATTGCTATATATCAACTAGCGAAATAAGCTTTTCTAAGCTGCCTATCCGGCAGTAAAGGCACAGCTTTACGTCGGCCCCCTTGTGGTGCCTTTCTAAGCTGCCTATCCGGCAGTAAAGCTCTTTCCGCTTGCCGGCTTGCCGTTCGGTCATTTCTAAGCTGCCTATCCGGCAGTAAAGCAGCAGATAGCGGATATTTCTGCGCGTGAACATTTCTAAGCTGCCTATCCGGCAGTAAAGTTGGAGCTACGACACAAACTGGCATATGTTTACTTTCTAAGCTGCCTATCCGGCAGTAAAGTAGGAGCCGCATCTGCTCGATGGTCAGCTCGATTTTCTAAGCTGCCTATCCGGCAGTAAAGGGGGGGATGACGTACCAGGATGACGGCGTCGGTTTCTAAGCTGCCTATCCGGCAGTAAAGACTGTAAGTGCCGGGGCGGGGCGCGTTTGCGATTTCTAAGCTGCCTATCCGGCAGTAAAGGGCGACATACCACCATCCGCCTCCGCTGGACGTTTCTAAGCTGCCTATCCGGCAGTAAAGTTCCTGTACGGACCCAGCCGCAGGTGGTCCAGTTTCTAAGCTGCCTATCCGGCAGTAAAGGCAAGCGCCACGGTCGGCACCGCCGAGGCGATTTTCTAAGCTGCCTATCCGGCAGTAAAGTCGGAGACGGCTTGCGTGTTGCCGGCGTCGCGTTTCTAAGCTGCCTATCCGGCAGTAAAGCTTGCTTGGGTGGTCGGCGCAGCGGCGGTGGCTTTCTAAGCTGCCTATCCGGCAGTAAAGAACAGCGCCCGCTCGACCTTGCGGTCGATCCATTTCTAAGCTGCCTATCCGGCAGTAAAGATGTGGAGAACGCCAATGCATCCAAGGGCGGCTTTCTAAGCTGCCTATCCGGCAGTAAAGACCCCGCAGAGCGGCGACAGCTTCGCCCGGATTTTTCTAAGCTGCCTATCCGGCAGTAAAGTGCCGGGCAGTATGGCACAGCCCCCGGACAATTTTCTAAGCTGCCTATCCGGCAGTAAAGGATGCGTCCAATGCCTCGCACCTGGCGGCGAGTTTCTAAGCTGCCTATCCGGCAGTAAAGGCACAAACGCCTGCAAAAGCTCGGCGTTGACCGTTTCTAAGCTGCCTATCCGGCAGTAAAGCTACCTTCTGACATCTCCGAGACTTCGATACCTTTCTAAGCTGCCTATCCGGCAGTAAAGGCCACTTGGCGCACTGACAGGCGGAAGGTAATTTTCTAAGCTGCCTATCCGGCAGTAAAGGACAAGCGCGAGCTGGAACAGTTGCTCGGGCATTTCTAAGCTGCCTATCCGGCAGTAAAGGTGCGGGGGCGTTCCCATGGGGAGCCATGATATTTCTAAGCTGCCTATCCGGCAGTAAAGGCCACCGCCAATTTCAGCAGGCGCGTCTGCAATTTCTAAGCTGCCTATCCGGCAGTAAAGTCCTAGCCACCCTGGCTGACGCAGGCCAAGGTTTTCTAAGCTGCCTATCCGGCAGTAAAGGTCGCCGTTTTATCGGTGTAGCCGATCATGATTTTCTAAGCTGCCTATCCGGCAGTAAAGAATAGCGCCCGCCTCAATCCTGGTTTGTCTAATTTCTAAGCTGCCTATCCGGCAGTAAAGGGTAATTGTGCTGACGCGCCGATTGGCATCGGCTTTCTAAGCTGCCTATCCGGCAGTAAAGACAAAACTCATCGGTCCGCACCGTTTGGATAGTTTCTAAGCTGCCTATCCGGCAGTAAAGGATAGCGTGTTGGTTTACGGCATCGCGCCATTTTTCTAAGCTGCCTATCCGGCAGTAAAGGGCGAAAGGCGACAGTGTTGGAGGCGGCAATATTTCTAAGCTGCCTATCCGGCAGTAAAGGACCCGCCGCCCGCGCCCGGCACGGTGGGCGCTTTCTAAGCTGCCTATCCGGCAGTAAAGTGACTACCGTCGCCGCCATCGGCTACGCGGCATTTCTAAGCTGCCTATCCGGCAGTAAAGTAGTGGCAGGCTTTCCACCGCTCCCGACACTATTTCTAAGCTGCCTATCCGGCAGTAAAGGTCACGACAGAATCAAGTCCTGCGGCCGTCGCTTTCTAAGCTGCCTATCCGGCAGTAAAGCTCGAAGAAATGCGCGAGGAAGCAACCGATTTTTTCTAAGCTGCCTATCCGGCAGTAAAGACGCGCTATCGTCGCGGCGCAGATACCACAGCTTTCTAAGCTGCCTATCCGGCAGTAAAGTCCGCCGGGTCGGGCTTCTTCGCCCTCAGCGCTTTCTAAGCTGCCTATCCGGCAGTAAAGGATGGGGTTTATCTGCGCCGTGCGGGCGGTTGTTTCTAAGCTGCCTATCCGGCAGTAAAGTCGTAAATCTCCAAGAACCGCATGGCGAGGAGCTTTCTAAGCTGCCTATCCGGCAGTAAAGCACCGCCATCAGGATCTTGGGATGCTGGCGCATTTCTAAGCTGCCTATCCGGCAGTAAAGAACGGCGGCAAGGCTATCGCGGCGGGCTGGCTTTTCTAAGCTGCCTATCCGGCAGTAAAGAGCCGATGCTGTAGGAGTTGGCGGCGATGGCGTTTCTAAGCTGCCTATCCGGCAGTAAAGTATTCGCCCGCCTCGATGTGCGCCCTGGCGGCTTTCTAAGCTGCCTATCCGGCAGTAAAGGGCTTGGCCGGGGCGGTGGGCGGCGGGATGCTTTTCTAAGCTGCCTATCCGGCAGTAAAGCTCCGTGGCCGCGATGAACACCCCGCCCGACGTTTCTAAGCTGCCTATCCGGCAGTAAAGCTCCCGACGCGGGCGCGGTCACTCTTGACCTATTTCTAAGCTGCCTATCCGGCAGTAAAGTTGGCGAAGGCGCAGACGGAGCGCAACCGCCGTTTCTAAGCTGCCTATCCGGCAGTAAAGGAGTTCCGCGACATGTGGGCGGAAAACTACGCTTTCTAAGCTGCCTATCCGGCAGTAAAGGACCATCTCGACCATTTCGAGGAACACGTCCTTTTCTAAGCTGCCTATCCGGCAGTAAAGTATCAATCTCAAAGCTGCCGCATGACAATAACTTTCTAAGCTGCCTATCCGGCAGTAAAGACAACCCATCAACACCGCCCAACCCGATAACCTTTCTAAGCTGCCTATCCGGCAGTAAAGATCATTTCAACGCCCTCTTTAAAATGTTGGATTTTCTAAGCTGCCTATCCGGCAGTAAAGAAGGCCATCAGAGCCGTAACAGTTTAATTGTTAAAGAAAATGTTGGCAATTCTGGCGAATAACCAAAAAATTTAGCCCCCTTGCAAACTTTTGATTTGCAAAGGAGCTTTTCCTGGCCGGAAAAAAAGGGTCAGAACCAGGGGACGGTGGCGGCGGGGCTGAGGCCGTAGGCGCTGAACGGGCCGGGGCGGGGTTCGCTTTGCGGCGGCAGGTGCTCGACGAAGAGGCGGAAGTGCTGGCCGGTGCTTTGGCTTTTCAGCATCACAAAAGGCAGGGCCAGGGTTTCGGCGGCGGTGTCAGGTATCCGCAGCACCGCTTCTTCCCGATCCAGCCCCAACCGGGCGGCTAGGCGGCGGCGTTCGCGCTCCACGCTGCTTTTGGCCTGGACGCGGCGGACGATGACATGGCTGGCGTCGGAGGGCACCGGCCCGACCGGCCCGACGGCGGCGTGGTCGCGCATTCCGTGCAGCCAGTCTAAGGCCATGAGCTGTTCCAGCGCGTCGGCCCGACCGTGCAGCCTGAGCTTTGCGCCCAGGCTTTTGTTGCCGAGGCAGGGGAAGCTGACACCGACATCGCCCGCGCCATGCTCGACCAAGGCGCGGTGCAGCTTGGCGAACAGGGCGTTCATCAACAGATTGGGGGCGAACTCCGGGTCGGGCAGCAGCTTGATGTCCAGGTAGGCATCCATGGCGTCAGTCCTTTTCGCTCTCGCCGAACACACCACCCCGCACCAGCGTGGCGATCACGAAATGCTGGTCGCCCGGTGTGGGGGCCTTGTCGCGCAGCACCCAGTTGTCGAGCAGGCTGTAGAAGTCGGCCTTGTCCTTGGGCTGGCGGTAGGCTTTGCCTTGCGAGGTGACAGAGCCGTAGGGTTCGACGGCGATGGGGCCTAGGCCGTCGCCGTTTTCGTCCGGGTACCAGGTGTCGATGGTGCGCAAGGCGTTGCCGATCTTCTGGCTGTGCATGGCGGCGGTGTCGCCAACGGCGTAGAGCGTCTTGCTTTTCTGGCCTTTCTTGTCGCCTTTGTCCAGTATGAGTTCTTGCGAGGGGTAGACCTCCTGGCCCGCGCCGACGCGGGCGTAGGCGGTGACTTCAAGCAGCACATAGTCTTTGCCCGCAAGGCCCGCTTCGATGGTCTGGGCCAGCTCGCTTAAAACCGGCGAGTCGTCGAAATTGCGCAAAGAATGGGCAAGGGCGTCGAAGACCCAAGTTTGCTCCGGCTTGCCGTCTTTGAGCTTGCTGACACGCACTTCGATTTGCTCCGCGCCGACGCGGTTGCGCCAGAGGAAGCGGGCGTTGGCGAGGTTGGCGGCGTAGCGGCGGGCGAGTTCGCCAAAGCCGGTGTCTTGCCGGTAGGCTTCCACGGTGGCGAGCAGCTTGGCTTGGTAGTCGGCGTTGTTGCAGGCCGAAGGCGTGCCGGTGCCGCCCAGGACGCGCAGGGTGAAGCGGGCACTCAGGGTGTCGGAGTCGTTGGGCAGGGTGGCGACATCGACGGTTTGCAAATTGGGCGATTGGATCGAGGCGTCAAGCTTGGCGGCGTTGTTTTGGTCTTTGTCTTTCAGGCGGTTGGAAATCGTGCCGCGCACGGACTTTGCGCGGACGGTGACGGCGGGCCAGTTCGCGCTGTCGTCACGGGCTTCCCAAGGCCCGGCGCTGAACAGGGCGTCGGAGGGGTCGAGCTTGCGCTCGAAGGCGAGGACGGAAGCGGTTTTGAGGTCGGTTGCTTTAGCCATGGGTGTTCTCCTTGTGGGGTTGGTTCGATTCGGTGGGCTGGGGAAGCGTGTCGGCGTAGCGGTTGACGCAGCGGTAAAGGCCGACTTCGGTGTCGGCCTCCGTGTGCCACAGCAAGCTGCCGGGAGTCTCGATGCGGTGCGGGCTGACCCATTCGCCCAGCGAATACAGGGCTTCGACGAAGCGGAACGGGGTTTCGCCATCGCGGGCATTGGCGACTTGGCCGGGCGGGTACAGTTCGGAAATCCCGGCGTAGCCCACAGGCAAGGGAACCAGCCAGCCGGGGCGGCGCTTGTGAATGTGCCATTCGGTGGTTTCCGCGTCTTCGCTGGCCGGCGGATCCGGCTCGATGTTGAGCCGACAGAGATCCAGCAGGGCATCCAAAGCGGTGGCCGCGTGTTCGGCCTGCATTTCGGCGAGTCGGCCGCGCAGCAGGTCTTCGCGCTGCACCAGGGCGGAGCCGGGCAGCAGGGGGCGGCGGAGTTTTAGGAAAACTTCGCGCTGGCCTTGCAGATTTTCCGGCAGGGTGTGCCATCCCGGTCCATAGCGTTTGCCGGGCGGGGCGGGAAGGATGCTGCCGCCGGCCAGCCTCATGCCCAGGGCTTGGGCGAAGGCGGCTTGCGCCAGCGCCTTCCCGTCTTCCTCGTCCAACACATCGCGCACGGCAATCAGCAGGGTGATTTCCAAATGGGCGCGGGCTTCTTCGATCAGCGCGGGCGCGCCGCCGTCCTTGCCCACCGGGTTGCGGGTGAGGTGGAAAACCTGGTGGTGCCGCCCGGCGGGCTGCGAGGCTTGCGCCGCGAAGCCATGGCAGACGATGCCCACCCCGCCAAAGCCTTCCGCCAAACGGCCTGACAGGCGGCGCTCCAGGGCGTGGACAAAGCCGGTGAAGGCGGTCGGGGCGGGAAAGCCCCAGCTCAAGGGGCCGGTGATGGCGTTGGCGTTTTGCACACGCAGGCGCGGCAGCCGCAACAAGCCGCCGGCTTCGATTAAGGTTTCGGCCATGGCCTATAGCTCCTGGCGGATCATCCGCAGTTCGGCTTGCAAAAGCCCCTGCCATTCCAGCGATTCCACCAAGCCCACGGGCAGCTTGTCGCTATGCAAGCGGCTGTTGAGCCACAGGCCAAAGCGACGGCACACATCGTCCTGCCACGCGCCTTGCTGGCGCAGGGCGGCAAACGCCGGGTCGGCCTCGGCGCGCTTGGGGTCCAGCCAACATTGCTCGGCCTCGTTGAGCTTGCAGGCTGCCTCCAGCGTCCAGCCGCCGTCCAGTTCTTGAATCTCGGCGGCGTATTGCAATAGCTCGTCGAGAATGTGGCGGACAAGTTCGGCGCGTTTGTTGCGAATGCGGACATTGTTGTCGTCTGCCACGCTTGCGAGGAATTTTTTTAATAGTTCGGTCAGTTCCCAGACTGTCCGCCGCCGCCCGAAACGGCGCAGGAACACGCTTTCGACGCCATGCGGCGGGCGCACTGGATCGGATTGCCATTGCGGCGGCAGGGAAGGCAACAGCCAGTTTTCGCCGTAACGCTCACTGTTTAATTGGCTGATGTTCTGCGGTTTCGTCCCGCCGAATTTCTGCACCGCCAGATTTGGATATTCGTGGTAGCCGTGCGGGTGCGGGCGCTGGTCGCGGCGGGCTTGGCGGGCGGCTTTGGCTTCTTCGGAAAAACGGTCCTTGCGCAAACGTTGCCAGACCGCATGGGCCAGCGAAGTGGGGAACAGCGGCGACAGCAAATGATATTGCCCGCCGCCCAGGGGCCAGTAGATTTGTTTGGCAAGCGTGTGGGAAGCCGGTTTGCCTTTTGGGTTTGCCAAGCCCGAAAAGGCGGCCATCCAGACCTGTGCGGTTTCTGCATTGTCGGAGAAGGCGGCGGCCAGCGCCGGGTCTTTGTTGATGCAGCGTTGTAATAGGGTTTGGCCGCCGACATCCACCAATAAGAATTTGTGTACGTCGAGGGCGGCGGCATTGCCGACTATGTCTGGCGCGATGGGTTCGCCTAGGCTGTGGGTGCCTATCTCAGTAGCGCCCGCGTTTGGGTTGCCCGCCGTCTTGAGGTTCGATCCCCGTGCATCTGGGTGTATGTACTTGAGAGCGTGAGTGATTTGCTGGATTTGTGCCACGCGCCTTACGGCGCCGGCGATCCAGGTTTGCATTCGGTGGATTTCCAGCAGCTTGTTGCGCTCTTCGTCCTGGCCTTCCTTGAGCTTGTCGAGCTTGGCTTGCAGCCGCTCTTGCAGGAAGGTTTGGATAGCGTTGCGGATGGCTTCGCTTGAGGCCGGGGGTGGGTGGGTCATTGACGATGCTCCTTTCGTTTAGTGTGTTAGTGCAAGGGATAAGATAAAATGCCCCCCGCAACACTAGGCTGTGGGGCGGCACTCATCTCAAGCTCTTCTAGAGGGATGCGGGCCGGACATCGTGTGACCTCCTTGCCGTCATAACCGGACGGTTGGGCTTCGTGGGAGCGCGAGTTGCTTGCGGGAAAGCCGGGGTGTCATCACCACCTCGGCTTTTGCTTGTTTGGCACCCATTCGTCTGGGGTGTCAAAATCCAGGTTACTTTTATTTGTTCTTAGATATAAAATCGCAAACTGTCCACATTTTCTTCAATTGATGAGACAATTGCAACACTGTCGGGCAGGCAGCTTAGGAAAGGTTACTTTTTGTTGCGCTAAGTGACTGTTTTTACTGCCGGATAGGCAGCTTAGTTAAACGCGAAGTGTAGATGCATCACTGCAATACTCTTAGCGTTCGCGGCTAAACCCCAACGCCCAGTGGTAACGCCAAGGCTGGGCGTCTTCTTCCGGCAGGTCAACCAAGCCAAATCGTTGGGCGCAATCGCCAGGCTCCTCTTGTCGCTCTTCGGCCAGGGCTTCCAGCGCGTCCAGGTAGCGCGGCACGGCCCAGGGTGCGATGCGCTCGCCCAACAGCAGGTCGTCTATCTCACGCACCAGCCCGCCGGATGAAAACCCAATCAGGGTTTTGTTTCCGTCTTCCGCCAAGCGATATAAAGCCGCCTCGCCGTGGTCATCAGGCAGCAGGACGCAGCGCATCCTGCGCCGGGCATCCTGGCGGAACGGAGTTTTCTTTTGCAGATAGCCGCTTAGAGCGGCGCGGGTGTGCCACCAGTGCTTAACCGGCAGTTCTTCTTGCTGATCGGCATTGCTCGCGCCCAGCATCAAATCCACAAGGCGGGCGTGTTCCTGGTCGGCCAGGTTGTCCTGTGGGGCCAGGGGTTCGCGCTCTTTGATGCGCGGGGCGGCGGTGGGTATTTGGTATTGTTCGAGGCTTAGCAGTTCGCTTAGGCGGTGGCTGCGCAAGAGGAACTTGCCCGCTTTTTCAAACCCCGGCCATTTGAAGGCCGGCAAATCGTCCGCGCCGTTTTGCAAATGCCGAAGGTTGGTGTCAAGCAAGTAGATGTTGGGCCGCTCTTCCGGGCAGTTTCCGGCCCGGTGGCGGCGTACACGGCCCGCTAACTGGATGATCGAGCGCATGGAGGACGGCTCGACAATCGCCCAGTCGTAATCATGGTCGCGCCCGACTTCGGCGACGGCGGTCGCCAGCACGACGAAGATGTGGTCTGGCTCAGGATTGGCGTCCAGTGCTACCCGCACCGCAGGCATGGCAAACACCGGGTCGGGGTCGCCGCGCTTCAGCGCCGCGTCCAATACGCCTTCAATCTCCGAACGCACCAGCAAGGGATGGTGAGAGTGGTAGGCGCACAGATGGATTCGGCAACCGGCTTCCGCGCCCAGCGCGAACAGCGCCAGCGCCACCTCAAACAAGGGGTCGATGTTGGCCATGCGGATCAGGCCGAAACTGGCGCGCCGGCCGGTTTTGGGGTCGGTGCTGTGGTGCTGGCGGTGCAGGGTGTGCAGATGGCGGTGCAGGTGCTTGGCCAGTTCACGGCAGAGTTCGGCCCGGCGCAGCCCGGGGGTGATAGGCAAGGGCTGTATGGCCGCCCGGCGGCGGTTTGCCTCGCGGCTGGAGGCGGCGAGCTTAGCCAAGCGGCGTTCGACGAAGCGGCGGTGCGCCTCCAGGTAACTTTGGCCGTCTGGGTGTTCGTTGGCCTCCGTGCCGTATTCGTCAAACCAGGCGCAGCAGACATTGGGCTGCTGGCCGGGAATGCCCCGGTTGCCTTGGTAGGCTACGCGCCCGGCGAGATAGGCTTGAAACAAGCCGCGCACCAAGGCGGGCGGCAGGGTGGCGGAGGATAGCAATACCCGGCTGCCCAAAAGCCCTGCCCAATGCACCAGCCGGGTGAGGGCTGGCAAGTCTTCGATGGCGAAATCGTCCGGTTCGTCCAGCACCAGATCAGCGGTCATCAGCCGTAGAATGGGTGCGATTTGATGCCCGCCCCGAGTGCCTTCGGTGGCGGGCATCAAATGGTCGATGGTGCAGGCGAGGATGGGCGCGTCGAGCAGGCGCAGGGCGTCGCTTTTGCCCAGCCATTCCTTCAGCGGCCCGTCTTCCAGGCTACCTTCGTAATGGACTGAGTTATAGTCGGGCAGCAGGGCGGCGCTGGACTCCGAGCCGGTCTTTGCCCATTCGGCCTCGGCCTTGTCCTGCTGCCTATCGTAAAGTGCGCGATAGGCCGAGCCGCCGACCAATACCGCCAAGTCCGCGTCGCCCAAATGCAGGCGTTTCCGGTAGGCTTGGCCGGTTTGCAAAGTTAGCACGCGCAGCCCTAGGGCCACGGTGAAACGCGCCCCGCGCCGGGGATCGGACAGGGCATACATAATTTTGCCGTTGGCCAAGGTCTTGCCGCAGCCGGTGGAGGCCATGTTGACGCCAAAAAAACCTTGCCGGGCCGAGCGTTCCTGCACGCTGGTGGCGCAGTCGAAGGCTTGGTTTTGCCAACGGAAAGGGGCTGGGCTGCGTTCGCGGAAAGCCTTGTGGCGGGCGATGCGCGGCAGGCGGTCGGCCAGGCGCGGCAGGCTGCGCACAATGCGCCCGGCGCTGACTTCCACGCCAATCAAATGCTCGTCCAGGCGTTGTTTCAGCACACCTTGGCGGTCGGTGTTGGCATACAAGCCTGCATCTGGCTTGGTGATGGGGTCGCCATAGCGGGCATGGCTTGGCAGGGAGGAATAATGGTGGTCGGCCAGCATCAAGGCCAAGCGTGAAAGATGCAGTACATAAGGGTCGTCCAATAGCTTGCTAGCCGCGCTTTCTCCGGCAAGGCTGGGCCGCTGCAACATGGCCTGTGCCAGCTTGGCCGCATGTTCGCGCCAATGGTGGCTGTTTATCGGCAGGCCGTTTTTGAAATTCCAGCAGGCTTTGGTCGATTTTTCATCGGAGAGGTTGCCGTACCAATCAGCCGCGATGGGCGTGGGCAACTTTTTCAGAAGGCCCGAGTTAAATTCCTTGTCTGGAGTCGGCATCCTGTGATGGCTGAGGATTAGCCAGCCGGTTATCTGTGCCAGTGGCGGCAGTGTTTTAAAAGGCGACGGGCATGAATCAAGGCCGTCTCTTTTCGGGCTGATTGCGCAGTCCTTGCTTGCGGTTTTTCCCAACTCAACCAAGCGGCCCAGCCAATCCTTGTCGCTGCCGCCGGTGTCCGTGACCAACGCCTCGAACAAGCGCAGTGACACCCATTCATGGCGGTATGCATCGGCAATGGCTTGCCCGGATTTGAGCTTGGCTTGAAATGCCTCGCTCGCCTTGCCGAAGTCATGGAACAACGCCGCCATCCTGGCCAGCAGGCGAATGTCCTCTCCGGTGTGCCAGTCGTTCTCGTCCCCCGCCCGTAACACGTCCCTTGCCGTGATATTGGTAGGTACCGCCCCGCGTTCGTTGAATTGCCGGGCGTCGCCCACCACCCAAAGCAATTCGCTATGATCTTTGCCGCGTATCCAATGGCAAGCAACAGCCGTGTTGCGGCGGGCGGATTGGCGCAAAAGGCGGTGCAGGGTTTCCACCCCCTGTTGTGTGATGGCGGTTTGCCAAACGCGGTCGCCGCGCCGTTCGGCAAACTGGTCAAGTATTTGCCGGGTCTTAGTCAACGCGTTTTTACTGCATTGGGACACCAGCAAGATATTCATGCCGCCTTTCCACCTATTTCCAGTGCGATGGCCTTCAACGTGTCGATCATGAAATCCAGGGCTTCAGTCTGGGCGAATGCGTCTATGCACGCTTGGCGGAAGGTTTGCTCGTCATCGCCGCGCATTGCTGAAATAAAGGCTTGTGGAAGAATAATGGCATCTTTGATCAAATCAGCCGCGTCGAATACTAAGCCACCACGCCGGGTTTTTCCATGCAGCACCGCCAATCCATGTGGCAATCCTAAAACCCAGGTGGCTGTCGCTCCCAAGCCATAAGCTAGATAATTTCCGTGGTCGAGAAAACGGTTTGCCGGGTCGCTACCTGTTCCATGTTTTGCCCGAGTGAATTCGCCATAATCGACGGCTTTAGCAGCAAGCTTAAAAAGTGTTTTTGTAAGTCGAGCCTCCTCAGCCATCAAGGCTTGGTTGTCTACCGCAGATTCAAGACTATTCTTGGATTCTTTAACTGCTGACAACAGGCGTTCCATATCCACGGAAAAGCCATTTTTGGCTAGATAACGTGCGTTTGACCAATGTTGTTCAAGACGCTCCAAGCGAATTCTTTGGACGGTTTTTGCGGCTTGAAGGCGCAAACTGTCGTTAAACCAAAAACGCACCCAGTTTTGAAGGTATTCCACTGGCCGATATTCGCTTTGTGGACTGAACCAAGCAATTTCAACGTCCATTTCATTAACGCTATAAAGCGGTGTTCCACCGCCGCCGCAAAATCCAACCATTACCCCGGATTTTCCTAATTCACGCATTGCCGCCTGTGTAATTGAAGTGCCAGTGCCTAGCATAACAGTTACGGTGTTCGCGATAGGAATGTTCCAATACAATGATTGCTTTCCTTCATCTGTGACAAACTCGACACGCCCGCCGTTCACCAACACCCGGCAGTGTTCCAGGTAATATAAGTTGGCGCGTTTGGAGTGAAGGATGGATTTCAAATCGGATGGTGAAAAATTGCTCATCGTCATCAACTCTTGTCACACCCCACCGGCACCACCCAGCTTCCCTTGGGTTTCGCCGTCCGGGCGTCCCTCGTCACCGGCAGCCTCTCTCCCGTCAGCTTCTCGATTTGCTCCACCGTCACGATGTAGCTGTCGAGCTTGGCCTTGGTGGCATCCTTCGTGTTTGGCACTATCCAGGCTATCGCGTCGCCGTGGCCGCGCACGATGACTTTCCAAAATGCATCCGGGGTGCGGATGCCGTGCGATTTGACGAAAAAATCGTCCGCCGCGTTGTCGCCCCAGATGACGCCGCCAAGCACGAGCAGCTCGTCGATGTCGCGGTAGCATTCAACAATCTCTTCGGTCAGTAGCCACGCGCCCCGGTTCATCTGCGCGACTTGCGGCAAGATGTTGGTCATGTAGTTGGATTGCTTGATGGCGACCGGCGAGGCGTCCAGATGGTTCGCCGGGACTTGGTGGCCCCGGTCGTAGCCCTGGCCGTAGGCGGCCGCGCTGGTTTGCTGGCATTCTGCCGGGACGTTCGGGTCAAGCTTGAAGTCCTCGGCGCGTGGGGCGCTGCCGGTGTCGCGCTGGGCGTTGTAGCGGAACTTGACCGGCCCGCGCTCCCGGTAGTCCAGCCAGACGGTGAAGCCCTCGTAGTCGAGGCGGAGCAGCTTGCCTTCCTTACTGGTCTTGGTGGCCGGCAACGCGCCCGTGGATAGGGCTTGCGGCGGCTGGGTTTGTTGTTGGCCGGGGGCGGCGGTTTGGCTTTGCGGCTTGCTGGTCCGCTGGCCGGGGGCGCAGGCTGCGACGGATAGGCAGAGCAGAGAAAGCGCGAGGGCGCGGCGCATGGGGCTGTCCTTGTGTGCGTGGGCGGGGCCAAGTCCTGCGGCCTTGGCGTGGAAGCTGGGATTTTAGCCGAAAATTTGGAACCCGCATGGCTACAATGCAGCTTTCGCAAATTTTTTTTGGGGGTGGGCATGGCTCGTAGCCGTAGGAATGAAAACATTTTGGCTGTCCTGGCGGATCTTCCCTGGTGGGTGAGTGCCGTTCTTGCCGCCGTGGTTTACGCCGTGCTGCGGTACTGGTTGCCGGGGCATCCGCTGGCGAACCCCTACCTTGCGATGCTGGCGAAGGGGGTTGAGCCTCTGGCCGGTTACATCGGCCGGTACTGTCAAGTTGCCGAGTGACCTGAAATCCGGTACGTTTCGGCAATGGATGAGAAAACGAATCGCTACGCCGGACACCGGTATCCGGCCGAAATCATCAGCCACGCAGTGTGGATCTACTTCCGCTTCACCTTGAGCTTCCGGGACGTGGAGGAAATCCTGGCCTATCGCGGCGTGATCGTGACCTACGAGGCCATCCGCCAATGGACGCTGAAGTTCGGGCAGGACTACGCCAACGCGCTCCGTAGGCGGCAGCCCCTGCGCGGGGACAAGTGGCACCTGGACGAGGTCGTGCTCACGATCAACGGCGGGCACCACTATCTCTGGCGGGCGGTGGACCAGGACGGCTACACGCTCGACATCCTGGTGCAACCCCGGCGCGACAAGAAGGCCGCCAAGCGCTTCTTCCGCAAGCTGCTAAAAGGGTTGCGCTATGTGCCGCGCGTCATCATCACCGACAAGCTCAAGAGCTACGGGGCGGCCAAGCGCGAAATCCTGCCGGGCGTCGAACACCGGCAACACAAGGGCCTCAACAACCGGGCCGAATTGTCGCACCAACCCACCCGGCAAAAAGAGCGGCAGATGCGGAGGTTTAAGTCACCGGGGCAGGCACAAAGGTTCCTGTCAGTTCACGCCCATGTCGGCAACATTTTTCGAATTCGTCATCGTTACGAAACAGCCTCCGACTATCGGGCTGCCCGTAGCCAGGCTTTTGCAACCTGGCAGGAGGTCACATGTGTCCGCCGCGCCGCCTGACCCCACCTATCCCCCCTCTTAAACTTCGAAATTCGTCCCTCAAAAATATTCTTCGCCTATAAGCTTCGGTAACTTGACAGTACCTCCGCGAGATCGACGGCGCGGCCAGCATGGAGCGGCGCTACTACATATCGTCGCGCCGGGCCGACGCCGGCCACCTGGGGCAGGCCGTGCGCGGGCACTGGGCCGTCGAGAACCGCCTGCACTGGTCGCTGGACGTGTCCTACGGCGAAGACCAGGCCAGGATGCGCGAGGGCAACTCGGCAGAGAACTTCTCGATCCTGCGCCGCATCACGCTCAACCTGATCCGGCTCGACAAGACGCGCAAGACCGGCGTCAAAAACTGCCGCCTCAAGGCCGGCTGGGACAATGCCTATATGGAAAAACTGCTCGGAATGCAAGCATTGGCTTGATGCGATTGCCCTGCTCCGATAGTTGACTTTGGCGTGGCAGATCCATTCACCCCATCTTATACGAACCGCTTTTCCGCTCTGTCCGAAATATCTCCTTGATCTTATCTATCCACCACCGCAATTGTACTTCCGGGCTTTTCCGGATTTCTTCTTGGTATTCCACTTCTGTGATCTCACCGTGCTCCCTCTTCCTTCGAAGCTCGGGGTAGGTATTCGAATAAAACGCCTCATAGCTTCGGTGTGGGGTTTTTGAAAGCCCCCAGCAATCCTCTTGAAGTAGATCGTGTTCATATTCTTCTTTACTGAGCCTTTCCTTGAAGAGTGGGCAGTCTTGCCCTCCTGGGTAGAAAAACGGATGATCCGTTCCTGTTTCGTAGGGCGCTTCTGCTTCTGCTCCCAAGCTGTCCGCAAGCCTTTCCAGATCCCCGAGTAGTTCGTGTAGTTCTCTCTCGCCGCCAACGTCAGGTACCTCGCTCAGGAACTCGGTTTTGAGCCGGGCGAGATTGTGTGAGTAGGATTGCAGTAAGAATTCCCCATTCAGGGTTAGGTTGAATGTGCCTCCGAAGTAGGGGATTGCGGTACATCCATTGCAGCATTCCAAGCCGCCCCCTCGCCATGCTTTCATATCTTCCCTTGCAAGGTGTTCTCCCAGCCTCCCGGTCCAACTTTCCATTTTTGCCATTGCATGATAGCAAGGAAGAACAAGCGTTCCATCTGGCCCGATCGTAATCACTTGGCTGTTTGCCGAGCACGGGGGTTTTTGATGTTTGTTTTTGGACTGTCTCTTGAAAAAGCGTGCGAAGTGGAGGTGGACAATTGCGTTCGGGGCGAAGAACTTGTCCCGGATTACCCTTTCCACATCGTCGTGTTCTTTTCCTCCTTCGAAGTATTTGAAGACGGGACTTAGGTAGGCCATGGCCCGGTATTTTCTCGCGAAGGCCAGAATGTCGTCCAGTTCGTCTTTGTTTTCATTCGTGACCACCACCATCAGTTTTGGTGGTTTGACCTTGCTTGTTTCCTCGATTGTTTCCACCACTTCTTCAAGCCGATCAATACCACGTGCCTGCCTATAACGTGCCGGATTCAGGGTGTCGAGAGAGATGTTGAATTTGTCAATCCACGGAAGGCATTCCAAAAGCCGGTTTCTTGCCTCCCTTCCACCGATGCCATTGCTTGTGACTTCAGTCTTGATTCCCAGCGTCTTGCTGGCTTTGAGGAGCGCCTTCAACCCTTTATGCAGGCTCGGTTCCCCTCCGGTGAAGTCGATGTATCGCACACCGGCTTCGTAAAGTTCCTCGATGACCCGCTCCCCTTCGGCTTCATTGAGTTCAGCTTTCCATTTGTATTTCGGATCACTCCAAACGTTGCAATATTCGCAACGCGAGTTGCAGCGAAAGGTAACATAGAATCTTGCCGCGAACGGTTTCATGCTTTCTTCTCATATCTTGCTGTACGGGGCAGGAGAACGGGAAAACAAGGATCTCGGCGGTTTAAGGTTTTTCAGGTGGCGGTCTCAATTTTGAAGCGCAACAGTTTTCGTTAGTTTAAGGATTTCCTCTT
>CAZEFE010000014.1:0-23952 GCA_964511385.1 uncultured Methylophilaceae bacterium | reverse complement strand
GTGCTGGTGACCGGCTTCGACATCATCTTCTTCTGGGTGGCGCGCATGGTGATGATGACCAAACACATCACCGGCAAGATTCCGTTCAAGGATGTCTACGTCCATGGCCTGATCCGCGATGCGGAAGGGCAGAAGATGTCCAAGTCCAAGGGCAACGTACTCGACCCGATCGACCTGATCGACGGTATCGGCCTAGATGACCTAATCAAGAAGCGCACTACTGGCCTGATGAACCCGAAGCAGGCGGAACAGATCGAGAAACGCACCCGCAAGGAATTCCCGGAAGGCATCCCGGCCTTCGGCACGGATGCTTTGAGGTTCACCTTCGCCAGCCTCGCCAGCCCCGGCCGTGATATCAAGTTCGACATGCACCGCTGCGAGGGCTACCGCAACTTCTGCAACAAGCTGTGGAACGCGACCCGCTTCGTGCTGATGAACTGCGAAGGTCAAGACTGCGGTATGGGCGAGTGCAAGCATGACTGCGGACCGGAAGGCTACCTCGATTTCTCCCAGGCCGACCGCTGGATCGTCAGCCTGTTGCAGCGCACCGAGGCCGAAGTGGAAAAGAGTTTTGCCGATTACCGCTTCGATTTCGTGGCGCAGGCCATTTATAAATTCGTCTGGGATGAATACTGCGACTGGTATCTGGAAATCGCCAAGGTGCAACTGCAAGGCGGCAGCGATGCACAGAAACGCGCTACCCGCCGTACCCTGCTGCGCGTGCTGGAAACCGTGCTGCGCCTGGCGCACCCGGTGATTCCCTTCATCACGGAAGAGCTGTGGCAGACCGTTTCCGGCTACACCGGCCAGAAGGCGGACACCATCATGCTGCGGCCCTACCCCAAGGCCCAGCCGGAAAAGATCGACGAATCCGCCGAGGCCTGGGTCGCCACGCTGAAAGCCGCAGTGGATGCCTGCCGCAGCCTGCGTGGCGAAATGAACGTATCCCCGGCCACCCGTGTGCCGTTGATCGCCGCCGGTTCGGATGTGCTGGCCGCTTATGCGCCGTACCTGAAAGCACTGGCCAAGCTGTCTGAAGTTGACGTGGTGAGCGAACTGCCGGATGCCGATGCGCCGGTGGCCGTGGTGGGCGACTACCGCCTGATGCTGAAGATTGAGATTGACGTGGCCGCCGAGAAAGAGCGCTTGGGCAAGGAAGTGGCGCGCCTGCAAGGCGAAATCGCCAAGGCCGAAGGCAAGCTTTCCAACCCCAGTTTTGTCGAGCGCGCCCCGGCGGCCGTGGTGGCGCAGGAGCAGGAACGTCTGTCCGGCTTTAAGGCCACGCTGGAAAAACTACAGGCTCAACTCGCCAAGCTGAATTGATCGCTACGTCATTCCCGCGGCAAGCGGGAATGACGAGTGCGAACCTTTAGGGAGACGCTGAATAAATGAGCGAGCGGGGTGAAGTGCAAGGCGCACGGAGCGCAGATCACGAGACATATCACGTGGATAGGCGAGTGGGCGAGCACCGCGCAACGCGGCAATTCGCCCGCGCAGCCATTTATCAGCGTCTCCTTAGAGGTTGGGCGCCAGCCAGCGTTGCAGGTATTCCAGCGGCAGATTGCGGCGCTGCGCCATGTCTGTAAGCTGGTCCTCGCCTATCTTGTCCACGCTGAAATACCTGGCATCAGGATGCGCCAGGTAAAAACCCGACACCGATGCCGCTGGTGACATGGCGAAGGATTCGGTCAGACTCATGCCGATTTCTTCACAATTCAACAGCTTGAACATGTCAGCCTTGACGGTGTGATCCGGGCAAGCCGGATATCCGGGCGCCGGGCGGATGCCGCGATAGCGCTCTTTGATGAGATCGTTGTTGCTTAAATTCTCGTCTGCCGCATAGCCCCAGAAATCGGTACGCACGCGATGGTGCAGGTACTCGGCAAAGGCTTCCGCCAGGCGGTCGGCCAGCGATTTCAGCAGAATTGCACTGTAATCGTCGTGCGCAGCCTCGAATTTTTCCAAGTGTTTCTCGATGCCCAGCCCGGCGGTCACTGCAAATACACCGATATAGTCTGGGGTACCTTTGGGCGCGATGAAATCCGCCAGGCACTGGTTGGGCTTCGCCACGCCATCAATAACCGGCTTCTCCGACTGCTGGCGCATGCCGTACCAGGTGAATGCCACTTGGGTGCGCGACTCATCGGTATAAATCTCGATGTCATCACCCACGCTATTCGCCGGCAGCAGTGCCACCACGCCGTTGGCAGCGAGCCAGCGGCCGTTGATGATTTTTTCCAGCATCTGCCGTGCTTCGTTGAACACCTTGGTCGCCGCCTCGCCCACTACCGGGTCCTTGAGGATGGCAGGGTAAGAGCCGGCCAAGTCCCAGGTCTGGAAGAACGGGCTCCAGTCGATGTACTGGGCGATGGAAACCAGGTCAATATTGTTGAGCACGCGCCGCCCGATGAACTTCGGCTTGACCGGTGCTGACTCACCAGCAAACCCCAGCTTGGCCCCGTTGGCACGCGCCGCCGCCAGGGTGAGCAATGTCGGCCCCTTCTTGTTGGCGTGTTGGGCGCGCGCTTTTTCGTAGTCGTTGGCAACGTCACGGATATAGGCATCGCGCTGCTCCGGTGTCAGCAGCGATTGCATCACCGCCACCGAGCGCGAGGCGTCCGGCACGTAGATCACCGGGCCGTCGTAGTGCGGTGCGATTTTCACCGCGGTATGCGCGCGCGAAGTGGTGGCGCCGCCGATCAGCAGTGGCGTTTTCAGCCCGCGGAAGTGCGGGTCGCGCTGCATTTCGCGGGCGACATGCGCCATTTCTTCCAGCGATGGTGTAATCAGGCCGGACAAGCCAATGATGTCGGCATTCTCCACCTTGGCGGTGGCCAGAATCTCGGAACAGGGCACCATCACGCCCATGTTCACCACCTCGAAATTGTTGCATTGCAGCACCACCGACACGATGTTTTTGCCGATGTCGTGCACGTCGCCCTTAACCGTGGCGATCACCACCTTGCCCTTGGGTTTGGCTTTGACGCCGGTACGTTTTTCCTCGGCGGCTTTTTCTTCCTCGATGAACGGGATCAGGTGCGCCACGGCGGACTTCATCACCCGCGCGGATTTCACCACCTGCGGCAGGAACATCTTGCCCTGGCCGAACAGGTCGCCCACCACATTCATGCCGTCCATCAGCGGGCCTTCGATGACGTTGATCGGGCGGCCGCCCTGCGCCATGATCTGCTGGCGCGCTTCTTCGGTGTCTTCCACGATGAAGTCGGTAATGCCGTGCACCATGGCGTATTCCAGGCGCTTGTTCACCGCTACCGGATGTTCCGGGGTGCCGCGCCACTCCAGCGTGGGCGCATCTTTCTTGCCACCGGCCACCAGCGTGCCGGCGATTTCGATCATGCGCTCGGTCGCATCCGGGCGACGGTTGAGCACCACGTCTTCCACGCGTTCGCGCAGGTCCGGGTCGAGGTCGTCATACACCCCCACCATGCCGGCGTTGACAATACCCATGGTCATGCCCGCCTGAATGGCGTGGTACAGGAATACGGTGTGGATAGCCTCGCGCGCCGCATCATTGCCGCGGAAGCTGAAGCTGACGTTGGACACGCCGCCGGAAATCTTGGCATAAGGCAAGTTTTCCTTGATCCAGCGCGTGGCGTTGATGAAATCCACCGCGTAGTTGTTGTGCTCGTCGATGCCGGTGGCAATGGCGAAAATGTTGGGGTCGAAAATGATGTCTTCGGGCGGGAAATCGATTTCTTCCCGCAGCAGGTCGTAGGCACGCTGGCAGATTTCGATCTTGCGCTCGAAGGTGTCGGCCTGGCCGTGCTCGTCGAAGGCCATTACGATTACGGCCGCGCCGTAGCGCCGGCACAGGCGGGCCTGGCGCAGGAACTCTTCCTCGCCTTCCTTCATCGAGATCGAGTTGACGATGGCCTTGCCCTGCACACACTTCAACCCGGCCTCAATCACCGACCACTTGGAGGAATCGATCATGATCGGCACGCGCGCGATGTCCGGCTCGGACGCCACCAGGTTGAGGAAATGCGTCATCGCGGCAACCGCATCCAGCATGCCCTCGTCCATGTTGATATCAATCACCTGCGCGCCGTTTTCCACCTGCTGGCGCGCCACGCTGAGCGCCTGGTCGTACTGCCCGTTGAGGATCATGCGCGCAAACGCCTTGGAGCCGGTGACGTTGGTGCGCTCGCCGACGTTGACGAACAGCGAACTGTCGTCGATAACAAACGGCTCAAGCCCGGAAAGGCGCGTAGCGTGAGTGGGCGCTGGCACCGTGCGCGGCGGGATGTCCTTGACCGCTTCGGCAATGGCCTGGATATGCGGCGGCGTGGTGCCGCAGCAGCCGCCGGCAATATTGATGAAGCCGCTCGCGGCGAATTCCTTCACCAGCGCCGAGGTATCCGCCGGTTGCTCGTCGAAACCGGTATCGCTCATCGGGTTCGGCAGGCCGGCGTTGGGATAAATACAAACAAAAGTGTCGGCGATCCGGGAGATTTCCTCGGCATAGGGCCGCATCAGCGCCGCGCCCAGCGCGCAGTTCAGGCCAATGCTCAGCGGCCTGGCATGGCGCACCGAATGCCAGAATGCCGTCACCGTCTGCCCGGACAGGATACGGCCGGAAGCATCGGTCACCGTGCCGGAAATCATGATGGGCAGGCGCTTGCCGCTTTCCTCGAAGAAACTATCGATGGCGAACAGCGCCGCCTTGGCGTTGAGCGTATCGAAAATCGTCTCCACCAGCAGGATGTCGGCACCACCCGCCACCAGGCCACGCGTTTGCTCCAGATACGCCGCCACCAGTTGGTCGAAAGTGATGTTGCGCGCCGCCGGGTCGTTCACGTCCGGCGAAATCGAGGCGGTTTTCGGGGTGGGGCCGAGCGCGCCCGCCACAAACCGTGGCTTGTCCGGCGTGGAATACTTGGCGCACGCGGCACGTGCCAGTTTGGCGGCTTCCACGTTCATCTCGTAAGCGAGATGCCCCATGTGGTAGTCGTCCTGCGCCACGGTGGTGGCGCCGAAGGTGTTGGTCTCGACG
The DNA here is from genome assembly GCA_964511385.1 of uncultured Methylophilaceae bacterium. Lineage (GTDB taxonomy): Bacteria > Pseudomonadota > Gammaproteobacteria > Burkholderiales > Methylophilaceae > CAILHX01. The sequence goes on along the minus strand of CAZEFE010000014.1, from coordinate 18,938 downwards.
ATGTCCGCACCAGCGGCCAGGTATTGTTCGTGGATTTCCTGGATGATGCGTGGCTGGGTCAGCGTCAGCAACTCATTGTTGCCCTTGAGGAACAACTCGCGGCTGGGGTTGGCTGGTGCCGCGTCATGGCTCTTGCCGCAACCGCAGCTGCTACCTTGGGGGCAGAATTCGCCGGCGCCATCCGGCGCCTTGAAATCGGCAAAACGCTGGCCGCGATAATCGACTTCCATCAGCTTGTAGCGTTGGATCATGGTGCCCATCGCGCCATCCAGGATCAGGATGCGGCGGGAAAGCAGGTCGCGCAGGAGTAGTTCTGTAGGTGACATCATCATGTGTGCTCTATTGTGCATCCGACTCTTTATCGAGGTTGGCAGCCCATTGCATCGCGGCAAACTGCGCTTCACGCAGATGGACGGGGCTGATGCCAAGCTCCTTGGTAAGTGCCGCCACCGCCTCAAAATCTTCGGTTTCCAGCTTTTCTGTCAGCAACAGCAGCCGGCCCAGAAAACCTTCCCGCTTCAGGATGGCGTTGCGCACTTCATCAATCAGACCGAACTGGTCCAGTACTTCTTCCATTTTTCCACCCAGCGCGACATCCACCAACGACAATATCCCCGCCATGAATGCGTGATCCTTGGCTTCATCGGTGCTGCGGCTTTTATCCGCATGGTTCTGGCTGAGCAGTTCCATGATTTTTGCGCGTACTGCGGCCAACTGCATCAGCGGGCTGGAAATGCTGCCGCCATCACGCGCATACAGCAGCAATTGCACCCAGCGCTGCAACTGCCGCCTCCCCAGTACCACCAGCGCCTGATGCAAGGAGCCTATCTTGCGCGCCAGGCCCATGCCTACGGAATTTACCAGCCGCAGCAGGCCCAGCATCAGATCCGGGCTTTCCTTGAACACCCGCTCGATCTCGTTCAGCTCCGCATCGCCCATGATCAAGCTTAGCGCACGCACCAGCGTCATCTGGTTGGGGTTACTCTTTTTGGCCGTCAGCACCGAAGGCTTGGCGAAGAAATAGCCCTGGTAATAATTGAAGCCCAATGCCTTGAAGTGTTCGAACTCTTCTGCAGTTTCGACTTTTTCCGCCAGCATTTTCAGGTGCGGCCACGGCCGCAGGCGTTCCAATGTCTGGTGGATGTCGTTTTTGCTGGAAAGCATGACATCGAACTTGATGATCTCCACGATGGGAAACAGCGCATTGTAGGCCGGGCTGTACTCAAAATCGTCCAGCGCCAGGCGAAACCCCTGCGCCTTCAACTGTCGGCAACGTTCGACCACTTCGTCGTCAATTTCCACCGTTTCCAGCAGTTCCAGCACCATGCGCTCGCGCGGCAGCAATTCCACGGTATCGCTCATGAGCAGGGAGCGCGAGACATTGATAAAACCGGAATGTATATCCAGTACGCTATCAATGCCGATGTGGCTGATGGTATTGATAATGACCGTGGATGTTGCCAGGAGGTCGTCGGTGACGCCGGACGTCGAAGTCTGGCCGGACCGGAACAAAAGCTCATAAGCGACGGTGCGCTCGGCAATATCGAGTATGGGCTGCCGCCCAAGGAAAATTTCTGCTTGCTGACTCATTATCCAGGCTAACTTAATCCGCTGCTTTGCCCAGATTATGTACCCATTGCAAGGTTTCTTTTTGAGCCCGGTTCAGGTCTCTGGGCGATATGTCCAATCCATCCATCAGTGCTTCTGCTGCTTCAAACTCGGCCGTTTCAACATGCTCCGCCAATGACAGCAGATGCCCCAAAAATCCTTCGCGCTCCATCAATGCCACGCCAATTTCTTCATCCAACCCGATTTGCTCGATCACCTGCGACAAATCCATACCCAGCAGGATGTGCGTCAGCGACAGGATACCCACGGTAAATGCACGGTCGCGATAAATGTCGCTGCGCTTTGCCGCATCCGCGTGGGTGGAACACAGCAAATCCATGAGTTTGGCGCGCGCGGTCGCCACCTGCATCAGCAGCGGCGCGCTCTTGATGTCGCTGTGCGAGTAAAGCAGCACCTGTACCCAGCGCATCAGCTGGCGCCGCCCCAAAATCACCAGCGCCTGCTGCAGGGAATCCACCTTGCGGCTCAAGCCCATGGCGGCCGAATTCACCAGCGCCAGCAGATTGATGGTCAATTCTTCCTGGTGGTTGAATGCGCGCTCGATCCTGGGCAGGTCCACGTCGGTCAGCAACTGCCCCAGCACCACCAGCAACGTGGTTTGCTGGGCATTGGCACTGCCCAGCGTGCTCGCGTCGGAATGGATGAAGAAATGGCCTTGCGCCAGATGGAAATCCATCTCCTTGCACTGATCCAGCTTGGCCAGCGAATCGACATTCCTGGCAATACGGTGAATCTGGCTGAACTCGCTCAAGCGGGAGATGGCATTACGCATCTCGAAATTGGAAGTCGCGTGAATATCCAGTTTGACGTAATCAAACAGCTTGAGCACCGTGTCGTACACCGGGTAATCAAAATAATCGCCCAGCGACAGCTTGAAGCCGCGCTCCTTCAGCTCCATACAGCGGGCCAGCGCTTTCTGGTCGATCTCGCTCACATCGGTGATTTCCAGCACCAACTGGTCGCCGGCCAGACGCTTGAGGTCGCTGTTCATCAGGTCGTCGTAAGTCACCTGTACAAAACCGAAATGGTTGTCGGTGACGCACTCGACACCGATTTTCCCCAGGTAGTTGGTCAGGTCCACCAACTCCACTGCCGGTTGCGGCCGACCCAGCTGGCTGGCATACAGGGACAAGTCATAACCGAACAATGCATGATCCGTATGCAGGATCGGCAAGCGGCCAAGGTACAGTACATCTTCTTCCAGCTGCATCTGGAAGCTGCTTTTGCCCTTGGGCGCCTCCGCCTTTGTCTTGGGCGCGGCTTTGGCATGCGTTGGCGGTGGAGGAAATGGCGAACTTTCTTCAGCAGCTCCAGGAATGCCAACGACCTTGGCATCCTCGGCTACCTTGTGTTTTTCTGCCGCGGCTGGGGCCGCCTCCGGTTTTGTCTCGTGTGAGCGGCTGTGCTTTGCTTCTGGCGGCTGGCTTTCGGAGGCGGTCCGCGAGGGTTGAATCGCATTCTGTACCGCGATAATTAGCGACAGGATGGATTTCAGTACCGGAATCACGTGGAAAACATCACCGGTCTGCTGCACCGCGGTAATCAGCTGCCGGATGGAGGTTTCCTGCTTGTCGAGCTTTTCGTGTACATCCCCGCCACTCGCGGAAAGACTGGACGCGAAGTCATCGAGGTAACGCACCAGTCGGTGGTTATTCTCAATGATGTCCTTGGCATTTGCCGCTTCCGCACCCGATTCGTCATCGGCATCCAGGCCGCTGATCTCGTTGTAAATCTTGGTGTAATTCGCGGGCGTAGGCGGCAACCCACGCTCGTTCATTAATAGCAGTGCCGTTCTCGCGTTTTTTACGATGTTGCTCATATTGAGTGGAGGTTACCCTGTTTTTTCGCAGCGCTCAATTGTCCGACACTTCTAAACTGCTCTATCATAACGCATCACTACTAATTTGCACCCTTTTTGAGCATCCGGCCGGCTTGACCGGATACGCCACAGGGCATAACCCCGACTCACATGCACATTCATATTCTCGGTATCTGCGGCACCTTCATGGGTGGCATCGCCGCTCTGGCACAACAATCCGGGCACAAGGTCACAGGCTGCGACGCCAACGTCTACCCGCCCATGAGCACCCAGCTGGAGGCGCAAGGCATTGCCCTGATCGAAGGCTTCGACCCTTCGCAGGCCGACATCGGCGCGGATATGTTTGTCATCGGCAACGTCGTTTCGCGCGGCAACCCGCTGATGGAGGAAATCCTGAATCGCGGACTACCGTACATCTCCGGCCCGCAATGGCTGGCCGAACATGTGCTGCGCGACAAGTGGGTGCTGGCCGTGGCGGGCACGCACGGCAAAACCACCACCAGCTCCATGCTGGCCTGGGTGCTGGAATATGCCAACATGAAACCGGGGTTTCTGATTGGCGGCGTGCCACAGAATTTCGGCATTTCCGCACGGTTGGGAGAAACGCCCTTTTTTGTCATCGAGGCCGACGAGTACGACACCGCCTTTTTCGACAAACGCTCCAAATTCGTGCATTACCATCCGCGCACCGCCGTCCTGAACAACCTGGAGTTCGACCACGCCGACATTTTTGCCGACCTTGCCGCCATCGAAACCCAGTTCCACCACTTGGTGCGCACCGTGCCGGGCACAGGACTGATCGTCAGCAATGGCCAGGAAGCGAGTCTGGACCGCGTCCTGCAACGCGGCTGCTGGACCCCGGTTGAGCGGTTCGGTACCGACTGGCAGGCCGCAGACGTGGACGCCAACGGCGACTTCAGCGTATTGCTCAACGGCCAGTTGCAAGGGCGCGTGCAATGGGAGCTGCTCGGCGCCCACAACCGCATGAACGCGCTGGCTACGATTGCGGCAGCACGGCATGTCGGAGTGACGCCGGAAATCAGCATCGCCGCGCTGGGGCAATTCCAGAACGTGAAGCGGCGCATGGAAGTGCGCGGCATCGTCAACAACATCACCGTCTATGACGATTTCGCGCATCATCCTACCGCCATCGCCACCACCATCAGCGGCCTGCGCGCCAAAGTGGGCGGTGCGCGCATCCTCGCCGTGCTGGAACCGCGCTCCAACACCATGAAACTGGGTGCCGTCAAGGATGCGCTGCCGGGTAGCCTGACGGAAGCCGACCTGACCTTCTGCTACGCCGCCAATCTGGGCTGGGATGTTGCGACCACCCTGCACCCGCTGGGTGACAAAGCCGCCACGTTCGACGACCTGGACACCATGATCCAGGCCATCGCCACGCAGGCGAGCGGCGGCGACCATATCCTGGTGATGAGCAACGGCGGTTTCGGCGGCATTCATGACAAACTACTGAAGAGGCTGGCGACTTGAAGCCTGATGTTTACTCCTCCTCTCTATTGAGGACGATGCTGGTCGTTTCGCTGCTGCTACACATCGCCGTCATCGACACCGTCAGGTTCAACGCACCCAAGCCCAACGTCGTCAAAGCCACCCTGCCCGCCCTGGATGTGGTGCTGGTCAACGCCAAGACGGAAACCGCACCGCAAAAAGCCGATGTACTGGCTCAAGCCAACCTTGACCGTGGCGGCAACACCGACGACAAGCAGCGCGCAAAATCGCCGCTGCCGGTGCCCAAAACACAGCCGCGCGACCGCGCCATTGGCGTCTCGGCCACGCCAACCATCAGCCATGAACAACAGCATCAGTCCGTTGCCAGCAAACCGCAGGTCACGCTGGAGCAGAAGCAGGAGCTGGTGAAACAGCTGGAGCACAAGGTGCAGCAGGTCATCACGCAAATCAACGCCACACCTACCGAACAAACCACAAAAGCGGCCACCCCGCCCCGCAGCACGCCGCTGCAGCTGAATGTGCGCGAAATGGCGGCCAGAAGCCTGGACGAAGCCTCGCGGCTGGAAGCCGAACTGGCCAAGGAACAAAAGGCCTATCAGGAACGCCCCTGGCGCAGATTTGTTGGCGCCCGCGCGCAGGAAGACCGTTTCGCCTTTTATGTGGAAGGCTGGCGCCAGAAAGTGGAAAAAATCGGCAATCTCAATTACCCGGAAGAAGCCAAGGCACAGAAACTGTATGGCCAATTGCGCATGACCGTATCCATCCGCGCCGACGGCAGCGTGGAAAGCATCGAAATCAACAAGAGTTCCGGCTTCAAGATACTGGATGACGCCGCCAGGCGCATCGTGGAGTTGGGGGCACCTTACGCGCCATTCCCCGATAACATCCGCAAGGATACCGATATCCTGGGAATCACCCGTACCTGGACTTTCACCCGCGAAGATACGCTGGGGTCTTCTTTTTAGCGAGCGTTTTATGAGCCACTTCCAACATCACGTGTTTTTCTGCCTGAACCGGCGCGACGACGGCGCTGCCTGCTGTACCGACCACGGCTCCGAAGCCATGTTCGACTACATGAAAGCTCGCATCAAAAAGCTTGATTTGAACGGCAAGGGCAAAATCCGCATCAACCGCGCCGGATGTTTCGACCGCTGCGGCGAAGGTCCGCTGATGGTGGTGTACCCGGAGGCGGTGTGGTACACCTTCATCGATGAAAACGATGTGGACGAAATCATCGACGCCCACCTGATCAACGGCAAAGTGGTCGAACGCTTGCTGGTTTAAGCCAGCAAGCGGCAAATGACCTGCCGCAAGCATTCCCAGTCCACTTGCCGTTGCCGGCCTTCGCGCCTGGCCTCGCCCCAGATCGCGTTGGGAAAGTGCTTGTCGTCAACAAAGCGCGGTATCACATGCCAGTGCAGATGAGGTACCACATTGCCGAAGCTGGCCAGATTGATCTTATCCGGCTGCACCACTTCGCGCACCGCCGCCTCCACGGCAAACACCACCACCATCAATTGCGAGCGCTCGCTTGCGTCCAGATCCGTCATCTCCTTGACATGGCGATTCAGAACCACGCGACAGAATCCCGGATAAGCCGCGTCATCCACGCGAATCACCCGGCACAGCTCGTTGCGCCACAACACCACCTCACCAGCGTCTTTACATAGTTCACAGGCCATTTCTGTTTCCTTGAATGCAACGGCATATTTTGTCAGATAACACAGAGCTTGCCATGCTCAGTTAAGATGTAAACATGCTTGAATTATCGCTACGCAAAAAAATCACCGGGTTGCTGGTTTCCTATTTCCTGGTAGCGCTGGTCGCCATCGGCTCCACCCTGTTCGTTTCCTGGCGGCTGGAAGGCAGCGCGGCAGCGATTAACGATGCCGGGCGCGAACGCATGCGTTCCTATCGCATCGCCTTTCTGCTGGCGCAGCACATCCAGAATCCCAGCTTGCAATCCCGGCAGGTCATCGCCCAGGAAATCAGCCTGTTCGAAAACACGCTGATCGAACTGGAGCACGGCAATCCCCAGCGACCGTTGTCGCTCCCCGATGAAGCTGCGGTGACTGCGCAGATGCTGCATTTGCAGCAGACCTGGCACACCAGCATGAAACCGCGCATCCAGCGCATTCTGGAAATGCGTCAGAAAACGGAACAAAGCCGGCTGCTGGACGAATACCGTCCAGTACTGGAACACTATGTAGCCGGGGTCAACGACCTGGTCGCCATGGTAGAACGAAGCAATGCCCGCACTACCACTCTGCTGCGCATCCTGCAGGTCACGCTGATCAGCCTGGCGCTGGTTGGTACCATCCTGCTGGATTACATTTTTTCGTTATTGCTGGTGCGTCCGGTGCTGCGGCTCAAGCAGGGGCTGCAAAGCATGGGCAAGGCCGATTTCAGCGTGCGTCTGCCGGTCACCAGCAAGGATGAACTGGGCGAACTGGCGCAGGGTTTCAACCAGATGGCAGAAAAGCTGCAGAACATTTACGCCACGCTGGAGCAGCGCGTCGCCGCAAAAACCCGCAGCGTCGAGGTCAAGAACCGCGAACTTGGCGCGCTGTACGAGGTGGCGTCATTCCTTAACTCCACCACGGCTACCGAGCCGTTATGCGACAGCGTACTGGTGAAGATGATCGCCCTGATCGGCTCCCGCGGCGGCGTGATACGGTTGACCGACCCCAAGGGCGAGCAATTGCAGGTCGTGGCTGCCCATGGGGTCTCGGCATCGTTTCTCGCTGACGAAACCTACCTCGCCGTCGGCAGTTGCATCTGCGGCGAAGTGGCTCGCGACGGCATTGCAGTCAGTTCCGACTTTACCCTGCCTTCATCGCCGCCTTTGTTACAGGCTTGCAGCAAGGATGGCTTCCGTGCCGTGGCAGCCATCCCCATCCGCTCCAACCAGCGCATCCTCGGCATGCTCAACCTGTTCTTCGACAATGTCCGCATCCTGCCGCCGGCGGAAGTACGGCTGCTGGAATCCGTCGGTTTGCACCTGGGCATCGCCATCGAAAACCAGCGCCTGGTAGCGCGTGAGCGGGAAATGGCGGTTTCGGAAGAGCGCAACCTGCTGGCGCAGGAGTTGCACGACAGCATTGCCCAATCGCTCGCTTTCCTTAACATCCAGGTACAGCTGCTGCATCAGGACCTGAAAAACAACCACACGGCCGAAGCACTGCAAAGCCTGGAGCAGATTCGAGAAGGCGTGCAGGAAAGCTACGACGATGTGCGCGAGTTGCTGGTGCATTTCCGTACCCGCATCGGCGGCACCGACCTCGACGCCGCATTGCGCAACACCCTGGAAAAGTTCGAAGACCAGACCGGCGTCGAAACCGGCTATTCCCAGCGCGGCAAAACGCCGGAACTGCTGCCGGAACAAGTGCTGCAGGTGATGCACATCGTGCAGGAAGCGCTCTCCAACATCCGCAAGCACGCCCATGCCAGCCATGTTGACGTGGAACTGTGTAGCGAAGGGCGACCCAGCATCACCATCAACGACAACGGGGCCGGCTTTGACGCCGCGCAGGACGCCGGCGCCACCCATGTCGGCCTGCACATCATGCGCGAGCGAGCGCATCGCATTGGCGCCGAGTTCACGCTGGAATCCGCTCCCGGCCAAGGCACCCGCATTTGCCTGATACTGCCTCCCGAAACCAAAGAAAGACTGCAGCATGAAACCCATCCGAGTACTGATCATTGACGACCATACCCTGTTCCGCAGCGGCATCCGGCTGGTATTGCAGCGTCAGGACAACTTTGCGGTGGTGGGCGAAGCCGGCGATGCCCTGGAGGGCATCAAACTGGCCAAGAAACTCCAGCCGGATGTCATCCTGCAGGATCTGCACATGCCCGGCACCAGCGGACTGGAAGCGATCCCGCTGCTACGCGAAGAAGCCCCGCAGGCACAGATCGTCATGCTTACCGTGTCGGAAGATGCCGAGGACCTGCTGGAAGCGCTGCGCATCGGCGCGCGCGGCTACCTGCTGAAAAATATCGATACCGAGTTCCTGCTCGATTCCATTCGCCGCGCGGCGAATGGAGAATCCGTCATGTCGCCGCAAATGGCAGGCAAGCTGGCAGACGCCATGCGCAGCCCGTCCAAGGGTACTTCCCCGGCGCCGGACACCAACAAACTCTCGCCGCGTGAACGGGAAACCATTGTGTTGCTGGCGCGCGGCGCCAGCAACAAGGAAATCGCGCGGGAACTCAACCTGGCGGAATCCACGGTCAAGATCCACGTGCAGGGGATATTGCGCAAGCTCAATCTGGCCAGCCGGGTACAGGCAGCGGTATATGCCGTGGAGCATGGGCTGGTGGCCGAAAAGTAGCCGTGCATGCACAACATGCTTACAAAATGTTGCAGACACGCCACACCACAAAACGGATAATTGCGCATGGCTGAAATCAACCCAACCACCCGCACCCCCGCAGCCCATGCTGCCGGACACCCTTTTACCGAACTACCGCTGTCACCCGGCATGCTGGCAAACCTGCAGCAGCTCGGATACTTGGCCATGACGCCGATCCAGGCAGCCAGCCTGCCGCTTGCACTGGCCGGGCACGACCTGATTGCGCAGGCAAAAACCGGTAGCGGCAAAACGGCGGCATTCGGGCTGCCGCTGCTGACCCGGCTCAATCCACGCCGCCTGGTGGTGCAAGCCATGGTGCTGTGCCCAACCCGCGAACTGGCTGACCAGGTCACGCAGGAAATCCGCCGCCTGGCGCGGTTTGAGGACAACATCAAGATCCTGACGCTGTGTGGCGGCAGCACCATGCGCCCGCAACGGGCCAGCCTGGAGCATGGCGCGCATATCGTGGTCGGCACGCCGGGACGCATCATGGACCACCTGCAACGCAACAGCCTGGACTTGGACGCGCTCAACACGCTGGTGCTGGATGAAGCCGATCGCATGCTGGACATGGGGTTTTACGAAGACATCGCCTACGTCGCGGCGCACTGCCCGACGGAACGCCAGACCCTGCTGTTTTCGGCCACCTATCCCGAAGGCATCGCCAAACTGGCGCGCCAGTTCCTGCGCAAACCGCAGGAGGTCAAGCTGCCGGAGCAACACGAAAGCGGCAAGATTCGCCAGCGCTTTTACGAAATCAAGCACGCCGAGCGCCTGCAGGCCGTGGTCACCTTGCTCCGGCACTACCGTCCGGTGAGCACGCTGGCGTTCTGTAACACCAAGCAGCAATGCCGCGATTTGCAGGAGCTATTGCAGGCGCATGGCATCCACGCGCTGACCCTGAACGGCGATCTGGAACAGCGCGAGCGCGACCAGGTGCTGATCCAGTTTGCCAACCGCAGCTGCTCGGTGCTGGTCGCCACCGATGTCGCGGCACGCGGGCTGGATATTGCGCAACTTGAAGCAGTCATCAACGTGGACGTCACCCCCGACCCGGAAGTCTATATCCACCGTATCGGCCGCACCGGCCGCGGTGATGAGGATGGTTGGGCGTTCAGCCTGTGCAGCCCGGCCGAGATGCGCCGTGCCAACACCATCAGCGTGATGCTGGGCAGCGAGCTGGAATGGCATGCGCTGGGCTCGCTGCAAAGCGGCAACAACGCCCCGCTGGTGCCGCCGATGATGACGCTGCAAATCCTCGGTGGGCGCAAGGAAAAAATCCGCCCTGGCGACGTGATGGGCGCATTGGCGGGCGAAGCCGGGCTGACACGCGAGCAGGTCGGTAAAATCACGGTGCTGGATCAGGTCACCTACGTTGCCGTTGCCCGCGACATCGCCCGTGAAGCCGTACGCAAATTGTCGGCGGGCAAGATCAAGGGAAAAACCGTGAAGGCGCGTGTACTAGGTGACTGACGACCCAGCCGCCCATAGCGGCACCCCCGTCACCTCCAGGTAACAAAGGTAGGCGCGCAGGTCGAATTCCAGCTGGTGGTAATCGGGTTCCATATGCCGGCACAGTTGGTAAAACGCCTTGTCGTGCTGCTGCTCCCGGATATGCGCCAGCTCATGCACTACGATCATGCGCAAAAATTCCGGCGGCGTTTCCTTGAACATCGTCGCCACGCGGATCTCGCGCTTGGTCTTGAGCTTTGCGCCTTGCACCCGCGAAATGCGGGTATGCGTACCCAGCGCGTGCTGGATCACATGCAGCTTGTTATCAAAGACCACCTTGCTCAGGGTACCGGCATTGCGCAGAAACTCCCCTTTGAGCTCCAGCACGTAGTCATACAGCGCCTTGTCAGTGCGCACTGCATGCCCCAGCGGGTATTTTTGCCGCAGGATTTCCCCCAGCTTGCCCTGCTCGATCAGCCGCAACACTTGCCCGGTCAGGGCAGGCGGATAACCGGCGAGGTAATTCGGCGTTGGCTTTTGGGACATGGAAATAACAAACCATTGGAAGATGCCATTTTAGCGGATGGCTCCATAACTATAAGCAATGTGATGACCCCTGGCCGAAAGAACTAGTTCTTTTCCTTCACCCATCCCCTTCTTCAGAGGAATATTCCCGACCAAGAGACACGATTAACCTGATGCCGTGAATTATTCCTTTTGGGGGTGCCATGGCAACACAACAATACAAAGCTTGGTCCGTCGTTATCGCCAGCACGCTGTCGTTCACCGTGTGCTTCATGATCTGGATGATGTTTGCGGTGATCGGCATTCCGATCAAGGCCTCGCTGGGCCTGAATGAAACCCAGTTCGGCATCCTGATTGCCACACCGGTGCTGACCGGTTCGCTGATCCGCCTGCCGATCGGCATGTGGACCGACCGCTTCGGCGGGCGCATCGTGTTTTTCCTCCTGATGCTGTCCACCATTATCCCGATCTACTTCATTTCACGCTGCACCGAATACTGGCAGTTCCTGATCACCGGCCTGTTCGTCGGCGTGGCCGGGGGTTCCTTCACCGTAGGTATCGCCTATTGCGCACGCTGGTTCCCCAAGAACCGCCAAGGCCTGGCGATGGGCATTTTCGGTGCCGGCAATACCGGCGCGGCGGTCACCAAGCTGGTGGCGCCGCTTATTGTGGTGGCTTACGGCTGGACCATGGTGCCGCAGGTTTATGCCGTGCTGATGCTGTGCACCGCGATTTTTTTCTGGCTGTTCACCTTTTCCGAGCCAGGCCACAAGGTCACCCACACCCTGACCATGCGCGAGCAACTGGTGGTACTGAAAGACCCAACGGTATGGAAATACAGCCAGTACTACTCCATCGTGTTCGGCGGTTATGTTGCGCTGGCGCTGTGGATGACCAAGTATTACATCGGCGAGTACGGCTTCGACCTCAAGACCGCGGCACTGATGGCGGCGGCGTTCAGCATCCCTGGCGGCGTGCTGCGGGCGATGGGCGGCTATTTTTCCGACAAGTTCGGCGCACATACCGTGACCTGGTGGGTGCTGTGGGTGTCGCTGCTGTGCCTGTTTTTCCTGTCCTATCCGCAAACCGACATCACCATCATGACGGTCAACGGCCCGGAAACCTTCCACTTCGGCCTGAGCGCACCGCTGTTCACCATCATCCTGTTCACCATGGGTATTGCCTTCGCCATCGGCAAGGCTTCGGTGTTCAAGTACATCTCTGACGACTACCCGCACAACATCGGCGTGATTTCCGGCGTGGTGGGGCTGGCCGGCGGGCTGGGCGGCTTCTTCCTGCCCATCCTGTTCGGCGCGCTGGTCGATCTCACCGGCGTGCGTTCTTCCTCTTTCATGCTGATGTTCGGCATCGTCTGGGTCTCGCTGATCTGGATGTACTGGACCGAAGTCCGCCCGGTGAAGATCGGCCGCCACCACCAGCGCCAGACTGCACTCAAGGCGTCATCCACCAGTTAAGGAGTTATGAACATGTCTACCGATATCAAGGAATGGAACGTCGAGGATGAAAAGTTCTGGGAATCCACCGGCAGGCACATTGCCTACCGCAACCTGTGGATTTCCGTGCCGGCGCTGCTGTGCGGATTCGCCGTATGGCTGATGTGGGGCATCATCACGGTGCAGATGAGCAACCTGGGTTTTCCCTTCAGCAAGGACGAACTGTTCACGCTGACGGCGATTTCCGGCCTGGCCGGGGCCACCATGCGCATCCCGTCCTCGTTCTTCATCCGCCTGGCCGGCGGACGCAACACCATCTTCCTCACCACCGCCATGTTGCTGACGCCGGCCATCGGCACCGGCATCGCCCTGCAGCATCCGGAATGGCCGTTGTGGGTGTTCCAGTTAATGGCGCTGTGGTCCGGCGTGGGCGGCGGCAACTTCGCCAGTTCCATGTCCAACATCAACACCTTTTTCCCCAAGCGCCTGCAGGGCACGGCGCTGGGCATCAACGCCGGCTTGGGCAATTTCGGCGTCACTACCATGCAGATCCTGATCCCGCTGCTGATGACGATGGGCGTGTTCGGCGCGCTGGGTGGTGAACCGATGACGCTGGTCAAGGATAGCGGCTGGATTTTCGGCAAGATCACTGCCGGCACGCCCACCTATATCCAGAACGCCGGCTTCGCCTGGGTGCTGTCGCTGGTACCGCTGGCAGTCCTGTGCTGGTTCGGCATGAACAACCTGACCACCATTTCGCCCAGCATCGGCCACCCAATTGTTGCCTTCCTCAAAATCACCTGGCTGTATACCCTGGCTTTCGTTCCCGCCATTGCCGGCCTGTACCTGTACCTGCCGGCGCCCACCGGCCTGGGCATCCTCAGCATGTGGGTGGCGATGCCGCTGATTATCGGCGCCACCCTGCTGGTAATGAAGCTGGCCGCGTTCGGCGCCATGAAGGAAAACATCGCCAAGCAGTTCGCCATCTTCGGCAACAAGCACACCTGGTCGATGACCGCGCTGTATCTGGTGACCTTCGGCTCATTCATCGGTTTTTCCATGGCATTGCCGCTGTCCATCACCGTCATTTTCGGCGACCAGCATATCTACGACGCCGTCAACCAGAGCTGGACCCACGTCAAGAATCCGGCGGCGCCTTCCGCCCTCACCTATGCCTGGATCGGGCCGTTCGTCGGTGCCCTGATCCGGCCGGTGGGCGGCTGGATTTCGGACAAAGTCGGCGGTTCCATCGTCACCCAGGTGATTTCCGCGGTGATGGTGGTCGCCTCCAGCTACGCCGGGTTCATCATGATGCAGGCGTACCAGTCGCAGACGCCGGAAATCTACTTCACCCAATTCCTCGTGGTGTTCGTCATCCTGTTTGCCGCCACCGGCATCGGCAACGGCTCCACTTTCCGCACCGTAGGCGTGATTTTCGACCGCGTGCAGGCCGGCCCGGTACTGGGCTGGACTTCCGCCGTGGCAGCCTATGGTTCCTTCATCGCCCCCGAGGTTATCAAAAGCCAGATCAAGGCCGGCACGCCGGAAATGGCGATGTATGGATTTGCGGTGTTCTATGCGCTGTGCCTGATCCTCAACTGGTGGTTCTATCTGCGCCCGGGCGCCGAGATCAAGAACCCGTAAAACGAATCAACCAAGGAGTCTGCTGCTATGAGTCACTTTCTGGATAGGCTGAAATTCTTCGACAAGGTCAAGGAGACCTTTTCCAACAACCACGGCATCGTCACCAACGAAGATAGACAGTGGGAAGACGCTTACCGCCACCGTTGGCAGCACGACAAGGTGGTGCGCTCCACCCACGGCGTGAACTGCACCGGCGGTTGCTCCTGGAAGATTTTCGTCAAAAACGGCCTGGTGTCGTTCGAGATGCAGCAGACCGACTACCCACGCACCCGCGACGACCTGCCCGATCACGAGCCGCGCGGCTGCCAGCGCGGTGCTTCGTTCTCCTGGTATCTGTACAGCCCGCACCGCGTCAAGCATCCGCTGATCCGCGGTCGCCTGCTCGATCTTTACCGGGCGGAAAGAAAATCCGGCAAAGACCCGGTGGAAGCCTGGGCCACCATCCAGGCGGACGAAACCAAGCGCAAGTCCTATACCGCCGTGCGTGGCCTGGGTGGTTTCGTGCGCGCCTCGTGGGACGAGGTCAATGAAATCATCGCCGCCGCCAACGTGCACACCATCAAGAAATGGGGGCCGGATCGCATTTTCGGCTTCTCGCCCATCCCGGCCATGTCGATGATTTCCTACGCCGCCGGCTCGCGCTACCTGTCGCTGATCGGCGGCGCCTGCGGTTCTTTCTACGACTGGTACTGCGACCTGCCGGCCGCCAGCCCGCAGACCTGGGGCGAGCAGACCGACGTGCCGGAAGCGGCCGACTGGTACAACTCCACCTACATCATCATCACCGGCGCCAACTTGCCGATGACCCGTACGCCAGACGCGCACTTCGCCTCGGAAGTACGCTACAAAGGCGCCAAGATCGTGGCCATGGCACCGGATTACGCCGAGTTCGTCAAGTTCTCCGACCTGTGGATGCCGATCCGCCAGGGCACCGATGCCGCCGCTTTTCTGGCGATGGGGCACGTGGCGCTGAAGGAGTTCCACATCCAGAGCCAGGACCCGTATTTCGCCGAATATGCCCGCAAATACACCGACATGCCGATGCAGGTGATGTTGCGCAAGCAAGGTGAGGGTTACGTTTCCGACCGTTTCCTGCGCGCTTCCGATTTCGATGGCGCCTTGGGCGAAACCAACAACCCGGACTGGAAGACCATTGTTTATGACGAACAGAGCCAGACCTTTGTTGCGCCCAATGGCTCGATCGGTTTCCGCTGGGGCGAGGAAGGCAAATGGAATTTGCTGGAAAAAACCGGCACAGATCAACGGACAACCACCGCGCAACTCTCTTGCATCAACAGCCGCGACGAAGTGGTGTCGGTCGGTTTCCCGCACTTCAACCATGATGAGGACGCATTGCTGTTCCGCAACGTGCCGGCGAGAAAAGTAAGATTGGCCAACGGCGAAGAAGCGCTGGTCGCCACCGTATTCGATTTGCAGATCGCCCAATACGGCATTGATCGCGGCTTGGGCGGCGGCAATGTCGCCAGCGATTACAGCGACGCCAATGTCGCCTACACCCCGGCCTGGGCGGAAAAGGTCACCGGCGTCAAAGCCGCCGACATCGAGCGCACCGGGCGCGAGTTTGCCTATAACGCCTCCAGGACCAAGGGCCGCTCCATGGTCATCATGGGTGCCGCCATCAACCACTGGTACCACAACGACCTCGCCTACCGCTCCATCATGAACCTGCTGCACATGTGCGGCTGCGTCGGCCAGACCGGCGGCGGCTGGGCACACTATGTCGGCCAGGAAAAGCTGCGGCCGCAGGCCGGCTGGGCGCCGATTGCCTTTGCGCTGGACTGGCACCGTCCGCCGCGCCACACCAACTCCACGTCCTACTGGTATTTCCACACCGACCAGTGGCGTTATGAAACCTTGAATGCTGACTCGCTGCTGTCGCCTGCCGGCAAGGGCAAGAACAAGGGCAATTCGCTGGCAGACTACAACGTCAAGGCCACGCGCATGGGCTGGCTGCCTTCCATGCCCAATTTCAACCGCAACTCCATCGAACTGGCGGAAGAGGCGCTGAAAAACGGTGCCACCGACGAAGCGAGCGTGGCGCAGTACGTCGCCGGGCAGTTGAAATCCGGCGCGCTGGATGTGGCTTATGCCGACCCGGATAACCCGGTCAACTGGCCGCGCAATTTATTTGTCTGGAGAGCCAACCTGATCGGCTCCTCGGCCAAGGGGCACGAATACTTCCTCAAACACCTGCTGGGCGCGCAGAACGGCGTGCTGCAGGAGTCCGGCGCCGGACGCAACAACAAGGAAGTGGTGTGGCACGAAGATGCGCCCATCGCCAAGCTGGATCTGATGGTGGACATCAATTTCCGCCTCAACTCCACCGGCGCCTATTCCGACATCGTGCTGCCCACCGCTACCTGGTATGAGAAGAACGACCTCAATACCACCGACATGCACCCCTTCATCCATCCGTTGTCGGAGGCGGTGTCGCCGGGTTGGGAATCCAGGTCCGACTGGCAGATTTTCAAGACCATTGCCAAGAGTTTCTCGGCACTGGCGGAAAAGCATCTCGGCACCAAGAAAGAGGTCGTCGCCCTGCCCATGCAGCACGATTCGGCGGCAGAGCTGGCACAGCCGTTCGGTGAGGTAAAGAACTGGAAAGACGGCGATTGCGACCCGATTCCCGGCAAGACCATGGCGATTATTAAACTTGTGGAACGCAACTTCGGCGATACCTACCGCAAGTACATCGCGCTCGGCCCGCTGATGACCAAGCTCGGCAACACCATCAAGGGCATAGACTGGAACACCGAACAGGAGTACGAGGAGCTGAAACATCACAACGCCACGGTATCGGTGCCCGGCGTTTCCTTCGGCATGCCGTCGCTGGAAGAAGACATCTACGTCTGCGACTCGGTGATGCGCATGGCGCCAGAAACCAATGGCGAAGTGGCACATAAGTCGTGGAGCGCGCTCTCCAAGAAAACCGGTATTGACCACCACCACCTCTATGCCGGACGCCATGAAGACAAGATCACTTTCAAGGACATCCAGGCCCAGCCGCGCAAAATCATCACCGCGCCCACCTGGTCCGGCATCGAATCGGAAAAGGTGTCGTATACCGCCGGCTACACCAACATCCACGAACACATCCCGTTCCGCACGCTCACCGGCCGGGCGCATTTCTACCAGGATCACGAATGGATGCTGGATTTCGGCGAAGGCTTCTGCGCCTACAAGCCGATGGTGGACCTGGGTGAACTCAACGCGTTGCCGGCCAAGGTGCTGGCCAAGCCGCATCTGGAGTTGAACTGGATCACGCCGCACTCCAAGTGGGGCATCCACTCCAGCTACCAGGACACCCTGCGCATGTTGACACTGTTCCGCGGCGGGCCGTATGTCTGGGTGTCGGAAGACGACGCCAAGCAGATCGGCCTGGAAGACAACGACTGGGTGGAGGCCGTGAACCACAACGGGGCGACAGTGGCACGCGCCGTGGTCTCGCAGCGTGTGCCGCGTGGCATGGCGATAATGTACCACGCGCAGGAAAAGAACGTGAACGTGCCGGGCTCGCCATCCACGGGAAAACGCGGCGGCATCCTCAACTCGGTCACGCGCGTCATCATCAAGCCGACCAACATGATCGGCGGCTACGCGCAACTGGCCTACGGTTTCAACTACTACGGCACGGTGGGCTGCCAGCGCGACACCATGGTGGCGCTGCACAAGATCGCCGACAAGGACGTGGACTGGCTGGAACGCCCGCTCACCGCCGAGCGCGAAGCGCAGTTGAACCCGGCCGGCATCGGCGCCAAGTAACAGGACACAGGAGAACATCATGAAAGTACGCGCACAATTCGCCTTTGTCTTCAACCTGGACAAATGCATCGGCTGCCACACCTGTTCGGTGACCTGCAAGAACGTGTGGACCAACCGCAAGGGCGTGGAATACGCCTGGTTCAACAACGTCGAATCCAAGCCCGGCGTGGGTTATCCCAAGCAATGGGAAAACCAGGAGCAGTGGCACGGCGGCTGGGAACTGAACAACGGCAAGCTGGAATTAAAATCCGGCGGCCGCGTGAACAAACTGCTCAACATCTTCGCCAACCCGGACTTGCCGGAAATTGACGACTACTACGAGCCGTTTACCTACAACTACGCGCATTTGCAGAATGCCAAGCTGTCGGAAGCCACCCCCACCGCGCGCCCGATTTCGCAGATCACCGGCGAAAGCATAGAAAAAATCAAATGGGGCCCTAACTGGGAGGACGACCTGGCGGGCGAGTTCGCCAAGCGCAGCCAGGACAAGAACCTGCACAACATCCAGAAGGAAATGTACGGCCAGTTCGAGCACACCTTCCACATGTATCTGCCGCGCATCTGCAACCACTGCCTCAACGCCGCCTGCGTGGCAGCCTGCCCTTCCGGCTCCATCTACAAGCGCGAGGAAGACGGCATCGTACTGGTGGACCAGGACAAGTGCCGCGGCTGGCGCATGTGCGTTTCCTCTTGCCCCTATAAAAAAGTCTTTTACAACTGGGAATCCGGCAAGGCCGAGAAATGCATCGGCTGCTATCCGCGCGTGGAATCCGGCATGCCGACGGTGTGCTCGGAATCCTGCGTCGG
>CAZEFE010000013.1:18500-50614 GCA_964511385.1 uncultured Methylophilaceae bacterium | reverse complement strand
GGAACTGCGAGCCGAACAGCGACACGGTGGGGGGCGGCACGCCGCGGCGGGTGCACTCGCGGCCGAATGCGGCAATCGCCTTGGGGTGGGCGAGGAAAAAGCCGGGTTCCTTCCACACACGGGACAGCAGTTCGTCCAGGTCGTCCGGGGTCGGCGCGCCGGTGCGGGTCTTGATGCGCTGGTCCTTGGCCACATTGTTGAGCAGGCCGTATTCCTTGTTGTTAATCAGCTCGCCTTCCTGGCGCTCCTTGATGGTTTCGACAATCAGGCGCAGCTGTTCGCCGGTCTGGTCGAAGGGGCTGCTGTACAGGTCCGCCACGCGGCTGTGCACGTCCAGCACGGTGTTGACCGCGCTCAGCATGTACTCGCGGCCCCACTCCTCATAATCCACGTAGGTGGCCGGCAGCTCGCGCTCGTCGCGCTGGGAGCAGTCGACGATCACTTTGGAAGCGTCCTTCACCTTGTTGACACGATAGATGCCGGCTTCGACAGGCACCCAGTTCAGCAGGTGCGGCAGCCAGCGCGGCGTGATGGTGGACATCATCGGCCGTGTCTTGGTGGCGTTGGCTAATGTACGGGCGGCGACGTCGCCCAATGCGGTTTGTGCTTCATGAATATCTGCCATGATGGTTCCTCTGTAAGGGTTGCTGCTTCCCTCCAGTGGTCTGGTCAGATCGCGTTGCTAGGACTTGATTGTGTGGCCTCCGGTTTGAGACCGGTGGGCGTTATGGTGACCATGGTACGCAAATCGCAACGCCATGGCAACCGTTCGGTTATAAGCTAATAGCTGTTGGTTATTACGGAATTTGTCCGCATAAAGCGCGCTATTGCTGGGATGCCTGCTGGGTAATAACGCTGCCCGGCGGGATGCTGTGCGTCAGCCAGACATTGCCGCCGACCGTGGAGCCTTTGCCGATGGTGATGCGACCCAAGATGGTGGCACCGGCGTAGATCACCACGTCGTCTTCGACAATGGGATGGCGGGCATTGCCCTTGACCAGCGTGCCGTCTTCCTCCATCGCAAAGCGCTTGGCGCCCAGGGTCACGGCCTGGTACACCCGCACGTGTCTGCCGATGATGCTGGTTTCGCCGATCACCACGCCGGTGCCGTGGTCGATGAAAAAACTTTCCCCGATATCGGCGCCGGGATGGATGTCGATGCCGGTGGCGGAATGGGCGATTTCGGAAATGATGCGCGCCGTCAGCGGCACTCCCAGTTGATGCAGTCTGTGGGCGATGCGGTGATGGGTGATGGCGGTGATGCCGGGGTAGCACACCAGTACTTCGTCGGCACTGCGCGCCGCCGGGTCGCCTTCGAATGCGGCGCGGATGTCGCTGTCCAGCAGCAGGCGGATGCCGGGCAGGCTGCCTGCAAACTCGCGCACCAGGTGGCAGGCGCGGGTGTCGGCGTCACTGTCGTCTTCTCCCGCAAAGCGCAGTTCACGCGCCACCTGGTCGCACAGTTCGCGCAGCGCAACGTCCAGGGTATGCCCGACGAAATAATCGATGCCTTCGTCGTTCAGCCCGGGCGGGCCCAGCCGGTTGGGAAACAGCGCGGCAGACAGGCCCTCCACCACGGCAACCAGCGATTTGCGCGACGGCAGCTTGGGCGGGCGGTGGCGGCGATGGCGGTTCTCCAGCGAGGCGACGCGGATGCGGCGCAGTTCGCCGACGATGGAATCGATCTCGCGCTGCATGGTTTGCACGGCGGAATCGCCGGCAAGTTTCAGCGCGCTGCTCATGCCGCGATGCCTTGTGCGTCGAACAGCCCCTCGAACAGTACCGAACTCAAATAGCGCTCGCCGGAATCGGGCAGGATGACCACGATGGTCTTGCCGGCGTTTTCCGGCTTCCTGGCCTGGTGCACGGCGGCAGCCACCGCCGCACCGGAGGAAATGCCGGACAGGATGCCTTCTTCGCGCGCCAGGCGGCGCGCGAATTCCACGGCTTCCTCGTTGCTGATCTGTTCGACTTCGTCCACCAGGGACAGGTCGAGGTTGTCCGGCACGAAGCCGGCGCCGATGCCCTGTATTTTGTGCGGTGCGGGTTTTACTTCCTCGCCGGCGCGCGTCTGGCTGATGACCGGGCTGGTGGAAGGTTCCACCGCCACGGTGACAATGGCCTTGCCCTTGGTTTTTTTGATGTAGCGCGACACGCCGGTAATGGTGCCGCCGGTGCCGACGCCGGCGACAAAAATATCGATGTTGCCTTCGGTGTCGTCCCAGATTTCCGGGCCTGTGGTGGCTTCATGGATGGCCGGGTTAGCCGGGTTCTTGAACTGCTGCAGCAGCACGTATTTCTCCGGGTCGGAAGCGGCGATTTCCTCGGCCTTGGCGATGGCACCCTTCATGCCCTTGGCACCTTCGGTCAGCACCAGCTTGGCGCCGTAGGCCACCAGCAGCTTGCGGCGCTCGATGCTCATGGTTTCCGGCATGGTGAGGGTGATCGGGATGCCGCGCGCGGCGGCAACGAAGGCCAGCGCAATACCGGTGTTGCCGCTGGTGGGTTCGACGATTTCCTTGCCCGGCCCCAGCAACCCGCGTTTTTCCGCGTCCCAGATCATAGCGGCGCCGATGCGGCATTTGACCGAATAAGCCGGGTTGCGGCCTTCGATCTTGGCGAGAATGGTCACTGGCCGGCACGAGCCGATGCGGTTCAGTTTGATCAGCGGGGTGTGGCCGATGGAAAGAGAGTTGTCCTGATAAATAGCCATGGTGATCCTTTCGTCAAATAAGCTTAAATAAAACTGGCGGGCTGGAACTGCTCAAGCAGCCCCAGCGATTCGGCTACCGGTCGGTAGGTGATGTGGCCCTGGTAAACATTCAGCGCCTTGCCAAAACCGGCGTCGTCCCGCAAGGCTTGCAGCCCCTGGCTTGTCAGGCGCAGGGCATAAGGCAGTACCGCTTCGCTCAAGGCGCGGGCCGATGTCCGCGGGTAAGCGCCCGGCATGTTGGTGACGCAATAATGGGTGATGCCGTGGGTGGTGTAGACCGGGTCGGAATGGGAGGTTGGGCGGGAGGTCTCGATGCAGCCGCCCTGGTCGATGCTGACGTCAACAATCACGGAGCCCGGGCGTAAGGTTTTGACTACCTCTTCGCTCACCACATGCGGCGCGCGGGCTCCGGGGCGCAGCACGGCGCCCACCAGCAGGTCAGCCTCGCGCGCGTGCCGGGCAATGGTTTCCGGGGAAGAAATGACGAACTCCAGCCGCTCGCCGATATCAGCCCGCATGCGCTCGCCCTTGCGTGGGTCGAGGCCCGCCACCACGACGTTGGCGCCGAGGCCGTAGGCGCTGCGGGCAGCGTGCCAGCCGACCACGCCGTCGCCGATGATGAACACCTTGCCGTGGTGTACGCCCAACACCTGCCCCAATTGCACGCCGCTGCCGCCGTGGTTGCGCGCCAGGTAATAAGCGCCCATCAGCGCGGCCACGTTGCCGGCCACGGCACTCATGGGCGCCAGCAGCGGCAAATGGCCGTGGCTGTCTTCCAGCGTTTCGTAAGCGATGGCGGTGGTGTTGCTTTGCAGCAGGGTTTGGGTGAGCGCCAGCGGCGCGGCGGCCAGGTGCAGGTAGGTGAACAGTATTTGCCCGCGCAAAAAAGCGTATTCCGCTTCCAGCGGTTCCTTGACCTTGATCACCAGCGCGCGGTCCCATGCCTGCGCAGCACTGCCAAGCCGGGCCCCGGCTTCGACGTATTCCCGGTCGGGGAAACCGGCACCCAGCCCGGCGCCGGTTTCCACCAGCACATCATGTCCCGCGTCGACCAGTTGGCGCACGCTGGCGGGCGTCATTGAGACGCGGCCTTCCTGGTCCTTGATTTCCCTGGGGATGCCGATATTCATGTCAGGGTCCTGTTGCCGCCGCCGATGGGTCAGGATTTCCTTAAAAAGAACAGGAAGTCACGGTCGTTCTGGTGCCACGACAACAGTTCGAGTCCGGTCTGGCGAACCATGGACTCAAAAAAATCAGGTGAGCTTTTATCCGATGTCAGGATTTTCACGATTTCGCCCGGCTTCAGTTTTTCCACCGAAGCTTTTGTGTTGAGTACGGGTAACGGGCAACTCAAGCCTCTGGCATCGATTTCCTGGTCAAAATGGTCATCGTTCCGGAATGGGGCGAAGCTGACAACAGTATTCATGATGACACTTTCTCAAGGTAAAAGCCTGATTGCCATTGTTTGGTAGTCATTGTGTGCATTCCATGTTGGCAAGTCTAGCCTGATGCGTCGGACGCTGCTGATGCTTGTGCCGGTCGAGGTCAAAAAAAAGGTCCTGGCGGGAGGTGTTTCGCCAGGGCCGGCCTAACTTTATAACTGCCAGCCGTAAGCGATGCCGAAGGAGTCCTGCTTCATTTTCAGGTTCACGTTACCGCCGCCGAATGCCGCCGGAATCGCGCCCGGGCCATCCACATCATTGCTGAAGGCATGCACATAGCTGAAAGACACTTCGCCATTGTTGTTGGGCAGCTTGTAGGTGCCGCCCAGCGTCAGGTGGTCCTGCACCACGCCGGGGGCCAGCGTGTTGAACAGCGCTTCCGTGCCGGGAATGGGCTGCTCCGCATGGTCATAACCGGCGCGCACGGTGAGTGCGTCGTTCACGGCATAACTGGCGCCCAGCTTGTAGGCGTTGATGTCGCGCCAGCCGAAGCCGGGACCGCTGCTGGAACCGAGGTTGCCGGGGAAGAATGCGCCATTCCACTGGCTCAGGGTATTGCCGATGGAATCCACGTCGCTGTAGAAGTAGCGCTGGATGTCAAACGCCAGTGTCAGTTGCGGCGTTGCCTTCACGGCAATGCCAATGGCGGCGGTGGCGGGGGCATCCATGTTGCCTTCACCGGCAAACAGGCCTTTGTATTTGTCGAACTTCTCGAAATAGGTCTTGGTCTGGTAAGTCGCGCCCAGCGTGATGGTGTCGGTCACCTGGCCGATCCAGCCGAAATGCAGGCCGATGCCGTAGGCGTCGTCATGCCCCAGTCCGGTCACGTTGGCCGCGGAAGCGGAGATGCCGGTGAAATTCTCGATGCCCTGTGCCTTGAAGCGCTGGTAGCCCAGGTTGATGGCCACGCCAACCGATTGGCTGGGGGTGATTTTCCAGGTCACGGTCGGCGCCACGAACAACTGGATGTAATCGATGCCCGACTTGATGCCGTTGCCGCCATTGAGCAGGGGGATGCCGCCGTTTTCGTAGGAGGTGTTCATGCCGCCGTTGCCGTAAACGCTGACGCCCAGGGTCAGCTGGTCATTGATGACTTTGTTGTAACCGAATTCCGGGATGAAAAAATCCTCCCTGGCATTGCCGCTGAAGGTGCCGTTGATGCCGGGGCCGGGGTTGCCGGAAATCGTCGTTTCGCGGTCGGGACGGAACCAGGTCAGGCCCAGATCCAGACGGTCGCCCACCAGCGCCATACCGGCCGGGTTGGTCGCCGCGGCCAGCGCGTCTTGCGGCAGGGCAACGCCCACGCCGCCCATGCCTTGGGACTTGACGCCGTAACCATGGGAAAAATAGCCGTTGGTGGCGAAGGCCGGGGTGGCAAAAGCAGTGGCTACGATGCCGCTGATCAGGCTGCGACGGAGGTGTTTCATGAAAAATCCTTTTCTGCGATGAATGTCATATTTATAAAATTTTTGCGATGGATACGCCGGTTGCCTTGAACAGCGCCAGGGTGTCGCTGCCGACATGCAGGCCGAGTTCGTTGAGGGATTGGGTGACAACCACGGCGGTCACCGTACCTGCGGAAGTCTCAACATCCACTTCGGAGAGCACATCGCCAAAGTTGATGGCGCTGATGCGCCCCGGAAATTGGTTGCGTGCGTTAATGCCGTGGATGCTCATGCTGTTCCTGCCCTTTGCGGATCAAAATCAGGAGGTACTATAAAACAGCATTTATATGCGTAAAAAGAATGAATTGTTATTTATATATCTATTTTCGGAATAAATAGGCGCTAAGAAGCCCTGCGCGCGGGCGTGGCGCGCAGGATTTATGCGCTGGCCGACCAGCGGCGGTGCAACTCGCGGGCCAGCCAATCCAATGTAAAACCTATGGCGCCGATGATGACAATGGCGGCCATCAGTTCGGAATAAGCCAGGCGGTCGCGCGTATCGAGGATGAAATAACCCAGGCCGGAGTTGATGCCCAGCATTTCACACGGTACCAGTACGATCCACAGGATGCCGATGGCAAGGCGGACACCGGTGAGGATATGGCCGACAATGCCGGGCAGGATGACCTGGAGCAGCAGTTCGGACCGGGTGGCGCTGAGGCTGCGGGCCAATTGCAGCCAGCTATTGTCGAGATGTCGCACGCCGGCGGCGGTGTTGAGCAGGATAGGCCACACCGCGGCAAACGACAGCAGGAAATAAATCGGCGCATCGCCCACGCCCAGGATCATCACCGCAATCGGCATCCATGACAGCGGGGAGATCATGCGCAGGAACTGGAAGGCGCCGCCAGTCGCCGCTTCGAAACGTTTGGAAACGCCAACGGCAATCCCGATCGGAACGCCGATGGCGAGCGCAATCAATAACCCCACCAAAACACGCCGCAGGCTGGCACCGATGTGGTGCAGCAAGGCGTTGTCACCGGCCAGTTTCACCAGGCTGTTCAACGCGTTGGCCGGTTCCAGCATCTGTGCCAGCGCCACCTGCTCTTTCAGCAGATGGACGCCGATGGCCCAAGCCACGACCACCACCAGCAGGCCGGTGGTGGTGAGGGCCGTCTGCGCGGCATAACGCGAAATAATGGGGCGGTATTTCTCCATGTTTAACCTGCCAGGATTTCCTGACGGGTGAAACTGTCCGGGAAGCCGAACGTTTTCAATCCGCCCACTTTCTGGACGGAGTTTTTCACGAAGCGGTCATCCACCAGGTCTTTCGCCACCCAGGCCGGGTCAAGCGCATTGAGGAACGCGGTATCGCCTTCGACCCTGGTGTTCTTCAGCAGCTTGACCAGGGTTTCCGTATAGGTGGGGAATGGATAGGGCTGGAAGTCGATGCGCTCTTCCTTCCATTCCGGGTGGCGGATCGCGCCGGAAGCCTGGTACAGCTTGCTTTGCGCGGCATCGGGTTCCAGCACCCGCGCCAGCGTTTCGTAGGCGTGCGGGGTGTATTTGCCCACGCCGTCCTTGGCCAGCAGGTGCGCGGTTTCGGCGCGGTTGTCCTGCACCCAGGCTTGCGCCTTGACGATGCCGTTGACCACCTTCTGCGACCACTCCGGGCGCTGGTTGAGATCGCTCTCGTTCATGAACACCACGCAACAAGCATGGTTCTTCCACACGTCGCCGGTAAAGCGCAGCACCTTGCCGACTTTCAGCAACTCGGCACCGGCGTTGAACGGTTCGGCGACGATGAAGCCGGCGATCTGCTTGTTCGCCAGCGCCGGCGTCATGTCGGAGGGCGCCAGCACCACCAGCTTGACCTCATTTGCAGCCGGGGTTGCCTGTGCCTTGGTGATGGCCTGCAGGCCGTTCTGCTGGAACAGGTGTTGCAGCACGACGTTATGCATCGAATACCAGAACGGCACGGCCACGGTTTTGCCGCCCAGATCCTTGATGTTGTTGATTTCGGGCGATACGGTCAGGGCCGAGCCGCCGACGTGGTTCCATGCCACCACGCGCGCCGGCACCTTGCTGCTGTAACGCGCCCACACGGTAATCGGCGACAGCAGGTGCACTACGTTGACCTGGCCGGAAATGAACGCCTCCACGATCTGCGCCCAGCTGCGGAACAGCTTGGGCTGTTCCACTTCCAGTCCTTCGGCCTGGTAAAAACCTTTCTGGTGGGCGACCAGCAGCGGCGTGGCATCGGTGATCGGCAGATAGCCGATGCGCACCGGTGCATTGGGCTCGCTGGCGGCCCGCGCCAGGCCCGATTGCAACAAGGGTAAAGCGCCGCCAGCGGTCAGCATGGCGCTCAGTTTCAGGAATTCGCGGCGTGAATTGATCGGATCATGAGACATGGTCATACTCCTTGTAGAGACAGTGAAGGTGATAAGGAAACATCGGGAATAAAACTGCCGGGAGGGTGGCGCAAGGTTTCCATGATGGAAATCCGCAGCTCGGCCAGTTCGCGCAGGGCCTCCTCCCTGGGCTCGGGGATATCCACCCGCCATTCGCCCAACAGGCGTCCCGGACTGCCGCCCAGCAGCAGCACGCGGTCGGCCAGCAGCAATGCTTCATCAATGTCATGGGTGACAATCAGCGCGCTCATCGCGTGGCGCTGCACCACCCGGCGCAGCAGGTGCTGCATGTCTTCGCGGGTGACTTCGTCGAGCGCGCTGAACGGTTCGTCCAGCAGCAGTATTCTGGGCTGGCGCGCCAGTGCCCGCGCCAGAGCCGCGCGTTGCGCCATGCCGCCGGATAATTCGGAGGTTCGATGGTGCAGCGCCGCGCTCAAACCGACTTCGGCAATGGCGTCGCGCACCCGTTGCCGGCGGTTGTCGGCACTCAATACCGGCTGGTGCTTGAAATCCAGGCCGAATGCCACGTTCTGCTCCAGGTTGAGCCAGGGCAGCAGGCAAGGGTTCTGGAACACGAACGCCAACTCCGGGTGCGGGCCGGTGAGCGTTTCCCCATGTACCAGCACTTCGCCCCTGGTCGTGCCCTGCAAGCCGGCCAGCACGCGCAGCAGCGAGGATTTTCCGACGCCGCTTTTGCCGACCAGGGCAACAATCTCCCCTGCCTGCAACGCAAACGAAAAGTTCTCCAGCACCGGTGTCCTGGCTGACGCATAGCTCAGGGTGATGTGTTTTGCCTGCAGTACCACGTCTTGCCCTGGCGTACTCATGCGACCAGGCGGCCTGCTTCCGGCAGGCTGGATTCCAGGTTATGGATTTCCCGCTTCAGGTGTTTCAGCGCCGGGGTGACAATGGCGACAAACATTGCCTCGCGCAGGCGACGCTGCGCCGGATGCACCATCAGGTAACCCTTGGCGCCGGCATGCAGCAGGGCGGCGTTGGCGGCGCTCAGGCTGAGTTCGGATGCCGCGGCGCGCAGTTTCAGCACTTCCAGCACCGGGGCATCGCCAGCGTCTGCCGCTGCCGCCAGTTGCGCGGCACGCTGGCGCGCGGCAGCGAGGTGTGCGTCGAGATCGGGTGCCTGGTCGTCGAGAAAACCGTTGACGTGCCCATGCGTCCTGGCCGCGTCGGTGATCACTTGCAGGCAACCTTCGATCACGCCGAAACCGATGCCCAGCTGCCCCAGGATGAACCCCGGCTTGATGCGCTGGATATAAGCCTGGAAGGCTTCCGGCGCGGCGATCACAACATCGTCACTGACAAAAGCGTTATTGAAGCGGCAATTGAACGTGCGCGTGCCTTCCATCCCGGAGAACGCCGGGCATTTGCCCAGCTTGAGGCCATCCATGGAACCGTGCGCCAGGAACATGACGTAGCCGCCGTCCTCCAGCGCGGCCGACACGCCGAACACATGGTCCTCGCCGATATTGGAAACCCAGGGCAGGATGCCGTTGACGACATAACCTCCATCCTGGCGTTTGGCTTTGAGGTTGATCGGCTCGATGCCGCATAGATGCTTCATGGTGTTGGACATGCCAGTGCCGGCCAGTTGCTCGCCGCGGGTGATGGCAGGCAGGTAGCGCTCGCGCAGTGCCGCGTTGGCGGAATGCCGCAAATACCAAGCACAGGTGCTCTGGCACCAGGTGAGGAACGCCGTTGCGCCGCACACTGCGCCGACGGCATCCGTCACCGCAATCTGCGTGGCCAGCCCCAGGTCCAGCCCGCCATCCGCCCCGGACACCGCGGCACCATAGCCGCCCGCCGCGCCCAGGCTGCGCATGAAAGCTTCCGGGTAGATGCCGTCCTGGTCGATGGCATGCACCTGCGGCGCCAGGTCGGACTGCGCCAACGCCGCAACCCGCGCCAGCAGGGTGTTGTGTGCCGGCGTGGTCACGCGCCTTTCCCCGTCGCTGATCATGTCGCTATTCTCCTCAGGCGTCCGGCGTCCAGCGGTAGGCTTCCAGTTCCGGGTTGAGCGGCGTCCCGGCCAGGTTGTTGGCGAAATTGCACAAGGTGGCCAGGCTGACGCCCAGCACCACTTCCAGCGCTTGCTGATGGGTAAAACCGGCAGCCAGGAAATCCTTGAACCCGGCATCGTCCACCCGGCCGCGATGCTGGATGACGGCCAGGGTAAACAGCGCGAGCGCATTCAGGCGCGGATCGGCGATGGCCTGGCTCAAGCGCAGGGCCTCGATGGTACGTTCCGGCAGTTGCGCCTTGTTCCTGGCAATCGCGGTATGGCCGGCCACGCAGAAGGTGCAGCCGTGGGTGGTTGCGGCGGTGAGTTGCACCACCTCGCGTTCCTGCAGCGACAGGGAGCTGCGGGCATTGATCCCGGAGACGGTCTGGTAGGTTTCCAGTGCGGTCGGGGCATTTGCCAGCAAACCGATCAGGTTGGGGATGTAGCCGTTGTTCGCCAGCGCGGTCTGGACGCCGGCGCGGGCGGCCTCCGGGGCGCTGGTGTCGGTATGGATGATAAATCGTGACATGGTGTTGGTTTTTTGTTGTGTTGATCAAATCAAGGGCGCAATTCTAGGCGCGCACATATGAGTTATAAAATAATAAGTACGCATATTCTTATTCCTTGGAGGAATATGTTTTACCCGTGCCAACCCGTTAAATATCGAGTTTCAGCACGCGCGCGGCATTCTGGTACAGCACCTTGTCCAGCACTTCTTCCCTGAAGCCCAGGTTGAGGAAATCTTCCACAGTCTGCCCCATGGCGCGAAACGGGTAGGAGGTGGCGAACAGCAGTTGCTCGCGCAGGAAACCGTTGGCCGCTTCGACGTACAGGCTGCCGCCGGGCAGGAAGATGTACATGTCCGGCACCAGGTGGACATTCTCGTGGCGGAAGGCGACGCCGATAATTTCGTTCACGTAGGGCCAGAAGCCGTGGTAGCAGACGATGGGCAGCGTGGGGAAGTCGCGCGCGACATTGCCGACGGCCACCGGATTGGTGTAGTCCAGGCTGGGCGAGGTCGGGCCGGACATCAGGAACAGCGGAACGCCCAGTTGCGCGCAAGCCTCGTAAACCGGGTAGTTGGAGCGGTCGTCGGCCTTGAGCGGCGGCGTGCCGAAGCCGGGCTCGATATTGATGCCGACCAGCTTCAGCTCCTTGATGGCGCGTTCGATGCCAGCGAGAGCATCCGGGCGCTGCGGGTCCACCGAGCCGACGCCGATCAGTTCCGGGTAAGGTGCCGTGAGCTCGGCGATGGTTTCATTGGAGATTCTCAGGGATGGCGTATCGCGCCCCACCACCACCGCGGCGGTGATGCCGACCTCGCGCACCTCCTCGACAAAGGCGCCTATGGTGCTGGAACGGGTGAAATGCGCATCGTCCTTCGAGCCGGTGCGGCGGTTCAGCCATTTGGCGGTTTCGAATTCCCTGGTGCCCGGGGTGGCGCCGTAAAAGTCGTGCAGGAACGACGGCCTGCTCCTCAAATCGATGATTTTTCTGGTCATGTTGGTCTCGTGAGTGTGTTGCAATTAATTCAGTTGGGAGGCGATGCGACCGTAAGCCAGGCGGGCGGCCTTGCGCACGTCCGGGTCGGGGTCGTCCAGCACGACTTCCAGTCCCGCGGCGGCGGCCGGATTGGCGATTTCTCCCAGTGCCAGCGCCACCTCCTTGCGCAGGTTGCTCATGGGGTGGGTGAGCGCCTCGACCAGCGGCGCCACTGCGCGGTCGTCCCGGAGCCGACCCAGGCTGCGCGCGGCCTTCAGCCTGACCTGCCAGAAGCTGTCTTGCAGCGCCGCGATCAGCGCCGGCACCAGCTCGCGCAGGCCCAGCTTGCCGGCAACGGTGGCGGCCTCCTCGCGCACCAGCCAGTCGCTATCCGTCAGCGCCTTTTCCAGGGCGGGCAGGGTGGAGGCATCGCTGGCGAAGCCCAGTGCGCCGATGGCTGCGCGCCGCACTTCGGCATCGTTGTCACTACCGGCCAACGCAACCAGTCGCGGCAGCGCGGCGGGAGCCTTGAGCCAGCCCAGCACGGCCACGGCTTCGCGGCGCACGCTGGCATTGGCGTCGGCCAGCGCCTGGATGGCAGGGGCTTCGGCGGCAGGCAGCCGCAGTTCGCGCAAGGCGCGGAAAATAGCGCTGCGCACTTCGGCATCGGCGTGGGCGGCGTGTTGCAGCAGCAGCGTGCCGATGGCGGTGTTTTTTACCGCGCTCAATGACAGGGCGGCAGCTTCGCGCACTTCTTTGGCTGCGTCCTGCAACGCGCCCAGCAACCCCGTGACAACCTCCGGGCTGTCTTGCGCTTCAAGCAGTTTTGCGGCTTCCAGCCGCACTTCGGCAGCCGGGTCGGCGAGGGCGCCGACCAGATAAGGTTCCGCTTCGTCCGGGTCGATTTCGTCCAGCAGGTCGATCAGCGCGATGCGACGCACGGTGGCGTCGGTACTGGACAGGCGGGCGGCCAACTGCGGCGGCAGGGATGACAATAATTCGGCATTCATGGCGCTCACCGCAGCAGATAGGGAATATCGACGCGAATGGCCTGGGTCGGACAGTCCTTTTCGCAGGGCAGGCAGTACCAGCATTCGTCGTATTTCATGGCGGCCTTGCCGGTGGACGGGTCAATGACCAGCACGTCCAGCGGGCAGACGTCGATGCAGACAGTGCAGCCCTTGTCGGCAATGCAGCTGTCGAGATTGACTTTGACGGGAAAGTCTATGGTGTTAGTTGTCATGGGTTTCCTTAGATGCGGAATAAATGGCTACGCGGGCGAATTGCTGCGTTGCACGGTGCTCGCCCACTCGCCTATCCGTGAGATATGTCTC
Source organism: uncultured Methylophilaceae bacterium (assembly GCA_964511385.1). Lineage (GTDB taxonomy): Bacteria > Pseudomonadota > Gammaproteobacteria > Burkholderiales > Methylophilaceae > CAILHX01. The sequence continues at coordinate 37,827 of CAZEFE010000013.1, read as the reverse complement.
GTGTTCTGCGCTCCGTGCGCCTTGCACTTCATCCCGCTCGCTCATTTATTCACTATTTCCTTATGCGGGAACAGCTTGCGGCCGGATGCGCAGGTGCTGGTAAATGAATTTTTCGTTTTCCTGCGGCTCGACCAGGTAGGGCTCCAGCGCGCGCTTGAACACGGTCATGCGGCCATCCGCGCCTTTTTTGACCTGGACGTGGACGCGCCACTCGTCGTTGTCCTGCTCGGGGTAATCCTGGCGCTGGTGGTAAAGCCCCCAGCGGCTTTCGGTGCGATACAGTGAGGCGCGGGCGGCCATTTCCGCGCAGTCGAGGATGAAGCGGACTTCCGCCGCGCGCATCAATTCATGCGGGTTGGAGGCGACGATCTGGTCAATATCCCGGCGGATTTCCTCGAAGCGCGCCAGGCCGATTTCCATGCGGCGGGTCACCTTGGGCGGTTGCAGGTAATCGTTCACCAGGCGGCGCAGCTTGTATTCCACCTGCGACGGCGGCAGGCCGTGCTGACGCGCCAGCGGCGCAAAGATGCGCTTGCGTTCGGCTTCCACCTGAACTTCGTCCACCTCACCCAGTTCAGTCGCGGCGCAGTATTCCGCCGCCGATTCGCCGGCCAGGCGGCCGTAGACAAAAGCCCCCAGCATGTAGTTGTGCGGCACGCAGGCCAAATCGCCGGCGGCGTACAGGCCGGGCACCGTGGTTTCGGCGCGCTCGTTCACCCATACGCCGGAAGCGCTGTGGCCGCTGCACAGGCCGATTTCGGAAATGTGCATTTCCACCATGTCGCGCCGGTAGTCGGTGCCGCGCCCTGCGTGGAAGCGTCCGCGACTGGGGCGTTCGTTGCCGTGCAGGATGGTTTCGATATTGGTGATGGTTTCTTCCGCCAGGTGGTTGACCTTGAGGAATACCGGACCCTTGCCGCCAGCCAGTTCATCGTGGAACTCCTGCATCATCTGCCCGCTCCAGTAGTCGGATTCGATGAAGCGCTCGCCCTTGGCATTGGCGGTGTAGCCGCCCATCGGGCCGGTGACGTAGGCACAGGCGGGGCCGTTATAGTCTTTTATCAAGGGGTTGATCTGGAAGCATTCGATGCCGGACAGCTCCGCCCCGGCGTGATAGGCCATGCTGTAACCGTCGCCGGCATTGGTGGGGTTCTCGTAAGTGCCGAACAGGTAGCCGGAAGCGGGCAAGCCCAACCGGCCGGCGGCGCCGGTGCACAGGATCACCGCCTTGGCGCGGATGACGTTGTATTCCCCGCTGCGACAGTCGAACGACAGCGCGCCCGCCACCTTGCCCTCGTCATCGAGCAAAATGCGGGTGGCTACCAGGCGGTTGGTGATGATGACGCGGTTCTGCTTGAGTTTTCGGTACAGCACTTTCTTGACGTCGTGGCCTTCAGGCATCGGCAGCACGTAAGTGCCGACGTGGTGGACTTTCCTGACTGCGTAATCGCCGTTTTCGTCCTTCTCGAACTTGACGCCCCAACTATCCAGTTCCTCGATCATGGCGTAGCTGTTGTTGGCGTAGGCGAACAGGGTTTTCTGGTTGACGATGCCGTCGTTGGCCACGGTGATTTCGCGCACGTATTGCTCCGGCATGGCATAGCCGGGGATAACGGCATTGTTGAGGCCGTCCATGCCCATGGAAATGGCGCCGCTGCGCTTGACGTTGGCTTTTTCCAGCAGCATCACCTTCAGTTCCGGGTTTTTCTGCTTGGCCTTGATGGCGGCCATCGGCCCGGCGGTGCCGCCGCCGATGACCAGTACATCCACTGTAGTGAGTTGCGTCATGAGATTCCTTCAGGAGTAAGAGGTGGGCGTGGGATACACACCGTTGAGCGCCCAGTTGCCGAGGTCGCGCAACTTGTAATCGAGCGGGTCATGCAAGGTATGGGTGCGCGCGTTGCGCCAGAAACGGTCGAGGCCGAGCGCTGCACTGGTGGCGCCGGCACCGGCCGCGTCGAACAGCTGCGAGCCGATATCCAGGCTGGCGCGGTGCGCCAGAACCTTGGCCTCCGCCACGGCAATGGCTACTTCGCCACGCTCGCTTTCGTTAAGGGTTGGGCCCTTGTTCCAGGCGGCGTCAAGTTTGTCCGCCGCGGCAGCGGCGAACACCGTGGCGGTGCGCAGTTGCAGCCAGAGCTCGGCGAAGCGTTGCAGGATGTATGGGTCCTGTGCCGCGCTGCCGACGCCCGAATTGACCCAGGGCCGGCGCTTGGTGAGCACGTACTCGCGCGCGGCGGCAAAGGCGCCGTGCGCCAGTCCCAAATAGATATTTACCAGAATGGATTGCGCCAGGCTGGCGCGCAGGCTGGCGAACGGACTGCCGTTCGGCCCCGGCTCCAGCAGCAATTCATCTTGCGCGATAAACACGTTGTCGAAGCGCACCGTGCCGCTGTCGGTCTGGCGCTGGCCGATGGCATCCCAGTCGGTGCCGATTTCCACGCCCTGGCGATCGGCAGGGATGGCGCCTACCAGCAACTTGCCGTCCGGCAGGTGCGCCGATACCAGCAGCCGGTCGGCGCCAAGCGCACCGGAGCAGAAACTTTTCAGGCCGTTGACCAGGATACCGCCATCCACCACGGTTGCCTGGCTGCGATTGTCGGCCGGGTTCAGCGCATTGCCCCAGAACCAGTTGTGCGACACGGTCTGAGTGAGCAGTTCCTGCTGCTGCTGCGCGCTGCCGAAGAACATGATGCTGGCCACTTGCAGGTGCTGGAAGGCGAACAGGTGCGCCAGCGAACTGTCGGCTTCGGCAATGCGCCGCACCACGGCAAGCGTGGTGCGCCAGCTTTGCCCCAGGCCGCCGAACTGACGCGGGATGGCCAGCGCCAGCAGGCCACTGGCGCGGATCAGTTCGCGTTCAGCCGCCGCATGGCCGCCGGCCTGATCGCGTTCCACTGCGGTGGCGGCGAGTTGCGCGCCGAGCAGCGCGGCCTGTTCCTCGATGTTGAATGCAACCGAACTCATGTCCTATACCACGTGCACGCCATGCAGCGCCTCGAATACCGTGGCGCGCCGCGCCAGCAATGCCGGGGTTTCGCGTTCGCGCGGCTTGGGCAGGTCGATGCCGATGTCGGATACCACGGTGCCCGGCTGGTTGCCGATGACTACCACGCGGTCGCTGAGGAACACCGCCTCATCCACGTCGTGCGTGACCAGCAGGATGGTGATGCCGTGCACCTTGGCGATGTTGGCCAGCAGGTCCTGCAAGCGGATGCGGGTGAAAGCGTCCACTGCGCTGAATGGCTCGTCCAGCAGCAATACCTTGGGGTGCCGGTACAGGCCGCGCGCAATGGCTACGCGCTGCGCCTGGCCGCCGGAGAGCTGCTTGGGCAGCGCCTGGTCGAAGCCGGTGAGGCCGACTTCGGCCAGCAGTTCGGCGACGCGGGCATCGTCATGGCCGACCTTGCCGATGTCGAAGGAAATGTTGTCCGCCACGTTGAGCCAGGGAAACAGCCGCGGCTCCTGGAAGATGAAACCGATGTCCTGCGTCACGCCGGACAGTTTCACCCCGTCCAGATGCACCGAACCGCTGTAGTCATGCTCCAGGCCGGAGACGATGCGCAGCAGCGTGCTTTTGCCGCAACCGCTGGCGCCGATCAGGCTGACGATTTCGCCCTGGGCAACGGCAAGCTGGACGCCTTCCAGCACCACCTTGCTGCCGAACGTTTTCCGGGCGACACGAATATCCAGATGGCTCATGTTCTGTTCCGTTTCTTGCGGGTTTCCAGCGTGTCGCGCCAGTACAGGCTGCGCACCTCGATGGCATGCACGAACGAGTCGCTGGTCTTGCCCAGCAGGGCGATCAGGAAAATGGCGGCAATCACGATGTCCGGGCGCCCGGTTTCGCGGCCATCGGAAAGCAGGTAGCCCAGGCCCTTGGCGGCGGCGATGAGTTCGGCGGCGACCAGGAACATCCATGCCAGGCCCAGCGCGGTGCGCAGACCGGTGAATATCGAGGGCAGCGACGCGGGCAGCAGGATGCGGCGCGCCAGCTCGAATTTGTTCAGGCCGTGGATTTCGCCAACTTCGATCAACTTGCGGTCCACGTTCTGGATGCCGCATACCACGTTCAGGTAGACCGGGAAGAAAGCGCCCAGCGCGATCATGGTGATCTTTGGCGTTTCGTCGATGCCGAACCACAGCAGCAGCAATGGCACCCACGCCAGGCTGGGCACGTTGCGCAACGCCTGGAAAGTCGGGTCCACCAAATCTTCGAACGTACGGCTCAAGCCGACCGCCACCGCGACCAGCAAGCCCAACACCGCGCCGATGGCAAAACCAGCGCCGACGCGCGCCAGGCTGACGCCGATGTGTGCCCACAGGCCGTCTTGCGCCAGTTGCCACAGCGTGCTGGCTATTTCGCTGGGCGGCGGCAACAGGCGCGCCTGCACCCAGCCCTGCCGCGCGGCAATTTCAAAAAAACCGAGCAGCAGGATGGGCAGCAACAAACCGCGCAATGCGCGGTCCGCCCTGCCGCCGATCCACCCCGCCGGGAAAGGTTTCCTGGCGGGCCGAGCGGTTGCATCCACTTTTTGTAAAGTTAATGTTTCACTCATGGTCGGCTACTGGTTATTTGATGACCGTTTGCACGAAGCTGGGGTCAATCAGGTCGTTGATGACCTTGTTCAGGTCGGTATCCGGCTTGACCAGCGCTTCATCCAGCAGGATCGGTGCGGCTTCGCGCAGGGCGTCCGCATGCTCTTTGCCGATGCGCGGGTTGGAGAAGTCGGTGCGTTCGCCGAGTTGCAGCTTGGCTACGTCGAGCGTGATCTTGGCTTCTTCAGACTGGATTTTGGCCGCCTCTTCCGGATGCTCGATGATCCATTTGCGCGCCTTTTCATAGGCCTTGATCACCGTGCGCACCTGCTCCGGATGCTGCTTGGCAAAGGTTTCGTTGACGTTAAGGAAGCCGTAGGTGTTGAATGCCACGTTGCGGTAGATCAGCTTGGAACCGGCTTGCAACTGGCTGCTGGCGAGGTGTGGGTCCAACCCGGCCCAAGCGTCCACGCGGCCTTGTTCCAGCGCGGCACGGCCATCGGCATGCTGCAGGTGCACGATTTCCACGTCGGACTTTTTCAAGCCGAATTTATGCAGGCTGCGCAGCAGGAACAGGTAAGGGTCGGTGCCCTTGGTGGCGGCGATTTTCTTGCCTTTCAGGTCTTGCACGCTCTTGATGGCGGAGTCCTTGCCGACCGCCAGTGCGGTCCACTCCGGGCGGGAATACACGTACACCGCCTTGATCGGGTTGCCATTGGCCTTGGACAGCAGGGCGGCCAGGCCGGCGGTGCTGCCGAAATCCACGCTGCCGCCGTTCAGGTATTCCAGCGCGCGGTTGCTGCCGGCGCTCAGCACCCATTTCACCTGCACGCCGGAAGGTTTCAATTCCTCTTCCAGCCAGCCAAAGCGCTTCAATACCAGGCTGCTGGGCGAGTAATAGGCGTAGTCAACGCGGATTTCCTTGAGCGGTTCGGCCGCAACGGCAGAACCGGAGAACCATGCGGCGCCAAGCGCCAGGATGGAGAGAACGAATTTATTCATGAAGAAGTTTCCTTGATTAATGGAGTTCAACAACAGTGCGTAGCCTTGAACGGTCTACAGCATGGTTTGTGAGCGTTGTTCTTGTTCATCATGAATATGTCCTGTTGGTATTGTTGTTGGGTGGCGCAATGCGCTGCTTCTTGTTTACACGGTAGCCAGCGCAATTTCGTTGGCTTTCACTACCGCCAGCACTTCGGAGCCGACTTCAAAGCCGTATTCCTCCACGGTACGGGCAGATACGGTGGCGGTGACAGTGCCGTGGACGGTCTCAACCTGAATCTCGGATAACACCGGGTCGCCGGTGATGATGGCGGAGATGTGGCCCTTGAATTGGTTGCGCGATACCACTTCCTCGATGCCCATCACCCTGGCTAGGACCTGGCCTTCCAGCGCGGCAAATTCCGGGGTGCCGCGTTCACGCCGGCGCGGCAGGTCAACTTTCAGGTCCAGCTTGATGGCGCCGTGCTCGATCAGCACTACCCGGTCGGCGAGCGCGATGGCTTCGGGCACGTCGTGCGTCACCAGCAGCGCGGTGAAGCCTTTGTCCAGCCACAAGCGCTCGATCAGGCGCTGCATTTCGATGCGGGTGAGGGCGTCCAGCGCGCCCAGCGGCTCGTCCAGCAGCAGCAGGCGCGGTTCGTGCACCAGTGCCCGGGCCAGGGCCACGCGCTGGCGTTGCCCGCCAGACAGTGCGGCAGGCCATTCGTTGGCGCGGTCGGCCAGGCCGACCTGGCTCAGTGCTTGCGCAGCGGCTTCGCGCCAATTGCCTTCCAGGCCGAGGCCGACGTTTTCGATGACGGTGCGCCACGGCAACAGGCGCGAATCCTGGAACATGATGCGGATGTCGGGGTTGATGCCTTGCAGGTGCTTGCCATCGAGGTCGAGAAAGCCGCTGGTGGCTTGGTCAAGACCTGCCAGCAGCCGCAGCAGGGTACTTTTGCCGCAACCGCTGTGACCGACGATGGCGACGAACTCGCCCGACTGGATGGACAGGTCCAGATCGCGCAGCACATGGCGGTCGCCGAACTGCTTGTTGATGTTGGCAGCATGTACGGCCACACCGTGGCGCTTCGTGCTGACGCTATCGAGGGTGTTGATTTTGGTCGGATTGGTGCTCATGGTGATCTCCAGGTTATGCCTTGTGATAGCCCGCATGCCACTTGAGCCAGCGCCGCTCCAACTGGTTGGCCAGTTGGTCGGACACGATACCCAGCAGGGCATAAATGGTGATGCCCAGCACCACGACGTCGGTTTGCAGGAATTCGCGGGCGTTCATCGTCATGTAGCCGATGCCTTCGCTGGAGGCGATGGTTTCCGCCACCACCAGGAACAGCCACATATAGCCCAGCGACAGGCGCAGGCCCACCAGGATGGAGGGCAGCGCGCCGGGCAGGATGACCTGGCGGAACAGGCCCCAGCGCGACAGGCCGTAGACCCCGCCCATTTCGATCAGGCCCTTGTCCACCGAACGCAGGCCGTGATAGGTGTTGATGTAGAGCGGGAAAAATACCGACAGCGAGACCAGGAAAATCTTGCCGCCTTCATCGATGCCGAACCACAGGATCACCAGCGGGATAATGGCCAGCAACGGGACATTGCGGATCATCTGGATGGTGGAATCGAGCAGGCTCTCTGCGGTGCGGGATAACCCCGTAATCAGACCCAGCGAAAAGCCGATGCTGCCGCCGATGGCAAGACCCGTCAGCGCACGGCGCGTACTGACCAGCAGGTGATGCCACAGTTCGCCGGAAGTTGCCACGCTGATTCCCGCCTTGACCACATCCAGCGGTGCCGGCATGGTGCGGGAGGTGATCCACCCGATCTGTGCCAGCGTCTGCCAGACGACGAGGATGACGATGGGCAGCAGCCAGGGAAGCAGTTTCTGCTGATCAAATTTCAGGGTCTTGATTGCCACGTTGCTCTCCTTAGCTCTGCGAAACCTTGGGCAGTTCCTGCGGCAGATGCTCGTTGGCGACCAGTTCGCCGAACGGGCTGACGTGCGCGGCACCCACCGGCTTGTGCTGGGCAACCGGCAGCAGCGGGAACAGCAGTTCCGCCACGCGGTAGGCTTCTTCCAGGTGCGGGTAGCCGGACAGCACGAAGGTTTCGATGCCGATGTCGCGATATTCCAGCAGGCGGTCGGCCACTTCCTGCGGGCTGCCAACCAGTGCCGTACCGGCACCGCCGCGCACCAGGCCAACGCCGGCCCACAGGTTGGGGGCGATTTCCAGGTTTTCGCGCTTGCCGTTGTGCAGCCGGCGCATGCGTGCCTGGCCTTCGGAATCGAAATGGGCGAAGGATTTGTTGGCAGCTTCGATGGTGGCATCGTCCACGTAGCGGATCAGGTCGTCCGCGGCAGACCATGCTTCCTCGGCGGTTTCGCGCACGATGATATGGATGCGCAGGCCGAATTTGACAGTGCGTCCTTGTGCTTCGGCACGCTTGCGCACGTCATCGATTTTCTCCTTGACCGCAGCGACTGGTTCGCCCCAGGACAGGTAATGATCAACCTGCTTGGCGGCCAGGTCATGGGCGGCGTTGGATGAACCGCCGAAGTACAGCGGCGGATGCGGTTGCTGGATGGACGGGAATACCTGGCGGGCTCCCTTGACCTTGATGTGCTTGCCCTCGAAATCAACGGTCTTGCCGGCCAGCAGGTCGCGCCAGACGGTGAGGAATTCATCGGCGGCGACATAACGCTCGTCGTGATCGAGAAAGATGCCGTCGGCGGCCAGTTCGCTGGGGTCGCCGCCAGTGACCACGTTGATCAGCAGTCGTCCGCCGGACAGGCGGTCGAAGGTTGCCGCCATGCGTGCGCCGGTGGTGGGGGAGACGATACCGGGGCGCAGGGCCACCAGGAATTTCAGGTTGGTAGTGACGGGTGCTAATGTGGAGGCCACGATCCATGCGTCCTCGCAGGAGCGTCCGGTAGGTACCAGCACGCCGCCGTAGCCCAGTTCGTCAGCGGCTTGGGCAATCTGCTTCAGGTAAGCATGGTTGACGGCGCGCGCGCCTTTCTGGGTGGCAAGGTAGTGACCGTCGCCGTGCGTGGGCAGAAACCAGAAAATGTTCATAATGTGTCCTCCGTTGTTGCGGTTGGTTATCGTTGAGCCAGGTAAGCGGCTAGCCCGGATGTTTAAGCAACCTTGGAATCAAGTCGCTTAAACATTCAGGTTAGAAAGGGGCCGGAAGCCCAGCCCCTTTCGCCTTGCGCAGATGTTTACTTCTTTGCGCTAGTGGTTTTTGGTGTCCACACTACTGACTTGACGTCCAGTTTCTTCGGGATCAGGTTCAGTTCGGTGAAGGTGTCGGCGATGCGCTGCTGTGCCGCTACCACATCGTCGTTCAGATAGTTCACGCCATGACCTTCGCGGGTGAGTGCACGCTCGGTGGTGGCTACGTCCAGGCCGGCCAGCGGTGCCAGTGCTACAGCCGCGTCGTGCGGGGATTTCTGGACCCACTCGTCCACCTTCTTGATTTCGTCGAACACGGCGGCAATCACTTCAGGGTGGCGGTTGCCGTAGGTCTTTTCGCTCAGGTAGAACTGGTGGTTGTCAACGACGCCTTTGCCATCAGCCAGGACACGCGCGCCGATTTGTACTTCGGCTGCGGACAGGAACGGCTCCCAGATTACCCAGGCATCCACGCTGCCGCGCTCGAATGCGGCACGCGCATCGGCAGGTTTGAGGTAGGAAACCTTGATGTCCGAATACTTCAGGCCGGCTTTTTCCAGCGCCCTGACCAGCAGGTAGTGGACGTTGGAGCCCTTGTTGAGAGCAATGTTCTTGCCCTTCAGGTCAGCCACGGATTTGATGGTGGAGCCCTTGGGCACAACAATCGCTTCCGCCGTGGGTGCTGGAGGCTCGTAGCCGATATAGTTCAGGTTGGCGCCGGCGGCTTGTGCGAACACGGGCGGGGTTTCGCCGGTGGTGCCGAAGTCGATGCTGCCGACGTTCAGGCCTTCCAGCAGTTGCGGGCCGGCGGGGAACTCAGACCAGGTCACCTTGACGCCCAGTGGCGCGAGGCGCTTTTCCAGCGCGCCGGTGGCCTTCAGCAGGATCAGCGTGCCGTATTTCTGGTAACCGATGCGCAGCACGTTGTCGTTGGCGTCGGCAGCCCAGGCAGGGGTGGCTGCGTTCAGTGCAACCGCTGCGGCCAATGCGCCAAGCCAGCGGAAACGGGAGGTAACAGACTTCATGGTAAATCCTTTCGATAAATAATTTGGGGCGATATGCGCTTTTGTTGGCGATGAGCAAATGGGCCCCGGCCATCAGGCGGGAACCAGCATCAACATCGTGCCGGCGTTGATTCCCGCGAAGCCGGGGCGGCAGCGATGCCGACCTCCAGGTGTTTGGCCCAGGCCAGGCTGTCGCTGAAGCGTTGCAGGCCGTCTTCCAGGCGCAGGGCGATGTCGTTGTCCACATCCAGCGAGCCATCCTCGCGGATGCGCACCTGGCTATCTGCCGCGAATACGCCGTTCAACACAAAACGGGCCCCCAGCGAGGACAGCACCGGCTTGAGTGCGTAATCCATGGCCAGCATGTGGGCGCTGCTGCCGCCGGTGACGATAGGCAGCACCACTTTCCCCGCAAAACCGTACTGCGGAAGGATGTCCAGGAACGCCTTCAAAACGCCGGAGTAGGCTGCCTTGTAGACGGGTGTGGCAATGATCACGCCGGAGGCAGCTTCGATCAGATTGGCTGCTGTTTGCAGCGCTGGCGAATTGAAGTTGGCGTATAACAGGTCTTCCGCCGGCAGATCGCGCACCGTGATGGCCTGGTGCGCAATGCCTTCGTCATTCAGCCAGCGGGCAGCTTCTGCCAGCAACCGCGTGGAACGTGATTGCGCGGAAGGGCTGCCGGCGATGGTGACAATATTCATGACTTTCTTTCTGGCCTGATCGGTTTAGAGCTTGGCCAGCGCCACTTCGGTTGATTTCACCAGCGCCAGTACTTCGCTGCCGGGTGCCAGGCCGAGTTCCTTGACCGAGCGTGTGGTGATGACGGCAGTGACGATGCCGGAAGGGGTTTCCACATCGACTTCCGACACTACCGGGCCGGTGATGATTTCCTTGATGCGCCCCTTGAACTGGTTGCGCACGTTGATTGCCTGTATGGCCATGATGATTCCTTTTCAATATGAGATAGCGAGATAATCCAGCGCCTGTACCCAGCCGGTGGTGAACTGGCTGAACATGCGTTTCTTGCGTTTCTGGCCGTATCGTTCTTCCAGCTTTTCGCGCAGTTCGTAGGCGGAACGGCGGCTGTAGATGATCGGCAGCCCGATGCGCGTCGCCTTGATCGTGGCGTTGTAGAGCATGGCGTGGCTGAGTTGGTCGGTTACCATCACCACCAACCGGGTGCGCGCCGGAATCTCGCGCCGCGCATCGGCCGGCTTGCGCCCCGGCCAGTGTTCGACCTTGGTCAGGCCGTATTCGTCGAGTTCGCGGCGGATCTTGTCGATGTGGTCACCGCCAATTACCAGGGTTGTCATTTCTTCTTGCTCCTTGAAACGGGGGGGCAGGCAAGCTGCCCCCGCGTTGTCTTACTTGCCGTAAATCTGGTCAAACACACCGCCATCGGCAAAGTGCGTTTTCTGCGCCTTGGTCCAACCGCCGAACACGTCGTCGATCTTCACCAGATTGATTTTCGGGAATTGGCTTTCGTACTTCTTCGCCACCGATTCCAGCGTTGGGCGGTAGTAGTTCTTGGCTGCGATTTCCTGGCCTTCCTCGCTATACAGGTAGTTCAGGTAGGCTTCCGCGACAGCACGGGTCTTGTGCTTGTCCACCACCTTGTCCACCACGGTGACGGGCGGTTCGGCCAGGATCGACAGCGACGGCACGACAATTTCCACCTTTTCCGGGCCCAGTTCCTTCACTGCCAGGTAGGCTTCGTTTTCCCAGGCCAGCAGTACGTCGCCAATGCCGCGCTCGACGAAGGTGGTGGTGGAGCCGCGTGCGCCGGTATCCAGCACCGGGGCGTTCTTGTACAGCTTGGCCACGAATTCCTTGGCCTTGGCTTCATCGTTGTTGTTGTGCTTCAGCGCATAGGCCCAGGCCGCCAGGTAATTCCAGCGGGCGCCGCCGGAGGTCTTGGGGTTGGGGGTGATGACGCTGATGCCGGGCTTGACGATGTCATCCCAGTCCTTGATCTTTTTCGGGTTGCCCTTGCGCACCAGGAACACGATGGTCGAGGTATAGGGCGAACTGTTGTGCTGCAGGCGTTTCTGCCAATCTTTTGGTATGAGCTTGGCTTTTTCGTGGAGTTGGTCCACGTCGTAAGCCAGCGCCAGGGTGGCCACGTCGGCTTCCAGACCGTCAACGATGGCGCGCGCCTGTTTGCCGGAACCGCCGTGGGATGCCTTGATGGTGACCTTGTCGCCGGTCTTGGCCTGCCAGTACTTGGCGAAGGCCGCGTTGTAATCCTGGTACAACTCGCGCGTCGGGTCGTACGATACGTTGAGCAGATTGATTTCCGCGGCATTCACCTTGAGCGGATTCGCCAGTGCCAGGACGGCAATGATGAAGCTCAAACCCAGATAAAATGTTTTCATGAAAATTTCCTATGTAATAAAAAAACGGTTAAGAACGCCCTGGTCAATCTTTCGGCCGGTTCACGAACAACCGGCTACCCTCCAGCGCCAGCCAGGGATGGAGGGTAGCCAGGGAGCTTTTAGAACTGCACCTGGAAGCGAGCGAGCAGGGCGCGTTCGTCCTCGCGGTCGATCGGGGTGGCGTTGGTACCACCGCCACCGCCGTCAAACGAGGTGTCGAGGTAGTTCAGCGCGATCTTGGCGTTCTGGTTCAGGTACCAATTCACGCCGAGCGTCCATGTGCTTGCCGAACTGACGCTGGATGTCGGATTGGCATAAATGGCGGAAGCGGCGGTGTTGGTTGCATTCTTGAAGATGTCGTCATCCAGGTTGAGCTCGGTGTAACGCCCCACCACTTCCCATGCGCCCCAGGTGCCCTTGTCGAAGTCGAAGTCGCGCTTCGGCGTGACGGCGCCCAACGAGGCATTTTCACCGGTCAGCAGGTAGGAAGCTTCGATTTGCCAGGCATCGTGCTCCACCGTCTTGCGGTTGGCGGCGCCGATGGCGGTGTTGATTTCCTGGGATGATTTGACATATTCGCCGATCACGCCGAACGGCCCGTAGAAATAGTGCGCTTGCGGTGCCCAGCGATAGCGCTTGCCGTCATTGACCCCTATGTTTGTAAAGATGGTGTTTTGCGCCGAGGATTTGTACGTGCCTGGCAGGTCGGCAAACCGGACTTCACCATAGGTGGCGGCGATACCGAAACCCAGGCCGGCCAGGGCGCTGTCGCTGCCCTGGAACGGTCTGGCGAACAGGCGCGCTGCGTATTCCTTGTCATTGTTGGTGTCCGTGGTGGTGTTTTCGCTGGCACCGTCAATCAGGGTGTTGTAAATGCCAACCGAGTAGTCCAGTTTCTTGTCCAGCACGGTACCCAGTACGGCAAAGCCCTGGGAGCGGTTGGGCAGCAGGGCATCGGTCGGGTAAGCGCGTTCGACGAACTTGATGGTGTTGCTGCCCTGCAAACGGCCCAGGCTCAATGGCACCTGGAACCGGCCGGCCTGCACGGTGAATGCTGGCGAGAAGCGTGCGCGGCCGAACGCGTCCACAATGGTATTGCTGTTGGTGCCGGCGTTAGAGCCGAACTCGCCGACATAAACGAAATCGTATTTATCGAACAGGGTGGCCTGGATGATGGGCTCCGCGCGGCGGGCAATGGCGGTGTCTACAGCTTGGCCGCCGGCAGCGCCGCCGGCGCTGCGGCCATTGTTGAAGTAGCGGTAATCGCCCTGGATCAGGCCGCCGAACTTGATCTTGAAGTTGCCGTCGCCGGACTCGATGCCGAAGCCATCCTTGCTGGCCTTGACCACTGGCGTTTCTTTCTTCTTGGCCGCGGCGGCTTCTTCCGCCAGTTCGTTCTTGCGGTCGATTACGCGGATTTTCTGGTCGAGTTCCTGCACCAGTGCGCGCAGTTTTTCCAGTTCGTCGCTATCGTTGGCGTACACGTTGCCGGATGCGGCAAATACGCTACCGCTGATGATGAGCGCGGGGATAATCTTTCTTTTGAATGTCATGACGTTCTCCATAAAGTCCGTTGAGGACGGTTTTAATAAATTTCATTTCGTCCCTCCGTACATTCGGTCAGTCCGTCAATGCGTTGTGTTAAAAATTGTTCCGCCGGTGATCCGGTTGGATTGGGTAAAACTAAAAGTTATTGCAGCCGAACCTTTTCCTTGCGCTCGATCAGCGTTGCCCTGCCTTCGTGCACGGTGATTTCTACCGAGCCGAAGCGGATGTTCTGCAGCGCTTTCAGCACTTCGCGGATGACCCGGCTCTCGTCGAGTGAGTCCTGGGTACTTCTGCTCTGGGTAGTCTGTTCGGCCATGATTGCTCGCGCTTGAAGTTGGTACGCGGCGAAGTATAGGAAGCCGCACATATAATGTGAAAGACTTTGTTGTTATTTTTATATAACAAAAAACTTTAACGATTGCGTGAGGTCAACGGCACTGCCATGCACGCGTTGCATGAGGGCAGGTTCGTATTCAGTTAACTTTTCGGAGATCAAGATGAACAAATTTTTGGGCATTTCCGCTGGCGCGCTACTGTTGTTGGCTCTGCAAGGCACGGCATGGGCCGAGAATCCGCCGCCGCCCGGAGACGGGCACGGACGTCATGGCATGTTTGAAGATGCGGATGCCAACCATGACGGCAAACTCAGTTACGATGAATTCAAGGCATTCCATGAAAAGCAGATGCAGGAACACTTCAAAAAGATGGATACCAACGGCGATGGTGTGATTGACCAGGAGGAGGCGCGCAAGGGCCGCGACATGATGCGCGAAAAAATGCGCGATCACATGGAAAAGCGCCGTGAAATGAAAGACGGCAAGCCGCAATAATATTTGTCAGGCTTTGCTGATAAGATGCCGACTGGAATGTTTCCGGTCGGCATTTTTTTGAGTATTCATTCATGGTTCATCAACACGATCTCCCGCATCGCCACGGCTCCCGCACGCACCTTAACCTGCTCTGGCCGGTGTTGCTCACCCTGGGTTTCGCGCTGGTCGAGGCGGTCGGTGGCTGGCTGACCCACTCGCTGGCGTTGCTGGGTGATGCCGGGCACATGTTCTCGGATTCTGCCGCGCTGGCGCTGGCCTGGTTTGCGGCCTGGGTGGCGCAACGGCCGCCGAGCAAGCGGCATACCTATGGCCTGGCGCGGGTTGAGGTGCTGGTGGCGCTGTTCAACGGGCTGCTGATGCTGATGATTATTTTCGGCATCGTGCAGGAGGCGATCCATCGCCTGAGTTCGCCACGGGAGGTGGCCGGCGGGCAGGTCATGGTGATCGCGTTTATCGGCCTGCTGGTGAATATCGGGGTGGCTTATGCGCTGAACAAAAGCGAGAAAAACATCAACTCGCGCGCCGCCATGCTGCATGTGATGGGCGATCTGCTGGGCTCGGTGGCGGCCCTGGCGGCGGGGGCGGTGATCTACTTTACCGGCTGGGTGCCGATTGACGCGATCCTGTCCATGCTGATTTCCGGGCTGCTGCTGGTTTCGACCACCAACCTGCTGCGCGAGGCCGTACATGTGCTCATGGAGGGCGTGCCCGAGCATATCGATCCGGACGTTGTGGAGCAGGAAATGGGCAACATGCCCGGCGTTAATTCGGTGCACGATGTCCACATCTGGACGCTGGCTTCCGGCGTGGTGGCGCTTTCCGCCCACGTGGTGCTGGACGACCTGCACGGCTGGATGCATGTGCTGCCGGACATGCGCGAAATGCTGGACCAGCGCTACGGTATCAACCACGTCACCCTGCAACCGGAGACCGAAGCGTGGCTGGAGCAGAAAGGCCGCTAGTCAACCGGCATTGGGACATTTTTTGCACCGTGGTGGATAACTACGGTGACATCGGCGTGTGCTGGCGCCTGGCAACGCAACTGGCCGAAACACACGGCATCACCGTCCGGCTCTGGCTGGACGACCTGGCCTGCCTGCAGGCGTTATGCCCGCAGATAAACCCCGGATCATTGCAGCAGACCTGGCAGGGGGTCGAGGTCCGGCACTGGGCGGCGCCTTTTCCCGAGGTTGCGCCGGCCGACGTGGTGATCGAGGCATTTGCCTGTGAACTGCCGCCGACTTACCTGGCTGCCATGGCGGCAAGCCCGGCCAAACCGCTGTGGATCAACCTGGAATACCTCACCGCCGAGCCGTGGGCTGCCGAGTGGCACGGCATGGCGTCGCCCCACCCACAACTGCCGCTGACCAAATATTTCTATTTCCCCGGCTTTACCGCAAACACCGGCGGCTTGCTGGGTGCTACGGATTTTACCCAGGCTGCGGCACAACTGGCGGCCGGGCTGGGGTTGCCGGAGCGCCGGCCGGAGGAACTCCGGGTATCGCTGTTCGGCTACGAAAACCCGGGCCTGGGAAACCTGCTGCAAGCGTTCGCACAAAGTGCCACCCTGGTGACTTGCCTGCTGCCGGTGGGCAAACTGCTGCCGCAAGCCGCCGCCTGGCTGCAAGTGCCGGAGCTTTGTCCGGGGCAGGCGTTCAGCCGCGGCAGCCTGGAGTTGCGCGTGCTGCCTTTCCTGGCGCAGCCTGAGTATGATGCCTTGCTGTGGCTGTGCGAGTGCAACTTCGTGCGCGGTGAAGATTCGTTTGTCAGGGCACAGTGGGCCGCCAAGCCGCTGGTCTGGAATATTTACCCGCAGCCGGAAGACGCGCACTGGAAAAAGCTGGAAGCATTCTTATCGATATATACCGGGCAACTGCCGCCGGACGTTGCCGCCGATGTAACCGCATTCTGGCAGGCGTGGAATGGAAAGCAGGGCAAATGCCTTGCACCAGGCGACTGGGCCACGCTGTGGCGGCATCGCGAGGCATTGCAACTGCACGCGCGGCGCTGGGCCGGGCAGCTGGCGCAGCAAAAAGATCAAGCGACCGGGCTGGTTGATTTTTGCCTGGCAAAAAGGAATGAAAACAGGTTATAATCCAAGGCTTTATATTTTTGCAGATGCAGACAGGACACTCTCATGAAAACCGCACAAGAACTCCGCGTTGGTAACGTCATCATGATCGGCAACGATCCGCTGGTGGTTCAGAAGACCGAATACAACAAATCCGGCCGGAACTCGGCGGTCGTCAAGATGAAGTTCAAGAACCTGCTGACCGAAGCGCCCAGCGAATCCGTCTACAAGGCCGACGACAAGTTTGAAGTCGTGGTGCTGGACAAGAAGGAATGCACCTACTCCTATTTCGCCGACCCGATGTACGTATTCATGGACGCGGATTACAACCAGTACGAAGTCGAAGCCGAAAACATGGGCGACGCCATCAACTACATTGAAGACGGCATGCAGTGCGAAGTGGTGTTCTACAACGAAAAAGCCATCTCCGTTGACCTGCCAAACTCCGTAGTGCGCGAAGTGACCTACACCGAGCCCGCAGTGAAGGGCGATACCTCCGGCAAGGTGATGAAGCCCGCCAAGATTTCCACCGGCTTTGAACTGCCCGTGCCGCTGTTTGTTTCCATCGGCGACAAGATTGAAATTGATACCCGCACCGGCGAATACAAGAACCGCGTGAAGTAAGCTTTACAGAATCGCGTCCGGGCGGCGTTACCGTCGCTTGCCGTACCGAATTGTACTGTCTGCGCTCCGGTGCCTTGCCCGACCGCAATTCTGAAAAGCTTAAAAAAAGCAGCCTCAAAGGCTGCTTTTTTATTGCCTTAAAACTGCACGTTCAGCGCCTCGCACAAAAAGCGCATGAACGGCACCGTCTCGGCGAAGCGCTGCCCCGTCAGCTTCACCAGGCCGGAGCCCGTGGCCTCGGCGGCACCTAACGCCGCCATGCCGACAAAATCCTTGCGCTTCAAATCCTCCAGCGCAGGGTGATCCGCCGCATAACCGCGCGGTGGCCGGGTCAGGCTGTCGCCGCCCAATGCCCACTGCGCGGTGAAGTCTTTATGGTCGCGCGCGGCAAACCACTGCTCCGGCTTCTCCACAATGCGGTCGCGTATCTTGCCCAGCATTTCCGCATCCGGATGCCAGCAGCCCACGCCCAAAAAGCAATCATCCGGCGCAATATGTACGTAAAAGCCCGGCGCGTGCACATCCTTGCCCAACTCGTGGCGGAACTGGATGCCGATGTTGGTCTTGTACGGCGTCTTGTCGCGCGAAAAGCGCGTATCGCGGAAGACTCTCATGAGTGATCCGCCCACCTTGCGCGGCTCCGCCACGAAGTGCGGCGCAAAATCCTCCAGCACCGGCTGCATCGCCGCAATAAAATCCAGCGCCGGCTCGCGTACCAGCGCTTCATAACGCGGCTTGTTCGCCTCGAACCAGGCGCGGTGGTTGTTGGCGGCCAGCTCGTCGAGGAATTTGAAGGTATCTTTAGTGAACATAAGTCAGCACGGCGTCAGTAATACGGATAATTTGTATTTAATATCAGTTGGTTATTATTATCAACCGGCAATACCTTGTAAATTGAAAAAGCAACAAGTAGTATTGCTGGCAATATGAAAATATTGCTGGATACCAATGTGCTGGTGGCAGGCTTGCGTAGCCCGCAGGGCGCCTCCGCCGCATTGTTGAAACGGGTGCTGGCAGGAAAAATCCAGCCGGTTGCAAGCGTGCCGCTGTTTTTGGAATACGAAGCGGTGTTGTTGAGGCCGGAACATTTGCTGGCCGCGCAATTGGATAAACCGGCGGTGGTGAACTTTCTGGATGTTCTTGCCGGATTTGTGCAGCCAGCCGAGATATTTTATTTATGGCGGCCACAGTTGAAAGATGCAAACGACGACATGGTGCTGGAAGCCGCAGTGAACGGGCAGGTGGATGTGATTGTGACATTCAACACGGCAGACTTTTCAGGTGTGGCGCAGCAATTCAATTTGAAAGTAATGCTACCGAATGAGTTTTTGAAGGAGTTGCGAGATGGGAACCAATAGTAATTACGCCTTGCGCCTACCGGCATCGTTGAAACAATCCATTGAGCAGGTCGCGCGCGACGACGGCACTTCTTTGAATCAATTTATTGTGACCGCAATTGCCGAAAAACTGGCGGCAATCAAGACTGCTGATTATTTTAAGGAGCGGGCGAAACGCGGCAATCTCGATGCGGCGTTGGCCGTGCTGAACCGCACGGGCGGCGTAGAGCCACAGACGGGCGACGAGATTTTATAACCTCGATCTTGTAGTCAAGGTATTCGAAGTAAAAATAAGTACTCTTGCTCGCCTCGCGAAGCGAGAACGGTGTGGATGATGGCCCCTTTATGGGGCTAACAGCCACATCGTTGTAGCTCCCTCTCTCACCCCGGATGAGCTACCATTTGCGTGCGGCGTCCGCTGCAAACTTATTGGTTGTAGCTCCCTCTCTCACCCCGGATGAGCTACCATACTGTTACTTGTACCAATGTGCTAACGACGGTTGTAGCTCCCTCTCTCACCCCGGATGAGCTACCATAAGGCTGCGTACAACTATCAAGCCGGAGTTGTTGTAGCTCCCTCTCTCACCCCGGATGAGCTACCATAACGAGATTGACCCATACGCCGCCCAATGGGTTGTAGCTCCCTCTCTCACCCCGGATGAGCTACCATCGAATGGCTGATGAAGCCCTTGTCTGTGGCGTTGTAGCTCCCTCTCTCACCCCGGATGAGCTACCATCATACAACGCCGAAAAGGCGCGGCTGGCGGGTTGTAGCTCCCTCTCTCACCCCGGATGAGCTACCATTCCAGAAATCTGCAAGC
>CAZEFE010000013.1:0-18400 GCA_964511385.1 uncultured Methylophilaceae bacterium | reverse complement strand
CAAGCCCGGTGGTGCGTGGTTGTAGCTCCCTCTCTCACCCCGGATGAGCTACCATAGGTTGAGCATGCTGGCAACGCGCTGGTTCGTTGTAGCTCCCTCTCTCACCCCGGATGAGCTACCATGGCGCTGGGGATTGCGCAATTCATGCCAGCGTTGTAGCTCCCTCTCTCACCCCGGATGAGCTACCATGTACGCACCAAACTTTGAGAAGCCTGCCACGTTGTAGCTCCCTCTCTCACCCCGGATGAGCTACCATAAAGACACGCCAAGGGAAGCGCAGGCGCATGTTGTAGCTCCCTCTCTCACCCCGGATGAGCTACCATCCATTACCAAAGCGGTGACAGGCAAGAGCCGTTGTAGCTCCCTCTCTCACCCCGGATGAGCTACCATACCACGCAGGCCGGGTGGGCACCAGAAGGCGTTGTAGCTCCCTCTCTCACCCCGGATGAGCTACCATAACTGGAGGTTTCGGAGGAACAACAACAGAGTTGTAGCTCCCTCTCTCACCCCGGATGAGCTACCATAACAGCAGGTCGGCGCGCTCACCCTCAAGGGTTGTAGCTCCCTCTCTCACCCCGGATGAGCTACCATGTCGGCCGTCAACACGCCTATCGGCGGTCGGTTGTAGCTCCCTCTCTCACCCCGGATGAGCTACCATAAGACCGGCCTTGTGGCATCCGGTGCCTACGTTGTAGCTCCCTCTCTCACCCCGGATGAGCTACCATGCCACGGTCAAACAGGGTTTGCACCGTGGGGTTGTAGCTCCCTCTCTCACCCCGGATGAGCTACCATGTTCGTGCGGTCGATGTTGTTGGAGCACATGTTGTAGCTCCCTCTCTCACCCCGGATGAGCTACCATTGCTCACGACGTTTGCAATCATGGGCATCAGTTGTAGCTCCCTCTCTCACCCCGGATGAGCTACCATCTGGAGCTGGATATGTGGATATACCTAAACGTTGTAGCTCCCTCTCTCACCCCGGATGAGCTACCATTTGACGACCAACAGAACGAATAGTCCAGCTGTTGTAGCTCCCTCTCTCACCCCGGATGAGCTACCATTTTTACAAACTCCTCCAAAGCCTCAGCAGGGTTGTAGCTCCCTCTCTCACCCCGGATGAGCTACCATAAATTCCAGTACATGGAAGATATGGTACTCGTTGTAGCTCCCTCTCTCACCCCGGATGAGCTACCATCCAATACGGAGTTCGTCGCCTCCTGGAACGGTTGTAGCTCCCTCTCTCACCCCGGATGAGCTACCATACTAATTAAATCAACATTACTACTATTCATGTTGTAGCTCCCTCTCTCACCCCGGATGAGCTACCATACTTATGGTGGTTTTGCTACAGGTAGTTACGTTGTAGCTCCCTCTCTCACCCCGGATGAGCTACCATGGTGCGAGGGTTGCGGATTTCATCAACGCTGTTGTAGCTCCCTCTCTCACCCCGGATGAGCTACCATAAGATTGCAGATACTTGGAGTTCTATTTCTGTTGTAGCTCCCTCTCTCACCCCGGATGAGCTACCATGAAATCGAAATGGTTTTGACCCTGCGCGACGTTGTAGCTCCCTCTCTCACCCCGGATGAGCTACCATTAATAAAGATAAATTTCCACCTCTACCACCGTTGTAGCTCCCTCTCTCACCCCGGATGAGCTACCATAAATTCCAGTACATGGAAGATATGGTACTCGTTGTAGCTCCCTCTCTCACCCCGGATGAGCTACCATGCGGCACGCTGCCGGTAACCGTTCCTTTTGGTTGTAGCTCCCTCTCTCACCCCGGATGAGCTACCATAAGGTGTCCGCACCACCCTTTGCCGATGAAGTTGTAGCTCCCTCTCTCACCCCGGATGAGCTACCATGAGGCTGGCGTTGAGGAAAGCATTGATAAGGTTGTAGCTCCCTCTCTCACCCCGGATGAGCTACCATTCATCGGCAAAGGGTGGTGCGGACACCTTCGTTGTAGCTCCCTCTCTCACCCCGGATGAGCTACCATCGAATAAACTATTGTTGCATTCGCCGACATGTTGTAGCTCCCTCTCTCACCCCGGATGAGCTACCATTCAGCCAGCCGTTCACGCTCGGTGGCTTAAGTTGTAGCTCCCTCTCTCACCCCGGATGAGCTACCATTGCTGAAGGGGTGGTCCAGTTCGTCGCCTGGTTGTAGCTCCCTCTCTCACCCCGGATGAGCTACCATAAGGACGACAAGCAGGCGGTCGACGTATCGGTTGTAGCTCCCTCTCTCACCCCGGATGAGCTACCATAAGGCGAAGGACGCCATCGAGGCGCTGCAGGTTGTAGCTCCCTCTCTCACCCCGGATGAGCTACCATTGGTTTTTGTTTCTTATCATTATCGTTGAAGTTGTAGCTCCCTCTCTCACCCCGGATGAGCTACCATTGTGTTTAAGCTGTTCATCCTGCCATGCATGTTGTAGCTCCCTCTCTCACCCCGGATGAGCTACCATTTTGACCGTGCTGAATTGCAGGACGCAATAGTTGTAGCTCCCTCTCTCACCCCGGATGAGCTACCATCTGCTCAATGTGGAAGCCGCCGCCGGTGATGTTGTAGCTCCCTCTCTCACCCCGGATGAGCTACCATACCGCCGCCGCTCTCGACGGCATGGCCGAAGTTGTAGCTCCCTCTCTCACCCCGGATGAGCTACCATTGATTCTAACGGCGGCGCTCTCACCGGCTGGTTGTAGCTCCCTCTCTCACCCCGGATGAGCTACCATTGGCCGTCAACGAACACGGGCACCAATACAGTTGTAGCTCCCTCTCTCACCCCGGATGAGCTACCATGAAAAGGTACTGTTCCTGGCTACCAAGTGGGTTGTAGCTCCCTCTCTCACCCCGGATGAGCTACCATGTCAGCGCAAACGGGAGAGTAAAACGATGGGTTGTAGCTCCCTCTCTCACCCCGGATGAGCTACCATAATTAATGTTAGTGGAAGTTTAGTTATAGAGTTGTAGCTCCCTCTCTCACCCCGGATGAGCTACCATTGTCTTGAGTTAACGAAACACCACGAGCATGTTGTAGCTCCCTCTCTCACCCCGGATGAGCTACCATATAAACGCCACTATGCTGGCGCGAACTGATGTTGTAGCTCCCTCTCTCACCCCGGATGAGCTACCATGCGGCGGTGAAGATAGCCCAAGCAATATGCGTTGTAGCTCCCTCTCTCACCCCGGATGAGCTACCATTCATCAAGCAGTTGCAAGGCGCGCGCCGTGGTTGTAGCTCCCTCTCTCACCCCGGATGAGCTACCATTCAGCACCGAGTCCGCGGCCGACGAAGCTGGTTGTAGCTCCCTCTCTCACCCCGGATGAGCTACCATCAAGGGCCGCGAGGACTTGCTGTATTGGCTGTTGTAGCTCCCTCTCTCACCCCGGATGAGCTACCATGTCGCAGAAGAAGCAGCGGGCGGCGCTCGAGTTGTAGCTCCCTCTCTCACCCCGGATGAGCTACCATGCCGCGCCGGAGAACATTGCCATGATCAACGTTGTAGCTCCCTCTCTCACCCCGGATGAGCTACCATATGGAGACGGTCTTCAAGTACGTCACCTGCGTTGTAGCTCCCTCTCTCACCCCGGATGAGCTACCATTTGTTCTTCAGCGAGGTGACGACTTATGGCGTTGTAGCTCCCTCTCTCACCCCGGATGAGCTACCATCGACGGATCGCACACCCACAACGAGACGGGGTTGTAGCTCCCTCTCTCACCCCGGATGAGCTACCATCGAACACTTAACAAGTCATGCACCCATTTCGTTGTAGCTCCCTCTCTCACCCCGGATGAGCTACCATAGGCCTCGTGCAGAAGCCCGTCAGACGTAAGTCTGGCGGGCGTTTTGCTTTGTAAAACCGGGTTTCAGAACAGTAGTAGTTGGTCGGATTTGACCTTTTTTTCCTGAAAAAGCGGCAGGCCGACCAGCAGTTTCATGCTGGCATATTGCTTTTCGGTCACGCTCAGACAACGCACTGAGCCTTCCGGTGGTAGGTTGTCCACCAGCCGTTTCATGTGTTTTTCCAGCGCATCGTTGCCATTGAGCAGCCGCCCGTAGACCGAGAACTGGATCATGTCGTAGCCGTCGTTGATGAGAAAACGGCGAAACACCGTGTAGGCTCTCCGCTCGGCCTTGGTCACGACGGGAAGGTCGAATAACACCATCAGTCTCATGAATCGCTTGTTCTCCCCACTCATGATTTATGTGCGTACGTCCTAGAACTCGAACCGGTGCTGCTCCAGCCCGATCAACACGGGCAATTCCAGCAGCCCGGCATTACCCCCTTCATAAATTCGCGCCAGACTTTCCACGCATTGTTCGATAGCTGAGAGCACGGACATTTTGCCGCGCGGCATGGCGACATCCACATTGAGCAGGTTGACCAGCGCAACTTTATCCTGCGGCTGCAATTCGTCGTCAGGCGAAGGGCGCATGTTTTTCACGCACAAATCCACCAGCGGGCGGAATGGTTCGATCAGGTCGTCGGCCAGATTGAATGCATTTTGTTCACTGGCGTGAAAAATGCCGAAGGCCGGCAGCATGCCGTGCGCCACCAGCCCGCGCGCAATCGTGCCACGCAGCACGGCGTAACCGTAATCCAGCGCGGTGTTGACGAAACCATCTTCTACGCGGCGGAAGCCCTTGCCGAATAGCTGGGGAAAGTAAAATGCGGCGGCTTGGCCTTCCAGATTGTCACTGTCGCCGGAGCGTACGCGTGCCGCGTACGAATCCAGTCGGTCGTCGCCATCGCGTTTTGCTAACCGCAGACATGCAGCCTGATTGGCAATTTTTTGGCGTACGATGGCTGCCCATGTTTGCTTGGCCGTTGGGCGCGGTAAATTCAGTTGCAGCCGCATCCAGCGCGTGGCGCGGGAATGCGGCAGATAGGGCAGGAACACGCCGCTAGGGTGGTGCGTATCGCCCGTGGCAAACAGGCTGATACCGTATTCGCCACAGGCGGAAAGCACGGGATGGGTGAGCGTGATTTCGCGGTGATTGAGCAGGATGACCGCGATGTCCTCAAACGGCACGAACGCGGTTTGATCCTGCTCGATGGCGAGGGAGTAATGCTCCCGACGCAGTTTGGCGGGGCGCGAGATGACGAGGCTACGCCAGGTCACGGCGGGCCTCCGGCGGGGAGGGGTAGATGTTGCCGAGGACGTCCACGTTGAACTTCTCGACATTAAAGGCGGTTTTGACCCCGATGCTTTCAACCATTCCAGCTTTACCGACATTTTGATTTCTGTCATGTGCCCAAATATTTACAGCGCCAGTTGACCGATTACAACTGGCGTAATAGCCAATGTAAGACTCTCTCTTCAAGGTGATACGTATCAAGTCGTTGGGATGTATCGAGAAACGGAATTCAAAGCTGTCATCAATCAGCGTCCACTCATCCTCATCCTTGAACGCCACAATCGCCCGATTCGGCAACCCCGTTACCCGGTGATGTACATACACCGGTACCAGATGGAACTTGCCGGCCTTGGTAAACACATCCACCCGTAGCATGGTGTCGTTCTTGGCAACACCGCCGCGAATCGGGATACCAGAAAGTTTGTCGATGACCATGGTTACGGTACGAATGGCTGGCGGAATAGGTTTGCCATCGCTATCCCGTGGTCCCTTATATTCTTTTTCCCATTTTTCTCTCGCTCCCGGATTTTTGAAGTCAGGTAAAGGCTTTGTTGGTAGGGCACGTAAGTGCTCGATGTCGGCTTTTTCCTCAGGGGTGAGTTCGCGCTTGGTCTCCTTGGCGGATTTCTCGATTTCTTTCGCACGCTTTTCTCTCTCTTCGCGCGTGCCTACCCATTCGCGTAATGCCGCGTAGAGCTTTTCGTTGCGATGCGGGTCGATGAGTTTGTCGATATCACTGGGTTTGAGATCGGTGACGGCGACCTTCTGTGTGACGCCGCCTTGCGCTTTCAGCCGTTCCGGTTGGGCGTAAATGGTTTCTTCGTGCGCCGCACCGCTATTGCGCCGTTGTGGAGCGCGGGAGACGAAAAGTGGGTGTAAATTTTCCAGTGCTTTCTCCGGATAACCCAGGTTCTCCATTTCCCCGCGCAATGCGGTAGGGGTGTCTTCATTCAGCCGTGCCAATAGTTCCTGCCGGAAATGCTCCCAAGGGGCGGGGAAATGCTGCTGAAGCTGCTCCAGCATGGCCGGGTTCACGATTTCGCCGGTTTCCATGTCGACAAAGCCTTCACGCACCTTTTCCAGTTCCTTGCGGCGGGAATAATCCGAGAGTCGCTTGACCATGCCATGGCTACAAGCCGCGACCACGGCGGCATCCAGCGCATGGTGGCGGTCACTATCGCTGCGTACTTTGACCAGCCCCCAGCGGGCGCGCAGGAACGAGGTCAATTGGCCGCTGACCACCACGCAGCGTTTGGCGGTACTGTCCTCCGCCAGCTTGAGATAACGCTCGACGTAGTTCTTGAAAAAGCGGCAGATGTAGCGGGTGTCGTTGAGATTGCGGTCGCGGAAGTCTTTGGCCTCGTCCTCGCCGAAGTCTCGTTTGAGTAGGCGGTTGCGCTTGGCTTGGCGGTAAGTTTTGTTCGATTCGACAAAAGCCACAAATTGCCGCCAGCGCTCGTTATTGTTTTTTCCATCTAGATACTCGAATGGCGTCATGTTGCCCTTGTTGCGATTTTCAGCTGCCAATACCAGAACGCGGTTGTTCTTGCTGTCGTCGAAGCTGCGCGAGTAGGGCAGGGCATGGTCAATCTCGACATAGCCCATTTCAAATAATCTGTTTATATCTAGTGGTTCCAGAGAATAGACGCATTTGCCGTGTTGCTCGCGGTAAAGCTGCCATTTCTCGAAATCGCGGCCTTTGAGTTCGCCGCTGGCGTTGTATTCGGCATTGAAGGCGGCGCGGTCTTTTTCGTTGCGGTCGCGGAATTCCTCCTGCGCCTTTTTGATGTCGCGGCGTTCGTCAAAGGGTTTTGACAAATCCCGCGCCATTTCGATATGCACTTCAAACGGCGAGCCATAAACCTTGATGAGCGCGTTGACCACCTTGCGCGCCTGATTGAGCGCCCGCAGTACGACCGGATTGCGCGGGATGTCCAGATCATCAACGAATTTCAGGCGGCCATCCTTTTCGCGTCCGCAATAGAACGGCGGCAGGTATTTGTGTTCGCCGCTGCCTGCGTCATGCAATTGGCTGTGGTGGTAGCCCGCCTGCACACAAGCCTCGTCGTAACGCATGCCAGCTTCCATGTGCGGCAGGATGTTGTAGAGTGCTTTCAGCGATAGATTGCTGAATTTGTCGAAACGCACAGTGAGCAATGCCTGCACCACGGCGGCCTTGTTGGGCAAATCGAGCTTGTTCAGTTCGCGCTCGACTTCCTCATCCTCCTTGTAAACCGACAGCACGCGGGCGATGTTGTCCAACAGTTGCGGTTGGCCATCCAGCGCGGCAACGGAGATTTTTTGCCACTCGGTTTCCAGCCCGGCCTCCTTGAACGCCTTGCGCAGATCGTGCCAGCCGGTGAGCTTGACCAGCTTTTCGTCTTCCGGGTTTTTGGCTTTTTCTTCTTCGCTCTGTTTGGCGCTGGGGTAGGAGAGCCCGGCAAAGCGGAAACTGTCCCTGGATAAAAAGCCTTCCTTGGCTAGCGCATTGCCAAGTTGCTTATAACTGAAATCGCTCGCCTGCAGATATGGCAAGGGCAAGGCGAAACGACGCTCTGCATCGGTGAGCGGACGGATTTTGCCGTCCACCACGATGCGCAGGTTGTTAAGGCGCGTAAGCCAGACATGGCGTTCGGCGGTGAAGCTGGCCTTGGGGGCGCGGTATTCGGATTTTTCAAAGGTACATTTGCCCAGCATCTTGAGCAGGTCTTCGCCGGAAAGCGCGGGCTTTTGTGCCCAGAGCAGACCGGTCCTTTTGTTGAGAAGCCTGGCTTCCAAGGCTGGGTTTGCATGCGGGTTGCCTAATGTGCGCTGGCGCTGGAACAAGGTGGCAAGTTCGTCAGCCAGAAGGGCGCGGGAGAGCGCCTTGCTGTAATCGCCGCGCTTGTTACGGTGGGCGTCTGGGAATTCGCGGATGACCATTTCGGCCGCGGTGCGGTAGTGTTTTTCCTGCATCAGCCGTTTGGTGCCGGCCAGGCCTTTCTTGACCGCGCCGCCTTCCTTGTCGTCGTCCGCCTTCTTTTCCTCGGCCTTGCTCATCCAGTGAAAGCCGCGATGCTTGACGAGGTGGTAAATCACGCGTGCCCATTCCTCGGCTTCAAGTTTGCGGTCGAGTGCCTCCACACGAAATTGCCAAACATTGGGCGTCTTGAAGCCTTTGGCAGGTTGGTTTTTGAGGTTGCCGACATCGGCAATCAATCCCTCGCGCTTGAGCAATCTTGCCAGTTTGGTGAGCCGCCAGGCCCGACGGCGCAGGCGGCGACGTAACAAACGGGCTGCGCGGCGGGCGAGGTTGAGCGATTCGCCCTTATCGGCAGTTTCCGCCTTGTCAAAGCAGCGCACACCAAGATCAACAATGCGGGTTTCGTTCAGCACCGCCCAGCCAACCGAGGCGATGCCGATGTCCAATCCAAAAGTGAGTGGGCCGATATTTTTGTTCTTGCCTGTCATGCCTGTTCTCCGTAATATGGCACTCGTTGTAGTTCATCCGGGGTGAGAGCCGTTGCTACAATAAAGAATCGAAAGATTCTGTATCCAGCCCGGCGGGGCAACTCGCTGGGCTTTCCTTTTTTGAACCAGCATATAACTTAAACCAGCAATATTTCAATAGGTTATTTTCCTATCTTGAGTTTTGATGACAGCTTTCGATCCTAACTGCCGCCGTTGCCCGCGCCTGGCCACTTTTCTCGATGAAGTGAAAAGCCGGGAGCCGGGTTACTTCGCCCGTCCCGTGCCGCCGTTTGGCGACGACAATCCCAGGCTGCTGATTGTGGGGTTGGCACCGGGCATGCACGGGGCGAACAGGACGGGGCGGCCATTCACCGGGGATTACGCGGGGGTCTTGCTGTATTCCACCTTGCACCGTTTTGGCTTTGCAACCGCCAGTGAGCCTTTGGACGCTGCCGGCTGGGCGAACCCGGATTTGCAGTTGGTGAATTGCCGTATCACCAACGCGGTGAAATGCCTGCCGCCGGAGAACAAGCCGGAAGGAGCGGAGATTACGCAATGCAACCGTTTTCTGGCGGCGGAGTTGGCGGGCTTGCCGGAGGTGACGATACTGGCATTGGGCAATGTGGCGCATGCGGCGGTGCTGAAAGCACTGGGGTTGAAGGCATCGGCCTACAAGTTTGGCCACGCCGCCCGGCATGTGCTGCCGGATGGCCGCACGCTGTATGACAGCTATCATTGCAGCCGCTACAATACCCAGACCAGACGCCTTACCGAGGCGATGTTCCATGCGGTATTTGCAAGCATCAAGGAGGAATCAACATGCCATACGTCAATGTAAAGCTGGCCGGCAACATCAGCCGCGAACAGAAGGCGAAAATCGCCGAGGAAATTACCGCCACCTTGCAGCGCCACGCGCACAAGCCGCCGGAATATACCTACATCACGTTTGAAGAGGTGGCAGAGGAGGATTGGGCGATTGCCGGAAAGCTCCTCGACGAATAAGGCGTTTGACCCCAAGCCCATCCTGAAGGGGCTGCCCAACCTGCCCGGCGTGTATCGCATGATTAACGCGCAGGACGAGGTGATTTATGTCGGCAAGGCGCGCGACCTGAAAAAGCGCGTGTCGTCTTATTTCCAGAAAAATCTCCCCAGCCCGCGCACGCGCATGATGGTGAGCAACATCGTGCGCATCGAAACCACGGTGACGCGCTCCGAAGCCGAAGCCTTGCTGCTGGAAAACAACCTGATTAAATCGCTGATGCCGCGGTATAACGTGTTGTTTCGGGACGATAAATCCTATCCTTATATTATGCTGTCCGGCGACGAGTTCCCGCGGCTGGCGTTCCATCGCGGTACGCAGCGCAAGGCCGACCGTTATTACGGGCCGTTTCCCAATGCGGTGGCGGTACGCGAGAGCATCCAACTGCTGCAAAAGGTGTTCCGCCTGCGCACCTGTGAGAATTCGGTATTTTCCAACCGATCGCGCCCGTGCCTGCAATACCAGATTGAGCGTTGCACCGCGCCTTGCGTCGGTTATATCGAGCGCGAGGAATACTGCCGCGATGTCGGGCATGCGGCGATGTTCCTGGAGGGCCGAGAACAACAGGTGCTGGACGAGCTTTCGCAAAAAATGGCGGATGCGGCGGAGAACATGGAATACGAGCGCGCGGCGGTTTTTCGCGACCGCATCCAGAGTTTGCGCCAGGTGCAGGCGCGGCAGTTTGTCAGCGATTTCAAGCGCGGCGATGCCGATGTGGTGACCTGTGTGGCGGCTTCCGGCCTGATGTGCGTGAATCTGGTGATGATCCGCGGCGGGCGGCATGTGGGCGACCGCAGTTATTTCCCGAAAAATACCGAAGGCTGCGACCTGGCAATGGTGCTGCAAGCCTTTCTGGAGCAGCACTATCTGCAACAGCCGGTGCCGCCGCTGATTATTACCGGCGTGCTGCTGGAAGATGGCGTGCAGGAAACCCTGAGCGAATACGCGGGGCGCAAGGTGGAGATCAGCGCTTACGTGGGCGGCGACCGCCGGGTCTGGCTGAAGATGGCGCAGACCAACGCCGAACTGGCGCTGGCGCAGCATCTGGCGCAAAAGACCACGCAGGAAGGGCGGCTGAACGCGCTGCGCGAGGCATTCGACCTGCCGGAAACCGCCAACCGCATTGAATGTTTCGACATCAGTCACACCATGGGTGAGGCCACGGTGGCGAGTTGCGTGGTGTTCGATAAGGGTGCCATGCAGAGTTCGGAATACCGGCGCTACAACATCAGCGACATCACACCGGGGGACGACTACGCCGCCATGCGCCAGGCGCTGACGCGGCGCTACACCAAGCTGGCGGCGGGCGAAGGCAAGGACGCCGGCAAGATGCCGGACCTGATTTTCATTGACGGCGGCAAGGGCCAGCTTGGCGTGGCGGTGGAGGTGATGCAGGAAGTCGGGTTGAGCGACATCCTGCTGGTGGGCATCGCCAAAGGCGAGGAGCGCAAGCCCGGGCTGGAGCAGCTGATTTTCCCCGACCGCGACGAGCCGCTGCGGCTGGCGACGGATCACCCCGGCCTGCATCTGCTGCAGCAGATTCGCGACGAAGCGCACCGCTTCGCCATTACCGGGCACCGCGCACGGCGCGGCAAGGCGCGGGTGAGTTCCAGCCTGGAGGAGATCGAAGGCGTGGGCGCCAAGCGGCGGCAGAAGCTGCTGACGCGCTTTGGCGGCCTGGCCGGGGTGAGCAAGGCTAGCGTGGATGAGCTTGCGCAAGTGGAAGGCATCAGCCAAACTCTTGCACAGACCATATACGAGGCGTTGCACTGATGAAATGGAATGTTCCCAATATTTTGACCTGGCTGAGAATCGTCATGATTCCGCTGTTTGTCGGCGTGTTTTACCTGCCGGAAAGCCAGATGCCGGCAGATATGCGGGATTTGTACGCGACGCTCATTTTTATATTGGCGGCGGTGACGGACTGGTTTGACGGCTATTTTGCCCGTGCGCTCAACCAGACTTCGGCCTTTGGTGCGTTTCTCGACCCGGTGGCGGATAAGCTGATGGTGGCTGCGGCATTGGTGGTGCTGGTGGAGTTTGATCGGGTCGGCGCGGTGGTGGCGCTGATCATTATCGGCCGCGAAATTACCATCTCGGCATTGCGCGAGTGGATGGCCGGCATTGGGCAGGGCAAGGGCGTGGCGGTAGCCATGATCGGCAAAATCAAAACCGCGGCGCAGATGATTGCGATCCCGTTTTTGCTGTATTACCGCCCGATCGGTGCGATTGATTCAAAAGTGATCGGTACCGCCCTGATTTACATCGCGGCAATTTTGACATTGCTGTCAATGGGTTACTACCTGAAGGCCGCCTGGCCTCAAATGCGCGGCAAGTAAATCTTGAAAAAGAATGCTTGGCAAGGCTTGACACAAAGGCCGAAATCCTTAAAATGGCGCCTTCTTCACGCGGGAGTAGCTCAGTTGGTAGAGCGCAACCTTGCCAAGGTTGAGGTCGCGAGTTCGAGACTCGTCTCCCGCTCCAGTTAAAAAACGGGGAAGGCATCTGCTTTCCCCGTTTTAGTTTCTGCGGTGTTGGTGTAACGCAGAATGCCTTCGAAGGCGCGATAGCAAAATGGTTATGCAGCGGCCTGCAAAGCCGTTTACGCCGGTTCGATTCCGGCTCGCGCCTCCACTTACTTTTCTCCTTTTATCCCAAAAGTTTTGCGCTGGCACGGCCTCGCGCGGGTGGCTGTTGTATTTTTGCGCAATCTCATATTTCGTGCGGGATTCGAAGCGGTTCTAATGGGTCAGCCGGGCAATTCCTTGCGTATTAAAGGGGATTCTATTTTATATGTTTTTCAATTGCTTATGATTGGGTTACAATCCTGGAGGAAAATTGTTTGCCGCAATGTTGCTGCGGTATGCTTGGGGCAGATGGTTGCGTTTGGTGATAGTGCAAGAATACGAAAATAAATTAGCAGTAGTCATTCTAAACAGGCAACAGGGGCATTATGAGCGTGTCCGTTATTGGTCGAGCTGTTACCGCAAGCTTGCAGCAGTGTGGGGTGTGTTTCAGGACGATGTTCCTGCTGGCATGTATTTTCCTGGCTCTGGCGCCTGCGCCGGCGGCTGCGGAAGATAATGAGGAATCTCTCAGTTTTACAATCAATGGCTTTGATGTAGAGGGTAATACGCTGCTCGACGATGCAACTGTCGACCGGATTGTGGCGCCCTACATTGGCGAAAAGCGGAATTTCGGCAGTGTGCAGCAGGCGCTGGACGCGCTGGAAAAAGCTTATGCCGACATCGGCTACAGCACCGTACTGGTGACCTTGCCGGAACAACGTCTGCAGGATGGCACGGTAAAATTCAACGTCATTGAAGGCAAGCTCTCCGCAATTGAGGTGGATGAGACGCGCTACTTCGACACGCAGAACATCCTTGATTCACTCACCACGCTCGAGGTTGGTGAAACTCCCAATATTGAAGATCTGACGGCCAATCTAAGCCTGATCGGCGAGAATCCTGACAAACGGGTGAACGTGGTATTCAAGCCCGGGGAAAAAGATGGCGAGGTGGTCGCCAATGTCAAGGTTCAAGAGCGGGATCCCCTCCGTTTTGCCGCTACGCTGGACAACACCGGCACCATTAAGACCGGCATTTTCCGGGCCGGCCTGGCGGCGCAACATGCCAACCTGTTCAATCTGGATCATATACTGACAGCCCAGGTGATTACGTCACCGGACGAGCATCATCGGGATGTCGAGATTTTTGCGGCAAGCTACCACGTGCCGCTGTACGACTGGAATTCCAGCCTCGATTTAATCGCTGGTTACTCCAGCGTCAATTCCGGCCAGGTCCGGACCTCGGTGGGCGAATTTGCCATCAGCGGTTCCGGTAATGTTTACGAAATCCACCTGACCAAGAATTTCCCCAAATTCGGGGAATGGGAACACAAGCTTTCGGCAGGGTTCAGCTACCGCGTATTCAAAACCAATGTGGCTCTGGTCAACACGGCCCAGAACCTGGTCCCGCCGCTGACGATCCACCCGTTTGACCTGACTTACGTGTTGTCCAGGAACAATCATGTTTATAACCTTTCCAGCTACCTGAGCCTGGTGAAGAACGCGCCTTTCGGCAACCACGGCATGACCGACGACTTTATCCAGTTCGGTGCCCGCCCACATTCAAAAGCTTCGTATTTTCTGGCGCGCTACGGCCTGGATTATAGCTACCTGTTCAAAAGCGGTTGGCAGGGCAGGCTGAAATTCAACGGGCAGGCCACCAACGACATGCTGATCCCCGGTGAGCAGTTTGGTATCGGCGGCGCCAACTCGGTGCGCGGGCTGGATGAGCGCGCTTTTTCTAATGACCACGGCTACCAGGTTACGCTGGAAGGCTACACACCCGAGTTCGGCGAGCGCTTCTCGGACAAACTCAGGATGCGCGCCTTGGTGTTTAGCGATACCGGTAAAGTCATCCGCAATCACCCGGATGTGGGCGAGAGCCCCTCAACGCAGGTGACCAGTTATGGTGTGGGCATCCGTGCTTCCTACAAGGAAGATCTCCAGGTACGGCTGGATTTTGCCTACATAGACAAATTGCGTGATGTCATTAATCACCACACCCATTTGCACGGCCAGATTGTCTGGACGTTCTAAGGAGTAGGGGCATGGCCAAGAAGAGCGGAATCAAACAGAAAAAAGTGCGCGGTAACCTGATGGCGCAGTGGCAAGTGCGGCCGGTTGTCAGGTGTGTGGCCCAAGGGCTGGTATTCGCGCTTGGGTTCCCCGCGGTTGTACTGGCCAACCCGGTCGACCCGACCGTGGTAAGCGGCACGGCCATATTCCAGAACCAGGGCGGCGTCCTCAATATCACCAACTCCGCCAATGCCATCATCAATTGGCAGGGCTTCTCGATCAACCAGGGCGAAATCACCCGTTTCATCCAGCCTTCCGCAGCCAGCCAGGTATTGAATCGCGTCACCGGCGGCAACCCTTCGCAGATTCTTGGCAGCCTGCAATCCAACGGGCGTGTGATACTGCTTAACCCCAACGGTATTGCCTTTGGCTCCGGTTCGCAGGTTAATGTGGCGGGCTTGGTGGCGTCTACACTTAACCTGTCCAATCAGGATTTCCTTAACGGGCTGCTCAAATTCGACGGATTGGCGGGTGCCGGCAATATCGTGAATAACGGCACGATTACCGCGCTGCCTGGGGGTTCGGTGGTGCTGCTGGCGCCGAATATAGAAAACAACGGGGTTATTGAGGCGCCGGGCGGCGACGTTCTGCTGGCGGCAGGCAAGAGCGCCAGTCTGGTCGACCTCAAGCATCCGGACTTGCAAGTTGAAGTGAATGCGGCAGATAACCAGGCGCTGAACGTAGGGACTGTGGTTGGTAAAAACATCGGCATTTTTGGCGGCGCGGTCAAGCAACGCGGGGTTGTAAATGCCAACTCGGCTACGCTGGATGCCGAAGGCAACATCGTCTTCAAGGCAGTTGGCAATGTCACGGTGGATGCCGGTTCCTTGACCACGGCCAATGGACCCAAAGGCGGCAATGTCACCATCCAGGCAGGGGATACCGCGCTGGTTTCTGGCGTGGTTGAGGCTAAAGGTTCGCAGGCCAAGGGCGGCAACATCAACATTCTTGGGCATCAGGTGGGATTGCTCGGCTCGGCGCAAGTTGATGCATCCGGCTGGCTGGTCGGCGGCTCGATCCTGGTCGGCGGTGATTACCATGGTTACAACCCATCCATCCAGAATGCATGGCGCACTTTTGTAGGCTCTGGTGTCGGCATCAAGGCGGATGCCTTGCACAGTGGTGATGGCGGCAAAGTGGTGGTGTGGTCGGACGACATCACGCGTTACTACGGCTCTATCAGCTCTAAAGGCGGCGCTATTGGCGGCAATGGCGGTTTCGTCGAAGTGTCCGGCAAACAGAACCTGGATTTTTCCGGCACGGTTAACCTGAGTGCGGCGGCAGGAAAGGTGGGTACCCTGCTGCTGGACCCCAATAACCTTACGATTGTGGACAGTGGTGGCGCGGATAACGCCCAGGTGAATGATGGCACCTCCGATTTTTCGATACTGTTTGCTGACGGCGGTGCGGGCAATTTCACGATAGATGACGAAGCGCTCGAAGCGCTGACCGGTAATGTCATATTGCAAGCCAGCAACGACATCACCGTCAGCGCCGGCTTGAGCGGTGGCGGTTTGGTATTCACCACGGCCGGCCAAAGTGTGACCATGCAGGCCGGGCATTCCATCACCATTGGCAGCGTGGTCCAAACCAATAACGGCAACATTACGCTGAGCGCCGGGGATACCGCACCGGTAGCCGGCGCTGCCATCAATGTCAACGCCGCGCTCAATAGTGGCAGCGGCAACATCCTGCTGCAAAACACCCAGAATGGCGGCATTGATATCGGCGCCAATGTCAGCACAACGGGAACCCTGACGGTTTCGTCAACGCTGGGTAACGTCACCAACAGCGCCGGTGCTGTAACGGTTGGCAGCACCACCGCACTGACTGCTTCGGCCGGCGACATCACCCTCAATAATGCGGGCAACGATTTCACCGGCGCGGTTTCTGCCAGCGGCACCAATATCGCTTTGACGGACAGCAACGCCATCAACCTGGGCACGGTAACAGCCACGGGCACCCTGGGCGTCACCGCCAGCGGCAACATCACGGACAGCGGTAGCATTACGGTCACTGGCGCCACCACGCTGACCCCTGGCGCGGCAAATAGCATTATCCTTGATACGGCTACCAATAATTTTGGCGGCGCGGTCAACGTCACCAACGGCACCAATGTCACGCTGGTGGATGCCAATGGCCTCAACCTGGGCGCCATCGCCATCACCGGTGCCTTGAGTGCTACTGCTACCTTGGGCAATATCACCAATAGCGGTGCGCTGGCTATTGGCGGCAACAGTGTCTTCACCGCCAACGGAGCAGGCGCCAATATCACCGTCAACAACGCCGGCAACAACTTCACCGGCACGGTTGCGTTTGCCGGTAGTGGTGGGCTCGCCAACGTCACTGTCCTCGACACCACGGCCCTCGACCTGCAAGCGCTGACCCTCACTGGCAACCTCGATGCCACCGCTGCTGGACTGACACAAAGCGGTGCATTGGTGATTGGCGGCACCACCAGCGTCAACGCCAATGCCGGCGCCATCACCCTGACCCAAGCCGGCAACGCCTTCACCGGAGCAGTCAGCCTGGCCAACACTGGCGCCAACAACGTCGCCCTGGTCAACAACATCGCCACCGTGCTTGGCGCTGGCAGCGTCGGCACTGGCACCCTCAGTGTCACCAGCAACGGCGCCATCACCCAGACCGGCGCATTGACGCAAGCCGGCGGTGCCGGTGCCGCCAGCTTCAGCGCCGGCGGCAACGCCATCACGCTGACCCAGGCCAACGACTTCACCGGTGCTGTCAGCTTAAGCAACACCGGCGCCAACAACGTCCAGATCACCGACGCCAACGCCCTGACGCTAGGCACGCTCAGCATCACCGGCGGCAACCTCACCGCCACCAGCACCGGCGCCCTCAATCTCGGCACCGGCACGATAGGCGGCACCCTGGCAGCCAGCAGCAACGGCGGCGCCATTACCGAAACGGCAGGCGGCCTCGCCGTCACCGGCACCAGCAGCATCAACGCCGGCGCTGGCAGCATCACATTAACTGACGCCGCCAACGCCTTCACTGGCGCGGTCACCCTGACCAACAGCGGCGCCAACAACGTCGCATTGACCAACAACATCGCCACGGTACTCGCCGCCAGCAACGTTGGCAGCGGCACCCTCAATGTCACCAGCAACGGCGCCATCACCCAGACCGGCGCCCTGGTACAAGCGGGCGGGGCGGGTGCGGCCACGTTCAACGCCGGCGCCAACGCCATCACGCTGACCCAGGCCGGCAACGACTTCAAGGGCGCGGTCAGCCTGAACAACAGTGGTGCCAACAACGTCGCCATCACCGACAGCAACGCCCTGATCCTAGGCACCAGCAACATCGGCACCGGCACGCTTAACGTCAACGCCGTCGGCATCACCCAGACTGGCGCCCTGACCCAGGCAGGCGGTGCGGGAGCCGCCACCTTCAACGGCGGCGCCGGCGTGATCACCCTGACCCAAGCCAACGACTTCACCGGCGTGGTCAACCTGAACAACACTGGCGCCAACGCGGTACAAGTTACCGACGCCAACGCCCTGCAACTCGGCGCGGTCACCACCGCCAACAACCTCACCGCCACCGCGGTCGGCCTCACCCAGGACGGCAGCGGCCTCACGGTAGGCGGCACCAGCAGCTTCAACGGCGGCGCCGGCGTGATTACGCTGGGCACCGCCAGCAACGCCCTGACGGGAGCGGTCAGCCTGAACAACAGCGGCGCCAACAACGTATCGCTCACCAACAACATCGCCACCGTGCTTGGCGCTGGCAGCGTCGGCACTGGCACCCTCAGTGTCACCAGCAACGGCGCCATCACCCAGACCGGCGCATTGACCCAGGCGGGCGGGGCGGGTGCGGCCAGCTTCAGCGCCGGCGCCAACGCCATCACGCTGACCCAGGCCGGCAACGACTTCACCGGTGCGGTCACGCTCACCAACAGCGGCGCCAACAACGTCGCCATTACCGACGCCAACGCCCTGAGCCTCGCCACCGGCAGCTTCGGCGGCAACCTCAACGTCATCGCCAACGGCGCGGTGACCCAGACCGGCGCCCTCACTGTCACCGGCACCACCAGCGTCAACGCCAACGCCGGCGCCATCACCCTGACCCAAGCCGGCAACGCCTTCACCGGAGCAGTCAGCC
>CAZEFE010000012.1:0-75812 GCA_964511385.1 uncultured Methylophilaceae bacterium | reverse complement strand
GGCGACAACGGTTCCGGCATGCACGTGCACCAGTCGATCTGGAAGGATGGCAAGAACCTGTTCGCAGGCAACGGCTATGCCGGCCTGTCCGAGTTCGCGCTCTACTACATTGGCGGCATCATCAAGCACGTGAAGGCGCTGAACGCCATCACCAACCCGGGCACCAACTCCTACAAGCGCCTGGTTCCGCACTACGAAGCACCGGTCAAGGTGGCTTACTCCGCCAAGAACCGCTCCGCATCCATCCGCGTGCCGCACGTGCAGTCCGACAAGGCCCGCCGTATCGAGACCCGCTTCCCGGACCCGATCGCCAACCCGTACCTGGCCTTCTCCGCACTGATGATGGCCGGCCTGGACGGCGTGCAGAACAAGATCCACCCAGGTGACGCAGCTGACAAGAACCTGTATGACCTGCCACCGGAAGAAGATGCAAAGATCCCAACCGTGTGCGCCAGCCTGGACGAAGCTCTGGACGCACTGGACAAGGATCGCGAGTTCCTGACTCGTGGCGGCGTGTTCTCCAACGAATGGATCGATGCCTACATCGCCCTGAAGATGGAAGAAGTCAACAACATCCGCATGACGACGCATCCGATCGAGTTCCAGATGTACTACAGCGTTTAATCGCTTGCTGCAATGCAAAAAAGGCGGGGAAACCCGCCTTTTTTGTTGCCTGCTGCCAGCCGTCTCCTCTACACTTACTGCATGAAATTGCTGCCCGCCCTATTACTTTTGCTACTGACGTGCCCGGTTGCGGCGGAAACCTGCAGCTACGGCAAAGTGGGTGAATCGGTCATGATTTCCAACCTGTCGCTCAGCTATGGCAAAAAAGGCGCTTGCTTCGGTTCAGCCGAACCCAGCCCGGCAAGCCCTGGCAAAAAAACAAAACCAGCGACAACAGCCGCGACACCCGCGGATTTCCCCCGTGTCGACGCCGCCACCCAGCAGCAACGCGACAACAGCCGACGCAAAATCCTCGACGCCGAACTCAGCGCCGAGCGTTCCGCCTTGCAACAAGCCAAAAACTCGGGAAAAACAGCCGATATCGCACTGCATGAAAAGAATGTGCAAATGCTGGAAAAAGAAATTTCCGGTATCAAGTAGCTAAAACCGGCGTTTCTGGCCTGGCTCTTGCTTAACTCAGCGGAACCATGATGACGCG
This sequence comes from uncultured Methylophilaceae bacterium, assembly GCA_964511385.1. GTDB lineage: Bacteria > Pseudomonadota > Gammaproteobacteria > Burkholderiales > Methylophilaceae > CAILHX01. The sequence continues at coordinate 74,650 of CAZEFE010000012.1, read as the reverse complement.
CACCCCTTCAGCTTTCGCCGGACTCGAATACCTGGCAACCGCCACGTTGCTGCTGGATGAGCACCGCTGCGTGATTTATGCCAATCCGGCAGCAGAGGTCATGTTTGCTACCAGCCTCAGCCATATTTGCGGCATGCAGCTGGATCAGGTATTCATCGGCACCGACCTGCTGAATCTCGCCGTCAACAATGCCCTGGAGAAGCACAGCCCGTTTCGTGAGCATGAGTTCCTGCTGACCACTTATCGCCACCATACGCTGGCGGTTACCTGCACGGTGACGCCGATAGAATCCAACCCCACCAGCCTGATGCTGGAGTTCCAGCAAATGGACCAGCAACTGCGTATTGCGCGCGAAGAGCGCATGCTGATCCAGCAGCAGGCCAACGCCGAACTGCTGCGCAACCTGGCACATGAAATCCGCAACCCGCTGGGCGGGCTGCGCGGTGCCGCACAATTGCTGGAACACGAACTGCCGCAGCCGGCGCTGCGCGAATACACGCAGGTCATCATCAAGGAGGCCGACCGCCTGCAGCAGTTGATGGATCGGCTGCTGGCGCCGCACCAGGTACCCAAGTACGAACTGACCAACATCCACGAAGTGCTCGAGCGCGTACGCAGTCTGTTGCTGGCGGAAACGTCGCAGACGCTGATCATCCGCCGCGACTACGACACCAGCCTGCCGGACCTGGTGGGAGACCGCGAAAAACTCATCCAGGCCGTGCTCAACATTACACGCAACGCCGTGCAAGCGATGAGCAACTCCGGGAAAGTGGGCGAGATCATCTTGAGAACGCGTGCCGAACGGCAGGTAACCCTCGCAAAAAAACGCTATCGCGTCGCGATCAAGCTGCAAATTATTGACAATGGGCCAGGCATTCCGGAAGCGATCCGCGAACGCATTTTCTACCCGCTGGTCTCCGGCCGGGATGGCGGCACCGGGTTGGGGCTGACGCTGGCGCAGAATTTCATCACCCAGCATCACGGCATGATCGAATGCGAAAGCGAGCCGGGCAGAACCTGCTTTACCATCTTGTTGCCGGTGGAAAGTTCCGTCATGAAACAAGCCGCAACACCAGCCACCAAAAAAAACGACTCTCAGGAAACTAAATGAAGCCTATCTGGATTATTGACGACGACAAATCCATACGCTGGGTGTTTGAAAAAGCACTGGCGAGAACAGACATGCCATTCAAAACGTTCTCGTCAGTACCCGAAGCGCTAAGCGCACTGGAAATTTCGGAACCGCAAGTCGTGGTGAGCGACATCCGCATGCCGGGAGGCTCTGGGCTGGACTTGCTGCAAGCGATCAAGCAAAAACTGCCCGAAGTGCCCGTGATCATCATGACCGCCTATTCCGACCTGGAAAGCGCTGTTGCCGCATTCCAGGGCGGGGCATTCGAATACCTGGCCAAACCCTTCGACGTGGACCAGGCCGTGGACATCATTCGCCGCGCCGTGGAAGAAAGCGAGCGCGAAGGCGCCACCGCCCCGGCAGTGGAAGAAACCCCGGAAATCATCGGCCAGGCCCCTGCCATGCAGGAAGTATTCCGCGCCATTGGCCGGCTCTCCCGCTCCCACGCCACGGTCTTGATCAATGGCGAATCAGGCACCGGCAAGGAACTGGTCGCACGCGCGCTGCATCGCCACAGCCCACGCGCCGACAACCCATTCATCGCCATTAATACCGCCGCCATTCCGAAAGATTTGCTGGAGTCCGAGCTGTTTGGCCATGAACGCGGCGCGTTTACCGGCGCCCAAGCCATGCGTCGCGGAAGGTTCGAGCAGGCCGATACCGGCACGTTGTTTCTGGATGAAATTGGCGACATGCCGTCCGACCTGCAAACCCGTTTGCTACGCGTGTTGTGCGACGGGCAGTTCTATCGCGTCGGCGGGCACCAGCCGGTCAAAGTCAATGTGCGCATCATCGCCGCCACCCACCAGGACCTGGAAGAACGCGTCAAACAAGGGCTATTCCGCGACGACCTGTTCCATCGGCTCAACGTCATCCGCCTGCGGCTGCCGCCCCTGCGTGAACGGCGCGAGGACATCGCCTATCTGGCGCGACACTTTCTGCAGCAAAGCGCGCAGAGTCTCGGTGTAGAACCCAAGAGCCTGGCGCCGGCAGCGTTGAAATACCTGTCTTCCCTCAGTTGGAGCGGCAATGTGCGCCAACTGGAAAACGTCTGCCACTGGCTAACCGTGATGGCGCCAGGACAGAACGTCGATGTTGCCGACTTGCCGCCGGAGTTGCGCGAGGACCACGTCGCACATCCCGCCGCCAGCACCGACTGGCTAAGCGGGCTGGAAGCCGAATTGGCAGGCATGCTGGAGCGCGGCGAACCCAACATCCTGGAATCGCTTACCCACCAGTTTGAACGGGCGCTGATTGCCGGGACGCTAGCCCACACCGGCGGCCGCCGCATCGAGGCGGCTCACCTGCTGGGCATGGGGCGCAACACGCTTACCCGCAAGGTGCAGGAACTGGGAATCGAAGAAAGCCACGAGTGACGCACTATCACCGGCATGGCAAAAACCCACAGCCGGCGCTCGTGCATTCCAGGTAGCTTCCGCTGTCATACCAGTCGCCAAGTACGATACGCTCACAACCGGCATGAGACGGAACGGCAACCTGGTGCCGCCCCATGCGGTGCGTGTGCCCATGGATAAGCAATGGCGGATAAGCATGCCGACGCAAAAAATCCAGCACCGCACCAGCATTCACATCCATGATTTCCATGCTTTTTGAGGCTTTTTCCCGCTCGCTGCGCTGGCGGAACGCCTGAATCTGGGCGTTGCGCAACGCCAGCGGCTGGGCAAGGAATTCCTGCCGCCACTGCCCATCGCGCACCTGCCGGCGAAACGCCTGGTATTCAACATCATCCGTGCACAGCAAATCGCCGTGCGTCAGCAACGCCTGCCGCCCATACAGATCAATCTGCACCGGTTCGGGCAGCAACTGCGCCCCGCTCTGGCGGGCAAATTCGGCACCCACCAAAAAATCGCGGTTGCCGTGCATGAACAACACCGGGGTGCCACTATGCACCAGACACCGGATACCATTCACCACCTGCTGGTAGTGAGCATCCGTTTCCAGCGCATCATCACCAGCCCAGTACTCAAACAGGTCGCCCAGGATATAAAGCGCCTGCGCACCTTTGGCGGTATGCTCCAGAAACCTCAGGAAAACATCGGTGATTTCCGGGCGCGTTTCGCACAGATGCAAGTCTGAAACGAACAGCGTGCGCGCCACGCCCGGCTTTTGGCTATCAGACAACTTCAGCGGTTTCGATGATGACATCCTCGACGGGAACGTCCTGATGACCAGCCTTGTTGCCGGTTTTGACTTTCTTGATCTTGTCTACAACGTCCGTGCCTTCAACCACTTTGCCGAACACGCAGTAACCCCAGCCTTGCGCGGTCGGTGCCGAAAAGTTCAGGAAGTCGTTGTCAGATACGTTGATGAAAAACTGGCTGGATGCCGAATGCGGGTTGGGCGTCCGCGCCATCGCGATGGTGTAAGCCTCGTTGCCGAGGCCGTTATCCGCCTCGTTCTGAATCGGGTCATTGGTGGCTTTCTGGTTCATGCCCGGCTCCATGCCTCCGCCCTGGATCATGAACCCGTCGATGACCCGGTGGAAAATCGTGCCGTTATAAAAACCGCTGTTCACGTATTCCAGAAAATTGGCGACCGTGCCGGGCGCCTTTTCTGCGTTCAGTTCGATCACGATTTCACCAAAGTTTGTTTTAAGTTTTACCACGCTTCTTTCCTTTTTTGACTAATGTTGACTTCTTCTCTTTTGCTTCCGGCTCAATCACCGGCAGTTCATTTTCCGCAACGATCGGATTTTCCAGCACCCGTGCCGAGCGGATCACCGGCGGCTCTGTCGGCACGTTGCTGAACTTCCCGATGGTCGTCGTCGCGCCGTTGCTGATGGCAAGCAGCACATCGAGACCGCGTATCACGCGACCGAAAACGGTATACCCTTCCAGTCCGGCTTCGGGGCGATAGAAATTCAGGAAGCGATTGTCGGCCAGATTGATGAAAAATTGCGACGTAGCGCTATCCGCCGCCCCGCCCCGCGCCATCGCCACGGTGCCGCGCATGTTGGACAAACCATTGGCGGATTCATTCGGAATCGGCGGCAGCGTTGGCTTGGCTTCCAGCGCTTCCGTCAGCCCCCCGCCCTGCACCAGAAAACGCTGTACCGCCCGGTGGAATACGGTGCCGGCGTAAAAGCCGCTGTTGACATACTGCATGAAGTTTTCAACCGTGCGCGGCGCCTTTTCGGGATACAACTCCACCACGAAACTGCCGCGACTGGTTTCGATTTCAATCTGCGGGTGCTGCTGAAGCGCAGCCTGCTCAACCGCCCCCAGCGGCCCACAACACATCAGGCCAACAACAAACGCACCTGCCCTTGCCCATCTGACAAAAACCGACATCTGTGCCTCCCCCTCCGAGAGGGATCAGGCCGATCCCTCGTACAGAATTTTCCAGCGCCCGTTTTCCAGCACCCAGTACTGGCGCTTGCGCATTTTGTGAGTGAAGTGGTCTGCCTTGTAATCCTGGTTAAAATTGACCACTGCCATTTGCTTGCGAGCATCAGGATAACGGAAAATGCTGATTTCGGACAAGTTCACGCTGACATTGGATTTACGCGACTGAATACGCCTTTTTTCTGCCGCCCACGCCGCCAGATCCATTTTTTCGCTAAAAAAATCGCGGGAATAATGTGCCAGGTAAGCTTCCGTCTGCTGCTGCTGCCAATCCCGCCGCCACTGCTCCAGCGCAGCCGTTAATGCCGCTTTCTGGCGGGCCAGTTCCGGCGCAGAAACACCATCCTCGCCAACGATCACCACCGGCGTATTGCCGTTTTTCAGAACCTCAGCCAAGCCCTGGATATCCGGGTTCGTGAGCACAACACAGCCATCCGATGCTCTCGGCGGGCGGCTATAGGTATCGCTGGGCGTGCCATGCAGCCAGATCCCGTGCCCGTTCTTGCCCTGCTGGCGATCCCATTCGTTGGGATAATTCAACGGGTACGCGGCAGCGCCATACAAATCGGGGAGTTTGTTGCTGGCAAGCTTGGTACCGGCAATATAAACGCCCAAAGGCGTTTTCTTGTCGCCTTCCTTCTGCTTTTCGCTGCCGTTCTTGCCCACCGTCACGTAGTAGTCGCCAGCGTAGCGCGGCTGGCCGTTGGCATTGCGGTACAGGTACATGCGGGATTTCACCGTATCCACCACAATGGCGTTCTGCTGCGCGGAATCCAGTTGCCACAAATAATCCAGATTCGACGGCGCACCTTCTTGCGAAAGATAGCGGCTCAGCCTGACCTGCGCCTCCTGGCGGAAATCGGCAATATCCCCGCTGGGCGCATTAGGCGCACTACCGAAATCGGAAATCTGGCGCGCCTTGGCCTGCAACAGGTCGCCGCGCACCAGGTAGGCCAGCTTGAAATTAGGCACGGCGTGAATAACGGCATCCACATCCTTCAGCGCCTGGTCCAGCTTGCCTTGCGTGATTTCCAGCAGGCTCTTGACCAACAAGCCCTCGATCTCGCGCGGAGAGCCCTGGATAAAGGCCTCCAGCCGGGATGGCCGGTCGGCAAAATGAATCGCGGTCGCATTCCACGGCATCAGCAGCGGCAACAACAACATTGCTGCAACAATGGATTGGCTTTTACGCGTCACCAAGCGCTTCACTTTCCGGCCTCCTCACGCACGATCAACCATTTGCCTGCCACCTGCCGCAAATACAGCGTTTTGCTGGTACGCTTGGCCACATCCCCGGCACGGTAGCTCTGCTTGAACGCAACCGTGGCGCGGTCGCCCTGCAGACTCACCTTGGGATTCAGCACCTGGACCTTAATCGATACCGGCTTGCTGATACGCTCCTTGCGCCCTTTTGCCCATTCTGCGCGGGATTCCCCGTTCGGCGTCTTAAAATCATCCGCATAACAGGCCAGATACGCTTTGACATCCTTGGACGACCAGGCGCTCGCCCAGGCATTGATCGCCTCGGTCACCGCCTGCTGCGGATTCACCGCAACGGCGGCAGGCGCCGCCTTGCTTTCCACCGGCTTGGGCACGGGCGCCACAACCGGCGGCGGGGCCGGGGGCTTGGGCTGTATCGGGGATACCAGGACAGGCACCGCAGGTTTAACCGCCTGAACAATTTTGACGGGCGGGAGTGGTTTTACAGCGCCCGGCACCGGATTGGGCACCACGTCATCCAGCATTGCCAGACGCGGCAGCGGATGCGCCGGGCCGCGCTCCACCTGTAACGCCTTATCGTAGGCATCGCTCGCCATCTTGGCATACACCCCGCTCAGGTTCTCATACGCCACGCTGTAACTTGGATGCGTTTTCATCGCCATATCCAGCGCCTGACGGGCCTTTTCGTACTGCCCCTGCTCGGCATAGAGTACCGCCAGGTTATTGTACGGCTCCGGCAGTTCCGGGTGTTTTTGCGTCAACTCGGAAAAGATATCGATCGCCTCCATCCGCCTTTCCTGCCTGACAAGGATCACGCCCTTGATAAACTTGGCGCGCGCATCCTGGCTGTGTGTCGCCAGATAAAACTCAACCGCCTTCAGTGCCTGCGGGTAGCGCTGCTCGCGCACCAACTGCGACACCTCGCCCAGGCTGTCCGCCTGTGCCGCCCCAGCAAAGAAGCTGATACCTATTACCAGACCACTTGCGGCCTTCATGAAACAATGCCGGAAGGCGCTTGCTAGAATCATTGTGCTATAATTTTTTCGGATTTCCAAGCTTGGAATTCTAACAACAAACGCCTCAAAATCCAAAAAATTCAAGCAGTTCCTGCAAAAACACCCATGCTTAACATTTACAACACCCTGGCCCGCCAAAAACAGACCTTTGTCCCCATCGTTCCCGGCAAGGTCAGGATGTACGTTTGCGGCATGACGGTATACGACTACTGCCACCTCGGCCACGCACGGGTACTGGTAGTCTTTGACATGGTAGCGCGCTGGCTGCGGGCCAGCGGATATGACGTCAACTACGTCCGGAACATCACCGATATCGACGACAAAATCATCGCCCGCGCCGCGGAAAACCAGGAATCCATCACCGCACTGACCGACCGCTTCATCCAGGCCATGAACCAGGATGCGGATGCGCTCGGTGTCGTCAGGCCCAGTGCCGAGCCGCGCGCAACCGAACACATTGCCGGCATGATCACCATGATTTCCCGACTGATCGAGCGCGGCCTGGCCTACCAAGGCAGCAACGGCGACGTGTTCTATTCAGTGCGCGACTTCTCCGACTACGGCAAGCTCTCCGGCAAAACGCTGGACGACCTGCGCGCAGGCGAACGTGTTGAAGTGGACAGCTTCAAGCGCGACCCGCTCGACTTCGTGCTGTGGAAATCTGCCAAACCCGGCGAACCCGCCTGGGAATCCCCGTGGGGCTCCGGCCGCCCCGGCTGGCATATCGAATGCTCGGTGATGAGCGAGCACCACCTCGGCGACCACTTCGACATCCACGGCGGCGGCGCCGACCTGCAATTCCCGCATCATGAAAACGAAATCGCCCAATCCGAAGGCGCGCATGATTGCAAGTTCGTCAATTACTGGATGCACAACGGCTTTGTGCGCGTGGATGACGAAAAAATGTCCAAATCCCTGGGCAACTTCTTCACCATCCGCGAAGTGCTGAAAAAATACGACGCCGAAATACTGCGCTTCTTTATCCTGCGCGCCCACTACCGCAGCCCGCTGAATTACTCGGACCAGCACCTGGACGACGCAAAACAGGCGCTCACCCGCCTGTACACCGCCTTGCGCGGCGCGACGGAAACAGCCCCCAGCGTGGACTGGAGCCACCCGCAAGCCGCCCGCTTCAAAGCCGCCATGGATGACGACTTCAACACCGCCGAAGCCTTTGCCGTGTTGTTCGAACTAGCCAACGAAGCCAACAAAGGCAGCGCAGAATCCGCCGCCTTGCTCAAAGCGCTTGGCAGCGTACTTGGCCTGCTACAACGCAATACGGAAGATTTCCTGCAAGGCCGTAGCGGCGAAACCGCGGAAGACACCGTGATCGAAGGTTTGGAAAAAAGCGTGGAAACACTCATCAACGACCGCGCCAACGCAAAAAAAACCAAGAACTTCGCCGAAGCCGACCGCATCCGCAACGCGCTGCAAGCGGCAGGAATCGTGCTGGAAGACACCCCGCAAGGCACTATCTGGCGGCGCGCATAATGTTATTTCACAGGAAAGCCTGTTTTCCCTTGCCCTCATGGCAAGCACTTTGATACAATCACGCCCTCAATAAAACGCGCCCGTAGCTCAGCTGGATAGAGTACTTGGCTACGAACCAAGGGGTCAGGAGTTCGAATCTCTTCGGGCGCGCCATATTTAGAGGCTTCCAGACGGAAGCCTCTTTTCATTTGGGTCATAGATTCCGGTTTGGGTCATTGGGCATTTTACGGGGGTTGATGTATTTGACTTCTCCCGTAGGCTTGATAAGCACCCCGCCCAGGCCGTAATTTAGAACGTCGCTATACGCAAGCATCCCTTCTCTCCGCGCGATGCGTAGGAGCCTATGTGTAATTTTCCATTGTATTTTAGCAAGGCTAGTCATTGCATCGGTCTCACTTTCACTGGTTTGCGGCGGTATGCTCGCTGGGTCGTTCGGCTATCAGCGTGCGCGAGTAAATCTGTAGCTTGCTGTAGGCTCTCGGCATCGCTCCCGACCTTTGCTCTTAGGTCGTGCTCGGTAAAGTGTTCGGTGACTTTAGTCTCCGCAAGCACGCGCGACATGAAGCGCTGCCACATGCTCTTCCAGCCGGGCGGCTGGCCTGTCTCTTCGTCGATATACCCCTCGCCCGTGCGCGTGCAAAATAGGAAGGGTGAAATATCCACCGGCCTTGCAGCAAGAGCCTGGGCTACCGCAGCGCGCAAGGCATCACTCCACAGATAGATCGTGCACTTACCGGAGCTATCTGCTGTCTTGTGGCGCTGTACGTGAATACCGTCTTCCTCGAACTGACGGGCCGGCCGGAGCCGCAACAGATCGCCGCGGGCCATACCTGTAAGTAGTTTTATCCGGATATAAGCCTGTATCACCGCGACGCCGCCCTTAATAGCCTTGGCCGGGAGCGCTAGGCATTCGACAATCTCCCAGTCTTTAACATAGCGGCTTCGGGGTTTCTCCCCTTCCAGGCGCACCTCGCCTTTAAACGGATGGCGATCTATCTCTCCCCATTCGACCATCTTTGTGTATGCGTGAGACAAGACCTCGATCTCACGATGTGCAGCGATCTTATGGGTGCGCTCTTCCACGTACTTGTATATGAGTCGCGGAGGCATAGGCAACACGGGCAAGTTACCCAGCACAGCCCGCAGGCGCTTAATCTGTATCTTGTTGCCTTGCTGCGTTGCCGGAGCTTTGGTGGGCACTACTTTGATCAGGTAGTGGTCTAGCATCTGCCCGACCGTTTTAATCGAGCCTGTGACCTCTACCCGTGCGGCAAAGGCTTTATACGCTTCGGGCAGGGAGTGGCCTAGGAGGAACTTCTTTTTACCGTCCCAGTGCGATTCTAGGCCCGGCGGCACGCGGTAGTAATAAGCGCCGTGGTGGGACACCCAGCGCGCCGGTAGCCCCGCGTTTATTTTGAGGCGGGCTTTAGGCATAAAGGGCATACTTCCGGAGCCGTACGTCTTTCTATCTCAGCTTCCAGCAAAGGCACGACTACTGAGTAATCGTATTGTCCGTCAGGAGCGTTCTCGTAAAAATTAAGAGCTCGCTTCAATAAAGGTAATGGTATCTCAGTCATCGTGCAGCTTCCCAGTTTGGCTCTATCTGTTTCTTAGGTCCCTTGCTCACCTCGCCGCCAAGCAAGTGCTCCACGTGAGCCTCGCTCACGACGACGGAACCGTCCGGCCGGGTGGTGTGCTGGATACCCATGCCGCGCAGCACCCTCACCTGCGCACTACTCCGCTTGCGCTTGGTGAGCTGGTATAGCTGATCGTCGTCGAGGATCATGCACTCTACGCCTTCCTTTGCGCAGATGACAAGCTCTTGCGTCCGAGCTTGATGACACGCTGGGCTTTGAGCAACAGCTCGCGCAGTTCGACCATCTCTTCAGGTGTGAGGCTCACTCTGTAACCTCCGGGAGAGGGGAGAATTTAGGCTTAGCCGCTTGCTTTGCCCTGATCTGCTCAATCTTGCCCCATAACGATGCGCAACAAAGGGTCACTGAGAACTTGTTAAAACAGCAGATCCAAGCCGTACAGGAAACAAACAAGCAACTGGCAGAAAATTCGAAGCTGCTCCAGGCGGAGCTATCCAAATTGAAGCAGGGTCTTGAAGAGCAGCGGAAAGCCAGCACCAATCCACCTGAAAAGAAAAAATCACACCAAATGCCAAGGTAGTCCTAGGCATAAATGCATATTGCATTTCGCATCATTACCTATACAATGTATAGGTAATGTCAAACATCAAACCGCTTCCATTTGTATTGAACGATGCAAATTTTTTGCATCGTTTACGGCAGGCTGCCGATCGCTTGGTGATTACTCCCCATGCAAAGAAGCAAATGAAGAAGCGCAAAATCAACCGTAAACAAATTGACTCTTGTTTACGTAATGGGCGGATTGTAGAACCAGCTCATCTGACAATCCATGGTGACTGGAAAGCTACTCTGGAACATTCGGTGGCCGGTGACATCATCAGTGTCGCCGTCGCCCTAGAGATGCAAGAGAACGGTGATTATGCCGTTGTTGTTACAGTTATGAGGTGATTTATGAGCTACCACTATACAGATTCAGGACTAAGCAATGTTTGGCTGGCCAACGGCTATGAAGTTGTGAAGTCAAAATATGGTGATGGAGTAATGATCCATGACTTGGAAGGGCTCCATCGAGCAATTGGGGTAGCTTTGTGCCGTAAATCTCACTTAACTGGTGCCGAGGTTCGGTTCATGCGAAAAGAAATGGAGATGTCTCAAAGAGGTTTGGGATCCCTATTAGGGATCACAGATCAAGCTGTCGCAAAATGGGAGAAATTCGGCCACGTTCCCAAAACTGCAGATCGCATGATTCGTCTTATTTACCTAGAGCGAATCGGAGGCAATGTTCCCATTATCGAAACAATTGAGCGTATCAACCATACTGATCGCCAAGAGTACGAAAAGATTATTGCCGAATCCGAAGCTGGGCATTGGAAGCTCGCAGCGTAATAGCGTGCGTGACTTTTGCGTGATTCTACTGGGATGTACTGTGATCTACTGTGCGGTCTGCCACAGACGGCCCAGCATAACTACTTGATTTTACGAATGTTCGCCTTGAAGACCAAAACTACGAACCAAGGGGTCAGGAGTTCGAATCTCTTCGGGCGCGCCAAACACAAAAAGGGCCTAGTAGTTGCTAGGCCCTTTTTCATTTCGCAGAGCAGACAATCTTGCTCTGACCCTATTTTTAACCCCGCCCTTGACCAGCAGCCGCTCCGCCCGGCGGTTCAATTGTTGGGGTTATCAATGCGCTAAATATCGTGTCTGACCCTATTTATTCGTGAAATTATCAAACCACATCCACAATCCTCAATGCCGTAAACTCAATTAAACAGAGTGTTACCATGTCTCTGTGTATGACACATTCTCAGGCTCAGGAGGGTTTGGTAATGCTAGTTGCAATTATGGATGACGATAGAGTATTAGCTAGGGAAGCCGAGAAAGGCCCTACCTATCTCTGTCCGGGATGCAGCAAAGAAGTGATACTCAAGAAGGGGCGAAAGGTCATCCACCACTTCGCTCACAAGCCCCCTGTGTCCTGCTCATTCGCCGCTGGTGAAACTCTCGCGCACCTCGAATCAAAGCAGGCTTTCCTTGACCACTTCACATCCTTGGGGCTAAGCGCCGAAGTTGAACATCCGTTAGATTTCAATGGGGTCAAGGCTAGAGCAGACGTTTTTGTGTCTACTACAAGAAAGGGGATGCCTGCGGCTATCGAGATACAGCATACAAACATTTCCTTGGATGACATTGAGAGGCGAACCGCTAACTACTCAAAGCTTGGTGTTGCAGTGGGGTGGGTTCCGCTAATCAACTTGGATAAGCTGGACATTGAAACCGGAAGCAAAGGGGGATGGGTGGTAAAACGCTATTCTCCTAAGCCATTTGAGAAGTGGGTGCATGGGTTTAACTACGGGAACGTCTGGTACTACGAATACTCAACGGGTGCATTGTGGCAGGCTGAACTAGCATCGTATGAGATTGAAGTGCCGGTCTCGGAATGGTATGAGCCGGGAGGAAATCAAGTGGTAGTGGGGGGTTATAGTCGCTACTCCAAGCGGTGGAGGACACTAAAGCTAACCGGCATGTACCCCTTGAGAGAGGTTCAATTCAGTATTGCCAAGAGAGCCGCTAAGAGCATTGGGGGTTATAACTTCCCCGCCTGCCACATGGTGAAGATAGCCCCCAAGCCGAGCGAGTGACAGACTGCGCTCTGTTGTCTCAGCGTACTGCACCACAGAACTGTTACACACAACCGGGCGCCCGAATGATGTAACCACTTGATAATACAGGAATCTATTGCGTGACCTCCGCCCTCTCTTCGGGCGTGCCAATTTCAAAGGCTTCCAGACGGAAGCCTCTTTTCATTTGTGCTATTCCGATAACCATGAACAATACGCTGCAACAGCCGCTTCCGGCATGCAAGCTGTTTTCAATAATTTCATGACTCACCAGTCATGGTTTAACCCATAGCCAACTGCCGGCAAAGGCTCTAATTTGTCAGCCTTGTCATTTCTGGAATCCAGGTGCGATTTTGAGTTTGCAAGTTTTCACTCCGTCCCGCTTGCTGGCACCTTACGTCGAAGCCTTTTGGGATTATGAAGATTTAACGGGTGACGCCGACTCCGCGCTTTCGATCCTTCCAGACACCGCAACATATCTGTGTTTTCTGTATGGGGATATGCTACAGACTACCCACAAGCATGCGATTTATTCCACGCGTAGCGGACTGGCCGGATTCCAGAGCTATCGGAGCGATCTGGGCGGGGTGGGAAAAATATCTGGCGTTTCCGCACGCCTGACCCCTTGGGGGCTGAATGTCTTTCGCAAAGGTATCGCGAAACACTGCGCGGAAAGGCGAGTGGACTGCAGGGATATTTTTCCCGGCCATGCGGTAGAGCAGATCGAAGAAGGCCTGTCCCTCAAAAATACCGCCGAAGAGCGCGTTCAATACCTGGAGGCATTTTTGCTGACGATATTGAACCGGGACAATGAGGATTTGCTTGTCCAGAAAGCCTGCACGGAGTTGGTCGCTTCTTCAGGGAATTACCCGATTCGGGTGCTGGCCAGGAACCTCGGGTTGAGCGAACGCACATTGGAGCGCCGTTTCAACGATCATGTTGGCGCAACGCCAAAGAAGTTTGCTCGTGTAGTGCGCCTGCGTAGCGCCCTTTTCCAGCGCAAGACGCTGCCCACATGGGCGGATGTGGCACATGCGGCAGGTTACTATGATCAAAGCCATATGATTCATGATTTTCAAGAACTCTATGGCATGCCGCCGGAATCCCTTGACCCTCAAATTCAGGCGTCGCGAACCATACAGTTCTCTGGCCTGCTGAACCTCCGCACAGCCTCTTAAAACCTGTCGCAGCCACACTGCGCCAGTGCATGGTTACCGATGGCAAAGCCGGTAGTGCGTCCTCCGTAACCCGCTCTCAATTTGTCGGTTTTTTCCAATACGGCAGCATCCCAACATCGCTAAAGTGCATCCAACAGGCTGTTTTCAAGACGCCTGCACCCTGAAATTCAAGACTTAGGAGATGCCAATGATGACCAAACAAGCAATCACAAAAAAACTCAATGTCCCGGCAGAGAAAGTATGGGCGGCAATCAGCAACATCGGAAGGCTCGATGTATGGTTTCCGTTTATTGAAACTTGCAGGGTGGAAGGAAGCGGCCCCGGTGCACTGCGATACATGACCATCGCCAATGGCGGCGGCGACATCCAGGATTCTATTGAAGAGGTCGACCACCAACACATGCGCCTGGTTTATCTTCGCCCCGTTTCCCCGTTCCCGGTCACTTACTACAAGGGGACGGTTGAGGTGTTCACGTCTTACGACGGATACGGCATCGTCGCCTGGACGATCGATTTCGAGTCAACGCCTGAGGACAGCCCATCGGTGGCAGAAATCGTGCGCGGCGCCATCAGTGCGGGCATTGATGGCATGGAAAAGGATTTGATCGCATAAACAGGAGTCCCACATGCCCATCCTCAATATTGCGCGCCTGATCGCATGCATCGCGCTGCCGCTGGCTGCAGGCACCATCGATGCGGCCACAACCGCTCCTGTTGAAGCCGACCAGACAACCGGATCAATCCAATACCCGGGACCAGGCCAATGGCCGAGCTACGGCAGGGATTACACCAACCAACGCTACTCCCCGCTGAAGCAGATCAATAGCAACAATGTTAAAAAACTGTCGCTCCAATGGAGTTACAGAAGCGGAGTAAAAGCATCGTTTCAGACGACCCCCATCGTGGTCGATGGGGTCATGTACATATCGCTGCCATACAACCATGTCGCCGCCCTGGATGCCAGGACAGGAAAAGAAATTTGGCGCTACGAACACAAGTTGCGCACAGATCGGCAGTTATGCTGCGGCCCGGCAAACAGAGGTGTTGCCGTTGGTTATGGCAAGGTGTTCATTGGCACGATAGATGCTCGACTGGTTGCGCTTGACGCAAAAACAGGAACGATAGCCTGGGATATTGATGTCATCAACGGCATCAAAACCAGCACGGAAGCCATGGACTCAATAACAGCCGCCAACCCTCTCAGCAAGGCGTCGTTTGCCGGTTCCACCGGTGCCAGCATCATCATGGCGCCTGTCCTGTACGGGGGTAAAGTGCTGATTGGCATCACGGGCGTCGGTTATGGACTGCATCTGGAAGGCAAAAAAAAGGACGGGGAGCTGGCTGTTGTGGGGATCGCCGGAAACTATGGAATGCCCGGCTTTCTTGCAGCCTACGATGTCAACACCGGGAAACGGTTCTGGAAATTCGACACGGTTCCATCGCGGGGCTGGGAAGGTGGTTACAGGGCATCCACCCCCGATGGAATACCGCTGCCGCGAAACCTTGACCAGGAGCGGGAAGCCAGTCGTCGATATTCGGATGCCTGGCGCTACGGCGGCGGCTCGGCTTGGTCCACACCCGCAATCGACCCCAATCTCGGGCTGTTATATTTCGGCACCGGCAACCCTTCGCCGCAAATGGAAGACACCTCCCGCCCGGGAGACAACTTATACACCTCCTCGCTGGTCGCACTGGAAATCAACACCGGGAAGTTACGCTGGCACTACCAGCAAGTGCCGCACGACCTTTGGGGCTATGATGTGGCAAGCCCGCCCGTCCTATTCGATCTCGACCGAGGAGGGAAGAAAATCCCGGCAGTTGGGCAGGCTGGCAAAACCGGCTGGTTTTACATACATCACCGTGAAACCGGCGAGCTTATCCTCAAATCCGAATCGTTCGTGCCCCAAGAAAACATGTTCCGGCGGGCCAGCACGGCGGGCATTCAAATAGCGCCCAGCGTGGTTGGCGGAGTCAATTGGTCGCCCACTGCCGTCGATGAGGCCCAAGGCCTGGCGTATGTTGCAGCCATACACTGGCCAGCGGTTTATACCTTGCACGAAGTCCCCGCAGCAGAGGGCAAAGCCGCGCTTAACTACTCCACTCTGGAACTGACGAGGGGCGAGCGTTGGGGTGCCCTGGTAAGCATCGACCTGAAAACCGGGCACCTGCAATGGACGCATAAAACCGAGGCACCCCTGATCGGTGGCGTTCTGGCAACCGCCGGGAACCTTGTTTTTACTGGCGAGGGCAGCGGAGATGTGATCGGCTTGGACGCCACCACGGGCAAGCTACTTTGGAAATATCGCTGCGATGCCGGTGCCAACGCGCCGCCGATCACCTATGAAATTGACGGCATTCAGTACATTGCAATTGCCGCAGGGGGTAATCAATTGTTTGGATTTACCCAGGGTGACCAGTTAGCCGTGTTTGCATTGGGCAAATAAATCACGCAGCCTGCCCGGACTATTCTGGGCATCACCCCGCTTTGAGCAGCCAAAGGTTCTCGAAGGCGGGGCATTTCCCTTTCAGCCCGCCAGGGATGGGCCGGGTTGCCAGAAGGGTGACCTTATAAGTGTCTTGGTAATGCCGATTGACTTCATCGGCATTCACGGAAAAAGGAGGGCCATCCATCAGGTTCTGATCATATTCAATGCAGATCAATAACTGCGCGGCGGCAGCCGTTATGTTCAACAGATGTTTTGCATATCTATCGCGCGTTTTTTCCGGCAAAGCCACTAGGGCCGCCCGGTCATACACGGCATCAACATGGCCAAGAATTTCACCAGTCAAATCAAAAATATCGCCCACGAATATGTCGATATTGTCAGCGCTATAGCGGGTCAATTTCCCAACGCTGGATATCTCCGGCTCCAATCCTATCTCTTTAAACAACTCACTAATGGCGAGCGGGCTCAACTCTGCCCCAACAACCCGATATCCGTTGGCAAGCAGCCAGGAAAAATCTCGGGTCTTGCCACACAACGGCAAGAATATCCGACCGCCCTTTACCAGATTTAATTTTTCAAAATGCCCTGTTAGCAATGCATTTGCCTCATTCTCATGAAACGCAATATCCCCCCGCGCCCATTTTTGATGCCAAAAATTCGCTTCCATATCTGCTCCTTATGGTTCTTCAAATAGCAATGATATGCCACCAGCTTGATGGCTTAACCGTTGTGCTACGATGCAGGATACAAGCTCAAGTCGACTTTAAGTCAAGCGCTAATTAACGAGAGGTGAAATCATGGATATAGCCGAGGTCGCGATTGCATCTGGACTACCAGCCTCAACATTACGATTTTATGAAGAAAAAGGACTGATTCAGTCTATTGGCCGACATGGTTTGCGCCGTCTATTCAACGCCAACGTTATTGAGCGGCTGGCTTTGATATCGTTGGGACGTAGCGCCGGGTTCTCACTCGATGAGATCGGTGAAATGTTTACGCCTGAAGGACCCGATATTAATAGAGCACTGCTTTTAACCAAGGCAGACGAGTTGGACAGGAAAATTAAAGTATTGACCTCGATGCGAGATGGACTGCGCCATGCATCAGCTTGCAATGCGCCCAACCATCTTGAATGTCCAAAATTTCTTCGTCTTCTACGTATTGCAGCTAAAAATCGGTTTGGCAAACCAAGTACATTAAAGAAGACTCTCAAGTGAAGCGGCTAGAATCTAGCAGTGGTCAGGTGTGCTTGTGCCTAACCATTGTCAGATTAGCAACATCACTCAGCGAGCCTATCTTTGGCACGTCTGTTAAAGTACCGCCATGCCGCACAAAACACCCATTTCCGTTCTGGTACTCATCCACACCGCTGACTTGCAGGTATTGCTGATCGAGCGTGCCGACAAAGCCGGGTTCTGGCAATCGGTCACCGGCAGTATCGAAGACGGCGAGTCCTTGCGCGATGCCGCGATCCGCGAGGTGATGGAAGAAACCGGGCTGGATGCCACGCAGTACAAACTGACGGACTGGTCGCTGTCGCATGTCTACGAAATTTATCCGCACTGGCGGCACCGCTATGCGCCCGGCGTGATACATAACACGGAACATATTTTTGGCCTGGAATTACCGGCGCCGGTAGCGGTCAAACTCTCGCCGCAGGAGCACGTGTCTTATGAGTGGGTGGATTGGCGCGCGGCGGCAAAAAAGGTGTTTTCGTGGACCAATGTGGAGGCACTGAAAGCATTGGGGTCGCGACACAATTTAGTGTTGTAAAATAACGGTTTTTCGTCACCCAAGGTTCATCATGCAGGCAGCCCCGATCAAATTCGAATTTTTCCAGGCCGCGCAGGAAGCGGATTTGCAGGAACGCATCCTCGCCGCCAAGGCCAAACTGGGCAAACGCCTGGTGATCCTGGGCCACCATTATCAGCAAGAGGGTGTATACCGCCATGCCGATTTCACCGGCGATTCGCTCAAGCTTTCGCGCTATGCGGCGGATTCCGATGCTGAATTCATCGTATTCCTGGGGGTGCATTTCATGGCCGAGGTGGCAGACATCCTGTCGCGCCCGGAGCAGATCGCCATTCTGCCGGACATGGCCGCGGGCTGTTCCATGGCCGACATGGCCAACCTGTCAAAAGTGGAGCGCTGCCGTCGCGAACTGGCCGAGCATTTTGATTTTGACGCAACCTTCACACCGGTCACCTACATCAACTCCGCCGCCGACCTGAAAGCCTTTTGCGGCGAACATGGCGGGATTGTCTGCACTTCCAGCAACGCCACCAAAATTGCCGAATGGGCATTCGCGCAGCGCGAAAAAATCCTGTTTTTCCCGGATCAGCACCTGGGGCGCTGGACCGGCCACAAGATGGGCATTCCGCTCGACAAGATGGTGGTATGGGACCCCGACCTGCCACTGGGCGGCCTGACCAAGCAACAAATTGACGATGCCAAAATCCTGCTGTGGAAAGGCCATTGCTCGGTGCACCAGATGTTCCGCCCGCAGGACATCCTGCGCTTCCGCAACGAACATCCCGACGGCAAGGTGATTGCCCACCCGGAATGCTGCTTTGAAGTGTGCAACCTGTCCGACGACGTCGGTTCGACCGAATACATATTAAAAACCGTGGCGGCATCCGCGCCCGGCACGCGCTGGCTGGTGGGCACCGAACTCAATCTGGTGAACCGCCTGGCCGAGCGCATGAAGCCGGAAGGCAAAGTGGTGCAATTCATGTCTTCCATCGTCTGCGAGTGTTCCACCATGGCACGTATCGACCCGCAGCACCTGGCCTGGACGCTGGAAAACCTGGTGGAAGGGAACGTGGTCAACCGCGTACATGTGGCACCGCACGAAGCGGAACTGGCAAAACTGACGCTGGACAGGATGCTCGCCGTTTCCTGAATACCGAATGCCTAACCGCACGCTGCGCATTACCACGTTCAATATTCACAAGGGTGTCGGCGCACTCAACTCACGTTTGGTGTTGCATGAACAGCGCGAGCTGATCCGCCGCCTGCATTCGGACATCGTGTTCCTGCAGGAAGTGCGCGGCAGCCACATCAACCATCGCCATTCCGGCAATGGCACGCAGCATGAATTCCTGGCGGACAGCGTATGGCCGGAATTTGCCTACGGCAAAAATGCCGTCTACCCGGACGGCCACCACGGCAACGCCATCCTCTCCAAATTCCCCATCATCCATTGGGAAAACGAGGACGTATCCGCCCACGCCACCGAGCAGCGCGGCATACTGCATTGCGAAATCGCCGTACCCAACTGGGACCAGCCGCTGCATTGCTTGTGCGTGCATCTCGGCCTGTTTTCGCGCTGGCGCAAACGCCAACTGACGGCAGTGCGCAAACGCATCGAAACCCTGATTCCCAAGACGGCGCCGCTGATCATTGCCGGGGACTTCAACGACTGGCGCATGAAGGCAGGGCCACTGCTGCATGACGGCCATCTGAAAGAAGTGTTCGAGCACAGCGCCGGCACCCCGGCCAGAAGCTTTCCATCCATGCTGCCCATGCTCCGCCTCGATCGCATCTACACCCGCGGCTTCCATGTCCAGCAGACCCAGGTGCATGCCGGCAAGACGTACGCAAAAGTCTCGGATCACGCCGCGCTCTCGGCCGCATTGACCCGCGCATGACCTTCACTAGCGGCAACAAGGTTTCGCTGCTGCGCAATGGCGCCGAATACTTCCCCGCACTGGAAGAAGCCATCAATCACGCCACCAGCGAAATTCAACTGCAGACCTATATCTTTGAAGCGGATGTCACCGGCATCCGCATTGCCGACGCCCTGAAGCGCGCCGCTCAGCGCGGCATCACGGTGTGTGTCCTCATTGACGGGTTTGGTTGCAACCTGACGCCCCCGGCATTTCTGGAGGATATGCGCCAATCCGGCGTGCGCCTGCTGGTATACCGCCCGAAAATCTCTCCCTGGACCTTCAAGCGCAACCGCCTGCGCCGGCTGCACCGCAAGATCGCCGTGGTGGATGGCAACATTGCCTTTGTCGGCGGCATCAACATCATCGACGACATGAACACGCCGTCGCACGTACCGCCGCGCGTGGATTACGCGGTGCAGGTACAGGGCCCTTTGGTCGCCGCTATCAGCAACAGCGCGCGCCGCTTATGGCGGCGGGTCGCCTGGCGCAGCCGCCAGATGAAAGTCACGGCACTGCCGCCGCTCAAGCGGCCCGATCCTGCAGGCCCCATGCGCGCGGCTTTTGTTGTGCGCGACAACACCCTGCACCGCCGCGATATTGAAATTGCCTATCTGGACGCGATTGAAACCGCCGAAAGCGAAATCATCATCGCCAGCGCCTACTTTCTTCCCGGCCTGCGTTTCCGGCGCGCGTTGAGCCGCGCATCCAACCGCGGCGTGCGTGTTGTGCTGCTGTTGCAGGAGCGCGTCGAATTCCGGTTGCTGGATCGGGCAACCAAAGCGCTGTACGGCAGCCTGCTGGAAGCCGGGATAGAAATTCACGAATACCAGAAAAGCCAGATGCATTCCAAAGTGGCGGTGATTGATCGGCACTGGCTCACCGTGGGCTCATCCAACATCGACCCGTTCAGCCTCTGGCTCGCGCACGAGGCCAATGTGGTGGTGGATGACACGGCGTTTGCTGCCGTGCTGCGCGCCGACCTTGAAAAAGCGCTCCAATCCGGCGCCCACCAGTTGCCCCATGCGTTATGGAAACGCAAAAGCCGGCTATACCGTGGCATGGCATGGCTGAGCTACGGCCTGGTGCGGATGATGATGGGTATTGTCGGGATTAATGACAAAACATCAACCGACAAAGCATCATAAAATTGCCGGAGGCGGCGCAACCCTTTATAATCCGCACCTTGTTTCAATTGCTGCCGGTGTAGCTCAGTTGGTAGAGCAGCGCATTCGTAATGCGAAGGTCGGGGGTTCGACTCCTCTCACCGGCACCAAAACAAAAAAGCCGTTTCCTAATGAAACGGCTTTTTTGTTTGCCACCTTGGTGCGAAGACAGCGGCTTTAGCCAACCACCTTTTTCACTGTATCAATCAGCTTTTGCGGATCAAACGGCTTCACCAGCCACCCGGTCACACCCGCCGCACGCCCTTGTGCCTTCATGTCATCCCCGGATTCGGTCGTCAGCATCAGGATAGGCACCGATTTGTACTGCGGTAGCGCGCGCAGGCTCTTGGTCAGGGTCAACCCATCCATCTTCGGCATGTTCTGGTCGGTCAGGATAAGGTCATAAGCTTTCGTTTTTGCCGCATTCAGCCCAGCTTCGCCGTCTTCGGCCTCGCCCACCTCGTAACCAGCCCCTTTCAGGGTAACCACAATCATCTTGCGTACAGAAGAGGAATCATCAACAGTTAATATATTTTTTGCCATCAGTTTCTCCGAATTTGCGCGGGGTATTTAGAACAATTCCACATCGCCAGCGTCAACGTTCACTTGCTTGACAGGGTTATGGCGGGTTTTTTCAATCAGTTCCGAGGTTTCCCGGATCACGTTCTTGACATGCTCCAGTTTGTTGCTGGAGCGCTGCTCTTCAATCCGTGCAATGCCTTCGAGTATCGAGCGCAGCGCATCCATGCGACGCCCGGCATGCGTCACCAATTGGCTCGCCATATCCTGGAACTGCAGTGAGGTAATGGCGGTACGCACTTCGGATTTGACCTGGCCCGATGCCTCCGACAACTCACCGATCACGCCAGCCATGGTGGCGTTCAGTTTGCCCACTTCGCCCATCATGGTCTCGACATTCTGCTTGGATTGCATGGCAAACTGCATGTCCTTCTCCGAGAAGGTCTTCATCACGCCCTCGGCGGACGTCACCGACTGGCTGACATCGTTCATTTCCGTACGGATTTCACTGCTGAAATCATTGGAACGCAGCGACAGTTTGCGCACCTCGTCCGCCACCACCGCAAACCCGCGTCCTGCTTCGCCGGCCCGAGCTGCCTCGATCGCGGCATTCAGCGCCAGCAGGTTGGTCTGGCTGGCAATGGCTTCGATCTCGCTTAACACCGACTGAATCTTGACCACCTTGGCACTGATCTCGCCCATCTTGTTGACCAACTCCCGGCCCAGCGCACCGGTCTGCACCGTGTTTTCGACAAACATGGTCAACGTTGCGGTCGTTTCGGTGAGGAACTGGTTGATATTGACCGTCTGGTCCGACTTTGATCCATTGCTCTTATTGTCATGCTGGCTCATCAGCATGGTAACCAGTTCGGTTTGGCGGGAGGTGGAATCCTCCATGGTAGTAAAGCTGTTGACCAGTTTGCCAATCGCGTCACCCATCACCGTTTGCAACTGCGTCAGTTCCCCACGGGTATTGCTCACCTGGCTTTCGAACTCATCGCTCAACAGTTTCAGCCAGACATCGAAATTATCCGCCAACGCATTAATCTGGTCTTCCATCTGCGCCACCGCCGCGCGCTCGTTCTGCGCTGCCTGCTGCACCGCACCAGACAACAATGAATACCAGATCGCGGATAGCGCTGCCACCGACAGCACCTGGAGCACCGGCTGGCCCTGCAGCACCCAGACTGCCGCACCAGCAATCAAGGTAAAGATAATGCCCTTCACCAGGAGCATCTGGCCGAGACGAGGGGATTGAGAGCTGCCGGATTGCTGTGCCATTTCGTTTTCTCTAAAAATTCAATAGGTTATTTAGATATTCCCAATAT
This sequence comes from uncultured Methylophilaceae bacterium, assembly GCA_964511385.1. Classification (GTDB taxonomy): domain Bacteria; phylum Pseudomonadota; class Gammaproteobacteria; order Burkholderiales; family Methylophilaceae; genus CAILHX01. The sequence goes on along the minus strand of CAZEFE010000012.1, from coordinate 51,906 downwards.
TCCAACCCACGCAGCGATTAGCTGGCTTTGCGCTTAATGGCGCGCCCGAGACGATTCGAACGTCCGACCCCTGCCTTCGGAGGGCAAATATGAAAATTGCCATGCTTCCTTAATTGACGGCATTTGTAAGGGTAAATATACTGTAAAAAATGAATTTCGGAACCAAAACGGTGCCACGCCATCTAGCTAACGCATTACATTTTTTGAGATTATAGCCCCATGGCAACTTTTACACAGCGCAAATCAGGGTGGTGGCAAGCGAGAATACGAAGGAAAGGCCACCCCGTTCAATCCAAAACTTTTCCGCTACTAAAAGATGCTGAAACCTGGGCGCGAGACATTGAAAACAAAATGGATCGTGGAGTTTTCGTTGACCAAAGTGAGGCTGAAGCAATATTACTTGAAAGCGCTATCACTCGTTACCTTACTGAAGTTACCCCTAACCACAAAGGAGCTGGGCCTGAAACATATAGGCTAAAGACAATACAACAACATAAAGTTGGGAAGAGAACACTTGCAGCCCTCGCTAAAGGTCAAGACATTCGGGAATATGCAGAAGAACGGCTAAAAATCGTATCCGCGGCCACTGTCGTTAAAGAGCTTAATCTCATCAGTGCCATATTTACCGTTGCTAAACGTGACTGGGGTATCGAGGTTAATAACCCAGTTAAAAAGATAAAAAAGCCTAGGGTAGATAATGCGCGTGAACGACGATTAAATCCTGACGAGGAAAGTTATTTGCTTGCCGCATTAAGTGATTCCGGAAAAGGTGACAGAAGCAATCAAGTTGTTGGTCGTGCCGTCAGATTCGCTCTTGAAACCGGCATGAGGCAAAGTGAAATCCTCGGAATCAGAGATAAGCATGTTTATAAAAACCATATTCATCTCCCAACCACAAAAAATGGCAAAAGCAGGGATGTGCCACTTTCTACTGCTGCCAAAGAACTGGTCTCAGGTCACTCAGGCAAGGTATTCGACACTACCGCTAGCGCCCTGAAACAAAGCTTTAAGCGAGGTGTTCTGCGTGCCCGCAGAGAGTATTTGAAAGATTGCGCCGCCGCCAACATAAAACCCAATGAAGATTTTTTAGTAAATCTAACTTTTCATGACCTTCGCCATGAGGCAACGAGTCGATTAGCCAACCTGTTAACAATGCAGGAACTCATGAAGGTTATTGGGCACTCTGATCCTAGAATGGTTATGCGTTACTACCACCCAAAAGCGGAAGATATTGCTAAAAAATTAGGTTGAGTTGATTAAATAAAGATTAGTGGCACAACACCAATCCCCATAAACGGATGGAAAGTAAAGATGGCCTTTTGGGTCGCTTGTTAAATTGTGATCTCCCTACGTGTAGGGATTCTCTTAATAGGGCAACTGTTATACAGTTGCCCTATTATTTTATGTCTCCTGCTGTAACCGCCTAATAAATTGTCTGCGCCATGGCTCAAAATCATGGCTATAAACTGCGTGCTTCGCCTCTGGAAGAACAGGATGATTGTATGGCGCACGGTCTCTCATGTATTGCTTTAATATGTGCTCAGGAAGCAGTCCAATATCGTAAAAAGCGATTTTTAAGCCACTGCCAGTTTCACTTATTTGTTTTTCCAAACCCAAAAGCGCCGCTATGTCGGTTAACGTGGTAACTTCAATAGACATTTTAATTACCCAGATCAAACTCAGCATCCAGATCAGGGAGAATGGATGCTGTATGAATAAGTTTTTCACATTGAGAAGCCACAAAAGAACGCACCTTATCAATAACAATCCTTTCGGTCTTCGTGTATTCCACAGCCCATGAAGGATCGGAAATCGCTTTCATGACTGAGTTTGCGATCCTTTTCATTTCTTTTTGCATCAAAGCTCTTTTTATACCGCAATCATTGGCAAATTCCACCCACTGATAAGCAGCGACCTCATTGAATGTAAAGATGTCAGATATACCCATTGCCATTTCATTATCCAAATCGTTGTAAACCACCACGGAAACAAGATCATAAGCTGGCGCAGGATGAAGCCCGTCATGATTGACGTAAAACGATATGTTCTTTCCATGAGCATCGCTGTTTCCGATCAGGTATTGGAATAAAACCCATCTTAGAATGGATAGCTGGAATGTCGCAGGGATCACAGCGTTCTCACTAAGTCCAAACAATTTGTCGAAACTCACGCCATCGCGGATGTGCTTCACGTCTCGGCCACTGCCAAAGTTTCTTTCATACTTATACCCAGCGGGCAGGTCTAGCGCCTGACAGGCGTCAATCACATGAATGCGCTGAACCCCTTTGTCTGTTACATGACGATCAAATCGCTTAATTAGCAGTACGGGTTCCGGCACACGTAAAATACTTACGCTTGCTGGCCGCAATCCAATCTTGGTTGCCAGACTCATGCAAAAATGCTCATTCGCCACCAGAGACGATAATTTCTCATTGCGCGGTTCTGGCTTGAGGATATGTGTCGAGGCAAGGCCATACCCTTCAACAAGGTATATTTTTTCATTTTCGATGTAGACGGCGATTTTGTCCTGTAATCCAGCGATTGAAAGCCGTACCCTCCCATCCCATACGCTAAATGAAGTGTTGTTGCGTTCGTTGATGCGTCTGGATAGCTCTTCGGTGCTAATCTCTCTTTTCTCTTGGGGACTGGAACCCGGAGTATCGCCTTCCGGCAGCATTGCGATTGCCCCGGTGGTTTCTCGACCAAGGGCACGAACCAATCCAAACAGGTTACTCTTGGCGAGTCCATTTGCCGCAGCCGCAGCATCCAAGGATTCCCCTTCAGGCAAGAGATTTTCAAAGAAAACCCGTACCGAGCGCGAATGAATCGCATCTTCTTTGACCCGATCAAAAGGCAAGACAGGGGAGATTGGATACGATTTTGGATCACTCTTCCACTGATCCAGATAGGCGAAAGTAAACAACCCCGTCTTCTGGTCATAACAAAGGTGCCCGACACACTGATTACCTATCCATGCAGCCAATTTATCCATTCCGTTATCCTTTCAATTGTGCGTGGAGCGAAACACCCAACTGTTTGGCGATGTGGAGAGCCTTCGGCAATCCAACTGGACGGCTTCCGTTCTCAAGGCCAGAGAGCAGGGAAACAGAGACGTTACATAAAGCAGCGGCATCATCGATCCTCATGCCGATTCGTTTTCGTTGTTTCCGAATAATTTCCCCGAATTCGTTCTCGGTGACAAAAGACATTTTTAGATCGGTTTGCATAGCGCCACCATAAAATATTTCCCATATGCGAGAAATTTATAGAGGCAAGAGTAGTAAGTCAATAATTATTTCTTGTATATAGGAAATATTGGTGAAAGAAGGATTGGAGAGGCGTAATTTCTTAGGTATGAGAAAGATGCTTCAGTTATACAATCGCACTAATTTACCCAACAAATAATCATGTCCACAGAGCAACCAATTGAAACTGTACAACTGCTGATCGAAAAAGCACTGACGATAGTCAAAACAATGCCCGCATTGGCTGATACCCTTCAAATTCACCGGCAAAACCTTTGGGCCATTCGCAAAGGGTATCGCCGCATGTCAGTAGACGATGTAATTAACCTGGCAAGCATCGGTGGATGGCCGGAAAGCTATGCATTGATGGTGTGGAACGAGCATCGCAAGACTCCATTGCTGCAATATTATCCACAACGACAGAGACGAAGAAAAAAACAAGAAAAACAATATTAAGAACCACCATGATGGTGGTTTTTTTTCGCACATATTATCTTTGTAATCAAAATTAATTATTCATAATATTCATAGAGTTGATTTCATATCATTAATTATAAATGACGTAAAATAACACTTTACGTCATTTATGTTGTTTGTTTTCATGTACTTAGTTGTTTTTTATTTCTATAATGTATATAGTATCTACACCACAACTTAATTTTTGGAGGAGACTAAAAATGTGTGTTGCTGAATTGATAAAAAAACACCCAAGCCTAGACCCGGCTTTTTTTAAACTAGACGAGGTGCAACTTTCAATTGATGATTATCGTCAGGATGAAGACTCTGCATCAACTCGTTTCGTTGAGGGCATTTTTTTAGCAAAGCTATATAAACTATCCTCACAAAGTGTGGAAGACGCTGAAAACAAAATTGCAGAAATCACGAATCCAAAGCTAGCCCAGCGGGCGCGGGGGGTTTTGCACTGTTTCATCATGTCCTCAACCGTGGAGGAGTCCATATGTTAAAAGGTAAAAATGTTGTTGATGGGGTTTACACCCTGCTGGGTTACGTGACCTACGTCGGGCTTATCGGTGGGGGTGTTTTTTTGATAGGAACAATGCTGTCAGTAGTTGTTGTTCCGATTTTCAAAATTTGGTTTTAAGGAATTTTTAAATGTTTCCATATCGTATTCCCAGCAAAATTGAAATCGCATTCCATGACCACAGAAAAATGGAACATCAGGCGAGGGAGTACGCCTTGGCTGAGCGCGTCGCGGCAATGTTCGGGGGGCTTTTACACTCCACCCTCCCGCGAGTTGTGGGAGAGAGCACGGAGTCCTACAAAGACCGACTCATTGAAATTCTCCAGGAGGATTACGAGTCATTTAAACACGACAAACTGCGTCACTTTGAAGAGGCTTGCCTCAAGGAAGACAACGACCAGCGGATGGCCGAAATCGACTGTGATTCGGCTGAAAGTTACAGCAAAGTCCTTTTAGAGTTGAAAGAGCACTACCACAATGAGTGGTTACGCGATAACACTGGCCGGGCCGCCCACGAAGGGCCGGGCCCGGAGCGTATCAGGCAGTGGGCACTGGACAGCGCTTTGTACGTCACTGACTTTAAAAAATTTGTTGTTTTAGTTGAAGAGCGTCAAGCAAGCCCAACCCTTACGTAGCGAGAAAATTATGAGAAACAGGTGGTGGTGGTTTTTTATTCCTGCGATCCTAGCCCCAGCAGCTTGGGCTGCTGGGGATATTACCCCGTTGCAAACCGGCTCACTGGAGCAGGCCGCACTCACTGCAAACGACCCAATACTGTCTGGGATTGGTTGGGCGCAAAGGTTATTCGGTGACATCGTGCTCAATCCCATGTCCATGGTTGGGCAACCTGATGGGGCATTATCCGAAATTCTGATCATGCTGAACCTGTCGCTGATGTTGATGGGGACAGTGTGGGTCACATACACCATTGTCTCAGCCGGTGCCATGACAGCTCAGGAGGGTGTCTTTATCGGCAAGAAAATGCACAGCGCATGGGTGCCCTTAAGATTAGTGATTGGTGCTGCCAGCCTGACTCCATTTTTCAAAGGGCTTTGTCTGGCGCAACTGGTGATGCTGTGGGCGATCCAGTTATCTATTGGTGCAGGTAATCTGGCTTACCAAAAAGGCATGGAGTACGTCACCAAGCAAAACGGTATCCTGTCCCCCCACATCCCAGCCACAGACGACTCCACCGAGCTGGTTAATGCGCTGTTTCAGTCGAACATCTGTGCCGAAGGGCTGAATGCAGGGAAGTTGTTGATGCATCCTGATGGTGATGTGCCCGCAGGCGAGCTGATTCCATCGCAACCAAAAGTGCTGGATGATGCCGTCACGGGAAAAAAACTGGTTTCCTTTGAATCGGGCATGCGTGGGTTCACTTTCAACATGACGCAGTGCGGTATGTATCAGGTCAATCCAGTTCAACTGGATGCATTCATGCGAATGAATTCTGCACTGCATGTAGTGGCATCCGAAGTGGTGACAGACGCAACCAAAGTGATTGTTCACGCAGAAGGCATGGATACCATGCCTAAATTCGATCCATCGGTCATGGTGGACATCAAAAAGGCTTATGTTGCTGACCTGAAAAAAAACGCTGAAATAATCATTCAACAAAGCCTATCCGCCGATGCAGAAAGGGCTGAAATGCTGGCTGGTATGAAGCAGCAGGCAGATGATGCAGGTTTTGTCACAGCAGGCGCATGGGCCTATACCCTTGCCAAAAAAAATTCGGCGATGCTGGCACGGATCGCAGAGGCTCCCAAAATTCTGAAAGCGCCGATCAGTACCAGCGATGCTTCCATTGAGAGCTACAACAATGTTTACAGCTATGCCTCCAACTTGACAGGTTCTTCAATGTTGGCGGCAAATGCAGGGTCAGACACCGGCTCTGGAGAGGCGTTTATCGTCAAAAAAGTGAAAGAAAAATGGTGTGGCGGGTCAGGCAGTTTTTCACTGGGTCAGTGCATCACCAATTGGATGACCAACGATAGTGAAGGCCAGAATGTGCTGATCCGAATCAGCAATGCCGGTAACAACATGGTGTGGGCCGGGATGGCCGCAGAGGTTTCAGCACGCTCTGCTGAGCGTGCTTTAACCGCGACTACCGAGGACAACGTAGCGGCATTTTTGGGCAAAAAACTGGGCGGAGGCTTAATCGCAGCACCGTTGCTGGGCGCGGCGGATGCTGCGATTGAGATACTTGGGTATATCTCAAAAACATTGATTATGTTCGGTCTTGTCGCCAGCACGTACATCCCCATGATTTTTGGCATCGTCTGGGTATATCGGATGGTGGGTTTATGTACTATCTGGTTTGAGGGCGTTGTCGGGGCGTCCGTCTGGGCATTTTCTCACCTCGATACCGATGGTGAGGGGTTGGGAGCGCGGGCCAATCATGGCTACCTGTTTGTGTTTGCAGTTCTACTCAACCCGATATTGATGGTGCTGGGATTGTTTGCAGGCATTGGCATTCTTGATGTGGTGGGGGGCTATTTTATGAAACTCTACCCAACAATGGTGGCGGATGTGTCGCAAGATTCCATGGTAGGATTATTGAAAATAACATCACTTTTAATTATGTTTGTTATGGTCAACCTTGCATTAGTCAACTTGTGCAGCCAGTTGATTAACGTGATCCCGGATCAGGTGATTGCTTGGGCGGGTGGACAGTTCCAGAACGTGCTGGGCAGAAACAGCATGGATGAGGTTTCTGGAAAGGTGCAAGGGGCTATGAGTGTCGGAAGCCTAGGCTCGCTCGGTGCAAAAGCAGGCGAAAGACGTTATAACAATCAGGTTGCGGCTGGTATCTAAGGGGGCGTGATGGCAAACGATTTTGGTGCTGCTGCACACCGTGAAGCGCAGCAGGAAATGATTGGTGAGATCAAAGCACAAACCGCCTACATTGAGGGTTTCAAGGCTGGTAAGCGTGAGGGCGAGGCCGAGCAATGGGAAAAAACCAAACCACTTCTACGTGGTTTACTTAATCATTTAAGGATGCACGTTTTCCAGAAATTTGCACTGACTACTGAATTAGCACAACACGCTCCTAATCACCGGTATGTTGACCCCACCACATTCAAAACCACGGTCACTGATGATGAAAAGCTCAATGGCATGCTGGCCTCTGTTGGTATAACAAACATTAGCAATGGCGATGTGCTCGCTGCCAGCCAGCAAATGAAAATGATGGGACTCACCCAGGACAAAATTGTCGAACAGCACAATGCTGCGATTGACTCAAATTTTCCGTGTCCCCTTTACCAATGGGCGGCAGATCAATTTGATGTGCGCATGGAAAAGAAGATGCGCTGGGAATATCAGATGCCAGCCGGAGCTTATTGGAAAAACTTATTTACACTAGGAAATGGTGGCACTGTCCCTGATGGACTTGGCGACAGCGAGTCTGAACGGGCTAGAAATCTTGAACATGACATACCTATTGTGCTAGGGAGGTTCGGAGGGGCACACATTATTTCTTTGCTGAACAAGTTGGCTGACCCGCCTGAGAACATAGAGTCTTGGGTTCAAGACCAAGTTGATTTCTGCTTTGACCAGTGGCTTAAAACTCGCCTTAATCAACCGGAGCTTGAACTTGCAACCTAGCACTCCGACTGCCTGCGGTAGACAAACTCTGCGCATTTGCAGGGATTGTAGCTATACGTGCGGGGAATAAACCTTGATTTTTTGATAACAGCTTTCAACTTCCTCACCGATTTCCTCAACCGTTATTTTCCCTTCCTTCCTTCTTAGCCTATTAAGAAAGTTCCTGTAAATCGCTGTTTTCTCCTGCTCAAGCTTTAGCTTCTGCTCTAGTCCTGCAATCTTGCTCAATGCCTGTGAAAGTGGGGTGCTGTTTTCACCTGCGGAGTCATTCTTTCTTCCAACAATATCTTTGCTTACCTGCTCCAGAATTAGTTCTGAGGCAGTGTTTTCAACGACAAGGAAATATAGATAATGATCAGCGTACCCATAAACCATGCCTTTTCGCCCAAACTCAACATAATCCCCTGGCCGCAAACTTTTTATGTTGATGATGCCCTTGCCTTCCCTGCCTTTCAGGAATGTACGAGCCAAGCCGCCCGGCGCGCTTTTGTCCTGCAGGACAACTGCCGCCCAGCACTTTGTTTTATTGTTGGTCGATCCCCCGCATGGGTTTTCCACTGTGCCATCCGTAACTTTAAGTTTGATAAGTTCCATGTTCATTGCTCCTTTGATGATGTCCTGTACCTTGATTCAGGGTGTCCAGCGCTTCCCGGTTATACCGCCCAACATCGCCGAACTAGGTACCAGGTTAAAATTTTCTTCGTTTGCTCATTTCGATTTCGATGGTGGTCATGTAGACGCTCATCCAACCCCATAGTTTATCCAGGGCTGCATTGTCCCAATCGTTAAGCTTGCCTAGCTCCGCTTTGAATGTGTCGATTGCTGACCGCATTTCATCTGCCGTTTTCAAATCTGCTTGTTGGTGGGCCTCGCGGGGCGCCGAAGGGGCGCGGTTTTGTGTTGTGTCGGTTGTTTTTATCATCATACCTCCTGTGCTGGTTTGTTAAATCTGCTCGTCGGAGCCGCCTCGCCCACGACCGGGCGGTGGGGTGAGTTTAGGCGGGTTGCATGTGACATGACAGGCGGGGTTTCAGGGTCGTGGAATACCGCAGCCCACAGTTTTATCGTGGGCGAGGATATGCCGCGAAAGCCCTGCCGACTGGCATGGCGCATGCGCTTTTACCCGACTGCACCCCACTGCACGGCTTGGGCGGCTCCGATGAGTAGATAAACCCATGTCAGTGGATGATGAAAACGGATTAGAGACACAACAGCGCGGCAAGCCGCGCCCTGCTTTAACGCTTCCCACGTAGTGGGGTGCGTGTCTTCGTGGGACGCCGAGAGATTTCGATTATCGTCTGCTCTACCTGCAAGCTCTTGAGCTTCGGGATGTAAAGAGTAAAAGAGACAGTGAGCAATCGGTGCCCTATCCACGCGGCGAGGTGATCTCCTCCTCTTCAATCAAGATCGTGTTGTTAGGTTGGTTTGATTCAGTAAGCACTTCTACTCGCGTTAAGGGAGAATCCACCACCGGCAGTCGTGGCGCGTCATTAGCCAGCTTCTCTTTCATCCGCTGAAACTCTAGGTAAAGCACACGATTGGGTTTTGCATACTCTTTTTTGAGTGCTTTACGCTGGACTTCTAGTTCAGCTTGGATTACCTCTGCGAGATGCGGCGTCTGCTTCTTGGCTGACCTTGCATTTTTACCAAGCAGTTTTGATTCCTCTTTGTACTTGACTTCTCTTTCCTTGATCCAACCTGCGAATTCTTCACGATCTTGTTTGGTTGGTTTGGCTTGCCGTGGCACATACGTCTTCAATAGCTGCTGTCGATAAGTTTCACGCATGATACTGGCTGCCTCGCTGAATTCTAAGTGCATCTCCTTGGTTAAGAAATCCACTGCGTCAAGCTCCCTGTTACCAGCTTTGATCTTATTTTCGGTAACAAGCTGATATTTTTCTGGATTAAGGCCATGCGACTTTTGTAGTGAATTTAACAACCGATTCAAATCAATTTCTTCTTTAACTTCCTTGATCCGGGCTTTTTCACTTTCTCTGCGCACCAGTGATTCCATGGTGCTCTCACGTTGCAGCCGGTCAACCAAATTCTTGTCGGCCTCAATTGCATCAGAGTTCCCTGAGAATTGCTTTATGGCACGCCCGGCCATCCTTTTTTTCATGGCATCGATTACGGCTTCACCTTCAAGTTGTTCATCGCCAAAATGTTCATTGCTGCCAAACATGGCCACAGACTCCCTGTGGCGAGTCATAGCAACATATACATCATTCGCTGTCATGCTTCTGTGTGCCAGAACATAAGCTTTATCTACTGTCATGCCCTGTGATTTGTTAATGGTTACGGCGTACCCATAATCCAATTCAAGGTCGCTGTTTGGATCAAGCTCAATTTTTCGGCCATCCACATCAACCATCACCATTCTATTTTTGATAGCAATGACTTTTCCTGAAGATCCATTTTTTAGGCCATGCTTTATGTCTGGTGCAGTGAATATCACCTGATCTCCAACGGCCAGCATTACCATGCGCTTATCAGAGCGTTTGATGGCTATTTCTTCACCCCGGGTTAGCCCGTCATCAATTCGACCAGAACGAATTAGGTAATTCAGTTCATGTCTTTCGCTGTTGGTCTTAGCCACCACAATTGAGGTCAACTCAGAATTTTGTAGTCGATCAATGCGCACTTGATCCACAAGGTGGTCAATCGCGTCTGCTTGGTCGCTGCAAATACGGATTGCACCGTTTTGGTGGTAAGCGTCAAGGGCAACCCCTACTTCGTGCCTTGAAAACGCCTCTGAGGCTCGCTTTTGCCACGCATCACGCTGACGCATGATCTCTGTCAGGTCATGCGTGCCTACAACTTTACTGATATTGGCAAAGGCATCGCCATAACTGACCGCCTGCACTTGTTTGGCATCGCCTATAAGGCGGATTTTTGCCCCAGCCGCATTGACGAAGGTCATCAGTTCGTCAAATTGGGCACTACCAACCATACCGGCTTCATCTACCACTACCACTGACCTGTCATCAAGTATCACTCTACCTGTTTGCAGATTTGAGATGAATGAGTGGATCGTGCTGGATTTAATCCCTGAATCACGCTGCAAATCTTCAGCAGTTTTGCCTTGCAACATTGCACCATAAATCTGGAAGCCAGAGCTTTCTGCGGCTTCACGCATTGTTGCAAGAATGTAACTTTTGCCGGTTCCTGCTGCGCCATTCACCACCACTACAGCCCTGTTTGAACAGAGGGCTTCAAACGCTGATTTCTGGCCTACATTCATGCTTGAGGTATTTATTCTATCCGATGGTATTGCCGATCCTATTTTGGTGTTTAGCTCCTCGACAATATCCATCAAATGACATTCCAGCCTATGGATAGTGCGGCTTGTATATCGTTCCTCTTCTCCTGCCAGTACAATCAATTCATCATTGCTGAGAAATCTCTGCAAGGCCACCTCATACTCAGTTACATCGCCGGATCGCAGCAACAAAAATTGTTCCAGTTCGGTTTTTGAAAATGAACTTTGGTGTTGGGTCAGTGTGTTAATTGCTTGCTCAATCGCAAGTTGATCCCCAATCCGGATGGCATCTCCCATTGCGAGATTTTCTTGGGTTTGTAGTGTGGTTAACCTATTCAGTCGGGTGGATACTGGTGTGGACTCAAACTCAGTCCCATTCTTTTCAAGTTCGTCGAGATATGCGATTTTTTCTGACCGGGTAAACCTGCGGTATTGGTTCCTGAAAAAACTGGAATTGGGATTCAACCAACGTATTTCTCGGCTGCGAATCTGTATCCAGTCATCCATGAAAGATTGCGCGGCTTCTCCGCGAGCAGCGGATTTTGATATATCACCTGCTTGAATACCGGTCAGGTATTTGTTTGTCTCACCTGATTTTGCGAGTCTCTCCAATTTTTTTTGTGTCGGCAATCGGAGAAACTCTTCGGTGAAAACGTAATCGTCCAGCCTGATGGACTTGGTATCACCGGGTTGCTGTACTTTCAGGTATGCAACACCACGTGACCGTGCTTTTTTGATTGTGCCGAATTCAGCGACAAGCTTCTCGAATTCCTCTGAGCTAGTGATGTTTCGTGAAATGACTTGATCTAAAATTTGCTTGGGTAGAGATTGTGTCCGCTGCAAAAAATCGGATTTATCATCCGACTTGTTGCGTTCCAGCCGTTTGGTTTTGCCAGCACTTTCTGGATCACGCAGAAAATCCTTCGGGCTTGCGAGGTTGTATTTATGATTTAGGTATTCTTGGAAATGGTCGAGGTATTCAGCAGTGGAATACTTATCACCATATCTGCTATTCATAAACTCAAATGGCGAAAGTCGTTTTCCAGTTTTCAGGTTGATGGTCGGAATACCGATGTGCAAATGAACAAATCGCTCGATTAAGTTCCCATCGCTTCCCAGATATGATTTGATTCTAGGAATGTGCGCTTCGGCGTAGTAGCAATACTCTTCTTCATTGTAAGCCGATAAAAAGAATTGCTTAATTTCTTCGTTGATGGCTGCAAGTTTTTCAGGAGATATGTAGTCTTCCTTGAAAGAAAAAGTGATGTGTTTATACCTCTCAACTCCCTCTGCCCTGTCCATTGAGTCGATGATAGATTCAGTAATATTAAGATCACCTGAAAGCACAAGTCTTTCGTCTAATTCATCCCGATTGTAATCCCGCCCAGATTTTTGTCCGGTGACGAGGTATTTCCCGAGCCCTGACTCGCCACCCCCATATTCAAAAATCGCCATTACAGGATTTCGCCCAGAATCCGGGTTGATGCTGAATTCAAATCTTCAAGTTGAGCTAATAATTTTTTATACGTCATATCTGATACAACTCCAGAAATTCTGTCCGTGTTGATGGCTTTTGCAATTTGATTAATGTTGTTGGATTGCTTGTTGAGCAGAAACAAAATCGCTTGTACATCAGTAGCATTGAGCGATGATTTCCGGGTAACCACATTCGATTTGTTTTCAATCACAGCGATGCGGAAAAATTCACTGGCTTTCATCCCTGATGCCGCAACCTTTTGTTCCCAAATTTCTGCCGTTTCATCATCCAATCGAAATCCAAATTGACGCGATAACTTCTTTTTTTGTGCCATTACATTTTCCTCAGTTTTACACACCCCTGTATAGGGTAAGGGGGTTGGCTTTGGGTTCGAAGGGCGAAGCCCTCGGCACGGTTATGAAAGAAAATTCGTAGAATTTTGTTATCATAACTCTCGTGCCTATATTTACATCACGCCATTAAACCTGTATATTGACTACAAGTCAAGCATCCATAATTCTGTAGATGTCACTGAAACATTAGCGTTACTTCTGGGTGAATAACTCAAAGACAACTTGCTTGACTTATGCGTGTTTATGAAGGAATTGATCGGAGTTACTTCAGTACCCAATATTGAAAGTCTGCATTGATAGCAGTCTTGATTTTTAACTTAACCAACGGGGTTTGAAATGAGCAAATTGCCGAACAAATTACTTAGTGGTATCAGGTTTGCACTGTGGCCGCTTAATGGAAAGTCTCCGCTGCAACTTCGTCGTGATTTGCAAAAGCTGGATGTAATTACTAAAACGAAAAATGAGGTTTTCACCATCAATGAAAAATTTGATGTTGATGAATACGGTCAGCAGATAAGAGAATATAAAAGCAATACGTACCGATTTTCTGATGACCAGGTTGAGGATATAAAAATTCGCGCAAACAAAATCAACCGACTGAGATTCTTGGCAAGACTGACGCTGATTTGCGCAACATCAATCGCCACGTTGGCAATATTCTATTGCGTGACCTTCCTGTTGGATGAGAAACCATTTTATTCACTGATAGCTTTATTTTCTTTAATGATGGCATTGCCACTACTGGCCATCACAGCAAAATATGCATTTTTAGCAGACGGGTTGCTTAACAACCGATTCCACCATTCCATTTTTGCGTATTTGAAATCCCGAGGGTTTTTTAATTTTGTGGATTTCGATGATGTTAGTTTTGATGATGTTGCGAGGGAATCCGTCAGGTCTGACTCCTGACGAGGAATTAATGAGGTGAGTTTCTATTCTTCAGTCGGCACTCAATCCAACTGCGTAACCCGACACCAAAGGCTTCATAACCAAGACCAATATCATCATATTTAATGTCCTCATGATGGTGCCCATGGAATGTCATTTTGACATTCATGGCATGTGCTAAATTATCAATTACAGCAAACCCATTGGGGTGGCAACTTGGCGCTTCATGGGTCACAAGGATGTCAGCTTTTTGGTTCGCCAGCGCCGCCCAATTTCCAAAGAATCACTGTCCTGTTGATCCATACGAGAGAGATGTTCAATAAACTCAATCAGCCCTTTAGGAATAGCGGCCTCATACTGCTTGCGCCTGCGATTGGAGATCGTGCCGTTGTTATCCAGACAACACAGCACGAGTGTCCTCAGAATATTTCCCCGCACATCAAACTGCTCACCGACAGCTTTTACAATTTTGTCATAGCGGGCAAGGAATGCCGTTTCTTCTTTCAATTCGACTTCAAGCGCTTGTTCAGCCATGCGATAGCCAAACTCAACACACTTTGTTGCATCCCAATAACGATACATTCCGGGATCGCCAGTAAATCGCATGATGTATTGATCCTCATCAATCCAAGACACCGACCACCTATCCCGTGCTGGACGGGAATATTGCTGTAGCACAAAGAGGTAATCCTCTTCATTGTGATTCATCGCAACAGATACCGGTAGCAGAAGACCTTTCTCCATCTGTCCAGACTGACATAGTGCGTGATGGAACAGAAACCTAGATAAACGCCCATTCCCGTCTTCAAACGGGTGAACAAAAACAAATCCAAATGAGGTAATGGATGCAGCAACAATCGGATCGATTGTGCGTGGTGCCTTATTTGCAAAATCAATCAACTCGCCCATTAGCTCAGGCACCATCTCCGGTGATGGCGGGATATACGTTACACCGGCAGCACCACGCAACGATCCGCGTAACCAGTTCTGTTTCGTTCGGAAAGATGCAGCCCGATCATAAGGGTTGGTAATGATAGAGTTCTGTAAATCAACGAGGTAATCCTCTGATAAAAGCTTTTTGTTATGCGCTTGGTGTAGCAATGAAATAAATAACCTTGACTTGTCTTCACTTGGCGTCTCTCGCTCAATGGCGAAAGTGCTTTCAGTTTCGTGCAGGTACGCCCATGCCAGAGCACGATCCATCATCACTTTTCCAAGACCTGAAATGAATTCGTTGCACCGCCCAAGAATATCTGACGCAATTGCTTTCTGAATGTTTTCTGTGCGTTCTACAGATGGACAGTAATGAATGGAGCCAAGCCCATTAAACGCAACCTTCCACCGAGCATTGCGTTGTGGAGTTCCGGTGATATATTTGTCAGGATTGAATACTTCAACAGTAGGAGCGCTTATTTCTGGCAAATCAGTGAGTTGCTTTCCGGTAAATTGCTCCCACAAATAACATGCGACTCTTATATACGCGCCTGTCGGCGTAGAACGGAGTGCATTGACCAATAATGCAGGGTCAATCTTTGGTAAAGCTTCTGCAAGAATTTGCAGGTTCGTACCTTCATGCTTAAGTGCAAACAATACATGATCAACCGGATTGTTTGATGCCGGTGCTATCTGCTTGGGAACAGCCAGATTCAAGTCTGTCTGTTCGATTCTGGAAACAGCCTTGACTAACGCTGGACGCTCTGGGGCAAAAGCTGATAATTTCAGCGATTGCCTAAGAAACTCATAACCTAATGCTGACATTTTTTATTTTCAATAATAGGATTTTCTTAGAATAACCGATTTTACCAAAGAAAATATTAAATATATTTCGCGGCAGCCTGTTTATCCCCAGAGAAAAGATTTTTTAACATCCTCATGGATAACTACATAAATGAGTAATTGCATATTTGTGTAAATGTGATATTGTTGCCCATATACTCATTTGAGTAAATGAACATTTATTTATCTGCGTCATGGGGCACCTATGAAAATAATCGCTGTTCTGAATCAGAAAGGTGGAAGTGGCAAAACCACTATTGCTACGCATCTCGCCAGAGCTTTTCAGCTCAGAGGGTCAGACGTTTTGCTTGTTGATAGCGACCCACAAGGTTCAGCCCGCGACTGGGCGGCGGTTAACGAAAGCCAAACTGTTCCTGTGATCGGGATTGACCGGCCTACTATTGAACGCGATATAAAAAGCATTGGCCGCAAGGATTACGTTGTAATCGACGGCGCACCACAAGCTGCCGATTTAGCGGTTTCAGCAATCAAAGCAGCCAATTTTATATTGATACCGGTCACACCCTCACCATACGACATCTGGGCTACTGCTGACCTCGTTGATTTGGTTAAACAGCGCATTGAGATGACGGATGGACAGTTGCAAGCTGCGTTTGTAATCTCAAGGCTGATTAAGGGCACCAGGATAGGTGCTGAAGTTGCAGAAGCACTTTCTGGCTATGGATTACCTGTCCTCGACCGACGTATCACACAGCGTGTTAGCTACCCGGCCACAGCGGCCATTGGCACCACAGTTCTGGATTCTGAACCTGACAGCGACGCTGCCTTTGAGGTAAAAATGCTAGCGAGTGAAATTGATGAATTACTCAATTGAGTAATTGTACATTTAAACGCTGAAACACTCATAAATAATCAGGGGAACAGCATGAATACAAAATTAGGACTTAAAGCTGGTAGGCCAAGCGTTCAAAAAGCCGTTATTGCTGATAAAAAAATTTTAAAGCGGATCAACTTTGATTTGGATGAAGAGCAAGCTATCAAGCTTAAAATCCATGCCGCTAAGCAAGGACGGAGTATTTCAGACATCTTGCGCGAGTTAGTGGAGTCTTTACCTGAGTAGTCAACATAAAACAGAAAACACATCCTCAAACCAGTGCCGTGCCGGATCAGTCAAAACAAAATATACGACGTGAGAAAGCACAAGCCCAACCAAGAGAATTACACCTACGGCACAAAATGCCAACCGCTGAGCATTCAGCCTAGCTTCAAGAAAAGGAAAGCTTTTAGTAATTAAATCCTCAACAGACTTATAGTCATTTAGCATCTGTTGTTTCTTGCGAGCTATTTCATTTCCAATTGCCGTAAGAGTGTGAAATTGATTCCTTAAAACGAAGATACTCAAGATAGCAAAAACCCAGCACCCAACAAGAACCGCAGTGTTTACCCAGAATTCATAGCCAACAGAACTTGCCGCTTTCATTTGAGTAGCTACAACAATGGTAGCAACAGGAATGCCAAGAATTTGATTCTGGATGTCCGCGAAAGTCTTATGAATTTTCCCAATTTCTTCCAACTTAGCCACTTCAAGCTGGTTGACGATTTTGTCGTAGGAAAAATCAGCAACAAATAACCGATACCCTTCAGAAAAACTTTTCAGCAGTTCCGGTAATTGTTCCAGAAGCAAACCAAAACGCTCCCTTGGCTTGGCGGAATTACATATGGACTGCACTGACTTTGCCAAAATAGCGAGCTTCTGATCCTTGTGAATATCGTTCTCGAAGGATTCAAGTAATCGAGATATGCACCCCAAATCCATCCCTGAAACATTTGAGTAGGCATATTGAATGGGTAACTCGTACTTTCCATCATGAATAAAAACCAACTCGCCAGAATCTTCATCCAAATAGGCTGCAGCCTGCTTGAGTAATGCAATTAGCTTGATGAGATTCCGATACCGCTGAATGGACTCTGGAACGTTTTGGTCAGATTTGCAAAATTTTTCACCAAGAATATAGTACCTAGCCGGCTCACGTATCCGCGCTTTTGGGGCAACCAATAAATCATTTAGGTCTGTAGCAACAATTCCGATGGAGATTTTTGGATCGTTGACTTCCAGCTCGACATCCCCTCCCACTTGAAGGACGTCAGCATTACCATGAAGTATTCTTAAGCCATACTCATCATTGTCAGCGAGCATGGCAGTGATGAGGTCACGCTGCCCCTCATCGGCGACAGTAAGCGTCCCTTGGCGAGTGTTCTCCTTGAAGTTGATTGCTCGATAAAGAGCAACCAATTGGTCAAACTTAGCCTGGCTCATCATTCAACTCTTCAAGCAACTCTCGGCGCAAAGCATCCGGGATATTTGATAAGACAAGCTTGTTATTATCCTGATCATAACGAATATCACCGTTCCTCAATCCGCGCCGATCAAACTCCAACTTCCAGTGTATGGATGCCCCTTTAAATTTCACAAGCCCTTTGATCGCACGCCGGTCAGGAACAAACCCATCCGAAAGTTGAATATCTTCAACTGCCAAAGCTGCTCTCAAATCATCTGGTGAGTCTGGCCACAATCGATTAGCAAAGGCATCGAGACTCACTGGATCGCCATTCCGTCCAAGTCCATCAAGGTAAGTGAATGCCTGTTCAAAGAGTTGATCACGCACCACTGGTTCTAAATTTTGCTTTGTCGCAAAAGATTCAAGAGCATCTACAAGTTTTTGAGTTTCTTGCAAGGCGACCAACACATCATTACATCCAAGAAACTTCTTGAAGTAATTAGCTACCTCGCCTCGCCCCTTCAGGAAGCTAACGTATCTCTCAGCCCCGCCCTGCCAAGCAGTTAGGTCAATTCGACCAGCGACGCGCAAATTACTCATATCCAAGTGAACACTATCAACGATCTCCAGCCCTTCGGTGATAGCGGTACCCACTACTTCGGTAACAATAGCTACAAGCAGAAAATCATTTGCTCCATTATTCACATGAGCAATGAGAACATATCCACCGGTGGCTAATTGCTCCTGCCCTGCACGAGCCTGCAAGTGTTGCATCATGACCCTTGAAAGCTCGTAATAATTGGTAGCATGATCCACGAAACATTCACGGACAAAACGCGGCATCGGAAAATTGTTCTCGTCCACTTCAAATTTCCCATATCCCTTACCTGGACGTTCGGCATAGAGTTTATGTAAGTGGTCAATCAACCTTTGCGCTGACGGAGTAATGTTGATAGGTGCCTCTGCCAACTCAATAGATGCCGCCCCATGCTGATCTTTGATAAGTTTATGGACAACCAAATTCACAATATTGTTTGGCATGACAATCCTCTCTGAGTGCGGTATCAAAATTTCTAGCGTTGAGATTCTGCACTCAAAATGATCCCGCTACTAGTGCTCTGACTCACCAATACGTTTCCGTTTTACTTCGTTGAGCATCCGCCTACCTACAGCACATGCATCAGGATCAATTTCAGGTCTACTTGCCACTAAAACAGGTTGTGGCTTAATAGAGCGCATTTGTCGGCCGATGTGGGATGACTCTCCCCAGTTCCCACCAGATATGTAACGATTGATAATCTTAGTTAACACGGCGACAGGGTTTCTTACCACCTTTCCTACAGCCGTTTGAGTGCTAATCCATCCTGATAAATCGTCCAGTATGGCCTGCTGATCGTGACCAGATACCTTTCCTAACATCTCTTTAATGGGAGCGTATAAATCTGAGTTTATATTAGGTGGAAAATCCACCACCACCTCAACTGCTAAGCTAGCAGGTGGTGGTGGATTATTTATATTAGGTCTGTCTATGGAATAGATTGCGGCATTTCCAACGACAAGACTAGGAGTTTCACAGAATCTAGATTCGGACTTTTCCCCATTCAAGATTTGGGAATTTCCTGAATCTGGATTAGAGGTAATTAGCTCTATGTATTTTTTTAAGTCGACTCTAAAATGTAGCCTAGCCGGAACTCCCTTTCGCTCTTCTTCGAGAAGACCAAGCGTCACCAACTTCTTACGAATTGCTGCTTGCTCATCGCGTGAAAGTCCTAAACAATATTGCCAGCTACCAAGACGCCCAAAGATATTAGTTGCCACATCTGATCCGTCACCCACTTGCTGAAGGTCAAACCAACCTTCCTTCTTCCTAGAAATCGCGCTGAGATAAGCCGCTTGCTTCAAGAACGCGGCAACTTTAATGTCCCCGATGATGTGAATCAATCGAAAGGGTATGGCTAGGATTGGCCCATCGAAGTGTTCTACGATGCTCGCAAAATCTGTCATTTCGCACCGCCTTCCCTGCTTGCATGGGAAGGACGCCCACGTTTGCGCTTAATTGTTTGTATTGGCTGGCTTGATGAAATATCTGAATTTGAAGATTCACCTTTGATGTAACTCAGCACGTCTTTAAGTTGAAAAAGAATGCCGCCGCTAGCAGTTCGAGTGAATTTTGGAAGAAGATGTGGTCTGCGAGTTATATCAGAGCGGATTGTAAATACGGATTTGTGGATTAGCGGCGATACAAGCTCAATCGTTAAACTTGTATTCGGGTGGAGATTAAGTAGGATTTGCTGCGCTTGCAGTTCAACTAGATGTTTTGCAGTTTGTACAGACATGCTAAAGCCTCCATTGCTGGATAGCCTCAGCGGTGAAGCCCGCGGGCAGTGTTCTAAGTGGTCACTTGACCGATAGAGGGAGGCTGGTATTGCGCAGTCTAGCGTGTCTTTTTAACGATGTTTGCTCATCCCCTTGCACCTCGCCATTAGAAGTCGCTTCATTAATACTCTGTAAGACTTTGTAGGCCGCGAGCCATCAATGATGGCTGCGCATGTTCTTTAGTGATGCAAGACGCTTCCATTGCTCTGTGTGCGGCCTTGGTCTCCCATTTAACCACACGCCACCATTATTAAATAAACGCAACTTTAAGGCAACACTTAATTGTGCCTGATTCAGCAATCGGTGCCAAAACGGTGCCAATGAAACGGCAAAACAAGGCTAAAATAACATTTTGCATAATCTAGCTTTATTTAGCTTTATTTAGCTTACTTATTGATTATATATAAAATTAAATGGCGCGCCCGAGACGATTCGAACGTCCGACCCCTGCCTTCGGAGGGCAGTACTCTATCCAGCTGAGCTACGGGCGCGTAGCAAGCGTCTAACTCGCGATTATACCCAATCCGCACGCTTATTAGTGCTATCGCTTGGTCAGTGCTATGGCAAACCGGTATAATTGCACAAAATTTCAGCGACTTCGCCTCATGCAAACCCCCAAGAAAGTCTTTATCAAAACCTTCGGCTGCCAGATGAACGAGTACGACTCGTCACGCATGGCCGATCTGATGAATGCCGCCGAAGGCATGACGCAAACCGACAACCCGGAAGAAGCGGATGTGATCCTGGTCAACACCTGTTCCGTCCGTGAAAAGCCTCAGGAAAAGGTATTCCACCAACTCGGCCGCCTGCGCGACCTGAAAGAAGCCAACCCGCACCTGGTGGTCGCCGTCGGCGGCTGTGTCGCCAGTCAGGAAGGCAAGGCCATCATTTCGCGCGAACCGCTGGTGGACATCGTGTTTGGCCCGCAAACCCTGCATCGCCTGCCGGAAATGATCGCGGAAAAACGGCGTACCGGCCGCGCGCAAGTGGACATCAGCTTCCCCGAAATCGAGAAATTCGACCGGTTGCCGCCGCCCCGGGTGGAAGGCGCCGCAGCCTTCCTATCCATCATGGAAGGCTGCAGCAAGTACTGTACGTTCTGCGTCGTGCCCTACACCCGCGGCGAGGAGGTTTCGCGCCCGTTCGACGACGTGCTGCTGGAAGCCGCGCAACTGGCGCAGCAGGGTGTCAAGGAAATCACGCTGCTGGGGCAAAACGTCAATAGCTACCGGGGCAGCATGAGTTCTGGAGAAACAGCCGACCTTGCCTTGCTGCTGGAATACCTGCACGAAATCCCCGGCATCGAGCGCCTGCGCTACACCACCTCACACCCCAATGAAATGACGCCGGCGCTGATCGAGGCTTTTGCCAAGCTGCCCAAGCTGGTGTCGCACCTGCATTTGCCGGTGCAGGCCGGCTCCGACCGCATTCTGATGGCAATGAAGCGCAACTACACCGCACTGCAATACAAGTCGCTGATCCGCAAGCTACGCGCGGTACGGCCTGACCTGCACCTGTCATCCGATTTCATTATTGGTTTCCCGGGCGAAACGGATGCCGACTTTGCCGCCACCATCAAACTGATCGAAGATGTGGGCTTTGATTACAGCTTCAGCTTCATCTACAGCCCGCGCCCCGGCACCGGCGCCTCTTACCTGCCGGACGACACGCCGCAGGAAGTGAAACAGGCACGCCTCGAACAATTGCAGGCACTGATCGAAAAGCAGGGTTTCGAAAATAGCCAGAAAATGGTCGGCACCCACCAGCGCGTACTGGTGGAAGGCTTTTCCAGAAAAGACCCCAAACAACTGGCCGGCCGCACCGACAACAACCGTATTGTCAATTTTGACGGTGACGCCAGCCTGATCAACCAGTTTGCGCTGGTTAACATCACCGAAGCGCTGGCGCACAGCCTGCGTGGCGACCTGGTATAAGGACTAAGTTGGAACTCTCACTCACCCCCGAAGACAACACGCGGCTTGCCAACCTGTGCGGCGTACTGGATGAAAACATCAAGCAGATCGAAGCCGCGCTGGATGTGGTTATTGCCCGACGCGGCGCGACTTTCCGGCTTTCCGGAGAAAAACACCAGACGGAACTTGCGGCACAGTTGCTGCAGGATTTCTATGCCCGCGCCAAAAACCCGATAGAACTGGAAGAAATCCAGTTGGGGCTGGTCGAGATCGGCAAGCTGTCGCCCGAGGATGTGACCAGCACGGCCATGCCGGTGCTGATGACACGCCGCCGCGACCTGCATGGCCGCACGCCGCGCCAGGTGGAATATCTGCAGCAGATACAGGAGTTCGACATCACCTTCGGCATCGGCCCGGCGGGTACCGGCAAAACCTATCTGGCAGTCGCCAGCGCGGTGGATGCCCTGACGCGGGACCGGGTCAAGCGCATCGTACTGGTGCGCCCCGCGGTTGAAGCCGGCGAACGGCTGGGCTTCCTGCCCGGCGACCTGTCGCAGAAAGTCGACCCTTACCTGCGCCCGCTGTACGACGCGTTGTACGACCTGATGGGGTTTGATACCGTGGCCAAGATGTTCGAGCGCAACGCCATCGAAGTGGCGCCACTGGCTTACATGCGCGGACGCACCCTGAACCAGAGCTTCATCATCCTGGACGAGGCGCAGAACACCACGCCGGAACAGATGAAAATGTTCCTGACTCGCATCGGCTTTGGCACCAAGGCGGTGATTACCGGCGATGTCACCCAGATCGACCTGGCGCGCGGCCAGAAGAGCGGGTTGGTGGTGGCGCAGGAAGTGCTCAAGGATGTGCGCGGCATTGCCTTCACCCGCTTCCAGAGTGAGGATGTCGTGCGCCACCCGTTGGTACAGAAAATCATCAA
This sequence comes from uncultured Methylophilaceae bacterium, assembly GCA_964511385.1. GTDB lineage: Bacteria > Pseudomonadota > Gammaproteobacteria > Burkholderiales > Methylophilaceae > CAILHX01. The sequence goes on along the minus strand of CAZEFE010000012.1, from coordinate 28,851 downwards.
CGCCTATGAGCGTTACGAAAGTAAGGACGAATGAAACCCAAGCTCGCCCTGGCCGTGCAGTTCGCAACAAAGCCGGAAAGTGCGCCCACGCGCCACCAGTTCCGCAAGTGGGTGCTCGCCGCTCTGGAAACCGATGCCGAGGTCACGTTGCGGCTTGTAGATGGGGTTGAGGGCCAGGAACTCAACCGCGACTATCGCGGCAAGGATTACCCCACCAACGTGCTGACCTTTCCCCTTAATGACGAGCCGTTGATGGGCGACATCGTGTTGTGCGCACCGGTCGTGGCAAAAGAAGCGCTGGAGCAACATAAATCGCTGGAAGCCCATTACGCCCACCTCACTGTGCATGGCGTGCTGCACCTGCAAGGTTACGACCATGAACGCGAGCCGGATGCCGAGACCATGGAAGCGCTTGAAACACAAATCCTGTCCAAATTAGGGTATGCTGACCCTTATCGCATACTGGAGAACGCCATCACACATGGCTGAAGGCCCTAAACATTCCTGGCTGGAACGTCTTTCCAGCCTGCTCTCGCGGGAACCCGAAGACCGCGAGGAACTGATCGAAATCCTACACGCCGCTTTTGAAAAGAACCTGCTGGATGCGGACGCACTCGCCATGATCGAAGGCGTGATGCAGGTTTCCGAGATGCAGGTGCGCGACATCATGATCCCGCGCTCGCAGATGGATGTCATCGACATTACCGACCCTCCGGAAAAATTCATCCCCTTCGTGATCGAAGCCGCGCATTCCCGCTTTCCCGTCATCGACGAGAATAAGGATGACATCATCGGCATCCTGCTGGCCAAGGACTTGCTGCGCTATTACGCCGGGGAAGATTTCAACGTGCGCGACATGCTGCGCCCGGCGGTATTCATCCCCGAATCCAAACGCCTGAACGTGCTGCTGAAGGATTTTCGCAGCAACCGTAACCATATCGCCATCGTGGTGGACGAATACGGCGGCGTGGCCGGCATGGTAACCATTGAAGACGTGCTGGAACAGATCGTCGGCGACATCGAGGACGAATACGATTACGACGAAGATGAAGACAACATTTTCCAGGACACCAGCGGGCGTTATCGCATCAAGGCACTGACAGAAATCAGCGATTTCAACGAAGCGCTGGGCACATCATTCAGCGACGAAGAGTTCTCTACCATCGGCGGACTGGTCATCAGCAAATTCGGCCGCCTGCCCAAGCGCGGGGAACACATCATTTTCGACGACCTGAAGTTTACCGTGTTGCGCGCTGACAGCCGCCGCGTGCATTCATTGCTGCTGGAAAGAATCCCGGAAATCCCTGCCGGGATGGACTAGGCACATAACGGGGCACGACCTTCTGACAATCCATTGATTTTCTCGGGAACTAAGTCTCAAAATGACAGTTCAAATTGAGACACCCCCACAACGCCACGGCTTGAGGAGTTTCCGATGAAAAACCTGCTGAAGACCTTAGCGATATCCTTGCTGCTGGGCCTGTCGCCCCAACTGCATGCTGACGATGGCCTGCCGCTGGACGAGGCTGGGTTTGTTGACGCGATCCCGCATTTAAGCAAGGCACAAATCACCGAACGGCTTGGCGAGCCGACCGAAAGCATTGTTGTCACCGATGACCGCAGCGGTGACATCATCGGGCTGATCTGGCTGTACGAATACCTGAACACCAACGCCGACGGTGACTACTACAAGTCCACCGAACTGGATCTGATCGACGACAAAGTCGTCAACATCATCTTCAGCAACAGCAGCTTCGGCAGCCTGGAAACAGCCGCCGCCACGTCAACCGAGTGCACCCCCAGCTGCTGAGCCGTTACAGATCCGATGTGCAATGCGGGCAGCGGGTCGCCTGAATGGCGATCTCGCTGCAGCAGCGCGGACAGGCCTTGGTGGAAGGTGCCGGTGCGGCTTCCTCTTCCTGCTTGCGCAAGCGATTGATGCCGCGCACCAGCAGAAATACCGCAAATGCCACAATGGTAAAACTGACCACCGCATTGATGAACAAGCCGTAATTCAGCGTTACCGCACCGGCCTTCTTCGCTTCGGCCAGCGAGGCATAAGGCGCGGCGGCGATCCCCTCTTTCATCACGAAATACAGGTTGCTGAAATCCACATTCCCCAACACCAGGCCGATCGGCGGCATGATCACGTCATCCACCAGCGATTTCACGATCCCGCCAAATGACGCACCGATGATAATACCGACCGCCATATCCACCACATTGCCGCGCATGGCAAATTCTTTGAATTCTTTTAACATCTCAACGCTCCTGAACATGAAAAGTGCCAACCACCAGCCGCTATAATGCGCAATCTTTGCCTGACGGTCCAGCCTGCGATGCAAACTCACCAACATAAGTCCGGCGCGTTTATCCTGAGCCTCTGTGCCGGTGCATTTGCCGTGCTGGGATACGCTCCGTTCTATTTCTACCCCGCCCCCATTCTTGCTCTGGCGGCGCTATTCCTGCTGCAGCATAGCGCGCCAACGGTAAAACGTGCGGCCATCATCGGCTGGGCTTTCGGTATGGGCCTGTTTGGCGCGGGCGTTTCCTGGATTTATGTCAGCCTGCACGACTTCGGCGAAATGCCGATGCTGCCGGCCGGGCTGGCAACTGCCGGCTTCTGCGCGTTTCTGGCTTTGTTCCCGGCAGTTGTTGGCTGGCTGGCGCGCAAGCTGCCCGCAGAGCACCGTCTGCCCGGGCTGCCGTTTTTGTGGGTGTTGCTGGAGTGGGTACGCCTGTGGATTTTCACCGGCTTTCCCTGGCTCGCAGTGGGTTATGCGCAGATTCCTTACAGCCCGCTGGCCGGACTGGCGCCCGTTTTTGGCGTGTTCGGCGCATCGCTGGCCAGTGCCGTCTGCGCGGCGTTGATTGCTGCCGCATTGCGCAACATCATCACCCGCAAAATACTGGTGGTCTGCCTGCTGGGGTTCTGGATCAGCGGCGCCCTGCTCAAACATGTCACCTGGAGCGATACCGCAGGCCAGCCGATGTCCTTCAGCCTGCTGCAAGGCAATATCGCCCAGGACTTGAAATGGCGCGAGGAAACGCTGGCACCGACGCTGGATTTGTATTACCGCATGACCAAAGCCAGCAGCGCGCAATTGATCGTGCTGCCGGAAACCGCGCTGCCGCTGCTCGCCAGCCACCTGCCCGTGGAATACCTGCCCGCGCTGGCCCGCCACGCGCGTGACAATCGCGGCAACGTGCTGATCGGGCTGGCGGAGCGTGAGGTCATAGACGGCAACGTACACTACTTCAACAGTGCCATCAGCATGGGCAGCGCGCCGGAGCAGCACTACCGCAAATCCCATCTGGTGCCGTTCGGCGAATTCATCCCGTTCAAGTCGGTATTGGGCTGGATCTATAATGACCTACTGCACATCCCGCTGACCGACCTGTCCTCCGGCGCCACCCACCAGCAACCGTTGTTATTGTCCGGGCAGAAAGTTGCCGTGAATATCTGTTACGAAGACACCTTCGGTGAAGAAATCATCCGCCAGCTGCCCGAAGCCACCTTGCTGGTGAACCTGAGCAATGACGCCTGGTACGGCGATTCCCTGGCCGCGCACCAGCATCTGCAAATGTCGCAGGCACGCGCGCTGGAAACCAGCCGCATGATGCTGCGCGCCACCAACACCGGCGCCACCGCCGTCATTGACCGCGACGGACGAGTGCTGTCCCAGGCGCCGCTGTTCAAGCAGTTGTCGCTGGATGGTCTGGCGCAGGGCTATACCGGCAGCACGCCTTATGTGCGCTGGGGCAACTGGCCGGTTATCATCCTGATCCTGCTGGTTATTACGCGGCTTTATGGGCTGTCATGGGTGCGTAAAAAGAAGTAGAATCACCGCTTTCGCAAGCCACCTGCCTGACTCATGCTCACTTTCCAGCAAATCATTCTGACCCTGCAACAATATTGGGATAATCAAGGCTGCGCGCTGCTGCAACCCTACGACATGGAAGTAGGCGCCGGCACCTCGCACACCGCCACCTTCCTCCGCGCGCTAGGCCCGGAACCTTGGCACGCCGCTTATGTACAACCTTCGCGCCGTCCCAAGGATGGCCGTTATGGCGAAAACCCCAACCGGCTGCAACACTATTACCAGTACCAAGTGGTGCTCAAGCCCGCTCCTGCCAATATCCTGGAACTCTACCTGGGCTCGCTGGAAGCATTAGGCTTTGACCTGAAAAAAAACGACATCCGCTTTGTCGAAGACGACTGGGAAAATCCGACGCTGGGCGCCTGGGGGCTGGGCTGGGAAGTCTGGCTCAACGGCATGGAAGTCACCCAGTTCACCTATTTCCAGCAGGTCGGCGGCATCAACTGCAAGCCAATCACCGGCGAAATCACCTATGGCCTCGAGCGCCTGGCGATGTACCTGCAAGGAGTGAACAATGTATTCGACCTCACCTATGCGCCGGGGCTGAAGTACGGTGACGTGTTCCACCAGAACGAAGTGGAGCAGTCCACCTACAACTTCGAGCACAGCGATGTCGAATTCCTGCTCACCGCCTTCAACGCCCACGAAAAACAGGCGCAACACCTGATGGCCGCCCAACTGGCGCTGCCCGCTTACGAGCAGGTATTAAAAGCCGCCCACACCTTCAACCTGCTGGATGCGCGCGGAGCGATTTCCGTCACCGAACGCGCCGCGTATATCGGCCGCATTCGCAATCTGGCACGGTCGGTGGCACAGAGCTACCTGGATAGCCGCGCCCGGCTTGGGTTCCCGATGGCCGACCCGGCGCACGCAGCGGAAGTGTTGGTCCAGCTGGAAAAAGCGCACATTGAGAAGAAAGTTGCATGAGCATGAGCACCCAGAATTTATTGGTCGAACTGTTTGTTGAAGAACTGCCCCCCAAGGCGCTGAAAAAGCTGGGGGAAAGCTTTTCCAGCCTGCTGTTGGAAAGCCTGGAAACCCAGGGTTTAACTTCGGACACCAGCCAGGTCACCGCTTACGCCAGCCCGCGCCGCCTGGCGGCACATATCAGCCACGTGCCGGCACGCGCCGCGGACAAGCCGGTATCGCAAAAGCTCATGCCGGTAAGCGTGGGGCTGGACGCCAATGGCAGCGCCACGCCGGCCTTGCTGAAAAAACTGGGCGCGATGGGCGCCGATGCCTCCGTTGTGCCACAACTGAAATGCGAGCACGACGGCAAGGCCGACGTATTGTTCCTGGACACCGTCATGCCTGGCGTCCAACTGGCCGACGGCCTGCAAAAGGCGCTGGAAGACACGCTGGCCAAGCTGCCCATCCCCAAAGTCATGACCTATCAGTTGACCGACGGCTGGAGCAGCGTCCACTTTGTGCGCCCCGCCCACGGGCTGGTCGCGCTGCACGGAGAAAACGTCATCCCGGTGTCGGTGCTGGGTCTGGCCGCCAGCAACCTGACTCAGGGACATCGCTTTGAAGCCACGCAGCACCCGGTGTCGCTGACCCATGCCGACACCTATGCCCAGCAACTGCAAACCCAGGGCGCGGTGATTGCAAGTTTCGAGGAGCGCCGCGCAGAAATCGCCCGCCAGCTTGCCGTAGCTGCGGCCAACGCCGGCGACCGGCTACAACCGGTGGCCGACGATGCACTGCTGGACGAAGTTACCGGGCTGGTGGAACGCCCCAATGTGCTGATCGGCACATTCGAACACGAGTATCTGGAAGTGCCGCCGGAGTGCCTGATTCTCACCATGAAGGCCAACCAGAAATACTTCCCGCTACTCGATGCAGACGGTACGCTGACCAACAAATTCCTGATCGTTTCCAACATCTCCCCCAGCGACCCCAGCGCGGTGATTGGCGGCAATGAGCGAGTGGTGCGCCCGCGCCTGGCGGATGCCAAGTTTTTCTTCGACCAGGATCGCAAGAAAACGCTGGAATCACGCGTGGAGCAGTTGGACAAGGTGGTGTACCACAACAAGCTGGGCTCGCAAGGTGAAAGAACCGAGCGGGTACGCAGTATCGCGCGCTACATCGGCAAACAGATCGGCGGCGAGACCCTGGCCAATCTGGCAGATAAAGCCGCTCACTTGGCCAAAGCCGACCTGGTGACCGACATGGTCGGCGAGTTCCCCGAACTGCAGGGCATCATGGGGCGCTACTACGCGCTGCATGACGGCTTGGCTCAGGATGTCGCCGAAGCGATTGAAGACCACTACAAACCACGTTACGCCGGCGACGAACTGCCGCGCAACCTGGTCGGCATTGCCGTGGCGCTGGCCGACAAGCTGGAAACCCTGATCGGTCTTTTCTGCATTGGCCAGATCCCGACCGGCGACAAGGACCCATTCGCCTTGCGCCGCCATGCGCTGGGCGTGATCCGCATGCTGGTCGAACAAGACCTGCAGCTCGACCTGGAAGCGCTGATCCAGCAATCCGCCGCGCTCATGGCGCTGCCCCCGCCCAATGACAAGCCGGACGGGCTGTTTGAATTCATTTACGAGCGTCTGCACGGCAGCTTGCGCGAGCAGGGCTACTCGGCGCAGGAAATCGACGCCGTACTGTCGCTGCGGCCGCAGCAGCTTTCCGACATCCCGGCACGCTTGGCCGCGGTGCGCGTATTTTCCGCGCTGCCGGAGGCCGACAGCCTGGCCGCCGCCAACAAGCGTGTGGGCAACATCCTGAAGAAAGTCGAAGAAAAAGTCGCGCCGGTGGTGGATATGACGCTGCTGGCCGAGCCGGCAGAAGCCGCCCTGTTCCAGGCGCTGACTGCCGCCAAGCCCAAAGCCGACAAGGCGTTTGAAGAACATGACTACACCGCCTCGCTGCAATCACTGGCAGTACTGAAAAACCCGGTGGATGCATTTTTTGACAGCGTGATGGTGAATGTGGAGGCTACGGCCTTGCGCAACAACCGGCTGGGATTGCTGGCGACCTTGCACCAGACCATGAACCGCGTGGCCGATTTGTCCAAGCTGGCATCATGAAGCTCGTCATCCTCGACCGCGACGGCGTCATCAACTACGACTCCGACCATTTCATCAAAAGCCCGGACGAGTGGAAACCCATTCCCGGCAGCCTGGAAGCGATTGCCGAGTTGAACAAGGCCGGATTTCGCGTGGCGCTGGCCACCAACCAGTCCGGCATCAGCCGCGGGCTGTTCGACATGGCCACGCTCAATGCCATCCACGACAAGATGCACCGCGCGCTGGCGCAACTCGGCGGGCGCATTGATGCCTTGTTTTATTGTCCGCATTCCGCCGACGATCATTGCACCTGCCGCAAGCCCAAGCCCGGCATGATGGAAGAAATCGCCCGGCGCTTTGGCACCGATCTGGACGGGGTGCCCAGCGTAGGTGATTCGCTGCGCGACCTGCAGGCCGGCTTGCCGCTGGGCGCAAAACCCATCCTGGTGCTCACCGGCAAAGGTCTCGCCACACAGGCCGCCGGCAATTTGCCGGAAAACACGCACATCTGCGCCAACCTGGCTGAAGCGGCGCGCTACATTATTGCCAATGATTAAACTCTGGCTGCGTTCACTGCTGTTCGCCATCGGCCAATGGCTGTTCACCCCGCTGTTCTGCCTGCTGATCCCGCTGATCTATCCGCTGCCGCCGCAGCGGCGCTACCCCATCATCACCATTTGGGCACGCAGCATGCTGTGGTGGCTGGAAGCCACTTGCGGTATACGTTATCGCGTCATCGGCGCACACCATATCCCCAAGGAGCCATGCGTCATTTTGTGCAAGCACCAATCGGCATGGGAAACACTGGCATTGCAAAAAATTGCGCCGCCGCAGGTATGGGTGATGAAGCGTTCGCTGTTGTTCGTGCCGTTTTTTGGCTGGGGGCTGGCGATGAGCAGCCCGATTGCCATCAACCGGGCCGCCGGGCGCGAGGCGCTCAAGCAACTGGTAGAACAAGGCAAGGACAGGCTGCAAAAAGGCTTCTGCGTGGTGGTGTTTCCGGAGGGCACACGTATCGCCCCGGGCCAGCGCGGCAAATACCACATCGGTGGCGCATGGCTGGCAACGCACACCGGCAGCCATGCGCTGCCTATCGCGCACAACGCTGGGGAGTTCTGGGGCAAGAACGCTTTTCTGAAACGCCCAGGCACCATCACCGTCAGCATCGGCGAGCCCATCTCGACCGTTGGCATGAAGCCCGACGCGCTTACCCAGCAGGTTGAATCGTGGATCGAAGACGAAATGCTGCGATTGAAAGAATATGTCTAACCTCCCCGCGGGGAACACCATTCCTCCATACACCCTGAAAGTCAGCGCGCGCCGCCGCACGCTCGGGTTGCGCATCGACCACCGCGGCCTGACCGTGCATGTTCCCAAGCGCTTGCCGAAGTACCTGCTGGAACAGTTTTTACGCGACAAATCCGACTGGATTACGCGCAAACTCAGAGAATGGGCAGACCGCTGCGACGAAATCCCCAGCACGACGCTGGAACAGGGCACGCAGCTGCGCTACCTGGGCAACCCCATCACGCTACGGTTGAATGCCGGCAGGGCAAGCCGCACCGCCGTTCTGGAAGGCGCGCAGTTGCAGCTGACATTGCCCACCCCAGAGGACACCAGCGCCGTCCGCCGCAAAATCGTGCAATGGTATGCAAAACAGGCCCGGGCGGATTTTGAACGCCGCATTGCGCTATTGGCAGCACGGCTAGGCGTGACCACTCCGCCGCTGTTTCTTTCCAGTGCCAAAACCCGCTGGGGCAGCTGCAATTCGCGCGGGGAAATCCGTTTGAACTGGCGCCTGATCCAGGCGCCGCCGCACATCATTCATTACGTGGTGTCGCACGAACTGGCACACCTCAAGGAAATGAACCACAGCGCCAGCTTCTGGGCCTGGGTGGAAAAACTGTGTCCAGACTACCTTGCCGCGCGGCAGGAATTAAAAGCCGTGTCCGCACAGCTGCACGTGATTTAGATCATACCCTGCTCGGCAAACGACAATACAGCGTTCCCCGCCACCACGAAGTGATCCAGCACTTTCACGTCCACCAGTGCCAGCGCCTCCTTTAATGCCTTGGTCAGCAGTTCATCGGCGCGACTGGGCTCCGCCACACCGGATGGATGATTGTGGGCAAAAATGACAGCCGCCGCGTTGTGCCGCAGCGCCAGTTTCACCACTTCCCGCGGATAAACGGCTGTTTGCGTCAGGGTTCCCGCGAACAACTCCTCACTGGCTATCACCCGGTTTTGTGCATCCAGCAGCAGCACAATAAATACCTCGCGCGGCTGGGCATTCAGTTTCAGCCGCAGGTAATCGCGCACCGCGCTCGGCGATGCCAATACATCACGCCGCTGCATGTCTTCGGCCAATGCGCGGCGCGACATCTCGAAGATCGCCTGCAACTGCGCGTATTTACTGTTGCCCATCCCATTAACAGCAGTCAGCTCGGTACAACTCGCGGCAAAAATTCCATTCAGGCTGCCGAAGCGCAGCAATAAAGCTCGCGCCAGATCCACCGCACTCATTCCGGCAACGCCCACGCGCAAGAAAATCGCTAGCAACTCCGCGTCCGAGAGGGATTGCGCCCCATGCGCCAACAATTTTTCACGCGGCCGCTCATCCGCGGGCCAGTCGGTAATCGCCATGATTGCCCCTGTTGCGATAGAATGGCCTTATTATCCAATGAAATAGCCGCACTTGATGTCAACCTCCCCCAAAAAAATCTTGCTTGGCCTGACCGGTGGCATCGCTGCTTACAAGGCAGCAGAGCTGACGCGTTTGCTGGTCAAGCAAGGCTTGGATGTACAAGTGGTGATGACTGCATCCGCCCGCCAATTCATCACCCCGACCACCCTGCAGGCGCTCTCCGGCAAGCCGGTGCTGACCGAGCTTTGGGACCATAATGGCAACGGCATGGCACACATCGATCTGGCGCGCTCCGCGGAGATGATCGTCATCGCGCCGGCCAGTGCCAATTTCATTGCCAAACTGGCCCATGGGGTTGCGGATGACTTGCTCTCCACGCTGTGCCTGGCGCGCGGCAAATGCCCGTTATTAGTAGCCCCCGCCATGAACGTCGAGATGTGGCAACACCCGGCAACACAGCGAAATACCAAGCAATTGGCAGCCGATGGCGTGGTTCTGCTTGGACCCGATAGCGGCTCCCAGGCCTGCGGCGAAACCGGGATGGGCCGCATGCTGGAAGCCGAAACGCTGGCACAGGAAATCCACGCGCAGTTGCAACCCAAACTGCTGGCAGGCAGAAAAATCCTGATCACCGCCGGGGCCACGTTCGAGGCCATTGACCCGGTGCGCGGGCTGACCAACTCAAGCTCCGGCAAGATGGGTTATGCCATTGCCTCCGAGGCACTGGCAATGGGTGCGGCCGTCACCCTGGTGAGCGGCCCGGTTGCGCTACAGGCGCCGGCTAAGGCGCACCTGATCCGAATTACCAGCGCCAGACAGATGCTGGATGCCGTACTGAAAAACATTCAGGGCGTGGATATTTTTATCGGGGTTGCCGCGGTCGCAGACTACACCCCTGCCCTGCCCAGCGCACAAAAACTCAAGAAAAACGGCCAGAATCTGACACTGGAACTGACGCCGACACAAGATATTCTGGCAACCGTGACCAGCCTTCCAAAACCTCCGTTTTGTGTAGGATTTGCCGCCGAGAGTGAAAACCTGCTGGAATTCGCCGGGCAGAAACGCCAGCGCAAAAATGTCCCGCTGCTGGTCGCCAATCTGGTACAGGACGCGTTTGGCACCGACGACACGACTGTCACATTGCTGGACGATAATGGCGCACATCCGTTGCCGCGCGCCTCAAAACAGGTCATCGCCAATCAGTTGCTGCAACACGTTGCCCGGATGCTGCCCTAACCATTTTCCACAGGAACCCGCCATGTCATTACAAGTGCAACTCAAAATCCTGGATGACCGCCTGCGTCACCACCTCCCTACCTATGCCACGGCAGGTTCCGCGGGGCTGGATCTGCGTGCATGCATCGAACATGTGCTCACCTTGCGCCCAGGTGAAACCGAACTGATCCCGACTGGGATCGCTATTCACCTGGCCGACCCGGGATATGCCGCGATGATTTTGCCGCGCTCGGGCCTGGGGCACAAACATGGCATCGTGCTCGGCAACCTGGTCGGGCTCATTGATTCCGACTATCAGGGGCAGTTGCTGGTGTCCGTCTGGAATCGCAGCCATGAAACCTTCCTGCTCAACCCGCTGGAACGCATTGCGCAACTGGTGATCGTCCCTGTCATCCAAGCGCGCTTTGACGTGGTGGACGAGTTCATTGCCAGTGACCGTGGTCATGGCGGTTTTGGCAGCACCGGGGTAGCATAAATTCGAAAGACTGATAATCCTTGAACTAAACGGTAGTTTTATGGTATAAATTCGGTTTTTCGAAATTCGGAGGCAACCATGGCACGCAAATGTCAGGTGACCGGCAAAAAGCCAATGGTGGGCAACAATATTTCCCACGCAAACAACAAGACCAAACGACGTTTTCTGCCTAATCTGCAAAATCGCAGATTCTGGGTTGAGAGCGAAAATCGCTGGGTAAGCCTGCGACTGACCAATGCTGCATTGCGCACCATCGACAAGAACGGTATTGATAGCGTTCTGGCCGACCTGCGTGAGCGTGGCGAAAGAATTTAAGGAGACTGGCCATGGCTAAAGGCGCACGCGAGAAAATCAAACTGGAATCCAGTGCTGGCACTGGTCACTTTTACACCACTTCCAAGAACAAGCGCACCATGCCCGAGAAGATGGAGATCAAGAAGTACGATCCCGTTGCTCGCAAGCACGTCGCTTACAAGGAAACCAAGCTGAAGTAAGCTTGGCAGTTAGTTCAGCCACATAACAAAAAAGCCCGCTTTGAGGGCTTTTTTGTTTCCAGCAGGCACGCACGTCAATTGTTAACCATGCGCACATCCCGCTGCGGTGATGGAATGCTGACCCCGGCCGCACGGAACCCCCGCAGGATGTTCATGTAAATCTTGGATTGCAGGCTGCCGTACCCGTTCTCCGGGTCATTCACCCAGGCGCTCACTTCCAGGTTGATCCCGTTATCGCCCAACCCCGTGATTGCAACTGCCGGCTCAGGGTCGGCAAGCACCCTGCCGGCGCCCACGGCAGCCGCTTTCATGATGCCCATCGCCTCATCCACATCGCTGTCATAACTTACCTGTACCGCCACACGCAGCTGGGACTTGCGGTCGGAGAGGGAGTGGTTGATCACGGTCGAAGTAATCAAGGTGTCGTTCGGAATCACCACTTCCGTGCCATCCAGCTTGCGCAGCACCAGATAGCGAGCCCTGAGTTGGTGTGCGATGCCATAATGCCCATCGACGGTGAGCACGTCGCCCAGGTGCAGCGAACGGTCCAGCAGGATAATGAAGCCGCTGACATAGTTACTGGCGATTTTCTGCAGGCCAAACCCCAGCCCGACACCCAAGGCACCGCCGAATACCGAGAGCAGGGTGATATCAAAGCCTACAACCGAAAGCGCGGACAACACGCCAATCACGATCAGCGCCACCCTGAGCAGCTTGGACAGCACCACGCGCAGATTGAGATCCAACTGCTCAGTGCCCATCAGACGGTTTTCCAGCACGCGCCCCGCCCACAACGTGACTATGAGGGTGATGCTCGCTATCAACAACGACTGGATTAGCAGCAATACGGAAAACTTGCGCTCGCCCACGTTAAAACTGAGATCATCCAGGAAGGTAACCACCTCCGGTAGCAGCCCGGTCAGGTGCAGGGCGACAATGCCCCAGATGACACCCACAATGAAGCCTTCCGTCGTCTTCAGCCAACCGCTGGGTGAAAATATGTAGCGCAGGGCATACACCGCCAGCCGGATGCCTGCCATCGCCATCAACAGCGTCGCCGCAAGTTTGAGGGCGCTCGTAGGATAGTGCCAATGCTGCAGGGCCAACTGACCGATATTGGCGAGGACCACAGCCACCAGCGGAAACAGTACCCTTGCTACCCCCCCCACGCCAAACTTCCAGGATTCCGGGGCATCTTTCCTGATCCGACGATTTACCAGGCGGGTGCTCCCCCATGCCAGCGCAATACTTAATCCCAGCGCCGCCAATTGCCAGAGCAGCGATACGCTATTCAGTTCGCCCCACAGGCCAACCCAGAAGTCATCATTTTGCATGCCATGAATTGCCGGCTTAATTCAGCCAGCCTTTTTTCCGGAAATAATAAAAAGGGATCGCCACCGAAATTACCATCAACGCCAAGGCGTAAACGTAGCCGTATTTCCAGTCAAGCTCAGGAAACCAGCCGTGGAAATTCATGCCGTAGATGCTCGCGATCAATGTAGGCGGCAATAACGCAACCGACGCCACCGAGAATATCTTGATGATTTTGTTTTGGTTGATGTTGATGAAACCCACCGTAGCATCCATCAGGAAGTTGATTTTCCCGAACAGGAATGAGGTATGCCCGTCGAGCGACTCGATATCGCGCAATATCTGGCGCGCATTCTCCTGCTGCTCGACAGAAAGCAACTTGCCGCGCATCAGGAAAGAGACCGCACGACGCGTGTCCAGCACATTGCGGCGGATACGGCCGTTGAGATCTTCCTCGCGCGCAATGTCGGCCAGGGTTTTTGCCGCATTGGCATCCGTCATGTTGGAGTTCAGCACCTCTTTGCTTACCGCCTCCAGGCCCGCGTATACATCTTCCAAGGCATCCGCCGAATATTCAGCATCTGCCGAATAGAGGCTGAGCAGCACATCCCTGGCATCCGACACGTAGCCGGGTTGCGTGCGCCCTCTTAACCGCTGCAAACGGAAAACCGGCAGTTCTTCCTGGCGAATCGAGAACAAAATATCCCGGTGCAGGATAAAAGCCACCGGCACATTGCGTGGGGCGTCATTCATGTCCAGTAAAAAGTCTGAAATCAGGTAAATTTCACCAGTATCCTCGACATAGAATCGCGCACTGGCTTCCAAGTCCGTCAGTTCATTCGGATTCGGCAGCTCAAGCTGAAAATGCTGGCCGACCCATTGGCGTATCTCGCTGGTTGATCCAACCAGGTCCACCCAAATGGGTTTCAGGTTTTCCAGATCAGCGGGCTGACTCACCTGCACTTGGCGCAACTTCCCGTCCAGCAGTTCGAATGCGTTCAACATCACTTTGTGTCCCTGATAGCTCGCAACACCGACGAGCGCCTCCCGGATATCGTCCGATACCCGCTCAAGAATGTCATCACCACGATCACCCTGGACCTGCTCCCACACCAGCAATTTGTATTCGGTAGGAAGCTGTTCAATAATGCTGGCGATCTCATCCGCCGATAGGCGCAACAGAATGTTTTGCAACTCAACCAGATGCTGTTTTTGCACCAACGTTTCCACCAGGTCATGGCGAGGCATCTCCTGCTTGTGCACCAGGTCAGCCACCAGCTTGTGTTTGTTCAGCAAATGTATGACCTGCTCCAGGCTATCCTGAAAGCTTTCTTTGGATTGTTCTGATTCAGTCATTTTGTCGCCAATGCAATTTGGTAGCAAAGCTACATTGTAAGAAAATCACGAACCTTGCGGGGATTCACGATAGAATTTTTCATGTTTTATTTAACCCCACCACCCGCCAAGAAGCTCGATGAAGCCTGATTTTATCCTTTATGGCACGCTAGGCTGCCATCTGTGCGACCAGGCAGAATCCATTGTGTTGCCGCTAGCCCAGACTAATGGAGTGAATATCGTGCTAATCGACATTGCCGGCGACGATGACCTGGAAGCCCTGTACGCCGTCCGCATCCCCGTCCTGAGCAATGGCCGTCAGGAACTGGCATGGCCGTTTGATCATGCCACCGCCAGTCAGTTTCTGCGTTACAGCACATAAATAACAAGCGAACATGAAAAAAGCCGGAGGCGCGATGCGCCTCCGGCTTTTTCGTTGTATGCAATGTGTCGAACTTAGGCTGCAGGTGCCTCTACCGCAACATCAGGGCGATCCACCAGTTCAACCAGCGCCATCGGAGCATTGTCACCCAGACGGAAGCCACACTTCAAAATACGCAGATATCCACCGTTGCGGGTCGCATAGCGAGGACCCAGTTCGTCAAACAGCTTAACCACGATTTCGCGGTCACGCAGACGATCGAATGCCAAGCGACGATTCGCTACGGATGCCTTCTTACCCAGAGTGATCAGAGGCTCTGCGACTTTGCGCAGTTCCTTGGCCTTGGGCAGCGTCGTCTTGATGACTTCATGACGCAGTAGGGAGTTCGCCATATTGCGCAGCATCGCCTGACGATGGCTGCTGGTACGGTTTAGTTTGCGGTTACTGACACGATGACGCATGATTTATCCTTAAACCCTTTCCAAATTGGCAGGTGGCCAATTTTCTAGCTTCATACCCAAGGTCAAACCTTTGGAAGCCAGCACATCCTTGATTTCATTCAGGGACTTGCGACCAAGATTCGGGGCCTTAAGCAATTCATTCTCGTTACGTTGAATGAGATCACCAATGTAAAAAATATTCTCTGCCTTCAGGCAGTTTGCAGAACGCACGGTCAACTCAAGATCATCAACCGGACGCAGCAAAATCGGGTCAATTTGTGGAGCACCACGACCACTGGACTCCGTCTCCAGAGGAGAGCCTTCCAGATCTGCAAATACCGACAACTGACCAACCAGAATACGCGCAGCGTCGCGAATAGCCTGTTCCGGATCGATTGCGCCGTTGGTCTCAACATCCATCACCAACTTATCCAAGTCAGTACGCTGTTCCACACGGGCGCTATCAACGTGGTAACTCACCTTGCGGATCGGGCTGAAGGACGCATCCACCAGAATAAAGCCCAGCGAGCGATCTTCATCAGCACCTTTCTGGCGAGCGGCAACCGGCTGATAACCACGCCCCATCTCAACCTTGACTTCAATCGACAGTTTGCCGCCCTTGGTCAGGTGTGCAATGACATGATCCGGATTCACGATTTCAACATCGTGACCGATCTCAAAATCACCGGCCTTCACCGCGCCTTCGCCAGACTTGCTGATCGTCAGAACAGCTTCAGTCTTGTTATGCAACTTGAGCGCAACGCCCTTGAGGTTAAGAAGAATGTCCACGACATCTTCCTGCACACCATCAAGCGTCGAATACTCATGCACGACGCCATCGATCTTGACTTCGGTAATAGCAAAACCCGAAATCGACGACAGCAGAACGCGGCGAATAGCATTACCCAAGGTATAACCAAAGCCACGTTCCATTGGCTCCAGTGTCACCCGTGCCCTAAATGGGGAAATCGTTTCGACTTCCACAACACGCGGCTTTAAATATTCATTAGGACTACTTTGCATCACTGATCCTTAAATTTGATGGAAATATGACTGATGATTTCTACAAATTACTTGGAGTACAGTTCAACCACAAGGCTTTCGTTAATGGTTGAAGGCAGTTCATCACGTTGCGGACGCGCTTTATACGTACCCTTCAACGCCTTGACATCCACTTCCAGCCATTCCGGGAATCCACGTTGCTCAGCCGCCTCAACAGCGCCCTTGATCCGCAGTTGCTGCTTGGAGCGATCAGCCACTTCGATCACATCACCAGGACGCACCTGGAATGATGGGATATTGACGCGACGACCATTCACCTTGATGCTGTTGTGGCGCACAATTTGACGCGCCTCGGTGCGGGATGATCCCAGACCCATGCGGTATGCCACATTGTCCAGACGACTTTCCAGCAGTTGCAGCAGGTTTTCACCCGTAATACCCTTTTGGCGGTCAGCTTCGGCATAATACCCACGGAACTGGCCTTCCAGAATGCCGTAGATACGGCGCAGCTTTTGCTTTTCACGCAACTGAACACCGTAATCAGACAGACGCTGAGTACGTTTCTGACCATGCTGGCCAGGCGGGAAGTTACGCTTTTCAATAGCACATTTGTCGGTAAAGCACTTTTCACCCTTGAGGAACAGCTTTTCACCTTCACGACGGCACTGGCGGCACTTTGGGTCAAGATTTCTTGCCACGGTTTAATCTCCTTTAAATACGCCGCGCTTAGATACGGCGCTTCTTGGGCGGACGGCAACCGTTGTGCGGCACCGGCGTCACATCAGAAATACTGGTAATTTTGAAGCCTACGGAATTCAGTGCACGCACTGCAGATTCACGACCAGGACCAGGCCCCTTGATACGAACTTCAAGATTCTTTACGCCACACTCCTGCGCAGCCTTGCCAGCAGCCTCTGCGGCAATCTGGGCAGCAAACGGCGTGCTCTTACGAGAACCCTTGAAGCCAGCACCACCAGAAGTTGCCCATGACAGGGCATTGCCTTGGCGGTCGGTAATAGTGATGATGGTGTTGTTAAAGGAAGCATGAACATGCGCAATACCTTCCGCGATGTTTTTCTTAACCTTCTTACGAACCCTTACATTAGTTGCTTTTGCCATTTCGCTCTATTCCTTACTTGGAAGCCTTGATGGGCTTAACCGGACCCTTGCGAGTACGCGCATTAGTCTTGGTGCGCTGACCGCGCACAGGCAGGCCACGGCGGTGACGTACACCACGATAGCAACCAAGATCCATCAGGCGCTTGATATTCATCGACACCTCACGGCGAAGATCACCTTCGACCTTGATCTTGGCAACCTCATCGCGCAGCTTCTCAACCTCACCGTCGCTCAAGTCCTTGACCTTGGTGGTAACCGCGACACCTGCCGCAGCACAAATTTTCTGTGCCGTGCTACGTCCAATTCCAAAAATCGCAGTCAGCGCGATTTCCGCATGTTTATGGTTGGGGATATTTACCCCTGCAATCCGGGCCATGTTTTACTCCAAAAATGGCAAATTCGAAAAAGCCGTAAATTCTACCAGCTTAACCATGTACCATCAACCCTGACGCTGCTTATGGCGCGGGTCAGAACAAATGATACGCACTACACCGTGACGACGAATCACTTTGCAATTGCGACACATCACTTTTACAGACGGACGAACTTTCATCTCACACCTCTTCTATAAAACCAACACTACTTCGCGCGGAAAATGATACGAGCACGCGACAAGTCATATGGGGTCATCTCCACCGTGACCTTATCTCCAGGCAGGATGCGTATGTAATGCATGCGCATTTTTCCAGAGATATAGCCCAGCACCACATGACCGTTTTCAAGCTTGACGCGAAAGGTTGCATTCGGCAGGTTCTCAAGAACCTCCCCCTGCATTTCAATCGTGTCTTCCTTAGCCATCGGAACTTTACCTTAACGCGTAAAACCCGCGCCGCCACCCTTGAAGTTTGCCTTTTTCAGCAAGCTCTCATATTGGTGCGACATCAAATAAGCCTGTACCTGCGCCATGAAATCCATGGTCACTACAACAATAATCAACAGGCTGGTGCCACCAAAATAAAATGGCACGCTGTATTTCACAATCAGAAACTCCGGCAGCAAACATACCGCCGTAATATAAGCAGCACCGACCAAGGTTAAACGGCCCATGATGCGATCAATATACTTGGCCGTTTGCTCACCAGGACGGATCCCCGGTACAAATGCACCACTCTTCTTTAAATTCTCTGCAGTTTCTTTCGGGTTAAATACCAACGCCGTATAAAAGAAACAGAAAAACACAATTGCCAACGCATACAAGGTTACATACAGCGGCTGGCCGGGGGACAGCGCGGCGCCAATATCCTTTAGCCAGTACATGCGGTCACTGCTACCAAACCAGCCCGCCATAGTGGCAGGAAACAAAATAATGCTCGAAGCAAAAATCGGCGGAATCACGCCCGCCATGTTCAACTTCAGCGGCAAATGCGAACTCTGCCCACCAAACACTTTGCGGCCTACCTGACGCTTCGCGTAATTGACCGTAATCTTGCGCTGGCCACGCTCAACGAAGACAACAAACGCGGTCACCAGAATCGCCGCAACAAACAGGAACAGCACCAGCGGTATGGAAAACGCTCCAGTCCGTGCCAATTCAAGCGTTCCGCCAATAGCTCTTGGCAGCCCTGCGACAATCCCCGAAAAGATAATGATAGAAATACCATTACCAATTCCACGCTCGGTAATCTGCTCACCCAGCCACATCAAAAACATTGTCCCAGTCACCAGCGTAATGACGGTGGTCAAACGGAACATCAAACCCGGGTCAAGAACCAGTCCAGATTGCGACTCAAGCGCAATTGCAATGCCCAGCGCCTGGAAAGTCGCCAGCAACACCGTACCATAACGTGTGTACTGAGTAATCTTGCGACGGCCACTTTCACCCTCTTTTTTCAGCTGCTCCATTTGCGGAGAAACCACCGTCATCAGCTGCATGATGATGGACGCCGAAATGTAGGGCATGATCCCCAGGGCAAATACCGTAAACCGTGACAGCGCACCTCCCGAGAACATGTTGAACATGCCCAGGATGCCGCCACCCTGTTGCTCGAACAGTTTGGCAAGCACATCCGGATCAATTCCTGGAACCGGGATATGCGCACCCAAGCGGTAAACTATCAGCGCACCAAGAACGAAGAGCAAACGGCTCTTCAGTTCTTGCATCTTGCCCGCGGCACCGAATAAAGTATTTTCGTTAGCCAAGGAATTACTCTACGATCTTGCCGCCAGCCGCTTCAATTGCAGCACGCGCACCCTTGGTCAGCAACAGACCCTGAACCGTTACCTTGCGGGAAACCTCACCTGCCAGGATCACCTTCACAGACTTGGTTTTGGCCGGAACCAACTTGGCTTGCTTCAGCACCAGAATATCAACGGCTTCGTCAAATTCGTTCAACGAACCAGTGCGAACCTCGGCGGTGTCATCACGCGTCAGGGACACGAAACCACGCTTAGGCAACCGACGCTGCAACGGCATTTGACCGCCTTCGAAGCCAACCTTGTGGAAACCGCCAGCACGTGACTTTTGACCCTTATGGCCGCGGCCGGCAGTTTTGCCCAGGCCAGAACCAATGCCACGACCCACGCGGCGCTTGGCATGCTTGCTACCTTCAGCAGGCTTAATTGTATTCAGCTTCATTTAACCCTCCACCTTCAGCAGGTAGTTCACCTTGTTGATCATGCCGCGATTTTCAGGAGTGTCCTGAACTTCAACGGTTTGATTCAAGCGACGCAGACCCAAACCACTAATGCAAGCACGATGAGACTGAATGCGACCAATGACACTCTTGATCTGAGTTACCTTGATCGTGGAAACTGCTGTCTTTTTTGCCTTTGCCATGATTAACCCCTGATATCTTCAACCGACTTGCCACGCTTGGCAGCCACTTCAGAAGGAGTGCTCATCGCTTGCAAACCATTCAACGTAGCGCGAACAACATTGTATGGGTTGGTAGAACCGATGCACTTAGCCAGCACATTGGTCACGCCCATCACTTCAAAAATTGCGCGCATCGCGCCACCAGCAATAATCCCGGTACCTTCAGATGCAGGCTGCATGAACACCTTGGCAGCGCCATGGCGACCAACAACAGCGTGGTGCAACGTGCCATTGTTCAGGCTCACCTTCACCTGATTGCGACGAGCCTCGTCCATTGCTTTTTGCACGGCAACGGGAACCTCACGCGCCTTGCCCTTGCCCATGCCAACCGCGCCATCACCATCACCTACCACGCTCAGCGCGGCAAAGCTCATGATACGACCGCCCTTAACCACCTTGGTTACGCGGTTGACGGTTATCATCTTCTCGCGCATGCCATCGGTTTGCTGTTCTATTTCTACTTTTGCCATCATTAACCTCGTCTATTAGAAGGTCAGGCCGTTCTCACGGGCCGCTTCAGCCAACGCCTTAACGCGGCCGTGATATCTAAAACCAGAGCGATCAAACGCTACCGTGGAAATACCTGCCGCTTTTGCCTTTTCGGCAATACGCTTACCAACAATAGCTGCCGCTGCTGCATTACCTCCATGCTTAATTGCAGAGCGAACCTCTTTCTCGAGCGTAGAAGCACTGGCCAGCACCTTGTCTCCGGTCTCAGCAATAATCTGAGCATAGATATGGCTGTTGGTACGGTGCACACTCAAACGAGTTGCCTTCAGCTCAGCAATTTTGGCGCGGGTTTTGCGCGCACGACGCAGACGTGAATCAACATTACTCATGGTTAACCCTTACTTCTTCTTGGTTTCTTTGATGATCACCACTTCGTCGGCATAACGAACACCCTTGCCCTTGTAAGGCTCAGGACTGCGATATGCGCGAATCTGGGCGGCAATCTGACCAACAACCTGCTTGTCAGCGCCCTTGATGATGATCTCTGTCTGGCTAGGCGTTTCCACAGTCACGCCCGCGGGCATCTTGTGATTTACCGGATGCGAAAACCCCAGATCGAGGTTAATTACCGCACCCTGCGCCTGAGCCTTATAACCCACACCAACCAAAGTCAGCTTACGGGTAAAGCCTTCAGAAACACCGCGAACCATGTTGGCAACCAGCGCACGCACGGTGCCCGACATTGCCCTGGAATGCTGGTCATCATTGGCAGCAGCAAACGTAATGGCATCGCCATCCCGCACCACCTTAACAGCACCGTCCAACGATTGGGTAAGCTTGCCCAGAGGACCGCTAACAGCGATCGAATCTGGAGATATAGTCACATCCACCTTAGCGGGGACAACGACCGGATTTTTAGCAACGCGTGACATGTTTCACCTCATCAAGCCACGACGCAGAGCACTTCGCCGCCGATACCGGCCGCGCGCGCCTTGCGGTCTGTCATCACACCCTGGGAAGTGGAAACAATCGCCACGCCCAGACCATTCATTACCACGGGAATCGCACCGGATCCGCGATAAACACGCAGACCAGGAGAACTCACTCGCTCAATCTTTTCAATCACCGGACGACCGGCATAGTACTTCAGGCCGATGTCCAGTTGAGGCTTGCCGTCATTTTGCTGAACAGCAAAATCCTCAATATATCCCTCATCCCTGAGCACGCCAGCTATTGCGCTCTTGAGCTTGGAAGCCGGCATCGAAACGCGCGGCTTGTTTACCATCTGGGCATTGCGGATGCGCGTCAGCATATCGGCAATCGGATCATGCATACTCATTTAGATTCCTCCGTTACCAGCTTGCTTTAACAACACCAGGCACTTCGCCGCGCATCATCAGATCACGCAACTTGCCACGACCAATACCGAACTTGCTGAACACACCACGAGGACGGCCCGTCAACGCGCAACGATTACGCAACCGCACAGGGCTTGCATTGCGAGGCAAAGCCTGCAATTTGGCGCGCGCCGCATAGCGATCCTCAGCGCTCGTACTAACGTTGTTAATTACAGCAAGCAACTCCGCACGCTTAGCCGCATACTTCGCTACGGTTTCGCGACGCTTTTGCTCGCGCTCAATCATGCACAACTTAGCCATTGCATTAACTCCTGAACGGAAAACTGAAGGCGGCAAGCAGAGCGCGTGCCTCATCATCCGTTTTCGCGGTAGTTGTAATCGTGATGTTCATGCCACGCAGAGCATCCACCTTGTCGTAATCAATTTCAGGGAAAATGATCTGCTCTTTGATCCCCATATTGTAATTGCCACGACCATCAAATGACTTGCCCGAGATACCGCGGAAGTCACGAATACGAGGAATAGCAACCGTCACCAGGCGATCCAGGAACTCATACATACGCTCCTGACGCAAAGTCACCTTGCAGCCCACCGGATAGTTGTCACGAATCTTGAAGCCAGCAATAGATTTACGAGAAAGCGTCACAACCGGCTTCTGACCTGCAATCTTCTGCATGTCACCAACCGCATGTTCCATCACCTTCTTATCCGCCACCGCCTCGCCCACGCCCATATTGAGCACGATCTTTTCAATGCGCGGCACTTCCATTACAGACTTGTAGCCAAACTGCTCGGTGAGCTTATTGACAACGGTGTCCTTATAAAACTGTTTAAGTCTAGCCATGGCTCATCCCTTACGCATCAACAACTTCGCCGCTGGACTTGAACACGCGCACCTTGCGCCCATCCTCCAGCACCTTGAAGCCAACGCGATCTGCCTTTTGGGTTGCACGATTAAACAGCGCAACGTTGGATATATGAATCGACACTTCTTTCTCAAGAACGCCGCCCGCAACACCCTTCATTGGGTTAGGACGCGTATGACGCTTCACCTTGTTGATACCCTCAACCACCAGACGACCGGTATCAAGCACAGACAACACCGCACCGCGCTTACCCTTATCCCTGCCTGTCGTGACGATCACCTCGTCACCTCTGCGAATTTTGCTCATGTCTATTCCTTACAGCACTTCAGGCGCCAGCGAAACAATCTTCATGAAGCGCTCGCCGCGCAGCTCGCGCGTCACCGGCCCAAAAATACGGGTGCCGATCGGCTCCAATTTATTGTTCAGCAGCACGGCCGCATTGGTATCAAACTTGACTAGAGAGCCGTCCGGACGGCGCACACCCTTAGTGGTGCGCACCACAACAGCGCTATAAACGTCACCCTTTTTCACACGGCCGCGCGGAGCAGCATCTTTAATGCTGACCTTGATCACATCGCCAATGCCTGCATAGCGACGCTTCGAGCCGCCCAACACCTTGATGCACTGAACTTCGCGCGCACCGGTATTATCGGCAACCTCCAAACGGGATTGCATCTGTATCATGAAATTTCTCCAACTTAATCCGTTAAAACTCGGCTGACTGCGGGTTGCGCACGCAGCCGATGCGGTCAGTATTGGGGAGCCAGCCATGGGCTCCAACAAAGACAGCGATTATAACGTTCGCCGCCGTTACGGTCAAGAAAATTAAACGACTTGCGCCTTCTCAACAACCTTGGTCACGCGCCAGGTCTTGGTGCGGGACAGCGGGCGACTCTCTTCGATAACAACCAGATCGCCTTCATTGCACTCATTATTTTCATCGTGCGCGTGAAATTTGTTGGAACGACGCATCACCTTGCCGTAGAGCGGATGCTTAACGCTACGCTCAACCAACACGGTTACGGTCTTGTCCATTTTGTCGCTGACCACACGGCCAGTTACGCTACGGACAACCTTCTCAGCTTGCTTGGTTTCAGCCATATTGACTCCCATTATGCTTGACCGGCTTTTTCAGCCAGAACCGTACGCACACGAGCAATATCTCGCCGTACCTTGCCGATTTGATCAACCTTGGAAAGTTGCTGGGTGGCGACTTGCATGCGCAGAGAAAACTGCGCGCGCAACAACTCAACCAACTCGTTCTTCAGGTCCCCTACAGATTTTGCTCTTAATTCAGCAGCCTTCATGTTTAGCTCCCAAGATGACGGGTGGTAAACACCGTCGCAATTGGCAGTTTGGCGGCCGCAAGCTTGAATGCCTCGCGCGCCAGCTCTTCACTCACCCCGTCCATTTCATACAACATCTTGCCTGGCTGAATTTCAGCCACGAAGTATTCAGGACTACCCTTACCGTTACCCATACGCACTTCAGCAGGCTTACTGGAAATAGGCTTGTCCGGGAAAATACGGATCCAGACGCGACCACCGCGCTTGATGTGACGCGTCATCACACGACGAGCGGCTTCAATCTGGCGCGCAGTGATACGGCCACGGCCAATTGCCTTCAGGCCGAACTCACCAAAACTTACCTTATTCCCGGTAGTAGCAACGCCTTTGTTACGGCCCTTTTGCTGTTTGCGGAATTTCTGTCTAGCTGGCTGCAGCATTTTTTACTCCCGGCTTCCTTGTCTTTTTCTCTGGCTCAGCGGCAGCAGGCGCAGCAACTTGCTCACCCTTACCCAACACCTCACCCTTGAACACCCAGACCTTGATACCAATAATCCCGTAGGTGGTCGACGCCTCGGCAACACCGTAATCGATGTCAGCACGCAGAGTATGCAATGGCACACGGCCTTCGCGATACCATTCCGTACGCGCGATTTCGATACCATTCAGACGACCCGCGCTCATGATCTTGATGCCTTGCGCACCAAGACGCATTGCGTTCTGCATTGCGCGTTTCATGGCACGACGGAACATCACGCGCTTTTCCAACTGCTGCGCAATATTTTCAGCAATCAGCGTGGCATCAATTTCCGGCTTGCGAACTTCTTCGATGTTGAGGTGCACAGGCACACCCATCATGCGCTGCAGCGCGGAACGCAGGGTTTCAATGTCTTCACCCTTCTTACCAATCACAATCCCTGGACGAGCACTGTAAATGGTGATTTTGGCGTTCTTGGCAGGACGCTCAATCACGATCTTGCTAACCGCCGCATGTGCCAACTTCTTCTTCAGAAATTCACGCACCTTGATGTCGCCCTGCAGCATTGCAGGGAAATTTTTGCTATTGGCATACCAGCGAGAAGTCCAGTTTTTCTGAACAGCCAGACGGAACCCAATTGGATGTATTTTCTGTCCCATGTCTTAGTTCCCAACTATTACAGTAATGTGGCAAGTCGGCTTGGTAATGCGACCGGCACGACCCTTGGCACGAGCACGAATGCGCTTCAGCACAGCACCCTTGTCCACATAGATCGTGGCAACCTTCAACTCATCAATGTCAGCACCTTCATTGTGCTCGGCATTGGCGATCGCGGACTCAACCACGCGCTTGATGATGTCAGCTCCTTTTTTTGGAGAGAACGTCAGGATATTCAGCGCCTGATCAACCTTCTTTCCACGCACCAAGTCAGCAACCAACCTAGCCTTTTGCGGAGACAGATGCACACCCTTTAACACTGCGGATACATTCATTGCCATGCTCCTACTTCTTAGCCTTCTTGTCGGCGGCGTGACCCTTGAACGTACGGGTCAGGGCGAATTCGCCCAATTTGTGGCCAACCATGTTTTCAGAAATCAGCACCGGCACATGCTGCTTGCCGTTATGTACCGCGATAGTCAAACCAATAAAGTCCGGCAGCACCGTGGAACGGCGAGACCAGGTCTTGATCGGACGGCGATCCTTAGCTGCGCCTGCAGCCTCTACCTTTTTGATCAGGTGAGCATCTACAAAAGGGCCCTTTTTAACTGAACGTGCCATGTTGATTACCTCTTACCAGATGGACGACGGCTAACGCGCATGTTGTCCGTCCGTTTGTTGTTACGCGTACGATAACCCTTGGTTGGCGTACCCCATGGGCTGACCGGGTTCATACCAGCCGCGGTTCTGCCCTCACCACCACCGTGCGGGTGATCCACCGGGTTCATCACCACACCGCGAACGGTAGGACGAACACCACGCCAGCGCATCGCGCCAGCCTTACCAATGGAACGCAGCGAATGCTCTTCGTTACCCACTTCGCCAAGCGTCGCCTTGCAATCAACATGCACCCTGCGGACTTCGCCAGAGCGCAAACGCAATTGAGCGTAGCTACCTTCCCGAGCCAGCAACTGGATGGAAGTACCAGCAGAACGCGCCAACTGAGCACCCTTGCCAGGCATCAACTCGACACAATGCACCGTGCTACCAACCGGGATATTGCGCAATGGCAATGCATTACCCACCTTGATCGGAGCGTCCGAGCCGGAAACCAGCTGAGCACCAGCCGCCACACCGCGCGGAGCGATGATGTAACGACGCTCACCGTCGGCATAGCACAGCAACGCCAGGTGCGCGCTACGGTTCGGATCATATTCCAGACGCTCAACCTTGGCAGGAATGCCATCCTTGTTGCGACGGAAGTCCACAATACGATAGTGCTGCTTATGACCACCACCTTGGTGGCGAATCGTAATGTGGCCGTTATTGTTGCGGCCAGCCTTTTTGCTCTGCTTTTCCAGCAGAGGCGCATGCGGCTTGCCCTTGTACAGATCAGGATTTACTACCTTGATCACAGCGCGACGACCGGGGGAAGTCGGCTTGACTTTAATCAGTGCCATATTTCTCTCCTTATTCGCCAGCCGCGAAGTTAATTTCCTGACCAGGCTTCAGGCTCACATAAGCCTTCTTCCAGTCCTGACGACGTCCGATGGCGCGGCCAAAACGCTTGGTTTTACCCTTGACGTTAATCACGCTCACACCATCCACCTCAACCTTGAACAACAATTCAACAGCCGCCTTGATTTCAGGCTTGGTTGCATCGGTACGCACCTTGAATGCAATTTGCTGATCCTTATCACCCAGGCGAGTTGCCTTTTCGGTAATTTGCGGAGCCAAGATGACCTGGAGCAAACGCTCCTGACTTATCAATGTCACACTCATGCCAGTATCTCCTCAAGCTTCTTGACCGCACCCTTGGTTGCAATCACGCGAGGAAAGCGAACCAGGCTGACAGGATCCGCGTGCTGTGCTTCTACCACCAGCACATGCGGCAGATTACGCGCCGACAGATAAAGGTTTTCATCAAACCCATCAGTCACTACCAGCACGCCCTCAGAAATTCCCAGCGCCTTGATCTTGTCGGCAACCAACTTGGTCTTGGGGGCATCTACCGAGAAATCTTCCACCACGGACAAACGATCCTGACGCACCAACTCAGACAGGATGGATTGCATCCCGGCGCGATACATCTTCTTGTTCAGTTTATGGCTGAAGTTTTCATCAGGCGTATTCGGGAACGTACGACCACCCCCACGCCAAATCGGGCTGGAAGTCATACCGCCACGCGCACGACCGGTACCCTTTTGGTTAAAAGGCTTCTTGGTACTGTGGCGAACCTCTTCCCGGTCTTTTTGCTTGCGAGTGCCGGTACGGGCATTAGCCATATAGGCCACCACCACCTGGTGTACCAGCGCCTCATTGAATTCGCGGCCAAACGTTACGTCAGAAACCTCAACGCCACCCTTGGCAACCTTGCCATTCTTGTCAATTAATTTAAGTTCCATCATGCACCCGCCTTCTTGACAGCCGGGCGCACTACCACGTCGCCGCCCTTGGAGCCAGGAACCGCACCCTTGATCAGCAACAGATTGCGCTCGACATCAACACGCACGACTTCGAGATTCTGCACCGTGCGCTTGACGTCACCCAGGTGACCGGTCATACGCTTACCCGGGAACACGCGGCCAGGATCCTGCGCCATACCGATGGAACCAGGAACGTTGTGCGATTTGGAGTTACCGTGAGAAGCACGGTTGGAACTAAAGTGGTGACGCTTGATTACACCGGCGTACCCTTTACCAATAGTGGTACCAGTGACATCCACGATCTGACCGGGCTGAAAAGCCGACACGGTCAACTCGCCACCCGCAGCCAAATTAGCCATCTCGTCAGCATTTGCAGGGAATTCATGGACGCCTCGGCCGGCGGTTACCCCAGCCTTCGCGAAATGCCCGGCCAGCGCCTTGGTAACGCGGCTCGCGCGGCGCTCACCAAACGTGACCTGAACGGCAGAATAGCCATCACTGTCTTGAGTTTTGATCTGAGTCACACGGTTGGGCGTAACTTCCAGCACGGTCACCGGGATGCTGCTGCCATCATCGGTAAACACGCGGGTCATACCCACCTTGCGACCTACAAGCCCTAAGCTCATGGTCGTTTCCTTATTAAAATTCAAAGAGCCGGTTTCGATTGACCGGCCTGTTTGCGAAAGGGCGAGATTATATCTCGCGACTATCAAAAATACAACTAATTACCTACAACAGATTACTTACAGCTTGATTTCCACATCAACACCAGCCGGTAAATCCAGCTTCATCAATGCATCCACTGTTTTATCCGTAGGATCCACGATGTCCATCAAACGCAAGTGGGTACGAATTTCAAACTGGTCGCGCGACGTTTTGTTGACGTGCGGTGAGCGCAGCAGGTCAAAGCGCTCGATACGGGTGGGCAGAGGAACCGGGCCCTTGACTACAGCGCCAGTACGCTTTGCGGTTTCGACGATTTCCTGCGCGGACTGATCGATAAGACGATAATCGAAAGCCTTCAGGCGAATGCGGATTTTTTGACTTTGCATGATTTTTCCAAAGAGCGTGAAATATAAAGAACAAAAGGGCAGGCCATAGGCCTGCCCTGTGATTTACCAATTACTCGATAACCTTGGCCACAACACCGGCGCCGACGGTACGGCCGCCCTCACG
>CAZEFE010000011.1:0-77850 GCA_964511385.1 uncultured Methylophilaceae bacterium | reverse complement strand
GGATTGGCAAGAAAGTGTTAAACCTGTTGCGTCCTGTGCCAGCGTGCCTTGCGAGTAGCCTGCGCAACTTGTTCCGGCGACCGCTACGGTTGTTGGGATCGGCTTGGCCAGGCTTGTGTTGGCGCTGAAAGTCGCGGTGGACGGAACGGTTAATGTGTCGCCGGCGGCGTTGCCCAGGGTGGTGTTGCCGTTGACGGTGAGGTTGTTGGTGATGGTGGCGTTGCCTGATATGTTCATATTACCGTTATCGTCGAGCGTTAACGGGTTCCATGTACCAGCTCCATTGCAGACGTATGCACGGCCGCCGACCCCGACCGTTGGGGTTTGCACAATTCTTACCACATTGAGGGCGGCGGCATTACAAGCAGGGAGCGCTGCGAATGTGGCTACAGGGTCGCCCCAAAAGGCATTGCCTTGCGACTTCCAATTTGCGCCATCGCACGTAAGTACCTTCCCTGCTGCATCGCGTCCTAGCGCACCCAGCGTCACGCATGCTGTATTTACAACCTGCAGGGTTCCCGCACCCATGATAATGGGCGTGTTCATGGTATTCAGTTGGGGTTGACCAGGTACAGCATTACGGTACAGCCGATTGTCTACAAGCTGACCGTTGTTGAACGTGAGTAATGAGGCTATTTCTCCACCGGCCACGCCGACATAGTTGGCAGTTGGCAGTGGCCCCCATACGGCGAAGCCTCCATAGGCATTCGCGGCACCGCCAGGGTAAATGCCACTGTTATTTTGCGGAATGAAGCCGCCTTGATTGCCAATGACATCGGCAATCTTTTTGGCCATCCTGTCATCGAGGGCGGTACCGCCGACACCCCTGGCCAGTGCCTGCAAATTGCCGGCTGCAGGCTGCAATATTTCTGTGCGCCATGTTTGGTTGAAGGGGTTGGTGGCACTGAATGACGCGGGCAACAAATTGGCCGCTTGCAGCATGGGTACCGTAATCGTGAATGGAACTACCGGGGTCGCAGCAGCTTGGATAGCTACGGCATTTTGCTGGATGTAATTGCTCGATGCATCATTGAACTGGATTGCCTGCTTTGCTGTGGCAGCGATTTGCAGATTCTCATTGCTGCGCACTTGGTAGCTGTTCCAGGTTGGAAGGCTATAAAGGCCAATAAACATTGCAAATATTACGCCTAAGATCGCATTCATGATTAATTCCCTATTTGAACCACCGAAACAACATCCCCATTAGGCACAGCCGTTGCCAGCGCCTGGGGAGCCTGGTTTGCATTTTGTGCATAGCTGATCCAGTTGCCGCCATTGGCAATGCCGATGGAAGCATCGTTGGCGGTTATTTGCAGCGCGGCCGTAACAGAAGCTGGTGATATATTTGCAAAACAAGTAACGATTCGACCGGTGCCGACACCGATCTGGGTAATGTTGTTTCCGGCAGTCGCAAGAAACTCGGCCGAGAACTGGTTGCCTTGTGCAATCAGCGTGGCAGCCGGCACCACACCTACAAACCCCGGATTGAGCGTTAAATAAGTGGCCACTGCATTGCTGTAAGCAATGAACTGGCTACCGTCATGTGTTGCTTGAATCACGGTAGATGATGGCAATGTCTTGTTGACCTGGGTGCTTTCAATTGCATTCAGTCCCAGAAACAATGCAAAAACCAACAATGGCATGAGCAGGTAAGCCATTACGGCAGCTTATTCAACAAGAAACTACGTTTCTGGCGCTGGACTTCACTTCTCATCAGGTGATAGTCCTCTTCGCGTACCATCGCCTTGAGTGCATCAGAGGCATCCCCCGTCATCCACAATGGTTCTACCGACAATACCCTTGGGGGCGTTCCCGTTCCTTTTGGCTTGTTAACCGTCAAACCAGCACCAGGTAGTACAGAATCCTCAATATTATGAAGGCTGACATGCACCGCCACGCGCAGCGCGTCAGAAAGCGCGGCGCTTGAGTTTTCTCCACCGGCCAAACGGGCGAACCCGGATAACCCGGCAATAAGGCTGGGGGCGAATACTGTTGTCCCGACGAGATGACCGCTTATGCCGGCGGCAATGGCTTCGCGTGCCGTCTTTGCATCACGCACTTCGCCGATCAGGATCATGTTGGGTGTAGCTCTATAAAACCCGCTGACCACTTCGCTGATGTCTTCATCGCGCGCTACTTCTGTTTGATACAACATGCCGTTGCCGTGTCGGCCTTGCATGGGTAGTTCAATCGGGTTTTCTGCAGTCCAGCAAATGCCACCGTATTTATCCAGGCGTTGGCACGCAAAAGAACCCAATGTCGTGGTTTTGCCGGAACCGGCTTTACCCAGAAATAGAACCAGCCCTTCGGTAAGGTCCGGCGCCAGGAGCTTGTCGGCTACAGCAGGCGGCATGCCCAGCTCGGCCAAAGGGCTGGGCGGTAATCTGTACCGTCGGCATATATACACGGTTTCGTCATTGGCCACTTTTTTGCGAGTAATCCGCAAACGCACTCCGTCAGTAACAGGCCAGGTTATTTTGAAATCATCACCGCCGGAATGCGCCTGCAATACCCTCAACAATTCCATCAATTCGTCTTCACACTCGACCGGGATTGGTTGAGCATGAAGCGAATCGGGCGTTGCCTTGAACCAACTTTCCGATGCTCGAGAGGCTACACACAGATCGGAAAACACCAGGTCAATTAAATGCATGCCACTTAGTGTCCGAATGTTAGTACAACCGTATTGGCCGCAACGTTACAAGCCGCAACAGCGGCACCCACGTCCACCGGCAACGCTTGAGCAACACCATTGATGCTGAGCGCCAGCGTTGTGGTATTGAATGCCGCAACGAATTTGCCGCACGCCTCTGGCGGTATTTGTGTGCTGGTAATATCGAACCGTGCAACGTTTGCAGCATTTACGTTGACAGTGACGGAACCGGCGTTGCCCCATGGGTTTTGCAGGGTAGCACCGTTAATCATTTTGTCCGGGGCCAAGCGGCCGTTAATAACAACGGCATCGGTCAATGTGGCAAAGCTGTTTTGACCATGATAAAAGGACTGAATTTCCGTCTGGAGCTGGGTCGTATTCGTAATGGCATCGCTGACTTTACTTGAACCAAAAGCCTTAAAGAGCAGCAGAACCACCGCAGCTACACCCAGGATTTGCAACACCAACTTGATTAATGCACCTAATGTTTCTGACATCTTTATCTCCTTATTAAAAAATAAACAACTTACTGCTACGACATGCCCGAAACAGACTGCAATTGAGCCGACATTTCATTAATAGCAACGGCCAGTAATACAATCACCCCGTACATGGCCATTTCCATCCAGAAACCAGCGATCTTTGCTTTCTCCATAGTGCTTACCTCTATATCCTCGGCCCACTGCTGAGCCAGCACTGCGATCTTCTCCGGGAAATCCGGGAAACCGTAGAGGGAATCAATGTCGTCTACGATGTCTGGATTAGGAAAACCATACGCAGGCATTCCTTTGGAGCCGGTTTCCATTAAGGCTTTAGGAAGGCTCACGCCATTTTCCATTCGCCATAAATAGGATTGCAGACGTTCACGCAACCAGGGCGATGAACTCTTAATTTGCCTGCTTATGATTCCGACATCGGGCATCCCGGCGGCAAGAACCGCCGAAAAACTCATCAGCCATTTGAACCCTTGCATATCGCGGTAAAAAGAGTAAGGAAAGTACTGTTCCGCAAAAATACGCTTCCTGCCTGTCCATCTTGGAAAAGACCGGATGATTAGGTAGACAATACAAGCAAGAACAATTGGTGGAATAACCGCATACCAGCTATTAGCAAAATCTCCGCTGGCATACAAACCATAAACAATGCCGTGCGCCTGCTCTTTAGGTAGAACTTTCTCCAAGTCCGGGGTAACGTATCGGCCAATTCCCCAAACCGTGCCATAGACCGCTATGGCATAGACCGCAGGGGCTATGGCTGCAGTTTTAATAGCTTTATTCACGCGCATAATCCGGCGCTGAGCACCTATAACCAGCTCCAATGCTTTCGGGATGTTTCCTGACAGTTCGCCGCTCTGAATAACTCCGACTTCATCTTGTGGCACCCATTGTGCAAGCGCATTAGCCAACGATGAACCGTCTTTCATCTTACGAATGGCGTTGGCGATAATCTTGGCAGAACTTACGCGCTTTTTGCGCTGCAGACGGATTCGGAACGTCTCCAGGGCGACTTCGACAGGGATACCGTTACCGATTTTGGCTGACAGGTGACGGTACAGCGCTTCCCGTACTTGCCAATTAAAAACATTGCGATCTGCGGCCAAGGTGATACGGGCAAGAAGCCCTTTTTGTTTTTGGCTGCGCGGTTGCGATTTTCTCGGACGCGAAAAAAAGGACTGCAAGAAATTAGAGGCCATTCTTATGCCCCGCCGTTCACTTTGCTCTTGGCTTCGATCAGATCAACGCTGTCTTCGACTTCAAGAGGGTCTACACGCCCCATCAAACAATGATTAATCGCTGATTCGAGCATTGACGGATCGGCATCACTCCTTTTCCGGTAACGCTCACGAGCGACGGTAGTACCGTGCTGAATAAAATCGGTCATCAACTCCGCATCGGTTAGGACGATTTCGGCAACAGCAAATCGTCCGGTAATGCCGCCATTGCATTTTGAACAACCGCTACCGCGAACTCTGACCGCGTTGATGTTGCCCCACGTTTTTAACGCTTCCAGAATACGATGCGGAATAACGTCATCTTCGATGAGTGGCTTGCTGCAATGAGGGCATAATTTTTGCAATAACCTTTGCCCGATCAATCCACGCACCACTTTGTGGTCGCAGAAAATACGGCGATCCAGCCGCCTTCTGTCCATCAGTTCCAAGCGCTCGACCGTCATGAACGGATCTGTTACGTGCAGCGTTGAATACAGGTTGTGGCCAGTGACAGATCCTTCGAGGCCGGCAACCACAACTTCCGGGCCGCGCATTTCGCCGACCAGCATGATTTTTGGTGCCATGCGCAACGCCTGGCGCACCAATTCCGCAAACTGCTCTCCGGTTTCCTTGTCGTTTTTCCCGCGCGCCAGAAGTTGCACTGCCCATTCCATCGGGAATTCAATGGGGTCTTCAAGTGTAATCTGGCGTTTGTATGGCTTTTTCCGGGCGATTTCCTTGAGGATTTCATAGATGGAATTCGTTTTACCGGAACCGGTCGGGCCGGTAAAAATCACCATCCCATTGGGCGCATCCATCAGCACCTGTAGTTTTTCTAACTGCTTTTGGGTAAACCCCATTTTCCCAAGCAAAAACTCGCCTTCCGGTTTTTTCGGGTACTCAAGCTGTTCGAGCTGGACATGGCTTTTATCGCGGGCCTGGGCGTCGTATTGAAGGCGCAACGTCATGAAGCCGCCATCTTGCTCCAACGGGAATGCCGGGCCGCGAATTATTCGGCTGCTGTTGATCCGAACGTCCGGCGGAAGATCATTCCCTGAAATTTGTGCATTCTGAAATTCCAGGGATTTGTAACTATTATCACGACCTTTGGCCAGGCTCTGGAAAATAGACCGGGTGATGGCTTCGCCTTCAGCTTGCGATACTTGCTTCAACACCCTGATTTCGCCATTGATGCCCAACTGGATTTCAGAATAAGTTCCGCGCATCATGAAATGAATATCGGATGCACCGTATTTTGAAGCGGTCTTGATGATTTCCATTGCGTGTTGCCTGACGCGCAAATCGCTGTCTTCGTCATTGCTAGCACGAAACCCAGTCGCCCGCAGCTTGGCGATTTCATCAAGATCACAAGCCTGGATAGTCACCTGAACACCTAGCGCAGAGTTCCGTTCCTGCCATGACAGCAGCAATGGATTGCCCGATGCACGTCGATCAACATAAAGAACCTTGCCGTGAACGTCCAGCGCGGCCGAATCCACAAAGGAGGATGGAACCGGCAACATGGCCGTACCGTTTATAGGGGTTACATTAGTTTCCATGGATAGTGCCCTCTATGATCCAGTCTTGCGAATTGGTGAGTACATCGGATACGCTGATTTTCTTCAAACGCAGGCCTGGAATTGTTTCAAGACCCAATTGCCAGGGCGAAACCTTGCTATTCAGTAATACGGTTGCATACGGTGGTGGTGGCGGTAGTGGCGGTTGGTTCTTTACAGGCGGTGGCGCTGGCGGAGTTACCTTACTCATTACAAGTGTCATGCTGATCGCTTGTGCCATCGCGCGCATTCTTAGCATGGCATCGTCGAGCTTGATGCCATTGTTTGCGCCTCTCGCATCAAACACTGGCAGTTGTATTGTTTCGGTGACGATACTGCCCTCGGGTGATATGTCACCGTTTGGCTTTTGCATTACCGTAGCGCCGGGCTCTCTTTTCCAGGAGACTATGACCGCGTTTGCGTTACATGAAATTTCATTCAATGACCAACCGTACCTGCTGAGAGGAAGCGGCAGGATGACCTTGCTGCAGGCATCTAGCCATACATGAGGAAGCGGGCTGGTAAACAAGGGAGAAGTTTCGTTTACCGAAGTATTATTGGCCATCAGCAACGCGCGCATTCTGGCTTGTGCAGCCAATCGTGCCCGTTCTTGTTCGAGTTGCTGCTCATGCCACCAGTAATATCCGCCGCCCGCTGCAAGCACAAGCACAACAGTTGCTGCCGCCAAGGCAACCGGTGATACGGCATGAGGGACCCACGGAAGTACCCCTGCTTTGAGAGATTTAACCTTGGTAGTTTTCTCGTTTACCCCGGCGATCAATTCGGCAAGAAAGGCCAAATCGCCATCAATGTATTTCCAATCCAAGTAACCGGAATGTCTTTCCCGCGCGGCTTCCATTTCTGCCTGGCCACCGATGATGTCGCCGTCCGGCAAAATCGCATGACCGTCCCGCACTGCAATGTACCACCAGAGGCCTTCCTCTATCTTGAAGATCCCCAGCCAGGGCTGTTCCCTAGAATCGGCCAGCATAGCCGCAAGGCTATAAATCTTTTGCGGCGGTTTGGCGGAAAGTTGCTGACAAAATCCTGCCTGGATAGCGGTTTCGCCGTTTCGGATGGCGTACCAATCAGCCTTACGCCGATCTGCATCTTCCTGCAGCTCCGCTTTGCTAGGCACATCCTCGAAACTGATCCAGGACATACCGGCAAGCCATTGCTTGCCGTTGATCTTGATTATGCGTGCCATTGCTTACCTCAATTCAATCGGCGGCACATTAACGGAATTTGGCAGATTCATCGGCTGACCGGAAACGCTTACGCTTTCGCTTGCAAATGGAATCGTAAAGATTTCCTTGCCTGATTCTGTCTGTACTTCATTGCTTTTAATCGCCCGGATGGTGCCCAGCCCGGCCACTTTCTGACCAGGCTTGACCACTACGGTAGAACCATCCGAAAGCTGCACAGTTGCATTCGCGGATGCCCCGACAGAACCCACAAAAACAACACGCGCCCCGCGGTCGTAGGAAGGAAGTCTTTCTCCGCGTCTGGACTGTTTAACAGAACCGCCGACAAATGATGACGGTTGAATCAATGGAACGGGAGCAGAAGCACCGTTGAGTTTATTGGATACTTCCGCATTCTTGAGTTTCTCACTCAGAATGACGTTTTCCGTGCGTAGCCTGTCCAACTCGGCATACGTTGCTGAACTGGTCGCTGTTGGTGCCGGTGCGGCCTGTACCGGTGGAGGCGCTGGGGCGGGTGCTATGGCGGGCGCCGGTGCTTGCGGCATAGGTTTTGGTTTAGGCATACCGTCTGCTGCATGCGCTGGCAGCAAATAAGCAAGGCCGGCTACATTTACCAGCAGTAGCAACAACACAAAGAAGAGTTTTTTACGGTTTATCATCATGTCGTCCTTGCGTTAAAGAATGGTGGCTGTAATAACAATAGCCACCAATTGTTTATCCAGATTGTTGTCAACACCGCCGCCCAGCAAATAATTGTCGGATGCCCCTACCCCGCTTTTGCTGGCGTTGCCGCGATCCCGTTGCAGTCCTGTCAGCATCAAGGCATCACCAGGCGTCAATGAAACACTTTGCTGGAACTTCTGAACGTCAACATTCGGCTTCTGGTCACCGGTGGCGGAAGTGGTGAACCCGTTAAACAGGCTATTACTCATCGCCATGTCCAGGACAACCTTGCCGTTGACGATGCGAGGCGTGAATAGCGCTGTAAAGCCTGTTGTGAGGGTGCCGGTGACAGTGGATTTTGTGGAGCCGACGTTAGGGGTCAATGTCTCTGAGGATGACACTTGATAGCCCTGATCGTTGGCAAGTTGCATGGGCGTAGGTGACCCGTTTCTGGCGACTACGCGCTGGCTGATCTGTTCCACCACATGCCCTTGCGTCGATAGCGCCTGCAACGCCAATTGGGTCCCTGAGTATTGTGTCTTGGAGCCGGACGTGGCGTTATTCAGTAAACTCAAGCCGAGTTTCAGCGGGGTACCGCCGGAAACTACGGCCGGCGCTTGTGGCCCGGAAACCGCATATCCCACCACGCCGGAAGCGGCCTTGTAGATGATGTTGGGGTTCCAGTTATAGTTTTCTTCATGGCTGAGTTTGACGCTGTAAATCTTGACCTCAATCGCCACTTGTTGACTGAGTTGATTGCCATAATCACGCGCCCACTCTTCCACATGCCTTACTTGCGCCGGGGTGCCGGTCACAGTAACGCTGCCTGCCGATGGATTCGTAGCGATCTTTCCGCCGGCGGCAATCGTGGTTGCGGTGGACTGAATATCTGCCCAGAAATCTACCGTGTAGTCGCTGGTACTATTGGAGCTACCGGAAGCGGTACTTCCGGTTGTGGTTGAACCTGCCGTAGCGCCGGAATTTGTGGAATTACCGGACGAAGACGTGATCGAGTTGCTACCTGTGAACTTGCGAGACAACACCGGCAAGTAGAATGTTTTGGTTTCGGTACGGTAGAACACTGCCCGACCACTTGCAATCTTCCACCAAGAGTTCGATTTATTGCTAATCACATCAAGCAACCCGGCCAATGTGCCTTCATAATAGTTTTTACCGATTTCCTTGCTAAAGCTCATCAATGCAATATTGTTAGTATTTTGTGTCGAAGTAGCAGGCGCTGCAGCAGCCGCACCTGCTTGCGTCGTAGTGGAGGTAGTATTGCCAGACAATGAGGATTGTTGAATTTCTGCCGTGTCCACGATCAAACCGGTTGTCTGGGTGATCCAACTGGATACATCGGAAAGGGAAAATGGCTTGGTTGGGTGATAACCCACATTTTGTTTCAGTATCGGCAGAACAGGTTCTGCAATGTCCACCGGAGTGCCGGCAAGCCAGGCCGCATTTGTGGATGCAATCACTGGAATTGGTTCTTCCGCCTTTGCGTGTTCCTGCTTAATTTCTTTTTGTACACGTGTCTCAAGGCTCTGTACTTTTGGTTCCAGTGCAGTACACCCGGACACACAAAAACTTTGTATCAGCGCCAGAGCTACGGCTTTGTGCAGTCTAGAATAGATCATGGTTTTATCCCTGTTATTGTTCAGCAACACCTGGGCCATAAACAACCAAGGTCTTGTTACCATCAAAGAATTGAGCCCGGATCACCAGGCCGTTTGCTGCGAGTGTTTTGATAACTTCGGTTGCAGCCGTCTTGAAATCGCCAGTGAATGTAGTATCGGCCGGAATCGTCCAATCTTTTTTCAGTTGCCAGATCACCTTCCATTCGGCGCTTTTGCCCCAAGCCGTAAGTTCCTTGCTGATGGTTTTCCCTTCAGTAAGCTTCCACACTTTCGTAGGCTTCACCACCCCA
This sequence comes from uncultured Methylophilaceae bacterium, assembly GCA_964511385.1. Lineage (GTDB taxonomy): Bacteria > Pseudomonadota > Gammaproteobacteria > Burkholderiales > Methylophilaceae > CAILHX01. The sequence continues at coordinate 68,135 of CAZEFE010000011.1, read as the reverse complement.
CTCAGATCATTGTCTGCCCTGATGATGTTTTGAGTAGGGACAGGATCTTCCTCAATAATCTGAACTGCAGCAGTTGCAGTTAATGACATAAACATAACTAACAATAAGAAAATGCGGCTCATAAAAACTCCCAACGTCAGGATTATCTAAAGAATACTTTGCACACTTGATATATATATATCACTATGTAAACGGAGATGCAACTTTCTGATTCAATAATTATTCTGAACCATTCTCCTTGTGGTATGCAAGATATTTCAAAAACGCGGCCTTTACCAATCTATTGGTGAGCGTGAATTTGTCACCTATGGCGAAGGTTCGGATAGGGTTGAAGAAGTCCGATTCCTTGAAAGAGGCAATAATTCTGTTCTTCTCACCCTCCTCCAGCTGCAAGAAGGCATCCATTTCTTCATTCTTCTTTTTGGCTTGTACTACACTTTCCTGCTTCACTTGCTGTTCGCTCAGCAGGTTTTGCTGAACTTGTTTTTCTGTCTCGAACTTGGCTATTTCGTTTACGTTGAATTGCAAATCCTCTTTCAAGGCTTTGAGCAAATACTTGTCCGGGCGGTTGATTTCTGTTTTCGATGTCCGGATTCTGTACCGTGAGAATTCTATCTTCTCGGCTAGGTATTCGAGTGGATATTCCGCAACTTCATCAATCTGGCTGTTGGAAAATCCGAACTCTTTTTTCAGTGCCTCGTAAATGTCCGTAGGTAGCTTTTCTCGTTCTTCCGCAAACTTGACCGCATTGGGGTTTTCTTCAATGATGAACTGAAGGTGGGTTTTGGTACGGCCTCTGGTTTGATAATTTGGGGTGATGTAAATATCCGAATGCTCGTTGATCTGTTCTATCGCAGGCTTGATAACACGCTTTTGCAGATCCTGGAATTGGTTGTATAGATCTGCCACATTCATCAACGTCCTGAATTCATCGACAGTCCACCAGTCTGTTGCGCCACGGAACTGGTCAGAGCGGCACCTTTCGTATAGCCGGTATGCGTATTCAGAAGTAAAACGGTTCTTGATCCTGAAGCTCAAGTATGTCCAGGATTGAGGATTCACCAAGGGCTCGCGAATACTTTCAGGAATGCGGAAAAAAACGCGGCCATTGGTAATGCTGACATCGTAAAGAAAGTTTGTGCTATGCCAAAAATCCTTGCTTGGCTTGGCTTCATCAACAATGTTGATCTGTATCAGCGTTTGCTGAATCTTGGTGAAGGAGCGTTTCAGGTGGTCACGGTTCTGACTGTTAAATGACAGCAACCATTTGAAATATTCCAGATCGGCGGAATGGACTACATTTTCGAGCATCCTGGATTTGGCGATGAAGAAACAAGCATCAATGATTTTCAGTTCGAGCAGCCCGAGGGAACTGACCATTTTGATTGCGGCATTGGATTTCTTTAACACCACGTCTTTCGGTGCCTGGGTAATAGGGATACCCTGATTGAAAAAATCCATGACGTACTGGTTTGGCAACTCCTGGGTTGAAGTCGGAGAAACCGGGTTTTTCTTTTTTTCTTCCATCTGCCCTATCCTGTTTGTCACCATAATCATTAGTCAGTTATTGAGGACGCGCATTTATCGCATGTCCTGATTGTTTGCTTTATACAGTCACTTTTATACAAATGCAATACTTTCATTCAATTCTTGCTTCGATTTCACGCTGTAGGTTTTTTGGGGTTACTCTTCTTGGAAAGAAGAAGCTAGCCAGCCTTTATAAATTAAAAAGCCTGCTTGCTTTAGGAGATTGTAAGTAACTGTTTGTATTGACGTATTAGGCCACATTGAGGACAACGCCATAGTATATGTGGACATTTATGGTTCAAATGGGACGTTTATGGTTGCTCAAAAGAGGACGCTTATGGTTAGTATTCGGGACGTTTATGGTTATACCCGGACATTTATGGTTGGTATCCAGGACGTTTATGGTTTAACGTCCTGGCCTGTTTCCGGCAGCAGTATCCACCATTAGTATTCAATGAGTTACAAAACAAGATGTCCGCATGGTTATTGGGATCGGGGACGGATATGGTTTTATTTGAGGACGTTTATGGTTGTCTTGATAGACCGGCATCCAGAATATTCCCTGTCATTAGATAACAATAAGTTATGGTGAAAAAAGAAACCAGATTATTAACCCATGTGGGACATCCATGGTTTTGCATCGAGGACGTTTATGGTTGTTTTTATGAATTTCCATAGTTCTGTGGTGCCAATTCAAGCTAAAACCCCTCTCATCCCCTTCGACACCCCTGAAAACACGCAGCAGCAGGCCGTATAGCTGATCGTATAGCGAGTATTGAGGACAGATATGGTTGTCGTGTTCGTAGTATCCATATCTATGGAAGCAACCATATCTGTCCTCAATCCCCTTGTGCGTAGCACTCAGTCATTGACTGCATATACGATTGGAATATTGAACAGCCGGGCCCATGCGGCAGAGGATTGGCGTTGAATGCTGGGTAAATTGGTTGTTGCCCCGAACCATGGATTTGAAGGTGCGATCAACACCTGCGGATTCTGAATCATCGTCAGCAGGATTGGTGCGCTCAGCAGCTGCTCATAACAAATGAGGCTCCCTACCCTACTCCCTGCCATTGTTTGTACGCCGGAGCCGCTAAAATCCGGCTGGGTGCTGTCTTTTATCCAGGGGCGCCACAAGCCTGCTGGGACCGGGTAACGATTCTTCCAGGCAATGCCGGCAGAAGTGCCTAGCGACATCATGATGTTGTATTTGACACGCTGGGAGTATTGGTTGAATCCTACAACTACCGTGGCCTGTTTACGCTTGGCCAGTTCGTTTATTCTGGCAAACATCCCCTCGCTGTAATTCCAGGTGCCGCCGACGGATTCACCGTAAAGGAGTACCTGGCCTGGTGATGCTGCTTTAAGATCATCACGAATGATGCGCAGCAGCTGCACGACGCGATCATATTCGTCCTCAATGGTGGCTGCTGATCCGAGGTGAGTATTTTTGCCTACGATATTTAATGGTGCTGATCGAGGGGTGTATAAGGCATTCACCGTCAAGGCTAGGATGAGGAGTGCTGAAAGGCCAGGCTTATAACGGCGTGGATCGGTCAATAACGACAAAAGTATCAGCAACAGCCCTACCCCTCCCCAGCCCAGGCCGGGAAACCATGTGCCGGCCGCTGTGAGAGGCGAAGCCCAGCCAATAAGTCCTACGGGTGGTAATGTGGTGATGGTGAGTGCCAGGAGCATTCGCAGGGGTTTCTTGTAGTGTCCCCAGCAGAGCGCCCAGGATAACGCCAGCGGCACGCATGGCATCGTCCAGAACACGAAGCCGCGCAGCAGATCCGGGTGCCCTTCCTGCTGCCAGAAGTTTCCCGCAGCAAGCCATAAACAGTGACTGGCTGCAAGGTAGTATGCGAGCATGGCAATAAAAGCCTGGCGCTTGCTTTTGCTCAAGGACCACAACAGGATTACCAGTGGTAACGGCCAGTACCATTCGATGACACCGCCCCAGCATAACCAACCGAGCAGCGCCCCACTACCGCTCGATGCTATGTAGCCTTTGAATGATTGCCCGTAGTTGTCGTTCAAGAGACTTGGCTTCAGCGAGTATGTCTGCACAGTATTCCTCTAGCTCTTCCGGGCTTAGCTCCGGGTTGTCTTGTTCATCGGCAATGATCGAAAGCATGCTTTCCAGACGCGCGCACAGTTCACGCGCTTGGGTCAATAATTCCTGACGTTGGGAATTTCCGCCCGGAGGGACTTCAAGCACGTGGGTAGCAACATCCCGGTAGATGACGAGGATCTGCTGAATCAGATCCTCGTACAAATCCGCCTGTTCACTGCTGGGTAACTGAAATATTGATGCCATATCCGCTGGTTTTCAAAAGACCTATCAAATCCTTGTGCTTGCTTTCAAGCAGTGCAGTAACCTCGGTGTTGAGCATGGTTTCAATAGCGCCGAAGATGACGGGAGAGTTGAGCAATTCCAAAGGAAACGTCGCGGACTGTGATAGTGCCGAAGCCCTTGCTTGGGCAAGTTCATTGGTTAGTCGCACGTTGTCTTGTTCCAGGCGCCGGCTTTTCTGTTGTGCTAATTCCAGATCGGCCAGGGCTTTCGTAAGCTCGGTGGTGGTTTCGTCAAGCACTTCGGCGGTGCTGGATTGGTGCGGTGTCGTTACGTCCTGGGATATGGCATGACGAGCCGACTGTACTGCGGGTTCCTCTGCCCAGCTGCGGGAAACGTCCAGTACGTTGAGCGCGGAGAGGGTAGTTAACAATAGCTCTTCTGCGGTTTTGTCAACACTGATCAGTTTGACGGTTTCCCAGCCTGCGCGACTTAGGATCATGTTGAGGTTTTCAACATTCTCCGAGGATTCGCCGACAATGGCCACTTCGGCCAGGTCTTCGGTAAACACCAGGCTCGCATTCTCGGCACCTAAATGCCAGGTGTTGTGATCCGTGCCGTCGCGCGTGTACCCGTACTTTTCGAGTTCGGATAGTAGGCCGGCGCTGGAACTGCCGGACACAAGGGATAGGCCGGCAATGGCTTGTGGGTTCAAATCTCTGGGATCTTGCATTTTGGTTCCTTTCTTGGGTTATTCAATGCGCCACGAGCGCACCTGATTGCTGCGTTTATCGAACGGCACGCAATATGTGCCATCGGATTTTTTAATTTTCGAGAGCGGGGCAGGGCAGGACAACATGCCGCCCACATCATTGATCCTGGAAAATTGCTTGGCGGCTTGCCCTTGGGGAGAATTCAACCAGGCCACATCAGTTTGTGTACTTTTCTGGCCAAGGCGATATCCGAACCAGATCGAGGAAACTATAAGTATCGCAGCAATCCCGATGCTGGCGGCAACGGCGATCATCATTACTCGCCTATAGTTCGATGCGGCGAGCTTCTGGCCGGTATCAATCACCGCGTCGGAAAGTTTACGTACCGTTTCGGCCACGTTGGCTTCAACGGTATTGCACATTTTGCGTTCCGCAGCCGAAGCGATGGATTCCGCATTCACCTTCATGTCGGCCAGCAGGTCTTTGGTGGTGCTGGCGATCCGTTCCGGGATCTGTTCATACAGGATTTCGTAATGGCCGAAGGCCAGCAGGAATGTCCATACAACATCCTGATCGGCCAAGCCCAACGTTTCTTTGATTCGGTGAAACTTGCTCATTTCTTCGGGTGTCGGCTCTCTGCCAACGAGTACCTGCAGGGCCTGCTCGGGAGCGCTACTCATAATTCCTCCATTAAAGTTTCATCAAATGCTTCCAGGGCGCGTTCCAGCCAGCTGGTGATTTCCAACCTGGTGGTGATGGTTTGTTCGCGGGAAGCGGCAATTGTGGAGTAGGGCAGGTATGCAGCCCGCACCTGGTTCATCACGCGGGGATATGCGCGTGGAAAATAAACCGTGTTGTCGCTGAAATGGCGCTGGTATTTGCGATTGAAATAAGTGAAGTCTACCGATTGGCCAAAGAACAGGTTTTTGATCGGATGTACATGCTTGATGGTTCTTACCAGGTACGGCAGCAGGTCAATACCGTCAGCCAGGGTGTTCATCACGAACAGGGCATTTATTTGGTAGCCCATGGCTTCCATGGCAGGGGAGTACCGTTGCAAGGCCTGTATGGTCTTTTCTGTAACGCCATCGGGCATATTGGTCACAATGTGAGATTCGTAATTGGTGGAACATATCCAATCAGCGAATTCTGCCCAGCCGGTACCAACACTTAAATCAAATACCTCAGTCGGTATTTCATCCTGGAAGGTTTTGGCCACGTCTCGCGCACCATCGTCGCCGTCAATGGCGATAACAGGCAGGTCATGCGTCTGTAACCATTCGATAAAGGCCTTGGTCACAACGGATTTGCCAACGGAGCCTTTGTTACCCAGGATGAGCCAGATGTTCTTTTGCATACCGGTTAGCTCAGGCCTCCGGCGCCATCCCGAACTCGACGCTCATGGCGTTGAACACGGCATTGTTTTCCTTGAGCCAGGTGGCCAGCTCCATGTTCTCTGAAGCGGTGAGTTTGTGCGGAGAGGACTTGAAGTCTTTCAGCTCGGTGACGGCGCTGGAGTAGGGCATGATATTGTTGGGATCGGCGAACAGCTTATCCATGACACGCTCATGCAGCTCGGAAATACTTAGCGTTTTGCCGCCAGTTTTTTCAAACTTCTTCCTGGTTTCAGAATCATCCCAGCGCCGGAATTTTTCCGGATACCCGAAAAAGAGGTTTTTCAAAACCACTTTGCCCTTGAGCTTGCCTTTCCAGGATTCCAGCGCCGAATTCAGCAGGTTGACAGAATCCAGGGTACGGTTGATGACCCATACCAGGTTCAAGTTGCGACCGAGGCCTTCGGCAACAGAGATCAGCCGATCCGTTTCCTGTTGCAGCTCATGACCAATGCCGGCAGGCATGGAGACAATGATGGTTTTACCGTCGTGCTCATGAATGAAATCAATGAAATCCATCCAGCCGTCATGGTCGCGCAAGTTGGCATAACAGACTGGGGCGACTTCTTCAAAAATTCTCCCAACGTCAGGATTTCTTGCATCACCATCCACAATCGCCAGCGAAAGTTGTTGCGTTAATGCCCAATCAATATAAGCCGCGCATGTTGTAGACTTGCCAACTCCGCCTTTGTCCCCATCGAAAAAAACGATTGAATTCGCCATCATGTTTCCTTTCTGTTAGAAGTTTTTATGCAATGCGTCGCATTAGTAGATAAATATATCACAGTTATTTTAAGCAGATGCAGGCTCCGGTTTTTTGGCTGGTTTCTTTGCATTGGTAGTGGCCTCGATTTCCTTGCGGATTTTAGTGGTGTTGATGTTGTGCTGCTTGGCCACGCTCATCAACATTTCCGCTTCGTCACGGTCGTAGTTCCAGGACGAGGCCTTGACGTTCACAATGACGACCAGATCCATGACCAACAAACACAGTTTGTGATGGGGTAGGGTAGTAATCGTTTGTTTGAACTCATGCACCAGATCATGCCCTGATCCAATAGGGCCACAATCCGGTGTCCACAGTTTTGATAGGCGTTTTTGGTTCTCGAAATCGGTACGGTCAAACAATGCCTTGGCCAACAGCACGTATTCGTCTTTGGAGAGATGCGGATCGTTTTCGTACACGTGCAGCAGCTTCTCGCGCACAGTGGTATGGATTTGTTCCCGATATCGCGTCTCAACCCTGGCCGCTTTTTCGCGTTCCTTGTCCGAACTTCCAGAACTCTTACTTAGCCCGCGTTGTACCAGGACGGCCTTATATTCCGACCGTTTCACAACCTCTACGAGCTTACCGGTATTTTGATCCAGTGCCCAATGCAAGGTTTCGAACTTGGCATCGCCGACCAGCTCACGGACGGTTTTACCGAGAGACCAGTTTTTTTCATTGAATGAAATGAAACTGCCGGAATAACTGTTTTCTATTCCGTGCGGGAAATAGCGCCGTGTGTCTTCAATAGACAAAATCCGTTTACCTTCGTCCAACCCTTGTTGAATCACCTGTTTGGCGTAGGTATCTTTTTTCTTTGAGAAGCAATCGGGATCGGTGCACACGTCTGCACTTTTTATATCCTCAAACACCTCCGGTTGATTGCCGGTACGTTTTGGGCACTCGTGACATTTGCCGGCTTTTGGAATAAGCGTTGCATCCCCGCGCGGAAAGGGTGCTTCTGCCAATTTAAGCATATAGCGGCGTTGCAGGACTTCTTGAGCAGCGCGCACAGCCAAGGGACCTTGGTGCCCTTCAGTAATGTCTTTCATGGCCTGTGCCTGCAAGGCTGCTACAGGGATACGTGCAATCAATAATGCTGTTGATGGGTTGAGAACACCATCATAAAACGCTTGTCTTGCTTTATCACATAACGAGCACAGTTTTAGTCTGGCATAAATATAGGCCCTGGACTTGCCAACCTTTTCTATCAGCTGTTCAATCGAAAACCCATGCTCTTTCATCAATCGCTGATAACCTTCGGCCTCTTCCATCGGATGGAGATCCTTGCGATGCAAATTCTCGATCACCTGAAGCTCCAAGGCCTCGACATCGCTTAAATTTCGAATATAGGCCGGGATTCTCGGTTTATCAGCGGCCTTGGAGCCACGCCAGCGCCGTTCGCCGGCGATCAATTCATAAAAGCCTTCTTGGTTTGGATGAGGCCTTACCAGGATCGGCTGGGCGACGCCGTGCGTTTTGATGCTTTCAGTGATTTCATCCATGCTGGCCTGGTCAAATGTGCGCCGTGGATTCGTCGAAGAAGGTATGATTTTTTCAAGTGGTAGATCGAGTAATTGGCTCACAGTTTTCTCCTTTCAGGGGCTACCCTACCCATCCCATAACAACCGCCGAAGGCGAGCGGCGAGGAACGAGCCGCCCGGCGCCATGGTTTTGATTGGGATGGATAAGGTTTTGTTGGTTTAATTGCGTTCAGTGTTATGGAAATTCTTGGCAATTCTCTTTCGGTCTGCTGATGACCAGAAAAAATAGGCAACTGCGAAGACAAGCAAACTGAAATAGAAGGCTTGCGCCAGACGAGGTGAAGCTGCCATGAAATGAGTTAAGCTCTTAAACGAGGCCGTTTCAAACCATAGGCACAGCAATACCGAAGCAGCGCAGGAAAATGTAAGGAACGCTATCTTGAATTTCTTACTTAGGTATTCCCCAAAGCCATACAGTAAAAAAACTGCCGTCAGGATTGGCACTAATAATATGATGGGATGTGCCATGACAAACGAAGGAACCATCTGATTGAAAGTGTTCATAATTAAATCTCCGTTGGTTGAGTTATATGCATTCAATTTAGCTAGTCAATCATCTTTAGCGGGTGTTAATTTCTGCTTTAATCAATAGCTGTTCGATCAATTCTGTCTCAGTTGCAGGAGCAGCAGGCCTCGCCATTAAGTTTTTGAGTGCCTGATGCGCTTCTGGTGACAGCCTGAAGGATTTTCGTGCCCCGCCAGCTGCTACAAGGGCGGCCGTGGACATTTGACCGCGCTGTGTAGCAGTTGTGCCTTCGGGATGTTTTCTTGGTCTAACCATGGCTTGGTTTTATGGGTTGGTTGGTAATTTTCCTGACGTCAGGAATTCCTTGTGTTTCAAATGTAACGCCATTATCGCAAGTAAAAAGGTTCACTGTATAAACACCTCCGAAGATTCCCGCAGAAGTTACCGTTTTGAATCCTTTGTTCTGACAATGATTTTTTTGTGCAAAATGGTTCCAGAATAATTCCTTCTTTTCTTCATCCATTTGAAGAAGGGATGCAAAAATAAACCAAGATATGCATGAAATAACAAAGGCTACGAAGAACGTTTTCTTGGAACACGTATCTCCCCACCAGTAATAAAAGCCTAATAAAATAAATGCCAATACTAGGGGAGCCACCCAATAATGTTCTACTGCTCGAATAGTTACGCCCATGTAATTCTCCTTGCTTGAAAATTGAAAAATATGTGTCGCGTTATTTATTCTTTAAAGAAGTTCGTAATCGCGCTCAAGTGTGTTTTCAGAAAGAGGGCATTCGCGCAGCGTTTGGAGCATGACGTGGCCATCCACAACCTTGCGCATTATTTCGCGGATCACCTCAAGAGATGCTGATGTTTCAAGCTCAACACGAACATCAGGAAACTCCTCATCCTGTGGCTTATTTGAATAAAATTGGTAGATTAGATTGGAGCCCCGAAATGCCTCATAGAGTTTTTCCAGATCATCTGGGCATTCAGCTCGGAAAGAAAATATTGTCATCATGAGTACCTCCTTTTAATTGATGTGTAATTCTTCGCGTAGCTTTTCAACTTCTTTTGCTGGATTATTGGAACGGCCGACACGTTGAATAATCTGTTCGATGGTCGCTGTATCAAGGCGCTTGGTTTTTCCCAAATCATCCATTAACCGGGCGGCGGGACATTGGAGATAATACAATCCACCATTTTCTATCCACTTGTATATCCGCCATGCAACTACTGGAGCCAGTACAACCACCAACATCGTAATCATCTGTTTAGTTTCCATAGTAAAGTCCTTTAGTGACCATTCGGTATATCCAGCATGGCTTGTTTAATTTTGAGCTGAGCAGCTTCTTGTAAGATATTACCCGGCTCTCTGATTGGTTCATCAATCCACAGTATCACCATATCCGTCAAACCTAGTTCCTCCGGCAATCCGACTACATACACACCTTGGTCATCCAGTGTTTGCCGTACTTCTGCCGGCAGCTTGTCAGGGGTCATCACGGCATAGAAACGAGGAAACCGTGTGTGCATCACTATTTCGACTTCGGCATCATCGTCTTCTAGGTTGGTGCAGTCCATAAATCTCGGGAGGATATGCATGGCCAGATCGGTCATGTCGGAATCTTCATCAACCTCTACAGATTGTTCCAGGTAACGCATTAGTTTTGAGATAGGTCCGGTAACTTCGCGTGCGCCGCGTTCCATCTCGCGCACTCTATCCCCTCCTTTGTAGCTGCTATCCAGGCCTAGCATGCTGGACATTTCGTTTACCGAGATGCCCAGCGCCAGGCGGATGGCTTTCAAACGATCTGAATTATTCATCGTCTTCCTTATCTTTAACTTCTTCAATGTATCCGGCGCGTTCCAACGCTTCGGCAAGGGCCAATGTTGCTACAGCCGACTGGTGGCCACAATAGGTTTCAATCCAATTTATGGCACCATCAAGATCATTCTCAAAAGAATAGCTGGCGTGCATGTCATCACCAAGGACATCGAGAGCCCATTGAAACTCATCCCCGGAATCTAGCCATTCGCCATTTATTTCGTAGACCTTACCAAATTTACGTGCAGTGTCGAGCGCTTTGGCCGGAGCATCTTCGCCAAAGCAATCAATGAGCTCTTGTTCTGTCCAGGTAGAGAAATTAAGGTGATCCGAACGTTCTGTAACTGCGAGAGCGGTACGGATGGTGTCGGTTTGATCGAGATAGACTATTGCCGAAGCATCGCGTTGATGTGGAATCCACACAAACGGAACAGCGCCAGACAGTTCCTTGACTGTGCGGAAGGTGCGAGCCTTACAAAGACCTGTTGCAGTAAATGTACGTTCTTGCATTTTAATTCTCCTGTAAGAGCGCCCCGTTGGGGCTTTTGTTGTTAAGGGAGTGAACCACTCAACATGCTTATATTGTAGTCGCACACATAACAATAAGCAAGCATTTTGTAGGACAAATAACAGCTATACATCAACTATTTCTACTTCTGACGGATAGATTACGCGGCCGAAGTTGTCGCCTGGGGCATAACCACGCAAACATTCTTCTCGTTTGTAATTGTGTTGCACTTCTCTAATTTCGAACACAGTGCCAATACAGATGGTTCCATGTCGTTTGATAAATTTTCGCGTGAGTAGATTTTTTTTGTATCTTACCTTCTGGCCAAGATATTTAGCGAGCTCTTCATTGTCGGTAACAGGTTTGATCTGATACAGCGACGCCAAAGCCGAGGCTTCTATTGATGGGTGCATAATGTTTAAATTACGTTTCATTGGATGAAACAAGTTTGAATGATGCCCGACGTAAAGCAACTAGCTCATCATTCGATGGTCTTGCTGAAGCAACCTTACCTGTAATTGTTCCATCTGAGGCCGTGATGATGAACCCGGCACTAGCCAACATTCGACAAGCATTCGCAAGCTCTTGATTTTCTATACCGACCGCTGGCAAATAATAATGTGCCCGAAGCCCGTTTTGCTCTAACAGGTCAAGTGCTTTTTCACGCGCATTCATCCCCAAAGCCGATCCTTCGCCAGTAGCGCCAAACCATTTTGAGCATAGAGAAAAAATTTTATTCATGTTGATTCCTTTTCCAGATGGTAATTCATCTTTCGCATACTCAAAGATCAGCTGTAAACCTGGGCATTTAATGCATATTTACTCAATGCTTCTTGCAGCGCATTAGAAGCCTGTTCATCAATGCAGTCAATTTCTACAATGTTGCTGCCATCAACAAACACAACTGAATACACATTGGATTTATCAGTCAGTTCTCTCGAAGATACCGTCGTTTCCATCTTTACATCTCCTTTTCTGCGGTGATTATTGGTGACATGCTATATGTACCAAACGGCTTCACAAATTCAACGCTGTCACGAACCTTAATGCGCAGAACTTGGTCATCATCTGTTTTTATGGTCTTGGAAGTCCTGGATTGAATAGTGATTTTATAAATGCAATCACTATCGCAAATGCTGCGTGTGTAATAGGTCTTGTTGACCTGAAACTTGACGCTTACCTGGTTGTTCTCCGACATTTGTAACTCCTCACTAATTAAGCATATTGTAGGCGCACACAAAATAAAAGTCAAATGTTTTGTGTGTGCTTTCTTAACTAATTTTAGAGTTTAGTGGGCATTGCCACAAAGGCACCTGTTGTCCTGGTGCTGGCCTGTTTTCTGGCCAACAGTTTTTTTGAAGTTTCCAGAATCCTCAGCTGTCCAATACTTAGGATGCCGTCAAACGGTTCTCCGGTAGTATAAAAAATCATCCCGTTCCGAAGTTCTATGTCAACAGGCAAATCAAATTTTGGCGCACCTTCAGATAAGCGTTTAAGGTACTCAATTGTTGGGGCCTCGCCAGTGGAGGGAGGGTTCCCCCCAACACCCATTACAACCGCCGACGAAGGAGGCGATGCCGCCCCCTGCAAGGGGGCGGCCGGCCTAACTGGCTTTGCGGGGGAGGGGGAGGATACGGCCTCACTATAAGGGATCACTTTGTATGCGCCGGCCATTGATTTTTTGACGCGGTCTTTGGCTTGTTTGTGCGCAGCAGTACCATTTACGAGTTGGCGCTGCAGATCCAGACTCTTTTTAGTGTCCTCGATTTTATCGGCCAGCATTTTCGTTTCGGCCTGAATCTCGGCGTCCGCACGCAATTCAAAAAAATAAGTCCTTAACGTGTTGGCACTTATATCAAATCCGTTCTTAGTAAATAACTCAGCCAATTCCTCAAAACTTCTGCCGCTTTTTTTGGCAGCAATAATAACGCCCATCAATTGCTTGATTGCTTCGCGTTTGATGTAGCGCTCATTCGATTCTTCACTCTCGTAAAGGAAGTCGATTACTGCCCGGCGAAGCACATTGATCGTGTCGGAATTAACTCGTTTTCTCTTTTGTGTATCGTCCATTTAATCAGCCGGATTACCTCTAAATTACCGCCAATGTACCATATTTATTTATATCAATGTTATGCACGTTTTGCCGAAAACAGATTGACGCTTTCGCCTGCTATTTATCGCTTGTTAATCTATAAATAGTGTACTAAATTACCGACTAATTACATGCCAACTTCTAGGACAGGATGCCGGATGTAGCCACAGCGATAAATCACTGTGGCTACACCGCCCGATTTCGCTATGCTTCGCAAACGCAAAATCCGGGCTTCCGGATATTCTCAGGGCTACGCCCCGAGACCCCAACAGTGAGCAATTAAAATGGCACAAAAAAAATTCGTGAAGGTTGACGATCCAAGGGTAAAAACTTTACGGGTTCGTGTATCTCAACTGGAAGATGCTCTGATACAACAGAAAGCAGCTGATGCTGCTTTATCGGTTTCTGATTACCTGCGCAAATGCGGAATGGGAAGGGTAGTACGGTCACGAGCGCAAGCAACCATTATCAACGAGTTGCGTACCATCGCTACGCTCATAAAACGAGAGCGTGAGATTGACCTGGCTTCAGGGACAACTAAATTCGATGATGAATACCTGGGCGTACTAAAAGCTGTGGTGGAAACACTTGGACGGCTTGGGATTGATAAGGAAATCGATCATGATCGTTAAGGTGGCACCAAAACGGCAAGATAATAAAACGAGCTTTACTGACTTGCTAGATTACATTACCGAAGGTTTTGACAAGGAAGTGGATATTCGTGAAGTTAGCTTTAACCAACTCACACAATACATATCCAACACTACTACCTTTGATGGCATGGGGGATATGGTAGATAAAACCATTGCCATTGAAATCGGCAACCTTACTTCGTTGAAAACTGCATCCTCGGAAATGTGGGCTGTGGCATCACAAAACAAACGTTGTGATGATCCAGTGCTTCACTACATCCTATCCTGGCCGGAACATGAACGGCCTGAATCCTCATTGATTATTGAAGCGGCTCGATACACCTTGAACTCACTTGGTTTGTCAGACCATCAATACATCATTGCTGTTCATGCGAACACCGATAACCTGCACGCTCATATCGAAGTCAATCTGGTTCACCCAGAAACTTATAAAGCGAAACACTTGGAGTGGCTCCATAAGACCTTGCATAAGGCGGCGCGCGAGCTGGAGATTAAAAATAATTGGTCGCACGACAATGGTTTATACGTTGTACTAGAGGCAGACGGTAAGAAATTCATTGTTCCAAATGATGAGTATGTGGATCCGGACGTTGGCACGATCTCCACTCGGGCTAAACACTATGAAGTGTGGTCTGGTTCCGAATCTTTTGAGACATGGCTAAAAACGAATGTAGCAGAGGATGTAAAGAAAGTCGTCCAAGGAAAGAAGCTGAAATGGGATGACATTCATAATGTACTGGATGCTTACGGGGTTGAGTTGCAAGCAGCTGGTAGTGGGTTCGTTGTGGTAAACAAAGGTGAGCAGTCCGACCAGGATGAACCTGTTGCAATTGCCGCATCTAAAGTCTTTCGGTTCTTGAAAAAAGATGACCTTGAAAAGAGGCTAGGGGAGTTTTCCCAACGTCAGGATTTTGTTGCGACCGAAGACGGTAAAGCGCCTACGGCAATTCCCATCAAGCAAACCTATAAACGAGATCCATTGAAGCGGCTAGTCAGAAAATTGGAACGCCGTGAGGCAAGAGAGGCCTTGCAGCAACGCTATAAAGAATATCGTGCTGATGTAGCCGGCGCCAAAGATTTAGCTTTGCGTCACATGGGCCCGACTATCAAGGCCAGCCAGAACAAGCGGCTTACAACCTTGGCCAATAAATATCGGCTGCAGCGCTTAAAGATCGGGAAGGATGATCGGTTAACTGCCGAACAGAAACGTCAGACTTATGTGGTTCTGAAACTATCCTATGTCCAGGCGCGGCGGGAGTTGGTCGAACAATTCAAAAAAGAGCGCCGAGAGTTAAACCAGATTACGCCGCAAGTGAAAACTTGGAGAAGCTGGGTAGAGGAACAGGCGGCGCTGGGAGATGAAGCTGCCGTATCAGCACTTCGCGGCATGGTCTATCAGGAAGGTCGTGATGCCAAGAAAGGAAGGGGAGTATCGGAGGTCGAACCTGGAAATGATACTGAGGTAATGTCCATTAGGCCTACTGTACGACCAGACAATACAGATCCTACAGTTAAAGCGATTGAGAATCTTACCTGGCGTGTCAGTACAAATGGCCGGGTAATCTATTCATTGAAGGGCAGGGCAGAGCATGCCTTCATAGATGATGGTATGAAGGTGTCCTATGGGAAAAAGCTGGTGAGAGACGATGACCTGGCTGCAAGCCTGGCATACGCAAAACTCAAGTGGAACACTGGCATTACCATTAGAGGCGGGGATATTGTATTCAGGGAGCGTGTGCTGCGTGCAGCTGTAGCGCAGGGTATCAAAGTAAACAATCCTGAGTTGCAGTCCTTACAAAAGCAGATTGCGGAATCTCAGAAGCGCAAGACAAAAACAAAAGAGCGCTAAACACATTAGCTATGGACACCTAGATTGCAAATAGGGCTTGCATAAAATGTGCGGCATGGATTTATAATGCAATATGTTTCATTTTTTGAGGTTGGCGTTGAGTGGAAATTAAAGAGATTGTCCCTATTCCTCCTAATTCATACAGGACGGAAATGGAATCGCGGGGATGGACACCCGACATGCTTGCCAAGCGCTGGGGGATGAGTAAACGCCGTGTTCATCAAATCGTTGCAGATGATGACAGGCCTCGCTATTACGATGATGCGATTCGGGCTTTGCCAGTTGTGGTAAGAAAGTGAAATATATTTCTTGACGAAATGCGAAATATATTTCACAATGTCGCTAAATAACCCCACACGAGAGGAAAGCGGCTATGTCAATATCTATCAAAATAATAGTTGAAGACGAAAACACCCCTTTCTGGGTTTACCGATTAGCAAAAGCGATAAAGAATGATTCAAACAGCGTAATCCCAAAAAAAGGACTTGCTCTAATAGACCGACGAATGAATTACATAAAAAATGAAATGGAAAAAGCCATTAAAGAAAAAGGGCACAGCCTCAAGGTATTCAAAGGTGAAAACCATGTGGCCATACATAACACATTAAAACGCATGATTACAATAGAAGCCGAGTAAGGAGAAGTGCCATGGAGAACCCAAATAAAACAGTAACAATTGACTTCGGCAATGGATGGAAAGTTAGCGTAGACTCGATAGAGGGGGCACCCTTCATCACAGCCGAACACTTCGCGGACAACATGCTCAGCGCTAACAGCACAATCGTGCGCCACGCGGATAGCGGAATTGAGTTTACCCCCTGGCATTCAACTCAGCACACAACTGAACCCTAACCGAGTAAGGAAAACACCATGGATATAATCACATTACCGGTAAGCATGCTGCGTGACATCGTGCATGACCGGGGTGCCGTAAGCTTGGTACTTCAGGATCGTTGGCGCTATGGAGGTAGTTACCAATTTTACCGTACCCCACAGAAAAGGTAGCAGTAACAAGGATAGTCATGAAACGGCGAATATTCGGACGTAAGGCTGGAACAAATACGGATTTCCAATTGCTGATGGAATCAGACGGTGCTTCTGGTAGCGGGTCAAGAATTGATCCTGAAAAGCTTCGTGAATTTGAATTGGTTAACACCCATCGCGCAGTTAAAAATCTTCGTGAAAAAATGATTGAGGGATATGTCGTATTTGATTCCGACCCCACTCATTATAAGTTCACACCGGAAGTGGATTTTGTATATCCACAAAACTTATAGCTTGATCGGAAAAATATGTATTCAAGAGAAGAAAATAACCGTCGAATCTTTGCGTTAGTCAGAAATGAGATTCCTGCTGATTTACCTCGCGCCGATGAATGGCTGCTCGCGCTCGAACAGGATGCAAACAACACCATACCGGGCTGGGGAACTAGCCTACTTGGATTTATGCGTGGTTTATGGGCTGCTGGACTTATCGACATTGGTGCAGTTGATCGTGTCGAAAAAAGACTGCAAATATTATGAATGATAACGATAGTGGAAGTGGATTATTTGGCGGCATGAAATTTTTTTTGATTTCTATTTTCAGTTTCCTAGTGGCCGGCTGCGGTTTTTTCTCAGATGAAGTGCATCTTCATACGAAAGCTACCGCAGATGCACCATCATTAGAGTTTGCTGATATTGTGATTAACGAAAAAACCGGTACCGGACATTTGAAAGTCGAATATCGACCGGGTAGCGTTTGGAACAACATTGATACTGATGTGAAAATCACTACTGAAGATTCAGGGATGACTTATTTGGTTACCAGCGAAACACCAGTGCTGCGTTTCAGTATTTCTAACTACAATTCCCCTTTGCTAATTTATGTGTGTGCAGACTGCGCAGAAGTGCGCTACGTAGGAAGATTACCATTGTTGTGGCATAGAGCATTGTAAGAACATGAGCCAAAACCTTCACGATTTGCCAAAGAATCATCCTGATAGAAACAGGCCGTTGTCTGGGTGCTTCTATCGTTGGAAACATGCTTCTAATTGGAAGGAACTAAAACCGAGTTATGCAATTTCCAAGAACACATACAATGATCTCGGTCCGGCCTGGACGAATTCTGATGTGTTCTCCTGGTGTGCAATGTAAGGATCTACGTAATGACAAGAATCACATTTATTATCTACGCAGCCGTTATCCTGGTACCACTTTCAATCTGGATTTACAAAAGTTTTATTGCTATTGATGAATGTAGTGCAGACGTAAAGACGCTGATCGAGAAGCATGAGTTAAATAAAAACAAAGTTGATCCTATGTGCAAAACTATTACCACAATAAATACTGTAAATTCACGGGTCATCAATGTAAAGCCGTAACTACTAAGAATGCGAATGACCCGTGTAACAGCTAAATAGTAATGTCCGGTTCTAGCTAAGTAGAAATGTCCGTTTTCCATACCTCTCCGATAGCGTTATGCAGTCTCAAATATTGGCAGTTATTCTCAAATACCGAAATTGACCTCTTATGCCCTCGAAGAGCAGAACCTTTAGCGGCTTAGATTGCGGTCCTTGGCCAATGGCTTTGGTTGCACATCTACCTCTCCATGCCGGTACCGGATCGTAAAGTCCCCGCCATGGTTTGGCCTGTCTTTCCAGGTACCGATTGCGTGTGAAATGACAATATCCCGGCCAACATGCTGAAGCGCGATGGCCGCGTTGGTGTACACAATATTTCCAATGTAGTGTCCATCTACTTGATTTGCATGCCTGAGCTGGTATCCATGCTTTTCTGCGAACTCCTTGGCCGCAGTCAACGCTTTGTCTTCCGATAGTTCTTGTTGAATCTGTGGCCAACGATGTTGATGAAACCCTTCGTTCTCAATCGCATCCGCGGGTATTGCCAAAAGGAAGTTCAGTTGAAATTTGCTGGCCACTCGCTGGCCCGCACCGCTCTTTGCAATCGACACCACCTCTTCGGTGGCTTTTAAAGCTTTTGATGCGTTGTCAGATGCCAGATCAATAATATATGCACGTGCAACCTTGATGGCGAGGCTTGCCTGATCGACACCTTCTATATTTTGTTTCGAGGATAATCCAGACAAATTTTCGATGCGGCTTTTCAATACATCCAGAGGATGCATTACCAAGATGGTTTTATTGCCAATGGTAACTACTGGGGCACGAGCCCTAACTTTCTCTGCGTCTAGGTTGTAGAGTTTGTGCAGCACATCCACATTGACGAATTCATTGTTACCGACCCCGATCTGGACTATCCCCACCAGGCTCGTGATGCGTTCTGGCGATGCCATTTCGAGTTGTCCGGATGTGGCCCTAGCGATAGCTCTTACATCCGCTTTAGAGCCAAGAAAATCAGAATCATCACTAATAGATCCGATTAACGATGTCTCTTGCCAATTAATATCGTATTCATCAACCCAAAAAGCGAGGGCCTGACCGCCAACTAGGATTGCAGAGTCGGAAAGACCCGAAATGATTTTCTCGAATAGTTCTGGAGGGGTATTAACTTCGTGCTTCAAGGTCAATCACGGAAGCGTATTTTTGCAGCCTTAACGACAGTTTTAGGGAATAAAAACATACTGTCTTTAGATCGAATACCATCTCGAACAAGCGCCCGAGAGCGATCCTGGCCTTCGCGTTTAATGCGAAGGATGACTTCATCACGGCTTTGGCTTGTGTGGGCGGTTTTCATAAGCAGAATCATAACTCATTGCCTGAATAAGGCAACACACAATTACAAAGTTGACAAGGAACGCTTTCAGCGTTCGCGCTATCCATCTCTGTCATGAATGGTGGAGCTTTTTGCGGCAATTCCGGTAATATCCGGGGACGTGCTAAATAAAAATGTCCCGATTTAACCATGGTCTAAATTATTTCATTGTCTCTATATGCGCATGATTGTAATATATATAACTCACTATTAAACGGATTATCTAATTGCTAATTACTTGGGGTCGCAATGCGCACGGATCTGCTGATGTTATTTGGAACTCAGATAACACAGTGAATGCCCATATGGGCATTTTCGGAGATACCGGCATGGGCAAGACCTACACCATCCGCCGTGTAATCGCAGAAATGCTTAATTCCTGCCAAGGACGTAAGCCAAGATTTCATATCTTCGATGCGCATGGCGACATGGAGATACCTGGTGAATCGGCGGTACGTTTCCATGAATCTGCCGATTTTGGGTTTAACCCACTTGAGATAAATCCAGACCCTGAATTTGGTGGTGTTCGTAAACGCATCCAATCACTGATTATGGCGATCAACCGTACATCAGTACGACTTGGCCCACGTCAAGAACGTGCATTATCCAAAATGCTTACCGGCCTGTATCGAGAATATGGAATTATTGCTGACAAGCCAGATACCTGGGCCTTGGATGCAGATAGCAGACCACAGTATCCGACATTGCTCGATGCAATCAATTATGCAAAAGGGTTGCTTAAAACCATATACATCGGCTCGGATCAAAAAGCGGTTCATGCCCTTGAAGAAGTGAACCGCCTCACCAGGCAGATCCGTACAAAACAGTCTATTTTGGCCAATGTTACCGATGAACCAAGCATCAACAAACTTGAGAAAGAATTAAAAAAAGCGAAAGAAAATGCAATACAGCTATACACCGAAGCTGTACGGGAAATGCAAACCGGAGACGAGCTCGATGATGCTCTGGAATTCGATGGCCAAGATGAAATTGTGAAATCCTTGATTGATCGCCTCGAAAACCTTTATGCCATTGGTATCTACCGCAGCACCCCTCCCCCCCTCAATCCTAAAGCACCTGTATGGCGATACATCATCACTTCACTTGGGCTGGATGAGAAGAAACTTTTTACCATGACCAGGTTGGAAACTATTTTTACTCGTGCCATGCAACGAGGTGAGCAATCTGAAATCCACGATGTAATTATTGTGGATGAAGCACACTTGTTCACTGATAAAGATGACGACCATATTCTTAATCGCATGGGCCGCGAATCGCGTAAATTCGGTATTGCCCTGATCTTCGCAACCCATGCCCCAGCAGATTTAACCGACAACCTGATTGCCAGTCTTGGTACAAAAATCATTCTAGGCGTTGACCGCACTTACCGCCGTGCACTCATTTCAAAATTAGGCGTTACTGACGCTGCAATGGACTTCATTGTTCCAACCCGCAGAATCCTGGTGCAAATGAAAAATCGCGGTGAAATTAACAATGGCACTTACCACACCATTTTGAGGGAGTAATCATGTACAAAATTGCAGGCAATTTATTCGAGCCGGACAGCCCACAAATACAGGCCGCTTTGAGTGCTGTTTATGGCTCTGGTAATCGGCCACTATGTATGTGCAAACCCCCTAATGGCATTGAAATGTATATCGCAAAGGTGAATGACAATTTCATCCTAAAACGTATGCCGCACTCTGGGTTCAAACATGCCATCGCTTGTGAATCTTACGAACCCCCAGCCGAGTTATCAGGGCGTGGCGAGGTGATGGATGGTGCTATCCAAACGGATATGCTTGAGGGGGTTACCACTCTGAAGCTGGATTTTGCCTTATCGAAATCCGGTACCAAGCTGGCGCCGGAGAAAGGCAATGGGGAATCGGATAGCGTTGTCAGCGACGGCAAAAAACTAACGATTCGTGGGCTGCTTCATTATCTCTACGATGAAGCCGGACTTAATCGTTGGTCACCGGCCATGTTGAATAAAAGGAACTGGTGGATTGTTCGCAAATATCTCCTGGAAGCAGCTTCGGACAAGCGCACCAAAGGGCATGACTTAACCGAGACACTCTTTATTCCTGAATCATTTTCCGCTGAGAAGAAAGACGAAATTACCAGGCGCAGGCTGAGCGTATTCCGATCAATTGCCGGCGACGGTAAAGGTAAAAAACTGATGCTATTAGTTGGTGAGTTGAAGGAACTCGGCGATGCCCGCTTTGGCAAAAAGATGGTTATCAAGCATATGCCAGATTGCCACTTCATGATGAACGAAGATATTTATAAACGCTTCCTGAAGCGTTACACAAACGAGATGGCGCTATGGTCCGGTATCGAGAACAGTCATTTACTTGTGATCGGCACCTTCAGTGTCAGCGGAAATGGAATTGCGACCATTGAAGAAGCCTCCGTTATGTTGGTGGACGAGAATTGGATACCCTTTGAGAACATAGATGAAAAAATGCTGATCGAGCAGCTTATCAAAGATGAGCGGAAATTCGTCAAGGGTTTGCGCTACAACCTGGCTTCTTCCAAAGTATTGGCCAGCGCCGTTCTTTCCGACACAAAAGAGCCTGTTGCTTTGTACATTGTCCCTTATGGTGTCGAAGAACACTATAAACAACAACTATCTGAATTAAAGGCTGATAGCGAACTGTTGTCCTGGGAGTGGGATACCTCTAAGACTATGCCGGAGTTACCAAAATGAATATCAGACAAGTGAATTCAGAACGTCGTGCATTCGGCGTACATCCGGGGATCATTATTACGTTAATGCGTGAGCAGGCGGGATCTTTGGATAAAGCTTTGGCTGAGCTAGTCATGAACTCTGTGGATGCCGGTGCTTCAAGAATTGACATCACCATAGATGGAAACGGCTTCACCATTTCTGACGATGGTCGTGGCTTTGTCTCTCGTGACCAGCTCGAAAATTTCTTTGAAATATTCGGCACTCCTCACAATGCCAACGATGCGTATTACGGTAAGTTCAGAATTGGCCGAGGACAGATAATGTCTTACGCTAGAACAGTCTGGCGTAGTGGCGTGTTTGAGATGCGTGTTGATATTGCCAACTCTGATGAAGACCTTGGATACGACTTAATTACACACACCGAATCGCAGCAAGGTTGTTGTATTCGAGGTGAATTTTACCAGCCGGAATCATTTTTAACTCAGTGGTTTGACCCGTCCACTGGATGTTCTGATAGCTCAACAAACCTCATTCAAATTATTAGATACGTCCCTATTCCTGTTGCAATCAATGGTAAACAGGTTAATCAGATACCATCCGAGCAAAAATGGGACCTTGAAGACGATGTTGCTTGGTACCGTTTTAACAAATCCTATCAATACATGATGTTTTACAATCGTGGCATCCATACCGAAGATCAAGATGCTGCCAGGTTTGGAACAGGTGGTATTGTGGTAACTAAGGTTCCACTGAAAGTAAACCTTGCCAGGAACTCAATCATTACCAGCCAATGCGAGACGTGGGAACATGCTACCAAACTAATTCAAGAGCGTTTTACGCTACGTTTGGCTAAGGCCAAAAACCTTGATCCTGCTGAAGCATCCAGGTTGTTCTGGACGCTTTTGTTTGACACAGTATTTTTTGACTATGAAGAAATCAAGAACATCAGGCGGATCAAATTCATGCCAGATATTTTTGGAACACTGCAAAGCCCTGAAGCCTTTTTAAGCACTCATCGGTACACCCTTTATGATGGCCAGCATTCCATGATCGCCGAAAGAGTGCAATCACAAGGACTAGCTTCCGTTATTGTTCCCCATATTTTTCATCTTGCGAGGCTAGAAAGTAGTGAAGCAAATCTCATTGCCGCATTAACTCGCTTACGATTCCGTCTCCACTTTAGAGGAACCATTGATTTTGTTCCATTTTCCAATTTTGTTTCTGATCTGAGTGACACCCACCATATTCTTCCTGACACCGAGTTAAAACAAGAAGAACTTTTAGTGCTCAACATCCTGCGAAAACAGAACTCTTCGATTGCTGCCATGTTTACTGGCGATCAAAAAAATCGCCGCCGCCTTGTTGCCGGAGTGGCTGACGATATTCAAGCATGGACTGATGGATCATCTTTTATCGCTATCCATCGCGATGAACTTATTGGTATTCGCGGCAGGGGTTTTGGAGGTGGTGTAGCACGTCTTCTTCACCTGCTAGCTCACGAGTATTCCCATACTGAGAATTCCATTGGTAACCATGGGCATGATATCGACTTCTATCGCCGCCATCACGCATACACCATGAAATATGGTTTTGGCCACTTGGCTGACCTGATTTATCGTAACTATGTGGCAGCAATTTCAAAATTAGCCATAGTGCCCTCTGCTGATGTTGGGTATCACGTTAGGCAATTAGCTTCATACGTCCCATCCTTAACAACCCGAAAAACAAGATCATTAAAAGAAAATACTCATGACTTGTCTTAATCGAATAGAAAAAATTAAGCGACACACTGCGAAAGCATTATTGAGATCTCTTTCATATCAACTAGAACGAAAATGGGCGGAAAGTCGTTTTGAGCTTGATGCGCTAGATTATCAATTGGCAGCGCAAATTTATCAAAACCACACTGGCTGTTCTATTGAATCGGCAATTAGATTTTTTTACAGGGTCGAAGATTTAGCGGAGTGGAAAGCGATTTTAGGGGACTCTCCATCAATTAAGTGTCGGCTTCTTTCCAACATGGGAAACTACGAGGTCAGACTGCCAAAATAAGTTTCTATCTAACCAAAAGTTCTATTACCTACAACTCTAGACTTAGCTGTGACTTAGATTCTTTAAGGTGTGCATGACCATTCTCGTATTGCACCTTTGCCTTAGTTCCTAACGCCGGTACTCTATCTAGGGATGCTTTCTGATGGACAACACCTTGCCCTCGCCCAATATCCTGAATTAGATAATTGTCATCCATCGCCACTACCTCGCCCACGTAGCCGCCCTTGCTTATGTCTGGCTCCGAAAGCGCATAAACGACCTCAGACGCGAGATCGACAGTCGCCGCAGGGGTTGATATGGCACGATTCTCAAAAGGCCGTGGCTGGCCACCAGAAAATTGTTGCAATCCATTTCCAATATGGTGGCCAACGTCTTTAACCACGTCGTAAATAACGCTTTGACCGAGCATTTCATGCGCCATGGTATTAGAAGCGTTTTTAACTAGCTTCTCGGGCACTCCTTTGATGCGTGCGTGTTCTTCAGGTAAAAGCTGACGCAGTAGATCCGGGTTCGTTGGGTGCGCGATTTTTGGATCGGTACTGCGTACTTTGGCATAACCTTTGGTCAACGTCCCGATATGTTCACTCTCTTCATTGAATACTTGCATACGAAAACCTTTGCCGGCCGCAATGTCACGCACTTGCTTCTTTTTCAACCCTTCCATGGCAGACCATCGCGGATCATCATCGGACAGCTTTTCGAGAACATCACCTAGTTTTCGTGATTGCAACTCAGGTGGCCGCAGCTGCTCGAAATCGAACGCGATGCCTTCAGTGACGGCTACCATAAACCACCGGTCCCTGTTCTCCAGCGTTCCCCATTGCTTACCATTCAGGATGCGCTCATGCGTGACATATCCCATGTCCCGTAGTTGATTTCTCAAAATGTCGGCGCTGGCCGAATTGCCATAATTAGGTACATTTTCCAATACGACAACTGCCGCATTCGTTTTGTTGACGATGATTAAAGCGCTCACAACCAGGTGGCCTACTTCGGGATGCGCTTCCGGATGTTTTAACCCTCTTTTTGCCATCCCCGCAGAGCTCGCCCCGGAACACGGTAAACCCATTTCCAGAATTTCTACCTTGGGTATTTTGGCCATGCCTCGATCATCAAACGCCAACTCTTGAAGAGGAGTGGCTAAAGCGACGGTCGTATCTGACCATGCATCATTGTGCAAATAGGCATGCTCGATCAGTTCTTCCCGGATCTCGTTGGCAAACGATAAACGGCTTTCTACTCCGGCCGCCGCCAAACCGGCATGAATGGCATGGCTCATGATACCGCCGCCATGAGAAAGACTGCCTATGGTCAAGGCTTCGCCTTGTTCCAATTTCTCTTTCAGCCTGGTGAAACGCTCCCGTTTTTTTATTTCCGATGCCAAAGGCAATAAATAAATCTCGCCATGGCGTACTACAACACGAATGGAGGACATGCCATCAAAGATGGCCAGCAGTTGCTTGCTGTTCAAATCAATCACAGGATTATCCTTATCCTGTGATTTCTTGCCAGATACAATACGCGATCCATCCGGATTGGCTTGTAATACGATTGAATGCCCCTGGACTTCGATGTTATATCTCTGCCCAGGAGCAAACCCGGCTTTTTCTGTGGCGCTTCCATCGAGCCAGACACGAGGAGCGCCTTTATTTTGTCCGACCTTCTTGATGTAATAGCCTTCCATGCAGACCTCTCTATAAGCTCATTTCAACCATCGCTGTTTTATCTTGCTGCTGGGTTCTGCTGTGACCTTGCAGCAATCCGGATGCCATTGAATACTCAACGCGCACCTTTTGCCCCACTGCAATCTCCTGCAGCCCTTGAACAATCTTGGGATCATGTCTGACCAGCCGGCCCCCAATGTTCTGGAAAACATAGCCCGAAATTACGCTGGTAATTTCACCAATATATATACCATTCTTTTGTTCTTCTTCAGGCACGATAATTGAAAACTGCTTGACCATTTCGATAGGTGACGACCGGGCGGGCTCTGCTGGTTCTGTTTCGACCGCTACCGAAGAATCTGGTACACGTTCTATTTCTTCATTCTGTCTAGACGTGTGCATTGCCAACAACTCCGGAGGTGGCGGTACGGATTTCGGCAGCCACATGGATTTGTAATTCTCATCCCCTTGCGCTTTGCGGATCTCGCCCAACACATCGGAAACATCCTTGCGCAGCAATTGCAACTGCTCCAGCTGGGCGAATGGTTTAGACATCTCATGCTGCACTTTGACCAACTCTTCCTTGTCGGCCTCCAGCTGCAGGCGAATAGTTGTACGCCCCTCCTCCATCCGGCCGAGCCAATTATCCAATCGCTGGAAGAATCCATTGGTACTGAAGTTATCTTCCCTACGGTAATGAAGGTTCTCTGGGCTATGCGTGCGTTCGCCCTTGATCGTGAATTGCACCATGCTGCTGGTCGCAAACACAGCCAGATCAAAGCCTCGATACTGTCCCAGCGGAATAGATACCTGGTCGTTCATTTTCCCGCCGTTGGCGCTGGATTTAATGGCACGTTCCATAGCCGACAAAATGACATTAGTCGCAGCGTCCCGGTTCTTCTCCGTGAACGTCCCCTCGGCAGTAATCAGTGAATTGTTATCCTGGCGCCGGCTCAACTCTTTATCCAGGGATTCGAGGTTGCGCTGCGCCCTGTCCTCGGCATTGGATAACCAGGCTAATTTCGATTCAAGCGTGTGCCTGGTGCGTTTGTAATTGGCATAGATGGCTTCTTGTTTCTTCAGCTCCGATGACAATTGCACTTGCAGAAAAATAAGCGGATTGCCTGTTGCGGCCGCTTTCATTTCCGCAGCATTCGCGGCTTCGGAGGCAACATCCTCGATCACGCGCTGCAGGGAATCACCGCGCCGGAATTGCTCGATACCACCGGCTTTGTATTCGATGGTCTGCCACATCCGGCTGTCATACGTTTGCTTGGTCGCATAACGCATGATTTCCACTTCAAAGTTGTCGGGGTCTTCTTCGTAGAACAAGTTACCTTGCCGGATGATTCTGCCTTCGCGTTGTTCCAGATCGGAAGGCCTCCATGGCGCATCGAGGTGATGCTCTGCAACCAGGAGCCTTTGCACATTGGTGCCGGCACCCATTTTTGCAGTTGATCCCAAGAGGATGCGAACTTCGCCGCGATTCATTTGAGCAAATAGCCTGGCCTTCTGCAGATCCGTCTTGAATTCATGGATAAACTTGATTTCATGCTCAGGAACACCCATGCCGATCAGTTTCTGTTTCACGTCGTCGTAAACGCTGAACTTCTGCGAGCCGCTGGCCAACACTTCATCCATAGAGATACTGTTCTCTTCGGGGTTGTCCTCGCCTTCCACTTCGATAACCAGGGGCGTGGCAATCTGCACTTCTTCTTTTTTTGCTTTCGGTGTGGACAGATCACAAAACACTAATTGCGTGCCTTTGCGTGCTTCCCAGGCCTTCCACACACGATAAACTTCTCCCACCATGGTGTTGACCTTGCTGCCGGTGTCATCTTCGGCAAACGGATCTATCAGCCGGAAATCAAGGCCGGCCTTGCGGGCATCATTGGTAATTTTTAACGGGTTATCCAACCGTGGATCGCTGGGCAAGTTCTCCATGCGCCAGATGATCGAGCCTTCATTCCAGTCCTTGGCTTGAGTTCCATCACCTTTGTAAATTGGATTGCCGGCATCGTCATATACCGGTTCAAGCACACCCATATACTGCTCTTGCGCCTTCGACCGCTCGACGACGATATTCTGCGGCTTACCGCCTTTAACACGCGGCGTTAGCGGCCGCTGCCCCGTGGCTTCCGCGTAATCATCAAGATCCTTCTTGGTTACAACGTCCGCGAAGGTGCGATAGAGGGCAATCAACTCCGGTACATTCTGGAATTTGGCGAAACGTGAATTCAACCGGTAATTAACGCCGGTTGCATCCAGTTCCCAACCAGCAACAACCTGGCCGAAAGTAGAAGCCCATGCATCAAAATGCACGATGTTGCGCCGGCATAACTCGTCGTACTGCATATACCGCTGCATCGTGTACAGTTCTGCAATCGTGTTGGAGATCGGCGTGCCGGTCGCAAAGAAGACACCGCGGCCTTCGTTCTTTTTCTGGATATACCTGGTCTTCACAAACATATCGAAGGCCTTGTCGCTGCCGGCAAGATTGCCCAGGCCGGAGATGCGATTCATTGAGGTATTGATGAAGAGGTTCTTGAATTCGTGCGCTTCGTCCACGAACAGGGCATCAATGCCCAGGTCACCGAAATCAACGGCATTATCCTTCCGGCCGGTATCGGATAACCTGGCCAGCTTCGCTTTCATGCGATCCCTGGCTTTCTCCATTTCCTTGATACTGAAGCGGTCGCCTTCACTGCGCTTCATCTGCTCAATGGCGTCCACCAGGTCGTTGACCTGTTCCTCCAATATTTCCTTCAGCATGTCCGGAGGCATGCCGATTTTCTTGAAGGAGGAATGCGCGACTATGACCGCATCCCAATCGCCCGTTGCGATCTTGGAGAACAGCAGCTGGCGATTGTCTTTCTCGAAGTCAGTTTTCTCGGCAACCAGAATATTCGCATCGGGATACAACGAATAGAAGGCGTCTTTCCATTGCAGCAGCAAGTGGTTGGGAACCACAAACATGGGTTTGCTCATCAAGCCCATGCGTTTGCTTTCCATGGCAGTACCGACAAACACCAATGTTTTGCCGGCGCCGACAACATGATCTTCCAGCACCGTGCCTTCCTGGATACCCCGCCAGATAGCGTTTTTCTGATGCGCCCGCAGCTCGATGGCCATGGAAGCGCCGGATAGCGTCAGATGACTGCCGTCATAACGGGGTGCAATATTGGTGTTGAATCTATCGTTATAGATCCTGGCCAGCTTTTCGCGCCGGTCCTTGTCTTCCCATACCCAATCAAGAAATGCCTGGCGTATTTCATCGGCTTTCTGGTTTGCGGCCGTTGTACGATCTTCCAGGACAACATAGATCGGAGCTCCGCTTGGTGAAGTGCCCTGACGTTGTTTTACCTGGATGGAACGATTCTCCAGGATGGACATGATGAGTTGGTTTGCCGGAACGTCTTCGGTGCCCCATTGCACCCGGCACGTCGTCGGATCACCGAAGCCTATCTTTGCAACCCATTTACCCAACGTAGGCTGATACGAGATGTTGCGGTGGACGTTGCCCAGCAGATGGCCAACAAAATCACTCACCACTTCACCAGGCACCCAGGTGGACCCCAATTGCACAGCAATGTCCACCGGCTCAATATCTACGGGCTGGACTTCCCTCAAGGCATGAACGTTTTTTTCGATGCGCGGATCTTGCGCTACCGCCAGCTCGGCCACCCGTAGTTTGTCTTTCACGTTGCCCGTGAGATATTTATCGCGGCTTTCCCACTCGTTGGTGACCGGGTTGAGGAAAATAAGGCCGTCCAAGTCTTCTATGATCCGGTCTTCACTTTGCCCGTATAGTTGCACCATCCTTGGCAAGTTGACCCGTCCGGTTTCATTGAGCGCAACAACCAGGGCATCCTTGGCAGTAGTGACCTGGCTTATTTCACGTCTTGGTTTGATCACGCGCTTGGTAAAGATCGGTGCCTTTCGTACAGATGGCTCTCTCGGCTCAACACCTTCGCGTTGAGCGACTTCCTTGGAAATGCCTTTGTCATAGTCATGTTCCAACGACTGCAGCAATGGGTAATCGGGATCGTCCCCCATGGATTGCCGGTTGACGATGGCACTGATATATCCATGCCGTTTTACATGATCGTCATAAACACGATTAAGCCTGGTGCGTAGACGTTCAAGGTGTTCATCGGATGACCATTCGGAATGTTCCTCACGCATCAACTCGCGCAAATTGTCACGTACAGTAATCAAGCTCCGAATTCTGGCAGCAGCGCGATCATTCTTAGGCTCTACAACCTCATAATCCTTTTCGTCCAGAATGTCAGGCAGCCGGCGCACGATCTGCTGGCCGGAAATGAAATAGCCGCCAACACGGACGTGTTCAGGAATATCAATCACCGGCTTTTCAGCCAGGCTGTCGATGTCTATGTCCGTTCTTGGCCGGTATATCCCTTCAGGTAATGCAAGGATGGCTTTCGCCAGGCCTGCTTCAAGATCATCGCTGTCCCGCGCTACCACGGCCGGACCAGTAGCCCAGGCGTGCATTTTTTCGCGCTTGAGCTCGCCCAGCATCAATTCCGGATGTTGCACATACCAGCTGCTGATTTCAAAAGGTTCCGGCTCACCTTCTACCTGCACGCCACCTAGTTCAATCCATGCGCGATCCGGTATTTCGCCTTCAGCTGCTTTCTTCAGGAAAACAATATCCGTTGTGACTTCCGTAAGCGCATTTTTCTTGAAGGCATTATTGGGTAAGCGGATGGCACCAAGGAAGTGGGCGCGATCTGCAACATACTCCCTTGATACCTTGTCCTGGCTATCGAGAAAGAAGCGCGATACAACAACGGCTACTACGCCGCCTGGCCGTGTTTTCTCAAGCGACTTTGCGATGAAGTAGTTATGGATCGAAAACCTGGAAAGTTCTGGATGATGTTCATCGAATACCTGTTGATTGCCAAAAGGCGGATTGCCAATCACCAGGTCAAAATGATGTTGTGGGATTGCGACGGATTCAAACCCGCGATTGATGATCGAGGCCTCCGGATAAAGGGCTTCGGCAATCTTGGCTGTTACCGGGTCCAACTCTATCCCGGTGATTGATGATTGTTCACGTAATGCTTCTGGCAGAAGCCCAATAAAATTACCTGTGCCTACGGATGGCTCAAGGATTTTCCCACCGTCAAAACCTATCCTGGCCAGGCCGTCGTAAATACCTTCGATAATAATTTGCGAGGTGTAATGCGCGTCCTGGGTAGAGCGTCGGGCCGCTTCATATTCCTCTTTGGTGAGTAAGGCAGAAAGTTCATGAAATTCGGTAGACCAATCATCATTGCGATGATCGAATGCTTGGGGAATGCCTCCCCAACCTACATAACGAACCAGCAAGGCTTGTTCTTCAGGTGTTGCTGGGCGGAGTTCCGCTTCGATTTTTTTGAGGGTTTGTATTGCGACTACGTTATCACGGTATTTTGTTTTTGCACCACCTTCACCGAGGCGGTCGCTGTCCGTGATAACGTAGTTTCTTGGAGAGGCTACAGCGCGGTTGGTATCTGGTTCAACTGAAGTATTTCCTGTTCCGTCTGCCCTTCTCCCAGCTTGTGCATATTCGTTTCCAGAAGGGATTGTTCCAGATTCTGTTGCTCCAGGAGCCGGTTGTATAACGCTATTTCTCCTTGCTGCAGCAAGCTCCGGAGCTTCGGCTCGGAATTCATTGCCCAACGGTCCAGTATTGTCCAACCGTAAAGGTTCACGGGCGACTTGCGGAACATATCCAGTGTGCCCGGTGGTATTACCCTGGCCGCGATCTGCAATGGCATTGTCTGGTTCACTATCATTTATGGCCTCCTGTAATCTCTCTGCGACTTCAATTGAATTGTTGAATCCGAAATCAAATGAAAACTGGTTTTCGTTGTTTCTGGTTTTTCTCATCATACACCTCGTTGAATGATGAGAAAATGATATATTTATATTACTTTAGCCAAAACCGACAATAATCTGAATCTCAATCTGTGTAGGTTCTCAGCAAAAATGACAATTTTCTCAAGAATGAAAAACGTGGCTAACTAAATATTTCGACGTATAAGTGAGCTAGATGGCATTTCAAACAGAAAATGAGGCCTCAACAAGACTCAATATAATTGGGGTATCCGATTTCCATGATTGAAACCGTCCTACAGCTCCCCGTTCTCGATCATCTCGATCAGGGTTGATATGTCCGCGCCATAGTTCTTCGCCGAATCTTCCCGGTGTGTTGATGGCTCATTAAACAGCATGTCTTCAAACATGGGTTCTTTCAATGCAAACCCAATCTGACGGCGCTGGAATTTAGGCTTGGGCTGGACAACCTTGTGCGCCCCTTCGGTGAACAGAATCTTGGCTCGCAACGCCTCGAAGCTGTAGCCCCTGCCCAGCCTATTCATCACGCGTATTAAATTGTTCAGCGACTCCGTGTACGCGTTGGTGACCGGATGGTTGAAATATTCCAGGATGTGCGGCTGCCAGTTCGACCAGACGATCAGGATGGGTTGGTAGTGTTCGTGCAGTTCCGGTGGAATGCTCTTGCTCCAGGCATCGTAGTGCAGCAATGCTTGCTGCCTGGATGGGGCGTCGTAGATACCGAAGAATTCTTCCTTGAGGCGGTAAGATTCTCCCAGCAAAGGGTAATTTCTGATCCATCCGTCCAGTAGCAGTCGTTCCCGGTCATTCAGTTCACTTGCGCGTTTCAGCAGCACAAAGCGGTCATGCATGAGACCGCGCCGTTGTTTCGGCTCCAGATCGGCACGTAGCGACTTCCTGGCCTTCTCCATGGCATCATTCCCCATGCGCAGCACGTGAAACTTGTCCACGACCACTCTGGCATGCGGCAGGACGGTCTCAACCGCATCCAGGTAGGGTCGCCACATGTCCATGGCGACGTATTGCACGTCCTGTTTGCCATCGAGACGAAACAGATAATCCGCCAGGGTTTTCTTGTTGCGGTCGCGCAGCACCTCTACTACGGTGTTGTTGTGGATGTTGGCGATGACGCCACGCGGCTTGATGAGATGGATTTCGTCAATGCCCATCCACTTCGGCGTCTCGAAACGAACGGTACGCTCCAGTTCGTTGATGTAGTCGCGGAACACGGCCCGAACGGTGAACTCGGTGCAGCCGACTTCTTCGGCAAGGCTGGCGAAGGTGCGCTTGATGGATTGCCTGCCCATCCAGTCCACCAGGCGTTTGGTCATCAAACGCTTTTCGTCAACTTCCGGCAATGATTCGTAGAAGGTCTTGCCGCATCCACGACAGCGAAAGCGGCGTGTATTCACGTAGAGGCCGACACGCTTGCCGTGCATGGGCAGATCACGCACCATTTGCTCGCGGCGTCCGAAGCCTACCAGGTTGTCGGAGAAACAGTGCAGGCAGCGTTTCTGTGGCTCTACGACCTCGGCGGCAATGTGATAGTCGTGATCATTGGTATCGACGTGAAGGACGCGGTAAGCGGGGAGATGCAGGATGTTGGTGGACATTTCAGCAAGGCTGTCTAAATGGTTTTCCGTCCGACCAGCACTTGGTCACGGAACTTTTCCGGGAGCACCCTGGGGCAGCCAAATTCTGTCATGGTCTTTTCTGCTGACGCTTAAATGTCCACGCACCTAGCCCCCACAACTCCATTATTACGATGGGCATCCATGACTTCGTTAGCAACTCGCGACTGCGCTGCCTCGCATGCGCCCCGGCTGGCATATCCTGGAATCGAATACGAAGCGACAGGCTGGCCCGAATCATCATGCACTGTGACAAGCATCACCGCTTCATGCTGCGTCGAGATATAGCAACCATTCATCGGACATGGATCGGCCGTTTGGTTTGCGGCGAACACCACTTGGGTAAAAAATGCGGTCAAGAGGGGTAGTAGTGTAAGTTTGTTCATGGTTGTTTCTCCTTCCGTTGTTGGTGTTGCTGTGAAACTTTTCCAGTCAGTACAGGTTGCGGTCGCATTCTAGCGAATTCTGCGTCAACGGATGTACTCATGGAGTTTGCCGTTATCTAGCTATCAAGGTTATCAACAGCCATCTTCACTTGTTGATAAAGCCCTGGCAGGTCTCTATGGATCGTCTTCCAGACGATTTCCAGGTCTACCTTGAATTCCATTAACGGTTACTGAAAAGGTTTGTTCCGTGCCCATATTCGCCTCCTGTTGACTTTGAAAAAGTTCCATATTCGAACGCTTGCAGTGTGGAGATGCTTCAATAGTTTTGTTCAAAACAAACCAGTCTTCATCCCGCATTTCGATTTCCTGCTTATCCGCAAAAAACATGCGATCTATTTCATCAATTGCCATTACCAAAGAATGATGGTCTGTAGCCGCATTTACCAAAGCCAATACAGTTGTGAGAGTAGCTTTTTCAATGACGGTGTTCACTTTTTAATTTCCCAGAGGTTGAGTTAAATCCACTACTCCGTTTTGACAAAAATCCTGACGTCAGAAATCCTGCACCACACCGTCACTGAAACGAGACATTTTTTCGGGTACTCCGAAAGCAAAGCCCTGCGCGTATCGCACCCCGCTGGCACGTAGAAACTCTATCTTTTCGTCGGAATCCACGAATTCGGCCACAATCTCGGCACCAACCTTCACCGCAAGGTTCACCGAATCGGCTAACAGCTTATCCCCCTTCAGCGCGGCTTTAAGAACGGTTCCATCCAGTTTGAGCAAGTCCGGCCGCACGCGACGAACAACGGATTCGTTGATGCATCCGTTGGCATTGCCATAGTCATCGAGCGCGATCTTGCAGCCGACGGTGCGCAGATCCCACGCGAAGGTCACTAATTCATCCAAGTCATGGATTGGCGAGGTTTCTGTAATCTCGAACACCAGGCGGCTGGCAATGTCCATATGATTTTTTACGAAAGAAATCATGTCTTCACTGAACTGGTTGACGGTTACCGGCGAGACATTGACAGTGATAATCATGCGGGGGCATTTCCGCAGGCATGAAACCACCTGCTCGACCATGCCAATATCTATGTGACCAATGAAGCCATATTTCTCCCCCAATTGAATAAGGTCTATGTGTCCCTTCTGATAAATGTCGTCAGTAATACGTAACAACGCTTCATGATGTGAAACACGATCATCTACCAGGTCATAAATGGGCTGTAAGACAGGAACAATTATTTTTTTAATCATGGATGCTCTTTTCTACGGTAAATGTTTCTACATCAAGACTTGAAAGTTTTGCCTTCAGGAGTTTGTTTCTCGGCTCCGCCTGGCTAACTACCTGTGGTTTTTGTTGCTGCTGTTGCAACAAGGCCAATGGAGGGGTATTGCCGGACGCCCTGACTACTTTGGCAACATAGCCATTAGAAAACCCGGTGGTGTGATTCCCCGAGTTATAGGCACTGATCGCAGCCAATAAGGCGAACTGGCCAGGTCCATATTTCCTTGAAGCCCTGGCGTATTCCTCGCCTAATATCTGCGCGCCAACGCGCAGATTGGTGCAGGGATCAAAAGCATTTGAAGCATTCAATCCCGTCCTGGCGAAATTGACGCTGTTTACTTGTGCTGGGCCGGCATCAAAACGATAACCATGTTGGATGAACCACTGCGCCCAGGTAATTGCTTCTTGCTGATCCCTGGGTTGGCGTTCCAGCTGATAAACCTTTTTATTGCTGTCTATAACCTTATATCCAATGATGAACGGCCTTGCAGACGATTCCACATGAACAATAGCCCTCATCGTTACCGGTGCTACGTTGGGCGCACACTGCTCGATCATTCCCATGATGTCCATTGGCATTTCCTAGCGCAGTTCTACCGTGCCTTGGTAGTTCTTGTACCGAATAAGGCACTGCTGCCCGACTACGGGCACCTGATCGAGCAGTTCCTTGCGATGGATTGATGCACTATCTATATCACGCTCGATCACGATACAACGGCCATGGTCCAGTACCACTTTGCCGCGACAAATCATGTCCCGGCCAATGGGATCAAACGTCACTTTTTCATCATGGTGTTTTCGGAACCATTCTCTTGCGGCTTCTCGCGCTTCGCGCTCATAAATGGAGATGGCCTGATAAAAGCCGGTTTGGGTGAGTTCTTCATAACCGGTTCCGGTGACGTTCAAATGGACTTCGAATGCTTCCTTGGCATCAAAGTCCGTTCCTTCAGGATACTTCAGCTGGAATTCAAGATGCTCCAGGGTGAGCGGGCCAGTATGCTTTTTGCCGCCGGCGAGCAATTCGCAAGGCAGGGTGATGATTTCTCCGGTTGCCAACACACGTTGCTTAATAAAAGCGGCCACTTCCGGATAGTCGCTGTAGACATTGATGTATGCCATCAACCCACCGTTTACACGCTCAACGGACAGCATCAGCCAGTTGGTATGGTAGAAACCATGGGCAAGCCACTTCATGCCGATCCGCGCCGGCGCGGATAGTTTTGCCCTTCGTGAGAATTCCGGCATATTGTAGTAAACGATCTTTTTCGCCCGGATTGTCGGTTCTCCGGTCATGAAAATAAGGGATTCGTCCCGAGGCAGTTTCATCACTTCGTCTGCGGTCAACAAATTCCGCTGAACATCGTCTTCAGACACGTTCATGTTGTCCAGCATGGCACCCATGCGTTTACCACTGTACGACACGCTTTGTTTTTTGACGGTCGTAATCCCTGTTTTCTTGGAAATTTCCTCGGCAGTTTCATAGGTGTTCGGGGCATAACTAACAGTCACATGACAACCGGAGGTGATGCTTTCGTTCTGAGTGTAGGCATCAACCAACTGCTTCTTGTCCTGGACAAACAGGTACGCGGTGATCCCATAACCGGCAATATACCCAAGACCGTCTTGCAAAATTTCCAGTTTCTTCAGCGCCGGCAATTCATCAATCAATAGCAAAAGACGGTGCAAATAGGAATTGGCACCCTCACCGTCTTCGAATTTCATGTTGCTTGTCAGTCGGCGAATGAGGAAAGTAAAAAACAGCCGCAGCAATGGCCGCAGCCGTTCTTTATCACTTGGGGATACCACCAGGTAGAGACTGACCGGCTTATCGTGATTCATCAAGTCACGGATGCTGAAATCGCTGATCGTCGTATTCCGCGCCACAATAGGTTCAAGGTATAGCGCGAGGCGGGTTTTTGCCGTGGACAACACACTGTTGCGTTCTTTTTCTTCTTTTTTTTCCATTGCGCTTGCACAGAGCGCCACTACGGGGTGAACTTTTGTTGGCCGACCCATGGTATCCACCCAACCCATTTTTCCTTCTGGATCGTGCTCTACGTTTTGGCGCATGTGCAGGAATATCTGCTCGGTGTCCGTGAACGATGGATCGGCCAGGAAATTGCCGCAGCCTGCCAGGCTTTTGTTGGGTTCCGCGTACAGCACATGCAATATCAGGCCGGTGAGCAGTTCGTAAGACGTGGATACCCAATGGTCATCCATGCCCTTCGCATCTGGATCGGCTATGGCGGCCGCAATGTTCTGCGCGTCCATCACGTCGTATTCCGTCCATATCCTCACTTCGTCCAGGACATTCCAACCGGATACCCCGGTGATGGTTTGGCCGTCTATGCTTTTTTCACCAACATAGGTTGGTTCAAAACACACGACCAGGCTCCCGGCCTGGTGACGAAAACCGGAGGTGAGCTCGTAGTTTTCTTTTTTGATGTCGTTGGTACAGGTGCTGTCCGGATAAGAAAGAAGCGTAGGAAGCACAAGGCCGACGCCTTTGCCGGAACGGGTAGGCGCGATACACAACAAGTGGGCTTTTTCTTTCTTGTCGTTATACCGCAACACCTTTCTGCCTTCTTTGGTGTCTATGGCACCGACATAAACCCCGCGCCCGGATTTGCCGGGTGCCGGCAGCAGTCCCATACGTTCTAAATCATCTTCAGTAGCGAACCGTGCGGAGCCATGAAGGTTGTTGACCTTCTCGCGTTTGAAACTGCGTTTGTACAGAAGGTAATAGCCGCCCAGGAGCGCGACCGTTACGCCGCCGATTGCGGCCAGGTTCATCCATACGACATACTCGCCCAGCTGGCCGCCCGATTGGCTCCACCTGAAGCTCCAAACAAACCATTCCCACGGATAATAGAAGAACATGCCGGCAATCTGGAAAACCGGCTCGCCCAGATCCGGGTGGTATCCAACAAGCCAGGCAAATACTTGGGTTGCGAATGAAAACCCGCCCAACACCATAAAGATGAACAGGATAAACACCCACCAGGCGAAATGTACGCTTTCGTTGCGCTCGCCAACCCGCGATACTCCGGATACGGACACGTTTTGCATATGAGGTTAACCGACCGACTGTTTAGCAAGCGGATTGCGATGGACGGCACCATGCTGTTCCATACAGGCCACACCAACGGCTACAACCTGGCGTACCTCATCCAACATTGCGGAATCGCAAACACGATGCGCCTGCCCCGCCTTGAATAAGCAACGTTGCATGATGTCAATCCATTCCTGCACGGAATGGGAACTACCAGCACCCCATTTGCGATCCTGGTAATCACGTTCTTCGTTTATCACGGCATACACTTCCGACCGGGTAGTATGCGTGGATGGGTAAAGATAGACCGTGTTATCCGGATTCTCCGGCCCCCAACCCTCTATAACAATTGGCCACGGGTGCACAAACATGGCATACGGCCCATCCTCGGTATCATACTTGGCCACCAACCGCCAATCCTTCCCGACCGGGGGTGTAGGTATCCACCGTGCCGGCGCCGATAGATCATCACCGTTGAAATATGCATCTGTGAGGTATTCCGGCGCATCAGATTCCATTCTGACAAAATGAACAGCAAAACCCAACCGTTGACAAAGCTCTTGTATATTGTCGCTTTCGTCTTCTCCCGGAACATCCGGGTGACAAAAAAAACCATTGGCGTCAGGCGCTGGTAATTTATCCGGTTCAAACATGATGTACTCCTTTATTTAGATAGTTCCCTGTTTCTGGGGGGTGGTTCTGAGACATGGCCGTGACCATCCTGATATTGAATCCTGGCCACTGAGCCCGTGACCGGGATCTTGTCCAGCTTGTTCAAGGGGTGTGCCACCGCAGCATGACGGCCGATGTCTTGAATGGCGTGGAATCCGGCCTGTGCGACCACTTGGCCAACATAACGACCGTCCGGTGCCGGTTCGATGAGTTCCACCAGGTTGTATTTGCCTTCGCGGACGTATTGGTGCGCGATTTCTTTACCTTTGACCAGATCAACTGCGGCACCGATCTGAAAGCGCACCTGGTCTAGGTTCTCATGTACATGGAGATCGTTAAAATCTTTCCAGCCTTTATCGTAGGCTTGTGGATCTGCGAACTTTGGGGCAATGACCTTAGCGTTATGCTCTACAGCAGCGCCCAAGGCCTTTTCCATCCCCGCGTTGTTAATCATGGTGGTGAGGATTCTCGTTTCACCCTTGAAGACTTCTGCATGGATGCGCGGTATTTCGAAATGTTCGGCAGCGCGATCTTCGCGCAGCTTGATGGCATACCCGGATTCTCCCAAAAGCAATGGCGTATCTTGTTTCAGTGCAGCCACAATGTGATCGAGCTGGATCTCCGGGTAGGGTTCTTTTTCCCTAACCTTTGCATTATTTAGTGTATTTTGAAGGCGCGAATAAGTAACCAGGTCGTTGTCGCCGGCGATGATTTTGTCCACGCCGGTTAGCCGATCCGCCAGGTTACGCATCACCACCGGGATGTTGCCGCTATCAAAACAAATAATCACTGTCAGGCCTGTGGCTTTATGAATGGATGCGGCAGTCGCATACCCCTCGGCAAACACTACCGTAGTAGCGTCTTCAAGCGAGCCCAGCAGATAAAACAGCCCCTGCTTGCGTGCGTCCTTTTCGTAGAGCTTCTGGCCGTTTGGATTGGAAGGAATCTTTTGCAAGTTCCATATCTTGTGGTCTAAATCCACCAACGGGATCATCAAATTACCGTCCAAAACCTTGAGGCCGTAAGAAGGTACTTGTTTGCGCACCAGGTAGGGAAATACATCATACGCATCCGGCGCTTTTTGCCAGCGGTTATCGCAGGTAGACGCCATGCGCTCATACGTAGCCAATTGCTCCCGTTCCCGCGCTTCCCGGTTCGCTTGCATCTGAGCCAGGTATTCTTCCTGTTTGCCATCGCGGGCAACCTGCCCATCCGGCTTCCATCCTCCGGTTGTTTCAATGCCGGTATCATGGTTCTTGATGTACCCGCGCCAGGTATTTGGGTCGAGGGTATAAGCGCCGGCTTTTTTATGCTGATTCTTGCTGGTCGTGACTTTGGTGTGATGCCATTCGCCATCCACTGATATAGTGTCTTCGAGAAGCAAGCCATAATGTTCGCATTCACGCTGAAACTGTAGCAACACGTCATCTTTGGTCAAAACCGCAGGTGGTGTCAGCCATTTTGCAAAGGGTTCGGATTTCCTGTTGGCCAGGATGTACCATTGCTTTGGTGTCCTGGTTTCATCCAGACGTGCCCCCAGCTTCTTGGCTTCCATGCGTTCTTCATACGGCACGAACAAATAAATGCGCTCATGCGGACCAGTGTCCGGCCGCCATTTCTTTTTTGGTGGACGTTCGCCGGCCAGGTCTTGTGCCGGTGCTTGCGTTTTGGTCTGTGTCAACTCGAACTGGCGCACCCGTTGCATGGCAAATTCCACCATCTGCTCGGATTCCTTACCAATCTGATAGATTTCAGCGGGATTTCCCCGCAGTATTTCCACCCAGCTGGGAGTGTGCTGTTCATGGCCGGCAGCGGAGAATAACAACCCTGTCCTGGAAGACAACAATAGAGAGGCGATCTGTGTACGCATTTCCTCTCTTGCATATTCCATCGTGGTGAATGAGCGCCCAATGTCACGGTTCAGCCGTGTAGCGTGGCTGGTCGCATGCAGGGATTCATGAACGGCCTTGGCCAAGTATTCGGCTTCGTTCCGGAAACGATCCGGCGCCGGCAGATGCACCTCATCCCGGGATTGCACATAGAAAGTACGAACGGATTGGTCATGCACGATCTGGCTGCCCATGGCAGCCAACATTGCGCGGCCGAAAGGCAGCGCTTCTGCCTCGAACGGTGCGCGTTCCAGGGTTTTCACCCCATCCAGCACTTCCGCATTAAACACGGTGATCAATACCGTATGCGGCCGGCTTAAAGGCACTCCGACCGATGCCCCGCCTTGCTCATCCTGGATAAGTTGCCGGGAAACCTGAAACACCAGTGGAATGCCTACAGCCTCTTTGTTCAAACGCAAACCCAATTCCTGGATTTGTTCGATGGTATACCACCGTGGGTCCCGGTGTGGAGACATCCATAAGCGCAACGCATTGGCGCCCTGGATAGGCTTGCCCGTGACCGGATTAAACGGGCGCAGTGGTATTTGTTCTACCTGTGTCCGCGAGACTTGCCAAGGTGCATTGCCGCCCTCCAGGGCGGCAATGGCCATATTGGACAAGTGCAGACGTGTAGACGACACGATGAACGATCACTCAGAGATGGTATTGTGCAACAGCCCAGCCATATACGGCTTCTTCGCCGTATTTGTCGCCTGTCACCACATCCACAAACACCAGGTCATCATAATTCCAGCGGCAATCGCGGAACAGCCCTCGCCCCGCTTCCAACTCCGGCTGCACCATGACCACAATGATGAGGTCGTCCGGGACGCCCTGCTCATGCTGGATTTTAGGAAGGGTCAGCAACGCGTTGCGATAACCCGCCCATTGGCACAGTGGGCCTTGAAAAAACTGATCCCAAGGAATCCCGGTTTCTGGTTCAACATCCGATGCCTGGCTTGCCATATCTATCTGCTCCTTAATTAACGTCCACCAAAACTGTAACTCTTTTCCTGCTGTTGTGCCCTGGCTTCCACCGAGGCCTTACCACCCACGTAGCGAATCCCCTGGCTCTTGGTGCTGGCCAGCAAGTCGCGCAACTCCTTGGGCTCGAATCGCTCCTTGTCATGCACTACCGCAGACTTGCCCAACGATTGGACAAAGTGGTGTGCTGTTTCATGGACGATGTTGCCCACGTACCGACCAAACTGGTCATTGACCCCCGTCAAGCCGCCGAAATCGCGCCGATGGTTCAAGACATAGTCTTCCGCAGCTTGTTTGGAATCCACCCAAGGATCCATATTGTCGATAGTTGGCGGCGCTTGTTGGGTATGCGATGTAAACGCCTTGCTGGCCTCACGGCCTATTTCCATATCCCGCAGCTTGTTCAGGTCTTTTTCCGTGGGCTCATACCCGACCACCTGCAGGCCGGCTTCACGTGCCACGAGCCAGGCGTCGGAACGGAAGCGGTCACTGCCGGTGACTTCAATGGCATCCCAGCCCTTGTTCTTCGCCAACTCCACCGCTGCCTGGAACGTATCCAGTTGCTTGTCAATGAAGCGGATCTGATCGTCTTCGTCCACAAGTGCCACCATGTCTTCACCAGGGCGGTGGTAATTGCCGACCGCATCCCGCACGAAACGACCATTCAGCAGGGTTTGCGGTATCTCGCGCTTGGGCTTGCCGGCAACAGCTTCTGCGGCAGCGGCTTGCGCCTGTTCCGCTGCGCTTGGCGTTTCTGCGCGACGGAAGGCGTTCTCCGGCTCCGTGACCTCTTCCTGTACCGCTTCGCGCATGATGTTGTTCTCTTCTTCGAGACGCTGCACGCCGGAAAGACCGCGCTGCACTGCCATACGGTCCAGGATACCGAGGGCTTCCGTTACGGCCGCTTCGGAACCCACTGGGGTCAACAGGGTTTCCCGCACGTCATCTTCGAATTTTTCTACCGCGTAAATGCCAAAACGATTGTCATTCGAGCCACCGACCAGCACGACATGCGGACGCACACCAACTTGACCGGTCCAGTATGGGGGTAACTTCGATTCCAGCAGTTCGGCCATCCATGATTGCTGCTGCTCAACAGCAGAAAGCACTTCATATTCCTTATCTACCTGGTCCCGTGCAATATCACCTATTTCACCGTTCCCGGCGTAATGCACACGCTTGGCGCTAACCATCGTCACAGT
This sequence comes from uncultured Methylophilaceae bacterium, assembly GCA_964511385.1. Classification (GTDB taxonomy): domain Bacteria; phylum Pseudomonadota; class Gammaproteobacteria; order Burkholderiales; family Methylophilaceae; genus CAILHX01. The sequence continues at coordinate 25,412 of CAZEFE010000011.1, read as the reverse complement.
GAACTCGGCACCGCTCTCGCGATCCTTCAGTATCGCACCCTTTTCAATAGTATCCATTTTATTGCTCCTTACCAGAAAAAATCCGTTCGCCCACCGAGCGTGTCGGGGAACCATACTCGGCAGAACGAACGGTAGCTGGAGAAAACATCCTTAACGGCTATGAGATTGGTCACGCTGCTGCACTTTGGGCTGCACCTTGCCATGGCCATGTTCGTATTGAATCTTCACGTTCTCGCCGATGCGCGGCAAGGTGCTCAGATCGGTTTTGCGGTGCATGGCAAAGTATTCCTTGCCCGTATGCTGCAACACAAACTGGTCGTTGACCCCGACAATAGGACCGGAATACTGCGGACTTTCTTTGAGGAAGGGCTTGATGAGCTTTGCGCCATCCATCTTTTCGTGCGCAATATATTCCATCTCCCGCGTCGCTTCCTGGTCTTCGCGGTAAATCTTACGCATGTCCCGCAGCGCACGTTCCACGAAGGGTTTTGCCGTTGATGCAATTTCATAGGCACGCTCGGCCGCCACATATTCGACGCCATCAATGCGCTGCAGCCGCGCCGCCATGTCGCGGTTGTACTCGAATGAAATCTTGAGCTTGCCGTCTTTTTCGTTAACGGTCACCCCATCCACTTCCTTGCCCAGCGTTTTTTCCAGGGCGGGGCTGTGCGGCTCGACCGAGCCACGCCCGCGTTCATCATAGCGAATGGCCACGTCATCACCCTTAAACACGGGGGCGGACAAGGATGCCGTGCGGTGCAAGGTAACAAAAGCCGCGCCATTTTCACGGCCGAACCCGGTCAACTGTGCTGCCCAATGGCTGTTCGCCTGGAGGATTTCACCCACCGTGGCACGATCCTTGGAACGGTAATCGCTGATTTTCGGATCAACGAATTCCATCCCTTCATCCTTCATGATCTGACGGACGCTTTGCAACGTTGCACGTTCGATTTCAGTGCGCGCTGCACTGTCGCGCTCAAGTGTGTTGCTCATGTCCTTCACGGCCTTGTCCAGTTCCTCGCGCTGATCCAACGGTACCTTCCATGCCTCATCGCCCGCACTGAATTCCGCGCCGGGAATCCTGGCAATGCGGGTGACCAGCGCCGGATGATAATCAAAAGAAACCTTCAGCCCGTCCTTGGTTTTGCGAACCGTCACGCCAGGCTTTTCGGTAGTAGCAGATTCAGTTGCTTGTGCCATGATGCATTCTCCTTTAACAAAATACTAACATAAATATATTACTTTTACAGAACAAAAGGCGATACTGCAATTCGCCACCCTATAAGGTTTTGCCGCCGCGCTCTTTCACTTGCGTTTCGACAACACCCAACCCTTTTTTGTATTGGACAGATATTGCATCATGCACCGAGGGTGCCCGATCCAGTTTTGCAAGATCGTGGATCACCACCCCACCGCGCCCTATTTCCTGAACCACATAAAATTGTGTTCGTTCCATCACGGTACCGACAAAACGACTTTGTTCTTCAGGCCGCTCTATCCGAACTTCATCGCCAAACTTCAAACGTGCGCTACGGGTGGCCATTGCATAATCGGCATCGAGCATTTCCACCTGCACCGCTGGTTTAATATGTTCCTCCACCACGTCCCATACCTTATTGACAATTGCGGAAACACGCGGCGGGGAAAGACCTGTTGATATGGCTACATCCGCCTGCCTCAGTCCTTCCACCAATACCATCCTTGCTACGTCCTTACTGGTATCGCTTAGCCTGGTCAATCGCAATGCGCTTTGAAGTTCATCCGGCGTTAGTCGCTTTTCGGCCATCTTTATGAAGTACGCTATTTTTGCAAACGATCATTTTAGCCATAACCGGGCATCATGTGGCATCAAAGATTTCATGACCGTTCGCAATCGGCCATGGCCTGATCGAACAAGTCTTCAATATAAGACTGGAAGCTGGCCACAGTCACACCGCGCGGATCATTCAATAGCGCCGGCGGAATCTTTTCCCCTTCAAACGCACGCGCTACTCGATCATCAGAAATAAAAGTTGGCGGCTCTTCAGCAACAACAGCCGCAGCATTTGTACGACACAGGATGGTTCTCCCAATACATGAGTTACTCGATGACTACAGATTACACCATAATTTCGAAAAAGTTAATAGATATTTAATAGTTTGTTAACCCTCCAGAATTTATTGTTTTTATTGAGCACCATGGCTAAACAGTTATATTTATATGAAATCCACAAAAAGAAACAAGGCATGATTCCCCTGCGGAAATACATGCCTTGCTAATTAGTGACGGGCTTTTTTAAGATTCTTGTTCAAGAGATCGATCATTTGCAGACTGACCGACATATCCTCATTGGTCGGCTCGCCGCCAAGTCGCTGGATGATGTTGCGCATCTCACTCAAGGGAAGCGCCACGGCGACTTGCACATCGAGCTCCTGCAGGTGTTTCGCCAACTCCAGCAGCTGGGGCATTTTCAGTTTCAGCTCCTGGTGATCCAAAGCATTCGCTGCGAGCTCCTGAGTATCGCCGACGGGAAGGTGCACATCACTCACACCACCGTCTGTATATGTCGTGGAGGCTGGCACGGATTCGTGTTTGTAGCTCTCACCAGGAATTGCATCTCCATCCAAATCCTTTTGCAGCTGTGCTGCCAGGGCATCATCCACTGCCGGCGGTGCGCCCTTCCCTTGCAACAGATTGAGCGCCTCGGCACCGCTCACCTTCGGCGGTATCACCGGAGGCACGGCGGCCTTGCGCCGGGAACGAATGTCGTGTGTCGTAATCTTGGTTCCATCAGCCTTGGCTTGGTCGGCCAAGGCCTTCTGGTCTTCTTCCGGCAACGTCTTGAATTGTTCCAGCACGGAGGCATAGGTAATATGCCCCTTCAATACCAGCTCTTCATACCTGGGATCCAGCAACCCAAGGATACGCGATATCCATTGATCGGACTTGTGCAACACCTTGGCCAAGTGCTTTTGTTTCAATTCATCGAATTCGTCCAGCACCGTTTTAAGGTATGTGGCAATTTCAATGTCCGTGAGATCGTCGCGCTGCAGGTTCTCGGCCAGCTGTGCGATCTTTCTGGCTGCGGCCGTTACATCACTTTCTACAAACGCCTCAATTTTGTCATACCCCACACGGCCGAGTTCACGATTCAACTGGTATGCACGCCAGCGACGTTCTCCCATGTCGATCATGAAACGACCACCATCAACCTCGCGGACTGTGATGGGGTGAAACAACTTATGTTCATGAATGTTGTCGGCCAGCTCTCGCAATTTCAACAACACCGAATCAGGTACCCGACCATCTATCGGCCGGAATGCACTGCGAGGCTGATTCGGATCGGGAGAGATAAGATCAATGTCAATCAAAACTGATTGACGACCAGTTTCCGCATCCGGCAATGCATTCAAGAAATCCATTGCCGACTTTGGTTTTGATGCCTTTCGTTCTTGTGCCATTCCTGTTCCCTCAAATTTTCAACTCAAGGACACGTCCGACGAATTTACGCCAGGTGTCCCGTGTTTGTCTTGGCCCATGCTTCCATACGGGTTCACCAAGATCAAGGGCATCAGCAACAGCGACGCGATGAGGGAGTTCGGCCGTAATCAAACCGCCAAACTTGTCCCGCATGGCCTCCACATAGTGTTTTTGCTGCTTGGATGAACCCATAATCATGTTGACAACATACTTAACATCGACAGAGGGGTTCGCTTTGCGCACACCCTTCAAGGTCTTTGTAAGCTTCGGCAACCCGGACATGGACAATGGCGACGGTATCACCGGAACAAGAATCAAGTCCGACCAGAACATGGGTGCCACATGACGCGGACCGATGGATGGAGGTGTATCGAACAGGATATAGTCGTAATCCATAGCACGGATTTCTGTGCGCATGGCCAGCGCCCTTTCCATGATGTCCGGCTCTGCGTCCACCACTTGGAGGTGTGTATGCCCGTGCAGAAGGAAAACACCTGGCTCCGGTTCGCTTGGAACAATCTCCGACAACGGTTTTTCAAAAAGCTGCTCGGCACCACCTCGACGATCAGAAATTTCTGGATCCCTGGTTAACACTTCGGAGGTATTGCCCTGGGTATCCATATCAACCACCAGAATCCGCTTGCCGGCTTCACGCGCCGCAAACACGATATGGCAGGTAATCGTGGACTTCCCCACTCCCCCTTTTTGATTAACAACAGTAATAATCTTCATCCACTACTCTCCCGGTATTCTGGTCACGCTGTTTTCCAGAACTTGCACCATGACTGCGTTTTTAGTGATGGTTTTCCCACAGGCCAGGGATTGCTCCGCTGCCTGCCGGACAAAATGCTGATCCAGTGACGGCTTGATTCTTAACAAAACTGGCCGTTTATCTTCACCGGTGTTTTTATCGTTCGCGTCCAATTCTATCCTTTCATCATCCAATATGGGCTAATTTTTGATATTGCACAATCATGATATTAAAGTGATATGAAAAAAGCAATGATTTATTTATATCACTTTTTCAATGGACGAAAAAAAGCCCCATCGAAATGGGGCTACTCAAGGGAGGGAGAGAAATCGTTATTCGGAGCGGTTCAGCAGGTTGACGGATTTAGGCGGTTTCTCGTACTGCGCATACCAGTACAAGGCCGTGTACAGGAAACAGGCCTTGGTCACGCCTAGTTCGAGTGACAGGTTCGACACCTTGGCAAACATCTCCGTATCCATTTGGATGTTGACTTGCCGCCAGCCAGTGGTGATCGAGAAGCCGGCCGATTTGGTCATGATGGATTTCGGTTTTCGCCACACCAGGCCATGTTCCCAAGGTCTCTTTGTGATAAAAGAGTTGAGGATTTCCGTATGGAAATCCAGCAAGGAAGCATGTGAAAACGGATGAATTGCCTTGAGATATTGATGTAAGCTGATGGGACACCTGGTAGGCACTGTGTCCAATTTAACCAACCTCTTGGTTGGCCTTCCCAGCAACTTCCCGTGTCTGGAATACTTTTTTGGTTTTGGCGGTTTCGTTTCCATGTTCCTAGTGTATATGTTATGGAGGAAGTTTTTTTTATGAAAACTGTGGCGTTAATTTTATATTAAATACACAACATACCTCCAATTTTTCAAAAAAATACCGCCGCGTATATTAGTAGCAACGTCCATAACTTTTCTCGAACACCAGGTTCCGCGTCACCATTACGTTGAACCTGTAACCAGCATTCCTCTTTAATGTCGGTTGCACATTCAACTGTTTCTGGGCAATAGCCGTGCCCGTTTGTCCCAGCTGCTGCCCTACCGATGCCGCAATCGCCTGGGAGGTGGACGGGACACCATTGCTGCCCTGGCTAGTCTGCGGTTGCGACAGTTGGAACCCGGCGCTGAACAGGCTCATCATTCCCGTCATGCCGAACAGCTTCCAGTAGTGGTTGTCCACGTCCGCATCGAATCCGGCATAGCCCGCCTGATCGGCTCCCAACATTCCTTTCAGCGATTGAATGGAACCATCCTGGAATTCAAGATAGTTCCACACCGCCAAAATCCGCTCCTGCCCGACCGCCACCTGTGAATCATAGGTACCATGCACTTTCGTGCCTTGAGGAATGAGCAGGTATTTCCCGGTCGCACTATCACAAACGTTCTCACGTACCAATCCGCATACAGTCCCCGGTAAATCACTGTTAATTCCGCATTCAAGACCTGCAGGGATCTTCCAGCCGATGTTGAGTTGGTACTTGGAAATTGCAGGATGCTTTACTTCACGCAAATAGAGATCGTCACGCTGGCTGGCCGCGTCCTTGATAAAGGATTCCTTGCGGATCTGTTTGTTCTGATCGTCCGGTGACAATGCACCAGGTGTGGCCATGCCCGGCCGCGCTGCTGCACCGGCTCCGGCGCCATCACCACCAAAGAGAGTGCCTACGCCGGTAGTACCGGCCGCACCCGTAGCTGCGGCGGCATTGGCTTTTGAAGATACCCATTCGCCAGGAGCATCGAGACCGGAATTGACTGCCTGTTCCCGGTTCTGGTCTAACTTGCGTTGCCGTTCCCGCACCCTGCTCGCTTCGGCACTCTCACCAGGTCCGCCTTCGCCCATGCCTCCACCAAGCGGTGGAACCGAGGTGCCGGGTGTTCGATCACCATTCTTGGAATCTAGCGGATGATGTGGATCCAGAGATCCAGTTGCAGGCTTTCCGCCTGGGGATGCAGGAGTGCCGCCCTTGAGTTGGCCAAGGCTGACAGGTTGACCGGGTAGCTGACCAGGCAGCGGTGTGCTGGCCGGAGGTTCGTCAAGTGGAATGGTAGAGGATTGGGCATCGGGAATGCCTTCTTTATCGAAGTTGGCCGTGGTCACGGCCTTTTGCGTTTCTTGTTCGTTTTTCTTGGCGTCCAGTTCTTCTTCCGGGGTTTTTTGTTGGTTAAACGTCATGCCCTGGTATGAGGATACGATGATGACAATGACTAACAGCAGCAATAATATGCCCAGCAACAGCTTGGCTTTTTTACTGATGCGGGTAATACCCGTGGGCTTTCCCTTGAGCTCGATGGTATCCGGGGAATTATCAAAGCTCTCGGCCATTATTCACCATCCCCGAACAATGACCACCCGCGCGATTTAGCGGGTTTGTCGGCATTCGTTGCATTGAGGGTGATGGTGATTTTTTTCAGGCTGTCATCCTGGCCAAGCACAAGCATGGCGCGTGTAATGACCTTGTCCACCACGAAGTACAGGCCTCGCGTATTCCCCGCCTGACAAGGAAGGGGAACGCGGTAATTCGCCAGGATAGGTTTGTCTTTGTCGTCCGTAACCACCAGGTCCGGCATTTCTCCGGTGCTGACACTGGCCGGCATTTGAATGTATGTTTTAACGCCATCGTTGAATACCCTGACCGGCTTGAACGGGGCCTCCCCTGTAATCTTGTAATCCGGATTCAGTTTCTCAAGCGCAACGGGCGCCAGATCGGTACACACCGGTGCTTGCTGTTTATCGACTTCGGCCTTTTTCTTGACCGCTTCACGACCCCATGAGGCCGTCAAATCTTCCGGGTAATAGAATGCGGCGCGACTGATAAAGTCCTTGTCGGGATCGGTGGAACGCAGGTTGATGTGGTACACGCGGCGATCCGTAGGCACGATGAGATTGGTCGCCCACTTGCCTTCAAAACGCGGCTTGACGATGACATGAATCACTTTGTCGTCTTCGGGGCCGCTTTCCATCCTGCCGATGGACCAGCTGGACGAATCTCCGGTTTTTGGCTTGTCCACCACCTGCTCACCGGGTTCGAGCTCAATGTCACAAGCCCGCAATGTGGCGCACGTCAGCGTCGGGGTCCCTTGCCCGAAGGGAAACAACACCTTTCCATCATCGGAAATGATCGGTTTGGCCTGGCCGGTCTTTTGCCACTGTTTGACTTGTGACATTGCGGCCTCTTCGGCCGTCAGGTATTTTTTAACGGGTTGCTGCGCGGCTGCGGCCTGACTGCCGCCCAGCGCAAACAACGCCCATAACACGTATACGATGTTTTTCATTTCTGCACCTCTATTGAAGTTTCGACCAGCTCAATTCGGGAACAAGGAACCCGACAGGGTTGATATTGATGTCTTCCAACTTGGTTTGCTTAATCAAACGGTATGTCAGCAGGGCTTTCCAATGCTCGACCGTAATCACTTCGCCGCTCAGTTTGCGAGAGACTTCTTCCCACTCCACTTGATATGTCTGGTCTGTTTGACGAAGCACATTGATGTGTTCGGTGGTGATGGTCATGTTCTTGGCAGTTTCGTATGGATCCCGCACCTTGTGCAGTTCATCCAGGATGCGCTTGGTAGAACTATCGTTAGGAACCCGTGCCCCCAGCCAACGCATGCGCTTCTTTTGCAGAATGTAATCGCCGGTGATCGAGCGTGAGTATTCAATAAAGTCTGCAATTTCGCGGCGGATAATGCGCTCGTTATCCAGCGGCACCACATCTGTTACGGGCCCCACCACCACGGTCTGCCCCAGCTTGTCCACCATGATCGGGACCGGCACGAACTTGCTTTGCATCATGTAGTAGCCGTTCCAGGCAAGGCTCAAGGCCAGTAATCCTGCCAGGACGCGGCTCATGGTTTGCCAGTTGTGGACGCTGACAGACAAGTTCATGTACCGATCATCAGCCGCCACCGGATGCGTTACTGCGTCCGGTTCTTTTCCTGACGTTGGGATTTCTGTTTTTTTTCGTCTAAACATTTTTATATCTCTTTTCTACAAGTGCACACGTATGCACTTATTCTTCGTGATGCGTCCCGATATTGGCATTTACGCCGACCTGATGTGCGTCATCTGGCATCAGGTTGGCCCACTCCCGCGCGCGCTCTGCCAGGGATGAAGTCTGTCTCGGCTGCGGGGCATTGGTTGGATTCACCGAGGCGTTACTGGCGTCTCCCATTGAAGCCGGGCTCCGTGGTGCGGTACTGCCGCTCAGCGAGGAAACACTGTTGCCGCTGCCCAGCGGTGCGGATCGTGTTGCATCGGCGGCACTATGTTGTGCGGCATCGAGTGCGGCCGTGGTGCTTGGGGTGGTGATCCCGCTACCGCCCGAAGCGCTGTTGCCTGCGCCCCCTGCTCCGCCTGTGCTGCTCCCGGCCGGGGCGGATACGTTGATGTTGCCGCCAGGTGTAGACGAGCCACCACTACCGGCATCACCGACAGTGCTGCCTGGCGTGCCGGCAGCGCTTCCACCAGGTGAGCCACCTGCATCTGGCACGCCTTGGGACATGGCACCGCCACGTGAGGCTTCGATGGAGCTGGCGGCACGGCCGCCGAACGAGTTGTCTACTTTGCCTGCGAAGTTGTCTTTAGCACTATTTAATGCATTTGATCCAATATGCATGCCTGCCGTGCCAAGGCCGGATAGCGCGCCAATAGGGCCGGATCTGCCGTAATCGCGGGCATGATCCATGCCGGCACCAACGGCTTTACGCAGGCCTTCCAGCCCTGCGGCGGTGCCGGTGGCCAGGCCTGCAACGCCTGCAACGCCGGCTGCTGCGGCAGCGCCGCCCATCAGCACGGTTGATGCTGCATCGCCTGCTGTCAAACTGGATTGACCGTTCAGCAGATCGGAGGCCAGTTTTGGGATTTGCAGGGAGAGATAGGCGAGGATGGCACAGGAGAATGCGATGGCCCAGCAACCAGAATTAATGCCCGGAATGCTAACTCCGGGCTGTGCTGAATACTGGCCTAAATATGTCCCGAATTTAATAGCCAGCCTGCCTGATACCCCGGCTACAATATAAATAGTCATGATTTTCACGCCAATGGCGATCCCGCCTTTCAGCGAGGTGATTGCCATGTCCCGTGTGTAAGATAACCCACCGAAGCCCAGCAATACCGGCACAATGCCCATCCAGAAATAGCCGCCGATCATTGCAAGAACCAACTGTGCGGCCATCACTGCAAATGATGCAATGATAATAAACTGAATAACGAGGATGAAGATTGCGGTACCAGGATCCTTGAGCATGGCCAACAGTCCACTAGAACCGCCACTAGTAACCGCTGAGAACGCATCATAAACATCGCCTGCGGTTGTGATACCTTGCAATAGCAAGGTATCGGGTGATAATTCTGGAAGGCCGGTCCCGGTTTTGCCCAAGCTGATAAAACCATTAAGCACCGATTGAAAAATCCAATCAGACTGAATTAGTGCAATAAAGAATGTTGCACTAATCAAGCTCATGACAAAGGGGGCAACAATGCCTTCTAACTCCTGTGGACGGAGAATTTTTTTTGTGCCATTTACCAGAAATTGAAGGCCTAAAAGAGACAGTAAAAGAATGATGGCCGCGTCTTTCACTTTACTTCTAAAATCAGAAGTGGCCTCTTGGTACATACTTAAGATGTCAACATTAGAGTTTTTTAGAACAATGGGCTGCTCTGCCAACGCATTTGTAAAAAAGAATATCAAAAGAATTGGCAATGCACATGAAATAGTATTTATTTTGAGTTTATTCTGCACTAGTCATTTTCCTCTTTTTTCCAATACAGGCTTTGCTCTTTTACCGTTTTCATCGCGATCTCCAAGGTACCACTTGCAACGCATGCGATCCTCTTCATTGCTTAATTTTGAGCAATCTAATTTAGATGTGCTATTTGCTGTTTCTGACTGAACATGCTCGTCATCTTTTTTTGAGGAGCATCCTACTAAGCAAAAAGAAACAAAAATTATCAAAAAAACATTTTTCATCACGATTCCTTTTTTATCGCGGCAAACTTTGTAGGACAGGCTTAAGGCGTTTATCACCATCGCCCAGGTACCATCGTCTAAACAGTTCATCATTAGCATCGGACTTGCTCTGAGCAGACAGGGCTGCCGTATTTTGCGCTTGAATTTGTGCTAACTGCAACTGACGCAGTTTTTGTAGTTGGTTAATGGTTGAAAGGCCGATCTGGTTGCCGGCCTGTAGCGCTTGGAGTTGGCCTTCGGACGTTTCGGACTTGCTGCGCAACTCATCCACCAGGTCACCCTCGGTTTGCAAGTCTTCTGCATTGATAGAGGAAACCCTGAGTGCTGCCATTGTTGCATTTCGGCTGTTATCTGACCAGTTACGCAGAGCTTTTTGGAAATCGAAATTGTTAAAACTACCATACCCGGGGTGGAGTTGGCGGAATTGTTGATCCATGTTTTGCAATGAATAGGCCAGTCGTTGCCCGTCCACGGTCAGCCGGTACAGATCACGAAAGGTGCCGTCCATGTTGGCGTCTTTCCAGAGTTTTTGCATGGCCGGGCCGGCCAGCGCGCCAGGGTTGAGTTTCTTCAAATTTTGCAGCATGGTGTTGTATTGATTGATCTGCGTGACAGTCTGGTTGGCTTGCTCGACGTAACTGAGCACCAGTTGTGTGTTGTTCGCCAACTGGGTGACCTCAGTGGCACCGCCGGCGAATCCGCCTCCATCGGCAAAGGCGATGGATGACCACCAAAGAAAAAACAGAGTTGAAGAAATTTTGGTCATCATGTTCCCCTAATAAGTAAAGCTGTTGAAGCCATTAGTGAAGCATTGCAATGTCATGACTTCCTTGAAGCGCTGAGTGTCGCGCAATTCGCGCTCGATCAGGGAGCGGCGCATGTAGTCATCACCCGGATCATAGATGTTGCGATCCGGGAAGGCCTGCCTGGCTTTGTTGAGGCCTTGTCGGCGCTTGGATACGACCGTTTCCATTTCCGGGTGGTGCAGGCCGTAACCTACATACAACGTGTAGCCGGCATATGCTTTGTAAGCGGTGCCCAGATCGGCAGTGATTTGCATCGGCTGCACGCCGTTGCGCTCAATAGACAAAATGGGGAAAAGCCCACCATCCCATTTATTCCAGACATTTTGTGAAATAAAAAAGTAGGCGTTCTTTTTTGCTGGGTCAACCATGGCCAGATAGACCAGGCCGGGAGTGCCGGCATCTTGTTCAACATCAAGTTGGAACTTGAACCGGGCGCTGGGCGGGTTGTACAAACCATTAAAGCTGCACTCCGCTTTCTGATCGGACACGGTAAATGCGTATGCCTGGCTTACGCCAGTCAATAAAACAAGTGTCAATATGATCCAATTTTTCATCTTCATACCCAGAATAATGATTTTAATATATCACATTGTGGAAAATCAGTAGTAAGAAAATACAGAAATGTCCGGTTATGCCCAGTTGTCCAACATCAACGGTGCTTCGATCCGCTCGTAATGACGGTTGTTGTTGGTGACCAATACGGCACCGGCCGACAATGAGTGGGCGGCGATCATCATGTCCATTTCACCAATGGGTTGCCCTGTGCTGACCAGTTGATGGCGAATGGTGGCATACCAGTCTGCGGCCTCGGAATCCCACGTCAGGATTCGGACAATCTTGAGGAATTGTTGTACCGCGAGGTGCAGGCGATGTTCGACCGGCAGACGTTTCAATCCATACTGCAGCTCTGCCCTGGTCATCACCGAAATACAGACCATGGACGGCATGATGTCCGCCAACTTGGCCTCGATAGCCGGCGATTTTCCCTTGATGAGATAACTAGCCGTATCGGTATCAAGCATGTGCAGCATGGTCAGTTCTTGTCTTGCGCGTGTATGGCATCATCAAAGACACCGTGATCTGCCGGCAATACATTCATCGGTCGATCAGCCATGAAGTCATCAGGAACCTCAACGGTGTGCAGCAGCTCAAAAAATTCGCTCCAGGTTTTAATGCTTGGCCGGTTTGACAGCACGACATCGCCAGTTGCATCATCCCGCGTGACATACACTTCATTGCCTTCGAAACGAAATTCCGCGGGAAGGCGTACTGCCTGGCTGGCGCCGTTCTTGAACAGCTTAGCTACTCGTGTTTCAATCATAGTGTGTCTCAATTCGCAAAAAGTATATGTCGTAGTATATACTTCATTTGCGATAAGATCATAAGATTACGCTAACTTCTTGCGCTTCGCTGCTATCGCGCAATGCCTGAACACCGAGTTTGCGTAGATATTTTGCTGTTTTACGCGCGGTTGGGCGGTTTTGCAATTCCAAGGGGATGCTGCCGCCGAACATGCGATCCAATAAGTTGCGGTCAAAAATATGTTCGTTAGGATAAACGTTTCCGAAGATATTAACTTCGGTTCGTCCAAAGGCTATACTGTTGTGAGCCATGATGCGCCTCCCGTTTAGGTCGTTGTGGTCAGGCCGGTGATGGTGTTTGCCCACCGTCATCGGCCGCTATTTAATCAATTCAATCTATTTTCTAATTCTTCTCAAACATCTGTACACCTCCAATACACACTAGGGCCACTGTTGACGGGCATGCACTACATTAAACACTGTAACGTTCAAACGATCTTCTTCCAAAATAACAATATAGTTTTCATGCGCCACCAGTTCCATCGTCCCGCTTATTCGCCCTCGGCGTCTTGGGAATTTAGGATCCGACAACTTGGCTACCTGATCGTCTATATGAAGCCACATATCAGAAGCGGCTAAAGGATTGTCCTGAGCGATAAAAGCCTCAATGGCATTGAGGTCGGCCAGATAGCTTGTTGTTCGGATAACCTGTTTCATGCAACTTTGGCTGCTTGCTTATTGGATCTGATTTTTTCCCATTCATCTGGCGCGATCCGCGCATTGGAACCATCCTCAAGCCCGGCACGAGAAGCCGATACTTTTTTATTGAGCCAGGCGACATAAGCAGCAGCCTCATGAGCCTGCTTCATACGTTCGGACGCATCCCGGCGAAGCTTGCGGGTTTCATCACCCTGACTGTAATTGCTGGCATCAATGCCTTCAATTCGGACAATACGCAACTCTTTACGCAAATACTCGATGCACGAATCCAGACTGCGCCAGGTGCGCGGTTTGTCGGTGCGCTGGGTGCCAAGCGGCCTTTCTTGCGTGCCGTATTTGAGCATGACAGACCAGCCATCAGATGAGCCAATGATGGAAGCACCACGGATGGCGGCCGCTTCGACCATTTTACGGGCCAGTAAAGTATCAATGGTATGGGTGTTCACCTGTAATAACCTTTCTACGATGACAAATAAACAATAGTTGCCATTCTGCTTTTTTATAAGTAAAAATGCAACCTATACCGACCCCTGTACCAACCCCTCAAACATGAGAGCTCTCGCCCTGGCCGCGATGGCTCTGGCTACGTCTTCCTCCTGTACCAACCCCTCAAACATGAGAGCTCTCGCCCAAACCCTTCGTGGAGCGTGCGCTGCGGGACCCTGTACCAACCCCTCAAACATGAGAGCTCTCGCCCCTATATTGTCGCCGGGGTCTCCGGGAGGTTCCTGTACCAACCCCTCAAACATGAGAGCTCTCGCCCATCTTTCTGCGAAGGTATTTCAGATTCTGCCCTGTACCAACCCCTCAAACATGAGAGCTCTCGCCCTGGAGTTGTCTAACATCATGTTTATTTGCGCCTTTAAGCTCAGCTCCACCAAATAAAACCGGTGTTTGCGGCACTTGGGTTGTGTGTTTTGCACCGGAATCAGGGTAAGCGGCGATAGTGCTGCCGTCATACGCCCTGGTTCCAGTAGCGTGGGGCACAGGTATGACCCCACTTTCCTGCTGGCGGCGTTTGCCGCCGGCGAAGAACTTTTGGCCTCGCGTTGCGATGTTGATCGAGGCGTTAATGTCGGCATGGGCTTCATGGCCACATGCGGTGCATCTAAATATATCACGACTGATCCGGCTTTGTTTGTCCTTATGGTTGCAAGCCGAGCAGGTGATGGAGGTGCCGGCTGCGTATACTTGCTTGGGTGCGGGGAGGCCGCGCAGAGCGAGCTTGTAGGTAAGGATGCCTTCGAGTTTGCCGTATACCTGGCGCACAAGTTGTTTGTTGAGGTTGCGTTCCGACCTGGTGCGGACGGTGCCTTTTTGTTTACGGCGGCCGGGGCTGTTTTTGATGTTGTCCAGGTCTTCCAGCACTACGCGTGCGCTGTGCTGTAGTGCTAGATCGGCAATCTTGTTGGCGGTTTCGTGTACCAGGGCATCAATGTGTTTTTTCCAGTTGATGCGGCAGCGCTTTCCTGTTTGTTGGGCGTGTTGCAGGGCACACTCGTGCTTGCGCTGTATCTGGCGCAATGCTGTCCCGTCCACCAGGCCGACATCGATGATGGTTTCGTTGTGTTTTGCGGCATAGGCCGCGATTACTTCCATACCGCGATCTATGCCGATGACGGTATCGCCGACTTCGGCTTGGGCGGGTTCCAGTTCGACCGCTACGTTGAGATAAAAATCGCCTTTTTCATCCAGGCGCAGAATCGCGCTGCGCGGGGTTCCTTGTTTGAGGATTCTGGCCTGGTGTTTTTCACCAAATGACAACGGCACCAGGATGCCGGGCGTACCCGGCAGTTTGAAGGGTTCGCCGGTGCGAATGTCGGTTAAAGGTTCGGTTGCCGAAACAGGGGTCGTGCCGATGGGCAGCCAGGCAAACCATTTTTCGGCGGTGTTTTTTACCAGCTTAAAGCCGGCGTACACATCCCAGCGAACAAAGGAAAGCGGGCGCAGGTCGTTGCGCTCTCTTATATTTATAGTATCTCGTGCGGCATCTTCACCTTGTTTGCTGATGGAGGCCTTGAGCATTTCAAGGCCTTCGACGAGGCGGCTTTTGACCGGCAGCAGGCCGGCGCTGCCGGCGCGATCGTCATGCTCTGCCAGCAAGTCAAGGCGCGAGTTTAGCAAGGCCTGCACGTCGCGTTGAACACTGTCCCGCAATACCTTTTTTAAGGCTTCTCCATTCACCCTAAAGTTGGCTTTGTGCTTGGAAAGCTCGGCCATCAGCGCAGCGACTTCGCGCTTGCGCTGGGGCTTAGGGATTGTCGGGGTATCCAGCAAGTGTTGCAGGCGTGTTTCGGCAGCCTGGTACAGCGCGGCACGGGCGGCGGTTGCCATGCGCATGGCTTTGCACATGGCTTGGCGTTTCCGGGTGCTGGGCTCGTGCAGCTTGAAGGAGGCGGTGAGGAACATTATTACAGCTCCACACCAGTTCTTTTCTTTTCCAATGATTTTTCTGGCAACCAGCCATGCGTTAATACATCGGCCATTTTCCACGGGCATGATGCCGGAAAACAATCGAGATTCGTTTCCTGCCGGGCTTGTGAGGTTGCTTTTGCCCAAACCATTTTTAACCATTTCCCGTCTTCGAGGCTGGCTCTCAAGCTGGGGTTTTCGTCCAGGTGATAGTCCAGTTCGACCCGCTGGTCGTTAATGGTTTGCGACCAGCTTCTGCACTGCCTTTCGGGTTGATATTGCCACTTGAGCAAGTGGGCAAGCAAAATGGCCACACGGCTTGCCAATTCCCGTTTTTCACTTTTACCCACGTCTTCGATCTCCTCGGCGATATGCTCCAAATCAAGCAAGGAAAACTTCCTGTCCCGGATCAGCTGGGCTTGTTCTTGTGCCCAGGCAAATACATCCGTTTCGTATTTAGTAGCGCTCATAGAATCTCCTTCTTGCCATTTTTGCCGTGAGAAATGCGCCCGGCCGCCAGGATAGCCACTTTGGCAAGTTGCTGGATAGGCCGATCACAAATATGGCGATGCCTGAATGCACGGCGAATTGCGTCACAACCGGAAACCACCAATGGTTTTGCCCGATGTGAATGTGATATTGCAGGTAGCACACATAAAGCCCACGATAAAACAAGGCAGCGCCAG
The DNA here is from genome assembly GCA_964511385.1 of uncultured Methylophilaceae bacterium. Classification (GTDB taxonomy): domain Bacteria; phylum Pseudomonadota; class Gammaproteobacteria; order Burkholderiales; family Methylophilaceae; genus CAILHX01. Next base: position 9,305 of record CAZEFE010000011.1, on the reverse strand, counting down.
CCCACCAGAGCCAGACAGGAGGCTCGTTTTCTTTGAACATATCATAAAGACCCGCAGGCAGGCCGACCAGTAAAATCAAGCCGGCGAAAAAGCTGATTACCATCCAGGCGAGGAAGCGACCATACAACGTGAAAATCATCAAGAAAAAGCGCATTTCACACCTCCACTGATTGTGAGAAAACCTGTGCTGCTGATCGTCATTATATACACATTGTGTAGTGTGTCAAATGTTTTTTAGCCGATGATTTTCGAGTATCTCTCTCACCAATGTCCAAGCTATATCTGGCATGGACCTATATTGCTCACTTCCCACTGGTAATAACCAGGAATCAAGTTTTCTTTGATTTTGCATACCCAACCGCTTAGAAAATTCTTCGCGCGTCATGTCCAGCGTGGCCATGGCGTGACGCAGGAACTCCTGCTGCGTCATCGGCTGCTCTGTCTTATTCGAGGTCATTGGTTGGGGTTGGGCTTGCTATGATGGTAGTAAAGGTATGCAAAACCGATTGGGGCCATGAAAATAGCCGCGCTCCAGCACATGGCCATGGTGATGAGTTTTGCAAACAGCAGGAAGACTGCGTTCATGATGAATACGTTCTTGCCAAGTATGAAACCCATCACGCTTTCATACACGAACCTGGAGTATGGATAAAGCAAGGTGTTCACAATCACCACCGGCCACAGCCACAGCACCGACAGATCCTTGTTGCCATGCGACAGCAGGTAAAACCACAACATGCCGATCAAGGCTCCGAAAATCAGGTTGCGAATGTAGTATTCCCGCGATAACCCACCGATTGTTTTTTGCAGAACTGGATGCATGTGTTTTCCCTTTTATTATTGATAAGTCGAATTATGTATAAAGTTTGTTTTCTCAATGGCTTTCAGGATGTGCGCCAGATAGTCAGCCAAGCGCTGAATGTCACGGTTCATACCAGCACCGCCTCGGCCAATACCTGATCCCGGAATTTCTCGGGAAGTGCCCCTGGGTCAGCACGTCCACCGGCACGCCAAGCAATTGCAGCAGCTCATGGCGAATTGCGCCTATATCCATCAAGGTGGTATCAACAGTCGGGTCAATGAGAAGGTCGAGGTCACTACCATCTGTATCATCACCATGCAGCACAGAGCCGAATACACGCGCATTGACCGCACGATGCGATTCCACGATCTGGCGGATCGCTGCGCGGTGAGAGTTGAGAGCTTCAGAGGGTTTCATTATAATATTTCCCATTACAGCCTACTCACCGGTATTTATCAGTGAGTTATTATTGCCTAGGGACCCTTTCGGGTCCCTTTATTTTTTGCAATATGGTATCAGTTCGCCGGCAGAATATTTTATTCCTTATGCCGTAAAGCCGTTTCGACGCTTCAGGAAAACACCCTTGGTAGCAAGCGCATCCAGGATTTCATCCACCATGGCCAGGCTATAGCCGTCATCCATGTCGAATTCCACCCGGCTTTCGATCTTGTCTTCGTCAAGATTGGGATATAAATGCCGAACTCGCGCAGCAGCGATGGCGCGGGCGACATCTTCCTTTTCAATGTTGGACAACACGCCGATTTCCAAGCCAGAACCAGAGGAAAAGAAGTAACCCAGATCGAAGGCGACTTTCTCGAAAGCCCCCAGCAACTTCACATAGAACTTGCGGTTAGCTTCCAAATGTACGAAATCGGAATAGTAAGTTAGGGGCACTTCTGCAGGAACGCTTTTTGGCGAATCAGCAGATGCCATAATGAGCGAATAGAAATAATGCCTATTGACAATGATAATAAACCCAAACCATAGCCAGCCAATTAAAACGGCAATCGCTAGTGATGGCATCCTCTCTACAAAGGCTGTCCCTAAAGCCAAAAATGACAACAGATAAAAAAGAATCACAATTTTGAAGATGTTTTTCTTAGTCATGATGTTGCTCCGAGGTAAGTCCTTTAGCGCCTACTTTCCTTTCAAACACCCGGTACCAAGGTGTGGGCACTGATTTCTTTTGCTTAGAAGGGATTAAATCATTCACTGAATCGCCTTTATTACTCAGGCATGTGGTGCTCCCCGACGCGGTTAGGCTGCCCGCGTTCTTATTCAAGACATTGGCATAAATAGTCATTCCCATTCGACTCGGTCCTATAACTAGGGTGTGCTTGACATCATCAAGGGTGAGTGTGGGTTTGAATGGTGTGTTATTCATGTTGATCCTCCTAGATAAATGTTAAACAGTTAGGGTTTTTTCCACTTCGGCTGCCCAGCCGGGGCCGGCGCGACGCCTTGTCCACTCCACTACCCAGCGGTCGCCATAATCTTTTTGCAGCTGCTTGGCCAGCGCCACTTCTTCCTTGCCTGAAGCGCCCACGATTGAAAGCGTTAATGGATCGAGCGAAAGGCTGAACAAGCGGCTGCCCAGGGGCGAGGTGTAGTAGTAATCGCGCTTTTGCGTGCCGTACTGGAGAATGCTCATTTGTTGCTCGTTCAGGCCGAGTTGGCGATATAGCTCCATGCTTTCCGCCCGACGAATATCTGGATTGGGCAGCAATATGCTGGTTGGGCAGCTTGAGAAAATGACATCGGCAATGACGCTCTTGGCGGCATCGCCTACTTCTTGCGTGGCGAACCCTACGCTGGTATTGGCTTTTCTCAATGTCTTCAGCCATTTCAGGATGTAGTCGCGCCACAATGGGTGCATCAGCATCAGCCAGGCCTCATCGAGCACGATCCATGTTGGGTTGCCCTTCAGGGAGCGTTCGATCTTGTGAAACAGGTAGAGCAGGATCGGCGCCACATATTTCTCGCCCATGGTCATCAGGTGCTCCATCTCGAAGACGTTGTACAGGCCGAAATCAATGTTTTCATCGCCGGGGATGGCATCGAGGCTGGGGCAACTGCCGTCCACGGTGTAGAAGCTCAATGCTTCGCGCAGCTTTTCGTTTTGGATAAGGCCTACCAGGTGCGACATGGTCCTGTCCAACACATTGCCTTCAGCCATCAATTCCAATACCGCGCGAATCTCTTTGACGTAGGCCGGAATCACTGACACGCCTTGAAGTTCCAGGCAGGAAATCAGCCAACCTTCTGCCCAGCTGCGCACAAACGGGATATGAATATCGGCCAGCGGGGCAAATAGCGTGTTGTCTTCTTCCCCGCCAATGTCGTAATGCTTGCCGCCGGTGGCTTTGCACAAGACATAGCCCGAATACCCCTTTTCAAACAGGAACACCCTGGCATTTTCATAGCGGAATTGCTGGGCAATGAAGAATTGCAGCGCAGTGGACTTACCGGAGCCGGTAGGGCCGATCAGCTTGAAGTGCCCAACGTCATCTACGTGCAGCGTTGCGCTGAACGGCGTGCTGCCGGAAGCATCGGCGACAAACAAGGGGGGCGCATTGTTGTAGAACTTGCAGGGATGCTTTTTGACACCCGCCCAGGTTGCGGAAGCCGGGAATAAATAGGCCAGATTCATGGTGTGAATCATCGGCTTTCGGACGTTTTCATAGATGTGGCCTGGCAACGACCCAAGGAAGGCTTCGACCGCGTTCTCTTCTTCCAACCGGGAGGGGAAACCCAGATTGCCGATCATCTTCTGCAGACGTGTGCACGAATCGTTGAGCCGCGCGGCATCCTCGTCCATCAGGATGACAACGGACGTATGCAGGCCATTACGCACCATGCCACTGCTCGCTTCAGCATAAGCGGCTTCGGTATCGTTGACCATTAAGGCGGCATCCTGGTCAATAATACCGCCTTGCTTGTTGGTCAATTGATCCACGATCGGGCGCAGCTTCTGCTTCCACTTCTTGCGAATACGGCCGATCAATGTTTTAGCGGATTCCTGATCCATAAAAATGAACCGGGTGGACCAGCGATATTCGACGGGCAAGCGGTTCAATGCTTCCAGTACCAACGGAGCCGCTTCTGCCGGATATCCGTCAATAGCAATGGGGCGAATGAACATTTTGCCCACTCTTGGATTGTTGCCACCGATGAAGTTCTCGGAGGCCACAAGCGTATCCAGATCCTGGGAGGCCGTCGCAGACGTGCGTATGAAATGCCGCTTACCGGTAGCGCAGTAATGCAGATAGGTGGCCAGGGCATCGACCTGCATTGGTTCGCCAAATTCGTCATCAGGAACTTCCTGGACCGTCATGCGCCGGACATCATGGAACATGCCTTGCATGATCTTGCCGCAATCCACAACACGTTCTTCAAATTTTTTCAGGTAGCGCTGGGCAATATTGTCGTTGCCAACATCTTCGCTACTTTCGTAGAACATGGATGAAATCCTGGCTTCAAACAGCGAGGGCGGTTTCCATGTAATGGTCAACGCATAGAAACCTTCAAAGTGGTCGCCTTCGCTTTCAAACTGGCGGCGGCGCTGCTGGTCTATGAGCGCCAATAGCGGATGCGGGAAATGGCCCTGCTCCGGATATCCGGTTAGCGATAGGCGCGACTGGTCCACATGGATAACCCAGTCTTCATCGAACAGCGCCAGCCCCGAATTTAACCTGGCCATCAACGCCATCACCATATCGTTCGTGGATGAATCCATATCCACTCCCCGAAAATGAAAGCCGGCCACGAGCTCGCCGCCTTTCTCAAGGGCTATGCCAGGGGCGATCATCCGGTTGTATCGCAGGATGTCGTTGAAGCCTTCGGCCTTATCGCGGAATTCCCGCTGAAACCCTACCCTGGATTTCGTGAGATTCAGGTATATCCACCCCAGCAGGATAGCGGGAACCATAGTCAAGAAGAACATAATTAACCCTCTGTCTCGAAAAGCCAATCGTTGATCGGGCGGTCTATCAATGCGCAGATCGGCGAATTCATCATGGCTTCTTCGATTTGCCGATGTTGCGGATGGACTTCGGAGCGCATGAAAAAGCCGCCAAAGCCGAGGTTGACCAGGTACACCGGGTAAGCAAACGAGCCCTGCCCGGTATGCACCATGACCTGAAACCGGGCATTGACACGCACTACTTGTGCATTGCCATCGCCTTTGACCCGATAAAGAACTTCTCCATCGAGCGGCAGCGGTGTGTTCACCTCAACATATAAATCCGATGCCTCTCGTACACGCTGGTTGCTGGCCATTATTCCTTGTACTCCCGTTGGAATGCATCGAACCTACCGTGCGCCGGATAAAAGCTCTTGTACCGAAGTGACCGGATAAAAATGTCAATGAAAAACGGATCGGCCTTGCCGGCGCGGTAGGCCAGAAAAGTTAACAGCCCCCAAACCAGCACGCCCAGCGGCACGCCGATCCAGATGCCGAAACCTACCGTAGAAATGAATCCGACGTAGGCTCCGGCCATCATCGCAATGATGATGGCTCTGCGATCCGCACCTTTCAGTTGGATCGGTCTGGATAGCGATACCCGGAACTGGATGCGTGGTATTTCTTTCGACATTTCAGTAGCAAACCGTGAAATAGCCGAATTTGCGGGCAATCCATGATACAACCGCAGATCCACCCAACGCTGTACAAACAGCAATGATGGTGTTCACCCATTTTTTGGTCATGCCGGCGAATTCTTCACCCCATAGGAACGCGGCACCACCGACCAGAAATGCAATCGTGGCCAACGGCACCATCAGTGCGGCAAACCAATTGGACACAGGACAAATAATGTCCAGGAATGGGCCGCGCGTTTCGTCTATCGTGGTAAATGCCGCGATGGCTCCCTGGGTGTAGATGCTCATCAAGAAGCCGCTGAGCACAATGACATAGGCACGCTGAAATTTAGATAACACGATTTTCTCCTTATAGATATTGATATAGATATTGCTTGTTAATTGAATCATAGCCCTGCACCACTGCAATCCCCCTGACTTTACGGCCGGTTGTGTTGCGAGGTTCTCTGTCAATATCAACAATGACATTAACCGCAGATGCAATCATGAAAGGGTCTGGTGGAACCCCTCCTTGCCGCATCATGGATTCCATGCGCACAAAGGCGTCTGGAATATTATTGGCATGCAACGTAGTCACACCGCCTTCATGCCCTGTAAGCCATGCAGTAAATAATGCTAGGATTTCTGCACCACGCACTTCTCCGACAATGATCCTGTCAGGAGAGAACCTTAACGTGACTCTTAATAAGCGCATCAAGTCCACATACTGCGATGTCCTCATGATGACTGAATTCTCTGCGTTACATTTGATCTCGCGGGTATCCTCCATCAACACATACCGGGCATTGGAATGCCTGGCCGAGTAATCAATCAACGCATTGGTCAGATTGGTCTTACCGGAACCAGTACCCCCGATGACTGCAATATTCTTGCGTTGCTCAATCGCAATACACAAAACCTCATAATGGCTTTTACCCTGGCACTGCTGGTAAAAATCCTTTCCCTGGTGAGCCTTGGTATTGAGGGGATCGTCCTTGAAGGTAAGAATATTGTTGCTTTGATACGATTCGAGCGTAAAAACCTCAGGGGGCGGTTTGCGAATAGTAAATGCCGGCGCTGTGACAATTGGTGAAATAATGCCGGCAAAACGACTGCCATCCAACGGTAATTCTGCCTCCAGAATGGGATTGTCTGGAGTGACGGTTATCTCATGCATCCCCGCAATTCTTCGGAATAGCTGTATGGCCTGGGAAGGCCTCATAGTCTCACCGGAATCATAACGACCTTTACCGAAGGCCTCATACCAGATTCGGCCATCGGGATTCAGCATGATGTCTATGATGGACGGATCCTTAAGCGCGGCTAATACGGCCGGCCCCAAGTCTCGCTTGAGAGCTTCCATCTTCCGATCATCATTCTGCTCGATGTTGATTCTATCGTTGTCCAAAAAAATGCTTCCTAAGTTGGTGAATTGATTTTAATATATCACAACATACACAGGAGGAAAAAGCAAATGCACAAATTTTTAGGAATTCCCAACGTCAGTAATTTATTCTTTCTATCACTCTTGATGGCATCATCCCATGCAGCAGCAGCCTACAAGGTGCTTGATGACGACCTGTCCACGCAACCAGCTGCGGCAATCTCCGAAGCTGCTCCGGCTCCCGCCGCCTATCAAAATATTGAAATTCCATTTCACGCAAAACGTTTTCAGCTGGGCGCCAGGGGAAACAAAACCCTCGAAAGTGGATTAGCAGCAGCGAAGTCTGCCCAACACATTATTATCATCGGACGTGGTGATAGGGCGAATGATGATGTGCTGGCCGGGCAACGGGCGGACATGATTAAATCCTTGTTGATCAAAAAAGGTATTACTGCTTCCCTCATCGAAACACGTACAGATCCGGAAGCGATCAAGGATAAATCCCCGGACATATTCCTAAGCACCATCAAACTTGAATCCAAAAGTAATGTTCCGATGATAGCCCAGCAAAGAACTGCGTACATCGTCGCAAAAAATACAGACGATGATTCTGGGATTGTTCCGACCAATTCGCCCAAGGAAATAGTCAAAAACACATCGCAAGGAACAGGCAACGGCAACGCTAAATATTGGTTGCTTCAATCCAGGTTATCCCTGAAAGAAAACCTGACCGCGTGGTGCAAGGAAATGAGCTGGAACGAACCGGCATGGTTAATCGAAGATCCTTATGTGATTGAAAAAGACAAGAAGGTATATGGCACTTTTGTCGAGGTTGTCTCTGCTGTGGCTAAGCCGCTTGTTGGCATTGATGTCATCATTGATAAAAAGACCAAAACCGTTATCGTTAAGGAATCCGCACATTGATAACACATCTTCGGCAAGACTTGATGATTGCATGTACCGGGCCACCGGTTTGAAGCCCATGCCCTCCGCCCCCGCCTTAAACATCCTTTTTTCAAATCAGCCAATTGACGATAACGCTCCGACAATAAGCGGAGGCATCCCCAGCTAGTAGCCAGTAAATTCATGCTTTAAGAAAAAAGCATGAAAATAAAAAATCACAATCTCGCATTCGGTAAGGTCATTAGAAAACTCAGGCTTTCTAAAAACCTTACTCAAGAAGATTTAGCATTCGATGCGGATCTCGACCGCACATATATATCGCTTCTTGAATTAGGGCAGCGCTCACCTACCCTAGATACACAAATCCTTTTATCACATGCCCTTGATGTCCAACTAAGTGTCATTTTGCACGAGATGGAAACACTATTGCAGATTAAGCAATGAAGGCAGTAATGCAATCCATGGACGGCCATCTTGAGACTTACAAGAACAAAGTCTCAATACTCAAAAAAGGATTCGAGCAAGAGCGCCACCGAATACAGCAGATACAGCGCTCATTCCTTGGTCAGTTAATCCCGCGTAATGTCACTTCAGTTGATATAGCTACTTACCGGGATCTGCGCCTCGCAACCATCAATCCGAAAACCGGCAAGCCGCTGGCCACGTCCACCGTCCGGCTGGAAATGTCGCTGCTGTCCAACTTCTTCGATATTGGGCGCATCGAGTGGGGAATATGCGACAGCAACCCCGTTGCCAACGTCAGGAAGCCAAAATCTCCACCCGGCAGGGATAGGAGGCTCACTCCACGCGAAGAACGGCTTATATTGCGCTACTGCCATCTTCACCCCAACCTGGAGTTGTATTCGATTGTGGTGATTGCGCTTGAAACTGCTATGCGCCAGAGTGAAATCCTTGGGTTGACCTGGGAACGTATCAACTTGAAGTCCCGGATTGCACATTTGCCGGAGACAAAGAACGGAGCAAAGCGGGATGTGCCATTATCGGTCAAGGCGCGTGATGCGATTATACGAATGGGTGTTAAGTCCAGGGGGCCCATTTTCAGCTACACAAAGGACGGCATTAAATCCACCTGGCGTTTCATGGTGAAGAAACTCGGTATCGAGGATCTTCATTTCCATGATATGCGCCATGAAGCGGTTAGCCGACTTTTCGAGCTGGGGACGTTGGACCTCATGGAGATTGCGGCTATCAGTGGCCATAAGTCTTTGGCCATGCTGAAACGCTATACTCACCTGAAGGCAAGCAACCTTGTGAACAAGCTGGAAGGCACACGAAACAAGGGTAAACAGGCCGTCATCAATCACATGATCCCCTACCCTGCCGAGATCATCAGATTGCCTGACCAGGTGCAAATACGATTGTTGGATTTTGATGACCTAGTAGTGGAATCGAAATCTGAAGAGGCAGCAGTTAAGGATGCCCAGAACCTTTTAATGCGCAACTTGCTGCAAATGATGCGTGGATCAGAATCCATTCCCCGGCCTGACCAATATCTTGAGTGGGTGCCTGAAAATCGGATCGTGATGGTAGATCCGCTGGCCAGCGAATTTGTTTAACACTTTTTTTACGCAGAAGTGTTAAGGAATTGCTCGGTTTTTGATAACTTCTTGCCAATCC
>CAZEFE010000010.1:0-88480 GCA_964511385.1 uncultured Methylophilaceae bacterium | reverse complement strand
AATACCGGCCTGTCACGCCGGGGGTCGCGGGTTCGAGTCCCGTCCACTCCGCCAAAATGATATCAAGCCATAGATACCCATCTATGGCTTTTTTCATATCCCCAGTACTGGCTGGTCGAAAAATCAGGCGCCCCTTGCCAATACCCGCTTAGCCAGCCACCATACAGCATTCATCAATGCTGATCATGTACACTCGGACACGTAATGGAACATAACGTTTCTCTCATCTCTACCCTGGCGGCCGGTTTTGGCCTGGCCCTGATCCTGGGCTTTATTGCCGAGCGGGTCAGAATCCCGGCGCTGGTTGGATATTTGCTGGCGGGCATCATCCTGGGCCCGGCGACACCTGGATTTGTTGCCGACGTGGGAATTGCCGCCCAACTGTCGGAAATTGGCATCATGCTGCTAATGTTCGGTGTCGGCCTGCATTTCTCCCTGAACGACCTGATGGCAGTCAAACGCATTGCACTGCCAGGTGCTGTGGTGCAAATGGGGCTGGCGACGGCGCTAGGCATGGGGATGGCATGGTGGTGGGGCTGGAGCCTCGGCGCCGCATTGGTGTTCGGGCTATCGTTGTCGTGCGCCAGCACCGTGGTGCTGCTCAAGGCGCTGGAATCGCATGGCGTGCTGGCCACCATGAACGGCCGCATCGCCGTGGGCTGGCTGGTGGTGGAAGACCTGGTAACGGTGCTGGTGCTGGTGCTGCTGCCAGCGCTATCCGGCATCCTGGGCGGTGTTGTCGACCCTGCCGCGGGCAGTTCCCCTTTGTGGCGCACCATCGGCCTGACGTTGCTGCAGGTGGCGGCCTTCATTGCCCTGATGCTGATTGCCGGGCGGCGCGTATTGCCCTGGCTGTTATGGCATATCGCCCGCACCGGCTCACGCGAGTTGTTCACCCTGTCTGTTGTTTCCGCCGCCATTGGCATTGCTTATGGCGCCGCACAACTGTTCAGCGTTTCTTTTGCGCTGGGTGCCTTTTTCGCCGGCATGATGATGCGGGAATCCGAGTTCAGCCATCGTGCCGCCGAAGAATCGCTACCGTTGCGCGATGCCTTCTCGGTGCTGTTCTTTGTTTCCATCGGCATGCTGTTCGATCCACAGGTGTTGGTCAGCCAGCCGCTCCAAGTGCTGGCCGTGATCGCCATTATCATTGTTGGAAAATCGATTGCAGCCATGATATTGGTGCTGGCTTTCCGTTACCCGCTTAATACTGCGCTGACTGTGGCCGCCAGCCTGGCGCAGATTGGCGAGTTTTCCTTCATTCTCGCCGGATTGGGCATGTCGCTGGGCTTGCTGCCCGCCGAAGGCATGAGCCTGATTCTGGCCGGCGCGCTGATTTCGATCGCACTCAACCCGTTGGTATTCACCACGGTCGCCCCGCTCAGGAACTGGATACTCGGGCGTTCGGAACTGGCGCGTGAACTGGACCGCCGGCAAGACCCATACGCCGAACTCCCCATGAGTACCGAGCGCAAATATCTCGAAGGCCAGGTTGTGCTGGTCGGCCACGGGCGGGTTGGGCATCGTATTGCGCAGGCGCTGGGCGAGCGCGGCATTCCTTACGTTGTTGCGGAGCAGAATCGTGAGTTGGTCGAGGATCTGCGCCGCAACGGGGTCGCCGCGGTATCCGGGGATGCTGCCGACCCGGCGGTTTTGATCCAGGCACACATCGCCCATGCCGCCATGCTCGTCATCGCGACACCCGATGCGCTGAATGTCCGGCAGATGGTCGATACGGCGCGCACTCTCAATCCGGGCATTGAAATTGTGCTGCGCACGCATAGTGAAGATGAAACCCAAATGCTGCGCAGGGATGATATCGGCGTTGTGTTTTTTGGCGAGGAAGAGTTAGCCAAGGGCATGGCACGCCACGTCCTGGAGCGTTTTGCTCCGTAGCCCAAACGTTGCGGTTTTAATGGGGTGACGCTGGCCCCTGGTGGATTGTCGGCATCAGCATCTGCGCCAGCATCTGCTCGGAATGCAGCAAATCGGCCATGGTGTATTTGTCCAGCACCGCAAACAATGCGGCGTGAGCTTCCCGCAGGATTCCCATCAACCGGCAACAGCCCTGGATGCAGCATGACCCTTCGTTGTCCAGGCACGGTAACAAGCCGCCATTGCCTTCGGTATGGCGCACCAGTTCCCCGAGATTGACCGTACTCGGCTCGCGCGTCATGCGCAGCCCTCCTCCTTTGCCGCGCACGGTTTCCACGTAGCCGCGCACTGCAAGGTGGTGCACCACCTTGGTCAAATGGTTTTCGGAAATATCGTAAGCCTGTGCGATATCGGCAATGGTGGTGAGTTGGCCATGGCGCAGCCCAAGGTACATCATGACCCGTAGGGAGTAATCAGAAAACGTGGTAAGCCGCATAAATTAAGCCTGTGCAAAGACCCCTGTGCATGTTGATTTTGCCGGGGTGCCATGCTAGATTTAAGATGTATTTAATATTCATCTTAATCAGCACCCATGTCAACCCGCGCACTACATTATCCTTTCCGGCGGCAGATCGTGGTGGAAATTTTTGAACGCAACGCACATGAAACCTCTCACCGCCATCCTCCCCCACCACCCTCACGCCCATACCCCAATGCGGGAAAAACTGTTTTCATCCTTCGGCGGGTTTGCCGCCATCAGCGTACTGGTATTGCTGGTGCACTATTTTTCCATCGGCATTTCCTTCTCGCTGCCGGTGCTGGCCTCGATGGGCGCCAGCACATTCCTGCTGTTTGTCGTGCCGCACAGCCCGATGGCGCAGCCGTGGCCGGTGTTCGGCGGCCACCTGTTGTCAGCGGCTGCCGGGGTGGCCTGCGCGCAATGGATACCTAATCCGGTGCTGGCAACCGCAGTTGCCGTCGGTGTTTCGATATTCCTCATGCACCTGACGCACAGCCTGCATCCACCCGGTGCGGCAACCGCCATGATCGCCGTGCTGGGCGGCCCGGAACTGCATGCCATCGGTTGGCAGTTCTGCTACGAGGTCGTCGCCATCAACAGCGGCTTGCTGGTGCTGCTGGCCTTGGTCATCAATAACCTCATCCCCGGCCGGCGCTACCCGCTGAGCCATTCGCACCACCCTCACCACGTCCAGTTCAGCAAAGTGGAGCACAAACCGGAAACCGAACTGAACGAGCAGGATTTCCAATGGGCGCTGGAGCAGATGGATGGCATCATTGACGTCAGCGAAGAAGACCTGGTTGACCTGTATGAATTTGCGCTGGAGCATGCCCAGCTTAGAAAGCAGAAACCATCATGAGCCTGCCCGTTGCCTGGAATACCTTCTCATCCGCACCCCACCGCATGTTTTTCCTTGGCGGCGTGGTGCAATCACTGCTTACGCTGTGCTGGTGGCTGATAGACCTGGGCGGCCGCTACGGCGGGCTCTATCCCCCTGTTGCCTGGGCCATTTCCCCCACCGATGCCCATGCCATGCTGATGGTTTACGGATTTTTCCCCTTCTTTATTTTCGGCTTCCTGATGACGACCTATCCGCGCTGGATGAACGGCGAGGAAGTCGAGCGCCGGGTCTATGTGCCAGCCTTTCTGTTGCTGGCCGCAGGAGCCCTGCTGTTATATGCCGGGCTGGTGGCGGGAGGTTCCCTGATCACTATCGCCCTGGCGCTGTTCCTGGAGGGATGGGCCATGGGGCTTTACGCCCTGCTGCGCGTCTATCTCAGGGCCAAACACCCGGACAAACGCCATGCCACCATTACCTCGACCGTGCTGGCACTGGGCTGGCTGCTGCTGGCCGGGTTCGCGCTCGGTCATCCGCTGCTGGTGGAAGCGGCCAAGGTATGCGGCATTTGGGTGCTCCTGCTACCGGTGTTTTTTGCCGTCAGCCACCGCATGATCCCGTTTTTCTCGGCCAACGTCATTACCGGTTACCGGATCGTGCGGCCGGGCTGGGCGCTGATCCTCATCCCCGGCGGCGCCCTGCTGCATGCGGTACTGGAACTCACGGGCCAACTGCCGTGGCTCTGGCTGGCCGACCTGCCGATGGCGCTCGGCGCAATTTATCTGAGCCGTGCATGGCAACTGCGCGCCAGCCTTGCCACACCGATTCTGGGCATGCTGCACGTCGGTTTCGCCTGGCTGGGCATTGCCTTGCTGCTTTACGCGGCACAAAGCCTGGTGTTGCTCACCACCGGGCAACTGCTGCTGGCCAAAGCCCCGCTGCATGCGCTGACCATCGGCTATTTCACTTCCATGCTGCTGGCCATGGTGACGCGGGTGACGCTGGGGCACTCCGGCCGGACGCTGGCCGCCGACCGGCTGACCTGGGGCATTTTCCTGGCCTTCCAGTCGGTAGCGCTGCTACGCATTGCGGCGGAGTTGCCGGGACTGGAATTCGAGGCCCGCAGCCACCTCTACCTGTGCGCCGCTGTGGTGTGGCTGGCCTGTTTCGGCCTCTGGTCGTGGAAATTCGCGCCCATCTACTGGAAACCCAGGCCGGACGGGCGTCCGGGCTGATGCCTTAGCTCAATGTGGTCAGGCGCTTGAGTCTTGGCGCCAGCCAGGTTTCAAAGTCATCCACAAACGAGTAGATCACCGGTACAAACAGCAGGCTCAGCGCGGTTGAGGTCACCAGCCCGCCGATCACCGCCGTTGCCATCGGCGCGCGGAATGCGGTACCGGCGCCCAGCCCCATGATGACTGGCGCCATGCCGGCGATCATCGCCAGCGTGGTCATGACGATCGGCTGCGCGCGCTGCTGGCAGGCGTTGATGATGGCTTGGCTGCGCTCCGCATGTTTGCGCTTGTGTTCGATGATGCAATCGACCAGCAGGATGCCGTTCTTGCCGACAATGCCCATCAGCATCAGGATGCCAATCACCGCCGGCAACGACAGCTCGGCCCCGGTCAGCAGCAGCGCCAGCAGCGCCCCGCAGATGGACAGCGGCAGCGACATCATGATGGTCAACGGCTGCAGCACGGTGCGGAACAGCAGTACCAGCACGCCAAACACCATCAGCACGCCCGCAGTCATCGCCAGTGCAAACGAGTCGAACATCTCCCGCAGCAACTCGGCATCTCCCGTATCAAAGCGATTAACGCCCACCGGCAGGTTGCGAATGGTGGGCAACTGGTTGATCGCCGCCAGCGCCTCGCCCAGGGTGGCGTCGTTGTTGAGGTTGGCTTCCAGTGTGATCTGGCGCTGGCGCTCATAGCGGTCCAGCCGCGTCGGCCCCGCACCCAGGCTGATATTGGCGACAGCCGACAACGGCACGATCTGTTCGTTGCCGGAAGGCACCTGCAAGCTGCCAATCACCGCCGCATCGTTGCGCGCGGCGGAATCCAGCAGCACCCGCACCGGTATCTGCCGGTGATCGGTGCTGAAACGCATCAGGTTGGCGTTCAGGTCGCCCATGGTGGCAACGCGGATGATGCTGGCAATGGCTTCCGTACTGACGCCCAGCTTGGCCGCCTGCTCCGCCCGCGGGAAAATGATCAGTTCGGAGCGCGGCAGCGGAATGGTGGAAGACACGTCGCTCAGCACACTCAGGCCACGCATCTCATGCTCCAGCGCATAGGCGGTTTTCTCCAGCAGTTCCGGATTGTCGCTGGAAAGAATGAACATCACTTCCTTGCTGCCTTTTTCATTGAGGAACGAAATACGGGTATTCGGCACCTGGATCAGGTCCGGCATCACCTCGTCTTCAAAGGCCTGCACGTCCATCTTGCGCTGCTTGCGCGGATGCAGCTGGATGGTCAGCTTGGCCCGGCGGATATCGCCCTCGGCATTGGTTTCGCTGTCCGCCCCGCCGACCAGCGCATACACCGATTTAACTTCCGGCCGCTGCAGCAGCTTGCCCGACAGCGCCTGCACCGCCTGGTTGGTATCCGCCAGGCGCGCCCCCGGCGGCAGTTCCACCTGCAGGATGGATTGCGACTTGTCCTCGGCCGGCATGAAGCCGGTGGGGATGTAATTGACCATGACCACCGAACCGGCCAGCAAGCCAATCGCGGCCAGCAGTGCCAGCACACGGTGCCTGAGCGCAAACCCGAGCAGCGCGCGGTAATGCCGCGTCCAGCCGGGCAGCGATTCCTGATGCTGGTCCGGCTTGAGGAAATAAGCCGCCAGCACCGGGGTAATGGTGCGCGCCACCAACAGCGAAAACAGCGTAGCCACCGCCACGGTCAGGCCGAACTGGATGAAATACTGCCCCACCACCCCGCGCATGAAGCTGACCGGCACGAATACCGCCACGATCACGATGGTGGTGGCCACCACCGCCAGGCCGATCTCGTCGGCGGCATCCATCGCCGCGCGATACGGCGTCTTGCCCATTTTCAGGTGGCGCATGATGTTCTCGATTTCGACGATGGCATCGTCCACCAGGATGCCGGACACCAGCGATAACGCCAGCAGGCTGACCATGTTGAGGGAAAAACCCAGCCATTGCATGACGAAAAAAGTGGGGATCACCGATAGCGGGATTTCCAGCGCCGTGATCCAGGTGGCGCGGTAGTTGCGCAGAAACACCAGCACCACCACGGCCGCCAGCAATGCCCCTTCCAGGAACGACAGCAGCGCTGAGTGGTAACTTTGCTTGGTGAAGTCCACCAGTGACTGAATCCTGGTGAACGTGACGCCGGGATTAGCCTGGCCAAGCTGCTGCAGCACGGCATTAACGCCCTGCTCCACGCTCACCTCGCTGGCGGAACGGGTGCGATATATCGCAAACGCCACCACCGGCTCCTGGTTCATCCACGCCAACTGGCGCGGCTCGATGGTGGTGTCGCGCACCACCCCCAGATCGCGCAGCCGCGCCGAGCGCCCGCCCGGCAGCGCAATCGGGGTATTGGCCAGCGCCGCCACGTCACGCGGCGCGCCAACCGTGCGGATCAGGGTTTCCTGGGTGCCTTCGTTGATGCGCCCGGCCGGCCAGTTCAGCGCGGTCTGGCGCAATTGCTGGTTGACCGATTCCGCGGTAATGCCATACGCCTGCAGTCGCGCCGGGTTGAGTTCGACGCGGATCTCTCGCTCCAGGCCGCCTTCGCGCTGGATTCTGGCGACGCCTTTCACCGCCAGCAAGGCGCGCATCACCTGGTCGTCAATCAGCCAGGACACTTCTTCCAGCGATTTCTGCGGCGCGCTGACGCTGAACGTCAGGATCGGCAGCGCATCCACGTCCACCCGCTGGATCTGCGGCTCGTCGATGGTTTGCGGCATCAAGGCGCGCGCCTGCAGCACCTGGTCGCGCACCGCGGAGAGCGCCTGGTTGATGTCGGTGCCCAGCTGGAATTCGATTTCCGTGTTGGAAGTGCCGTCGGTGACGATGGAATAGATATGCTTGATATTGCCGACCCCGCTCACCGCCGCTTCCACGCGGCTGGTGATCTGCGCCTCGATCTCGCTGGGTGCCGCCCCGGGCAAGCCGATGGTGATGCTTACCGCTGGCACGTTTACATTCGGCATGTTATTGACGGGCAGCCGCTGGTAAGCCAGCAGGCCCGCCAGCAGCAGGCCGACAAACACCATCAACGGCAGCAACGGGCGCCGGATCGCCCAGGACGAAATACGCAGGCTCATGGCTGTGCCGGGATTGATTGTTCCGGCGCAATACGCACGACTTCGCCGTCATGCAGGAATGCGACAGCGCCGGTAACCACACGGGTACCCGGCGTCACCCCGCTAATCACTTCTATCAGCCCGTTGCCGCGCTCCCCCAGCTTGACCGGCAGCTTTTTCGCCTTGCCGTCCACCACGCTGAAAATGTAAGTCGCATTGCCTTCGAAGCGAATCGCGCTATCCGGCAGGTAAACCGCTTTTTTCGGGCTGGATGCCACGCTGACCTTGGCAAACTGGCCAGGCAGCAATGCCGGTGCCTTGTCGAATGCAATGCGCACGCGCGCCGTCTGTGTCTGCCGATCCACCTGCAGCGCACCGCGCCGTATTTTTCCGGGGTAGTTGCGGTTGCCGCCAACCAGCTGGATCACCGCAGGCATACCGGGCAGCAGCTTGCCGGCTTCGCTGCCGGTGACTTCAACCTCCACTTCCAGCGCACCATCCTTCAACAGCACAAACAGCGGCTCGTTGCTGTTGCCCAGCACCAGCCCGGCATGCGCCTGCCTGGTCATGACCTTGCCCGCCGCCGGCGCGCGTACAGTCGCTTCGTTCATGCGCAAATCCAGCTCGGCCAGTTGCGCGTCGGCCAGCGCCAGATCGGCTTGCGCCATGCTGATGGCCTGCTTCGCGGCTTTTACATGGATTTCCGCGATGCGTTCCGCGGTAGCCCGTTGGTCGGCGGTCGGTTCCGCGCCAGGTTCCGTTGCCACGCGCTTCCTGTCCAGCTTGGCCTGCGCCAATTGCGCCTGGGCTTCTTCCAGGCTGGCTTCCTGCTGTGCCAGTGCCGCTGCCGCGCGCTGGCGGTTGGCCTGCTGCTGGTTTTTCTGCACCTGCAGCAAGCTGGTATCCAGCACAGCCAGCGCCTCGCCGGCCTTGACCCACTGCCCCTCATCCACCAATACCTGCTGGATGCGGCCTTGCGGCAGGCTGGCATGCACCTGTAAGGTTTCCACACCCACCACCGGCCCGGAATAAGCCGTTTGCCTGGGCAACGCCGACAACTCGGCAACCGTGGCTGTCACCGTCATGGTGGGCTTGCCGTCTGCCGCATCAGCGGCCGTGCCAATAACCGCCAACACCAGCACAAGGGCACGCACAATTATCATTTTTTCAAAATTAATCATTAAGTTATAAAGTTTATTTAATGCTGCAAGAACGGCGTATGGCCGTTGCTTCGTGATGCCCGCCTATTGTAACAACAGATGCCCACTATAATGCTGGCCATGAATCCTGAAATACACAATGGCGCAGCCAACAACCTGTTTTGGGTGGAAGGCCAGCCGGTCTCCGCCAGGTTTGGCGATGTTTATTTCTCCAAACTCTCCGGCATTGATGAAACCCGTTTTGTGTTCCTGCAGCACAATCACCTGCCGGAGCGCTGGCCCGGCTTGCAGGCCGGGCAATTCACCATCGCCGAAACCGGCTTCGGCACCGGACTCAACTTCCTGTGCGCCTGGCAGCTTTGGCGGCAATGTGCACCGACCCATGCCCGCTTGCACTTCGTCAGCACCGAGCAATTTCCGCTCAGCCATGCCGACATGGCGCAAGCATTGGCGCTGTGGCCGCAACTGGCAGAGTTGACTGCGCTGTTTCTCGGGCAATACCAGCTGCTGGCGCCCGGCTGGCGGCGCATGGAGTTCGACCAGGGCCGCGTCACGCTGACCCTGCTGCTCGGAGATGCCCGGCACACCCTGCAACAACTGTCGGCGCGCGTGGATGCCTGGTTCCTGGACGGTTTCGCCCCCGCCAAGAACCCGGAGATGTGGCAGCCGGAAATTTTCCGGGAAATCGCCCGCCTGTCGCATCCGGGCACCACTTTCGCCACCTTCACCAGCGCCGGGGTGGTGCGGCGCGGGCTGGCGGAACATGGGTTCACCGTGGAAAAAGTCAGCGGCTTCGGCAGCAAGCGCGAAATGCTGCGCGGGGTTCTCCCCGGAGCCGTACCCGAGAAACCAGCCGCGGAACGGCAGGCCATCGTCATTGGCGGCGGCATCGCCGGTAGCGCCACCGCGCACAGCCTGGCGCGGCGCGGCTATCGCGTCACCCTGGTCGAACGCCACGCGACACTGGCCAGCGAAGCCTCCGGCAACGCGCAGGGGGTGCTGTATCCGCGCCTCTCCGGCCACGACATTCCCTTGAGCCGGGTGGCGCTGCTGGGTTTCCTGCATACGCGGGGCCTGCTTGAAACGCTGCCGGGCAAGGGGCAGGACTGGGATGATTGCGGGCTGCTGCAACTGGCGTTTGATGCACGCGAAGCCAAGCGCTGTAGCGAAGTATCCGCACGCCGCCTGCCGGAAGACATTGTGCGTGAAGTCAGCGCGGAGCAAGCCTCGGCGCTGGCAGGCACCAATATCCGCCACCCGGCGCTGTTTTTCCCCGCCGCCGGCTGGGTACATCCGCCCGCGTTATGCCGGGCGCTGGCCGACCACCCCAATATCACCACGCTGCATTCGCGGGAAGCGCTGGCGCTGCAAAAAACCGCCAGCGGCTGGCAAGTGGCGGACGCGCATGGCGAGATCGCTGCCGCGCCTGTCGTGGTGCTGGCTAATGCCAACGATTGCCGCCGGTTCGCACAGACGACGCACCTGCCGCTGGAACCGGTACGCGGCCAGGTCACCCTGCTCCCGGCCTCGGCAGCCAGCCAGACGCTGAAAACGGTGGTCTGCACCGAGGGTTACGTCAGCCCGGCGAGGAACGGTTTGCACTGCATGGGCGCCACTTTTTCCCCGGAGGAAACCGCGCTGGAATTGCGCCCCGCCGACCATGCGCACAATCTCGCCACGCTGAAGCAGCTTTCCCCGGCCCTGTACCAGGCGCTGGGTGCCGAGCATGCCGACCCGGCGCAGTTGCAGGGGCGCGCAGCCTTGCGCTGCACCACGCCGGACTACCTGCCCATGGTTGGCAAAATGCTGGATGCCGGGCTGGTGGAAGCACGCTTTGAAATCGGCAGCCGCCTTGGCCCGGAGCACCTGCCCTGGCTGGACGGCCTGTACGTCAACGCCGGGCACGGCTCCAAAGGGCTGCTGACCGCGCCGCTGGGCGCGGAAATCATCACCGCGCTGCTGGAACACGAGCCGCTGCCGGTGGATGCGGCGCTGCTCAGATCGCTCAACCCCAACCGCTTTTTGCTGCGCCAGCGCGGGCTGAAACGCTTAATCGGCTAAAATTCCGCCATATGACCATTGCCCAACTGACAGCCCGGCTGGCCCGGCAGCCGAACGACCCGGAGTTGCATTACGACCTCGGCAACGCATTGCTGGCGGCCGGTGATGCCGCCGCCGCAACCGCCAGTTTCACCCGCGCATTGGCGCTGGCGCCAGGCCACCCGCAAATCCTGCTGCAACTGGGCAATGCCGCGATGGCGCAAGGCCGTTTTGCGGATGCCGCGACCTGGTTCCAGCAATCCATCCATGCCGATGCCGGCGATCCCGCCGCGCATTACAACCTGGGCAATGCGTTGCGCGAACTGGGAAAAGCCGCGGAAGCCGCAACCGCCTACCGCCAGGCGCTCAGCCTGGACCCGCGCGACGCCGACGCCCACAACAACCTGGGCAACGTGCTGCGCGAGCAAGGCAAGCTGGATCAAGCCATTGCCTGCTACCAGACCGCGCTCACGCTCAACCCCCGGCTGTTCCACGCCCTGGCGCACCTGGTGCACCAGCGCCAGCACATCTGCGACTGGCACGGGCTGGACAGCCAGATCCAGGAACTGCGCCGCATCGTGGCAGAGGAACCGCAAGCCCAGGTATCGCCGTTTGCCTTCCTCGCCCTGCCCGGCACCACGGCGGCCGAGCAGCGCCTGTGCGCGGAGCGCTGGGTGGCCAACCGCTATGCCGCGCTGATGGCCGAGGGCCAACGCCTGCATTACCGGCATGACAAAACGCCCAAAGCCAAACTGAACATCGGCTACCTGTCCGCCGATTTCCGCCGCCACCCGCTGGCGTCGCTCATCACGGAGCTGATCGAGCAGCACGACCGCAGCCGGTTCGAAATCCACGCCTATTCCTATGCGCAGGACGACGCCACGCCAGAGCGCAAGCGGCTGGAACAGGCGTTCGACGTATTCCACGACATCCTGCCGATTTCCCAGCACCAGGCGGCGGAACAGATCCACCGCGACAACATCGATATCCTGGTGGACCTGACCGGCTTCACCCAGACCAGCCGCAGCGGCATTCTGGCGCTGCGCCCGGCGCCGGTGCAGGTCAACTGGCTGGGCTTTCCCGGCACCATGGGCGCGCCGTTCGTGGATTATCTGCTGAGTGACGCCGTCATCACGCCGCCGCAACAGGCGGCGCATTATTCGGAGCAACTGGTTTACCTGCCCGACACCTACCAGCCCAACGACAGCAAGCGCCCGGTGGGCACGCCGCCCAGCCGTGCCGAATGCGGCCTGCCGGAGCGCGGCTTGGTGTTCTGCTGCTTCAACCAGACATTCAAGATCACGCCACAAGTGTTTGATTACTGGATGGATATTCTGAAAGAAATACCGCAAAGCGTGCTGTGGCTGCTGGAATGCAACCCCTGGGCCAAAGCCAACCTGCTCAAGGAAGCGCAGGCCCGCGGCGTGGCGACCGAGCGCATCATTTTCGCCCCGCGCACCTCGGGTGCGGCACACCTGGCGCGGCAAACGCTGGCGGATTTGTTCCTGGACACCCTGCCCTACAACGCCCACACCACCACCAGCGATGCGCTGTGGATGGGGCTGCCGGTGCTGACATGCGCAGGCAACACCTTTGCCGCGCGGGTGGCGAGCAGCCTGCTGCGGGCGATCGGGCTGGAGGAACTGGTGACGCACAGCCTGGAGGAATACCGCGACAAGGCGCTGGAACTGGCGCGCCGCCCCGAACAGCTACGCGCGATCAAACAACGGCTGCAAGCCAATCAGCACAGCGCGGCACTGTTCGATACGCCGCGCTTCGCACGCAACCTGGAAGCTGCCTATCAAACCATGTGGCAGCGCTGGTTACACGGCTAGCTCTCGCCCTGCGCCGCAAACACCGCCGCAGCCACAATCAGCACCCCGCCCAGCCATTCGCGCAGCGTCATCGCCTCGTTGGCCAGCAACCAGGACGACAGCGCGGCCACCACCAGTTCGAACAGGAAAATCACCGAGGCGCGGGTCACCAGCGTATGCGTGATGCCGTATTGCACCAGCATCGTGGTCAGCATCAGGATGGCGCCCAGCCAGAACATCAGCCACCACTGCCCGGAGGTGATTTCAACCAGCGCCGGCACGGGGATGTGGCTGAAAGGCACGAACAGCAGCGACATCAGCACCATGCCGCCCCACACCGCGAACGACTTGGCCGGCAGCGTCAGTTGCGCGGCGCGGCGCGTCAGCACGTTGGTCAGCGCAAAGCCGAAACCGGCGGACAGCGCCAGCCATTCGGCATGGTTCTGCGGCAGCGGCGGGCTATCCGGCTGCCACAGCATGATAAACGCGCCCAGCAGCGACATGACCATCACCAGCAGCCCGCGCGGGCCGGGGTGTTCGTCCACCAGCACCCGCGCCAGCAGCAAGGTCCACAGCGGCGACAGGTAGAACAGCAGCAGCACCCGCATTACCTCGCCATCAATCACCGCCAGCACATAGGCCAGGTTGGTCCACCCCGCCACCAGCGCCAGCGGCAGCACCGTGCCCCAGGCAACGTGCGGTACCTTGCGCCAGCGCCGCGCAAACAGCGCCAGCCCCAGCAGCAGCGCAAAAAAATAGGTCATGAAACTGGCGGCTGCGCCGGAAATACCGGCATCCTCCAGCAAGCGGTACGGATACCAGATGATGCCCCACACCACCGCGCCGGACAGCAGGCCGAACGTGGCCAGAGATTTTTGTTTTGAAGCGGTCATACTGCTCACTGTAAGGGTACCTCTAAAAATTCAAGTTTCTAAGCTAGGCAAGGCGTGAGCAATAAATTGCGACGCCGCATATGTACGAATATGTCAGGAGTAATTTGTTGCTCGCAACGCAGCATAGCAACGAAAATTGAGTTTTTAGGGGTGCCCTTTATAATGTCGTCATGAATCCAAACCTCGATCACCTGCACCCCTACCCGTTCCAGAAACTGCGCGACCTGTTCGCCGGCATCACGCCCAACCCCGCGCTCAAGCCGGTCAACCTGTCCATCGGCGAGCCCAAGCACGCCACGCCGGAATTCATCAAGACCGCGCTGACCGCCAACTTGAGCGGACTGGCCAATTATCCCACGACTTTGGGCAGCGCCGAACTGCGGCAGGCCATCGCCAACTGGATGACCCGCCGCTACGGCATCCCGGCGCTGGACGTCGAACACCAGATCATCCCGGTCAACGGCAGTCGCGAAGCGCTGTTCGCCTTTGCCCAGGCGGTGGTAGACACCTCCAGGCCCAACCCGGTGGTACTCAGCCCCAACCCGTTTTACCAGATCTACGAAGGCGCGGCGCTGCTGGCCGGGGCGGAACCGTATTACCTCAACACCCTGCCGGACAACAATTTCAAGATTGACTTTGCCAGCGTGCCGGAATCGGTGTGGAACCGCGTGCAACTGCTCTACGTTTGCTCGCCCGGCAACCCCACCGGCAAGGTGATGAACCTGGACGACTGGCGCGAAGTGTTCGCCCTGGCCGACCAATACGGCTTCGTGATCGCCAGCGACGAGTGCTACTCGGAAATCTACTTCGATGAAAGCAACGCCCCGCTAGGCGCGCTGCAAGCCGCCCACCAGCTTGGGCGCGGCTTCGAGCGGCTGGTCATGTTCAGCTCGCTGTCCAAGCGCTCCAACGTGCCGGGGATGCGCTCCGGCTTTGTCGCCGGCGACGCGAAAATCCTGGAAAAATTCCTGCTCTACCGCACCTACCATGGCTGCGCCATGAACCCTGCCGTGCAAGCCGCCAGCGCCGCCGCCTGGAACGACGAAGCCCACGTGGTGGAAAACCGCCGCTTGTATGCCGAAAAGTTCAAGGCCGTCACCCCGCTACTGCAACAAGTGCTGCAGGTGGAACTGCCGGATGCCGCGTTCTACCTGTGGGCGCGCGTGCAAGGTTCCGATACCGACGTTGCCCGCAAGCTGTATGAGCAGGCCAACGTCACCGTGCTGCCCGGCAGCTTCCTCGCCCGCGAGGCGCATGGCGTCAATCCTGGCGCCGGGTTTGTGCGGATTGCGCTAGTGGCGTCGCTGGAGGAGTGCTTGGAGGCGGCGGAGCGGGTAAGGAAATTGGACTTGTTGTCTAAACTACGTTAGGTTTAGTCTTATGGAATTGAATCACTCGGCCTTAAAAACCGCATGTTTTGAGTTTGCTCAATCAGTAATGTGGGAACGCAAGCCAACAGATGTCTCTGCTATTCAAGCGTTCGCTAATTTAGTTTACGACGCTGCAATTTTCCACGCCGAATTCATTCAAAACCAAGAACGTAACCCGAACCTAGTAACCGAGTGCGTAAAGTACTTAAATCTGAAACATGCTATTCCGCCGATGCGCGACGATATTGCCTTTGTTCGTAATGCACTTGAGGTGCTCGTCGAGTTAGCATGTCCAAACCAAGGAGTTTCAGTAGAGCAAGAACCTTTCTTTAATGAAGTTCTGCAAGGCATTAACGAGGCAAAAGCAGATGCATCTAAAACCTAACCCATCCATCAAGCGGGACGCGCTAAAGCGCACCCCTTATGTCAAACGTTAGCGGTCGAGATACTGGAGCATCTATGCCAACCCGCTTATTCATAATCGGATTTTCGCTTGTGGCGTTACTGTCAGGGTGCGGACAGGATTCCAACCTGGATGCACCCAGAAAATTCTTTAGCAAGAACAAGATCGGTAACTCACCAGATTACGCTGTAATCAAGTGGAACAATCCAGAAGATCACGTTGCCACAATTCACGGATTTATGGATGACATGAAAAGCTGCCAAATTTTTGCTGACGCGCTCAATAAGGACGCATGTAACGAAACAGGCGGTCAGAATTGTTTAAATCCTTTCTCATGCCAGCCACTCAATCATTAACCGCCAAACTCGCTAAACTCGCAGGGCGGATTAGCGCAGCGTAATCCGCCGTATGAAAAGCCAACATTTGGCGCAATGCGCGCTGCTTATTGCGCCCTACAAAAAATCCCGCAGCCGCTGTTCCAGCTTCTCCGCCAGCCCTGATTCCAGGCAATCCAGCACTTCCACGTCGTCCATCCCCCGCAGCCAGGTCATTTGCCGTTTGGCGAGCTGGCGCGTAGCGGCGATGCCTTTCTCTCGCAACAGCGCCAGATCGTAAGTTCCGGCCAGGTGTTCCAGCGCCTGGCGGTAGCCGACGCAGCGCATCGCTGGCATGGCCGGGGTGAGCGCCGGGTACTTCGCTTGCAGCGCCCTCACCTCGTCCAGCAGGCCGGCGGCCAGCATGGCATCGAAGCGCTCGGCAATGCGCTGGTGCAGCAGCTTGCGGTCGGAAGGCAGCAAGGCGATCTTGAGCAGGCGATACGGCAGGGTTTCGCTGTTGTTCTGTTCCAGCAACACCGACATCGGCTGGCCGGTGAGGTGCCAGATTTCCAGCGCGCGTTCGATGCGCTGGGCGTCACCCGGCATCAGCCGCGCGGCGGTGGCCGGGTCAACCCGCGCCAGTTCGGCATGCAAGGCGGGCCAGCCTTCGCGCGCGGCGCGGGCATCCAGTTCGGCGCGCAGTGCGGGGTCGGCTTCAGGCAAGTCATTCAAACCGTGCTGCAAGGCATTGAAATATAACATGGTTCCGCCCACCAGCAGCGGCACGTTGCCGCGCCGGGTGATCTCGTCCATCAGCCGCAGTGCGTCATTGCGGAACTGCGCGGCGGAGTAGGCTTGCGTGGGCGGGATGACGTCGATCAGGTGATGCGGCGCCTTTTCCAGCGTCGCGGCGTCGGGCTTGGCAGTGCCGATATCCATGTCGCGGTAGACCAGCGCGGAATCCACGCTGATGAGTTCCAGCGGCAGTTTTTGCACCAGTTCCACCGCCAGCCCGGTCTTGCCGGAGGCGGTGGGCCCCATGAGAAAAATAGCGGGTGGCAGGGTCACGTCAACGACAGGTCAGGCAGCCAATAGCTGTTGCCCCAGCGGTGCGTTCAGCGACGGCGGCAGCACCATGCGGTTTTTGCCGGAAATCTTGGCCTGGTACATGCGTTGGTCGGCAATGCTGATCAAATGGTGGTAATCATCGGACTGGTCGAGCACGCGTTCTGCAACGCCGATGCTGGCGGTCAACGGGCTGCCGTCGGGGCGATACCCCAAGCCGCTGGTGCTCAGCCGCCCCAGCACCTTGCTGGCCTCTTCGGCAGAGGCGCCGGGAAGAATCACAACAAACTCTTCCCCGCCCCAGCGCACCACGATATCGCCGGAGCGGATCACCTTGCCCAGGTTCTGGCTGGCGGCGATCAACGCCTGGTCGCCGGCTTCGTGGCCGTAGGTGTCGTTGATATGCTTGAAGTTATCGAGGTCTACAAACGCCACCGACAGCGGGCTGTCGCTACGCGAGGTGGCGATGAATTGCAGGTCGAGCAGTTCTTCGCCGCTGGCGCGGGTAAAGCTGCCGGTCAGGCCGTCGCGGATGGATTGGCGCACCAGTTGCATAATGAACCCGAGCTGGCTCATGCCGCACAGGGTTGCCACCACCGCCAGCATCAGCGACAGCCAGGCGGTTTCGATGGTGTGCCCGAGATTGAGCATGCTAAGGCCGAGCCAGCTTGCCACGACCTCCGCAACCAGCACCGGCATTGAAAACACCGCGGCTTCCAGCGCCGTCAGCGGGAAAATCCCCAGGCCCGCCAGGATAATGAACGGCAGGAAGGCATAAATGCCCGCCAGCACGTTGGATAAGTCATCCAGCTGCAATGCGCTCAGCAGCACATAGGAATACATGTAGAAAGCGGTGGGAATGGCGAACAAGGCGACCATCGCAATATACGCATCGCGCATGCGGTTGGATGCGCGGAAGCCAACCCCCAGCAGCAGGAATGCGGCACTGGCAACCAGGCGCCCCACGGCCAGTTCGCCCCATACCGGCCACGGCAACAGCACCATGTCGATGCCGATCCACAGCGTGGTGACCGCGGCAAAAAACAGCGCAATGACGCGTACCCGCTGCAATATCATGGCGGCTCGGTGCACCGCCAGCAGCGACATATGCTGGACAGGCCAAAGCAGCAGCGCCAGCGCTTCTTTTTTCATGGGGTTGCCGATTTTCATGACGTGACGGTTCAATTGGGCTATTAATTGGTTAACAGTTAATTGTACACAAAAGATTCATTTTTCAAGCAGGATTGCACGGCCCGGCAGTGCCGCAGCCCTGTGGCTACAAATCGCTGCCGCGCGTTTCCTGCATCAGCCACACGGCGGCCAGGCTGACCGCCGCCGCGACCGAGACATAGCCGCCCACCCACGCCAGACCGCCGGCGTTGACCAGCTTTTGCGCGATATACGGCGCAAACGAAGCGCCCAGGATGCCGCCCAGGTTGTAAGCGGTGCCGGCGCCGGTGTAACGCACCTGGGTGGGGAACAGTTCCGGCAGCAAAGCGCCCATGGGGGCAAAGGTGGCGCCCATCAGGAACAGTTCCAGCGACAAAAAGGCGGTGATTTGCAGGTAAGAGCCACTGCCCAGCATGGGCGCCAGCAAAAAACCTGACAGCAGTGCCGTGCTGCCCGCCAGCAGCAGTACCGGGCGGCGGCCGTAACGGTCGCCCGCCCAGGCGGCCAGCGGCGTGGCGGCGGCCATGAACACCACGGCCACGCACAACATGCCGAGGAACTGCGGACGCGGGATATGCAGCGTCGCCGTGCCGTAGCTCAAGGAAAACACCGTGGTGATGTAAAACAGCGCATAACACACCGCCATGGCCATCGCCCCCAGGATCAACGGCCTGGCGTGCTGCCCCAGCAGCACGGCCAGCGGCAGCCGCGCGGGCTGGTGATGCTGCAACGCCTGGGCGAACACCGGAGTTTCCGTCAGCTTGAGCCGCACGTACAGGCCAAGCGCCACCAGCAGCGCGCTGGCAATAAACGGGATGCGCCAGCCCCAGGCCTTGAATTCGGCTTCGCTCAGCACCTGCGCCAGCAACAGGAAACTGCCGGTAGCCAGCAGGAAGCCGGCCGGCGGCCCCAACTGGGGAAACATGCCGAACCAGCCGCGCCTGCCTACCGGGGCGTTTTCCGTGGCCAGCAATGCCGCCCCGCCCCACTCCCCGCCCAGGCCGATGCCCTGGCCGAAGCGCAGCAGGCACAACAAGGCCGGCGCGGCCCAGCCGATGCTATCGTAGCCGGGCAGGAAACCGATCAGCATGGTGGAGATGCCCATCACCAGCAATGAGGCTACCAGCGTGGCCTTGCGCCCCACCCGATCGCCAAAATGGCCGAACAGCGCGGCACCCAACGGACGCGCCAGGAATGCCAGGCCAAAGGTAAGGAAAGCGTTGAGCGATTGCGCGGCAGGGTCGCTCTGCGGGAAAAATACGGCGCCGATGACCAGCGCCACCGCCATGCCGTAGATGTAGAAGTCGTAGAACTCGATGGCGGTACCGACGAAACTGGCCAGCGCAATGCGCCGGGTGGAGCCGGAACTACCGCTCAAAACCAGCGCCTGACCTTGAACTTGTACTTGAGGTATTCCCCGCCGAAGCGGAGCAACAGGTAGCGCTCTTCGCGCAGGATGACGCCAACCACCATCACCCCGATCAATATCGGCAGCAGCAGCAGCGCCCATGCGGTGTTAAGCAACAGCGCCAGGCCCAGGTAGGCCAAGGTTAATGCCAGGTAGATCGGGTTGCGCGAGAGGCGGAACGGCCCCTTGGTCACCAGCACCCTGCTGGTCTTGTAGGGGCTGATGGCGGCTCCGGCCCGGCGCATGGTCAATATCGCCGACGCGGCAAGCAGGCCACCGATGGCCAGCAGAATCACCCCCAGCAGGGAAGCGTCCTGATGGAAGATGCTCCACGGCGTTTCGGTATCGAACAGCCATGCGGCCGCGAGTGTCCCGCTATAAATCAGCGGCGGCGGCGCAACGACGCCCGGTGTGTGATTGAGCTTAGCCAAATTTGTAGTGTTTCCGTAAAGGTTGTTT
Source organism: uncultured Methylophilaceae bacterium (assembly GCA_964511385.1). Taxonomy (GTDB): domain Bacteria; phylum Pseudomonadota; class Gammaproteobacteria; order Burkholderiales; family Methylophilaceae; genus CAILHX01. Next base: position 68,870 of record CAZEFE010000010.1, on the reverse strand, counting down.
AACTTCCCAGGTGCAGGACATGCCCGCCGGGAATACCACCAGGTCGCCCTTGCCGAATTTTACCGGCTCGCCGCCATCGGGCGTGACCACCACTTCGCCTTCCAGCACGTACGCGGTTTCCTTATCGCTATAGCTCCAGGGGAACCTGGATACTTCCTTGCTCCAGGTCGGCCAGCCGGATACGCCCAAGCTGGCCAGGGTGCTGGCATCGGGATTGTGTTCAACCGTGATCTTGCCCATGATCGCTCCTTTCAGCTTGCAAGCGCGGCGGCCTTGTCGGCAATGCCGCGCCGTTTCAGGTTATCGAACAGGTTGTCAGCGGTGGATTCGCTGATCACCTTCATCAGGTACTGGATGTTCTTTTCAATGGAATCCATGTAGTAATTCTTTTCGACCTGGAACCAGTCCCTGAAATGCGACAACAGGTAGTTGTAATAACAGCCCAGGCTGTGATCCAGTTTCTGCCGGGTCATGCTGTAGAAATCATGGGTGCGCGCCAGCAGGTCGTGCATATCCTTGAAATCGCCCATGTTGGCTTCCTTGAACTCAAAATACAGGAACAGCAGCTTTTCCAGGTAAGCGCGGTCGGCCATCTGGCCGACAAGGTCTGCCGTACCCACGACCCGGGCCAAATCGCGCGCCCGGTCGCTGGAGAATTTGATGTCGGCAAAAGCAATAGCGGGGTTGGTGCACAGGATGGCGGTTTCCATGTCTGCCGCCCAGGCCGGATGCCATGACTTTTCGGCCATATAGGCGCGCATGAAGGCGATGCCGCGATTGACATGGGTGCGGGTGTATTTTGCACCGCTGCCGTCAGCATCGTCCTGGGTCTGGGCATAACCGATGTCGTGGGCGAGCGCGGCAGTCGCCACCAGGGTGATCTCTTCATCCTGCACATTGTGTTCTTTGATCTGCATGCCATGCAGAATGCGCAGCGCGCAGATGTAGACATCCATGGTGTGCCGGAGGTCGTGGTACGGCGTCTTGATCTTTTTGTAACCGGGATAGTCGCCATAGAACAGGTCAACCAGGTCATTAAACACCTGGTGCAGGCGGGTGAAGTCGTAATCCGGGTTGATTTTGCGCACGATGGCGATGGTGTTCGCCCACACGTGGTCAGGGTGGTCGTTATCAAAAAGGTAATGCAGCCGGGATAATTCTCTAGCAGAAATCATTGTTTTTACCTTTGAAACAATGGAACCAAATAATTTTATTTAAATTCAATCGGTTAAAAATCAAAGTGCCTGCCAAAAAACTAGCTCATGATATTAGCGCAAAGGTTACCCTTTTGGAACCCGTGCCAGGAATTACCAGGCCCGGCTTACTTGCCGCGCATGAACATTTTATCCAGGTCACCCATGCTCACCTGGAACCAAGTCGGCCTGCCGTGATTGCACTGGTCTGAGCGTTCAGTGGCTTCCATGTCACGCAGCAAAGCATTCATTTCGGTCATGGTCAAGCTGCGGTTGGCGCGCACGGCGGCGTGGCAGGCCATCGTCGCCAGCAGTTCGTTGCGGCGCTCAGTCAGTACACGGCTACCACCGAACTCGCGGATATCCCGCAGCACGTCGCGCGCCAGCGCCACGGCATCGGAATCGCCCAGCATGGCTGGCACCGCCCGTACCGCCAGCGTGGTCGGCGACAGCACGGCCAGTTCGAAGCCTAGGTTTTGCAGGGTGGCAGACTGTTCCTCCGCCACCGCGACCTCGAGCCGATCAGCCTGGAAGCTGATCGGCAGCAGGAGCGGCTGCATGGTCACCGCATTGGCATCCAGCGCATTTTTCAGCCGCTCGTACATGATGCGCTCGTGCGCGGCATGCATATCCACCACGACCAACCCATTGCTGTTCTGCGCCAGCACATAAACGCCGTGCAACTGCCCGATGGCGAAGCCCAGCGGAAACTCCTGCGCCTGCGGTTCCGCTTTTGCCGGAGGGAATTGGCTGGTGGATGCGCCGGTCGCAACATTGGCGCCGCCAAACAACGTCTGGTAAAAAGACTCGCCCTCCCCCGCCCGCAACGGGATTTGCGGCTGGTATGGCGCCGCATAACCACCGGCGGCCACACTGCTTTGGTAACCGGCCGCGGGTTCAGTCGCATCCGCGCTGCCCGCCGCCGTCGCCCCGCTCACGGAAGGAGCCAGCGCCCGGTGCAAGGCATGGAACACAAACCGGTGAATGCCTTGCGACTCGCGGAAGCGCACCTCGGTCTTGGCCGGATGCACGTTGACGTCCACCCCGGCGGGGTCCAGTTCCAGGAACAGTACAAACGCCGGGTGGCGTTCATGGTGCAGCACGTCCTGGTACGCCTGGCGGATGGCGTGTGCCAGCAGCTTGTCGCGCACGAAACGGCCATTCACAAAGCAATACTGCGCATCGCGCGACAGCTTGGAATACGCCGGCCTGGCCGCCATGCCCCACAGCCGCATCCCGCCGGCGGATTCGTCCAGCATCACCGCATGTTCACTGAACTCCTCGCCCAGAATCTCGGAAATGCGCCGCAGCGGCTCTGCCGCCATTAACCGCCATAAAGCGCGGTTGTTGTGGCTAAGCGAAAACGTCACATCCGCGCGCGACAAGGCCATGCGCTTGAAAGCTTCTTCGCAATGGCCGAATTCGGTAGCCTCGGTTTTCAGGAACTTGCGTCGTGCCGGGGTATTGAAGTACAGGTCGTTCACTTCCAGCGTGGTGCCGGCATCCAGCGCAGCAGGCTGGATCTCGCTCAGGTTGCCGCCGTCTACCGCAATGCGCCAGGCGTGGCGTGCTTCAGGGCTGCGGCTGGTCAGACTCAGGCGCGAAATGGAGGCAATACTCGCCAGCGCCTCGCCGCGAAAGCCCAAACTGCGCACATTTTCCAGGTCGTCCAGCGAGCCGATTTTGCTGGTGGCATGCCGCGCCAGCGCCAAGGGAAGCTCTTCCTTGGGGATGCCGCCGCCGTTGTCGCTCACCCTGAGCTGTTTCACGCCGCCATTGACCAGCGACACCTCGATTGCCGTGGAACCCGCATCCAGGCTGTTTTCCAGCAGTTCTTTCAACGCCGATGCCGGGCGTTCGACCACCTCCCCAGCCGCAATCTGGCTGATGAGGACGTCGGGAAGTAGATGAATGGAAGGCATTAGTTTGCTCTTTTTCTTTCCAACGTATTTTTTGCCACGGTGTAGCAATGGAGGCTGCTGGGAGAAAACTCGATCTCGATGCCCGCCATCGTCTTGATGCCTGCCCTTGAATAAGTCGTCACCATGGGGACGCGGCCCAATGGATTCTTCCTGGAAAAATCCAGCAACCCCTTGATCTGCTTGGGATCGTCAAATGGCCGGTCAGACCATTTGACCTCTACTGCAAAGCGTGGGCGTTGCTGCGCGTCCAGGCTGACTAAATCCACTTCGCCGCTCTTCCAGCGGGCATAGTAAAGCGAATCCACAAAAGCCGCGTTGTGCAGCCATTGGCTGAATACCGCTGTTTCCACCAGATGACCGATAGCCTCGTGATGTTCATCCACCGGGCCGAACAGTGCCGCGCGCATGGTCGGGTTGGTCAGGTATACCTTGAATGTCGTGGCGCGCTTGAAATGCGCGGCATCCTGATCCACGCGATGGATACGCCGGATCAGGAAAGCCGCTTCAAGATACTCCAGATATTTCACCAGCGTGTTTTTCGCCACATGCGATGTCTTGGACAGGGCTTCCAGGCTCAACTCCTGCCCGGTGTTATACGCCAGCGTATTGAATAAACTATTCAACTCCTGAATATCGGTAATGCCGTAAAGGATAGGCAAATCCCGTAGCAGCACCTTGTCAATAATGTCGCTCTTGATGTAGCGCCGGGGATTCCGGCGCACCAGTTCTGAGAACACCGCTTCAGGGTACCCACCGAAATTAAGGTAATCAATAAACGCATCATTCAAGCCGTGTAAATCGTTGCTGCTGTAATGCAAGGTACCGCGCTCCTCGCCTTCCTCCCGGATTAATTCGTCCTCCCGCCCGATAAAACGCAAATACTCGGCAAATGTCAGCGGCGGCAACACAAACTCGGTAAACCGGCCCGCGCCCGATTCCACGCTCTTGGCCTTGAGCGCCGCCGCGGCCGAACCCGTCGCGACAAACCTGATACCGCGATAACTATCCACCAGCGACTTGAGATGAACCTCCCACCCTTTCAGATACTGGATTTCATCGAAAAACACATACAGCCGCGAGCCTTCCGGGCGGTGAAACATCTTCTGGAAACGCGTCACAATCGCCTCCAGCGATAGCCCGGTATAAAGCGGTGTCTCCAGCGAGACATACAGGATATCGGTACCGCTGGCTTGCTGCCCGTCCAGCAAATCCTGGATCGCGTGATACACCAGGATGGTTTTCCCGACGCGGCGTGGCCCGAGCAAAACAACCGCCCGATTGACTTCCGATTGACGCACCAAACGCGAAAAATCCACCAGGTAAGCTCGACGTGGAAGTGCCTGATGGTCAGGTTCAATGCCACTACCCGCCTGCCACCAGGGGTTATCCAGACGCAATCGGCTTTCTATTTCTTTTTCAGAGACTTGAAGCATATTTATCAATTAGCATCAACGATGTGATGCGAAAGTTTACCAAATAAGATCAATCCTGTGATGTTATTTTTAATCTTTACTAATAACTTAATATAATCAACAAGTTGAACTATGGAAGTGTGTCTGGACCAGATCATCCATAAGGCAAGCTGCTGATGCCCCCCCCCTGAATACCTGTCATGACGATCCATAACTTGAATCTCACCCAGCCATTAGCTATCCTTTCGCTCGTGGCGATAGAAGACCGGGTGCCTGACACACCAGACCCAATCAAAACCACTGGCATGGCTTTGCAGGAAGCCATGCTTTTTTATTTTCTGTTGCGTGGTCGTTTGGGTTTTTCAGCGGGCAGCAGCGAAGTGATCTGCTGATAACGTTCAAATAGAAAGGCCACGCGCGCGGCGTCAGTAGCGGCGCCCTTGTAGCCGTAAGCGGCATCCACGGCACGGTCCAGCGTCTGGTGTGCCTTGAGCAAATCGGGCGGCATGGTCAGTGGGTCGTAGAGGTCGGCCAACGTCGCGCCGGGGTGCGCGGCGCGGGCATCCAGCACGGTTTGGGCGGCGACTTCGATGGTGGCTTGCTGTTTGTTGCTGGGGTCGGGCCAGGGGAAGTTGTTGTAGACAATGCTGGCGGAATAGCGAAAATCGCTTTTCAAACGCCCACAGACAGAGCGCACCCAAGCGTTGTGCATGGTGGAAGTCAAAACACCGAAATGAAACCGCTCTGCATTTCCAATCGTGTAAAGAAGATTGCTTGCAACAACATGATTGGAAAGAAAGCCTATCGGAATATATTGGCGGCGCTCGGATGACACTTCTGGAATTGCCAAATAATCTGCATCCGGTTGTCTGTCTGTTTGAAACTCACTCGGTTGGTTAGCCCAGTTTTGAGTATTGGCATCCGTGCTGGCTTGACGCATTTTACGCACAGCCTCAATCCGTGCCATAACCTGAGGCATTTGACGCAATGCCTGTGGGTTGGCACCTTTCAGCCAAAGACAATACCGCCCATTCCCGTTAATTAGTTCTTCAGAACCGATATAAGGCCGAATATAGTCCTTTGCTGTCGGTTCAACTGCCAATAATTCGGATTTTTCCTGCGCCGTCAATATCAGGTTTCCACCATCAGCAGGCTTGCTGCCATAAGTCATTTCAGGCGCCATGCAAATTGGGCTACGCGTTTTGCCCAGCACCAAGTCAGGTGCATCCACCAAATAGGGATTAATATTTTTTGCTTTTAAAGCATGCGGCTCGCCCTTGATGTCTTCATACTCATAAATTACCTTGTCGGCGACATCCTGTAAGCCAAAACCGACAATCACGCAATGCACGGCGGCCTTGCCCTTGGCCTCGTTGCTCCAGCTAAAGGTGCGGTGGGCGAAATGGATTTTGACGCCTTGCGCCAGCAGCCAGCCCCACAGCACGCCCACCTGTTCGCCCTGGGTGATGCTATTGGTGGAAACGAATGCACATTTGGTCTGATTGGCTTGGTATAATTGCTCTGCTCTGCTCTGCTCTGCTCTGCTCTGCTGTCCAAATATCGCGCTGCTTTTATGTACCAAGCCGCAACAAAATCCAACAACCCAGCATTTTTAATATCCCTGCATACCAACTGCATATCGCTTTTTTGTTCTGTTGACTGATAGGTTTTACCCAAGAACGGCGGATTGCCCAGCACATAAGCACAGCGCTCCGGCGGCAACACCTCCGCCCAATCCAGCCGCAGCGCATTGCCGCAGACGATGTGCGGCGTGGCCTTGAGCGGAATGCGGGCGTAGTAGCTGCCGAATTCCTCCGATACGCGCATGTTCATCTGGTGGTCGGTGAGCCACAGCGCGACCTGGGCGATCTGGGCGGGGAATTCCTCGATTTCGATACCGTAGAACTGATCCACGTCCACGTTAATCAACTGCTGCACGTCCAGCACCTGCTGGCCGTGGGTGTGCGAGGCGCGCAGGACTTCGAGTTCCAGCAGGCGCAGTTCGCGGTAGGTGATGACGAGGAAGTTGCCGCAGCCGCAGGCGGGGTCGAGAAAGGTCAGGCCGCGCAGTTTTTTGTGGAACTCGAACAGGCGGTTCTTGTTGCCCTTGACCTTGTCGAACTCGGCCCACAGCGCATCGAGGAATAGCGGCTTGATGAGCTTGAGGATGTTTTCTTCCGACGTGTAATGCGCGCCGAGGTTGCGGCGGGCCTTTTCGTCCATGATGCTCTGGAACAGGCTGCCGAAGATGGCGGGCGAGATGACGCTCCAATCCAGCGCGCACAGGTCCAGCAGGGCTTCGCGCATTTTGCTGTCGAACGCAGCTGGGGGTAACTGTTCCTCGAACAGTTTGCCGTTGACGTAGGGAAAAGCTGCCAGGTCTTCGTCGAGGTTTTTCAGGCGCTTGTCATAAGGCGTGTTGAGCACGTAGAACAGCGTGCTGATGTGATGCGCAAGGTCACTGCCATCCTCTTTGGTCTTATTTTCGATGTAATCCTGAAACAGGCGTTTTTCGAAGATGCTGGTGTCTTCGGCAAACAGGCAGAACAGCAGCCGCACCAGGTAAAGCTCCAGTGGATGGCCTTCATAGCCCACCGCCTTGAGCGCATCATGCAGCCTGCCCATGCGCTCGGCAGCGCGGATGTTGATGGGGTCTTGCGGCTTGATGACCTGCGTCTGGTAGCCGGCGATGAAGCCGAACAGCTTGACGTTTTTGTAGAGGTCAGCCAAGTTGAACTGAGCAATGCTGCCATCCTTGAGGTCATGCAACTCAAATCGCGCGAAATCACACACCAGCACATATTGCGGCAGATCGCGCTCGGCAATACCGGGAAAGTAATCCAGCGCCTGGCTGTAGGCACGGTCAAGGTTCTTGCCGCGCGATTTCATCTCCACCAGCAGGATACCCGGCCAGAACAAATCCACATAACCGTCTTTATTGCCGTACTTCTTGACGTTGTGCTCGAAGCTGGCGATACGCTTGTTGGTGATGCCGAACACCTCGAAGAAATCAATCAGGAAAGGCTTGGCCTGGCCGTCTTCGTAATGGGCATCGGCCCACTGCTTGGAAAACCCCAGCGCACGGGTCTTGATCTCATTCCATGAGAGCGGCATCCCCTATTCCTGCGCCAGCTTGGATTTTGCCAGCGGCGGGTTGGAGGCAAAGTACTTCTTGATGCCGGCCAGGATGGCCCTGGCCATTTTGTCGCGGTATTCCTCGCTGTTGAGGCGGCGCTCTTCCTCGGGATTACTGATGAAAGCGGTTTCCACCAGGATGGAGGGAATGTCGGGGGATTTCAGCACGGCAAAACCGGCCTGCTCGACAGAGTTTTTGTGCAGGTTGTTGATTTCGCCCAGCCGCCCCAGCACGGCTTTGCCGAGTTTCAGGCTGTCGTTGATGGTGGCGGTTTGCGACAGGTCCAGCAACGTCCTGGCCAGGTTGGGGTCCTTGTCGTCCAGGCTGACGCCGCCGATCAGGTCGGATTCGTTTTCCTTCTTGGCCAGGTAGCGCGCCATGGTGCTGGTGGCGCCGCGCTCGGACAAGGCAAACACCGAGGAACCGCGTGCGTCGGGACGGACGAAGGCATCGGCATGGATGGACACGAACAGGTCGGCCTGCAGCTTGCGCGCCTTGACCACGCGCCCGTGCAGCGGGATGAAGTAATCCCCGTCGCGCGTCAGCACCGCGCGCATGCCGGGTACGCTATCCACCCTGGCTTTGAGTTTTTTGGCGATGGCCAGCGTGATGTCTTTTTCATGGGAACCGTTGGCACCGCGCGCGCCGGGGTCTTCGCCGCCGTGACCGGCATCAATGGCGATGGTGATCAGGCGGTCCACTTTCGGTATCGGTGTTTCATCAGCGGGTTCGTCGGCGGTGTCGGCTGGCTTTTCCGCACCCGTTTCCGCGCTTTTTTCAGTGGGTTTGGCTACCGGTTTCTCCGCAGGGGGTTCTACCGCCTTTTCCGCCGGTTTCTCCGCCTTCGGCTCAGCCGGCGGCGCGATCGCAACATCCTTGCCTGGTGACCAGCCACCCGGCTCGCTGGCAGGGGCTTCCGGCGGCAAAGCGGGGGTACTTTTTTCCAGCAACGCCATCAGCGGGTCTTGCTCGGGGTAAATGTCCAGTACCAGGCGATCCTTGTATTGTCCTGCGGGCTTGAGGGCAAACAGCTTGGGGTTGATCTTCGTCTTGAGGTCAATCACCACGCGCACCGTGCCTTTTTTGAAAATACCGGTGCGCACGGCCTTGATATAGGGGTCGCTGCCCTGGATTTTGGTGGTCAGCGATTTCAGCACCTCGTTCAGCGCAATTTCGTCGATATCCAGCACCAGCCGCTCGGGGTTGGCCAGTTGCGTCATGCGGTGCGTCAGCGGCTTGCTGGATTCGAAGGTGATGCGGGTGTAGTCCGAACCCGGCCATACGCGTGCGGCAATCAATTCGGCGCTGGCGGCATGGCCGGTGAGCGCCATGCTCAGCAGCGCGGCGAGGATTATTCTGGCAATTGTTTCAGGCATTTAATTCCCAACTCGGTATTAGCAACAATCGAAGCCTTACGGCCCAGTATTTCACCGGCCCCATGGCCTGGTATTTTCCCAAGATTGCACACCGAAAGAAAGATGTCCCAATCCGGTTTCGGCAAAATTTCTGCGGCTTTTTCCGGCCACTCTACCAGGCAGATGGAATCTGCGTTGAAGTACTCGCGGAAACCTGCCGCCTCCCACTCCTCCGCATCGGTAAACCGATACAAATCAAAGTGGTACAGGTCAACCCCGGAAACCACGTAAGGCTCAACCAGCGTATATGTCGGGCTTTTCACCCGGCCGGAAAAACCGGCGCCATGCAGCAAGCCCCGGCTCAGCGTGGTTTTGCCCGCGCCCAAGTCGCCGTGCAAAAACACGACCAGCCCCGGTCGGATGGCTTTTGCCAGCTTGGCGCCTAAGCTGAGCGTGGCAGCTTCGTCTGCCAGTTCCAGTGTTATATCATTCATGCATGTTTTCCAATCCGCCCGACCTGCATTCTCTCGCCGCCGACATCAAGACCTGGGGGCAAGCCCTGGGGTTCCAGGCCGTCGGTATCAGCGACACCGACCTGCGCCATGCCGAGCCCGGGTTCGCTGCCTGGCTGGCCGATGGCAAGCACGGCGAGATGGATTATATGTCACGCCACGGCATGAAGCGCATGCGTCCTGCCGAACTTGTGCCCGGTACGGTACGGGTGATCACCGCGCGCATGGATTACCTGCCGCCTAAGGCCCTGGACAGCGAACAGGTGCTGCACGACCCGCAGTCGGCTTTTATCTCCCGCTACGCGCTGGGGCGCGACTACCACAAGGTGATGCGCGCGCGCCTGCAACGCCTGTGCGACCAGATCACCGCAGTCATCGGCGATTTCGGCTACCGCGTGTTCACCGACAGCGCGCCGGTGGCAGAAGTCCGCTTGGCGGAAAAATCCGGGCTGGGCTGGCGCGGCAAACATACCCTGCTGCTGTCGCGCGAAGCCGGCTCCTGGTTTTTCCTCGGGGAAATCTATACCGACCTGCCGCTGCCGGTGGATGAGCGGCTGGAAAACCATTGCGGCACCTGCACTTCGTGCATCACGGCCTGCCCCACCGGCGCGATTACCGCGCCGTACCAGGTGGATGCCCGGCGCTGCATTTCCTACCTGACCATCGAACTGAAAGGCAGCATCCCGGAAGCATTGCGCCCGCTGATGGGCAACCGCATTTACGGCTGCGACGACTGCCAGCTGTATTGCCCGTGGAACCGCTTTGCCAGGCTGTCAGCAGAACCGGATTTCCAGGCCAGGCACGGGCTGGACAGCGCCAGCCTGATAACACTGTTTGGCTGGAGCGAAGAGGAGTTTGAACGCTTTACCGCCGGCAGCGCGATCCACCGGATCGGCCATGAGCGCTGGTTGCGCAATATCGCCGTGGCGCTGGGCAACGCGCCGAAAACCGAGGCGACAGTGGCTGCCTTGCAACGACGAGCCGATCACCCGTCAGCGCTGGTCAGGGAACACGTTGCCTGGGCACTAGCTAGCCGTTGTTCGGGTTGAGGCGATGGTGATTCACTACCGGCGGCCATGACTCCTTGCCGATAATCACGACACGATCACCTTTATAAAGCTGCATGTAGTCGTATTTCAGCCCTGTGATGGGTTCGTCGGCGTTGAAATACACCACCGCCTTGCCGTTGGGGTGCGCGGCGAACCACTGCTCAAGGTCATTGGCGCTGACACTTTCCGGCTCTTGCCGCAGCCGTCCCAGAAACTGGTATTGGCCGGGATACTTGCCTTCGTGCGCAATGGGGATGCCGCGGTCCTGCAACGTTTTAAGCTGCGCGGCAATAGGGCGTATGTCGTAAGCCAGGCCGGAACCGTGAAGAACGACGTAATAGATGGCAATCACCACCACCACGGCGCTGAAAAACGCCATTTTCCACACCTCTCCCACCAGATGCTTCACCGGCAACAGCAGGATCAGCGTACCAGCAATCAACGCCAGGCCATCCCACACGGGGATGTGGCTGATCCACGGCGCCACGGGATGCGTCTGCGCATACACCGGCAGGTAAATGATGAGTGCGCCCAGCGCGATCGTGACCAGCACCGCGGGCAGTTTGTCCACCCACCCGGTAAATTGCGGGGTGGTCACCGTTTGCAGGCCGCGTGCCAGCAACAAGGCAAACGCCGGGAACAACGGCAGCAGGTAATGCATCTGTTTGCCGCTGACAAAACTGAAGGCGAGAAACACCGGCACCAGCCAGGCCAGGCAGAATCGCGTCCCCATATCCGGGCTTGCCAGGCAACGCCCCAGCCCACGCCAGGAACTCACCCAGAACAGCCAGGGGAACAGCATCAGGGGCAGCAATGGCAGGTACCACCAGAACGGGCGGCGGTGGGCGAACGAGTTGACCATGCGCTCCGCCGTCTGCCCCCAGAAAATGGCGTTGCCGTAGGCTTCGCCGCCGCGGATGGCCGCCGGGATGGCCCAGGCCAGCGCGATCAACGCGCCCAGCAGCACCGCCAGCAAGATGCCGCCATACCAGTAGCGCTTGTTGAGTACTGTGCCCCTGCCCCACCAGGACACCAGCACGGCCAGCGGCAGCAATTGCAGCAGGATGGTCGGGCCTTTTGCCAGCAGCCCGCCGCCTATCGCCAGGCCCAACAGCAGCCAGCCTCTCATCGACCTGTCCTGGTATGCGCCGATGATGCCCAGCACGCCCAGCAGCGTGAAAAACGCCACCATCATGTCGAACATGGTGGCGGTAGTGAAAAACGTCCACAGCGCACAGCCGATCAGCACCACCGGCGCCATTTGCGCGACCTGGGGCAACCTGGGCCACAGCCTGGTCGCGAGAGCGGAAGTCAGGAACAGGCTACCGAGCGCGAACAGCGACGGCACCAGGCGCGGCCACCAATCATTCACGCCGAACACCGCCCAGCCGGCATTCATCAGCCAGAACAGCAGCGGCGGCTTGTGGCTGTAGGGAATATCGTTGAGGTACGGCACCAGGTAATCCCCGCGCAGCCACATATTCCAGGCCACGGTAACGTAACGCGTTTCATCGATGGGGATATAGGAACGCGCAGCCAGCGCAATCACGACCAGCAGCAGCCACAGGCCAACCAGGGCGATATGCTGGCCCTTGACCACTTCTAGTCCTGTTCCAATTCAGACTGCGTCTGGTTGGCGCCGTGGATCAGCATCAGGTTGCGCACGTAGACGATGGTGCCCGGCAACTGGCCGAGGATGATGACCGGATCAATGCGGTGCACACCGTAAGCCAGTACGGTCAACCCGCCCAGCAGGCTGAAATACCAGAAGCTGACCGGGATCACGCTTTTCTGGTGGCGCTCGCTATGGATCCATTGCACGATGAAACGCATCATGAACAGGGTCTGCCCCACCAGCCCGATGCCCAGCCACAACAGGTCGCCGGAGCTCATGCCGTGGAAATAGGCCTGTAGCTTGTCGGTCAGGTGCAGCAGGAAACTGAACTGCATATCCATCAGGGCTTATCCACGATTTCAGGCCGTTTGGCGCGGCGCTGCAGCCACATCACGCCGAACAGGTCGACAATGCCGACCAGCAGCCGATCCAGCGTGCCGTAGTTGGACACCCCGCGCTCGCGCGGCCGGTGGTTGACCGGCACCGACACCACGCGCCCGCCGCGGCGGATCACCAGCGCCGGCAGGAAGCGGTGCATGTGGTCGAAATACGGCAGGTCGAGGAATACGTCGCGCCGGATCAGTTTCAGGCCGCAGCCGGTATCCGGCGTGCTGTCGCCCAGCATGCGCGAACGCACGCCATTGGCCACCACCGAGGAAATACGCTTGATCCAGGTGTCACGGCGCGCGTGGCGGCGGTTGCCGCCGACCAGGTCCACGCCGTCGGCCACCGCCGCGATCAGTTTGGGGATGTCCGCCGGGTCGTTCTGGCCGTCACCGTCCAGCGTGGCGATCCAGTCGCCGCCGGCCGCCTTGACGCCGGTACGCACCGCCGTGCTCTGGCCGCAACTGAAGCGGTGGTGCACCACCCGCAACTGCGGGCAGTTGCGGCCGATTTCGGCCAGCACCTGGGCGGTATTGTCGGTACTGCCGTCGTTCACATAAACAATTTCGTAATCCACCACGCCTTGCAGCGCGGCGCCGATTTCGTTAATGAGCGGAGCAAGGTTGTCTTGTTCGTTACGTACCGGAACAACAACGGAAAGCTTGTTGATTTGCATGAATTAAGCGACGGAAAATTTGCCGCATTATAGCCGAGATAGCCGCCCGGCGCGCAGACAACTCGTTCATGCTGCCGCCAGCGCCAGCCGCTTCAGTTCAGGCAGACATGAGCCGCACTCGGTTCCGCATTTGAGGCGGCATTGCACCGTCGCCAGGTCTGGCGATTGCGCCAACTCGGCATTAATTTCGTTTTCCGAGACATCCAGGCAATTGCAGACAATGCGCCCCCTGCCCTGTTTGCCGGTGGGCGGCGCGCTGACCGGCGCCAGCGCCCATTGCCGCACCTCATTGGGAAAAGCATCCTGCAGCATGACATCTTTCAGCCATTCTGCCGCCAGCGTTTCGCCCAGCAGCCTGACCCCGGTCACCCGGCCGCCTTCCACCACCACGCGCTTGGAAATGCCGCGCTTGTGATCAACATAGCTCAGGCACGGTGCGTCCTCGGTCAGGCCCAGCAACTGATCCAGCTGCTCGATCAACCCGGGAGCAACCGCCTCGGCGCAAGCGGCGCGCAGCACCAGCATGCCCTCATCGCGCCCATACAGACCGCAGCTGGCGTAGTCAAACGCGCCGAGCAAGGGTTGCAGTGCCTGCAACTGCGCCAGGACATCACCGCCGCGCCGCATCACCACGAGCCGCCACGGCAGGTGCAGCTTTTCCACCTTGATCGCGGCATGTTTGAGTTCCGGCTGCCTGGAAACCGGGTCGAACACCCCGCTGGTCAGCGCATTGCTGCCCAGGCCGTTCATGAACCGGCTACCCCAGTGCATGGGCAGGAAGGTCTGCGTCGGCAGGATGTCCGGCGACTGCCGCACCCGCACCACCAGGCTGCCGCGCCGGCTGGTGGCTTTGACGATGTCGCCATCGGCCAGGTTGCGCCGCGCCATATCGGCGGCATTCATCGACAGCAGCGGCTCTTCCGCATGGTTGTACAACTGCGCCACCGTGCCGGTACGGCTCATGCCGTGCCACTGGTCGCGCAGCCGCCCGGTGTTGAAATGCAGCGGATAACGCGCATCGGTTTTTTCCGCCACCGGAATGTATCGCACATCGGCAAAACGCGCCCGGCCATCCTCATGCTGGAATACACCGTCGCTGTACAAACGTGCCTTGCCCTGGCCGGCGCCGGCGGCAAACGGCCATTGCTGCGGCCCCTGGCTGTCCAGCACGGCGTAGGACAAGCCGGTGATGTCCAGGTCGCGCCCGCGCGTGGTTGCGCGATGTTCGTTGAAAACATCCTCGGGTTTTTCATAGGGAAACAACGCCGCGGCATCACGGCCATTGGCCAGTTTCCGCCCCAGGCAGCGCGCGAACTCCACCGCTATTTCCCAGTCGGCGCGGGCTTCGCCGGGTGCCGCCACGGCGGCGTTGACATGGGTGATACGGCGTTCGGAGTTGGTGACCGTGCCTTCCTTCTCGCCCCAGGTTGAGGCCGGCAGCAGCACATCGGCATAGGACGCGGTATCTGTGTTGCGGTAAGCGTCCTGCAGCACCACGAATTCCGCCCGTTCCAGCGCCGCGCGCACCCGCCCTGCATCCGGCATGGAATGCGCCGGATTGGTACAGGCGATCCATACCGCCTTGATCTCTCCGCTTTCCATGGCATCGAACAGTTCCACCGCGGTTTTGCCGGGCTGGTCCGGTACGCTGTCCACACCCCACAACTGCGCCACTTCTGCCCGGTGTTGCGGATCGGCCAGGTTGCGGTGCGCCGACAGCAGATTGGCCATGCCGCCCACTTCGCGCCCGCCCATGGCGTTGGGCTGGCCGGTCAGTGAAAACGGCCCCATGCCGGGCTTGCCGACCTGCCCGGTGGCCAGGTGCAGATTGATCAGCGCGGCGTTCTTGTCGGTGCCGCTGGAAGATTGGTTCAAGCCTTGGCAATACAGGGACAGGGTCGGCCCGGCGCCGAACCATTTGGCGGCGGTGATGATGTCGGCTTCCGGGATGCCACAAATATCCGCCACCATTTTTGGCGTATATTCGCGCACAGTTTCCCTTAATTTATCAAAACCTTGAGTGTGTGAGTTGATGTAGTTTATATCAACCAATCCCTCCCACAGCAGCACATGCAGCATGCCGTTGAACAGCGCCACATCGGTGCCCGGCTGGATAGGCAGGAACAGGTCGGCGCCCTGCGCGGTGTCGGTGCGGCGCGGGTCCGCCACCACCAGTTTCAGCGCCGGGTTGCGCGTGCGGGCTTCCTCGATGCGGCGGAACAGAATCGGGTGCGCAAATGCGGTGTTGGAGCCGACGATGAACAGGCAGCCCGCGTGGTCGATGTCTTCATAACACGCCGGCGGCGCATCGGCGCCCAATGTGGCCTTGTAGCCGGAAACCGCGCTGGACATGCACAAGCGCGAATTGGTGTCGACGTTGTTGGTGCCAACCAGCCCCTTGGCCAGCTTGTTGAACACGTAATAATCCTCGGTCAGCAACTGGCCGGAGATGTAAAACGCCACGCTCTCCGGCCCGTGCTGCCGGATGATGTCGGCAAACCGCTGCGCGGCATGCTCCAGCGCGTCATCCCAGGATACGCGGCTGCGTTCCGCCAGGCGCGACGTGCGCAGTTCCGGATACAGCGCCCGCGCCGACAACCTGTCTTCGCGCGCCGTCAAATGCAGCGTGGAGCCCTTGGTGCACAACCGGCCGAAGTTGGCGGGATGCTCCGGGTCGCCCCTCACGCCGACAATGCGATTGCCCTCGGACTGGATGATGACGCCGCAGCCGACGCCGCAGTAACAACAGGTGGATCTGGTTTCTTGCATGGTCAAACCTTCAGCAATACCTCGCCGTTTTCAATCCTGACCTCAATACAGGCGGTTTCCCCCACATCCGGCGCCACCGCCCTGCCATCGTTCAGCCCGATATTCCAGCCATGTAGCGGGCAGGTGACCTTGTCGCCATGCACAATGCCTTGTGACAACGGCCCGCCTTTGTGCGGGCAAGCGTCGTGCAGTGCAAACACCTGGTCGTCCGCCGTACGGAAAACGGCGATGTCGCCGCCCTGGCTGCGCTTCACCACGCGCGAGCCCTGTCTGGGAATGTCTTCA
This sequence comes from uncultured Methylophilaceae bacterium, assembly GCA_964511385.1. Classification (GTDB taxonomy): domain Bacteria; phylum Pseudomonadota; class Gammaproteobacteria; order Burkholderiales; family Methylophilaceae; genus CAILHX01. Next base: position 52,562 of record CAZEFE010000010.1, on the reverse strand, counting down.
ACTGCAACAATTTTCTTCCATGCTGTCATTTTTATTTCCTTACACCGCCAGAATTTCAAATTCGCGCCGCGCCTTGCTTGGCTGCGCACGCTCGGCCCACGGGTCCTGATAGCCTTGCAAGGCGTACAGCAGGCGCTCATACAGTTCCTTGCGGTTGGCCGCGTCTTCCACCACCCTGGATTTGATGGTGTCCAGGCCCACGCGGTTGACGTAATGCACGGTGCGCTCCAGGTAGTAGGCTTCCTCGCGGTAAAGCTGCAGGAAAGCGCCGGAATACTCCATGACCTCTTCGTCACTCGCCACCTTGCACAGGAACTGGGCGACTTCGGTCTTGATCCCGCCGTTGCCCGCCACATAAAGCTCGTAGCCGGATTCCAGGCCGATCACGCCGATGTCCTTGATGCCGGCCTCGGCGCAGTTGCGTGGACAGCCGGATACCGCCAGCTTCACCTTGTGCGGCGACCACATGCCGAACAGCATTTTTTCCAGCTTGACGCCCATATCCATCGCCAGCTGCGTGCCAAAACGGCAGTGTTCCGCGCCGACACAGGTTTTCACGGTGCGCAGGCTTTTGCCATAGGCGTGGCCGGACACCATGCCCGCCTTGGACAGGTCGTTCCAGATCGCGGGCAGGTCTTCTTTTTTCGCCCCCAGCAGGTCTATGCGCTGGCCGCCGGTCACCTTGACGGTTGGGATCTGGTATTTTTCCGTAACGTCGGCAATTGCGCGCAACTCATTGGGCGTGGTCAGCCCGCCCCACATGCGCGGCACCACCGAATAAGTGCCGTCTTTCTGGATATTGGCGTGGGCGCGCTCGTTGATGAAGCGGCTCTGCGGGTCATCCAGTGCTTCGTGCGGCCAGGTCGAGATCAGGTAGTAATTCAGTGCCGGGCGGCAGGAAGCGCAGCCGGTAGGCGTGCGCCACTGCATTTCACGCATCACGCTGGGGATATCCAGGTATTTCTTGTCGCGAATCGCCTGACGCACCACGCCGTGGCTGTGGTCGGTGCAGCCGCACATCGGTTTGTCGCGGGTATCCGCCGGCTGGTAGGCGCCGCCGATGCAGGACGCCAGTATCTGCTCCACCAGGCCGGTACATGAACCGCAGGAAGCCGATGCCTTGGTGTGTTTGCGCACGTCATCCAGGGTGAACAGGCCTTTTTCCTTGATGCTCTTGACGATAGTACCCTTGCACACGCCGTTGCAGCCGCACACCTCGGCCGTATCCGGCATGCCGGCGGCGGAAGTCTGCCCCTTATGGCCGGCGTCGCCCAGATGGTTCTGGCCGAACATCAGGGTATCGCGGATTTCATGCACGTCCTTGCCGTCCTTCAGCATCTGGAAGTACCACGAGCCGTCCGTCGTATCGCCGAACAGGCACGCGCCGACCAGGCGGTCGCCTTCCAGTACCAGCTTCTTGTATACCCCGCTCACCTTGTCGTGCAGCACAATCTCGTCGGTATTGTCACCGCCCATGAAGTTGCCCATGGAAAACAGGTCAATGCCAGTGACCTTGAGCTTGGTGGAGGTCACCGAGCCGGTGTAGCGACCGATGCCGAAACTGGCCAGGTGGGTGGCGCAGACCTTGGCCTGCTCGAATAATGGCGCCACCAGGCCATAGGAAACGCCGCGATGCGACACGCACTCGCCCACCGCATAGATGCGCGGGTCATAGGTCTGCATGGTGTCGTTGACCACAATGCCGCGATTGCAGTAAATACCGGCGGCTTCGGCCAGCGCATAGTTGGGGCGGATGCCCACCGCCATCACCACCAGGTCGGCGGGGATTTCCTGGCCGTCCTTGAAACGCACCGCCTTGACCCTGCCCTGCTCGCCCACCAGTTGTTCGGTATCTTTCTGCAGCAGGAACCTGAGGCCTTTTTCTTCCAGCGACTGCTGCAGCATCCTGCCGGACACCTGGTCCAGCTGGCGCTCCATCAGCCATTCGCTGCGGTGGATCACCGTCACTTCCATGCCGCGGATTTTCAGGCCGTTGGCCGCTTCCAGCCCCAGCAGGCCGCCGCCGATCACCACCGCGTGGCGATGCGCGGATGATGCCGCTATCATGGCTTCCACATCGGCAATGTCGCGGAAGCCAATAACACCCCGCAGGTCGTTGCCGGGGATCGGCAGCATGAACGGGTTGGATCCAGTGGCCAGCAGCAGCCGGTCGTATTCCGCCTCGCTACCATCCGCGGCAAGGACCTTGCGCCTGACCCGGTCGATGCTGGTGATCCACTTGCCGGTATGCAGGGTGATGCCATGCTCCTCATACCACTCCCGGCTGTTGAGGATGATGTCGTCCACCGTCTGCTCCCCCGCCAGCACCGGGGAGAGCAGGATGCGGTTGTAGTTGGGGTGCGGCTCCGCGCCAAATACGGTGATGTCGTAATGGTCCGGCGCGATTTTCAGCAGTTCCTCCAGCGTGCGCACCCCTGCCATGCCGTTGCCCACCATGACCAGTTTCATTTTTTTCATGGCACTCACCTCAGAATGCGTACATCATGGTCAGCCACAGCTTGTCGGTATCGCGCTTGCGCGTTGCCGCTGCCGCCGTGGCCCCCAGCAGGTCATCTTCCTTGAACCGGCCGTATTCCACCTTGCCGCTCCAGTTCTTGTCGTAGCTGTACGCGGCGGCCAGGTCGAGTTCCTTGCCGTACTGGTCGCCGGTGCCGACACCGGCCGGGGTGGTGAAGTTCTCATCCGACCTGAACACATGGTATTCGCCCAGCAGTTGCACATCCATCAGCTTGCCGCCGAACGAAACAAAGGTATCCTTGATACCGGTGTTGGGCGTGGTCAGGAACTGGTCTACCCAGCCCTGGAACAGGTGGTTGGTCCCCAACGGGGTCTGGAATGCGGACGCCCCGTTGTTGCTGGACAGGATTTCGTGATCCAGCCGCAGATACCAACTGCCGTACATGGCGCCACCGCCCAGCCGCAGGTAATAGGCGTCGATATTGCTGTTGCCGCCCTTGTAATCGCCCTGCTTGGCGTATTCGGCGGTATACAGCACTTTCCAGTCCGGGTTGATGGCGTGGGCGCCGTCGGCGCGCAAACCGAAGGTTTTGGAGGATGTCGCCTTCAGTGCCGCATTCCAGTCAATCAAGTAGCCGTAACCAACCAGGCTTTCGCTGGGGGAGATGCTGTATTTGAGGTTGGCGATTTCGATATTGGCATCCTGCAGCTTGGTATTGATCTGCTTCACCTTGTCAAAATGCGCCAGGTAGATCGAGGTGTCCGGCAGCCACCCCTTGTTTTCCAGCGCCACGCCGTCAAACACCTGCATTACCTGGCGGAATTCCACGTTGCCGATGAAGCGCACGTTATCCAGCTTGACCGACTGCCGGCCTAGCCTGAGCTTGGTATTGCGGATACCGGTCCACTCCACGAACAACTGGTTGATGTCGGTATTGTCGGGATCAACCACGCGCGGATAGGCGGCCTTGCCTGGCTCGGCAACACCGCGCCCGAAGTTTTCATAATCGTCGTTGAGCACGCCGACATTGATCAGCTGCGCGGCAAAACTTAAATTATGGTACGGCGCCGTCTGCCAGCCGATCAGGCTGCGTAGCGTAAGGGCGTCGGCGTTTTCCGCCTTGCCGTCCTGGTCCACGCCTTCATAACGCAGGCGGAAGCTGGTCAGGTTCTTGCCGCTCTTCACTGCGTCCATAAAGGTATATTCGGCTGGCGGCGCCGCCACTGCCGGGGTCGCGGGAATGTCTTCAGCCATCGCTGGCAGCGCGGAGGCCAGCAATGTTGCGGCCAGTATCTTGTTCGAGCGTTTCATTTCAGTCTCCTTGTTATGCTGGGATGTCAGGCGGCAATCTTGTGCGCATGGCGCTCGTACAGGAACTTCAGCACCTCGCTGCGCAGCCGGTTGTAATGCGGGTCTTCAGCCAGTTCCAGGCGCTTGCGCGGGCGCGGCAGCTTGACCTCGAGAATTTCGCCAACAGTCGCCTCCGGGCCATTGGTCATCATCACGATGCGGTCCGACAGCAGCACCGCCTCGTCCACATCGTGGGTGACCATCACCACCGTGCTGTTGGTTGCCGCAACGATGCGCATCAATTCGTCCTGCAGGTTGGCGCGGGTCAGCGCGTCCAGCGCGCCGAACGGCTCATCCAGCAGCAGCACCTTGGGCTCCATCGCCAGGGCACGGGCAATACCCACCCGCTGCTTCATGCCGCCGGAAATCTCCGCCGGGAACTTCATTTCCGCATGGCTCAACCCCACCATCGCCAGCGCCGCCCTGGTGCGTTCTACCAGTTGCGGCTTGCTGTCCTTGCCGGAGAACACCCGCTCCACCGCCAGGTAGACGTTGTCGAAGCAGGTTAGCCAGGGCAGCAGCGAGTGGTTCTGGAACACCACCGCACGCTCCGGCCCGGGGCCGGCGATTTCCCGCCCGTTGCACAGCATCAGGCCGTTGCTGGGCAGCAGCAGGCCGGCAATCAGGTTGAGCACGGTGGATTTGCCACATCCGGAGTGGCCGATGACCGAAACGAACTCGCCTTGCTCTATGGTGAGGTCCACGTTCTTCAGGGCGACAAACGGCCCGCGTTTGGTATCGAATACCATGTTGATGTTTTCCAGCTGTACGTATTTTTCCATGATGATTTCCCTTATTCGTGGCTGAAGCGGCGGGCCAGCAGGATCAACCCCTGCTCCAGCGCCAGGCCGATGATGCCGACGACAAAAATGGCGATGATGATGTGCTCGACCACCAGGTTGTTCCATTCATCCCACACCCAGAAACCGATGCCGACGCCGCCGGTGAGCATTTCGGCGGCAACAATCACCAGCCAGGCCACGCCGATGGAAAGCCGGACGCCGGTCAGCACGTGCGGCAATACCGCCGGGAACAGGATTTTGGTGAACACCTTCCACTCCGACAGGTTGAGCACGCGGGCGACATTGAGGTAATCCGCCGGGATCGCTTTCACGCCGGTGGCGGTATTCAGCACCATCGGCCAGATGCTGGAGATGAAAATGACCCAGATCGCCGCCGGATTGGCCGCCTTGAACACCAGCAGCCCGATCGGCAGCCATGCCAGCGGCGAAACCGGGCGCAGGATGCCGACGATGGGCGCCGCCATGTCGCCCAGGATGCGGAAGCGTCCCAGCGCAAAGCCGAGCGGAATCCCCACCAGCGCCGCCATGCCGAAGCCGATGCCGACACGCGTCAGGGAATTCAGGATATTCCAGCCTATGCCCTGATCGTTGGGTCCGTTCTGGTAAAACGGGTGGGAAAATACCAATTTGGCCGCTTCCCAGGTTTTTGCCGGCCCCGGCAGGCTGGGCGTGTAGCGGGACAACAAGGCCCACAAGCCGATAAACAGCAGCACCCCGATCACCATGGGAATCCCATGCCGCAGGCCCAGTGTCAGCCATTCCGGGGCAACCGTGCGGCGGTAGCCGGTATGTTCCGGCACAGGCGCAGGCTCCACTTCTTTCTCCAGTTTCTGCTCCGCCACCACTTCCGGCTCGGTCAGTTTTAATGCGACCACGTTACTCATTTCGATCTCCTTGGCGTTGTCCACTCAGGCCTTAACCTTGAACCCGGCGGCATACGCCTTGGGGTCCTTGCCATCCCATACCACCCCGTCGATCAGCTTGGAACTGCGCATCGGGTCCTTGGGTACCGCCACTTTCAGCTGCGTTGCCGCTTCGGTGTACAGATCGATCCGGTTGACCTTTTTGGCTACCGCCAGGTAATCAGGATCAGATTTCAGCAAGCCCCAGCGCTTGTGCTGGGTCAGGAACCACATGCCGTCGGACAGGTACGGAAAGTTCACCTTGCCGTCGTCGAAGAACTTCATGTAATTCGGGTCCTGCCACTTCTTGCCATTACCATTGTCGTAATGCCCCAGGAAGCGCCCTTCAATCACTTCCTCCGGTGCGTTGACATAAGATTTGCCGGCAATCAGTTTTGCCACGGCAGCACGGTTGGTCGTGGCATCGATATACCGGCAGGCATCCAATACCGCCATGATCATGGCGCGCGCGGTATTGGGGTTTTTAGCGACAAAATCGGCGGTGGTGCCCAGCACCTTTTCCGGGTGATCCACCCAGATATCCTGCGAAGTCGCCACGGAAAAACCGACCTTGTCGAAAATCGCCCGCGCATTCCACGGCTCGCCCACGCAATAGCCATCCATGTTGCCGACACGCATGTTGGCGACCATTTGCGGCGGTGGCACCACGATGGTTTTGACATCCTTCAGCGGATTGATGCCATACGCCGCCAACCAGTAATACAACCACATGGCATGAGTGCCGGTGGGAAAAGTCTGGGCAAAGGTGTAATCGCGGTTTTCGTTATCGATCAGCCGTTTCAGCGTGGCACCGTCCACCACACCCTTTTCCTTGACCTGATTGGATAAGGTAATGCCCTGGCCGTTATGGTTCAGTGTCATCAGCACCGCCATGTCTTTCTGCTGGCCACCCACCCCCATCTGTACGCCATACATCATTCCATACAGGATATGCGCAGCATCCAGTTCACCATTCACCACCTTGTCGCGAACGCCCGCCCAGGAAGCCTCCTTGCTGGGGGTGATCTTGATACCGTATTTCTTGTCGAAGCCCATCTCCGCGGCAACCACGATCGGGGCGCAGTCCGTCAGCGGAATAAAGCCGATTTTGACTTCCGCCTTTTCCGGTTTGTCGGTGCCGGCGGCCCAGGCACTGTTGCGCACGCCCTCCGGCAGCAATCCCATCATGGCCGATGCGCCGAATGCGGCGGCGCCCAGCTTGAAGAAATTGCGGCGCTCCACGTCCGGCACCGCTGCATCTGTTTCAGTTCCATGTGTCTTCATGATCATTGCTCCTGTGGAAAATCAAAAAACAAAAAAGGCGCCCAACCCCCGCTGTTGCCAGCGAAAATTGGACGCCTTTGTCCGTTGCGAGGGCGGCTATGCCCTCATTACTTTCAGCCTGTACCGCCTTTGGTACAGGCTGTTAAACCAGTTCACTTACAGCAGCAACTTTGCTGCATCTACAATCTGTTCCGCCAGTTCGGCCAGTTTGATGTTCCTGTCCATAGCCATCTTGCGCATCAGCGTATAGGCCTGATTTTCATCCAGCCCCCGCTGCTTCATCAGCACCCCCTTGGCGCGCTCCACATTCTTGCGCTCGCTCAGTTTGAGGTTGGCACGATCCAGTTCAACCCTGACCGCACGGTATTCGTCAAAACGTGCAATCGCCGCATCCAGTATGGGTTTGATCCGTTCACTTTCCAGACCACCCACCACATAGGCGCTCACCCCTGCGCGTGTCGCCGATCGGATTTTTTCCGAATCACCGTCATGCGTAAACATCACGATCGGCCTGGGATCATCCTTGCCTGCCACGATAATGTGTTCAAGCGTGTCCCGGCTGGGCGAGTCCACATCAATGATGATGACGTCCGGCTGCAACTCGGCAACTGCCCGGTAGAGATTCGCGCTGCTAGGAATCCGCCCAACCACCTCGTAACCCGCACTGGCCAACGATTGCTTCAACGGCGTTGACCTGCGGGCACTCTGGTCGACCAGTAAAATCTTCAGCTGTTTCTCTGGCGCACCCATTTGCCCTTACCTAAGCAAGCCATGTGCCAGGCATGGGCGGCGCACGGGAAAAACAAAATAATAAGCAATAAAATCAGATGGATAACGCTGGACCAAGAGACTTGGGGAATGGTTTTCCCGGTTGCATCAACGCACTACAATTGTGCCAATGCACCGGTTTGACCATGGACACTCACGGCGCGTGAGTGTCCGTGGCCGGTTGGTCAGGCATTCACTTCCAGACCGAGGGAGATCGAGCCGCCGGTCTTACGCAAATCCCAGGACAAGACAATGGTGACGGCCTGCATGATCTTCTCGAAGCCGGCTTCGGATTGGGAAACGCTGAAATGCGGCCATGAATTGAATACTGCCGGCGTGTTGCTGGTCAGCTTCACCACGCCGCCCAGCACTTCGTCTTCGAGCAGCACTTCCTGCATTTTTTCGATGTGCAGCGGCTGGCCGAACCCACCTGGCACATGCCCGCCGACCCGGAACCGTCCTGCCGGGCCATCGCAGCTGGGCATGGCCAGGTTGATTTCGACCGTAAAGATGCCCGTGGTCGTTTTTGCAAACTGGTAATCCACGCTCAGCTTCTGCTCCTTGAGCGCAATTTTCTTGACGATCGTGTAACCATCAAACACGCCGGCAAAAGACTGTGCCGGCGTCCGGCCTTTGGTTGGCGCGGTAGTGTAATGCACCGGCTGCACATCCGCACCAGGCGACGACTGCCAAGTATCATGGAACAAGGTTTTGGCATTGCTGTCGGTTGCCAGGTCATCCGCCAGGATTTCGTGCTTGGACACCATGCGTTCATGCGGGTTAGCGATACCGTTGCCGCTGGATTCATGGCTCGGCTGCGCATGCACCTTGCGGTGGTAATGCTCGGTCTGGCGCGTCAGGGTATCGCCGAAATTGTGGCGTAGCCGGTATGCGTCCAGTTCACAGATGGAAGCCGTGCCATCCGTCTTGACCACGGCTTGCAGTATGCCGTTCTGCAGGAACAGCTCCTGCTCGCCATCCAGGTCGAGGTCGATGAAGTTTCTGCCGGCACGCGCATCCACCCCGTCCAGCAGTGCTTCCAACTCAACAATGGCGTTGTAGATGGCGCGACGCAGATGCGGCAGGTACAGACCGCCGAACAGGCCGTGCCAATAGGCATCATTGGCCTGGGATTCGTAAAGCAGATGCAGCATGCGCGGCGTCTGGCTGGCCTTGGGCAGCGCGTGGTAACGGGCGGACAGCGCCAGCATGCGCTTGTGCATCCAGTTGGCTTCCGGGAAGCGCATCAGGAAATTGCGCCAGATACCGCCGCGCACAAACGGCTTGTTGCGCTCCCAGCGCCCTTCCCGCTTTTCCTGCTCGACCAGGTCGGCATAATAATGCGCGGCGGGCACCGGCAGCGCCCATTCGTTCATTTCGCTGTAGGACGCGGTTGGCAGGTACACCACGCCCTTGGTTGTTGCCTTGGCATGATAGGCGGCATACGTCATGGGACGGATAATTTTGGAGGCCAGCACGCCTTCAATAAAATCCTTGAGCCAACCTTTTTCATACACCCATTCGTAGGTTTCCGGCCAGATGCCGAATTTTTCAATGTCGTCAAAGTACACGGCGGCAGCTCGCCCGCTGTCATCCGCCAAACTTTCCAGATAGCTCACCACCTCATGCGCCGGGGAAAACGGCAGGCGGTAGCGCAACGGTTCGGAAATCGGGAACAGGTCCAGTTCGCGACCGTCTTCTTCCGTGGTGTAAAAACCGTTCAGTTCATGCGCCTGCTTGCCGGTGCACAGGAAGTGGTAATCGTCCACCGTGACGTACTTGATGCCGGCATCCGCCAAAGCCGGAACCACCGTGGATTCCCACACGCGTTCGGTGAGCCATGCACCCTGCGGCACCTGTCCCAGCTTCTTTTTGAGGTAATCGGACAATTGGGTGATCTGCCCCACGCGATCACGAGAAGGAATCGCCGCCAGTACCGGCTCGGTATATCCCGCGCCGAACAGTTCGGCCTGGCCGCGCTTGACCATTTCCTTCAGCAGTTGCAGGTCTTGCGGATACTGCTGCAACAAATACTCCAGCAGCCACCCGCTGCTGTGGATGGCAAAGTGGAAGTCCGGGTATTGATGCAGCACGCGCAGAAAAGGGCCGTAACAACGGACATGGGCATCATCCAGTACATGAGAAAAATTGCCTACGGGCTGGTGGGCGTGCACACCCAGAAGCAGGGCTACGGATTTAGCCATAATGGATTCCTCTTACGCATATTATTATTCCTGCCCACGCCGCATGGTACCGCCGCCTTCGGCATCACCGCCACCATGGCTGATGACGTGTGAAAGCGAGGATGGCGCGGGCAATTTCAGCAAGTGGTACAGATTCATCAAATTACGCCGGAACAGCAAATCAAAGCTCTGCACGCTGCCGGCAGGGTTGTAGTCGCCAAACCACCAGAACCAGTCGGATCCTTCGCAGTCCCCCAACTGCTTTTCTGCCGCAATTTTTTCCGCCTGGCTCAAGCGACCGCTGGCCATGACCAGGTCGTAGTTCTGCTTGGCTTCGCACAGCAGGTCCCATGCCCGGTTCTTGGCCGGGTCGCCCACCCAGGTGCTGAACGTGCCGTATACCCAACTGCCGGCCGTTACCGAGGTCAGTGTTCCAGGGGCTATCTTGGCCTCCGGCAACGGCTTGTCGGCCTGTTCGGCATTGATGTGCTGCGCCACCTGACTGAAGGTGGCCATCTCGATATTCGGATGTTCCGACAACGTCTGGTACAACTCGGTAAGGAAGTAATAGGCGTTGTACGGGTAATATTCCCAGGCGTTTTCGCCATCCAGGATGATGCTGACCACCGGAGTTTCGCCATCGGGAAAGCGTGCATGGATCTGCTCAAGTTCGCGCACAAAGTCATTCACGGCGTCCCGGCCATGCCACTTGGAATATTCGAAGCCGATTTTGTCTGACAGCCGGTCATCCCGGAAAAAACAGAGGATGTGATTATCGTGCTGGCTGATGCGGTAAGGCTTGTAAAGGTGGCGCTTATCCCCAAACAGCGCGCTGTCGCCGTGGGCGTTGCGCAAACTGTTGGCGAGCACGGCCTCGCCCGTTGCCGCCCACTGGAAGCCGTGACCGGCCAGCAGCATCAACGCGCCCTGGGAAACACCGCCTTCGGCCGGCCATACTCCGCCGGGAGCCTGGCCGAAACGCGCGGCATGCGTAGCAATTGCGGATTCGGTATGCCGGTGCGCCCTGGTGGTGCCTCCGGGGTAGCGGCGATTGTCGGGTAGTGCCATGCCGGGGCTGGCTTCTAGTGCGGCATTGAAGTCCAGCAGCAGTGGCAGGATGGGGTGGTAGTGCGGCGTGGTTGAAATCTCGATCTGCCCCTTCTCCACCAGCTTGCGGTAACGCGGGATCAGGTCGATCACGGTATTGCAGATCAGTTCGAACAAGTGCCGGCGCTGCGTAGCGGTATACGCCGTACCCTGCGCCATGAGGTTGACGACGAGTTCCGATTCGCGGCGCAGGCTCTCCCCCATCCATGACAGGTGGTACCACGTGACCAGATCGGCGAAATACTGCGACGACAGGTAACTGCACTCGATATCGTCGGATTCCTGCAGCAGCTTGGAGATGGTGTGCAAGCGGTGGTAGCTGGGGAACGGCGCCACCATTTTCTCGTGGTTGCAGCGGAAACAACTCTCCAGGATCAACGCGCGCTGCTCGGCGGTAATCGCGCTGAGATCGTGCTCCGCCAGCAGCGCCAGCAGCGGATCGCTGATCTGTCCGGAATCCAGTTGCTGCGCGTACTCCTCAAGCTGGTCGAGCAGCACCGGCACAAAGTTGAAAGTCACCTTGGCCTGCGGGTTCTGCTCGATGTGATATGCCATGTCAGTGTAATCCTTGATGGCATGCAGATAAGTCCACGGCAATACAAACTGGCCGGTGAGGAAATCGCGATAATCCGGCTGGTGCATGTGCCAGTAAAGGCACAGGTACAGCTTGCGGGGTTTGGGCAAAGCTTCAGGCATGGTGCAGGTATGACTCCGGTACGGGTTATCTTGTTATTTGCTTGTTTCGCACGTTGTTACCTGGCGCGATGGATTTCGTTTTGCCCCAGCATATCCGGAGTGACCAGCGTAATGCCTTTTTCAGACACATAAAACCGCTTCCGGTCCTCTTCCGGGTTGACCCCGATCTGCGTGCCCTCGGGGATGATGCACCCCTTGTCCAGCACCACCCGCTTCAGCGTGACATGCCGCCCGATGTCGCAATTGGGCAGGATCACGCTGTCTTCGATGTTGCTGTAGCTATGCACCCGGACATCCGAGAACAGCAGCGAACGGCTGACGCAAGAGCCACTGATGATGCAACCGCCGGACACCAGGGCATCCACCGCCTTGCCGCGGCGGTCATCCTCGTCAAATACGAACTTGGCTGGCGGCAACTGCTCCTGGTAAGTCCAGATCGGCCATTCCTTGTCGTACATGTTCAGGTCCGGCACCACCTTGGTCAGTTCCATGTTGGCTTCCCAATAGGCATCGATGGTTCCCACGTCGCGCCAGTAGTTCATGCTGCCGACGCAGCTGTCGGAAAAACGGTGCGCATAAACGCGATAACGGCTGATCAGGTAAGGGATGATGTCATGGCCGAAGTCGTGTTGTGATTTGGGGTCATCCGCATCGCGAATCAATTGCTCGTACAGGAACGAAGCGTTGAAAATATAAATGCCCATGCTGGCCAGCGCCTGGTCAGGATTGCCCGGAATCGGATCAGGGTCGGCGGGTTTCTCCCGGAACTGGATAATGCGATCGTCGCCGGCCACCCCCATCACGCCAAACTCCTTGGCGTCGTTGATCGGCACGTTGATGCAAGCCACCGTCATGTCGGCCTTGTTGCGCACATGCGAGGCCAGCATCTGGCCGTAGTCCATCTTGTAGATATGATCCCCCGCCAGCACCAGGATGTATTCCGGCCCCATGGTGCGCAGGATGTCCAGGTTCTGGAACACGGCGTCAGCAGTCCCCTTGTACCAGCCTTCTTCCACCCGCTGCTGGGCGGGCAGCAGTTCAACAAACTCGCCAAACTCGCCACGCAAAAAGCTCCAGCCGCGCTGGATGTGCTGGATCAGGCTATGTGCCTTGTATTGGGTTACCACGCCAACGCGGCGGATGCCGGAATTGATGCAATTGGACAGCGGAAAATCAACAATCCTGAACTTGCCGCCAAAAGGAACCGCCGGTTTCGCCCGCCAATCCGTCAGAGACTTCAATCGCGACCCCCGGCCGCCAGCCAGAATCAATGCCACGGTATTTTTGGTGAGTGCGCTGATAAAACGCGTTGAAGTTACATCTTGTTTTATTTGCTGATGCATTTTCGCCTCCTCTGATTTATAGTCTGGCTGTATGTAGAGCGCTACATCAAAACGGTAATGTGTCCTGCGAGCCAGAAAACACCGCGTTTCGGTTCATTATAGTCAGGTTGCCGAGAGAAAACCAATAGCGCCACAAGGCCCTCGGGCGAATTCAGGAAAGTCAAAATCATGGTCAAGAAATCCGCTAGCAACCCGCAACTCAATCTGATTCTTGCAGCAAGACACCATAATCCGTTCGGCTGGCTGGGCTTGCATCAGGAGCAATCCACCTACGTGCTGCGATGTTTCCTGCCCTATGCCGAACAGGTATCGGTACAGGTTGGCGACACATGGCAAGAAATCACCCGCATCCATCCTGACGGGCTTTACCAGCTGACATCCCCGACCAAGATCAACGCGCCATGCAAACTGCGCTGGGTTGAAAACGGCCATACCATAGAGCGCCACGACCCCTACTCTTTCCCGCCCATGCTGTCCGACCATGACCTGCACCTGTTTGGTGAAGGTAAGCTGCGCCAGGCCTATACCATGCTGGGAGCGCACGTGGTGGAACATTGCGGCGTGCAAGGCACGCGCTTTGCCGTATGGGCCCCCAATGCCGAGCGCGTCAGTGTCATCGGCGATTTTAACCGCTGGGATGGCCGTATCCACCCGATGCGGGCGCACGGCTCCAGCGGCGTATGGGAAATCTTCATTCCCGGCATCGGCCCTGACAGCCTGTACAAATACGAAATACGCAACCGGCATACTGGCCACCTGCTGGTCAAGACCGACCCTTACGGGTTCTCGTTTGAAATGCGCCCGGGCACCGCGGCGCGCGTGCCGACCAACGAAAAACACACATGGAACGACTCGGAATGGCTGAACACCCGCGCCAAGGCGGATTGGCTGCACCAGCCGATGAACGTCTACGAGATCCACGCCGGCTCATGGCAGCGCGGAGAGTATGGGCAGTTCCTCAATTTCCGCCAGTTGGCCGAGCATCTGGTGCCCTATGCCAAGGACATGGGGTTCACCCATATCGAGTTGATGCCGGTTTCGGAGCACCCGCTGGATGAATCCTGGGGTTATCAGACCACCGGCTATTTCGGCGTCACCAGCCGCTTCGGCACGCCCAACGACTTCAGGTTTTTCGTGGATACCTGCCACCAGGCCGGCATCGGCGTCATCCTGGACTGGGTACCCGCGCACTTCCCCAAGGATAGCTGGGCGCTCGCACATTTCGATGGGACGGCCCTGTTCGAGCACGAAGACCCCCGCCTGGGAGAGCACCAGGACTGGGGCACGCTGATTTTCAACTACGGTCGCAACGAAGTACGCAATTTCCTGCTGGCCAACGCGCATTACTGGCTGAATGAGTTCCACATCGACGGGCTACGGGTGGATGCCGTGGCGTCCATGATCTACCTCGATTACTCGCGCAAGGCTGACCAATGGCTGCCCAACAAGTACGGCGGGCGAGAAAACCTGGAAGCGCTGGACTTCCTGCGGGAACTCAACATCATGGTGCATGAGGATTTCCCGGGAGCGCTGACCATCGCCGAAGAGTCTACAGCCTGGCCGATGATCTCGCGTCCGGTCTACCTGGGCGGGCTAGGCTTCTCGATGAAGTGGAACATGGGCTGGATGAATGACACCTTGAGTTACATCAAGGAAGATCCGGTCCACCGCCGCTACCATCATGACCAGCTGACGTTCGGCCAGCTATATGCGTACAGCGAAAACTTCGTGCTGCCTTTTTCGCACGACGAAGTGGTGCACGGCAAACGCTCGTTGCTGGACAAAATGCCGGGTGACGCGTGGCAAAAATTTGCTAACATACGGCTGTTGCTGGCTTATCAGATGACATACCCGGGGAAAAAACTGAATTTCATGGGTAACGAATTCGGCCAGGGGCGCGAGTGGGCGGTAGGACATTCCCTGGATTGGCATCTGCTGGACATCAGCTGGCATCAGGGCGTGCGTACCATGCTCCGCGACCTGTCCCATCTGTACTGCAACATCCCCGCGCTGTATGAGCTGGATTTTGCACCGGAAGGCTTTTCCTGGATTGACTGCCATGATGCGGACCAGTCCATCATCAGCTATCTGCGCCGCGCGCGCGATGGCTCGTTTGTGGCCGTGGTGCTCAACTTCACGCCAGTGCCACGTCACGGCTACCGGATTGGCGTGCCCAGGGGAGGCAACTATCGGGAGCTGTTCAACAGCGATTCCGAACTGTACGGCGGAGGCAACTCCGGCAATGGTGTTGGGCTGCAAGCAGAAAATGTTTCATGGATGGGATTCCCGCACTCGGTCGTGATGACGGTGCCGCCGTTGGCGGGAGTGATTCTTCAACAAGGATAAAAAAACGATGTCTAAATTGACACAATCCACAATCTGGAAAAAACTGATTTCACATCAACAGGATGTGGCGCAATTGCACATGCGCGACCTGTTCGCCGCAGACCCACAGCGTTTCGATAAATTTTCCATACAGTACAAAGACATACTGCTCGATTTCTCGAAAAACCGCATCACGCAGGAAACGCGTGACCTGCTGCTGCAACTGGCCCGTGAAGCCAAGGTCGAGGAATGGCGCGAACGCATGTTTTCCGGCGAAAAAATCAACATCACCGAAGACCGTGCCGTATTGCATGTCGCCCTGCGCAACCGCAGCAAGCAGCCCATCCTGGTTGATGGCAAGGATGTCATGCCTGACGTCAACCGCGTACTGGCGCACATGCGAGATTTTACCGCGCGCGTCAGAAACGGCGTGTGGCGGGGCTACACCGGCAAGCAGATCACCGATGTGGTCAACATCGGCATTGGCGGTTCTGACCTTGGTCCATTCATGGTCTGCAACGCCCTCCGGCCATACAGCCGCGCCAACCTGAACGCCCATTTTGTTTCCAACATTGACGGCGCCCATCTGGGCATGACGCTGCAGAAATGCAATCCGGAAACCACGCTGTTCATCGTGGCATCAAAAACCTTCACCACCCAGGAAACCATCACCAACGCCCAATCGGCGCGGGAATGGTTCCTGCAGGCCGCCAAGGATCCAGCACATATCGCCAAACACTTTGTCGCGCTTTCGACCAATGCCTCGGAAGTTGCCAAATTCGGCATCGATACCGCCAACATGTTCGAATTCTGGGACTGGGTGGGCGGACGGTATTCGCTGTGGTCATCCATCGGCCTGCCGATTGCCCTGTACGTGGGCATGGATTGCTTTGAAGAACTGCTGCAAGGCGGTTTCGAGATGGATGAGCATTTTCGCAATGCCCCGCTGGAAGCCAACATGCCAGTCACGCTGGCGCTGCTGGGTATTTGGTACAACAACTTCTTTGGCGCGCAAACGCATGCCATTTTCCCATACGACCAGTGCCTGAACCGCTTCCCGGCTTATTTCCAGCAGGGCGATATGGAAAGCAACGGCAAGTTCGTGGATCGCGATGGCCAGCGCGTAGATTATTCCACCGGCCCCATCCTCTGGGGCGAGCCGGGAACCAACGGCCAGCATGCGTTCTACCAGTTGATCCACCAGGGCACCAAGCTGGTTCCGGCGGACTTCATCATCCCGATGGAAACCCAGTATCCGCTCGGCAACCACCACAAAGTGCTGCTTTCCAATTTCCTGGCGCAGCCCAAGGCGCTGATGCACGGCAAAACTGAGGCGGAAGCCCGTGCCGAACTGGTGGCGGCGGGAATGAGCGGCGAAGCGCTGGAAAAACTGTTGCCGCACAAGGTCTTTGAAGGCAATCGCCCGACCAACGCCATCATGTTCCGCAAACTGGACCCGCGGACACTGGGCGCATTAATCGCACTCTACGAACACAAGATTTTTGTGCAAGGCATTATCTGGAACATCAATTCGTTTGACCAATGGGGCGTGGAACTCGGCAAGCAACTGGCGCAGAAGATACTGCCTCAGCTCGTAGACAGCCAGCCGATCAATGAGCACGATTCCTCTACCAACGGCCTGATCAACTATTTCAAGAAACATCACGGCTAACAACCACGGGCGATCTCACGACTGATCGCCCGTGGTTCCGTTGTGCAGCTACTCCGCCGCCTCGGCATCAGCAAAGATATCGACCCCCGCTTGAGGCGTGATCGCATGTACCGGCAAAGGTTCACCGTTGCGCCATTGCCGGACAGCCTCTTTTTTTCCGGCGCCGGTCACGATAAACAACACCTGACGGGCCTGGCTCAGCCTAGAAGCTGACAGGCTGACCCGGTTGGACGGAGGTTTCGGTGCGTTGCTCACCGGAATGGCCGGTGCCGGCGGCTCGGATTCCCACTGTTGGCCGGGAAACAGGCTGGCCGTATGGCCATCTTCGCCCAATCCCAGCAACACCAGGTCAAACTCGGCAAGCCCCTGCAAGGCCAGGCTATAGGTTTTTGCCGCCTCCACAGAACCATTTTCTGTCGGCATGGGATGTACTTGCGCGGCAGGAATATCCACTGCCGCCAGCCAGGCATCACTCGCCATTTTGCTGTTGCGGTCGGCATGCTCCGGCGGCAGACAACGCTCGTCGCCGTACCATATGTGCCATTTCGACCAATCGGTCCGGGCATGACGCAAACTTTCATAAATCTGCTTCGGGGTACTGCCTCCTGCCAACACAATGTCAAAACGTCCACGGGCGTTTATTGCGGCTTCGGCGGACTGCAGGATGAAATCAACAGCAGCACTGCGCAGCGCTGCCACAGTGGCAAAGGTTGTCCAACGGGCTACTTGCATGAAAGGGAACTATTTTCTTCTGGTGGTAATGGAGAGTGTATCAAACTGATTTCTTAACTGCTCTGCTACAACTGCGGCGTCGTTACTCGTTTTGAAACGGCTGATTTGCGGGCGCCAGTAGGTTTTTCCCTGGACATTGGCGGAAACGGCGACAACCGCATAACCTTCCTTTGCAACATCCTGGACAATCGCGGCAGCCTCGGCGCGTTCGCGGAAAGTCCCGAGATCCACAACCCAGCGGCCTTTGCGCGTGGCAACCCCTTTGCCTGTTTGCAGATCGGTTTGCGCAATCCAGCGACGATAATCGCCAGCAGCAACTTTCGTAACCGGGCTCAGCGTGCCACCGTCCAGCGCATCTACAAAGGTGTTTGCGCGCGCCAGTACCGCGTTACTGCCGTTGTCGTGTTCGACTTTTACGCGGCCTTTTGCCAACAGCACCAGTACATCGCGCTCTTCGCCGACGTTACCCCAGATGTCCAGCCGGCCGCTACTGGCCGACAAACTTCCGGCCATCACGTTGACCGTTTTTTTAGCCCCCCCGCTTTTGAAGCGGAAGCTGCCTTGTTTCACCGAAATTGCGGTGTGGGCCGTACCCTGGCCGGATTTCAAATCATCCAGCACCAGTTTGGCATTCTCACCCAGCCTGACCAGGCTACCGTCATCAAGCTTCAACAGCAGCCTGCCGCCCTCCCCGGTCACTACCGCGTCCGTGGTGCGTAGCCGCGCACCAGGGGCAAGTGCGGAGATCGCGCCATCCTGCTCTACCCAGATCGGCATGCGCACGCCCTCCACCACGCCAGTTGCAGCATACGCGTGCACTGCTGCTACCAGTAGCGACCATGCTAACAAGTGATAGCGCATCTTCCGCATCCTTTAGTGTAATTTGAAGGAGTTGCCGGATAGCGTACTCATGACGGAAGCACCCAGCCTTCTGGCAAAACGGTCAGCCAAGCCTTCAGTCGTAGTAAAGTCCACAAGGTTTTCCTCTTTGATCACATCGCGAGCAACGCTGTTGGCGCTGCCGAATCCGTCAGCCAGACCAAGTTCTATGCTTTTTTCGCCAGTCCAGAACAGGCCGGAAAAAATTTCCGGGGTTTCCTTCAAGCGAGCGCCCCGGCCATCGCGCACCACCTTGATGAACTGCTGGTGAATCTGGCGCAGCATGGCCTGTGCATACACTTGATGCTTGGGGTTCACCGGTGAAAATGGATCCAGAATGGCCTTGTTTTCCCCTGCCGTCATCAACCGGCGGTCCACGCCCAGTTTCTGCATGGCGCCGGTGAAACCAAACCCATCCATCAACACCCCGATTGAGCCTACGATACTGGCTTTATCCACATAAATCCTATCGGCCGCAGCAGCAATGTAATAACCACCCGAAGCACAAACATCTTCCACCACGGCATACAGCGGTATCTTGGGGTGCAGTTTGCGCAAGCGGCGGATTTCATCATTGATGATGCCGGCTTGAACAGGGCTGCCGCCAGGGCTGTTGATGCGCAGGATGACGCCTTTGGTGTTCTTGTCCTCGAATGCCGATTGCAGACTGGATACGGTATCGCTTGCATTTACTGCATCACCTTCGCCGATGACGCCATCGATGCTGATAACCGCCGTATGTGCGCCGGTTGCAGCCCGGCCGGGCCCTATCCAGTCCAATGCCAGGAACAGCAGCGCAAACAGATAGACAAACGTCAGCGTCTTGAAAAAAATACCCCAGTGCCGAGCACGTTTTTGTTCCTGCAACGCGCCCATCGCCAGCTTTTCCAGAGTACTGCGCTCCCAGTTTTGATTGTCCGACATCGTCAACTTTCTAATCTATTCAACAAGATAAACATAGCCATCGCGCTCTGCAACGCATAACTTCTGCAAAGACCTCCCCTTGCAGGGCCCCAACACGCATGCTCCAGTTTCCGGCTCATACTGAGCGCCATGGGTAGCACAAATCAGGTAGTGCCCGGTCAAGTCAAAAAACTTCCCTTCTTGCCAATCAAGAGGTACTGGCACATGTGCGCATTGATTGATGTAACCCGAAACAATGCCACGGTAGCGCACCACAAAACCAGTGACACCTTCAGCCTCGGAAACAGGAAAGCTGACCCCCTGCCCCTGCTCCACCAAATCCTGGCTGGCACAGATCAGGCGTTCGCGCATAACCATGCATGAAGTGTAGCAAAACTGTCGAAAGTAGCCAGCGGCGAATGTGGCAGCAGGTTTTCCAGCGGCTGCGCACCGTAGGTCACGCCCAAGCTGGATACGCCGGCATTACTGGCCATTTGCAGATCAAAAGTGGTGTCCCCGATCATCACTGCACGCTCAGCCTCCACGCCCAGTTCATCCATGATTTCATGCAGCATTTGCGGATGCGGCTTGGAATGGCAATCGTCGGCACTGCGCGATGCGAGAATGATGTCGCCAACACCAGACGACTGGATGGCGTGCGTCAGGCCGCGCCGCCCCTTGCCGGACGCCACGGCAAGCAGGTGGCCGTTTCCAGCCAATTCGCGCAAGGCCTCCCCGGCACCGGCAAACAATGGAATATCATCCTGCACCGCGGAATAATGCCGGTGATAGCTACGCACCAATTGCTGCAACTGCTGTTCGTCCACTTCACCAAACAGGGTACGCAGCGCCTGCCGCAATTCCAGACCGATAATGGCGCGCGAAGCCTGCTCGGAAGGCTGCGGCAATCCCGTTTCCTGACTCGCCACATTAAGTGCCTCTACAATGGCCTGGGTCGAATCAGCCAGCGTGCCATCCCAATCAAAAATCAATAATTCAAACTTGCTCGGCATGACGCTCTTTCAATGAATCAACAAATTTCTGCAGCTCTGGCGGTAGCGGTGCCGCCAATATCAGCGTCTCGCCCGTCAACGGGTGTTTGAGTGTGGTTTCGGTGGAATGCAAGAACATGCGCTTCAGCCCGCGCTTTTGCAGTACTTTATTCAGCGCAAAATCGCCATATTTATCATCCCCGACAATGGGATACCCAAGATGCACCAGTTGCACCCGCAACTGGTGCGTACGCCCGGTGATCAATTCCGCTTCCAGCAATGAGTAGTCCCCCAGATGTTCCTTGAGGTAGAAAATGGTTTCGGAGCGCTGCCCACCTTCCTCCACGCTGACACGCTTCTCGCCGTTTTCGATTTCGCGTTTGACCAGCGGTAGCACCACACGCCGCTTCTGGTCCGGCCAACGGCCTTTGACCAGTATGGTATAGCGCTTGCGCATTTTGTTTTCGCGCATCATGTCGTGCAGCGCCACCAATGCGCTGCGCTTCTTGCCGATCAGCAGCACACCCGAGGTTTCCCGATCCAGCCGGTGCGCCAACTCCAGAAACTTGGCCTGCGGCCGCTCCAGGCGCAGTTGCTCGATGACGCCGCGAGAAATACCGCTACCGCCGTGCACCGCCATTCCGGCAGGTTTATCCAAGGCCAGCATGGCATCGTCTTCATAAATGACCGCGCCAGCAAGACGAGCCGCCACAGGCGCGCTGCCCGCCGTTTTTTCCGGTGCCGCCGTACGCACAGGCGGAATACGCACCACCTCCCCGATCTGCAAGCGATGGGTAGCCTCAACGCGGCCGCGGTTTACCCGGACTTCGCCGCTACGCAGAATGCGATAAATGTGACTTTTAGGGACGCCTTTCAGCTGCCGCGCCAGGAAATTATCAATGCGCTGCCCTTCCCCACTCTCATCAACCGTCAACAGGGTAACGGAGTTTTTGCCTATTTCTGTCATCTAGCCTATACTTGCGCGTGTCGTGTTTGCCAATGCAGCAAGGCAAACCAAAGGAATTCTGGTTAATTTCGCTCACCATTCCAGCCAACGCTGAAAGAAGTAGCGATTCTTAGCAAGTTGGGTCAACCACTGGTTCCCGTTACTTCAGCTAATCGCCATGCTTTACAAACATGGCTAATGCCAGCAACGTGACGAACCATAGAGTTACCAAATTAATTGCGCTCAAGCGCTGCCATGTAACGATACGCTAACCATGATTAGCCGCGTGGCGAGAACCAAAACCGGGTTTATTGTAAACGATAGTCGTGCCGGACACGAAAAAACCGTGTCGCGCAATTTTACATTCGACGTTAGCTTTGCTGCTTAACGATTTGATATAAAACAGGATTCTTTGGCGAATTTCATTCGCCCCAGGCAGGCGTCAATGAAACGCCCGCACTTAACGATGACCTGTGCCATACGGTAGCTATTGTCTGACCCACTGTCTCCCGGCAGTGTTCTCCTTCGGCCATGTTTTGGCTTTGCGTTACACACCCGCTTTGAGCGCGGGAGATAACAACAAATGAAACGCATGTTATTTAATGCAACACAGGCTGAAGAGCTGCGTGTTGCGATTGTTGATGGCCAGAAACTGATCGACCTGGACATCGAACACGCAGGAAAAGAACAAAAGAAAAGCAATATCTACAAAGGCGTCATCACCCGCATCGAGCCTTCGCTCGAAGCCGCTTTTGTCAATTACGGCACCGACCGCCACGGATTCCTGCCCTTCAAGGAAGTCGCCCGCAGCAATTACCTGAACGATGCCGACGGCAAGCGTATCCAGGATGTGCTGCGCGAAGGCCAGGAAATCATCGTGCAGGTCGAGAAAGACGAGCGCGGCAACAAAGGCGCCGCGCTTACCACTTTTATCAGCCTGGCAGGCCGCTATCTGGTGCTGATGCCGAACAACCCGCGCGGCGGCGGCGTATCGCGCCGTATCGAAGGCGAAGACCGCAACGAGTTGCGCGATATCATGGCGCAGCTCGAAGTGCCCAACGGCATGAGCATCATTGCGCGTACCGCTGGTATCGGCCGTACGCTGGAAGAGCTGCAATGGGACCTCAACTACCTGCTGCAACTGTGGACGGCTATCGAAAATGCCTCCAACCTGCAAAAAGGCGCTTTCCTCATTTATCAGGAAGGCAGCCTGGTGATTCGCGCCATCCGCGATTACTACCAGCCTGACATCGGCGAAATCCTGATCGATACGCCGGATATTTACGAGCAAGCCGTGCAGTTCATGAACCACGTCATGCCCGGCAACGTGTCGCGTGTGAAACTGTATCGCGATGACGTGCCGTTGTTCTCGCGCTTCCAGATCGAACACCAGATCGAAACCGCATTTTCAAGAGAAGTTCGCCTGCCTTCCGGCGGCGCCATTGTGATCGACCATACCGAAGCGCTGGTTTCGGTAGACGTCAACTCTGGCCGTGCCACCCGTGGCAGCGACATCGAGCAAACCGCGTTCAACACCAACCTGGAAGCAGCTGAAGAAGTCGCCCGCCAATTGCGCCTGCGCGACCTGGGTGGCCTGGTGGTGATTGACTTCATTGACATGGAAAGCGCACGTAACCAGCGTGAAGTGGAAAATCGCCTGCGCGACGCGCTGCATTACGACCGCGCCCGCGTGCAGACCGGCAAGATTTCCCGCTTCGGCTTGATGGAACTGTCGCGCCAGCGCCTGCGCCCATCCCTGGGTGAATCCAACCACATCCCTTGCCCGCGCTGCCACGGCACTGGCCATATTCGCGGTATCGAATCCACCGCGTTGCACATCCTGCGCATCGTTCAGGAAGAATCCATGAAGGAAAACACCGGCGCGGTGCAGGTACAACTGCCGGTCGAAGTGGCAACCTTCCTGCTCAACGAAAAACGCAGCGATATTCACGCCGTGGAACAGCGCATGGATATCAGCGTCATCCTGATTCCCAATATCCATCTGGAAACGCCGAACTACACCATCGTGCGCCTGCGCGAAAATGAAGTTGGCGACGTCGAGAACATTCGCAGCTACGAACTGGTGGAACTGCCCACCGAGTCGGAAGAATCCGCAGGCAGCGCCAAACAGCAGGAAGCCAAACCCGCACGTCAGGAAGCGGCGGTCAAAGGCATTACGCCAACAACTGCAGCCCCTATCGTCATCGAAGAAGTGGCCGAAAAGCCCGGTCTGTTCGGCCGTTTCAAATCCTGGCTGGGTAAAATCACCGCCGCCAAGGAAGAAGAAAACAAAGTCGAAGCCAAACCGGCCCGCAAAGGACAAGGACAGCGTGACCGCAACGAGCGCGGTGGCCGCAACCGCAACCGCAATCGTGATTACGACCGCGACCAGGCACCGCGCAATGCACAGGCGGAAAGTGCAGCCAAACCGCAGCAGGCACGACCTCCGCGCGAGCAGCGTCCTCCTCGTCCAGAGCGTGAACGCACCGAACGCGCAGAAAAGCCACAGGCCGTCAGTTCGATAGAAACGCAGCAACCTGCTGCCGAAGCCACGGAAAAAGGCGAAACCCGCGGCGGTCGTCGCAATCGTGGCCGCGGTGGTCGTGGTGAGCGCGGCGAGCGTCCGCCACGTCAACAGCGCCCTGCTAACGAGGCCGCCGGCGAGCAACTGGAAATTGTGCAAACTGCCGTGGCAGCAGAACCCGAAGCAGTTCAACCAGCCGCCGCAGCAGTGGTTGAAACCGTAGCGGCACCAGTTGCGCCGGTAGAAACCGCAGTCGCAGCCCAGGAAGCCCCGCCTAGCGCTGCAGCGGAAGCCGAGGCTGAAGCACCTGCCAAGGCCGAACGCAAACCACGCGCACCGCGTCGCCGCAAGGCACCTGAGCCTATCGTTGCCGATCTGGCCAGTGCCGGTCTGGAAATGGTGGAAACCAAGGCGGATGCCGTAAAAGCAGTGGTGGTCGAAGAGGAACCTGCCCCGCGCAAGCCAGCCAGAACACCGGCCTGGAAGAAAAAAGCCGAAGAAGAGCAGGCCGCTCAGGAACCGCTAATGATGGTTGAAACGCAAAAGTAAGTTTTTCACTACCCTGACAAAGCCCCGGAAACGGGGCTTTGTCGTTTATACGTCAGACACAGAGATTTTCAGTATCATCTGGTCAACAGAACACGTCTGCGTCCGTTTGTTAGCTTCCTACCCTCGTTTGGAGAACAACATGCCCACGGTGATCCGCTATCGATCTTTGCTAGCCCCTTTGATCCTCGCCCTACCCTGCGTCACATTGGCTGCCGATGAACTGCGCAGCACTCTGCAAGACCAGCAAAGCGTAGCGGTGACCATCTACAACGAAAATCTGGCGCTGATCAAAGACCAGCGCCAGATTCGCCTGGGCAGCGGCACCAATAGCCTGGCATTCCGCGATGTAAGCGCGCAGATGCGCCCGGAAACCGCGCTGCTGCGCAGTATCTCCGCGCCGGGAAAACTTGCCGTCATCGAGCAGAATTTTGATTTTGATCTGCTGACCCCGCAAAAGCTGCTGGAAAAATACGTGGGCAAATCAGTAAGCATCATCAAAACCAATAGCGCCACCGGCGTAGAAAGCAGCGAGCAGGCGCAAGTGCTGTCCGCCAATAATGGCGTCGTGCTTAAATTTGCCGACCGTATCGAAACCGGCATACCCGGCCGAATCGTTTACCCGGATGTCCCCGAAAACCTGCGCGACAGGCCTACATTAGTCATGTCATTGAATAACAGCGGCTCATCGCAGCAAGATGTGGAATTAAGCTACCTGACCAGAGGGTTGGGCTGGAAAGCGGATTACGTAGCCGAATTGAATGCCGGCGATGACCGGATGGACTTGTCGGGCTGGGTCACGCTGACCAACACCAGCGGCGCGGCCTATCGCAATGCCAGGCTACAACTGGTCGCAGGCGACGTGAACCGCGTCAGGGACGAACTGCGCCCGCTACGCGCGATGGCCAAGATGGAAATGGCTGTTGCAGCTGACGCAGCACCGGCTATGCGCGAAGAATCGCTGCTGGAATACCATTTGTACAGCCTGGATCGCCCCACCACCATTGCCGAAAACCAGACCAAACAGGTTTCCCTGCTCTCGGCGGCTCAAGTGCCAGTACGCAAGGAGTTGCTGCTCAAGGGCGGCGATTATTACTACCAGGGCAGCTACGGCGACCTCGGCCAGAAAATGAAAGTAGGTGTGTTTGTCGAGTTTGAGAATAAGGACAGCGCAAAGCTCGGCATACCGCTGCCCAAAGGGGTGATCCGCGTTTACAAAAAGGATGCCGCAGGAAACGCGCAATTTGTGGGTGAGGACAACATAGAACACACCCCCAAAAATGAAAAAGTGCGGTTAAAGCTGGGCGAAGCCTTTGACGTCACCGCCGACAAGAAACAGACCGATTTCAAGAAACTGCCCAATCCGGGCAAAGGCACCGCGTTGTTTGAAAGCGCTTATGAGATTGTGCTGAAAAACGCGAAGAAAGAAGCGGTGACCGTCACCATACAAGAGCCGATTCCCGGCGACTGGAAAATGCTGAAAACCAGCCATGAGCACACCAAGGCAAGCAGCAATACCGCTGTCTGGCACATCACCATCCCCGCCGAAGGCAAAACCACCCTCAGCTACCGGGTGCAGGTGAAGTATTAGGTCAGATACATTTTGACCGGCGCATAACTGCGGCGGTGTACGGGAGAAATTCCGTACTCCGCCAGCGCCGTCAGGTGCATCGGCACCGGGTAACCTTTGTGCCGATCAAATCCGTATTGCGGGTACAGTGCGTGCAATTCCAGCATTTCCGCGTCGCGCGCGGTTTTGGCCAGGATGGAGGCCGCGGAGATTTCCGCCACTTTGCTATCCCCTTTCACTATCGCCTGTGATGGGAAAGCCGTGTTCGGACAATGCAGACCATCCACCAGCACTTGTGTCGGCAGCAGCGACAACCCTTCCACGGCTCGCTTCATGGCCAGCATGCTGGCTTGCAGGATGTTGATGGCATCGATTTCTTGCGCACTGGCGGAGGCTATGCACCAGGCCAGCGCCTGCTGCTTGATGACCTGCGCCAGCGCATCGCGTTTTTTTTCAGAGAGCTTTTTGGAGTCAGCCAAGCCAGTGATGGGCCTGGCTGGATCCAGTATCACGGCAGCGGCAAACACGGCGCCTGCCAACGGCCCACGCCCTGCCTCATCTACGCCGCAAATCACGGCAGCAGGCCCAGTATCGCGTCAGCCGCTTTTTCTGCGGTGTTCTGCTGTAGCGCCAAATGGATTTTGGTGTACTCTTCTTTTAATCCAGCAACGCGCTCACGATCGAAAATCATGGTCAACAACGCTTCAGCTAACGCATCTGGTGTGGCTTGGTCTTGCAGCAATTCCGGCACCAGAAATTTCCCCGCCAGGATGTTGGGTAACCCAACCCAAGGCAAATATCCCATGCGTTTCATGAGCAGCCAACTCAGGCGCGACATGCGATAGGTAATCACCATCGGGCATTTGAGCAACGCAGCTTCCAGCGTTGCCGTGCCGGAGGCGACAATCACCCCGTCCGCAGCCGCCATTGCCTTGTGTGCATGCCCGAACATGAGTTTGAAATCAACGCCAAAAGCCTGGTTGCGTTCAATCGCCAGAGAAAATTTGGCGCGGGTTTCGCGGCTGATGGTGGGAACCAGAAACAGCGCGTTGGGCACATCCTGCTGAATGCGCATGGCGGTTTTGACAAACAGGTCGGCCATGTAATCCAGTTCGCTCTGGCGGCTGCCGGGCAGCAAGGCAATAACCGTCTCGGCATCGGTGATTTGTAGCTCTTCTCGCACCAAAGCCTTGTTTTGCGTCAGCGGCAGTACATCGGCCAGCGGGTGACCGACATACGTGGCCGGAATGCCGGCTTCATCGTAAATAGGCTTTTCAAACGGAAACAGGCATAACACCTGGTCAGCAGCCTGCTTGATGGCCTTGATCCGGCCTTTGCGCCATGCCCAGATGGATGGGCTGACGTAGTGCACTGTTTTGATGCCGCGCTTCTTCAGTTGGCGTTCAAGACCAAGATTGAAGTCCGGGGCATCAATACCGATAAAAACATCCGGCGGATGCTGCAGGAAATGACGTACCAGTGCCCGGCGAATCTTCAAGATGCCAAAATAATGGCGCAACACCTCGAAATATCCACGCACCGCCAGCCGTTCCATGGAAAACATGGACCGCGCCCCGGCAGACATCATTTTGGGACCGGCGATACCGATGAACTCGAGGTCGGGACGGCGCTGCTTCAGTGCCGCGATGAGATGACTGCCCAGCAAATCGCCAGAGGCTTCACCGGCTACTATTCCTATGGTCGCCATAAAAAAACAAAGAGTTACCGTATGATCCCGCGCGTTGCAACCTTGAGGAAATCCAGCAGGATAGTCAATTCAGGGTGGTCTTTTTGCTGTTCTGCCAACGCAAGCTTGGCCTCTTCCAGCGTCAGGCTATTGCGATACAGGGTTTTATAAGCGCGTTTGATGGCCGCAATGCTGTCTGCGGAGAATCCGCGCCGCTTGAGGCCTTCGGCATTGATGCCATGGGGCTGGGCGTCATAACCCGAGGCCGTCACGTAGGGTGGGATGTCCTTGAACACCACAGAGCCCACCGCCGTAATAACGTGTGAGCCGATTTTGCAGAACTGATGCACCAGAGTGAAGCCGCCAAGAATGGCATGGTCAAATACATGCACATGCCCGGCCAGTGACGAGTTATTGGCAAAAATGGTGTTGTTGCCCACCTGGCAATCATGGGCAATGTGGACATAGGCCATGATCCAGTTGTCGTTGCCGATACGCGTCACACCGGCATCCTGCACCGTGCCGCGGTTGAGCGTACAGAATTCGCGGATGGTGTTGCGATGACCTATTTCGAGCCGGGTGGGCTCTCCGGCATATTTTTTATCCTGCGGTGCTGCGCCGATGGAGGAAAACTGGTAGATATGGTTCTGCTCACCGATGACCGTTGGCCCTTCGATGGTGACATGCGCGCCGATGATTGTCCCGGCACCGATCACTACGTCCTTGCCGACGATGGAATAAGCGCCGACCTCGACATCCGGCGCGAGTTGGGCGCCGGCATCAATAATAGCTGTGGGGTGTATCATGCAGAGCGGATTCAGGCTACTTGATCATTTTCAGGGTGCAGAGCAGGTCGGCTTCCGCCGCCACGGCGTCATCCACCAGCGCTTGTGCGGAGTATTTCCAGATGCCGCGCATGATGCGGTCAATCTTCACCTTTAATATCAGTTGGTCGCCCGGCGACACCGGCTTCTTGAAACGCACGTTATCAATGCCGGCAAAATAGTACACGGAATCGTCCGACGGCTTGCTGCCCATGGTTTTGAACGACAGAATCGCCGCAGCCTGCGCCAATGCCTCAACCACCAATACCCCGGGCATGACCGGGTAATAGGTGAAATGTCCGGGGAAAAACGGCTCATTGATGGTGACATTTTTCACTGCTGTGATTTCCTTGCCCTCTTCCAGGGAAATCACCTTGTCTACCAGCAAAAATGGGTAGCGATGAGGCAGATACGTCAGAATTTCGTGTATATCCATGCTGCTCATGCCTAGCTTCCCTTCAGTAATTTAAGTTCTTTTTCCAAATTGGCAACCCGCTCCACCAGAGTTTCCAGTCTGCGCACCTGCGCTGCCGTTTTCAGCCATTCGCCATGTTCCTGGAATGGCATCAACGCGGTGTAGGTTCCCGCCCGGTGTATGGATCGGGTAATCATGCTACCAGGAGAGATGGTAACACCATCGGCAATCTCCAGATGCCCCAGCACCATTGCCGCCCCGCCTAGCCGGCAGTGCTGCCCGATACGTGCACTTCCCGCGATCCCCACACACCCGGCAATAACGCTATGCGCGCCAATATGACAGTTGTGGCCGATTTGCACCAGATTATCAATTTTGACGCCATTTTCGACCACCGTATCATCCAACGCACCACGATCTATCGTCGTATTGGCACCAATTTCAACATCGTTTCCAATCAGCACCCGCCCGATTTGCGGTATCTTCACCCACCGGCCATCATCATCCGCATACCCAAAACCATCAGCGCCAATCACTGTGCCTGAATGAATAATACAGCCACTACCTACCTGGCATGAAAAATATAGTGTGACGTTTGCACACAAGCGTGTTCCCGCCCCAATGCCGACCCCTTGCCCGACATAACTGCCCGCACCAATCACCACATTTTCGGCCAGAGTTGCGCCTCGCTCAATGACCGCGTGCGCGCCGATGCTGACTCCGGCCCCAATCACGCAATCCTCAGCGATCGCCGCACTAGCGGCGATACCGACAGGAACATCTTCTGGTGGATTGAATTTTGCAGAAACCTTGGCGAAAGCAACGTATGGGTTCGTGACCACGATCCGCGGCATATCGGTTGCATCGGCGTGTTCTGCAGCAAGCAGAACTGCACTGGCTGTCGTGCTGCCCAGCACTGGTAAATAGCGAGAATCAGTCAGGAAGCTGATTTGCCCAGCCTGCGCATGCTGCAGGGATGCAATCTGGCTGACCCGCACCCCATTGTCACCCCTGACCTCACCACCAAGCCATGCGGCAATCTCTGGCAGGGTATACGCATTCATAGCGAACCTCTTGCCTGTAATTCAAATAACAAACCAGCAGTATTGCAGGTTATTTCTTACCCAGGGACTTAAGCACCCGATCAGTGATATCCGCTTTTTTGCTGGCATAAGCGATGCCGCCATAAATGACCAAGTCATAACCTTCAGCCTCTGCAACCGCAGTCACCGCCTTGTTGACGCGTTCCTGAATTGCCTGCAGTTCCTCGTTTTTGCGCAGATTTGCATCCTCGCGCAACTCACGCTGTTTGCGCTGGAACTCAATCTTCAGGTTGGCAACATCGCGTTCCTTGTTCCGGCGGTCTGTTTCAGACAGGGTCAGGCTTTCCTTGTCGAGAGAGGTTTCATGGTCCTTGATTTGCTTGGCCATTCTTTCCAATTCTTGCTGGCGGGCACTGAACTCTTTCTCCAGTTTCTTGCCGCTTTCTGCGGTCTGCGGTGCATCCTTCAGGATTTGTTCAACATTAACAAACCCGACTTTGACATCGTTCGGAGCCGCATTGGCTGTAACAGCAAACCCCAGGCTTCCAATCAATAATGCAAGTAACAGCTTGTTCAATTAACTTCTCCTATACTCTAAAAAATTAAAATCCGGTACCCAACTGGAATTGTATGGACTGTGTTCTATCCTGCGGCTCGTCGTTCAGCGGCACCGCATATACTAGCTTGATCGGACCAAATGGCGATTGCCAACTGATACCGGCCCCCGTGGAAAACCGCAGGAAATCGCTGGCACTGCCACTACCCGTACCCCACACGGTGCCACCATCCAGAAACGCCGACAACCTGAGTTGCTTGTTTTCCTTCATGAATGGAACCGGGAAAAACACTTCCGCATTACCCACCAGGCGCCGCGTACCGCCAACGGCATAATCACTGGTGACACCAGCCACTGTCTGTGTGTCACGTGGTCCGAGCGAACTGGTATCAAACCCACGCACCGAATTCACGCCCCCCGCATAAAAGTTCTTGAAGAACGGATAGTTGCCGCCGCCATAAGCGCCGGCAATACCGGCCTCGCCGTTCAGCATGAATGTAAAAGTCTTGTTAAGCTCCTTGTACCAGCTGTGCTGATAGGAAAGCTTATAGTACTCCTGATCCAGTCCGGGCAGCCCGATTTCGCTGGAAATGCGCTGAAAAACACCGTTTTTTGTGTAGATCAGGCTATCGCGGGTATCGTGCGTCCACCCTATATCGGCACGCAGCAAGAAGTTATCGCAACCGGAAATGTTGTTGTTGCAATACTGCAAATAGCGCGTCGGACTGTTGGCATCCAAATCCAGCTTGGTATAGTCGAATGTCAATCCGAAACTTGCCGCATCCCGCTCGTTGAGCGGCACGCCGAAGCGCATGCCCGCGCCATAAGAAGACGTCTGGTAGGTACCGACGTTTAGCGAACTGGAGTCAACGTCTTTACGGTAAATATCAAAGCCGCGGCTAACGCCATCGGGCGTGAAATACGGGTCGGTAAACGATAACGAGTATGCCGTATTCACTTTACCGGTATTGATATTGGTGCTGACGCGGTTCCCGGTACCCAGGAAATTGGCCTGATTCACTGTAATACCAAACACCACACCTTCAGAGCTGGACAACCCGGCGCCAAATTGCACGCTACCCGTTGATTTTTCCGTGACGCTGACGTTCACATCGACCTGGTCAGTGGTTCCTGCCACGGCCGGTGTTTCAACATTGACATCGGAAAAGTAACCCAAGTGATCAAGGCGCTGCTTGGAGCGCTG
Source organism: uncultured Methylophilaceae bacterium (assembly GCA_964511385.1). Taxonomy (GTDB): domain Bacteria; phylum Pseudomonadota; class Gammaproteobacteria; order Burkholderiales; family Methylophilaceae; genus CAILHX01. Next base: position 20,829 of record CAZEFE010000010.1, on the reverse strand, counting down.
TATCTTGTCAGCGGCATACCAGGCGGACTCCAGTTGACGCATTTCTCGGCGTAGCACCTCGTCCCTGGTACGTGTATTGCCTGTCAGGTTTATGCGCCGGACATACACCTTGCGCCCCGGATCAACAAAAAAGGTGAATGCAACCGTACGTTTTTCCTTGTCCACTTCAGGGACGGCATTCACGTTGGCAAAAGCAAAACCATCGTTACCCAGCCTGTCGCCAATGGCTTTTGAAGAGTCCGTCACGTTCTGGCGATTGAACGTGTCGCCGGGATTCACGGTAATTAATGGTTTGAGCTCTTCTTCCGGAACCAGCATCTCGCCGGCCAGCTTGATATCCGAAACCGTATATTTTTCGCCTTCGGTCAGGCTAACCGTGATGTAAATGTCACGCTTGTCCGGAGTAATGGAAACCTGTGTTGAGTCAACGCTGAAATCCATATAGCCTTGATTCATATAGAATGACCGCAGGGCTTCCAGATCGGCAGACAGCTTCTGCCTGGAATACTGATCGTCCTTGCTCCACCAGGACATGAAATTAGGCGTTGTCAGCGCGAATTGCTTTCTCAGTTCATCCTCATCGAAGACCTGATTGCCCACGATGTTGATGGCCCTGATTTTGGCAACTGCTCCTTCTTCAATATCAAAGCGCACCGCCACCCGGTTCCGTTCCATCGGGCTGACCACGGCCTTCACCGTGGCGCCGTACTTGCCCTGTGCCAGATACTGGCGCTTGATTTCCTGCTCGGCTTTATCCAGCATGGACCGATCGAATATCAGGCCTTCGGAAAGGTTGATCTGCTTCAGGCCTTCCTTCATTTTGTCGCTGGGAAACGACGTATTGCCGCTGAAATCGATCTGCGCAATAGCAGGACGCTCTTGCAGAATGACTACCAGCACCTGGCCTTCCTGCTCCAGCCGCACGTCCTTGAAAAAACCAGTGGAGAACAGCCCCTTGATCGCCTGGGCGGCCTTGGTGTCATCCATGGTCTCGCCCACTTTGACCGGAAGGTAATTGAACACGGTCCCGGCTTCCGTCCGCTGAATCCCTTCCACCCGGATATCCTTAACCACAAAAGGCTCCATGGCCATCACCGAACCTGCATACAGCGTAGAAATCAGCAGGGAAAGAGATCGTAGCTTCATCATTATCATTGGTTGCATGGTTTTATTCTTGAGCCTGATTCGTGAGCTTAACTTATGAGCAGCCTGGTTATATCGTTGTAGAGCGCGATTGCCATCAGCAGTCCCAGCAACGCAATCCCCAAGCGCTGCCCCAGCTCCATGGCGCGTTCAGACAGTGGAGCGCCCTTGATGACTTCGGCGATATGATACATCAAATGCCCACCATCCAACACCGGAACAGGCAGCAAGTTCAGCACCCCCAAGCTCACGCTGATCAATGCCAGGAAGCCAATGTAGGCTTTTAATCCAATCTGCGCAGTCTGGCCGGCCAAGGTGGCAATCGTGACCGGCCCACTCACCCCTTTCCATGAGATGGCACCGGTCAGCATGCTGCCCAGCATCTTTAAACTGACAATCGCTGTATCCCAGGTTTTAGCCACCGCCCTTTCCAGCGCCCGGACCGGCGGATACTTGATCTCAACGAGAAACGCCTGCAACTCAGCTTCGCTCATGCGGTAACCAGCCCCAATACGCCCTACCGTACGGCCCGCTTCATTCGCGGCTGCAGGCGTCAGTTTAATGTTCATGGCCTTCCCATTGCGATCCAGCACCAGCACCAATGGTTTGCCGGCACTATTCCGCACAACCTGCACAAATGCTTCCCAGCCCGGGACCGGTACACTATTGACTGTTTGTATCAAATCTCCCACCTGAATCCCTGCACTATCCGCCACCCCACCAGGGACAACCTCCCCCACCCTTGCCGGCATGGGTGGGCGTGCCGGGATAAAGCCAGTCCGCTCGAACATGGCCCCATCAAAATCTTCGGTTTTCAGCAGCCGAAAATCTACGCGATGCAGATGAGTTTCATCGGTTCCGCTTCTGGCTTCGATTTCCACCACATCGCCTTTCAGCGCATGCTGCAACAACTCCCAATGCAACTCTTGCCAACTGGCGACCTTTTTGCCTCCAACCTTGGTCACCGTTTCACCGCCTTTAATACTGGCTTGTGCTGCAGGCGTGCCTTGAGGCACCTCGCCCAGCACCGGCCGCATGTCGGTAACACCGCTCATGAATAATCCCCAGTACAACAGCACCGCCAGCAGCAGGTTGGCGAGCGGGCCGGCAACCACAATTGCGCTGCGTTTCCATACGCTCTGCCGATTGTAGGCATACCCCAGGTCTGCGCTATCGACAGGCGCTTCGCGTTCATCCAGCATCTTGACATATCCGCCCAGCGGAAATGCCGCAATGACGAAATCCGTGCCATTGCGCAATTTACGCATGTATAGCGCACGCCCGAAACCGATGGCAAAAGTCAGTACCCGGACGCCACACCAGCGCGCTACGATGTAATGGCCGTACTCGTGCACCACGATTAATACCGCCAGGGTAACGATGAAAGCAATCAAGGTCAGCATGCGACCAGGCTCCTGCCCAGCCAGCGTTCAGCTTCGGCACGCGCCTCATCATCTGCGCAAATGACATCTTCTATCTGCATCACCGCCTTGACGCTAACGCGTGAAAGCACATCCTCAATCAGCCTGGGGATGTCCAGGAATGCGATGCGCCCCGCCAGGAAGGCAGCAACAGCCACTTCATTGGCCGCATTCAGGATTGCCGGCGCCGTACCTTCGCTCTTGAGCGCTTCGAATGCCAGCCGCAGGCATGGGAAGCGCTGTGTATCCGGGCGCTCAAAATCCAGCCTGGCTGTTGCGAACAAATCCAGCGGCGCAACGCCACTAACCATACGCTCAGGCCAAGCCAATGCGTGCGCGATAGGGGTGCGCATGTCAGGATTGCCCAACTCCGCAAGCACTGAGCCATCGTTGTACTGCACCATGGAATGAATCACGCTCTGCGGATGGATGACCACCTCGATCTGGTCTGCAGTTGCGCCAAACAGCCAATGCGCCTCTATCACTTCCAGACCCTTGTTCATCAAGGTTGCAGAATCTATGGTGATTTTCGGCCCCATCACCCAATTGGGATGGTTGAGCGCTTGCGCCGAGGTCACTTGGGTCAATTGTTCCAGCGTAAAATTGCGAAACGGCCCACCGGAAGCAGTGAGTAAAATCTTGGTGACGCCTACCGGGGCCAATCCATCAGCAAATGCGCTCGGAAGGCACTGAAAAATGGCGTTGTGTTCACTATCGATGGGCAGCAGCGTTGCGCCATTCTCGCGCACAGCCGTCATGAACAGGTGCCCGGCCATGACCAGGGTTTCCTTATTGGCTAGCAGGACGCGTTTACCGGCCTGCGCTGCGGCCAGTGACGAACGCATCCCGGCCGCGCCAACAATGGCAGCCATGACGATTTCGACTTCCGGCAAGGTTGCCACCTGCTCCAGCGCATCCGTACCGCACAACACCTGTGTATCCAGGCCCGACGCGCGCAAACCGGCCGCCAGTTGTTCTGCCGCCTGCGTGTCCAGCATCACAGCAAAGCGTGGTTTGAACTGCAGGCATTGCTCCAGCAGCAATTCGTGGCGGGAATGTGCCGTCAGGGCGTAAGCCCGAAACTGCATGGGGTGTCGTGCAATCACATCCAGCGTGCTGGTGCCGATACTGCCGGTTGATCCCAGCACAGTAATATTCTTGGGTTGGGACAAAATATCAGCCATGGAACACCAGGTAGTAAAGGGGGAAGTGCAAAGCAAACACAGCGACGGGCAAACTTGGAATCATGCCGTCTATTCTGTCGAGCACGCCGCCGTGACCAGGCAGTAAATTCCCGCTGTCTTTGGCGCCAACCTGGCGTTTGAGGTGAGATTCAAACAGATCGCCCAGGATGCTCAGCACCAGGATCACCCACAGCCCCGGCACCAGCCAGAATGTCAGCGGAAGCAGCAGGCAAAGCAGCAATCCGTAGATGCTGACCGCAACCCAGGCGCCTAGCACCCCTTCCCAGGTTTTGCCCGGACTGATCTGGGGCGCGAGTTTGTGCCGTCCCCATGCCTTGCCGGCAAAATAGGCCGCACTATCCGCAATCCACACCGTTGCCAATAACGTCAGCAATAGAGAAGGGCTAACCTTGCGTAAATAAGCCAGCGACAACCAGGCTGTCAGCAATATAAGCATTCCACAAACCAGCAGTACCGGGGCACGCGTTTCCTTATGCAACCTAAGCAGCCACAGCGGTGCCAGCAACAGCCAGAACACCACACTGCCCAGCAAAACCCAGAACAGCACCTGCAATTGGACTTGCTCAATATTTGCCGGCCAGATGTCAGGCAGCATCAACATGCCTAGCAACGCCACTGCCGTGGCATACCCGCCTCTGGCACGCGCCTTCAGTCGTGCAAGCCCGCCCCACTCCCATGCGCCCAGCACCACAACGGCCAGGGTCACCAATGACCAGCCCAGGTCGGGAAGCAGATACAAGGCGCTTAGAAACGCCAGCATCAGAAACAAGGAGGTAATCACCCGGGCTTTCAACATAATGCTATTTCAATTGCTCGCTGGTTCGCCCATAACGCCGTTCTCTTTTACGGTAAGACTCAATGGCCTGGAGAAATGAGGCATGATCGAAGTCGGGCCACAAGGTATCGGTAAAATACAGTTCAGTGTACGCAAGCTGCCATAACAGGAAGTTGCTGATACGCTGCTCACCGCCGGTGCGGATAAACAAGTCAGGTTCAGGGGCATACGGCATGGAAAGGTACGGTGCGAGGTCTTCTTCGCCAAATCCTGCAGCCAGTTCCGGATGGACTCGCAACATGTGCTGGACCGCCTGGACCATATCCCAGCGCCCGCCGTAATTGGCAGCAATGGTCAGGGTAAGGCGGGTGTTATGCTCGGTAAGCTTTTCGGCAGCGTGGATTGCCTTGGCCAGCAGAGGATCAAAGCGCGACCGGTCACCAATCATGACCAGGCGGATATGGTGTTCATGCAGCTTGCTGACTTCGCGATTAAGCGCCTCCATGAACAGCCCCATGAGAAATTTCACTTCGTCGGGCGGGCGGCGCCAGTTCTCGCTGCTGAAAGCGAACAGGGTCAGGTATTCAACACCGAGATCGATACACTGCTTGACGACATCGCGCACCACCTCGACGCCGCGCTTGTGCCCCATGATGCGCGGCATAAAACGCTTTTTCGCCCAGCGTCCGTTGCCATCCATGATGATGGCAACATGGCGTGGAACACTGGGTGCTTCGGGAATTTGCTGCGTGGAACTTGCGAATATAGCCACGAGATAGAGGAGACCGGCAGCGGTTAAACGGCCATCAGATCAGTTTCTTTCGCCTGCAATACCTTGTCCACTTCGGCGATATGTTTATCCGTGAGCTTTTGTACTTCATCCTGCGCGCGGCGCTCGTCGTCTTCGCCGATTTCCTTGTCTTTCAACAATTTCTTCAGGGCATCATTGGCATCGCGACGGATATTACGAATGGAAACCTTGGCCGACTCGGCTTCACCACGCACCACTTTGATCAAATCCTTGCGGCGCTCTTCGGTCAGCATCGGCATCGGCACACGGATCACATCACCGTTAGTCGCCGGATTCAAGCCCAGGTCGGCGTCACGAATCGCCTTCTCGACCTTGGCAATCATGGGTTTTTCCCATGGCTGGACGGTAATGGTGCGCGCATCGGCCAGGGAAATGTTGGCGACCTGGCTGATCGGCACCGGACTGCCGTAATAATCAACCTGAACATGATCCAGGATGCCGGTGTGCGCACGTCCGGTACGCACCTTGCCGAGGTCAACTTTCAGCACCTCCAGCGACTTTTGCATTTTCTGTTCTGCGGATTTCTTGATGTCGTTAATCATGCTTAATTCCTTTTACTTCAAGGCTGTACCAGCGTTCCCTCATCCTCACCGAACACGACGCGCTTGAGCGCGCCCTGCTTGAAGATGCTGAACACGCATAGCGGCAATTGCTGATCGCGGCACAGCGTCAACGCTGTGGCATCCATGACCTTCAGATTACGCACAATGGCTTCATCAAAACTCAAATTCTTGTAACGCATTGCATCAGGGTTGGTCTTGGGGTCATCGGTATACACCCCGTCCACCTTGGTTGCCTTCAGCACGATGTCGGCGTTCATCTCCATCCCCCGCAGTGCTGCTGCGGTATCGGTGGTGAAAAACGGGTTGCCGGTTCCCGCACCAAAAATGACCACCTTGCCTTCTTCCAGGTAGCGCATCGCCTTGCCCCGGATATATGGCTCGGCCACCTGCTCGATGGTCAGCGCGGATTGCACCCGGCTAACCAGGCCGATCTGGCGCATGGCATCCTGCAGCGCCAGGGCATTCATGACCGTAGCCATCATACCCATATAGTCGGCAGTGGCCCGGTCCATGCCCACTGCCGCAGGCGCTACGCCACGGAAGATATTACCCCCGCCTATCACCACCCCCACTTGCACGCCCAGATCAACAACCTCCTTGATCTCGGCCACAATGCGGCTGATAGTGGCGCGATTGATGCCGTAACTGTCCTCGCCCATCAGGGCTTCGCCGGACAGTTTCAACAGGATGCGCTTGTAGGCGGGAGTTGCCATCGTTAAACCTTGGCAGCCGCTGCCACTTCCGCAGCGAAATCGGTCACGACTTTTTCAATGCCCTCGCCCACCACGTACATGGTAAACGATGCAACGCTGGCATTATTGGCCTTCAGCAACTGCTCGATGGTCTGCTTGTCATCCTTGACGAAAGGCTGGCTCAGCAGCGTCACTTCCTTCAGGAACTTCTGCACCGTACCTTCGGCGATCTTTTCCAGCATCGCTTCGGGCTTTCCGGCTTCCTTGGCTTTTTCAATGGCCACCCGACGCTCGGTCTCGATCAGCGTAGCATCAACACCGCTGGCGTCCAGAGACTTTGGCTTGGCTGCAGCGATATGCATGGCAACATCCTTACCCAACGCCTCATCACCACCCACCAAGTCCACCAGCACGCCAATCTTGCCGCCGTGCACGTAGCTGGCGAGCTTACCCTTGGCAGTGATGCTGACAAAACGGCGTGGTGTGATGTTTTCACCAATTTTCCCGACCAACTGGGTACGCGCATCTTCAACCGTGCCATTGCCCATGGAAAGGCCGGCCACAGCGGCGATATCGGCAGGCTTGCTGGCAGCTACGATTTCCGCCAGGTCACGCACAAATGCCAGGAAGTCATCGTTCTTGGCGCAGAAGTCGGTTTCGGAATTCACTTCGATCATGGCGCCAGACTTGCCGTCCGCGCTCACGCTGACGCCCACCGTACCTTCAGCCGCGACACGGCCGGCCGCTTTGCTGGCCTTGTTGCCAAAGCGTACGCGCAGGATTTCTTCGGCACGCACCATATCGCCATCGGCTTCGGTAAGCGCCTTCTTGCAGTCCATCATCGGGGCGTCGGTGCGCTCGCGCAGTTCCTTCACCATACTTGCGGTAATTTCCGCCATGCTTCACTCCTTAAGATTCTATGATTCTCTAAGATCAATACAAAAAATGATACAAAAAAAGGGGCGGTCAGCCCCTTTTTGCAGGCTGGTTACTGAGCCGTCGCAACATCCTCGGCACCGTCTTCAGATGCCGCCTTGACGATCTCGTTCAGCGCATTGGCACGGCCTTCCAGCACCGCATCCGCGATACCACGGGCATACAGGCGGATAGCACGACTGGAGTCGTCATTACCAGGAATGACATAAGCAACGCCATCCGGCGAATTGTTGGTATCCACCACACCAATCACGGGGATACCCAGCTTGCCAGCCTCGGTAACAGCACCGGATTCGTGACCGACGTCGATGATAAAGATCGCATCGGGCAAACCACCCAGATCCTTGATACCGCCAATGGAGCGCTCCAGCTTTTCGATTTCGCGCTTGTAGCCCAGCACTTCCTTCTTACCCAGGCGCTCGACGCTACCGTCTTCAATCATGGCTTCGTAGTCACGCAGACGCTTGATGGACTGCTTGACGGTCTTGAAGTTGGTCAGCATACCGCCCAGCCAGCGATGGTTAACATAGGCACAACCTGCACGCACAGCCTCTTCCTTAACGATGTCGCGCGCTTGACGCTTGGTACCGACAAACAGAATGCGGCTCTTGTTGGCGGCCAGTTGGCGCACGTACTTGGTGGCCTCTTCGAACAGAGGCAGGGTCTTTTCGAGGTTGACGATATGAATTTTGTTGCGGTCGCCGAAGATGAATGGTGCCATCTTTGGGTTCCAGTAACGGGTTTGGTGGCCGAAATGCACACCGGCTTCCAGCATTTGACGCATGGTCACAGACATTTGATTCTCCTGTAAGGGTTAGGCCTCCACGCGTCACAGCAACCCTTTTACCGGGCACCCTGTACATGACGCGTGTGCGAATTTCCTTCTCAAAATGAAAAGGTCGCGTATGTTACCATAAGCGCCATGGTCGTTCAATCCGGATGCCATATCCGGATTGCTGACCGCTCCTAATTTCAGTTCGTTACTATTCATTTATGGCCATTACCATCAAAAATCAGCAGGACATCGAAAAAATGCGCATCGCCGGCCGTCTGGCGGGTGAAGTGCTGGACTATATCGCCCCTTTCGTCAAACCCGGGGTCACCACGGACGAACTCGACAAGCTTTGCCATGACTACATGGTCAATGTGCAAGGCTGCATCCCGGCACCGTTGAATTACGCGCCGCACGGCCACACGCCTTATCCCAAATCCATTTGCACCTCGATCAACCATCAGGTGTGCCACGGGGTACCCAGCGACAAGAAATTGAAAAGCGGCGATATCGTCAACCTGGACATCACCACCATCAAGGACGGCTGGCATGGCGACTCCAGCCGCATGTTTATTGTCGGCGAGGCCTCCATCCAGGCCAAACGCCTGTGCGAAATCACCCATGAATGCATGTGGATAGGCATCGCCCAGGTCAAACCCGGCGCCACGCTGGGCGACATCGGCTATGCCATTCAGCGGCATGCCGAAAACCACGGGTACTCGGTAGTCCGGGAGTTCTGCGGGCACGGCATCGGCAAGGTGTTCCACGAAGACCCGCAAGTGCTTCACTACGGCAAGCCCGGCACCGGCGCCAAGCTTCAGGCGGGCATGGTATTCACCATCGAACCCATGATCAACGCCGGGAAACGCGACATTCGCCAGCTTGGCGACGGTTGGACGATCGTGACCAAGGACCACAGCCTTTCTGCACAATGGGAACACACCATCGCTGTCACCGAGCACGGGTTTGATGTGCTGACCCTATCCGCGGGCAGCCCACCAGCCCCGGCTTTTGTTCATGGCTCAACCGGCAATCCAGCGCTGGCGTAAACAGTTGAAAGAAGGCTGCGCGGCTTTGCGCGCAGCCTTTGAACAACACCAGCAAGCCGACAAACTGCTGCGGGAGCAATGCCGGCTGGTTGACGCCATCCTGCGCGACATCTGGGCGCAGTCCGGCCTGCCGGGCGACATCAGCCTGATTGCCGTCGGCGGTTACGGCCGCAGAGAACTCTACCCTCATTCGGATGTTGACATCCTGATCCTCACCCCGGAGGAAACCCCGGCCGCGCTCAACACACTGGAATCCGTCGTGGGGATACTTTGGGACATCGGCCTGAGCATAGGCCACAGTGTGCGCACCCTGCCGGAATGCCTGGAAGAAGCGCAGAACGATATTACCGTCCAGACCAACCTGCTCGAGGCGCGCTGGCTGGCCGGCAACCGCCGTGCATGCCGTACGTTGCTGCACGCGGTGCACCACGCCCTGCAGCCGGAAGCATTCTTCACGGCAAAACTCGAAGAACAAACGCTGCGCCACAGGCGTTACAACGACACTTCACACAATCTCGAACCCAACATCAAGGAAAGCCCCGGAGGCCTGCGCGACTTGCACATGATCGGCTGGATTGCACGCAGCATCAATCTGCGCCCAGGCTGGGCAGCACTCACCCGGGCAGGCTTTATCAGTTCGATGGAAGCCAGGCAGATCCGCCACCAGGAAAAGTTCCTGCAATATCTGCGCATCCAGTTGCACTATCTGGCAGACCGCAGAGAAGACCGCCTGCTGTTCGATCATCAGGACACACTGGCAAAACAGATATTTTCATCCAAGCCAGCAGCTCCGCTCACAGTCGCGCAGGAACACAACGCGCGATACCCCCAGCGACCAAGCGAAAAAATCATGCAGCGCTATTACCAAAGCGCTCGCGTTATTGGGCTGATGAACGAAGTACTGCTTGGCACATTAAAGCAGCATATTTTTGCCGACTCGGAAGCGAACCGGCGGCATGCGATCACGCCCATCGGCAATGATTTCCAGGCCAGGAACGGACTGCTGGAAACGCGCGACAAAGACGCTTTCCAAGCCAGACCGGAAACCATTTTGCAGTTCTTCATCGCCTTGCAAGCGCATCCTGAACTGGAAGGTGCCAACCCAACCACCGTCAGGCAGTTGTGGCAGGCAGGGAAATCCATCAACCGCGCATTCCGGTCATCACCGGATAACCAGCGTGCCTTCATGCAAATTTTGCGCTCCCCCGCGGGCATCATCGGTACGCTCAGGCGCATGCACCGCTATGGCATCCTGGGGCGCTACATTCCGGCATTCGGAAAAATCACCGACCAAATGCAGCATGACCTGTTTCACGTTTATACCGTGGATGAACACACCCTGAACGTACTCAGCAATATGGTTGGGTTTTCCATCACGGACAGGGCCCATGAATTTCCGCTGTGCAGCCGGTTATTCAGCCAATTTCCCCAACCAGAACTGCTCTATCTTGCCGCCCTGTTCCATGACATCGGCAAAGGCCGCGGGGGCGACCATTCCACACTGGGCGCTGTAGATGCACACCGTTTCTGTGCTGCTCACGGGCTGGATAAGGCAGGAAGCGAGATGGTGACGTGGCTGGTGCGCAATCATCTCGTCATGTCTGCCACGGCGCAGCGGCAAGATATCAGTGACCCCAGCATCATTGCCGAGTTCGCTCGCAAAGTTGGCGATGAATGGCACCTGGCTGCACTCTATTTATTGACCGTAGCCGATATACGCGGCACCAGTCCGGCCATCTGGAACGCCTGGAAAGCCCGCCTGCTGGAAAGCCTGTTCAACAGCACCCTACGCCACTTGCGTAGCCCAATACATAGCATTGCCGACGAAATATCCGCCAGAAAGCAAGGCGCGCAAACGATACTTGGGCATTACGGCATTGCCGGCAAGTCTTACTTGTCATGGTGGAAGCAACTCGAAGACAGCTATTTCCTGCGTCACGAAGCGAAAGAGATTGCCTGGCAAACCCGCTTGCTGCTAGTGCATGCCGACAGCAAGAAACCCATCGTCCGCGCGCGGCTGTCCCCCGATGGCGATGGCATCCAGATCATGATCTACAGCCCTGACCGCAACGACCTGTTTGCCCGCATCTGTGCTTTTTTCGAGCGCATGGGGTACAGCATTGTCGAAGCAAAAATCAACACCTCAAAGCATGGTTACGCACTGGATAGCTTTCTGGTCCTGGACAATAGCGACCGCTCGATCAAGTACGGCAACCTGATCGGGCATATTGAACAAGGGTTAGAAGCCAAGCTGGCCAGCAATGCCCCGCCGGACCCACCGCTGGAGGGGCGCCTCAACCGCCAGTTGAAGCACTCCCAGTTGGCCACCCACATTACTATTGTTCCGGACGAAAAAACCGGCCATCACTTGCTCACCCTGATTGCGGGAGACAGGCCGGGATTGCTGTCCAGGGTGGCGCACGTGCTGCTCGAACATGACGTGCAACTGTTATCGGCAAAAATCAACACCATGGGAAATCGGGCTGAAGACACGCTGGCAATTGCCGCCAGGAACGGCCTTGGCCTGACAGAAAACACCATTCAAGAAATTACTCGCGAACTGACGGCCGCGCTTTAACACGGACGCCGTCAACCGTTACCAGAAGCCGGTTCTTCACGCGGCGGCAAATTCAGCACAGGAGGAGCCACATCCTGTGCGCCTCCATGCTCCAGCCGGTACAGCCATGCCAGCAATTCGGCAACAGCAAGATAAAGCTCGTGAGGAATCTGGGCATCCAGGTCAACCTGCATCAGCATGGCAACAAGCTGCGGGGATTCATGTACATACACGCCAGCTTCACGGGCTTTCTCAATGATCGCCTCGGCCAGCAAGCCGCGGCCTTTTGCCACAACCGTAGGTGCACTCTCACCTGCCTGATAGGCAAGCGCTACCGCAAATTGTAGTGCCTCAGGATCCGCCATCCTGCCGTACCGCCAGCCCGGCAACCTTCAGGCCCGACGACTCCATGGATAGTGCCAGCGTTGCTGCCTCAGCCTGCAACAACGCTGCACTTGATTCACGTTCCACTGAAAAATTCATCTTCAGCCCGCCGGCGCCTAAAGCCAAATGCGCCGTAACGCCGCCCAGGGAGGGAAAATCGAGATGCAACCGGGTGCTCCACGTTGCGCCTTCTTCAGGGGCACCGCCCTGGCGATGCCCATCCTCCTCAATCGTCCACTCCATCTCCTGCCCCGGCCACACTTGGCCCTGCCAGACAATCTGCCGATTCTCGAGGATATCCAGTTGCTGCTGCACAAGAGGCGCCGTTAACGGATGTACCGCGTCGCGCGCAGCAGATGGCGCCACCATCTGCTGGGTGGGATCGGCACCCAGTTTGAGTGCCTCAGCAGAGGCAGGCAAGCCGCCGGCACGGACTTGTTGCGCCGATTGGATTCCAGCATCCAGAGCGGGCTTGGCTGCATCGGTGCCCACCGGCGCCTGCAATTTCTGCTCGACCGGCACGGCAGCCAGTTTGCCTTGCGGCTCATGCAGCAGACTTTCCAGCGGGCGACTGCCACTCACCCATTGCGCCTGGTGCGCCTCATAAAACAGACCGCTCTGGGAAATCGTGTCGCGCAATGCAGTAGCCAGTTGTTGCACCGATGCCGGGGCGCCTGGAATAACCGGCGTTGGCGTCTTGATCACGGCATTCGCCGCGTCGGTAGTGGTTTGCTGGGTCAAGGCGCCAATCAGCCTTCCTGCCTGGCTAAGGTTGACCTGGTTGCTGCTCGCTGGAAGGGCTTTGGCAAGATCGCTCAACAGCGCAAACGTCGGCCGTGGCTTATCCGAGATATAAACCAGTTCCAGTTTGTCGCCCGGCTGAGTGCTTCGCGGCAGGTTCATATCCAGCGTCTGGTCTTGCACCATGACGTGAAACCTGCCATTTGGCAGGCTGGCAACCACATGGGCTGGCAAACGCTGCCCGGGCACCCACTGCGCGGTTTCTGCCGGGCTTTGTACGACATCGATCAGCGGCGTTGCTGAAGTTTTTACCAGCAACGCCAACTGATTCTGGATGTCGTTATAAAACATTGCGGTCTCTTAACGTTTGTACATTGAGACGATCAGTTCAGCTTCACTGTGGGAAATCCCGCACTCCTCCACCAAGGTCTGCGCCTCTCCGCCTTGCTGCGCCATTTTGACGGCTCGCTGATAAGCCGTTTCTGACTCGGCTTTGTCTTCCTGGCTGGTTTCCGGCAGGCTGGGTGGGATCGGCGGTGTGGGAGTGACAGACCAATCAAACTCGGCAGAAGACAGCGGCTGCGTTGGCAAACTCGCCTTCAATGCGATCCCGGTTTCTATCACTGCAACACGCTTGGTCAGCGCTTCGAGTTGCTGCCTCAGTTCGGCCTCAACGGTTTTTTCATGAATGATGCTTAACCAGCGCGGCTTCCGCAAAGCTCCGCCAGCTCGCATCATCAACAGCATCTCGGCAATATAAACCGCCAGAACCAGGATAACGACGACGAGCAACTCACGCCAAGTGACGACAATGGCTTCCAATATTCACTCCAAGAAAACGTAAAAAGGCATCAGGCATATTCATCAACCCGATGTTCAGGTGACTGCCTGGACTCAGGCAAAGTAGGCGGAGCCTTGCGTCTGCGTTTGCGCACCAGACGGTGCCCCAGAGTTTCTGGCCGACGATAACGCGCTACCGGGTCAACCGGACTGATGATTCCAGATGGGTTATCCGTTGCCGCCAGCATACAGGCGCTTTCTCAGAAATTGCCGTATTGTTTCCCCAGCTTCAGCTCGTTGCCCGCAGATTCGAACATGGTACGAAGCTCTGCCATCCAGGACAGTATCATTGGGCGAATTCTTTCATCGCACTTCTGAATTTCCTGTATCAGACCAATCAATACGTCGCGTTCTTGTTGATCGTCAGGGATGGTGTCTGGAGATGATTGCAAAATCTCAACAACCGTTGATCGCTCTTGCTCAAGCACGATCAAGCTGTCCCAATCGTCCTGATCGGCCGCTTTCAGCATGTCGTGGCTGATGTTCAGCATTCTTGTATACAACTCAGGTAAGTCTGGCCGGGAACTCATTTTTCCACCTCCGCAGCCAACTATACTAGCTTTTGCGTAGAAAAATCAAACTCGACCATAGGTGACAACGCCTGAACGACCTACTGTACGCTCATCCGGCACCCTTGAATTGTCCGTTTGCTTGAACTCTATACTGCTCCAGGCATCGCGCAGTTCTGTCAGCCGCAATGAGATTTCTTCAAGAATCTGGAGGTCGTTGCTCAGATTGGCCTGAACCAGGCGATGCGACATATATTCATAAAGCGCATACAGGTTTGCGGAAAGCTCACCGCCCACCTCGAGATTGAGGCTGGCTCGCAGGCCATCATCAATAATAGCGATGGCTCTGGATATCGCTTCGCCTTTTTGTGCAATATCGTTGGGTTCCATCCGGCCATCCGGCTGCGCCTGGCCGATATGGAACCTGGCTTTGGCGACAGCAGCAATCGCGCCATCAAACAACATGGTAATCAACCGGTGCGGAGACGCGGATGCCACCTTGGCATCCAGGCCAACCTGGCCATACGCATCCAGTTTGTTACGGTTGGTGATCATCTTGTACGTATCTCTCTTCTTAATTCAGGAAAAACTCAGCACTGATGACGGCTCAACTGCAATAGTTTACGGCCAAGAAACTCTTCCACCTCGGCAAATCGCCGCAGCAAGTAGTCGAGTTTTTCCAGATCAAAAACCCGCCGTTTCTCGCCTGTGTCGCGCCCTGCCGTAAAGGCAAATTGATCATCATGTGTTTTCACGGAGCCATCCCTTCATCCTCAACACGGCGTTGTTAATTGCCACTCTTGGTTGCCTTGGTCAGCGCCGTCAACTGCTGGGTCAAGTATGCGCTGGTATTATTCAGGCTACTGACCGTAGCATCAAGAGCGGAGAACTGGGCCCGATAGCGCTTCTCGATGGCGACCAGACGCTTGTTCAGCGTTGCCCGCTGCTCAGTGATTTTATCAATGGATGTGTTAATACCATCCGTTTTGCTGGTGATGGTGCCTTTTGATCCAAAGTAGCCTGATGCCAGGGTATCCAGCAAATAGCCGTAACCACGCGCAAACTCAACCGTGCCACGGGCACCCGTTGCGCCACCTTCCACCTGTATCTTGAGGTTATCACTGGTGGTCAGGTATTGGCCGGAACCGGTTGCCGTGGCACCGCCGATAGTGCCTGCCACATCCGTCCCGGCAGTTCCCAGAATGCTGGCGGCGCCAAACAGATTGGGCGCGGCATTACCGCCGTTCACCTTGGCGGTCGATACCGAACCGTATGAACTGGAGGTGATGGTAATGATCCCGCCAACATCCGTCACTGCCACTTTCCCGCCTGCCGCCGCAATAGAAGCATCGCCGTTGATGGCGGACTGGATGGCTGAATTCAAGCCTGCCTGCGTATATGCGCCCGCAGCAATCACTACGGAAGTCGTCACGCCGTCGACCGTTACGCTCAACGTATCATTCACCCCGGCAGTAATCGTGGTGCTGACCACGGGAGCCACCCCGGTAGCCGTTCCCTGCGTTGCAATGTTGGTGATATTGAGCGCCCTGCTGGAAACAGCGGTGTTGCCGGCCGAACTGACATATTTCACCAGCGAATCCGTAGGCCGGCCCAGTGATGCAAACAACGCCGCCACGTCGGTCGGATTGGCGCTCAGTGCCGTCGACAGTTTGGCAGAATCGGTCGCCAGGGTGCCATCCTTCTGGATTGAAATCCCGACATCGGAAAGACTCTTGTATGCTCCCGTGGTCAACCCAGGCACGGTAGCGGTCAAGGTCGCACGTATCTGCGACTGCACCGAGCGCACTACCGTATCCCCAACCAGCAGGCCACCCGTCCTGGTTTTGGGGTCGTACGCGGTCAGGTCCTTGATGGTCTTGTTCAGATCATTGTAGGCTTTGACAAAATTATCGATCTGCTTGGTAAACGCAGAGGTATCCTTGCCCACCGTCACCGTTGTCGGCGTGCCGCTTGTTGTTTTGAGCAGGTTCAGCGTCACCCCCGTGATGGCGCTCGACACCGCGTTCGATTTGCTGGAAACCGCAACACCGTTGATCTGCAGCAACGCATCCTGCGCGCTCACCGTTTCCTGCAAATGCTGGGTGCCGCCCGGATCGTTGCCGAGAAGGTTATCCAGCGCGGGGCTACCCGAAACCGAAACCTTGAGGCTGTTGGAAGCCCCCTGGTTTTTTGACGAGAAAGCTAGACGGTACGGGGTACCGCTGCCGTCATTGATAATGGTCGCTGTCACACCGATGTTGGCCGCGTTCACTGCATCGCGAATCCCGGTCAGCGAATCGTTTGCCGCACTGATGGTAACAGTCTTAACACCGCTGCCGTTGCTGGTGAACGTCGAACCCGTATATTGCCCGGTACCCGGATTAAAGGCACCACCGCTGATGGTACCAAAGTCGAAAGTCAGCACCCCCGTGCCAATCGAGGCGCTGAGGCTGGTCTGCCCTGCTGCAACCAGTTGCTGCGCTTTGGCCAGTTGCGTGACATTGACGGAATAAGTACCCGCCGTCGAAATACTGCTGGCGCTGGCGGTCAGCGTCGAGGAGTCAGACGAACTCGCGGTGGCGGTATTGACCGAAGACGTGCCGCTAATCGCCGACGACGCTGACCGGAACGCAGAAACCGCGCCGCTGAACGTGCCATAGGCGGTCAGTTTCGCCTGATAGGAAGCCTCTTTCTTCGCCAGAGCCTGCAACGGCTGGGCTTCAACCGTCATCAGCTTGGTGATGATGCCTTCAATATCGAGACCCGAACCCAGACCTGTAGATGTAATCGCCATAATCGCCTCCCGGACACCGCCGGCTTAACTTTAATCCTGCATTACCCGAATTCGGGCACACCCAAACACATCACCTCGTCACTGCGACGAAGTGAAAAATCCTGAAAGTCACGCATCATTGCGCCCTGCACCGCAGGAACCCGGTTCGCCGGGCGACAAAAAACCGAAACTCAGACCCGCTGCTTGATCAACAGGCCCTGCAAGGAATCCAGCGTCCTGGCAAAACTGATCACCGCCTCAACAGGCAATTGCCGGATCACTTCCTTGGTGCCTTTATCCACCACTCTGACCAGATTGATTCCGGTCGATTCATCCACAGAAAATTCAACACCATTGTTGAACACCTGCACGACTTTATTGATGGTATCAACAGCACGCTGCGTCTGCTCCGGAGTTGCCGGCGAAGACACTGCCGGCTGCGAAGCCACTTGACCAGCATTTTGCGAGGCCCCGCCCACTGCTGACTGGTTCCCCACCAACAACTGGGCCACCGCAGCACTATTCGTTACTGATTGAATTTCCATCTTGCTTTCTCCAGAGAGCCGCCCCAGCCGGGCAACCTCGAACTTACCAAGGCTGCCCGGCCAGTGCGGGTTTCAAGCAACTACCAGCTTACTTCAGCAGAGCCAACACGTTGTTTGGCAGTGCATTCGCTTGCGCCAGGATCGCGACACCAGCCTGTTGCAGCACTTGCGAGCGCGACAGGTTGGAGGTCTCGGCAGCAAAGTCTGCATCCTGGATGCGGCTACGCGAAGCGGCACCGTTTTCTGCGGAAGTCTGCAGATTGTTAACGGTAGCGGTGAAGCGGTTTTGCAACGCACCGAGGCTGGCGCGGATGGTATCCACGGTAGCCAGGGCCTTGTCGACAATCGCCAGCGCATCGTTCGCACCATACACCGTGGAGATGTTGATGTTGGAAGCTGCGGTCAGCGATGCGAAGCTCTGGGCGGTGTTGCTGGCATCCACAATACCACCTGCTGCGGAACCACCCACGGTGGACTGCACGCTGTAGATGTTATTGGAATCCAGACGGATTTCACCGCCCACCACGGAACTGTCGTTACCGCCGTTGGACAGCACAGCTGCGGAACCACGGGTCACGTTGGTTGCCGAGAAGCCGAGCAGGCCTTGCAGGGTAGCGGTACCGCCGCGGGAGTTGGCGAAGTCGCCGATCTTGATGTCTGCGCCGGTAGCGTGGGTCAGCTTCAGCGAGCCAACGTTGATTTCGGCAGAAATGCCGGTAACCGCAGTTTGCGCGTTGATCGCCTGTGCCAGGCCGGACAGGTCGGTGGTGTTGGTCACTGCCGCAGCAATGGTAGCCGATGCAGTCGCGGAACTCGCCAGGTTGAACGACACCGTACCCGTGCTGGTAACAGTACCGAACAGCGCTGCCGTGGAGGCAGTAGCGGTCACACCGGTGGTGCTGGTGCTGAGGTTGATGTTGTCGGCAATGTTCTGGGCGCTATCGCCGGCAGCCACCGCCAGGGTGGTCGTAGCGTTGTTGGCGAACAGCGACAGGTTTTGTGCAGCCACGCGGTTAACCACCGAGGAGCTGGCAGCAGCCACGGCAGCAGCGGTAATGGTGCTGCTGGCGGTGCTCAACCGGCCCAGGCCAGAGCGTTGCGTACCCAGGTCAGCTGCCTGAGCGCTGTTGATGCCGAAGCTGATGGTTTGACCAGCATTGGCGCCCACTTGGAATTGTGCACCGGTCAGCGTACCGTCCAGAACGTTGGAACCGTTGAACTGGGTGGTGGTAGCAATACGGGTCACTTCTTGCAGCAGCTGATTGGCTTCCAGTTGCAGAGCAGCACGGTCAGTAGCGCTGTTGGTACCGTTAGCGGCTTGAACAGCCAGTTCACGGATACGTTGCAGTGCATCACCGACGGTGCCCAGGCCGCCTTCAGCGGTTTGTGCCAGGGAGATACCATCGTTCGCGTTACGAGCGGCTTGGTTCAAGCCGTTGATTTGCGCGGTGAAGCGGTTGGCGATAGCAAGGCCGGCTGCGTCGTCTTTGGCGCTGTTGATGCGCAGGCCGGAAGACAGGCGTTGCAGGGAGGTTGCAAGCGAGTTTTGCGAAGCATTCAGGTTACGCTGGGAATTCAGCGAACTGACGTTCGTGTTAATGACTTGTGGCATTTTATTACTCCTATATGGCTATTAAAACTTCACGGATTTTTGTCGGGGCCAAACACTAACATCATTTCGGCTGACCAACTTTACGGTAACAATACACACCGTCAGTGGTTCTAACGGCAGCGTCGACAGGAACTTTAGGAAATATTTTGAAATATTTTGCAGGCATCAATCGCCCGGCAAAGCGGGCTCCCACAACCCATCCACCGCCGCTGGTAGGAGCCCAATTTATTGGGCGATTGCCGCAGCATCCTGTGGGAGCCCAACTTGTTGGGCGATTCTTCTCGCCCGATGAATCGGGCTCCTACATCCCAAATCCTGTAGGAGCGCAATTTATTGCGCGATTACGCTACAATTTCCAGCATGCAAAACCGTCCATTACCGCAGGGCAAACGCCTCCGTACTGGCAGGGTCTCGCTACCGCACCATATTTACCTTGTCACCGCGGTCACGCAATCGCGGACACGTATTTTTATCCGGCACCCCGCCGCTACCATTGCCGCGCAATGTTTCTACGCCGACACAGTTACCCGCCATGTCGACACCCTGGCCTTCGTAGTGATGCCCGACCATATCCACTGGCTCATGCAATTGACAGGCAACACATCCCTATCCGAAACCACACGCATCTATAAGGCGCGGGTATCCCTGCTGCTGGGCGAACGCGTCTGGCAACGCGGGTTTCATGACCATGCCTTGCGTGCCGAAGAAGACATTGCCGGGGTGGCGCGCTATATTGTCGCCAATCCGTTACGCGCCGGACTGTGCAAAAAAATCGGCGATTACCCGTACTGGAATGCAATATGGTTGTGATATGCGTTATCGCCCGGTAAACCAGGATCTACACCTTTGCGGGAGCGCAATTCATTGCTCGATTTGCCGTAGCAGCTTGGGTAAATTCATCGCGGCCGCCCAATGCACAATCGCCCAATGAATTGGGCTCCTACGCCCCACCCACCACCGCTGTAGGAGCGCAATTTATTGCGCGATGCCCCCGCACCATTGTTGCCACATTTGCCGATAAGCCTGTTCCACCGCAGTAGCGAAGCCTGCTTCGTCCATCAGCGGGCTGCGCTGCATTTCGTCACGGAGACGGGCGCGATACTGCGCCAATGCTCGCGGATCCAGGGCCAGTTCAACGGCTTTCCGGATATAGGCATCTTCGCTGTCCGCACTCCACTCCGGGTGACCCACCCCATGCAAAATGCTGGTACCCAAGGTGCCGACTGAGGGTCGGTTGGCGAACGTAACAAAAGGGGCACCCATGTACAGGCTTTCAAACAGCGTGGTGCCGGAGTTGTGCGGGAAGCAGTCGAGGCCGATGTCGATTTGCTGCAGCACTTCCCAGGCTGGGCTGTGGAAGCCTATTTCCAGGCGCTCGCGGCTGATGCCGTGGCTGGCGAAGCGTTTTGCCATGCGCTCCTGCATGGCACTGTCCTTGAAGTTGCTGCTGTTGATGGCGAGTTTCGATCCGGGGACGCGTTTGAGTATTTCGCTCCAGACC
>CAZEFE010000009.1:0-96060 GCA_964511385.1 uncultured Methylophilaceae bacterium | reverse complement strand
TGCACCCGCCGCGGCGTGCCGCCCCCCACCGTGTCGCTGTTCGGCTCGCAGTTCCTCACCTGGCGCGGCGTACCGCTGATCCCGTCAGACAAGGTTGGCATCAAGGGCAACAAGACCAGCATCCTGCTGCTGCGCACCGGCGAAAACCGCCAGGGCGTGGTCGGCCTGTACCAGCCCAATTTGCAGGGCGAGCAAAGCCCCGGCCTGTCGGTGCGTTTCATGGGCATCAACCACAAGGCGATTGCATCCTACCTGGTGTCGCTGTATTGCTCGCTGGCGGTGCTCACCGACGACGCGCTGGCCGTGCTGGATGACGTGCAAGTGGACAAATACCATGAGTACAAGTGACCTGGTTGCTTATCCCGACCTTGCCGCGTTAGGGTTGCCGGAAGAATCTGCGCTGGCGAAACTGGCCAGCCAGATGTACCGCACACCACCCGCCGGCAGTTCGCTGACCGAGCCCGAAGCCGCGGCCACGCCTTATTACTTCCTCGACTATGCGCCGCCCGGCAACTCCGGCATCCGCGTACCGGGGCAGTTGCCGGACGGGCCACAGCTACCGCTGGCCGCTGCGCCGGCACCGCTGGATGTGGAACTGGTGCGCCGCGATTTCCCGATCCTGGGCGAGCGCGTCAACGGCCGCCCGCTGGTGTGGTTCGACAATGCGGCAACCACGCAGAAGCCGCGCTCGGTGATTGAGCGCGTGGCGTATTTCTACGAGCACGAGAACTCCAACATCCACCGCGCCGCGCACGAACTGGCGGCGCGCGCCACCGACGCTTACGAGGAAGCCCGCGAGAAATGCCGCGCCTTCCTCAACGCAGCCTCGGCCAACGAGATCGTGTTCGTGCGCGGCGCCACCGAGGCGATCAACCTGGTGGCGCAAAGCTGGGGACGACAGCACATCCAGGCCGGCGACGAAATCATCGTCAGCAACCTGGAGCATCACGCCAACATCGTGCCGTGGAAGCACCTGGCCGATGAAAAAGGTGCGGTGCTGAAAGTCATTCCTGTCGATGACGACGGCCAGATCATCCTGAGCGCCTTCGCCGACCTGCTGGGGCCAAAAACCAAACTGGTGGCATTCACCCAGGTTTCCAACGCGCTGGGCACGGTCACCCCCGCGCAGCAGATGGTGGCCATGGCGCACGCCGCCGGCGCCAAGGTTCTGGTGGACGGCGCGCAGTCGGTGTCGCACATGCGGGTGGACGTGCAGTCGCTGGACGCCGACTGGTTCGTGTTCTCCGGCCACAAGGTGTTCGGCCCAACCGGCATTGGTGTGGTGTACGGCAAGGAAGACCTGCTCAATGCCACCCAACCCTGGCAAGGCGGCGGCAACATGATTGAGGACGTGACCTTCGAGCGCATCCGCTATCAGCCCGCCCCCAACAAGTTCGAGGCCGGTACCGGCAACATTGCCGATGCCGTGGGCCTGGGCGCCGCGATCGATTACGTCAACCGCATCGGCATCGACAACATCGCCGCGTATGAGCATTATTTGCTGGAATATGCCACGCGCCTGATGAAGGACGTGCCGGGATTGCGCCTGATCGGCACCGCAGCCGACAAGGCCAGCGTGCTGTCGTTTGTGCTGGAAGGCTACAAGACTGAAGAAGTCGGCAAAGCGCTCAACCAGGAAGGCATCGCGGTGCGCTCCGGCCACCACTGCGCGCAGCCGATACTGCGCCGCTTCGGCCTGGAAGCCACGGTGCGGCCATCGCTGGCGTTCTACAACACCTGCGGGGAAGTGGACACGCTGGTGGGGGTGTTGCACAGGCTAAGATCGGCACGACCGCTGCGTTTGGCCTGACGACTGTAACCAATGCGGAAATGAAACGGGCATGGCAGATACCATGCCCGTTTTTTTGACTAAAAACAGGTCAACCCACGCTACGCATTTACATGTTCCGCCACACGGAATATCATGCGGCATGATCCATTCGTTCAAGTGCAAAGATACGGAATCCTTGTTTAACAGCGAAGGCGTACGCAAATTCAGGAACATTGAGCGGGTTGCCCGGCGCAAGCTGCTACAAATTCACGCAGCCACCCTGCTGGAAAGCTTGAGAATACCACCGGGTAATCAACTGGAAGCGCTTAGCCGGGACCGTGCCGGTCAGCATAGCATTCGAGTGAACGACCAATGGCGCATCTGTTTTGAATGGCGCGATGACGGCGCTTATAACGTCGAGATCGTTGATTACCACTGAGTTAAAGGAGTATCCCATGACCACATTGCTGGATGAAATTCACCCCGGCGAGATTCTGCTGGAAGACTTCATGAAGCCGATGGCGATTACCGCCCGCCAGCTTGCAGCGGACATTGATGTACCGCCCAGCCGGATCAGCGAAATTGTGAACGGCAACCGCCCGATTACCGCCGATACGGCTTTGCGCCTGGGCACTTATTTCGGTATGGAATCGCGCTTCTGGCTCAACCTGCAAAGCGAATACGATTTGCGCATGGCAAACCGTACGTTTAAAGACACGATTGCACCCAGGATTCGGGTGTTTCACCAAGTTGCAGCTTAGTTTTTTGTCATAATTGTAGTAGCACCGGTGTATTGGTAAATTCTTAGACTGGATTAAGTAGCATGAATATCGCTTTCGAAAAATTAAGCCTATGGACTACACCGTACCAAACACTGGATAACCAGCTTGAAGCAGTACTCAAGTTTGTTGAAGAGATTGCCGTATCGGAACTGCAAACCGACTTGGCTTCACAGGCTAAAAAATTTTCCACGCTACGTCCAAACTACAAAACCATACCTTTTCAACCCCATCCTGAAATACCCAAATACTTCGATGAAGTAGATTTGCTCTACCAGGGCAATCCGCTAGCGGCCTTTAAGCTGGCTGTAATTGTATTGGTTATAGCGCGATATTCCGAACCCGGGCTACCGTTTGGCGAGTTTGAAAAGCGTTTACTCCAATGGCTGATAGCCCCCGATCTACCAAGACAGTTGCGTATCGACTTGGGCGTCAGGCTATGGATTCACCTACCGTTTATGGGGCAAAATTTCAAAAGAGATCACTTGATTCAACCTCTTGTGCAAATTCTCGTGGAAGAAGCAGAGGTGGCTCCGGAATATGCCTCGTCTATCTTTGATCTCATTGCATCTCAAGAAGGAGCCGGAGGCGACCGAAGAACATACTTATTTAATTCTTTTGCGGAAAACCCAGACGACTTCTTACAATTTGCAAAATTCGTTCACAAACAACACCCCGAACTTTTAGTATCAGGATTGCAACATTGTTTGTATCAATGCCGCTGCTATCAACGGCGCAAGCGTACTGATACAGAAGATTATTTTTACCAACCATCCGAAAATCGATTGAGGGAGGTTTCTGCGGAATTATTTGATGGGCTGGATGCTTGGGAATCGCCTGAGTCTGTTTTGCATCAACTGATCCTAGACGCCTATCCAGATGAAATCTGGTATCCCACTCTTTTTGAGAGATTGTGGAACCTTGAAAAAATCAAGCCCTTACCTGACACCAACACTATTAAAAACTGTTACCTTGTCGTGATTAATGCGCCCAATAGCTTGCCTATGCGAGCTGAGGCCCAAGAGAAAATACGCCAGTGGGCGTTTAGCTATAAAACACTATATGAAAGTATCCAGGATAATCTGGCTCAATATCGTGATTGGAAATTTTGGCCAACGGGGCGATCCATCAGAAAGCAAGAGCTGATTGATCACGCAAGAAGCCTAATTGAATCGATTAATGATGCAAGTCACCCAGAGTATCCTCAAACCCGCAACAAGTCCCTTTCGGTGCCGACTGAATGCCAAATTGTGGGGATCGCAGTAGAAGCTTACTGGCAAATGGTGGATTGGCTCGAAAAAACCGATACATATTTGACCCTGCAAGTGCTGGTGGTTGGCGTAGCGCCAAGAACCTTTGCAGTTCCATTGACAGTAGAGTTAGCGGAACAAGCAAAAACTAAATTTCTTGCACTTTTTGATTCCTTCCTGCCTGATCACATTGAAGAAAGTACCGTACTCATTGAGCAGATGATCAATGACACCCGCTATACGGGGTATAAAGAAACGTTTGGGCCTCTTCTCGACAACATCTATCCAAAGCTTTATGCACTTGATTCTCATGCTGCAAAAACAGCACACGAGAGTGCGAAAAAGAATAACGCTGGCCATTCGTATTGTTGGTAGCCACCCAGCTAATCGCCGTGGCAAAGGTGATCCAGCTCTGCTTTTCAAGCCGCCAGCCTTTCCAGCGGTTGTATTCCCACCGATGGCTTTTGCTCCGCCTGCCACAGCCAAGTAGGGTGGGCAACTTGTTTGCCCACGCGGCAAGATGAACGATACGTGGGCAGAAAATCTGCCCACCCTACGGCTACTGAGCAATCAGTTTCAAGCATCCGGGCATGGCGAACGCCATGCTTTTTTTTGCGCGCATCAAACGCATCGATCGGATGCCAGGCGCTAATTCATAAAAAGAATATAATTATAAAAACTTATTCTTTCCAATTATTAAATTGCCCCTTTATAGTTGCGGCATCTTAAATTGCTGAAAGCCGCACCATGTTCAAGAAGACCGCGATCGCCGCCCTGCTGGCTGCCTCTGGCTTTGCTTACGCTGACACCACCCTGCTCAACGTGTCCTACGATGTGACCCGCGAGTTCTACAAGGATTACAACCAGGCGTTTGCCAAATACTGGAAAGCCAAGTCCGGCGAAACGCTTACCATCAACCAGTCGCACGGCGGCTCCAGCAAGCAGATTCGCGCCGTGGCCGACGGGCTGGAAGCCGACGTGGTGACCATGAACCAAGCCAACGACATTGACGTGCTGGCCGACCGCAAGCTGATCCCCGCCGATTGGCAGAAGCGCCTGCCCAACGGCAGCGCGCCCACCACCTCCACCACGGTGTTCCTGGTGCGCAAAAACAATCCCAAGAACATCAAGGATTGGAACGACCTGGTCAAACCCGGCATCGCGGTGATCGTGCCCAATCCAAAAACCTCCGGCAACGGGCGCTACAGCTACCTGGCGGCCTGGGGCTCGGTACTCAAGAACGGCGGCGATGCGGCACAGGCCAAGGCCTTTGTCGGCAAACTGTT
Organism: uncultured Methylophilaceae bacterium; assembly: GCA_964511385.1. GTDB lineage: Bacteria > Pseudomonadota > Gammaproteobacteria > Burkholderiales > Methylophilaceae > CAILHX01. The sequence continues at coordinate 90,974 of CAZEFE010000009.1, read as the reverse complement.
CAAGAATGTGCCGGTACTGGATGCCGGCGGGCGCGGTGCCACCACCACCTTTGCCCAGCGCGGCATCGGCGACGTGCTGCTGACGTTTGAAAACGAAGCGGCACTGATCAAGGCTGAGTTGGGCGCAGACCAGTTCGAAGTGGTTTACCCGTCGGTCAGCATTCTTGCCGAAAATCCGGTTGCCATCGTGGACAAGGTGGTGGACAAGCGCAAAACCCGAGCGGCGGCCGAAGCCTACCTCAACTACCACTTTTCCGAGGAAGGCCAGGAGATTGCCGCACGCCACCACTTGCGCCCACGCCTGGCCAGCGTTGCTGCCAAACATGCCTCCGAGTTCAAGCCATTGCAGCTATTCACAGTGGATGAGTTGTTCGGCGGATGGCAGAAAACCCAGAAAACGCACTTTGCCGACGGCGGCCTGTTCGACCAGATTTACGCCAAATAAAGCGAGATCGCCATGTCACAGCAGAATTTCGAATCGCTGAAAGCCAACCTGCACGAGGCGCTATACCTCGACCTGGATGACTTCGGCCTGGAAATCCAGGAACACGACATCGTCAGCAAGTTCCTTGGCCTGCATCTGCGCAGCGTATTCCAGCCGGTCGTCGATGCCGGCCAAGGCGGGAAACCGCTCGGCTACGAAGCCTTGTTGCGCCCATCGATCGGCCTCGCCGATGCGGTCAGCCCCTTGTTTGCCTTCAGCTTCGCCGATAGCCAGGGCCGCCTGGTCAAACTGGATCGGGTGGCGCGCACGCTGCACACGCTGAATTACCGGACGCTGCCCGCCGATCGCGGACTGCTGTTCCTCAATGTGCACCCCAAGCTGCTTACCAGCATCAATGCGCACGGCAAGGTGTTCGAACGCATCCTGCACGAACATTCGGTGCCGACGCACCAGGTGGTGATCGAGATACTGGAGAACGCCGTCGAAGTCGACAGCAAACTGAAGGAAGCCATCGGCAATTACCGTGACCGCGGCTACCGGATTGCGATCGACGACTTTGGCAGCAAGCATTCCAACCTTGACCGCTTGTGGGACGTCGCGCCTGATTTCGTCAAGCTTGACCTCAGCATCATCCAGGAAGCGCAAGCCAACCCGCGCGTCAGGAAGGCGTTGCCGAAACTGATCGAACTGGTGCAGCAACTCGATGCCCAGGCCATTATCGAAGGCATAGAAAACCCGGTACAGCACCAGATTGCGCTGGATTCCGGGGCCACCCTGCTGCAAGGCTTCCACCTGGCCCGTCCTGAAGCGGCCTATTTCTGGCAGAAAGAATCGAACACCGTGCGCGCCGCCGCATAACCTGTTTATTGCATGTCTCCTCCCTTGGGCGTCCTCAGTGGCGCCTTTTTTTTGCGCCCGGGATGCCCAAGCCTGCCCTTGAGCTTACATGTTATGGGACAATTTCTTCTGCTTATAGCTTTCGTCAAGAAACTGCCCTACCGTTAACTTCCTGTTTCCAGCAGATGCCGCCCGGGCACGTTTTAAAACACCATCACTTATGGCAAGCCCCCGACCCTGCAGGGCCTTCTCAAAATTCCTTTTCGCGATTCTCGATAAATAAGAATTCTGTTGGAATACCTGCCACAATTTTGCAGATTCCCTCGCATTGGTAACAATTTTTGCAAAAAACTCCAGCACCTACAACCTCCCTCGCGCCGCACTACCATTCGGCAATAAGCTTATGCCTCGAAATACATGCATGCCTCGGTCCTCGCCCAAAAGATTGAACGAGGCCTTCGCGATCATTGCATTATCGAATGACGACACCCCATGGCAACTTGCCAACCGGAACCGTTGCCACCACCTTCCATTTGCTTGTATCGATCACAGAAACGTTCCCGGATCGGCCATTAGCCACATACAACTTCTTCCCATCCGGCGTCAGTGCCATGTTCCATGGACGCTCACCCACCTTGATGGTCTTGACCACCTTATTGGATCGCGTATCGACAACACTGACCGTACCGTCACCGCCATTGCTGACGTATACGTACACGCCATCGGGAGACACCGTCACTCCATTTGAACGAACACCCACCTTGATACGGTGGAATACCTTCCACTCGCCAACATGGACCATTTCCAATAAGTTGGCCGCTTCATTTGCGATATACGCGATCTTGCCATCAGGGGAAAATCCAATTCCTCTTGGATGCTTGGTCGCCTGTATCAGTGCCACCGACTTGTGCGTCCCAATATCGATAACATCCACATCACCGCTCTCTTCATTGCTGGCAAGCAGCCATTTTCCGTCCGGGGAATAAACACAGTGCTCCGGATTTCGCCCCTGCGTTGGTGCGGTATGTGTCAGCTTGAAAGTCGCAAGATCGACAAACGAGATTGCATTCTCTTCCTCAAGGCATGCGGCAAGCGTTTTTCCATCGGGCGAAATATTGATGCCTTCGGGCTCGTCTCCGACATTAATGCGCAATTTTTCTTCACGGGTGGTAAGGTCGATCATGGCAACCGCGTTGGTATCACGAACAACCACATAAAGCATCTTGCCGGACGGATCGACGCTGACAGCCTGGAGTTTGTTACCCAGTTTGCCTTTGCCGGGCAGGGTGTGAACCACCTTGTCAGTAGATGTATCAATCACTGAAATCGTGCCATCCTTTTCGTTAGGCACGTATGCATGTGGGGCTGCCAGTGCCTCGCCGCTACAGCAAACAGCAATGGCCATCAATGCGATGATTTGTTGATTCTTGATAGAAGACATAGGAATTTCCTCAAAAAAATAGCCAGGCGCTGGAGAGGCGCCCGGCTAGAACTATGGAGTATGCAACCATGTGATGAGCAGTAATTGCATGGGATTAATATTAATGACATGTCCTTGCTTGCGCGACGAAGCCTATCCCTCATTTCGCTAGGATTTTCTCCCCGTATATTCCAGTAAGCACTATCACCGATCAACATAGGTACGCTCGCTGAATTGCCGGCCTTGGCTGTCTTCTGCCACGGCTTCCAGCACACCGGGTTTTACTGGAAGATAATCAAAGCGCAGGTAAGGATCTTCCGCGGTACCTACGCCCAACTCCGCCTGCATGACCAGTTCACCCTCATAGCGAAAAGACACGGATTGGATAAAGAAAGCCGGTTTGGTTGTCCCGGTCACGGCATCGTGTTGCAGTCCGGTGTACATCGGGTGCTTGATCATGAAGACGGCTGTGTTCGGTTGGGAAAACCTGATCGGTGGAATGGTCTGGAGCTTGATTCTGCCTGCCGATTCCAGAACGGCCGCATCATCCTTCACTGCGCCAGCACACCCGCCACCTGCATGGATCACGGTCGATGCCATCACCAATCGTCCATCCGCCGTTTCACCGATTGCCCGGACGTAGGAATCGGTATCCAGGCGGATGCGTGTTGAAATCTGCGATAACCCTCCGGCTGGTGGCATGTGGTAGACCCCAACCAGCGGCTTCGGGTTGGCATCGACCAACAGGGTCACCTTGGTAATGGCATCGGCAGCATTTAGGGCAGTGCCGACTGTCAGCGTCACCGGAACCTGCGCCCCGTTTTCAGCGCCACGAGGCCCTTCGATCCTGATGAGAGAAGAACCGACGATGGGGCGGCCGGCAAAAAAGCTTTCCCTGACCGCTGGCCAGGCGGAATCATTCAGCTCCGCCGATGCCATGCCGGAGGCAGTTAGGCATGCCACCCCAAAAACAACAACGGCATTCCTCATCACCCGGATCATTACTGACCTTCCAGCATTTTCTTAAACCCAGCCAGACCGGCATCGTAAATGGCATTAATCACGGCGTTGGCGGTCGGGTTGTCCTCGCCGGGTTTGGCCTCCATGCTGTTGGCCTTGTTGTAAAAACGCCCGGTCCAGGTCAGCGTGGATTCGCCAGCACCCGGCCCGGCCTTGACCTGCATCACCGCGCGGTAGTTGCTCACGGGAATGGTGCCTTCCACCATCTTGTAATCCAGCTTCATGTCGGCGTCGTTGGCTTCGCGCAGCTTCTCCACAATGCTGCCGCCATCTTTCAGCGTGAGGATGCGGTGCGTCAGCGTGGCATCGCTCTCGGTATCCTTGCGCTGCTCCAACCTGGTATCCGCCAACGCCGGATGCCATTTGTGGATGCCGCCGAAATCCTTGAGTGCGGCCCATACCTTGGCTGGTTCCGCCTTGATCACCACTTCCTTCACCACTTTTTGCGGGCTGGGGCCGTGCGCATGAGCACTCCACGGTAGCAGCCCAGCCAGGGCAATCATCGCCAGTAATTGTTTCATTCAAAGCACTCCTTTTATTTTCCGGATGGGGTTTTCTCGGTCATCACATAGGTGATGTAGCTAGCTTTTTCCGCCGGGGTGCAATCACTGCCCACCACCTCGTTGCAGTGCCTGGTAAAGCCTTTCTCCACCTTGTTGATGTCGGCAAAACGCCTGGCGTTCACCGCCGGGGACAGCGGCGCAATCTTCTTGCCGGTGACAATATGCTTGCCGGAATCAGCCGGGTTGGCCGTGTGGCAAGAGGCACAGGCAATCGCCTTGCCGGGTTTGTTGCGGTCGCCCTTGAACTGGATCACTTCGCGGGTGAAAAAGGCCTTGCCTTCCTCCGCCGTCGGCCCGGCCCATTCAGGGTCTGCCGCCTTGGCGGCGGTGGCGTACTTATCCGCCAGTTTCTGCGCTGTTGCGGTATCAGCCTGGGCGGTTGCGGCAAACAGGCCGCCCAGCAGTGTCAGGATCAATGCTTGGGTTTTCATGAGGGTTCCTTATTAAAGTAAAAAACGGGGGTTATCAGTGCGTATCCGCGTTCATCCGCGGTTAATCACTCATTGCGCCGCCGGGCTGCCGATAAACTGGCCGAATGCCCGGCTTTGCGAGCCGGTAGGGATGCTGCCGATCTTGCGGTTGGTGCCTGCGTCAATCACCGAAAGCGCGTTGTCCATCCAGCTTGCCACGTAAATCCGGTGATGCTGGGCATCGAACGCGATCCCTTCGGGAAAACCATCCACCGGGATGGTGGAAATGACTTTCAGCGCCTTGGCATCAATGACCGAAACGCTGTCCGCGCCGGTGTTGGTAACGTAGATGCGCGTGCCATCGGCATTGGAAGCAACGCAATAGGGATGCTCGCCGACCTTGATCGTCGCCACCACCACGTCGCGCCGCACGTCGATCACCGAGACAGAATCGCTCTCGACATTGACCACATACAAATACCTCCCGTCGCCGCTCAAGCTCATGCCGAACGGATGCTTGCCGACCGGTATCTTGCTGACAACGGCGAGGCTGCGCATATCAATCACGCCCACATCATCACTGTCGCGATTGGCCACGTACAGGCTTGCCCCCTCCCGGCTCAAGACCATCCCGGCGGGAGCCTTGCCCATTGTGATGCTGGCCGACCGTTGAAGCGTCGCGGTGTCGAATACCAGAATCCGGTCGTGGAACCAGTCGGCGACGAACAATCGCCCCCCGCTTTTATCCAGCACAAGGCCAAATGGGGCGATGTCCATGCCGATCTCGCCGACCACGCGGTTCGTGCCCATCTCGATGATGGACACCGAACGCCCATCGACATTGGAGACATAGACACGGTTCTGCAACGCATCAATCGCCACGCCCACCGGCGCACGCCCCACCGGGACGACGGCGGCAACCCTGCCTTGCGCCAGGTCAACCACAGAAACCGTGTGGTCTCCCTGATTGGTCACATAGGCATGCGTGCCAGCAGCAGCCTGCATGGCACTGCCTTGCAGGCACAGGATGGCGACAACGGCCAGGCGCGCACTGCCCATGGTTACCAATTCTTGCGGGCAGGATCGCCGCGATAAGTGGTGCGCACGAAGGTGATGATGCGCCACAGTTCATCGTCGGTCTTGATAATGTCGCCGAAGGCAGGCATCGGGCCGACCACGTTTTCGCGGCCTTTGCGGCCAGTGCCTAGATGTTTCTGCAATTCATCGCTGCCCAGCGCAATCAAACGAAACAGGGTGTCGTCATCGCTGCCATAAACCCAGGTCTCGTTGGAAAGCGGCGGACACATGCCGCCACCGCCAGTGCCGCCGTGGCATCCGTTACAGCTATTGCTCATATAGCGCTTCTGTCCCCACTTGGCCATGTCTTCAATTTTGTCGCCATAGGGGTTTTTCAATTGGCCGATCGGGGTTTTCATGGCACGCTCCCTGGGTGTCATCACATCGGCGGGCGGCGGCGGGGCTTCGCCCAATGCTTTTTTCTGCTGCGGCAAGGCAAACCCGTCCGAAGTGGTCGCGGGCGCCGCCTCATCCGCGGCGACTGCACTCGTTGCCAATAACATACCCGCCAGCATTGCCCAAATAAACTTGCTTGCCTTCATAACCATCCTTTCAAAAACAATCAGAATTAACTGCACCAAAAAAACCATTACCGCTTGTTGAGCACCGGGCATATCCTCAAAAAATCAGGTTACGGCGCCCCGCTCGCTTGCAACATCGCCAACGCCTTGTTCGCATCATGTTCCTTGGCCAGCATCAGCGCGGTTTTGCCCTCGCCATCCTTCAAGGACGCATTGGCACCCGATTTCAGCAGCAGAGAAACGATCATTTCCTGATCCTTGACCGCGGCAATCATCAACGGGGTCACACCACCCGCGTTCCTGGCGCTGGGATTAGCCTTGTACTGCAACAGGGTTTGCGCCATGGTCAGGTTGCCGCGCTGCACCGCCAGCATCAGCGCGGTGTATCGGGCGGCTCCCATTGCTTTGTCGGGATTGGCGGCGTTATCCAGCATGGCCACGGCCGCGTTAGCCTTGTTGTCATACACCGCCATGGCCAGCGCGGTCATGCCATCCTTGTTGACCAGGTTGAAATCCGCCTTGAACCTGCCCATCAGGCGAAACACCTTGGGCTCGTTAAAGCGCACGGCATGCATGGCCGCCGTCCAGCCATCGTTATCCTGCAAATTCGGATCGGCCTGGTATTCCAGCAGGCCGTTCACCACGCTCAAATCCTCGCTTTTCACTGCGACCATCAACGGGGTCAGCCCTTCGGTATCACGCGCGTTGACGTTGGCGCCGCGTTTGAGCAGGTACTCAATGCGGGTGGAATCCCGCGCGATGGTGGCGTTATGCAACTCCTGCTCCAGGGTTGAACCTTGCCGCAGGGCTTCGTCGATCATGGCCGGAAGTTGCTCCGGGGCGGACTGCTTGGGCACTAGGTTCTTTTGCGCAACCTTGGCGCGCGGCTGGTAGGCGCCATGCGAAGGAATATCGCCGGAAACCACGCATTCCGCGCACTCGACCAGCGGCACGCCGTAGTCATCCAGCACCTTGCGGATTTTGTCCTTGTTATCCAGCATGGCTTTTTCGATGCGGGCTTTCAACTCCTTGGCATTTTTCTTCATGCCAATGCCCAAGCCGAACTCCATCTGCGTATGGTCTTCCATGCGATTGACCGGCAGGATGGTGACCGGCGCATGCTTCATGGCCTTGTACCAGCCCGCCATCGGCCCCCAGATGGCGGCGACATCCAGTTTGCCATCCACCACATCCTGCACCTGATGATGCGGCTGGTTTTCCGGGTGCAAATCGGCGTCATGGCTGATGCTGCGCACCTCGGTATTGTTGCGATTGATGCCGTGTTCCTGCAACACGGTGCGGATGGCCGAATGCTGGAACACCCCCACCTGGTATTCGTTCAGCAACCTGGGATCATCCAGGCTCTTGATGTCGATACCCTTGTCGTTACGGTAGGCCAGCACGAAAGTGCTGCGATACACCGGCATCGTCACCAGCATGCGTTCGTCGTCGGGCGACATATCCATCAGGATGTCGCACTCGTTGTTGTCGAAGGTCTGGCGCGTCAACCCGCGCTCCAGGTAAGGGCGGTAAAAATAGGTGGTAGTCGTGCCCATGGCTTCGGCAATAATCGTGGCGATCTTGTTGCTGTAGCCTTCACCCTTGTCGCTGGTAATCGGCATGTTGCCGGGGTCGGCGCACACGCGTAGCGGCGCGATGTTGTCAGCAACAACTGGAAACACTGAAAGGCTCAAGGAACAAGCCAGCAGGACGGCACCATAGTTTCGTTTCATTTCAAACCCTGTTGTGATGAAGAAGCCATAAATCCTTGGAAAAAATCGCACTCGGACATACAGTTTTTGCCAAGAACTCACAAAAATGCCGGGTGGGTGGCGCGTTGTACGCCACCCACCCGGCAGGTTTCACATCAACTGCAAATCAGCATCAATCCAGACGGAAAGTGAACAACGTGCCACCCTGCGGGATTTTGTCCAGCCCGGAAGCCTTGGCCATCGCCGTTGCACCAATCGCGCCATACTTGTCGTCCATGTCCAGGCCAGCAGTCACCGGCAGGCCAATCCAGCCACCGATACCTGTCCACACGGACACATACTGCTTGCCCTTGACCTTGTAGGTGATCGGGTTGCCGATGATGCCGGAGGCCAGCTTGCGTTGCCACAGCACCTTGCCGTTCTTGCGGTCAACCGCGCGGAAGTCACCGCCCAGGGAACCGTAGAAAGCCAGGCCGCCATCGGTCACCAGAGCGCCGCCCCAGTTAGGATATGGATCAGGAATTTCCCACAGGGTCTTGCCGCTCACCACGTCGAACTTCTTGAACTTGCCGGTCACACCCGGTTTTTCAGGATACATATAGACGTTGGCGAACACGTACACCGTACCCTGCTGGGTGTGGGTACGCTCTTGCGGCTCGTCTTCCATACACCAGTTGTTGGTCGGTACATAGAAGATGTTGGGCTCTTTTGGATCCACTGCCGCAGGTTGCTGGTCCTTGCCGCCCATGGCGGACGGACAGGCTTGGGTGTTGACGTCACGGGCAAACGGCGAATGCTCTTTCACCTTGATCGGGCGACCTGTTTTCAAATCTACTTTTTCCGCCCAGTTGACGGTGACGAACTTGTTGGCGCGCAGCAGGGTGCCGTCCTTGCGGTCAAGCACGTAGGCAAAGCCGTTACGGTCAAAGTTCACCAGCGCATCATGCTTCTTGCCGTCCACTTCCAGACCGTCGACGAGGATGTTCTCGTTCACGCCGTCATAGTCCCACTGGTCGAACGGGGTCTTCTGGTAGGCCCACACCAGGTTACCGGTATCGATGTCGCGCGCCATGATGGTCATGGACCACTTGTTATCCCACTTGCCGACATTGGTCTTTGGATCCACTTCGTTACACTTTTCGTGGGTCAGGTTGCCGCCAGTTTCGCCACAACGATAGGCCGGTGACCAGTGGCCGGGATTACCGGTACCGGCATACACCAGACGCAGTTTCGGGTCATAGCTGAACCAGGCCCAAGGCGCGCCGCCGCCGATTTTGTACTCATCGCCGTCTTTGCCAGGATAAGTCTTGCCAATATTCATGCCAGCCACGCCGTAGTGCGGATTAGCCTTGTTGGTATCCTTGGTCATGCCGATATCTTCGTCGGAACCGTTGCTGTGTTTCTTCCAGACTTCCTTGCCGGTCTTCAGGTCATACGCCACCATACGGCCGCGCGCGGCAAATTCGTCACCACCGAAACCGGCGATCACATACTTGTCAGCCACCAGTGCCGGACCGGAATGGGTTTCACCCTTGTCGGGGTAGGCATGCTTGGTCACCCAGACTTCCTTGCCGGTTGTTGCATCCAGCGCGATCAGGAAACCGTCCAGGGTATGAAAAATAACCTTGCCGTCGGCATAGTTCAGGCCGCGGTTGATGGTGTCGCAGCAGGCGCGTGGCACGGCGGACTCATCACGGTCGGTCTTCTTGGTGTAGTTCCAGATTTGCTTGGGATGGTCAGGATCGGACAAGTCCAGTGCCTGAACAATGTTAGGCCAACCGGACACCATGTACATCATCGGCTTGCCATTGTGCTCCACTACCACCGGCTGGCCTTCATGGCCGCGCAGCGTGCCGGAAGACTGCGACCAGATCATTTGCAGGTTCTTCACGTTGCCGGTGTTGATGTCTTTCAACTGGCTGTGACGGTGCAGTGCCAGGTTCTGGCCCGGTGCCGCCCACATGTTGTGATCCTTGCTGCGTTTGATGATCTCCTCGTTGGCGACTGCGGAGCCAACCACGCCCAGCATCGCCACCGCGCCCACTGCCGCGTAAACGGCGCGTAACGCAAAATGTTGTTGTTTCATTGTTTCCTCCTTGATTGATTAGGAATCTCCAGCTTTTCCGACAGATGGAAAAGCGTATGAGCACTATAATTTCAAGAGGAAATAAACAACATTGGATCAACTCCCCGCTTCGCATGGGAAAAATTCTCACCAAAACCGGGAATCATCATCACCTGCGCTTTTCTTACTGCTGCTCCATCCGCGCCTTGAGTCCTTGCAACGCCCCAGCAATGTATCCGTTAATCGCCTGCATGGCCGCCTCGTCATCCTGCCCGGGTGGCGGCTCGTTGCCGGTAAATGCACGGTAATATCGCGCCATCCAGGTCACCTTGGCCTGATCGCTATCCTGCGTAATTTTTATGCGTCCGTTGAGTGAACTCACGGCAATGGCCTTGGGGTCCACTTCCCCGGCAATGCGATAGGATATGGATTTTTCACTATCCAGTATCTCGTCAAACTCCTCATTAACCACACCGCCATTTTTCAGTGTCAGCGTGCGTTTATTGGGTTCCGACGAAGTACAGGCAGCAACATCCGGGTGCCACGCCGCAATGCCGCACAAATCGCCGAGGTTTTTCCATATCGTGTCCGCCGAGGCCTTGATCGCGATGGATTCTTCGGTTTTTCGCGGCGTCGGGCCGTGAGCGGCCGCCGTCATTGTCACCAGCAGCATCAGTAAGGGGACGTATCGTTTCATGCAGTTCTCCGTTTGGGATTGAGGAAATATAGAATTTCCGCCGGCCTGGTTTGCCATGCCGGCGGAATAAAAAACAGCAGAATGAACAACAAGGCCGGCGCCCCCAGCCACGGGCGCAGATCGGTCAGTGTTGAGCGCCATGTGCGCATGCCGGGTTCCAGCATGGCGCGTTTTATGGATTGGAAGTCGTCCAGACGCGCGTAACTCAAGCCGGTGACAGCGGAGAGCCTCCTCAAATTGGTTTCATCCAGCTTCGACATGTGTGCCGAGGTCAATAACGCATTACCCGGCCCGTGACCGGCGTTGCGGTCGTGCTGCCCCTGCTCCATCGCCAATACCGACAAGGTTTCAGCCATGCCGAAATTGCCGTACTGTTGCGCCTCTTCCTGCGTCCAGTACCCACCAATTTCGTCGTGAGCATCCAGCTTGGGAATAGCGCTCAATGTGGGTTTTCCGCTCCCCAGTATGGCCCCCCTGACCGCGCCCGGCTTGCCGGAGAATACCGGCATATAGCGTGGATCGGCGGGTGGCGCTTGGTTGCCGTCGGTGATGAACATGAGGCGGGTTTCCGCGCCCAGCCGGGCGGATTGTTCGATGGCGCTGTACAGGCCGTGCGCAATGAAGGAATCCGCCGCCCAGGCCATGCGCCAGTCCATGCGCGCCACAATCTGGTCGAGCGCCGCGTAATGGCTACAGACTTCCAGCGGGCGGGTAACCGGCAGGGTGTCGCGTTCGGTGAACAACCCAAGAGATATGCGTGAACCGCACGGCAAATCCCGCAGGCTTTCCCGGATTGCCGTCTTGGCAAATTCGAGACGGCTGATGTTTTTGCCACCCAAACTATAATCACGCACATTCATGCTCTGCGTGATGTCCACCACGATAAACCAGTCTGCCACGCGCGCGGGCAACACGGCTTGCGGCGCGAACAGACATAGCGTCAACAGCAGAAACGCAAGCGGCAGGCCGCGTCGCCCACGACTCGCGACCAGTAATCTTCGCCATGTCTGCATTACGGCATTCCACGCGGATTGCCCGGCATCGCCGGCCATCCTGTCGGATCCTCGTTCTGCTTGATATCCTCATCCTCGTATTGTTGCGGTCCATGCATGGCATAGGTGGAGGGTGCGAGGCGCAACGCCAGTTGGTAGTTGTACTTGGCTTCAGACCAGCCGGGTTGCAGGCGCAGTGCCTTCTGGTAGCTTTCCTTGGCCAGAGCGATCAACGGCCCGGCTTCGTCCCAGGCCGGGAGTCCCTGGGTTTCCAGCAGAAGGATGGCGCGCGCCAGATAGAGGTTGCCGCTGTTGTAAAAAGCGGCCTTGCGCAAGTCCGTATCGTCCATGGCGGTGACCGCCGCATAAGCCGCCAATGCCTTGTCGTACTGACCATGATTATTGTAATAGCGCGCATTGGCAAACACAGTATGCGCGGACTGTCGCGCACCCAGCGTGCCGCGAGCCACCTGATGGCGGTATTCCTGCGCCAGATAAAAGCTCCGCGATGCCCAGCCCATCGCGACCAGGGCAAGCGTAAGCATGACCACCATCCAGGGAAACAGCCTTACGCGGCGCGCCATTGTTTAACCTCCGTCCATTGCAGCGCCAGCAATACGCCCACGCATAGCCATGCCAATACATAAAACCGCATGCCGATGTCGTCCCGCGCCAGGGTTTCGAGATAACGCGTCGGCTTGTTCTTCAACCGCGCAATATCGGCGACAGCATTCCTCACCGCTTGCGGGTTTTCCGCCTCATACACGTGATAGCCGGTACTCAGGGTCTGGAAGAAGCGATGCAGGGCATACTCCGGGTAGGCATCGATATTCTCACCTTCCGCCGGGGCATCGAGGCTGGGGCCGTTGGCGGAGCGCAGGTAAATCCAGTAGAGCGTGGCATTGTGGCGCTGGAACATGGCACGCAACATATCCTGCGTTTTGCCGTCCAGGTGGGCGCCACCGTCGGAAACCAGCAGGATGGCGCGTGCACCGGTCACCGGCTTGCCCTCGAAATAGTCCAGCGCCATGCCCAAGCCACGCGCCACTGCGGTAAATCCCGCGCCTCCCGCCTCGGTGGCGTCCAGCGCGGCTTGCACCACTTCGCGGTCGGCAGTCAGTGGGGCGGCGAAAACCGGCGAGGTATTGAAAGTGACCATGCCCACCATGTCGTCGCGCCCCTGGCGCACGAAATCCTTGAGTACGGCGCGCGCCTCCTCCATCTTGGAAGCTTTCTTGCCACCGCTCTGCCCGGCAAAACCATCGTTCATGCTGCCGCTGCGATCCAGCACCACCATGATATGCGCGCCACGACCGACCTTTTCGACCTGGCGCTCGCCCAGATACGGCCCGGCCAGCGCGGCGGACAGCGCCAGGATGGCCAGCGCGCCGCAAATACGCCAGAGGCGGACGATCCAGCGCGACAACGCATCGTCGGGCAGCGTGGCGATGGAAGGATAGGCAAACGCCGGCTGACCGCGCGTGAGCAGCGGCACCACGGCCAGCGTTGCCGCCCACAGCCATAGCGGCGACAGGAAATGCAGGTTTGCCAGCGGCGTCATACGGCTTCCAGCCGACACAGTCGGCGCGCCAGCAATTCCAGCGCCTCGGCGTCATGCGAAGGCTGCATGCCCGCAAAAAACACCTGCTGCACATCACGGTAAAAGGCAGAGATGTCTTGCGCCAGGGCCGCCATCTCCGGGTGTTCTGCCAGCAGCGTCTCCAGCCGCTCCGGGCTCACGGCCCACCCCGCATGGGCATCGAACGCACGCGTCAGGCGTAGCAGCGCCAGACGCGCATCGCCGTTGCCGAGACGCAGACGACGAATGTCGCGTTGGGCAGCGCGGAAATGCATGGGGGAGCGCGACTGAAACAGCCAGCCGTAATAGTGCGCAAAATAAATGGCAGCCAGCACAAAAGCCAGCAAACCGGCACCCAGCGCCAGCCACGCGGCGCGTAATTCCATGGGGGGCGGGGCGACATCCGGGTAGGGTTGCACCAGCTGCTGGTCTATTTTGGCGGGCAGCAGGGAGGAAACGATCACCTTGTTCGCCGCGACAGGCACCGCCAGCACCTTGCCATCGCGCACGAATTGAAGCTGCAGCGGCTTTAGCGGATATACGCGCGTATTGTCGGCGGCTACGAAAATCTGCCAGTCAAGCACAATGCGGTGCCGGGTGATTGTCCCGGCATCGTGCATCTCCCACTGCACATCGCGCAGCTCGATGGCGTCGGTCTGCCCCTTTTCCGGCAACGAACCGGCATCCAGTCGGTAGCCGCGCGGGGTTTCCACGTCGATCTGCTGTTGCGCTAGGCTGCCGATGGTGTAATCCGCCTCGCGTACTGTGCTGCGCACCTTGACGGCCTCCTCCGCGCAGGCAAGGAGCGGAAGCAGCAGGCACCACCATAATCCCAGCCGCAGCATCAGCAAGTCTCCAGCATGTGGCGCGTCAGGTGTTCCGCCCGGAACCTGTCTTCCACAAAAAACGGCCGCCGTGTACCCCACTGGCGGCATTGCGAAACCAATGCGGCGCGGCGCGCCTCGTGGGCAACCCGTATGCTTTCCGCCAAAGCCGGACGCAGGAACAGCGCGCGTTCGCCGCCGCCTTCCATGTCGCGCACGCGCGCCCAGCCCCAGCGAGGCAAATCGCGGTATTCGGCGGGATCCCACAACACGATGGGAACCACGTCATGCGCGGACAGTGACTCCAGCACGGATCGACGCAAGCCGTCGTCAAAATGAAAATCAGAGATCAGGAACACGAGTGACCGCGCGCGGTGCAGGTGCGCGGCTACCTGCGGCAGCGCCGTAGCACGCGCCTCCTGGTGGAGCGGACGGCAGGCCAGCAATCGGCGCCGGATTTCATTCGCCATGCCGCGCCGCGTCGTCGGCGGCTCGAACAATTCCAAGCGCAATGTCTCATCACAGGCCAGCAAGCCAAACGCGTCGCCGCCACGCGTGGCCGACCAGGCAATCGATGCGGCGATCTCCGCCGCCAGCACATGCTTCTGCGCCACGCCTTCAAAGCGCATGGAAGCGGACAGGTCGATCACCGCATACACCGTGATGGCGCCGCGCTCGTTGAAGGTGCGCACCATGAGGCGGCGCGGCATGCTGCTCAGAGTGGCACGCGCATCGATGCGTCGTGGATCGGGATGATCAAGAAAGGACGCATAGCCGCGAAAATCGGCGACTCCGCCCGGCGTACGCGTCAGATGCGATCCTGGCCGTGCGCCATGCGCGCGCCAGCCCAGGCGGTAATGGAATTCCTGCGGGACAAAACTGCTCAAATTCTACTCCTAGGGCGCGGCAACATCATCCAGCACCGCATCCAGCAGGCACGGTGCAATTTCATCGCGGCGCAGTTCATAGGCCGGTGTAAAGAATATGCGGTGCGCCACGGTGTCGTGAAAGACGGCGCGGATGTCGTCCGGTGTCAGGTAGTCGCGCCCCTCCAGCCAGGCGCGGCAGCGCGCGGCGCGCATCAGCATGGCCATGCCGCGCGGACTGGCGCCGCCGGCCACCAGCCGCGCCATATCCAC
The DNA here is from genome assembly GCA_964511385.1 of uncultured Methylophilaceae bacterium. GTDB lineage: Bacteria > Pseudomonadota > Gammaproteobacteria > Burkholderiales > Methylophilaceae > CAILHX01. The sequence continues at coordinate 75,673 of CAZEFE010000009.1, read as the reverse complement.
GTCATCGAGTTGTATGCCATGGGCGGCGGGGTCACGCAATGCCTGCCACAGATGCGCGGCGTAATCCTGCAAGGCGGTTTCCGCACGCACGCCGGACTGCACGGCTGCGGCCAGCGCATCGAGTTGGTCGAATGGCGTGACGCCTTCGGTCAGCCCGCCGATCAGGGCGTCTACATCATGGAAGCGCGGATCGAACATGAGCGCACGCTGCATGTCGTGGACATTCGGCGCGTGCACCGAAATTTCCATGAAAAACCGGTCACGGGCGGCAGCCGGCAATTCGAAAGTTTCTTCCCTTTCCAGCCGGTTGCGGTCGGCAAATACAGTCAGATGGGGAAAGGCATGTTCGCGATTGAACGCGTTGACGCTACGCTCCGCCATCAAACGCAGCAGCAGCGAATGCGCTTGCGGACGGGCGCGGTTGATTTCGTTGAAAAAGAATACCGCCAGAGATTCGCCATGGCGCAGCAGCGGGCCCGGCGCTACCGCAGGCTGGCCGTGCTCGTCCATATAGGCGTGATACAACAGGTCGCCGGGCATCAGGTCCACCGCACCTTCGATGCGTTGGTAGCCTCCGCCGAGCAATCGGGCTGCGGCGCGCAGCAACGTCGTCTTGCCGACCCCGACATCCCCTTCCAGCAGCACGTGGCCACGCGCAAAAACGGCAATAGTCAGCGCGCGCACCGGTTGCTCCAGGCCCAGCACTACACTGTTGAGGGATCGCTCGAAAGCCAGGGCCCGCTCTCGCCAGGCGGACAGATCAATAGCGGAAGATGTCATGGATAGTCATATCGGGTTGGATCATTAAAAAACCGGGCCGATGTTCCAGACATCGGCCCGGCGCGGCTTGCCTTACTTGACGTCGTAAACGAAGGTGCCGGTTGCCTTGGCGTTGGCCACGCGCTTGGCGTTGCGCTCATCCATGGCCTTGATGGATTTTTCCTGCTTGGCGACCTCTACCGGGTCGTGTTTGGGGTCATATTTGGAACCGGCAATTTTTTCCGGGAAACCGGGTTTGGCTTCCCAGCAGTTACCGGCTTCCTTGCAGTTTTGGCCGTCATAGGCCGCTGCGGTGCCGGAAATCGCCACTGCGCCGGCAATCACCATCAGTGTCATCAAACGTTTCATGTCATCTCCTAATCAATTGGGTTGCTGGTGTTGCTGCAATTCCGCCGGATGCCACCAGTGAACGTCCGGGGAAATCCCGCCAAAACCTTACTGCTTTTTCCACTCGGCCTTGTCCGGGTCGCCTTGATAAATGCTGCGCACCCAGCTCATGATCTTGAGGATTTCATCCTGCGTCAGACGATTGCGCTGCGGCCCCATCTGGCCTTCCGCTCCCCCGAAAATGGTTTCAAAAAAGCCCTTGTCCGTCGCATTTTTCGGATAGGTCCAATAATCATCCGCCAACGCCGGCCCCAGCTTGCCTTCCGCGAGGTGACCGTGACAACCGGAACAGGCAGTGGAGAAGCGCACGCCGCCATACTTGATTGCTTCCGCATCGTCGTTATACGGGTTGCGGCCGGTACGCTTGAAACGCTGTACCGCTTCGGTTTCCACCTCGGGTTTATCGTCCAGGTCTACCAGATTGCTGAAATCCAGCGGCTCCCCAGTGATGGTGCCGCGGAAATCGAGCACAGGCAGCGATTTCCAATCCAATTGGTCAGCAATGGCCAAGCCTGCCGTAATTACGCAGGCAGCAGCCAGCACCCCGGCCAGCAGCCGGGCTTTCCTTTGTTTTTTCATGTTCTCCTCGTTCCTGTGTGTGATGTCCGATGGCGGCACCGCCGCACATCGGATAAATACTTACAAAAGAGGTACGCCTTCCTTCTTGAGAACGGCACGGATTTCCTCCTGCTTTTCTCCGATCGCCTTATCGAGCGCCGCTTTCAGCGCGCCATCACCCTTGCGCACGCCAATCACCACCTCATACTGCATGGGCACTTTCTCTCCGTTGGATTTTTTGGCATCATCCTTGATCAGGCGCATGACCAAAGGCGCCTTGGAGTCCCTGACATACCGTCCCGCCTCGCCCCCCCAAAGCACACCAACATGCAAGTGCTTCTCCGCCACGTCGCTAACAATCTTGCTTGGCTCAATGCGGATATAGCGATTGCGGGTGGACTGGAAGTTGGTCAACTCTGTCAGGTAATCGAACATGTCGTCGAACCGGTCAATCTGCAGCAGCATGACCTTGCCCGGGCTATCCGGTAGCGTGCCGATACGCACATGCTTGTCCTTGAGAATTTCGTCACTCCACGAAGTCGCTTCGACATCGCGATCCTTCCTCGTGATAAAGACGTAGCCGCTCTTGTAGTAGGGCCTGGTGGCCAGGATGCGCGGATCGCCGGCATCCATGCCCAGCATCAGGTCGCACTTGCCCTTGTCCAGAAAATCGCGCACGGCATAACGCGGGTCTTTCCAGTACACAAATTGCACCTTGCGACCCAGGGCCTTGCCCAGCAGGACGCCGATTTCATTTTCAAACCCCTCTCCGCCGGCATTGGAAAAGGGCATTTCATTCTCGCCGGCGCAGACATTCAAATCCGCGGCCTGGGCTTCCATGGCAAACAGGCTCAGCAAACCAAGCCCAAACAATGCTTTACGTACAAACAAACCGTACTTTTTGTGGGGCAACATGACTCGGTATTTTCCTAAAGCTAAATTTGATTGTGAGGCGGGGATTGCCGCCACGCGGCAATCCCCAAGCCATTACCGCAATTACAGGCTGAACACCATCGTGCCACCACCCATGTTGGTGTAGTGCTGGAGTTCCTTGAAGGCGCCAACCGCGCCCAGACCCGCGCTCGGGTCGGTCAGGTCGAAGACCAGACCAACGCCGGGCCAGCCGCCCACGCCATAGTTGGAAGCCACGAACTGCTTACCCTTGAAGGCGTAGGTCATCGGTGCGCCGATACCGCCGGAAGGCATCTTGAACTTCCACAGTTCCTTGCCATCCTTGTTATCCAACGCCTTGATGTAGCCATCCAGGGTGTTGTACCAGACCAGGCCGCCCTTGGTGAACAGGGTGCCGCCCCAGACCGAGAACTTCTCCCACTTGGTCCACTTCGGCTTGCCGGTGGTCAGGTCAAAGGCACGCACCTGACCCATTTCGGTCTTGGTCGGACCGTTCGGGCCGGGGTACATTGCCAGGGTCGCACCCACGAAGAACTGGCCGGCACGGTACGGCAGCATGAACGGCTCCCAATCCATACAGATATGGTTCAGGCCGGCATACAGCGTGCGGGATTCAGGATCGTAGGAATCGATGCCCTGGTTGTGGAAACCCATGGCCGACGGGCAGATGTTGGTGCCCTTGTGGTCCATGCGAGTGCCGAATTCCGGATCGCGCACCGGCACACCACTCTTCAGGTCCACCTTCTTGAACACGTTAACCGCCGGATCCACCTTTTCGGCCACAATCAGGCCGCCGGTGTCGCGGTTCAGGGTGTAGAGGATGCCGTTGCGGTCGATGTGGCTCAACAGCGGCGTCATCTTGCCTTCAACGGGCTGATCGGTCAGCACCATCTGGTTCACGCCGGCAAAGTCCCACTCGTCATGCGGCGTCTTCTGGTAGCCCCACTTGGCCGCACCGGTATCCACATCGCGCGCCCAGATGGTCATGGTCCACTTGTTGTCGCCGGGACGCATGGTTTCGTTCCACGGCGCCGGGTTGCCGGAACCGTAGTACACCAGGTTCAGCTTGGGATCGTAGGCGTACCAGCCCCAGTTGGTACCACCGCCGATCTTCCAGGCATCGCCTTCCCAGGTCTTGGTACCGAGCCCGAACTGACCATAATGGGGATTGTGCTCATTGAAGTTCTTGGCCAGGTTGACATCATTGTCAGGGCCGGTGGCGTAGGCGCGCCACTTGAGTTCGCCGGTCTTGATATCGTAAGCATCCAGTTTGCCGCGCACGCCCAGCTCAGCGCCGGAGCAGCCAATCAGCACCTTGTCCTTGACGACAAAAGGCGCCTGAGTCAAAGTCTGGCCCACCTTGGGATCGCACACTTCGACTTTCCAGTTTTCCTTGCCGGTCTTGGCATCCAGTGCCAACAAATGACCATCCGCCTGCTTCTTGATAATCTGGCCGGCGCCATAAGCCACGCCGCGGTCAACGATATCGCAACACATCACCGCCTTGGTGGAGGCATCCTGCTTAGGCTTGTGCGCCCAGACAATCTTGCCGGGATCGTTCAGGTTGATAGCAAACGTATCATTCGGGAAGGACGAGTGGATGTACATCATGTCGCCAACCACCAGCGGAGCACCCTCGTGACCATTGAGACGACCGGTGGAGAACGACCAAGCCGCCTTGACGTTTTTGACGTTACCCTTGTTGATCTGGCTTAACGTGCTGTTATGCTGGCCGAAATAATTCCCGGTCTGCAGTGCCCACTGGTTGGGATCCTGCACACGCTTGTCGAGGTCCGCATCCGCCATCGCCACTTGCATCGTTGCGATCACGAACAGGCCGCCGACAGCTGCGCCGACACCGGCAGTAGCTAATTTGCGTTTCATATTCATCTCCTGTTTCTGGTTGATTTAGGGTGACTCCCTTTCCGGTTGCCCGGCGACGCCAAGTTTCGGATTTAAGGCGGGGCGAGCGTTAGTGAAATATTCCTGCAATACTTGGAAACAGTTCACTTGATGAGTTATGGCACCTGCACGCCTAAGCTGCGCAACCCGCACATCAGGATTTTTTCACTTCACGGAAAGTGATGCGGTGCTTGATAATGCCCCTCATGGCACGCACAACTGGAAACCCTTCGTTTTTCCCACGGACAAGTAAATCGCGGCAAGACCTGCTTGTGGCATCCTTGCTGGTAGGCGCTGTTTACCTGGCATCCTGGTGGCTGAACATTGCGGAGCGCTTTGCTGACTGGGCCGAGCAGTATGAGTACGTCCAGATCGATGAGCTCGCGGTTGCGCTGCTGTTTGCAGCCCTGGCATCGGCCTGGTATTCTGCGCGCCGGGTGCATGACCTCCGGATAGAAACGCAGAAACGCGTTGAGGCGGAGCGCGTGGAAAGTCTTACACAGATGAAGTTCAGAACCTTGTTCGATGAGTCTCTGTGTGGCAATTTCATATGCAACCAGCAAGGCGAGATTCTGCTGCACAACGAATCTTTTGATGCCATGTCCGGCCACATGGGCCAACGCCTCAATATTGCACAGGCACTGGGGAACGAATGGCAAGGCATCATGACCAGTCTTGCCAACACCGGTGGAGTGACGTTCGAGCATTTGCAGGTCGCACGGCCTGATGGGGCGCCCTGGGTGGTAATGGCACGCTTTGTCCTGGCGGATAGTTCAGCGGCCGGGGTGGAAATTCATGGTTTCTTTGCCGACATCACGGAACTGCACCTCGTGGAACAGGAAATAACCGTATTGCTGGAAGAAAATCGAGCGCTGACCAGGCACGCCAACCAGGTCGAAGAAGATGAGCGGCGTCGCATCGCAAGGGAAATTCACGATGACATGGGGCAATACCTGACCGCCATACAGTTGGATGCCGGCACCCTCGCCATGCATGACAACAAAACCATTGCCGACCGCGCATCCAGCATCATCAACAATGCCCGCCATATCCAAAAAACGGTGCATTCATTGATCCGCCGTCTGCGTCCGATCGGGCTGGAAGATCATGGACTCACGGATGCCATGCGGCACCTCGTGATGCAGTGGGGCAGACAACACCCGGGAGTCTTCTGCGATCTGAACATGGATGAATGCGGCTATTTGCCGGAACCCATTGCGGCCATTACCTATCGCATTGTGCAGGAGGCTCTCACCAATGTGAGTCGTCATGCGCAAGCCAGCAATGTTTCCATTGCCATCCGCAAGGGCGGTGACGCGCATGTACTGTCCATCGAGATTCAGGACAACGGCAAGGGTTTTTCATCTGGCAGCAAGGGCGCGGGGTTTGGCCTGATCGGAATGCGCGAACGCGTTGAATCGGTCAAGGGATATTTTTCCGTCACCAGCAAAGATGGTGCGGGCGTGATCGTACACGCCACCCTCCCTCTATCAAACGGTTAAGGAATAATGATGGCGATCAGAATTTTGTTGACGGACGACCATGCAGTCGTTCGCCAAGGGTTAAGAACCTTGCTCACGCGAGCTGAGTATCTCATAGCCGGCGAAGTCGAGAATGGCGAGAAGGCCTGCGTGGCTTGGGTGGAACTGGCTCCGGACCTGATGCTGCTTGACCTTGACATGCCTGGTATCGGCGGATTGGAAACAATACAACGGGTGCTGGCGCGCGATCCCGAGGCAAAAATCATCGTATTCAGCATGTACGATGATACGGTGCACGCCACTCGCGCCCTGCAAGTCGGCGCGCGCGGCTATGTTGTCAAATCCGACCCACCGGACATCCTGCTGGAAGCCATCCGGCAAGTCATGCACGACAGGCGTTTCATCAGCCCCGCGCTTGCCCAACAAATGGCCATGGAAAAACTCTCCGGAAGCAGCAATCCGGTGGAATTACTGTCACCACGCGAATTCGAGGTATTCAGCCGCCTGGCCAATGGCGAATCCCTGACCCATATCGCCGAGGCACTGCACATTAGCTACAAATCCGCCGCCAACATCCAGACTCATGTGCGACAGAAGCTGGACATCAGCAATCCTGGACAATTGGTACACCTTGCGATCCGTTATGGCATCACCCAAAGGAAATGAGTTTTTTTCGTGGGTTTCAGGAAATATTCACTAACCACTTAACGGCCCGTTACCCCAGAATTCGGTACAGATGGTCTGGGTTCCTTGATTGCTCTCCCATCCATTTCCATAGTCTTAAACCGGTGGCGACACCGGTTTTTTTTTCATTGGGGCGTAGCCGTAATTGTCCAGTGTTGCTCGCCGGACCGGGTGTTGGAGCAGCCCAAGGCATGCTCCTCCCCCGGCGCCAACTGGTGCCTGGTATGATCCGGGGTCTGGATATTCATGAACCAGCGATCCACCCAGGCTGTTTGGCTATCATCGCCGATGTTCACTAGAACAACCAGATGTCCATCCTTCTCGGCACATAGCGCATCTTCCCGCATGCGCAACTTAACATTTTCCGCCACCGAAAGTTGGCTGGCAACCATCAAATACCCCCCCGCAACCAGGACATACCCAGGCAATTTCATTCGGAAAACCCTTTCTTCCATGCCAGCATCATGCTTTTTCGCGCATTCGGTAAAATTTCACTCAACTTCGGCCAAAACCAGCCCGCCAGCGACATGACAAAGGCCAGCAGGGCGAAAACCCATCTGGCATCCCGTTCCGCACGTGCTTCTTGCACCAGCCCCGGACCGCTGACCACAGCCACCGCCTCCCTTGGCTGGTTCAACCGGCCGAATTCCAGTCCCGCCGCCTTGGCCAGTGCCTCCAGATAAGCCGGGCGCGCGGCGGAAAGGTGCTCGCCGACTTCGTCCAGCATACCTTGGGGCGCCTTTTGTCCGGGTTCCAGACTATCCACCTGAGCCAGCAGATTGGGGTAAAAACCCTCCTTGACCGCTTCTTCCGGCGACCAGTAGCCGGTGACCTGCCCGTTGCCGTCCACCCTGGGCACCGGCAGCGGGGTATCACCACCAACCACGAACACCGCGCCACGAATCTTGCCGCGCATGGCTTCCAGTGCGGTCACGCGCGGGGCGCTCTTGTGCGGCATTTCGTCGCCGTCGCTGATGAACACCACGTTGAGTTGGTGCGCCTGCGCTTCTTCGATGGCGTGGGTGAGGCCAACCTCGATACGCGAATCGCCGATCCAGCGCATATGCGTGGACAAGCGCGACACTACTTGCTCGATAGCGGGGAAATGGCGGCAGATTTCCAGCGGCTCGAACAGGGTCACGGCATGCTCGCCGGCAAACAGCGCCAGCGATACCCTTGATCCACAATTCAGGGCGGCCATGGCCTCGCGCGTGGCAGCCTTGGCCAGTTCCAGACGCGACGTGCGGGGGGCTGGAAACTCGGCATCGGGGACATTCATGCTTTCGCTGATGTCGATAACAAAAAGGGTGTCCTGCACCTTGCCCGGCAGGCGCAAAGTGGGTTCAGCCCATACTGGCAGCAACAGCAGCGCCGCCAGCAGGTAGCAGCCCGCTCCGGCGCGCGTCCAGGCATGGGCGATGGCCAGCGCCCGCAATACACGCATTTTCATGGCAGGCCACGTCGCGTGTTGTCTTTCATCGACGCCCAGCCATCGCGCTTCTGCGGCGCCATCGTCACGCCATCGACCGAACGCTCCCAGCCCTCAAGTCGCTTGGGCGGGCTGAGACGGTCGAGCAGTTCCAGGTTGTAGCGCGCGGCGGTCATGCCGGGGTCGATGCGCAGCGCTCCCTTGTAGGCCTCGCGCGCCAGTTCGATCTGCGCCAGGCCATGGATATGGCCCTCGCCTGACTGGATGTCGGCCGCCTTGAGGCCGATATCGAAGTAGAGGTTGCCCAGCACGAACTTGGCACGCGCGCGCAATTGCGCATCATCGCTGGCCTCGGCCATGGTAAACAGACGCGCCGCCTCGCGCGGCAAGCCGTTGGCCGTCAGCAAGTAGCCCGCGGCATAGGCTTCGCGGTACGCCCCGCGCGGGATCGGGCGTTTGATCAGATCGCCATGCTGGTAGGCCAGGTTCAACTGCCGCGCCCGTTGCCACTGCAGAGCGAATGCCAGTGCCAGCCCGACTGCCAAAATGGCCAGCAGCAGAACGGCGTAGGGGGAATGGCGCAGCAGGCGCGCCTTCATGCGTGACGATGCGGTTTCCATGCGGTGATTTCCTGTCGCTTGGTCCAGGCCAGCGCGCCCAGCAACAGCAGCGCGGCCAGATAGAAAGGCGGCGCCAGGTCGCGGCGCGGCAGATGGTATTCGTAACGGGTGGGCTGGTTGGTAAGGCGCCCGACCTCGTTCACCGCCTTTTGCAGCCCGGCGGCATCGGTCACCTCGAACGCCTGGTAAGGCATGCCCATGCCGCCGAAGGCACGGTGCATGGACAGGCTGGCGCTGTCGGTCTCGCCAGTCATGATGCTGGGTTCGCGATCGCCGCGCACGTAAATCCAGATCAGCTGCGCCTGTATGTGCTGGAACTGCTGTTGCAGGTAGTCGCGATCCTTGCCTTCGATGATGGCGTCGCCATCGGAGACCAGCAGGATGAGGCGGGTCGCGGTCAGTGGCCGTTCGCGAAAATAATCCAGCCCCATGCCCAGCGCGCGGGCCATGGAGGTGAAGCCCACGCTGCGCGCCTCGGCGCTCTGCAACGCAGCATGCGTCAGCTCGCGGTCGCCGGTGAGCGGCGCAACGCTGATGGGCGAGGAGTTGAACACCACCAGGCCAAAAGTGTCGGCCTCTCGCAGGCGCATGAACTCCTCCAGTGTCTTGCGCGCAGCCGAAATCTTGCTGACAAAACCCTCCGGAGTTTTCAGGCCGGGGAGAACCTGAGTCGAAACTGTACCCGCCAGGCTTTCCGACATGCTGCCGCTACGATCCAGCACCACCACTATTTCGGCACCCTCACCCTTTCGGGAAACGGTGCCGCCTTCGGTGAACGGCCCAGCGGCGGCAACCAGCAAACAGGCCAGCGTGAGGCAACCTAGCACACGCAGCCCAATGCGCATCGCCTCCGACCAGCGGTCGCGTGGCCAATCCTCCAGGCCGGGAAAATCGAAGCGGCGTACGCCGTGGCCGAGCAAGGGCAGCAAGGCCAGCGGTAGCCCCCACAAGAGTTCAGGCTTGAGAAAATGCAGCGCGCTCATCGCCGCACCAGTCTTTCGGCACGCGCTGCCTGCATCACCCAGTTCAGTGCCTGTGTCCGCTCCGGGATGTCAGCGCCGCTGGCGAAGAAACATTGCCAGGAGGCCTGGAAGAATTGCTCAATCTCGGCACGTACAGGTGCCAGATGCGGCGCACGTTCGAACAGTCGAGGCAGCGTGGCGGGATACAGCGTTTCCCCGGCAGCAGCGTTGAATGCGGCATGCAACTCGCGCAAATCTTCTGTATTCAGGGTGCCTTTGTGCCGCCGCAAGCGCCGCGCCAGGCGCGTAAACGGTCCGGGGCGACGCGGCAGGCCGGGCAGCCTGTCCACCAGCCACAGCCAGAAGGTCAGGCAAGCCAGCGCGAAACCGAGACAGGCCAGCGCCGCTTGCAACGGGGTATGCTCGTCAAACTTCCAGGGCGGCAGGTTGGGGCGCGGTCGGGTGTTTTCCAGCGGATGGGGCAGCACCGGGGACAGAATGAACGACTGCGCCGGGATGACCACGGTCTGCGGCTTGTCCCCATCGGTATGCAGTTCGATGGCAGGGACCTTCAGCATCCGCGCGGTTTCTACGGTGGCGAATACCTGCCAGCACAGGTCCAGCCTGGCAACACTCCCACTCTGCTCCAGTGTTGCCGTGCGCAATTCCAGCCAGTGGGTGATGCGCCCAAGGGGTGGCAAGCTGCCCGGGGCGATATGTTGCCCTTGGTCAAGATGGATGACGGCATGGGCTTCCATCACGTCGCCCAGGGTGTAGCCGGTATCGCGCATCTGTACGCTGATTTTCGGTTCGGCTGAGGCCGATGCCGATGCCGATGCCGACACCATCAGGCACAGCAGCAAATGGATCAATCGCATCAGGCAGCACGCTCCCAGAAATGGCAGGTCAGCGCCAGCGGGTCAAATTCGCCCCTGACCAGAAAAGGCTTGCGCCCGGCGGCGCGGCAGACACGGGCAATGGCATCGAGATGGCGTTGCCGGGCATCGGCCACGGCACGCGTAAGGCCGGGCCGCATCCAGACAAAGCGGTCGGCGCCGGTTTCCGCGTCGCGCAGGATGGCGATGCCGCGCTCGGGTAGCGCGTCCACCTCGGCCGGGTCTTGCAGCACGATGGGGGCGACATCATGATGGGCGAGATTCTTGAGCAATTTTTCCAATTCCCCTTCGGGCCAACGGAAATCGGAAATGATGCACACCAGTGCACGCTTTCTCGGCAGCTGCGACACCAGCTTGTGCATACCGGCTGCGCTGGCGCCATGGGGTTTTACCTGCGCCAGCTGTTTCTGCACCCACAGCCACGCGCCGCGATTGACCCGCGGCGGCAGCATGGCATCCCGGCGCGGGGCTTCGTTGGCACCATACAGGCCGAAGGCGTCTCCACTCTTCCAGGCCGCCAGCGCCAGATGGGCGGCGATATCGCGCGCCACGCCCATGCGATCCACCCGCCCGACATAGCCCATGGAGGCGGACATATCCATCAACACCACCAGTTTGAGTGCCGTGTTGAGGTGGAAATCGCGCACCCAAAGGCGCTCCAGCGGATCGCGCAAGCTGGCACGCAGATCGAGGCGGCGCGGGTCGGGGTGGTCATGCAATTGCACCAGCGCGCGCAACTGGTCTCCGCATCCGGCCTGTACCCCGCCGGATGCGCCAGGGTGCGTACCCACCGGTTTCCAGCGCACACGATAGTGCAGCAACGACGCAAGACGCGACTTCACGGCGCGGGGACAGCTCGCAACAGGGCTTGCGTGTAATCGCGCGCCAGCCATTGGCGCTGCAACTCGTACACTGGCGTGAAAAACACGCGGTGCGCGGCGACCTCGTGGAACACCGCGGCAATATCCTCCGGGGCCAGTTCCAGGCGCCCATCGAGCCAGGCGGCGACCTTGGCGGCGCGTACCAGCATGCTGGTGCCGCGCGGGCCGATGCCGCTCACCATCAAGTCTTCCGTCACCACTTCCGGCAGGCGGATGCCGTAATCCTGGGGGCGGTGGCTGGCGCGCCGCAGATGTTCGACAAAATCCCGCACATGTTCACCGGCATACACCGCGTACTGGATTTGCGGGGCAAACCCGGTCAGCAGGGCATGATCGATACGGCCAGCTCCCACGCCCTGAATCAGGGCGTCGACATCGTGGAAGCGGGTATCGAAGGTCAGTTGCTTGTGGATGTCGCTGCTGTCTTCGGGATCCACCTCGATTTCCATCAGGAAGCGGTCGCGCGCCGCGCCCGGCAGCTCGAAGGTTTCTTCTTTCTCCACGCGGTTGCGGTCGGCAAACACCTGCAAATGGGGAAAGTGGTATTCCTTGTTGAACGCCGTGACGCTGCGTTCAGCCATCACCCGCAGCAGCAGCGAATGTACCTGCGGCCGGGAGCGGTTGATTTCGTTAAAGAAGAACACCGACAGGTTTTCGCCCTGCGCCAGCAGCGGACCGGGATCCACGCGCGGTTTGCCGTCAGTATCCAGATGGGTGTGATAAATCATGTCCTGCGGCATCAGGTCAATGGTGCCTTCCACGCGCTGGTAGCCGCCGCCGAGTCCGCGCGCCGCCGCACGCAGCAGCGTGGTTTTGCCCACCCCGACACCACCTTCGAGCAGCACATGCCCGCGCGCGAACATCGCCGTCACCAGCAGGCGCACCGGATGGCGCAGCCCCAGCACGGTATCGTTGAGCTCGCGCTCCAGCGCCAGCGCGCGGTCGCGCCAGTCGGCGAGGGCGTTTTCCGCACCATGCCCATCCTTCATTTTTCTGCCCCTGCCGGTGTGTCGGCCTGCACCGGCTTCCATTCCGTTGCCAGCACCTTGGCATGCGCGATGTCTTCGGCCTTCATGCCTTTCGCCAGCGCGTCGCGAGCCATAATGGCGCCGTCGTGGCTCTGGTCGGCCGCCAGCATGTACCACTTGTAGGCCTCGACGGCATCCTTGCCGACACCGGTGCCATGCTCGTAAAGCTGCCCCATTTCATACTGGGCCTTGGCGTGTCCCTGATCCGCCGACTTGCGTATCCACTCCATGCCGGCTTTCGGGTCCTTTTTCACGCCACGTCCTTCCATATAGCATTTGCCCAGCGCCAACTGCGCCTTGTAATGCCCCTGGCCGGCCGCCTTGCGGTACCACTCGGCGGCAGCCTTGTCGTCCTGTTTCACCCCGCGCCCGATGGTGGTGATGCGCCCCATGGCAAACTGCGAAAGAATATGCCCCTTGTCGGCGGCCTTGCGGAACCATTTGGCGGATTCGACATCGTTGCGCTCCACTCCTTGCCCCTGGGCATACATCACCCCCAGGTTGTAGGCGGCATCCAGATGTCCCTGGTCTGCCGCTTTGCGGTACCACTTCGCGGCCTCTGCAACATCCTGCTTCACCCCCTGCCCCTCGTCATACATCATGCCGAGTATGTGTTGCGCCTTGGGGTCGCCCTTGTCGGCCAGCGGCCGGAATTCCTTGAGCGCCGTGGCATAGTCGCGCTTGAGCATGGCGGCCTTGCCTTCCTCGAAGCCGGCGTGGGCATTGATTGAGAGGGCCGACAGCAGCAGAATTTGTATCAGTTTTTTTTGCATGATGATCCTTGTTTCTATCCGTTGATAACGCCATACCTGATCGCAAACCGCACCAACTCGACCGGATTGGTAACCCTGAGTTTCTGTTTTAGCGTGGTTTGATGATTGGCAATGGTTTTCTGACTTAGTTTGAGCAAGCGGGCGATGTCCTCCACGCTGTTACCCTCCGCAAGCAGCCTGAAGACCTCAAACTCGCGCGGCGAGAGTGAGGACAATAAATCGTTCTCTTTTGCCAAAGAATAAAGCGCAACTTTCTGGGCAATGCCACGGCTGATGAAATTGCGTCCGGCCGCTACTTCCTGGATGGCTGTCAGCAGTTCATTGGTATTATCAGCCTTGGTGACGTAGCCTTGCGCTCCTGCCGACATCGCCTGGACGGCAAATGCCGCTTCCTCATGCATGGAATAGACGACCACCTTGATCGAGGGCCACCTGGCGAGAATATGCCCCAGCGACTCCAGGCCGCCCAGGCCGGGCATGTTGATATCCATCACGATAACGTCCGGCTTACAGGTTCCAGCAAGTTCATAGGCACGCTCGCCCGTATCCGCCTCGGCTACGACTTCCAGATTGTTTGATTGCTCCAGCAGCCGCAGCAGCCCGGTACGCAGTGCCGCATGGTCGTCCACCAGCATGACACGGATTTTTTTCATTACTGCCCCTCAAAATAAATAGGCAACCTGGCCGAAACACAAGTCCCCTGTTCCGATGAACTGGTCACATTGAATGTACCGCCCACCCCCTGAATACGCTCCCGCATTCCCATCAATCCGAACCCGGACTTGGTATCGATGGGATTGAACCCGATGCCATCATCGCTGACGCTCACTTCCAGCCAATGATCCCCGGTGTTGATACTCAAAAGCACATTCCCGGCCTGGGCATGCCGTGCAATATTTGTGAGTGCCTCCTGCACCAACCGGTAAACCGTTATCGCGACTGCCTCCGACTCATGCCCCAATTCAGGATCAATCTGGCAATGAAGTTCTATGCTGGGGTTATGCTCCCGCCAGGTGGAGATCAAATCCGTCAGGGCCTGCTGCAGCCCGAGCTCGTCAATGGAGCCCGGACGCAGATTACTGAGAATATTGCGTATGGCACTTCGAATTTCCTGCACGGTTTTCAGGATACTGCTGGCACCCTCCCGAATGGAGGAGAGCCGGCGGGCACCCAGGATAGCCGTCGTCTCGATCTGAACGGCCGTCAACGACTGGCTTAAATCATCGTGCAAATTCCGGGCTAGCGATTTCCTCTCCTGCTCTTGCAAGTTGATCAACTGCTGCGTTAATTGCCTGTTGTTTTTCTGCGTCTGCTGGAGCCGCTCGGCCATGTCGTTGAACTTCGAGGCGATTTTCTCCAGTTCCGGCAAATCCAAATGAGGCAGTCTGGCATCAAAATTGCCCTGCTCCAGGTCAAGCAACGCGCCCCTGATCTGCTCAACAGGCCTCAAGGCGAATGAAACAGCCCAGTAAACGATGCTGTTCACGAGCAGAAAAAACGCTAGCGCCAGCGCCAACAGTTTGGATGTATCGTTCCAGACCTCGGAAATTTCGTAAGACACGTCCGGCCTGATCACCAACTCGCCTATGGTGCGGCCATTAAAAATGATTGGGCGCCGAACCTCGGCAGATGCATTTTCTCCAGTCAGCAATTTGTAAAACCACGCAGGGGGCTGGTTTGCATCCGCAGCCTTTTCTGTCCGGTTGCTGTCCACCAGATTCCCCTTCAAGTTGAAAAACTCGATGTGCAAATGCCTTAAATTTGCGAGTTCTTGCAAATGAAATGGTGAAGCGTCCGTTACTCCATAGCCATATAAAGACAGATACTGAATTTGCGTATCCAGCATCCGCTTGGCCAGACGTGAAGTTGATTCCACTTCTGCACGAATATCATCCCTGGCGTTATCCACCATGACTCTCATGCCAACCGCCATGACAATCAGCAACAGAAGTGAAATGACGAGGTTGAGACGGAGCTTTAAATTCATGAGCAGAACGCTCTTTCAATACCCGGATTTCCAAACAAACCGGGTAAGTCTTCTTGTGTCGAAAAAAGCCTGATTTTCCTAGAAAATCACGGGATATGGTAAGGCTATTACTCCCGTGAACAAGTAGGAGATGCTCCCGTCTTGATGGTGAATCTCCCCGTGTTTCGCGGAAGCCATTTGCTTTGAGTCAGGCCACTATCGGGGCCTGTTCGGCGAGTTGCCGGTAATAGTTTGTCTCAGCTTCCGCCGGAGGTATATAGTCGATGGGTTCCAGCAAGCTGTTGATGGTTGACCCAGCCCACCCACTTCAACGCCCGGGCCAGGGTGGATACACTCGAGCCAGCTGTCGCCCATTGCCCGTAGATCAGCATTTGCGTGGCGTAGAGCAGCCCGGCCGCAACCAGCAGCAGGAATATCGGTTTGAGCATGGTCAACATTTTTATAGACAGCGGCCGGGGTCGGGGGCGTGCTGCCGCAACGGTTGCCATGCCGGCATCGTGGTTCAACCGTTCTTTCCCATTTTTTGCAGCGCTTCCTGGATTTCCGCCCGGCGTCCGGCATCGGCATCTTCACGGCCAGGGCGTGGCGGCGCATTGAGCGCTTTTTTGAAATACTCCGCCGCCTTGGCCTGCTCGCCCTGGCTTGCCAGGAAATCCGCGTAAAAATAGTTAGGGTCGATACCGGTGGGGTTGATCTGCAGGGCTTTTTCCAGGTAGCCGCGCGCTTTCTTCTTGTCGCCGAACCCAAGCGGCCAGCCTGGCACCTTGTAGTGCAGGGAACCCAGCGAGGTATAGGCCGAACCGTTTAATGCCTGCGGATTGATTTTTTCCGCCGCCAGCAGCAGGTCGCGCGCCTGCTCTGCGATCTTCAGCCCGCCCAGGCCGCCTTTGGCCTTGGCATAACCGCTGAGGATAATGGCCTCCCAGATCATCGGCTCGGCGTGGCCGGCATTGGCGGCCGTCAGCTGGTGCGCGTCGTCGGCCAGCGCCTTGAACGCAGCCGCTTGCGACTCTTGCGGCGTCTGGTAATTGGCTTTCGCCCAGGCGTGCTGCAGTTGCTCGATCGCGCTATCCAGGCCACCGTCGGCGAAGGCGGGATGAATGGATAACAAACACAGTATCAGGCAGGCAAATTTTTTCATCATGAAAACTCCTTGTTGAATGGATGAGTTAAAGAAACTGGCGGGCAACCCGGGCCTGTTTTTGCAAGCCCAGATCCACCAGCAGCGGCAGCACGCCGTTCAGACGGGCAAAAAACATCTCCGGCCAGCCGATGGCATATTCCTTGCGATCATGCGCGATGGCGTTAACGATCAAGTCAGCCACCAGTTCCGGGCTGTCCATGTTGGCGCCGGTGGCAGCCAGCATTTGCGTGGTGGTGGAATTGTTGAGCGCGGTTTTGGTGGCGCGCGGCGCGATGTAGGTGACGCCGACAGCGGTGTCGGCCAGTTCGCGGCGCAATGCCTCGGAGAAACCGCGCAACGCAAATTTGCTGGCGCTATACGCGGCGTGATGCGGAAAACCGATGGCCCCCAAGGCCGAACCGATATTGACGATGCGCCCGGAATCCTGCGCCAGCAAATGCGGCAGCACCGCGCGGGCAAGCAGGATCGGCGCGGTCACGTTGGTGTAGATCATCTGTTCGATGCGTGCTGCGTCCTGCTGCTCGAAGCGGATGAAGTCCATGATGCCGGCGTTGTTCACCAGCACGTCCAGCCCGCCCAGCAGTTGGTGCGCTTGTTCGACGATCTGCTCCACACTTTCGGCGCTGGACAGGTCCGCGACGATGGGCCGGGCAAAGCCACCCCGTTCCGTGATGTCGCGGCACAGCGCCTCCAGCTTCTGCTGGTTGCGTTCCACCAGCGCCAGCCGCGCGCCTTTCGCCGCCAGCGCCAGCGCCAGCGGCTGGCCGATGCCGCCGGCAGC
The DNA here is from genome assembly GCA_964511385.1 of uncultured Methylophilaceae bacterium. Classification (GTDB taxonomy): domain Bacteria; phylum Pseudomonadota; class Gammaproteobacteria; order Burkholderiales; family Methylophilaceae; genus CAILHX01. The sequence goes on along the minus strand of CAZEFE010000009.1, from coordinate 58,468 downwards.
GCCGGTCAGCACGATATTGCTATGCTGCAGCATCATGCGGCCATCCTCTCCGGCACGGCCGGAATAAAGCGTTGCGCCAGTTCGCGGAAAATGTCGCCATACAGCTTGCAGAACACCTTGGCGCCGTGAATCAGCGCCGCGCGATCGGTGGCGTCGGTGATTTTGTTGACCAGCGAAGCGTAAAAATCGGTATGCCCAACATCCAGCGAGCCATGCGACGTCAGGTAGGTGAAGGCGTCGTTGCCCAGCCCCAGGCTGTGCTGCAACGCCTGCCCGGCGCGGGTGGCCACTTCCACGCTGGTGCCTTCCAGCACCAGCACCATGCCGAAAAATCCGCAGGGGTTGCCGCGGGCGATGGTGTCATAGGCATAAGACACCATCAGCTCGGTGGCCAGGCCGGGCTGTCCGCGGCGCACGGCTTCCTTGTCGCCGCCGCAGGCGGCAATGTCGTTGAGTATCCATTCCTGGTGGCCGAGTTCTTCCTCGATGTATTCCGCCACCGCCTCGCGCAGCCATTCGTAGCGCTCCGGCAACCGTGAGCCGCAGGCCATCAGCAGCGGCACGGTGTGTTTGACGTGGTGGTACGCCTCGGTGAGAAACGCGACATACGCCGCCAGGCCGACCTGCCCGGCGGCACCGGCGCGGATCAGCGGCAAGTCCAGCAGCGTGTTGCGTTCGGTTTCGGTGGCGGCCAGCAATTCTTCATAAAACGGTTTCATGGGGCTCCTCGTACAGTGCATTTAATGGGGTTTGGTAAATTTCGCGGATATTGTCGCGGCGCAGCCTGCCGTTGGGCGTGAGCTGGCCGTTGTGCGGGGTGAACGGCGCTTGCGCAACAACCCACTTGCGAATCTGCGCGTAGTCCGGCAGCAACTGGTTGGTTTCGGCAATGGCACGGCTCACGGCTTCCGCGTTGCCGCGCGCCACGATCACCGCTACGTTCCACGGGCGCGCTTCGCCGAACACGGCAGCCTGGGCAATGGCAGGGTGCAGCGTCAGTTCGCGTTCCACCCATTCCGGCGCGACATTGCGCCCGAACGAGGTGATGAACATATTCTTTTTGCGGCCGGTGATATGCAGGAAACCCTGCTCATCCAGGTGACCGATATCGCCGGTTGGCCAATATCCGCCAAGCGTTTGCGAAGACGTGTCGCCGGTATAACCCAGCAGCGTGGCGCCGCCGACAAGAATCTCGCCGTCCGCGGCAAAGTCGAGGCGCACATGCGGCAGCGGTTTGCCCACGCTGCCGATGCGCCGTGCCGCCGGCGTGTTGAGCGCCACCACCGACGCGCATTCCGACAGGCCGTACCCTTCAAACACCGGCAGCCCCAGCGCCTCGGCGCGTTGCAGCAAGCGCGGCGCGACCGGGGCACCGCCTACGGCGACAAAGTGCAGCCGGGTGGGCGACGGGTAGCCGGAGGCCAGCGCGGCCAGCAGCCCTTGCAGCATTTCCGGGGTGAGGATGGTGCTGGTGGCTTGCCGCGCTGCCAGGGCTGCGCACATACAGGCGACGTCCAGTCCGGAAGCGCCGTTCAGGCCGACATCAGCCAGCGGCAGCAAGGTGCTGCATGCACCAGCCAGCAACGGCACATAAATCCCGCCGATGTTCTCCAGCAGGGTGGACAGCGGCAGCAGGCTGACATGGACATCCTGCGCATTCGCCTCGGACAGGGTTTTGAGCGACGTGCTGACTTGCAGCAAGGCTTTGCCGCCGAGGCAAACGCCCTTGGGTTGGCCGGTGGTGCCGGAGGTATAGGTTATTTTTACCGTCCCCGGCGGCAGCGTTTTTGCCGGCTGGTCCGTCAGGCGGATGACAGTCAATCGCTGTTGATCCACCTCGATGCAGTCGCCAATCTGCGTGGCGATGCCGGCTTCCGCCAGCAACCGGGTGTAACGCTCCGGCTGGTCGGTGACCAGGCAATCCGCCCCGGCATCGCGCAGCGCATGCACCACCTGCCCGGCGGAAAAGAACAACGGCAACGGCAGCAGGGGGATGGCGCTTTCCAGCGCGGCCAGATCCAGCACCGCCCACGCCGGGGAATTATCCAGCGCCAGCGCAATGACGCGTGCTTGCAACCCACGCAGGGATGCGCCGGTTTGCGGTATCTCGTGCGCCAGTTCGGCATAACTCAGCACCCTGGCTTTGCCCGCCAGTGCGGGGCGGCTGGGCTGCGTGCGTGCAAATGTTTGGATGCAGTCGAACAAAGCACTCAATTCGGCAACTCCTGATGCCCGTCGCGCGCTTCCGGCAAGCGGCGTACCGCCATCACCTGCGGATGCTGCTGGTAATAACTGCCCCAGCCGGCCCGGTCTGCTTCGGCCAGGCGCTCCAGGCCGGCATCACCCAGCACTTCCAGTTGCACGCTGAGTTTGCCCAGTGAGTTGCGCAACGCCGGAATGGCGGTGAATACCGCCCATTGGGCGTCGGTGGCATGCAGGTGGTGGATGACTTCCTGCAACAGGCGACGCGCCATGCCCAGTTCGGCCACCGCCAGGTTACCCACCTCAACAATGTCGCTGCGCCGTACCGTGGAACCGACCCTTTGCGCCAGCGCCACCTCAACCGGCTGGTCCAGATAGGCTTCCAGGAACAGGCGCTCGCTGCTCGCGCTGCGCAGGCCGCACACCGCCAGCACTTGGTTCTGCTGGTCATGCAGGCTGAGCATCTGCGGCATGAAGTGCGTGACATCGGCGTTGTACACGTTGCGGAACACGGTATGGATGAACTGTTCGAGTTGCTGGCGGTTCGGCGCACACGCCGTGGACAGCCGCGCCGAAATCGTTCTTTCCTCCGGCCTGGATGCCACGGCCTGTTTCAAATAACCGCGGGCCAGACTGAGCGGCGAGGGCTGGATAGTGGACAACAGGGTTGGTTGGCAAACTGGCATCGCATAACACTCCGTGATTAAAAACCTGCACGGAGATACGCAACGGCTATGCCAAACCGGCTTTAATCCTCTGCCTCATCTGGCGAAAAATTTCACAATACACTGTTTTATAATGATTTTTATAGACGCAACCCACGACATGAAGGTTGCGTGCAGCATCGAAGGGAAGGCCATCATGCAGACAGACCCTGCAAAGTTTGCAGGGTCGTGCAGCAGGCGAACTACATTTTTTGCAGGGTTAGCGTTCCTGATCCTGCCCGCACTTCAGTGCGGGCGGCTGGGAAATCAACGCCCCATCAGGCATCAACCAGAGAATGGGTTTGACCCGGGCATCGGCCTTGCACGCGGATACATAACCGATGGCGCCCGGCGTATCCGCCACAAAGCGCAGCACCGCTTCTTCCGAGGCTAGCACGTAAGGCGGCGAAACGCCCTGGAAGTACATCGCGTTCCAGTACTGCGCCAGGCTTTCCGGCGAACTGCCCAGCACGTGCTGGGAAAAACTGCGCCGTAACGGATGGTCCGGCGGCAGGTTGGTGGGGCGGAGGCGCTCGCCGCTGGCCCAGGCCAGTTTTTTGCGGCGGTAAATCAGCGACAGGTCGGCCAGGCCGGACACGCGGCCGGCCTGGGTGTTGGCCACGATCAAGACCAACGGCTCCCCCTCCTCCGCGCCGGATGCTCGCGGCAGGATGAAGAACAGCAACAGGCAGGAAACAAGCAGCCGATTCATCAGAACAGGATGGCAAACGAAGCAAACATGCCCTTCGGCGCGCCGGGCTGTTCCGCGTTGCCGCCGGTGTAATCCAGCTTGAACACGCGCTTTTCATCCATGCGCCAGGCGGTACCGACCAGCCAGCGCTGGATGGGGGATTCCGCCGGGCGCTGCATGGTTTCCAGCCGCCCCACGGCAGACCAGCGCCCACCGATGGGGGCCACGCCCTGCAAATAAGCGCCGTGGCCGGCATCACCGTTGCCGCCGACGCGGAACCGCTGGAATGCCTCGCCACTCAACTCCCAGCCATGGCGGGCAGCCAGGAAATCCAGCCCCAGCAGCCGATAGTGCGGGTTGCCGGGAATTTCCTCGGAAAAATCCAGCACCGTGACGCCCGTTTCTATCGCGCCGGAAAAAGCCAGCCGTGCCCCGTTGGTACTTTCAAACGGGATTTCGTCACCGTTATGGCGCATGTCGTGCACCACTTCGCCAAACACGGAATACTCCAGCGAACCGCTCTCCAGCGGCAGCGCGCCTTGCAGCATCAGCCCGTTGACGTTGAGCGGGAACAGGTGCTCGGTAGCCAGCGGGCGGTGCGTGGTCCACACCAGCGGATCGGCATGGATCAGGTTCCAGCGCCCGACCGGCGTCAGGAAGCGCCCCCCTCTCAGGGTGACGTGCTCGGAATAGACATAGTCGGCATACAGGCGCTCCACGTCGAAATAGGACTGGTTGGTGGAAACGGACTGGCCTTCCTGCCAATGCAGGGGCTTTTCAAGCTCAAGTTCGGAGAACAGGCGCCAGCGCCCGTTGCCATCCCAGGACAGGAACAGGCTGCCTTCGCTGAACGTGGCTTCGGCACGACCGCCGGGGTGCAGGTTGATATTGGCGCTGGCGTAGCCGCCGATATGAAAGCTGTCGGTAAGCGCCGCTTCTTCCCCGGCATACGCCGAGTTGCATAGCAGCAACGCGCTGGCTACACTGGCGCACACCTTCAGAAACTGGTCCATGATGCTTCTCCATCCATTGATTGCAACATTGCGTGCGGTCTGCATTCTCGCATCGAATGATGCGAGCCGGAAGCACGCAGCAATTATCACGCCAGCGCCATGCCCCGGCTGACCCCCCCCGCCCGTTCCATCCGGCACACCTTGCTGGTGGCGTTTTTGCTGGCCGGCCTGCTGCCCGCCGCACTGGTCACGGGCATGGCGTTTTTCGAGGCGCGCTCGGCACTCAAGGCCGAGATCGAAAGCGACATGCGCGTACGCGCCGCCGCTGCCGCCGAGGATATTGACCACCTCATGTACGAACGCACGCAAAACGTGGTGTCCTGGAGCCGGCTCGAAATCATGCAGGAAGCGCGCATCGGCGATGTAGATAAGCGTCTGTCCAACTTTTTGCGCGATCTCACCACCAGTTACCACGGCATTTACACCGACATTTACGTGATGGATGCACAAGGCACCGTTGTGGCCGCCAGCACACCGGCCCTGCTGGGCAAGCGGCGCGACGCGGCACAGCCGTGGCTGGAAGCCTTGCTGCCGGGGGGGCGCTGCCAGATATTCCCGGTAAGCAACGGGGCATTGCCGCTGGCAGTGGCGATCAACGACCCTTTTGGCAACGCCCCCGCCGGGACGCTGGTCGCCTTGTTCGACTGGTCACAGATAACACACGTACTGGAAGCCGCTTCGGCCGACACCCGCGCCGCCGCGCTGATGGATCAACAACATCGCACGCTGGCGGCGACCGCGGACTGGCGCGAGGCCAACGGCACCAACTCCCGCATTTCCGCGTTTTCGCACGAGTTCAGGACATTCCCCGCGTTCGGCTGGAGCGTGACGCTGACGCAGCCGGAAGCCGTGGTATTCGCCCCGGTGCGGCGCATGGGCTGGATCTTCCTGCTGCTGCTGTCGCTGACGGCATTGCTGGCATCGCTGGCCGCCGCGCCGGTGGCGGCGCGCATTGCCCGCCCGCTGGCGCAGCTCACCGGGTTTGCCCGCAACTTCATGCGCGAGCAGCGCGGCGTCACGCCGCCCGACAGCGGCCCGGCGGAAGTGCGCGAGCTTTCCGCGGCGTTTGCGCAGATGATCCACGACCTGGAACGTTCGCGCGACAATCTGACGCGCGCCGCAAAATTGGCGGTGGTGGGCGAAATGGCGGCGGCAATGACGCACGAAGTGCGCACGCCCATCGGCATCCTGCGCTCCTCGGCGCAACTGCTGCTGCGGGAACCGGGCCTGAGCCATGAAGGCCGCGAGGTGTGCGGCTTTATCGTGAGCGAAACCGAGCGGCTCAACCGCCTGATTTCCACGCTGCTGGATTGCGCCCGCCCGCGTCCGCCGGAGTTCAGGCCGCTGGAACTGGCGGCGCTGGCACGGCAAACCGCCGCCATGCTGGGCTCGCAGGCGATCAAGAAAAACATCGCCATCGATTGCGCGGCCTGCACCGAAGTGGTGGCCGAATGCGACGAAGAACAGATCACGCAGGTATTGCTGAACCTGCTGCTCAACGCGCTGCAAATCCTGCCCGAGCACGGGCAGATTAGTGTTACCACGCGGCAGGAGGACGAGATGGCGATATTGGAAGTGGCCGACAACGGGCCGGGCATCGCCGCGCCGTTGCGCGAACAGGTGTTCGACCCGTTTTTCACCCAGCGGGCAGGCGGCGTGGGCCTGGGGTTGGCGGTGGTGCGCCAGATCGTCGCCGCCCACGGCGGTGAAATCGGCGTGTTTGCAAGCCCGTCCGGCGGCGCGCTGTTCCGTGTCCGCCTGCCGTTGATCAGGAAAGAAGAACACCATGAATGAGCGTAAACGCATCCTGGCCGTAGACGACGAACCCAACATGCGGCGGCTGCTGGAAATCATGCTGCGGCAATCCGGGCATCAGGCGCTGCTCGCCGCCGATGGGCGCGAGGCGCTGGACATCCTGCGCCGGGAGGGGGCCGACCTGGTGGTGAGCGACCTCAACATGCCGGGCATGGACGGCATCAAATTGCTCGCCACCATGCGCGAAGAAGGCATGGAAACGCCGTTGATCATCGTCACCGCCAAAGGCGAGGTGGAATCCGCGGTCAGCGCGATGAAACTGGGGGCGGCGGATTACATCCTGCGGCCGTTCGACCTGGAAACGCTGGAAATCGCCATGACGCGCGCGTTGTCGGTGGCGCGGCTGAAAACCGAGAACCGCTTCCTGCGCGACGAGGCGGAGCGCGACATGGGCGACATGGTGGGCGAATCGGCACCCATGCAGCAGCTGCAGCAGGCGATCCGGCAAGTGGCGCCGGAAAAAGCCACCGTGCTGATCGCCGGTGAAACCGGCACCGGCAAGGAAGTCACCGCACACGCCATCCATCGCTTGTCGCCGCGCCACGACCACCTGTTTGTGGCGGTCAACTGCGCCGCCATCCCGGCCGAAATGATGGAATCCGAACTGTTCGGCCACGAACGCGGCGCATTCACCGGCGCGGTCAAGGAGCGGCTGGGAAAATTCGAGGTGGCGGATGGCGGCACCCTGTTCCTGGACGAAATCACGGAAATGCCGGTTGCGCTGCAAGCCAAGCTGCTGCGCGCGCTGCAGGAAGGCGTGATCGAGCGGCTGGGCGGGAACCGGCCGATCCCGGTGGACATCCGCATCATCGCCGCCACCAACCGCGACCCGCAGCAAGCGGTGCGCGATGGGCGGTTGCGCGAAGACCTGTATTACCGGCTCAACGTGTTTCGCTTGGATTTGCCGCCATTGCGAGAACGGCGTGACGACATCCCCGGACTGGCGCGGCATTTCCTTGCGCGGCGCCATGCCGGGATCACGGACGCGGCCCTGCTCGCCTTGCAAGGCTACGCCTGGCCGGGCAATGTGCGCGAACTGGAAAACGTGCTGGAACGCGCCGCGATTGTGGCCGGTGGCCGACCTATCGAGCCCTGCCATCTCCCCGCCGACATCTCGGCGCCGGCACCAGGCACGCCCCCTCTCCCCGGTCAGGCGCCGGCAACGGAAAACCAGACCCTGCCGCAGGCCATCGAGGCGCTGGAAAAACGCATGATCGCCCAGGCCATTGCCGCCAGCGACGGCAACAAGAGCCGCGCGGCACGGCTGCTGGACATCAGCGAACGTTCGTTGTGGTACAAGGTGGGCCGCTACAAAATCTAGGGCTTCCCTAGGGGCTGCTGTTCCCTGCCGGAAAGCCCATCCAATCAACACATAGACTTTTCAGGTATAACTTTATAGAAAAATATTATTTTTATTCATAAGCCAAACCCCATACCATGGCGGCCTCGCCTGACCGGCACGAATTGACCCCTGATATGGCCAATACCAAACAACGCAATCACAATGTTTTACCCGGTTTTACGCCGGCACTGGGCTACACCATCCTGTATCTCAGCCTGATTGTACTGATTCCGCTTTCCGCGACTTTTCTCAAAACAACGCTGCTGACCTGGGACGAGTTCTGGGCGACCGTGACCGCACCGCGCGTGCTGGCTTCTTATCGCCTGACTTTTGGCGCATCGCTGATCGGTGCCGCGATCAACGCGTTTTTTGGCCTGCTGACGGCTTGGGTGCTGGTCCGCTACACCTTTCCCGGCAAGCGTTTTATCGATGCGCTGGTCGACCTGCCGTTTGCGTTGCCTACCGCGGTGGCGGGCATCGCCCTGACCGCAATTTATGCGCCGAACGGCTGGATCGGCAGCGTGCTGGAGCCGCATGGCATCAAGATCGCATTCACCCCGCTGGGCGTGGTGGTGGCGCTGACGTTTATCGGCCTGCCGTTCGTGGTGCGCACTGTACAGCCGGTGCTGGAAGACCTCGAAGCCGAGGTTGAGGAAGCGGCGGCCAGCCTGGGTGCGAACCGCTGGCAGACTTTCCGCCGGGTCATCCTGCCGGCCATCGGCCCGGCGCTGCTCACCGGCTTCACCCTGGCCTTCGCCCGCGCCGTCGGTGAATACGGCTCGGTGATTTTCATCGCCGGCAACATGCCCATGATCTCGGAAATCACGCCCCTGCTCATCATCACCAAGCTGGAGCAGTACGATTACCCCGGCGCCACCGCGCTGGCCGTGGTCATGCTGGTTATTTCGTTCGTGCTGCTGCTGACCATCAACGGTTTGCAATGGTGGGCCAGCAACCGCCACAGCAGAAAAGTCGCCTAGGAGCATCATGTCAGCCCCGATTACCAAAGCCCTGCCCATCGGCCACAAGGACAAAGCCGCCCCTGGCCGCGCCATCCGCGAACCCGCCTGGGTGCGCTGGGCGCTGATTGCCGCCGCGCTGGCCTACCTCAGCCTGTTCCTGTTCGTGCCGCTGGCGGCGGTGTTCACCGAAGCCCTGCGCAAAGGCGCTGACGCCTATTTCGCCGCGCTGATCGAGCCGGATGCGCTGTCTTCCATCCAGCTCACCCTGATCGCCGCAGCCATCGCGGTGCCGCTGAACCTGGTCTTCGGCGTATCCGCGGCCTGGGCCATTGCCAAATTCGAGTTCAAAGGCAAAAGCGTGCTGATCACGCTGATCGACCTGCCGTTTGCGGTTTCACCGGTGATTGCCGGCCTGATCTACGTGCTGATCTTCGGCTTGCAGGGGTGGTTTGGCGGCTGGCTGAGCGAACATGACCTGAAGATCGTATTCGCCGTGCCCGGCATCGTACTGGCGACCATTTTTGTCACGTTCCCCTTCGTCGCCCGCGAGTTGATCCCGCTGATGCAGGCGCAGGGCAAGGACGAAGAAGAAGCCGCGCTGGTGCTCGGCGCTTCCGGCTGGAAAATGTTCTGGCGCGTCACGCTGCCGAATATCAAATGGGGCTTGCTGTACGGGGTGATCCTGTGCAACGCCCGCGCCATGGGCGAATTCGGCGCGGTGTCGGTGGTTTCCGGCCATATCCGCGGGCAGACCAACACCATGCCGTTGCATGTGGAGATTCTCTACAACGAATACAACTATGCCGCCGCATTCGCCGTCGCTTCATTGCTGGCGCTGCTGGCGCTGGTGACGCTGGCACTGAAATCCTTTGTCGAATGGCAAAGCGCCCGCCAGGTCGCACAGCAAGTGGCCGAATCCAGATAAATCAGCATGATCACAACCGTGGGGTATGAACCGTGAGCATTGAAATCAGCAATATCCGCAAGAACTTCGGCAGCTTCAGCGCGCTGAACGATGTCAGCCTGCAAGTACCGTCGGGCGAACTGGTGGCGCTGCTGGGCCCATCCGGATGCGGCAAGACCACCTTGCTGCGGATTATCGCCGGACTGGAGTCCCCGGACAGCGGCAGCATCGCCTTCAACGGCGAAGACACCACCTCGCGCAACGTGCAGGAACGCCGCGTCGGTTTCGTGTTCCAGCATTACGCCCTGTTCCGCCACATGACGGTGTTCGAGAACGTCGCCTTCGGCCTGCGCGTGCGCCCGAAAAAAGCGCGCCCCAACGAAGCCGAAATCCATCGCCGGGTGCACGAACTGCTCAACCTGGTGCAACTCGACTGGCTGGCCGATCGCTACCCGCCGCAGCTCTCCGGCGGCCAGCGCCAGCGTATCGCCCTGGCCCGCGCGCTGGCGGTGGAGCCGCAGGTGCTGCTGCTGGACGAACCGTTCGGCGCGCTCGACGCCCAGGTGCGCAAGGACTTGCGCCGCTGGCTGCGCCGCCTGCACGACGAACTGCATATCACCAGCGTATTCGTCACCCATGACCAGGAAGAAGCGCTGGAAGTGGCCGACCGCGTGGTGGTGATGAACAAGGGCGTGATCGAACAGATCGGCACGCCGAACGATGTGTACGAACACCCGGCTTCACCGTTCGTCTACCAGTTCCTCGGCAACGTCAACCTGTTCCACAGCCGGGTACATGCCGGGTTTGCGCGCATCGGCGACCTGCAGCTGGAAACCCCGGAATATGCCGACACCCACGACACCCCCGCGCTGGCCTACGTGCGCCCGCACGACATCACCATCCATCGCACGGCGGAAGGCGAAGATGGTTCGGCATTCAAGGCCGTGGTGAGTTTCATCCAGGCCATTGGCCCGGTCGTACGCCTGGAGTTGCAGCGCGAGGACGACAGCGAACTGGTGGAAGCCGAAATCACCCGTGAACGGTTCAGGGAACTGGACCTGCGCAACGGCGAAGTAGTATTCATCAAGCCGCGCGCCTACAAGGTGTTCCTCAACCACGAAAGCGCCCCGGCGCGTTAACAACCAGCCGCGAGCGGCCGATCACGGCGTGGGCGCGTGTTGTCCACGCCGTTTTTGCATCTGCATGCGGCTGGAACCCGGCCGGCAAATTGCCTTGGCCGGGGATTCATTCTATGATTCAGGCAGTTCAGGCAGCCTTGAGAGCCGCCGTTTCATCACGCAAGGGGAGATTTTCACATCATGGTGTTTTGCAGAGGTTGCGGTAAGGAAATTCACGAATCGGCGCTCAGCTGCCCGCACTGTGGCGCGGTACAGAAAAAGGTAGGCGCCGGCGGGAGCAAAAGCCGCGTCACGGCCGCCGTGCTCGCCTTCCTGCTCGGCGGCTTCGGCATTCATAAGTTCTACCTGGGGAAAATCGCCGCCGGCGTGCTCTACCTGCTGTTCTGCTGGACCTTCATCCCGGCCATTATTGCGTTTATCGAGTTCATTATTTACCTCACCATGTCGGATGAGGAATTCGAGGCAAAATACGGCGCCAAATAAGCGGACATCCCGCACAAAAACAAAGGCACCTGAACAGGTGCCTTTGTTATTTAAGCCGCCACCTCGGTGATCGGGATGACCTTCTTCGGCAGGTATTCCGCCATCTGGTCGAAGTTCAGGTAGCGATACACGCTGGCGGCATCGCCCGACACCTTGTCGCCCAGAATCTGCAAATACTCCTGCAGCGTCGGGATCCTGCCCAGCCGCGCGCACACCGCTGCCAGTTCCGCCGAACCCAGGTACACCCGCGCATCCTTGCCCATGCGGTTGTCGAAGTTGCGGGTGCTTGTGGAGAACACCGTGGCCTTATCGGCCACGCGCGCCTGGTTGCCCATGCACAGGCTACAGCCCGGTACTTCGGTCCTGGCACCGGCGCGACCGAATACGCTGTAGGCGCCTTCTTCGCGCAGTTCGGCTTCGTCCATGCGGGTGGGCGGGGCAATCCATAACCGCGTGGGAATCAGCCCGGCATCATCCAGCACGCGCGCCGCAGCGCGATAGTGGCCGATGTTGGTCATGCAACTGCCGATAAACACTTCGTCGATCTTGTCGCCCACCACGGCGGACAACGGCTTGATATCGTCAGGATCATTCGGGCAGGCCAGCAGTGGTTCCTTGATCTGGTTCAGGTCGATTTCGATGATTTCGGCATATTCCGCGTCGGCATCCGGCTCCAGCAGGGTTGGCGCCGCCAGCCAGGCGTTGATGTTGTCTATCCGCCGCCGCAGCGTGCGTGCATCTTCGTAGCCGTTGGCGATCATGTTTTCCAGCAATGCGGCGTTGGAACGCAGGTATTCGATCACCGGCGCTTTATCCAATCTAACAGTGCAGCCGTTGGCCGAGCGCTCGGCGGAGGCGTCGGCAAACTCGAAGGCTTGTTCCACCTTCAGGTCGGGCAGGCCTTCGATTTCCAGGATGCGGCCGTTGAACACGTTTTTCTTGCCCTGTTTGCCGACGGTGAGCAACCCTTTCTGGATCGCGGCGTACGGGATGGCATTCACCAGGTCGCGCAGCGTGATGCCCGGCTGCATCTCGCCCTTGAAGCGCACCAGCACCGATTCCGGCATATCCAGCGGCATCGCGCCCAAAGCGGCGGCAAACGCCACCAGCCCGGAACCGGCTGGGAACGAGATGCCAATGGGGAAACGGGTATGTGAATCGCCGCCGGTGCCGACGGTATCGGGAAGCAACATCCGGTTCAGCCAGGAGTGGATGATGCCGTCGCCCGGACGCAAGGACACGCCGCCGCGACTGCTCATAAACTCCGGCAGGGTATGTTGCAGCTTGATGTCCACCGGCTTGGGGTAGGCCGCGGTGTGGCAGAAGCTCTGCATCACCAGGTCGGACGAGAAGCCGAGGCAGGCCAGTTCCTTCAGCTCGTCGCGCGTCATCGCGCCGGTGGTGTCCTGTGAGCCCACGGTGGTGATTTTCGGCTCGCAATAGGTGCCGGGGCGCACGCCCTGAACGCCACAAGCGCGGCCCACCATCTTCTGCGCCAGGGTGTAACCCTTGCCGGTATCCTTGGGCGCCACCGGCTTGATGAACAGCTCGGACGGCGGCAAGCCCAGCGCTTCGCGCGCCTTGGTGGTGAGGCCGCGGCCGATAATCAGCGGGATGCGGCCACCGGCGCGCACTTCGTCCGGCAGCGTGAGCGGCGCCAGATCGAAGCTGCTGAGGGTGGCGCCCGCTTCGTTGGTGATGTTGCCGGCGTAGGGGTGAATCACGATCACGTCGCCGGTGTTCAGTTGCTCCACGTTGCACTGGATCGGCAGCGCGCCGGAGTCTTCGGCGGTGTTGAAAAAAATCGGCGCGATCTTGCCGCCCAGCACCACGCCGCCGGTACGCTTGTTGGGGATGTGCGGGATGTCCTCGCCCATGTGCCACTGCACCGAGTTGATAGCGGACTTGCGCGAAGAACCGGTACCCACCACGTCGCCGACATAGGCCAGCGGCAGGCCTTTTTTCTTCAGTGCTTCTATGGTTTGCAGACCATCTGGCATCTTGCTCACCAGCATCGCCTTGGCGTGCAACGGGATATCCGGGCGCGACCAGGCTTCCTGTGCCGGCGACAAGTCGTCGGTATTGGTTTCGCCGGGCACCTTGAACACCGTCACCTTGATTTCGGCAGGCAGCGCTGGCCTGGAGGTGAACCACTCCGCATCGGCCCAGGATTGCAGCAGTTTTCTGGCGGCGGCATTGCCCGCCTTGGCTTTTTCTTCCACGTCATGGAACGCATCAAACACCAGGATGGTGTGCGACAGCGCCTTCACCGCATGCTCGGCCAGGTCGCTCTCCAGCAATGCCACCAGCGCCGGCACGTTGTAACCGCCGAGCATGGTGCCCAGCAACTGCACCGCTTTCTCGCGGCTGACCAGCGGCGAAACCGCCGTGCCGTTGGCAACATCGGCGAGGAAAGCCGCCTTGACATAGGCCGCCTGGTCCACGCCCGCCGGCACGCGATTTTGCAGCAGCTCCATCAAAGCGGCTTCGGTGCCTGCCGCCGGATTTTTCAACAGGTCCACCAGTTGGGCGGTCTGTTCCGGGTTCAGGGGAAGCGGTGGCAAACCAAGCGCCAGGCGCTCGGCAACGTGTTGATCATATTCTTTGAGCATGGCAAACAACCGTCATAAAAAATTTAATTATAGCCGAGCCACCCTGCATGCAGGGCAGCACCTTCAGCGATTGCCGGCAAGATGCCGACTACTTGACCGAGCGCAAGGTTTGTCGCGCCGGAAGTGCCACACTGTAATCAAAAGGATTATCAGGTAACGGAAGGGAGATACTGATATGTCCGACAATAAAACCTCGAAACCAGAACCAATCATTGGCGCTGCCGCAGGGTGGCTGGCAAGGCTGCTGATCAAGCCGGTGCTGGAACATTTGCACAGGCGCAGGCAGTTGCTCCCATCGCCGCCGGAAAGCGAGCAGCATCTCAAGCTATGGGCGCAGGTATTCCGTGAAGCCCACGAAGGCATCATGATTACCGATGCCAACCGCCGGATCGTCGAGGTGAATCCCACGTTCAGCGAAATCACCGGTTACGACAAGGATGAAGCCGTCGGCAAGTCCCCGGCCATCCTGAAATCGGGCATTCATCCGGCGGAGTTCTACCTGCAGATGTGGGCAAACCTGGACGAGCAGGGCTACTGGAAAGGCGAGTTATGGAACCGCAAGAAAAGCGGCGAACTGTATGCCGAACTGGCCACCATTTCCGCCATCCACGATGAGGACGGGCAGATCACGCACTACGTCGGACTGTTTTCGGACATCACGCAGACCAAACACATCCAGTTGGCGCTGGAACGCATGGCCCACCACGACGCGCTGACCGGCTTGCCCAACCGGGTGCTGTTTGCCGACCGCTTTGCCCAAGCCATTGCACGCTGCAAGCGGGACGAGGCCTACCTGGCCATCTGCTACCTGGACCTGGACGGGTTCAAGGCGGTGAACGACAACCTCGGGCACAAGGCCGGTGATCACCTGCTGGTGGAGGTGGCGGCGCGCCTGAAATCCATCATGCGGCAGGAGGACACCATTGCCCGGCTGGGCGGCGACGAGTTCGGTCTGCTGATGTGCGAGATCCAGGAGTTGGCGCAATGCGAGTTGGCCATGGAGCGTATCCACCACATTGTCTCGCAACCCTACCAGATCGACGGCCTGCAGGTCGTGATCGGGCTGAGCAGCGGGGTGACGCTATACCCGCTGGATGATGCCGACGCGGACACCCTGCTGCGCCATGCGGACCACGCCATGTACCTGGCAAAACAGGGCGGACGCAACCGCTACAAGATTTTCGACCCGGGAACCATGGCCTGAACAGGCCGGTTATTGAAGGAGCGGCCGGGAGAACGAGGAGCCGCAGCTCTTGGCGTTGGCGCGCGCTTCCAGCTTATCCAGCAGCGCACTTTTATATTCCTTGCCGAACTTCTTCTGCAGATGCAGCTTGATTTCGGTCATGCTGACCTGCCCGTCATGGTCGGCATCCATTTCGCGGATGTTGCTTTCCACGCTGGGCTCTTCTGCCGGCTCGGCAAGCGCCAGCAGCGGGAATGCGCAGCACAGCAGAAATAAGTATTTAGTCATGACAGCCAGTAGACCCGTATTGCCGATTGGGGTTCATTTTACAGCTTCGCCCACAGCCTGCACAAAATACATCCCAATCCACCATATATCCTTATGATTTGTCACATGTAGTTGCTATCATAGCCCTAATAAAAATTGCGGGGAAAGGCCTTCCGGGACATGCTCAAGCGATTACAAGAATACCAATGGCACACCTGGGCGCTGACCACGCTGGCCGTGGCGGCAATGTACGTCATTGGCGGCCTGCTGGTGATGCTGCCGTTCCACAGCAAACTGACCAACCTGTTCTGGCCGCCCGCCGGGTTCGCCTTTGCCGCGCTGTGGTGGTTTGGCAAGCGCGGAGTCGCCGGGGTGGCGCTCGGTTCCATGCTGGTTAACATCTTTGTCATGTCCATCTACCAGCCGGGCCACATCCTGCTCCTTGCACTGGGCAATGCGGCGGAAGCGCTGCTCGCGGTATGGTGGCTGCGCCGCCAGGGCATCTCGGATATTTTCCTGGATGCGGAATCCATCCTTAAATTTATCGTGGCGGCGGTGCTGCTGGCGCCAATCCCCGCCGCCGCGATAGGTACCGCCTCGCTCTGGCTCAACAACCTGCAGGCATTGGCGCAACTGCCGCAAACCGGGCTGGCCTGGTGGATCGGCGACAGCATGGGCGTGTTGCTGGTGGTGCCGTTCCTGCTCGCCCCCTCTCATTTTTCCAAAAACATCCCTTCCGCATCCCGGCTGCTGGAATTCGCCAGCGTCGGCCTATTGCTGGTGTGGCTGTGGTTCAACCTGTTCATGACGCCGCCGGCAACCAGCCTGCCGCCGCTCTCTTTTGTGGCGATCCCGCTGATTATCTGGGTGGCGGTACGCTTCGACATCAGCGTGCTGGCCTCGGTGTTGTTCATGATCTCGCTGTTCGCCATTTACGGCACCTCCATCGGCAACGGCCCGTTTGCACGCGCGGCATTGCAGGAAAGCATTGCGTACCTGTACGGTTTTCTCTGGACCGTTGCCAGCGTCGGCCTGTTTCTCGGCGTCAGCATTGCCCACAGCCGGCGCAGCATGGAAAACCTGGCACAAAAGCACCGCGCCCTGCAAAACAGCGAAGAAGGGCTGCGCAAGACCCTGGAAAACACACCCAACGTCGCCGTGCAATGGTATGACGCCAGCGGGAAAGTGCTGTACTGGAACAATGCCTCGGAAACGCTCTACGGATGGCGTAGCGATGAAGTCCTAGGCAAGACGCTGGATCAACTGATCTACACGCCGGAAGAAGCCAAGCGTTTCAAGGAACGCCTGGACCAGGTCGCCAGTTCCGGCGCCATGATCGGGCCGCTGGAAACGCCGGTACGGCACCGCGGCGGAAACACCGGCGCGGTGATCAGCACCATTTTCGCCATGCCGGAGGCTGACGGCAACCCACGGCGATTCGTGTGCATGGATGTGGATATATCCCGGCTGAAACAGACCGAAGATGCATTGCGCATCAGCAAGACACACCTGGAAGAGGCACAGCGTATCGCCCACCTGGGCAGTTGGGAATGGGATACCGTCGCCGACCAGTACACCTCTTCGGCAGAAGCCCGCCGCATCATGGGCGTAGCGCCCGAAACCACCAGCAATTTCGGCATGGTCAACGAGCATATCCATCTGGATGACCGGGACGCGCGACTCAACGCGTGGGCACGTGCCTGCACCTATCCCAACCATGAATACGAAGCGGAATTCAGGATCATCCGCCCGGATGGCGAAATACGCTTCATCCACTCGCGCGCCGATGTTATTTACGACGACCAGGCCAGGCCGATCCGGGCAGTAGGCACCATCCAGGACATTACCGAGATCAAGCTGGCCAAGGCCGAAATCGAGCGCCTGGCCTATTACGACGAACTCACCGGTCTGCCCAACCGCAGCCTGCTGCGCAACCGGCTGGCGCAAGCCATCGCCCAGGCTGTCACCAGCAGCAAGCATGTCGCGTTGCTGTTCGTGGACATCGACCATTTCAAGACACTGAATGATTGCCATGGTCACGAAACGGGTGACCGCCTGCTGAAACTGGCTGCCGCCCGCATCCAGCAATGCCTGCCCAAAGCGGCATTATTGGCGCGGCCCGGCGGCGACGAGTTCGGCATCATCCTGCCGGACCTGGCGGAAAATGCCGAATCGGCAAGCCAGACGGCAATGGAAATCGCGGAAAACGTGCGCAACGTCCTCACCATGCCGTTTGATTTCGGCGATCATGTTTACTACTCCAGCGCCAGTATCGGCGGTGTCATGTTCCCCGGCGCGAGCGCACAAACCAGCACGCACGACCTGATGAAACAGGCTGACACCGCATTGTTCCGCGCCAAGGATAGCGGCCGCAACGCCATCTGTTTTTTTGAAGCGCACATGCAGGATACGGTGACGGCGCGCCTGGACATGGAGCAGGACCTCCGCGAAGCGTTGGGCAAACATGAGTTGAAACTCTACCTGCAGCCGCAAATCAACGAACACGGCCGGATGGTCGGGGCAGAATGCCTGCTGCGCTGGCAACACCCCAGGCACGGGCTGATGTCGCCGGCGACGTTTATCCCGGTGGCGGAAAATACCGGCTTGATCCTCTCCATCGGCAAATGGGTACTGCACCAGGCATGCACCATCATCGCCAGGCTGGATGCCGCCGATCAGAACATGCGCATTTCCGTCAACGTCAGCCCGCGACAATTCCGCCAGCCAGATTTTGTATTACAAGTCAAAGAGATACTGGAAGCCACCAGCGCTGAACCACAGCGGCTGGTGCTGGAGATTACCGAAAGCGTCGTCCTGGACAACGTCAACGAAGTCATCACCCGCATGACCGAGCTGGAACGCATCGGCGTCGGTTTTTCCATCGACGACTTCGGCACTGGCTACTCGTCGCTGTCCTACCTCAAGCATCTGCCGCTGCGCGAGCTCAAGATCGACAAAAGCTTCGTGGATGGCTTGCCGCGCAACCTGGATGATGGCGCGATTGTCGGCTCCATCCTGGCGCTGGCACAGAATCTCGGCCTGGAAGTGGTCGCCGAGGGTATTGAGACGACGGAGCAACTGGAATACCTCAAAACGCATGGCTGCCAGGTATTCCAGGGTTACCTGCACGGCAGGCCGGTGGCGTGCGAGGAGCTGCTCGCCACGCTGCTCCCGCGCTAGGCAAACCCTGAACAAGTGGCTACACGGGCGAATTGCTGCGTTGCGCGGCGCTCGGAACCTCGCCGTACTCCTTGTACTGTCTCGGTTCCTGCGCTCCGTGCGCCTTGCACTTCATTCCGCTCGCTCACTTGTTCAGGGCTTCCCTAGCTGCGGATGACGTCTTCCAGCGCGGTGAGGCAGATGTTCACGTTGCGCTCGTTGCAGGCATGGCCCATCAGGCCGATGCGCCAGATCTTGCCGGCCATCTCACCCAGGCCCGCGCCGATCTCCAGGCCGTAATCATCCAGCAGGGATTTCCTGGCTTCGACATCGTTGACGCCTTCCGGGATGTAGACCGAGTTCAACTGCGGCAGGCGGTGTTCTTCTTTCACCACAAATTGCAGTCCCATGCCTTCCAGTCCGCGCTTCAGTTCCAGGTGGTGGCGCTGGTGGCGCGCCCAGGCATGCTGCAGCCCTTCTTCCTGCAAAATCAGCAGCGCTTCGTGCAGGCCGTACAGCGCGTTGATCGGCGCCGTGTGGTGGTAGGCACGCTTGATGCCGCTACCCCAATAAGCGGTCACCAGGTTCAAATCCAGGAACCAGCTTTGGACCTTGGTCTTGCGGTTGCGCACCACATCCATGGCGCGCTCGTTGAAGCTGATGGGTGACAGTCCCGGCGTGCATGACAGGCATTTTTGCGAGCCGGAAAAAATGGCGTCGATTTCCCAGTCATCCACTTTGAGCGGCACACCGCCCAGACCGGTGACGCTGTCTACCACCGCCAGCGCGCCGTACTTGTGCGCCAGCGCCGTCAGCGGCCGTATCTCGGTGAGCGCGCCGGTGGAGGTTTCCGCATGGACGAAGGCGAGCAGTTTGGCATCCGGGTTAGCCTTGAATGCCGCTTCGACTTTTTCCGGGTCAACCGCGGTGCCCCAGGTATCCATCACCATGATCGCCTGTGCGCCGCAGCGTTCGACATTTTCTTTCATCCGCCCGCCGAACACGCCGTTCTGGCAAACGATGGCCTTGTCTCCCGGCTCCAGCAGATTGACAAAGCAGGTTTCCATGCCGGCCGAGCCCGGGGCCGATACCGGCATGGTCATTTCGTTTTCGGTCTGGAAAGCGTATTGCAGCAGCGCCTTCACTTCATCCATCATGCCGACAAACTGCGGATCAAGATGGCCGATGGTCGGGCGTGCCATGGCATCCAGCACGCGCTGGCTGACATCCGACGGCCCAGGCCCCATCAGAACGCGTGGCTTTGGATGAAAGGATGTAATCATGGCTGCGCCTCACAAGAACGGTGTTATTGTTGGTCGAATGTTACCACTACCAATGTATTTGGTGACGGCTGGTGAAATATATGGGCTAGTAGCGTAAAATTGCGGTTTATTTTCACAGCCTTGCCGGCACCTGCCGGACGAACAACATCATCTATGGAACTCACCACCCTCAACGCCCTTTCCCCGCTCGATGGCCGCTATCAAAGCAAACTCGACGCCCTCAGGCCCTGCTTTTCGGAATTCGCGCTGATCCGCCACCGGGCATGGGTGGAAGTGGAGTGGCTGAAAGCCCTGGCCGCCGAGCCGGCCTTCGCTGAAATCGCGCCGTTCTCCACCGCCACCATCGCCGAACTGGACACCGCCATCGCCAATTTCGGCGAAGCCGAAGCCGAGCAGGTCAAGGCCATCGAAGCGCGCACCAATCACGACGTCAAGGCGCTGGAATACTGGCTCAAGGAACATTTCATCGCCAACCCGGAAATCCGCAAGGCCAGCGAGTTCATCCACTTCGCCTGCACTTCCGAGGACATCAACAACCTGTCGCACGCCCTGATGCTGAAATCGGCGCGCGACGGCGTACTGCTGCCGATGCTGGAGCAGATCATCGCCCGGCTGACGTCGCAAGCGCATGAGTTGGCCGACGCCGCCATGCTGGCCCACACCCACGGCCAGCCCGCCTCGCCCACCACGCTGGGCAAGGAACTGGCGAATGTGGTCTACCGCCTGCGCCGCCAATCCAAGCAACTGGCGACGGGCGAAATCCTCGGCAAGATCAACGGCGCGGTAGGCAATTTCAACGCCCACCTGTCGGCCTACCCCGAGTTCGACTGGGAAGCCTTCGCGCAGAAATTCGTCGAGAGCCTGGGACTGACCTACAACCCCTACACCATCCAGATCGAGCCGCACGATTACATGGCCGAGTTGTACGACGCCATTGCCCGCATCAACACCATCCTGATCGACCTGGACCGCGACGTATGGGGCTACATCTCCATGGGTTATTTCAAACAAAAGGTAAAAGAGGGCGAAGTTGGCTCCTCCACCATGCCGCACAAGGTGAACCCGATCGACTTCGAGAACTCCGAAGGCAACCTGGGCCTGGCCAACGCCGTGCTCGGCCACCTGTCGGAAAAACTGCCGATCTCGCGCTGGCAGCGCGACCTGACCGACTCCACCGTGCTGCGCAACATGGGCGTGGCGTTCGGTTACTCGCTGCTGGGCTACGATTCGCTGCTCAAGGGCCTGAACAAGCTGGAAGCCAATCGCGCGCGCCTGGCGGAAGACCTGGACAACTCGTGGGAAGTGCTGGCCGAACCGATCCAGACCGTGATGCGCCGCTACGGCGTGGAAAACCCCTACGAGCAGTTGAAGGCGCTCACCCGCGGCAAGGGCGGCATCACCAAAGAGGCGCTGCATGAATTCATCGCCACCCTGGCGATTCCGCAGGACGCCAAGGACAGGCTGCTGGTCATGACGCCGGCGAGCTATATCGGCAAGGGCGCAGAACTAGCCAAACGCATCTAATGCACAAAGACGCCCCAAGGCGTCATCCCGACCGGAATTTCCTTGATTGGTTTATCCAACTCGGCGTCCACCACCGTCACCGAGTTGGACTTTCCATTCGGCACATACAGTTTCTTGCCATCCGGCGTAATCGCCATGTTCCATGGCCGCTTGCCTACAGGGATAATCGCGGTCACAGTGTTCGTAGCAGAATCAATAACGGATACCGTCCCATCCCCGCCATTTGTAACGTAAACCTTCTGCCCGGCAGGATGAACCGTGACACCATTCGACCGATTCCCAACGGGGATGGTGGTTAGCACTTCGTGTGTTCCCATGTCGAGCACGGCCACATAATTGGAATTCTCACAGGCCACATAAACTCTTGATCCGTCCGGGAGAAACCCGATCCCGCGCGGACGAAGGCCAACGTGTACCAGCTTGATCGACTTGCGCGCAACTACATCCACTACATCGACATGCTCGCCTTCTTCGGCTGTCACATAAAGCCAGCGGTCATCAGGACTAAACTCGGCATGTTCCGGATTCTTTCCTTGCATCCGAATTTTGAAGGCTTCACCATGCGTCGCAGTATCGACGAACGACACGCTATTGTCCTCCTCATTGGCCACCACCACCCATTTACCGTCATGGGAAATCCCCACACCTTCGGGTGACGATGCCAACTTGGTGGTTGCGATAGCCTGGCGCTTGCCTAGATCAATCACAACCAAGGCGTTATGCGGTTGATCACTGATATACATGGCCTTTCCGTCAGGGGTAATGGCCGCACCTCGCGGCTTATCCCCTACAGGGAAAGTCGCAACCACTTCATCCTTTCCCGTGTCGATGACCGAAACTGTCCCCGAACCTTCATTGGTAGAGTAAGCCATTGGGGCAGCCCACCCCTTCGGAATGACTGCCCAAGTTAATATCGCAATCATTGGAAAAATTTTACTTAACACAGAATGCGCCATCATGATCACCAATTCAATGTATAGCTGGCACTGAAAGTTGCCCCTCTTGCCGCAGAGTGCGTTACATCTCCCTCCAGGAACTGCTGTGACTGCGGGGTGTAGTATTGGCGATCAAGTAGATTCTCGATGCCCATGACAAGCGACCCCTTGCCCAGCTTGAGTTCGCTCAGCCAATCCAGGGTAGCGTAGCCGCTCACCTCCCGCTTGAAGGCAGCCGCGCTGTTATCGAAACGATTGCGATGTCCGCTGACCAGTAACTGCAACCGGTTCATCCAGCCCGGCAGGGTTTGGTGTTCGAGGTAGGCTGTCAACTTAGGCGGTCGGATACGCTGGTTATTCAGATAGATATAACCCAGGGTATCCGTGGACAAATCCTGCTTGCCCTCCGACCATGTGAAGATACCGCCGGTCTTGAAGCTGTCGTTGATGGCCCAGTCCAGTGTGGCTTCCACGCCGTAGATCTTTTCAGGCGCGCGCACCACAGGTAGCGTGAAGTTCGGGGGAGGGTTCGCCCCCAGGTCAGATTTGTTGTAGAACACAGCCAAAGTCGAACTGACGCGCGACCAGTCGCCGCGAATGCCGAGTTCATAGTTATCTACCTTCTCCGGTTCAATGTTCAACTGCGCAACCGAAGTTCCCCCACTGCCGTTGCGGAGCTTCTGGCGCACGTCAGGCAGGGAGAATCCTTGCGAGAAGTTGCCGTACACATTCATCGCGTTGTTGATGTAGTACACGGCTCCCAGATTGTAGAGCGTGGTCGAGAAATCCGGAGAACCGCCGGTGATCGCCTTGTTCCCCAGCGTCACGAAACTTGGGATGTCTAGGTCCACTCGTTCATGGCGCACTCCGGCGCGGAGCACCCAGTTCTCTGTCGGGTGCAACTCACCTTGGGCAAAAAACGCAGCATTGTTCTGGGTATAGGGATTGAGCCAGTATTTCTCGACTCCGTTGTATTTATATACCAGCATGCCACTAGCCAGATAGGTCGCCATATCCATTTCCCTGACCGTTTGGGCAATGCGTTCGTGCGTATAGTCCGCCCCCCACAATACTGAAAGTTTGTTGTCGATCAGCGGAGTGTCGATTTCCATGCGACCACCGGTCTTCCGGGATTCAATACGATCCTGATAGACCGCAGTACCGAAGTCGTCGAAAGGGTTGCTACGCGCCCAGTAATCCTTATGGTAAAGCTGAACGTGCAGCTTGCTTCCCCATACGTCTTTATGGTTGTAATCCAGCCCGCCGGCAATATTGCGTGCTCCCACCTCGTCATCCATGTGCAGGCCGTTCACCGCGCGCGCTTTGGCGCCTGTGTAAACGTAACGCTGGGTTGGGTCGCCAATATAATCAGTATCCTGGGTATTGCGGAACAGGTTAAGGTTGGCAGCAATCGTCTGGTTGGTATCGATGTCCAGTCCCAGCTTGCCAAAGATGTTGTACTGGTCCGTATCCGACAGGCCGCCGTCACGGTGCGGATTGGGCGGAATGCGGTCGCCATCCGCGTCGAACCAGCCCCCTTCTTTTTGTATAGCGGCTCCCAGCAAGTAGGAAATCCGGTCGCTCTTTCCGCTCAGAGTGTGCTTGATGTTGGTTCCAAGACTATCCGAAGGATGTGTCAGCGACAGATCCATGCCAACCGTCGTCGTATTCACCGGTGCGCCATCCGTCGGTTTTCTAGTGATAATATTGATCAGTCCGCCAGTTGCACCATCGCCATAAATCGCCGTTGCGCCACGTATCACCTCGATGCGTTCAATCATCGCTGGATCAATGACTGTCAGATTCTTTCCCGGATCGAAAATGGGGTTCTGCGGCACGCCGTCCACCAAAATGGAAGCCTTACGTCCCCGTAGATTCTGTCCGTAGGTGCTCATGGACTGGTTGCCGACTGAGAACCCCGGCACCAGTTTGCCAAGGGCGCTTCCAATATCACCATTGGACAACGTCACCTGCTTTTGTATTTCCTCATGGGTCAGAATCGTCATTGACTCTGGGATCGAAGCGATCGATTCTTCAACGCGCGTTGCCGTTACTGTCACTTTATCGACATTAAGCGTCTCCCCCGCGAGCGCTACGTTGCCACTAATGCCTGCCAATAGGCAGGCGACATTAATTACAATTTTTTTCTTCACAAAATTCATGCAAATCTCCTCTCAATTGTTATTGCCCGATAAAATTGCCAAAAGCCATCGGCCACAGTAAATCCCTGATTTCCGCCACTGGTTGATAGGTCGTGTCATCCAGCACCGTCACCAAATTCGACCGTGTGGACGCAACGTAAATACGCTTGCTGGCCGCATCGTGATTGACACCGCGCGGGAAATTTCCAACAGCCACTGTTTTCTTGACCGTCAGGCTCGCGGCATCGACGATTGCAAGCGTGTTTTCTTTTGTACTGGGCACATACACCTCGCTACCGTCCGTCTTGATGCCCACCCCTTGCGGCCCAATGCCAACCGGAATGGAAGCCATCTTCTTGCGAGTGGCCGTATCCACCACTGCGAGGGTGTTTTCGCCAAAAATGGGGACATACAGGCGGCGACCATCCGGGTGTATGGCTACGCAAAAAGGCTGCTTCCCCACGGGAATTTCGGCGATCACAGTGTTGCCTTCCGTAGCGATCACCGAAACGGAATCACTTCGAAAATTGGTGACATAAACCCAACGGGAAGATGGGTGGGCAACCAGGCATCGTGGACTCTTGCCTACAGGCACGGAAGCGATCACCTTGTGGCTGGCGGTATCAATGACGGAAACCGTATTGGTCTCGGCGTTGGCGACATAAACCCGTTTGCCGTCCGGTAGCACCGCGATACCCACCGGATTACGCTCTACATCGATTCTGGCGATAACTTCCAGTTTTTTCGTGTCAATGACGGCAACATCATCGGAATCAATATTGGTGACGTACACCCTGTCACGCGGCACATCGGTGGCCACACCCCAGGTACTCGTCCCGGTTTTGATGGATTTCTTGACGACATTTTCGGCTGTATCGACCACTGCCACCGAGCCGCTACCATATTCGCTTACGAACGCAAAAGATTCTGCGCAGGCATGCCACGGCTGGCATAACGCCAGTAAAATAAAAAACCAATCTGTTATGTTTTTACTAGGTAAAATATTTTGCGTTGGCATACCATGCTTTCCACAATCAAAGTGATCGCGGTGTAATGCAAACTCCATGCCAAAGCTTAATTAATTGATTTTATTTATTTTATTTAACAACCATTAGGGACTTCCCGGCTAATCACAACCATCTGGTTGCTGCTTGCATCCCACTTCATGACCGACATCCTTGTCCTCTATTACTCCCAGGACGGCGCCGTGCGCGACATGGCGCAGCAGATTGCCCGTGGCGTCGGCATGGTGCCGGGGGCGAGCGCCCGCTTGCGCACCGTGCCCAATGTATCCGCGGTATGCGAGGCCGTTGCGCCGGATATCCCCGACCGCGGCGCACCGTATGCGGAGGCACGCGACCTGGAGGAATGCGCCGGACTGGCGCTGGGCAGCCCGACCCGCTTCGGCAACATGGCGGCGCCGTTGAAATACTTCCTCGATACCGCCAGCACCGGCTTGTGGCTGAAAGGCGGCCTGGCCGGCAAACCCGCTGCGGTGTTCACGTCATCGGCCTCCATGCACGGCGGTAACGAAACCACCCTGCTGTCGATGATGATTCCGTTGCTGCACCACGGCATGCTGATCGTCGGCCTGCCTTACTCCGAGCCGGAACTCAGCACCACCACCGGCGGCGGCACACCCTACGGCGCCAGCCGCGTGGTCGGCGAGCAGCATGACAAACCCATGACCGAAGCCGAGAAAAAACTCTGCATCGCATTGGGCAAACGCCTGGCGGAAACTGCGGTGAAACTGGCATGACGCACGCGCTGGAAGCCAGGCGCTTTTTGCGCACTACGCGCAGCGGGGTGCTTTCCACCCATTCCGCCCGCTTTGCCGGTTACCCGTTCGGCTCGGTTGCGCCGTTCATCCTCGACCATGACGGCCAGCCGCTGATCCTGATTTCCACCATCGCCGAACACACCAAAAACATCACGCAAAATCCAAACGTGTCGTTGATCGCGTTCGACCCGGCCGCCTCCGACATGCAGGCCGGCGCGCGGTTGACCCTGCTCGGCACTGCCGCGCAAGCGGACAAGCAGGATGGCGCATTAAAGCAGCGCTACCTGGCTTACTTCCCGCAGGCAGCACAGTATTTCGACATGCACGATTTCCTGTTTTACCGCATCGCTGTCAGCCAGGCGCGCTATATCGGCGGCTTCGGCAAAATCCACTGGATTCCCGGCGAAGCCTTCCAGGCACCGCCCAACCAGTTGCTGCAACAGGAGGCCGGCATCCTGGCGCACATGAACGCCGACCACGCCGACAGCCTGCGCGCGTACTGCAAGCATGTGCACAGCGTCGACACCGAACGCGCAACCATGCTCGGCATCGACTGCGACGGGTTTGATGTGGGGACGGATACAACAGTGCTGCGTTTTGATTTCGACACCCCGGTCACCGATGCGCTGTCGGCGCGGCAGGCCTTAGTCGCCTTGAGCAAGGCGGCCCAGGCATGATTCCGCGCCTGCAGTTCGTCGCCAGCGCCAGCCTGATTACACTGATCCTGCTATGCTTGGCCTGGGAAGCCTGGCTGGCACCGTTGCGCCCCGGCGGCTCGCTGCTGGTGCTTAAGGCGCTGCCGCTGCTGTTGCCGCTGCGGGGCATTCTCAACGGCCGGCGCTACACCTACCAGTGGGCCTGCATGTTCATCCTGCTCTACTTTACCGAAGGCGCGGTGCGCGGCTGGAGCGATGCCGGGCTATCGCAACGGCTGGCCTGGCTGGAAATCCTGCTGGCGCTGGTGTTTTTTTCCAGCGCCGCGTGGTATGCATGGCTCACCGCACCCAGCAAAGCCGGCAAGCAGTTATAATTCCACTATGCGCATATTGCTTTCCAACGACGACGGTTACTTTGCCCCCGGCCTCAACATCCTGGCCGAAGCCCTCAGGCCACTGGCCGACATCACCGTAGTCGCCCCGGAGCGCAACCGCAGCGGCGCCAGCAACTCGCTGACGCTGGATCGCCCGCTCACCGTGCGCGAGGCGCACAACGGCTTTTTCTACGTCAACGGCACGCCGACCGACTGCGTGCACCTGGCGATCACCGGCCTGCTCGACCAGTTGCCGGACATGGTGATTTCCGGCATCAACGACGGCGCCAACATGGGCGACGACACCATTTATTCCGGCACCGTTGCCGCCGCGACCGAAGGTTTTTTGCTGGGCATCCCGTCCATCGCCGTTTCCATGTCGCAGCACAACGCCAACTATTTCAAAACCGCCGCCAGCGCGGTGGTGAAACTGGTCAAGCAGTTCCAGGCAAAACCCTATCCCGCACCCATCCTGCTGAACATGAACGTCCCCGACCTGCCGGAATCCGCGATCAAGGGCATGGCAGTCACCCGCCTGGGGCGCCGCCACAAGGCCGAGCCGGTGATACGCTCCAGCACCCCGCGCGGCGAGACCGTGTACTGGGTGGGCGCTGCCGGCGCCGCGCAGGATGCCGGCGAAGGTACTGATTTCCATGCGGTGGACCATGGCCTGGTTTCGCTCACCCCGCTACAGATCGACCTGACGCAGTACGCGCAGATCGACACGCTGAAAGGCTGGTTATCCTGATGGTGGCCAGAATTTCCGGCATCGGCATGACCTCGCAGCGCACGCGCGAACGCATGATTGCGCGCCTGCGCGAGCAAGGCATCAAGGATGAGGTGGTACTCGCCGCCATGCTCGACATCCCGCGCCATATTTTCCTCGACGAAGCGCTGGCAGGCCGTGCCTATGAAGACGGCTCGCTGCCGATCGGCTTCAACCAGACCATTTCCCAGCCGTACATCGTGGCGCGCATGACCGAACTGCTGCGCGCCGGCGGAACCTTGGGCAAGGTGCTCGAAATCGGCACCGGCTGCGGCTACCAGACTTCGGTACTGTCGCGCGTGGCGAAGGAAGTGTTTTCCGTGGAGCGCATCGGCCCGCTGCTGGAAATCGCCAAGGGGCATTTCCGCGAACTCAAGCTGCGCAACGTCAAAGTCAAGAAAGCCGACGGCAATTTCGGCATCCCGGAAATGGCGCCTTACGACGGGATACTGGTCGCTTGCGGCGCCACCCATATCCCGGAAGACCTGCTGCGCCAGATGGCGGTCGGCGGGCGCATGGTGATCCCGGTAGGTGCCGGGGAACAGATGCTGACGCTGGTGGAACGCACTGAAGAAGGTTATCGCAAGACCGAACTGGAAGCCGTCAAATTTGTGCCCTTGCTGGGAGGAACCGCGTGAGTTTTGTGAAACGAGCCTGTGTATTGGCCTTCGCCCTGGTGCTGGCGGGCTGTGCCGCGCAATCGCAAAAAGCCCCGGTCATTGAACGCGCGCCCGGTGCCAGCCGGCCTGCCGCCCCGGTGGCAACCAAACCCGCAAAAAAAACACCCGCACTGGGTGAAAAAGACTGGCGCCCGGACAGTTACACCGTCAAGAAAGGCGACACGCTTTATGCCATCGGGCTGGAATTCGGCTTCGATTACAAGGATATTGCCCGCTGGAACAACATCTCCGCGCCGTATGGCATCAAGGTAGGACAGACGCTCAAGCTCAAGGACCCCGCCGCCAAGCCGGCCGAAACGCCGGCCAGCCCTGCCGGAAACGATGGCGTGGTCGTCACGCCGATCAAGATCGAAGCCACGCCGCAGCCCAAAGCCATCGGCGACAGCAGCGCCAAAACAGAACCCAAGGTGGCCGCGGAAAAAACCACTGGCGAACCGCCGCTGAAAACCGAGCCCAAAGCCACCAAGGAGCCCTGGTCGGAGCAGGTCGCGGCAGCCCTGCCGGCAAAAACCGCCGAGCCGGCCAAAACGCCAGAGAAACCCGTTGAAAAAACCGTAGAAAAAACCCCGGAAAAAACGGCTGAGAAACCGGCCGAAAAACCTGCAGCAGCCGCTGACGACGAGGCCGTGGACTGGGGTTGGCCAACATCGGGCAAGGTGATTTCCAACTTTACCGAAAACGGCAAGGGTTTGGACATCGGCGGTGAACAAGGCCAGGCAGTGCTGGCTTCCGCCCCCGGGAAAGTGGTGTACAGCGGTTCCGGGTTAAGGGGCTACGGCAAGCTGGTCATCATCAAGCACAACAAGACCTACCTCACCGCCTATGCCCACAACCAGCAGATCCTGGTGAAGGAAGGCCAGGAAGTCACCAAGGGACAGAAAATTGCCGAAATGGGCAACTCTGATGCCGACCGGGTCAAGCTGCATTTTGAAGTTCGCAAACTGGGCAAGCCGGTAGACCCAGAGAAATACCTGACGGCCAGATAAGATAGGAAACCGGGATGCGGATGCATCCCGATGCTGGATTTGGCTTCAGGTTACTTGGCGTTGGCCAGTTTGTCCTGATCTGCGTAATACTGGTGCACCGTGCTCATGTCATATTGACGCGCCCAGGCGATGATCTCGGCCAGTGCCGGCGCGCCCAGTTCGCCCACTTGCGCCAGGATGCTGGCTTGATCGCGTACCACCATGATGCCGGGGATTTTTTCCACCTGGAAATACTCGGCAATTTCATTATCGGTTTCGGTGTTCACCATACCGAACACGATATCAGGATTGGCCGCAGCTGCTTCCTCGAATATCGGGGTGAAGCTCACGCAAGGCGTACACCAGGGGGCCCAGAAATCAACGATGACAAATGCGTTTTTTTCAATGGTGTCCTTGAAGTTGGCTTTGGTAAGTTCTAAAACCGCCATGAGCTAGTTCCTTTTCGTTTGATGAGGGCGCATTCTAGCCCGGATATTTCCCCAGTGTCGAGGATGATCGCTCCGGGCCGGGCCTAAAACAAAACTGGCTGTTAGAATAACGTCATTGTCTTGCGGGGATACGTCATGAGTCTATCAAATCGAGGCTGGAAATTCTGGGCTTTCGCCATCGTTGCGTTGCCGGTTGTTGCCGTTTCCCTCTACACCTGGCTGGTGCTGAGCTGGTCTTATTCCAGCGGCGAGCGCGCCGGTTACGTGCAAAAATTTTCCGACCGCGGCTGGGTGTGCAAAACCTGGGAAGGCGAACTGGCGATGGTTTCCATGCCGGGCACCATGAGCGAAAAGTTTTTCTTCACCGTGCGCAATGATGCCGTCGCCGCCAAGATCAACCAGTCGCTGGGCAAAAAGGTCACCCTGACCTACGCACAGCATGTCGGTATCCCCACCAGTTGCTTTGGGGATACCGAATACTTCGTGTCGGACGTGCACGTCGTGGAATAAGATCAGGCGGCCGGCTTGCCCCAGCTGCCGCTGAAAAACAGTTCCCCCAGCGGACGACGGCTGCGCGGCGCATTCTCGCGCTCGGCGACTTCCGCGCTGAAGGTGGCAGGTGCTGCCGGATAACCTACCGAAACCATGGCCATCGGCGTGTATTGCTCGGGAATGCCGAACGCCGTCCTGGCCTTGTCCGGATCGAAGCCGCCCATCTGGTGCGCCATCAAGCCCAATGCTTCAGCCTGCAGGCACAGATTCTCCACCGCGGCGCCAGTGTCGTACTGCGCCCAGCGATTGGGCTTGCCGTTATGGGTAAACAGGCTGTCGGCAACCGCCAGCACCAGCACCGGCGCATCCACCACCCAGCTCTGGTTGCCCGGTACGATGCAGTCGAACGCCTGCTGCCAGCTGGCCGCGTCGGTATTTTTATCCCACACGATCAGGCGCCATGGCTGGTCGCCGAAGCACGACGGTGCCCAGCGCGCCGCCTCCAGCAAGGCGGTGATCTGCGTCTGGTTGACCGGCCTGGTCGCATCGTAAGCGCGGCCGCTCCAGCGGGCGGCAATCAGTTCGTGGATCGGGGTCTGGGTGATGGCTAGTTTTTTCATTAAACAGGTTCTCCTTAAAAGTCCAACAATAACAGGTCTGCCGGCGTATCAACATCCGTCAGCACGCCCGGCTCAAGTGTTTCAATCCGCTGCAGCTTGTCGATATCCCGCTGCAGCAGGTCACGCGCGCCGCGGTCGCCCTCCAGCGCCAGCAGTTCATTGCGATACTCTGCGGCAAACCCCACCGGATGGCCGCGCCGATCACTACAATAAGGCGCGCACAAAGCAGCGCCATCCAGCAGCGCCGTTCGCACTTGTGCAATGACAGCGACCGGCACCGCCGGCATGTCGGCCAGCCCGATGACCCAGCCTGAGACATCGGGCACTGCCGCCACACCGGCCGCCAGGCTAACACCCATACCGCGATCCGCATCGCGGCAGACGATCCAGTTGATACGCCCGCACACCGCAGACAGCGCCGCGGCAACCGCCTGCTGCAATGCCTCACTGCCAGGCCGTACCACCACCTGCACCCGCCCGAACACCTGCAACCAGTTGACCAGCGTGCAGGCGATCAGCGGCAAACTACGCCCCTCGCGTTCAATTTCCGCCAGCAGCTTGTCCGAGCCGAAGCGCGACGCGCGGCCGGCGGCCAGGATAATCGCGGCCGGCTCAGGCAAGGCTGGTGCGGTCGAACGGCATGCTGCGCAGGCGCTTGCCGGTCAGCTTGAACACCGCGTTGGCCACCGCCGGCGCAATCGGCGGCGTGCCGGGTTCGCCAATGCCGGTCGGCGCAGCATCACTGGCTACGATATGCACCTCGACCTGCGGCATTTCCGAGAAACGCAGCGGGATGTAATCATGGAAATTGGACTGCACCACACGGCCGTTCTCCAGCGTGATTTCGCCGTGCAGCGCCGCCGACAGGCCGTACACCACGCCGCCTTCGATCTGCTGGCGCACGCCGTCCGGGTTCACCACCATGCCGCAATCCACGGCACACACCACGCGGTGCACGCGCACCTTGCCGTTCTCCACCGACACCTCGGCCACTTCCGCCACGTAGCTGTCGAACGACTGGTGCACCGCCACGCCATAGGCATGGCCGGCAGGCAGCTTTTTCGTGCCCCAACCGGCTTTTTCCGCGGCCAGCCTCAACACCCTGGCATGACGCGGGGACTTGTCCAGCAGTGCCAGGCGGTACTGCACTTCATCCTGCCCTGCCAGATGCGCCAGTTCGTCGATCATGGTTTCGACCACAAACGCGGTATGCGAATGGCCGACCGAGCGCCACCACTGCACCGGCACCTGGTTTTTCGGGCTGTGCAGGCCGACTTCAATATTGGGGATGGCATACGGCAGGTTGGCCGCACCTTCCACCGAGGTGGCGTCAATGCCATCCTTGGTCATGAACGCTTCGAACGGTGTACCAGCAGTAATGGATTGGCCAACAATGGTGTGCTTCCAGGCCGATGGCAAGCCATCCTTGCCAATCGCCGCCTCGATAAAATCCGCCCACATCGGCCGGTAGTGGCCGCCGCGGGTATCGTCCTCGCGCGTCCACACCAGCTTGATCGGCTTGCCGATAACCTTGGCCACCTGCACCGCCTCAATGACAAAATCCGATACCGGGTTGGCGCGGCGACCAAAACCGCCGCCGAGAAAAGTGGTATGGATTTTCACCTGTTCCGGCTTGAGACCGGCAGTTTTGGCCGCCATGGCATGATCCATGGTCTGTGACTGGGTGCCGGTCCAGATTTCGCAAAAATCGGGCTTGAGGTCCACCACCACGTTCAGCGGCTCCATCGAGGCGTGCGCCAGGTAAGGTACTTCGTACTCGGCGCTGACGGATTTCTGCGCACCCTTGAGCGTCGCTACGGCATCGCCATTCTTGTGTGCGGTCAGCCCCGGCGTTTTGGCCAGCGCCCGGTAGTCGTCACGCATTTTCGCGGTGGAAATGCCAGCGCCAGGACCGTCATCCCATTCTATTTCCAGCAGTTCGCGCGCGGTCTTGGCCGGCCAGAAACCGCTGGCGGCAATCGCCACCCCAGTCGGCACCTGGTATACCCCCTGCACGCCCGGCACCTTGCGCGCTTCGGCAGCGTCAAAACGCTTCACCTTACCGCCGAATACCGGGCTGCGCGCCACCAGCACGGTGAGCATGTCCGGGATATACACATCAAGACCGAACTGCGCGCGGCCAGTAATTTTCTCCGGCGTATCCAGGCGCTTGATGGGCTTGCCGATCAGCTTGAAATCCTTGGGGGATTTAAGAGTCACGTCCTGTGGCAGCGGCAGTTTGGCCGCAGCATCCGCCAGCGCGCCGAAACCCAGCGAGCGCTGGGATGTGGCATGGGTCACGCGGCTGTTCTCGGCAATACACTCACTTTCCGGTACGCCCCATTGCGCGGCGGCAGCGCGCACCAGCAGGATACGGGCGGTTGCGCCGACGCGGCGCAGTTGCTCCCACGACGACGGGATGCTGGAACTGCCACCGGTAATCTGCATGCCGAAGCCGGTATGGTTGTAGACCTTGTCCACCGGCGCCGATTCCACGCGGATATGGCTCCAGTCGGCTTCGAGTTCTTCGGCAATCAGCATCGGCAGCGAGGTATACACCCCCTGTCCCATTTCCGACTTGTTGACGACGATGGTGATGCTGTCGTCCGCCGCGATGCGGATAAAAGCATTGGGCGGATACACTTGCGCCGGGGCGCCGGCACCTTCCGCCGCCAGCGCGCGGCCGGATTTAAATGGTAAATAAAAGCCGATCACCAGGCCCCCCATCAGCGCGACGGAACCCTTGAGGAATTTGCGGCGGCTGGGCATTTGTGCGGTAGTCGTGCTCATTTGGCACCCCCTTCTGCTGCCTTCTGGATGGCGGTACGGATGCGGTTATAGGTACCGCAGCGACACAGGATGCCATCCATCGCGGCGGTGATCTGCGCCTCGCTGGGGTGCGGATTTTCCTTGAGCAGCGCGGTGGCCGCCATGATCTGGCCGGACTGGCAGTAGCCGCACTGCGGCACGTCCACTTCCTGCCAAGCGTTCTGCACCGTCTTGCCCAGCGTGGTTTCCGCCAGCCCTTCGATGGTGGTCACCTGTTTACCGCTGGCCATGGATACCGGCGTCACGCAGGAACGGATAGCGCGTCCATCCAGGTGCACGGTGCAGGCGCCGCACTGGGCGACGCCGCAGCCGTATTTGGTGCCGGTAAGTTGCAAATGGTCGCGCAATACCCACAGCAGCGGGGTGTTGGGGTCGACATCTACTTTTACCGGCTTGCCGTTGATCTTGAGTGAAATCATGGGGTGGTCTCCTGTTGGGGCAGGGCGGCGAGTAGTTGCCCGGCCCTGAATTTCTGGTTACGGATAAGAATAAGGTGGGCAAGTATGGATACCGCGATTTCCGGCGGGGTGCGGCTGCCGATATCGAGGCCGACCGGCCCGTGCAAGCGGCTGATTTCATCTGCGCTGAGGTCGAACTGCGCCAGCCGCTCGCGGCGCTTGGCATTGCTGCGCTGCGAGCCGAGCGCACCCACATAAAACGCCGGCGACTTGAGCGCTTCCAGCAACGCCATGTCGTCCAGCTTGGGGTCATGCGTCAACGCCACAATGGCGGTGCGGCCATCCACCGGCAGCGCCAGCACAGCGTCGTCCGGCATTTCGCGCATCACCCGGGTGTCGGGTACATCCCATGCCAAACGGTACTCCTCGCGCGGGTCGCAGATGATGACTTCATAATCCAGCGCCAGCGCCATGCGGGCGAGATAACCCGACACCTGGCCGGCGCCGATCACCAGCAGTTGCCAGCGCGGGCCGTGCGGAGTGGTAAGGGTGTTGCCGTCAAAATTGACCACGCTGTCGCGGCCGGCATCCGATACTGTGACCTGTAGCGAGGCCAGGTTAAGGCTACGCGCCACCAGTTCATGCCGCCCGATGCGCAGTAACAGCTCAGCCACCCAGGAAAAATCACGCACCGGCTCAACCACCAGTTGCAGCGTGCCGCCGCAAGGCAGGCCGAAGCGCATCGCTTCCTCGCGCGTGACGCCGTAAGTCAGCGTCTCCGCACATGTTGTCGGCAAGTGACCACGGTGGGCGCGATCAACGAGGTCGTCTTCGATGCAGCCGCCGGACACCGAGCCGACCAGCACCCCGTCGGCGCGCAGTGCCAGCAGCGCGCCCGGCGGCCGCGGACTGGAACCGAAGGTAGACACCACTGTCGCCAGCCAGCAGGCCTGCGGCTGCGATTGCCAGGACTGCAATGCACTCAGTACCGCATGATCGGTGCTATCCATACGCGCGCCTTTCTCCAAAGACTACCAATATCGCATCAGGCCAGTGCCGGATAGTCGGTATAACCCTTTTCCGTGCCGCCGTAAAACGTGCTGGAATCAGCAGCGTTCAGCGGCGCGTTCCGGCGGAAGCGTTCCACCAGGTCGGGGTTGGCGATAAACGGCACGCCGTAAGCCACGCAATCCGCGCGCTTTTCGGCAACGGCCGCATTGCCGCGCGCCAGGTCGTAGCCGCCGTTGGCCATGTAGTTGCCCTGATACACGCGGCGCAGTTCGCCAAAATCGAATGCAGGCAGCGCCTCGGTTGCGCCGATGCCGATCTCCATCACGTGCAGGTAAGCCAGCTTGTACAGGTTAAGGGCTTCCGCGACATGGTTGAACAAGGCTTGCGGATGGGAATCGGACATGTCGTTGAACGGGTTGATCGGCGAAATGCGCACCCCCACCCGCTCGGCGCCCGCCACCTTGCACACCGCGGCCACCACTTCCAGCAGCAGGCGCGTTCTATTCGCAATGCTGCCACCGTACGCATCGGTGCGCTGGTTGCTGCCGTCGCGCAGGAACTGGTCCAGCAGGTAGCCGTTGGCGCCATGCACCTCCACGCCGTCGAAGCCGGCGGCCAGCGCGTTCTGCGTTGCCTTGCGATAGTCGTCAATAATGGCGGGAATTTCGTCGGCAGCCAGCGCGCGCGGCGTCACGTAATCCACCAGCCCCTGGTAGGTAAACGCCTGCCCGGCCGGTTTAATGGCGGATGGCGCCACCGGCGTGGCGTTATCCGGCAGCAGCGAGGGGTGGGAAATCCGCCCCACGTGCCACAATTGCATCACGATCTTGCCGCCTTTGGCATGCACCGCATCCACCACCTTTTTCCAGCCCGCCACCTGCGCGTCGGTATAAATGCCGGGCAGTGCCGGATAGCCGTGCGCCATCGGCGAAACCGGCGTGGCTTCGGTGATAATCAGCCCGGCGGATGCGCGCTGCGCGTAATAGGTGACGTTAAGGTCCTGCGGCACGCCGCCTTCACCGGCGCGGTTGCGGGTCAATGGCGCCATCACGATGCGGTTGGCGAGTTCTATACGGCCCAGTTTGGCCGGGGTAAACAGTTCGTTGCTCATGGTTGCTCTCAGTTCCAGGGTTTGTAATCGGGGCTGCTCTTGATGCCTTCAATCAGCAGGGTAATTTCAATCTCGTTGCCCACCGGGCCATTCGGCGTAGCGGCCCAGCCGAAGCCGTAATCCGAAGCCTTGATGGTGGTGTGCGCCTCAAACCCGGCACGCTGGCCGCCCCAAGGGTCGGAGCCGAAACCCAGCAGCTTGAACGGCAAGGCGACCTCCTTGGTCACGCCATGCATGGTCAGGTTGCCGCGCAGGACGCCTTCATCCTTGCCCCTGGCCTCAACTCCGGTGCTGATGAAATGGATTTGCCCGTACTTGCCGGCATCCAGGTATTCGGCCTTGTCCCTGATGTGTTCATCGCGCTTGGCGTGGTTGGTATTCACGCTCAGCACGTTGATGCGCGCTTCCACCTCCGACTTGGCCAGGTTGCTGCGGTCGATGACGATTTTGCCCTTGATGTCAGGGAAACTGCCCGAGGTTTTGGATACCACGTGGCGCAAGCTGAAATTGGCAAAACTGTGCGTGTTATCAATCGCATACGTCTCGACGTCGTCCGCCAGGGCCGCGCCGGAAAAAGCCAGTCCGGCGATGACGGCAAGCTGCCGGATAACAGTGATTGGATGTTTCATGTTTATCTCCGTGTTTAGATTAAATTACTTGCGCCCGGCAAGAAATTGATGGGTGATTTGTGCCACACGTGCACCCAGGTGTTCCGCGGTTTTCAGGTCGCTGGCGATAGGTCCGGCTTCCGGCCCCTGGTCGGCATTGGATTGCGCCAACGCGCCGAGGAAACCGCCCAGACGGTTAAGGTCGTTGACCGAACCGGTGCTGCTGTTGTTCCCCGGCAGCAGATCCAGCCCCACCCAGATCATGCCGTGCTGCGCGGCAAAAACGGCCAGCTGGATCAGCGTATTCAGCTTGTCGCCGCTTTGGCTGGCGGAATTGGTAAAGCCTGCAGCGATTTTATTCTTCCAGAGCTGGGTAAACCACGCCTTGGAACTGGCATCCATGAAGGTCTTGAACTGCGCCGAAGCGCTGCCCATATAGGTAGGGCTGCCGAAAATGATAGCGTCGGCAGCTTCCAGCGTCGCCCAGTGCTCGTCGATCTGTTCCACCGCAATCAGGATGGCCTTGGTACCCGCCACGCCCTCTGCCCCGCGCACGACGGCCTTGGCCTGCTCCGCTGTATGCCCATACCCACTGTGATATACCACTGCAACTGTTGCCATGATGCCTCCTTTAGCTCATTGTTAAACATGCCCGACCCATGTTGCAATTCAGGCGTCGTCCCAATCCGGCAAATCGAACACCAGCACTTCCGCCTGCTGCCCGTGATCCAGCAGCAACGCCATGGGGGCGGTAATACGTACGCCATCGCCCGCCGCCAGTGCCTGCCCGTTCAGGCTGACGCTGCCGCTCGCCACCTGTACAAAACCCACCCGGCCCGGGCCCAGCGTCAGGCTGGCTTGTTCCGCGCCATCCAGCAGCGCGGCATACACCCGCACGTTCTGGCCGATGGTCACCGAACCGTCCGCACCGTCGGGCGAGGCAATCAGGCGCAGTTGCCCGCGCTTCTCGTCGGCGCTGAACGCCTTTTGCTCATAACTCGGCACCCCCCCCTGATGCGATGGCAGCAGCCAGATTTGCAGCAAATGCACCGGCTCGCGGTCGGACGGGTTGAATTCGCTGTGGCGCACACCGCTGCCGGCGCTCATGCGCTGCACGTCGCCGCGGCGGATCACCGTACCGTTGCCCATGCTGTCGCGGTGCTGCAACTCGCCCTGCAGGATATAGGTGATGATTTCCATATCGTGGTGGCCATGCATGCCAAAGCCGGTGCCCGGCGCAATCACGTCGTCGTTCAGCACCCGCAGCGCGGAAAACCCCATGTGCGCCGGGTCGTAATACTCCGCGAACGAAAAGCTGTGCCTGGCGTTTAGCCAGCCGCGGTCGGCATGGCCACGGTCCGCAGCACGTCGAATTTGAATCATGATGCGCTCCTTGACTAGAGTTTGTTATGGCTGCCATCGCACAAGGCGCCGTTGGCGCTATGCTTGCAGCCGCAAAAATATACGGTGCCGGATTTTTCCGCCTTGTACTCCACCGGCGTAAAGCCAGAACCTTTGTGCGAGCCGTCGCAAAACGGCTGGCTGGCGCTTTTGCCGCACGAACACCACCAGTAACTTTTGCCGGCTTCCACTTCCACGGCATACGGGGCTTTTTGTGCAATTACGGGCTTGGTCATGATGGTTTCCTTTCGTGAGAATAAGACGAATCCGCCGGCCAGAAGGCATAACTGTCCATCGCCAGCATTTGGTGCTCGACGCCGCGGTAAAGCAATTCGGCATCGAATGCCTGGCCGGCGGCGCCCAGCGCCACGTAAAACGGCAGCCAGTGCTCGTCGGTCGGGTGCGCTTGCCGTGCAACTTCACACTGGGCACGATAATCCAGTAACGCCGCCGTATCGTGGCTTTGCAGCTTTTCGCCCACCCAGCGCTGAAACTCGGTGACATAAGCCGGCACGCCGCCTTGCACCCGGCCGAAATGGCCCAGGTTATGGGTCAGGTTGCCGGAGCCAATCACCAGCACGCCAGTGGCCGCCAGCGGCGCCAACGCCCGGCCCAGCCGGTAGTGGTGCTCGGCGCCGAGCCGGCTCTGGACCGACATGACCAGCACCGGGACCGAGGCATCCGGATACATCAACTTGAGCGGCACCCAGGCGCCGTGGTCCAGGCCACGCTTGGGGTCGAGTTCCACCTCGAAACCGGCTTCCTCCAGCAGGCTGCGTGCTTCCATCGCCCAGCGTGCCGCACCCGGCGCCGGGTAGCGGATGGAATACAGCGCCTGCGGAAAACCGTAAAAATCATGGAGGGTTTCCGGGCGGCATGCCACGCTCAGCGTCGGTACGACCGTATCCCAATGCGCGGACACCATCAGCACCGCCTGCGGCTTGCCCAGGTGCTGCGCAACCCCGGCCAGCGCCGCACCCGCCGCGCCCGGTTCCAGGATGAACGTCGGCGCGCCGTGCGGCACAAACAGGGTGGGCAAATGGTTGGTCTTCATCATGGTGCACAGTGTGACAATTTCTAAAACCGGGATAAATAGCAAAAACACAAATTGTTTATCCCGATAAATGGGATAATAATGACCGCATGGACCGACTGCTCGCCATGAAAGTATTTGCCACGGTGGTGGAATCCGGCTCGTTTGCGCGCGCCGCCGAGCAACTGCACCTGTCTTCCACCGCCGCCTCGCGCCATGTGGCCGAACTGGAAAAACACCTGGGCGCGCAATTGCTGCAACGCTCCACCCGGCGGCTGCACCTCACCGAAATCGGCACCAATTATTACGACCGCTGCCGCCTGATCCTGGCCGACGTGGAAGAAGCCGAAACCCAGGCCGCCACCCAGGAAAGCCAGCCGCGCGGCGTGCTGCGACTCAGCCTGCCGCACAGCTTCGGCCTGCGCTATATCGCGCCGCTGATTCCGGAGTTCTGCAAGCGCTACCCCGAGCTGCAAGTTGAGTTGAATTTCTCCGACCAGAAAGTTGACCTGATCGAAGAAGGCATCGACATGGCAGTGCGCATCACCGGCGAACTGAAAACCAGCCTGGTCGCGCGCAAACTCGCCACCACCGGCTTTGCCTGCTGCGCCGCGCCCGCTTATCTAGAAGCCCACGGTACCCCGCTCCGCCCCGAGGATTTGCAGCATCACAACTGCCTGTTGTACAGCTATTCACCCACCGTCAACCTGTGGACCTTCCTGCACCACGGCAAGCCGGTGGAAATCCAGGTCAAGGGCAGCATGCGCGCCAACAACGGCGACATGAACCGGATCGCCGCCATCAACGGCCTGGGGCTGGCCGTC
The DNA here is from genome assembly GCA_964511385.1 of uncultured Methylophilaceae bacterium. GTDB lineage: Bacteria > Pseudomonadota > Gammaproteobacteria > Burkholderiales > Methylophilaceae > CAILHX01. The sequence goes on along the minus strand of CAZEFE010000009.1, from coordinate 18,112 downwards.
CTGCCAACCTTCATGGTCTGCGAGGAATTGCGCTCGGGCACGCTGCGGCAAGTGCTGGCAGACTACGCCATCCCCGACAAACACATCTACGTCGTGTACCTGCCCAGCGCCCGCCGCGCGGCGCGTGTCAGGGCGATGACGGAATTCCTGTGGGAAGCCTTCGGCAAGGGCAACCCGCCGTGGGAATGAACTGACACAGAGGAAGTGTGAAGAGTAAAGACATAACTGCGGAAGCGGGTAAGGCGGCATGCGCCAAAGGCTAGCAATTTGCTAAGCCGCCATGCGCTGCGCCTCCCAGCCCCTGCAAGCGAGCAGCACGGTTTTGGGGATAGGCCGCATACCGCTCGCATAAGCGCTGACGGTGCGGCGGGTCAGCCCCAAGGCATGCGCCGCAGTCGTCAACGAGAGGTGATTACGGGTTTTCCATGCCTCAAACTCGGCAACGGGGTCAGGTGCGGGGTTTTGTTTCAATGCCTCATCCCACAAACCGTCCGCCCCCATATCAATCGCGTCGCTCCAAACCACGGCATGCCCCCAACGCTCCATCCTGGCCTGCGCAAACAAGGCCGTATCAGCCAGGGCGGCATAGTGGCGGCTGTTCTGAATGAGGAATTGCAAATTAACCGGCGTCACATCGCCGCTGCTCCACACCAGCACCAGGGTGCAGGGCAGCTTCACCTCCAGCGATTCAATCCTGGGCAAACCGGCTTGGGTTGTTTTGGTTTTCATTCGTGTAACTCCTTCCACAAATCCAATAATTCATCGCGATGGGCCGCCACCCAGGCTTGCGCTTCGCGCACCATGCTCACGGGCACATGGCCAGCCAACACAGCACCATCGGCAATGGCGATAGAAGCGCGACCAACGGGTGATTCAATATGCACATGGGCAACACCGTGGTCGTTGGCATACAGGTACAGGCCAAACTTGGTAAAAGAGGCAACGCGAGGCATAGGGAATGGTATAGGGAAATTATTGCACCAGTCAATATTTTCCAAGCAAAGACTCCTCACGAACGGTGTGGAGTGGAGGGTTACCGCATAAGAAACCTGTGGAAGCGAGTATCGCAACAAGGGCAACCCGCCGTGGGAATGAACTGACACAGACGCCCGGCTGGCTTACAATCTGCCAAAAACCGACTGGAGAACGCATTTTGCAAAACACCGTTTTCGGCTTTACCGAAGCCCAGATTTCCGACTTCTTTTCCACCTACGGCATCATTGCCCTGATCCTGTTCATGCTGTTCATCATCGGACACCTGGCGTGGGAATCCAAGGCCGGCAAGGTCGGCACCCTGGTGCTGTTCCTGGCGCTGGCGCTGGGCATTGTCAGTTTTGTGGCGAAATATGTCATCAAGTGGGTTTTGGGGCTCCACTAGGTTGCGGGAAAATCGTGTCTGAGCCCATTTATTTATTCGTTACTGTGGCGAATGATGAGAAGTGGAGGATAGCCGCGTGAAGCCTTGGTATAAGAAATATGGAAGTACGATATTAACAACGGTGTTGATGCTCTGGCTATGCGTAATTCCGTCTATTGTTTCTTTTACAAATGGCTTTCCAAGAGGCGATGATTTAGAAACCCTTCATGCACGAATACTAGAAACTCATCGTGAGAATCCGCATTTGCTAGTAGAACTTGATGATGGTTCACAGGAAAAAATGGAATTCCCGGTTGATAAGTCTTTGAGTGCTATGGGGCTCTACGGAGCTAGATTTTCTGGATGGACCGAAGAAGATCGCATGCATTTGCGCGGATGTGCCGTTGAAATCACTGGAGCGTATCTGCATTGGACATTTCTGAATCACTTCAGGGTGTGGAAGTTGGATTGTCCATCAAAAAAGATTCGGATTGATTTTTCAACAACTAAATCCTTCTTCCGACAGGACAGGAAAACCGAATGGATATTTGCCCTCGTATTAAATTTAGTTGGGTTGATTTTTATTTATGGAACATATTTAAGAGATAGAGAAAAGAGCTAGTTGTGGCTTCAAATAATGCAATTTTAGCAAGCGTAGGGTGCGCCATACGCACCATCCATTAACCTGGTGCGCACAGCATCCCCTACCGATAAGGGAGTAGGAATCGTGCCCGACCCCATTTTACTCTCGGCCCAGATTCGCCTCGTTGAACAGCAACATGGCGCGGGCGGCCTGATGGAGCGGGCCGGTCAAGCGGTGGCCCAACTCGCCGCCACACTGGCCGATGAGGGCAAGCCGGACATCCTGATCCTGGCCGGGCCCGGCAACAACGGCGGCGATGCGCTGGTTGCGGCGCGCCTGCTGAAAGAGCGCTGGCAGAAAGTGCACATGGTGTTCACCGGCGACGTCACCAGGCTGCCGCCCGATGCGCGCGCCGCGTTTGATGCCTGGCTGGCCTGCGGCGGTACGCTTGCCAGCGATATCCCGGAAGACATTGCATTCGGCCTGGTCATCGACGGCCTGTTTGGCATCGGCTTGGCGCGCCCGCCGGAGGCGCCTTATGCCCGGCTGATCCGGGCCGTGAACCAACTGCCGGCGCCGCGCCTGGCCATCGATATCCCCAGCGGCCTGTGCGCCGACACCGGGCGTGTGTTCGGCGACGCCATTCGCGCCGACCACACGCTGACCTTTATCGGCCTGAAACCGGGGTTGTTCACGCTGGATGGCCCGGACCACGCCGGGCAGGTGCACCTGGATCGACTTGGCACCGCCCCGGCCAACGCTTCCGGCTGGCTGGTGGAGACCCGGCCCTGCCGGTTGCCGCCACGGCCACGCAACGCGCACAAAGGCAGTTTCGGCAGCGTGGCGGTCGTGGGCGGCGATTCCGGCATGGTGGGCGCGGCGCTGCTGGCGAGCCGTGCCGCGCTGCTGGCAGGCAGCGGGCGGGTGTTTTGCCACCTGTTGGCGAAAGACGCGCCGCTGCTGGACCTGGCTTATCCGGAACTGATGCTGCGCCACGCCGAAGCGGCTCTGGCCGACAGCATCAACAGCATCATCGTCGGCCCCGGCATGGGGCGCTCGGAAGAAGCCAGAAAGATGCTTGCCGCTGCGCTGCAACACCCTGCCCCGCTGGTGCTGGATGCCGATGCGTTGCACCTGCTGGCGGCGGATGCCGTGCTCCACGGCATCCTGCGCGAGCGCGGCCATGCGGTGCTCACACCCCACCCCGGCGAGGCCGCCGCGCTGCTGCATACCGACACCAACACCGTGCAGGCCGACCGCATCGCCAGCGCGCAAACTATTGCCCGGCAATACAATACCGTAGTCATCCTCAAGGGCGCCGGCAGCATCATTGCGACGCCTGACGGAAACTGGCACATCAACACCAGCGGCAACCCCGGCCTTTCCAGCGCCGGCATGGGGGACGTGCTGGCCGGCATCATCGGCGCGCTGATCGCCCAGGGCATGGATATAGGGCAGGCAACGCTGCTGGGCGTTTACCTGCATGGTTTGGCGGCTGACAACCTGGTTGCCCAGGGCATCGGCCCGGTCGGGCTCACCGCTTCAGAAATCGCCGAAGAAGTAAGACATTTGCTCAATCAATAAGAAAGCCGCACCGTGCACACCACGCTGACAAACATCATCTCCGCCACCAGCAACGTCATCCTCGGCAAGGAGCCGCAGATTCGCTTGAGCCTGGCCTGTATCCTGGCGCGCGGCCACCTGCTGATCGAAGACCTGCCCGGCATGGGCAAAACCACGCTGGCGCATGCCCTGGCGCAAGTGCTGGGGCTGGAGTTCCGCCGCGTGCAGTTCACCAGCGACCTGTTGCCCGCCGATATCCTCGGCGTTTCGGTGTACGACCGCAACCAAGCCGCGTTCACCTTCCACCCCGGCCCGGTATTCACCAACGTGCTGCTGGCCGACGAAATCAACCGCGCCACGCCCAAGACCCAAAGCGCGCTGCTGGAAGTGATGGAAGAACGGCAGGTGACGCTGGAAGGCGAAACGCGCCCACTGCCGCAGCCGTTCTGCGTCATCGCCACGCAAAACCCGGCCACCCATATCGGCACCTTCCCGCTGCCGGAATCGCAACTCGACCGCTTTTTGATGCGTATCACGCTGGGGTATCCCGATGCCCGCTCCGAGCGCAGCCTGCTCGCCACCGGCAGCGGCCGCGATTTCCTGCAAGGCCTGGAGCCGGTCACCAACGCCGCCGGGCTGATTGAAATGCAACAGGCCGCCACCCGCATCACGGTATCGGATGCGCTGCTGGACTACCTGCAAGCGATACTGGAATTCAGCCGCAACACCCCGGAATTTGAAGCCGGGTTAAGCCCGCGCGCCGGGCTGGCGCTGAAGCAATGCGCCCAGGCCTGGGCGCTGATGGAAGGCCGCGATTACGCCATCCCGGAAGATTTGCAGGCTATCCTCCCCGCTGTTGCCGGTCACCGGCTGCGCAGCACGCAGGGAAGTGAAATCAATGCAATCAAATTATTGGCGGTAGCCATTCCGTGAACACAACTCGACCATTAATGAACTTGCGCACCCAATGCCAGCTAACTACACCCGCTAGCTGGCAAAGCTTGGTAATAGCTTCCGCTCTTATATTTACACTTTTGAACTGTGGCAACGTTATGTCTGGTGAGAAATTAGTACTACCAAAAACACCAGCCTCGCCAACAGAACTTAATCCAATACCGATCCCAGAGATTGGTGCTGAGATTAGATATGACGATAAAGCTGGTACGTATTGGTGGGGAGGCAAAAAAAAGGAAGGGAAAGGTTTTGAACTTAAGCATAGCTTGGAAATAAAACTACAAAGTGGCACATATGTCATTCGCCCAGAATTTAGCAAAGACTACAATGCCGTCTCAGCCAGCCTTGCCGAAAATGAAGTTTACCTAAACGATCATTTGAGTGGATTCAATTATGGCTATAACAAAGGTTTGCTTTTATTACAGGGGGTAACTGGTGGTAGTCATCCGTCAATACAGTGGCTAGTAATTAGACTGACTCAAGACGGTAAGCGCCTTGCTTCAATGGAGGTAAATGTTCCGGAATGTATGGGAATACCTGCCCTATGGGAACCGGGAGAAGTTGAAAATTGGTACCTCGACCTAGGGTATCCTCAATATAGAACAATACCGATTACAAATAAAAATGACCGAGGGTATGGAATTAAGGCCTATCGCGGCTCAGTATTACGGCCTGTCACTAATGATTGGAAAATCACGGACTTTCCGTTTGAGTTTTATGAGATATCCAAAAGTGATGTTATTAGAGTAGACAATAATCCTGGGCTTTACAGGCCATATTTTGATGAAGCTAAAATTCAAGGCAATACTTGGAAGACCTTTTATTACGGGGTTAGAGCCGGAGTGGTGTCAACAGATGAATATGAAAAATATGGCGTCAGCTATGAAAACGCTAAACAGTTTGAAAAGGATACTCATCGTCGCTGCAAGAGCTATAAATTAAGGCTGCACAAAGTCCGGCAGTAATTGCCGCTTATGTGTAGCGCCCGTAACTCAGGGGGAACGAAATCCTGTAATTCATCTACGGCTCCTTACGAGCCACCTTGCTGCCAGTGGCAACAAATTGACTACACCACTTCACTTTCAACACGCATCCTGCAGGAGGACATATGAGCAACAAAATCGAGATCAAATGGTTGGCCGCGCCGGAAGACCATGATTATCCGGCCGCCCTATCCTATCTGAGCCTGGTACAGGACACCCAAACGGCGGCCCGGTATGTGCAGCAACTGAAGCAGGAGCCGATGACGGAGTTCAAGGCCAAGGATATTTTCCGCGCTTCTGAACTGTCACTGCTGGGGGTCAGCAATGCGCATGTGGAAAAAAACCGCAAGAAGATTCTGGCCGGCCATGCGCTATCGCCACTGCTGCTGGTCAGGGACAAAACCAACGGCAAGGTGATTATTGCCGACGGCTACCACCGCATGTGTTCGGTGTACGAATTCGACGAGGATGCGTTGATTCCGTGCAAAATCGTTTGACGCCCCACGCCGCGCGCGGCATGTAGGTCACCGCCAGCCATGCAACTCAAGCTGCCTTTCACTTTCAACTGGCGCACCCTGCTGCGCACGCCCAAGCTGCAAAACCATGCCGCCGTGCTCGACCGCCGGCATGTCTACATCCTGCCCAGCAAGGCCGGCGTGCTGTTTGCGCTGATGCTGGTGGGCATGCTGGTCGGCAGCATCAACTACAGCCTGAACCTGGGCTACGCGCTGGCGTTCTGGCTGATGGGGCTGGGCGTGGTGGCGATGCTGCACACCTGGCGCAACCTGGCCTATCTCTCCATCGCCGCGGGCAAATGCCCGCCGGTGTTTGTTGGCGAGCCTGCGCGGTTTGCGCTGCATGTTGCTGACAAACGCGGCCGCGACCGCCACGCCATCGGCCTGCGGGTTGGCGGCCAGCCGGTTGTTTTCTGTGAGGTGCCGGCGTTTGGCAGTTGCGAGCCGGTACTGGAAATCCCCGCGACTAAACGGGGTTGGTTAAAGCCGGGGCGCATCAGCGTATTCACCCGCTTTCCGCTGGGGCTGTTCCACACCTGGGGTTATGCCGGCCTGGGGCTGGCCTGCCTGGTTTACCCGCACCCCGCGCGACACGGCACGCCGTTGCCGGTGGCGGTGCCGCAACAGCATGCGCAGGGGCTGCTCACGACCAGCGGCGACGAAGATTTATCCGGCGTACGCGCCTACCGGCAAGGCGATTCGATGCGACGCGTGGACTGGAAAGCCTCGGCGCGCGAACAGGGAATGTACACCAAGGAATTCGAAGGCCGGGGGCAACAGGCGCCGTGGCTGGATTGGGATGCGCTGCCCGGCAATGATACCGAACACAAGCTGTCGCAACTGACGCGCTGGGTGCTGGATGCGCACGAAGCCGGGCTGGCATTCGGCCTGCGCCTGCCGGGCCTGACCCTGCAACCGGCCAGCGGCGAAGCTCATTTTCGCGCAGCGCTGAAGGCGCTGGCGCTGTTATGAACCTGCTCCAACTGCGCTGGGTGCTGGGCTCGCTGGGGCTGATCCTGGCGCTGCATGCACCGTTCCAGGCGACCTGGGTGGTGGTTGTCGCGGCGTTGCTACTGGCCTGGCGCTACCACCTGGCAACCCGCCAGAAAAAACTGCCGGGCATGCGGCTGCTGTTTCCGCTGTTGCTTTCCATGGTGGCAGGCGTGATGCTGACTTACGGCATTGCGGTTGGACGCGACGCCAGCGTGGCGCTGTTTACCCTGCTGCTCGCGCTCAAGGTGATGGAGGCCGGGTCGCAGCGCGACTTCACGCTGCTGGTGCTGCTCGGCTATTTCCTAACCATCTGCACTTTCCTGTTTTCGCAGACGCTGCTGATGGCCTCGCTCACGCTCGCGCCGCTGCTGGCGCTGACAACCGCGCTGATTGCGATTAACCATCACCAGGCGCAGCCGCTGGAACAGATGCTCAAACTGGGAGGCACGCTACTGGGGCTGGCGATTCCATTGCTGCTGGCGCTGTTCGTGCTGTTCCCGCGCGCGCCAGGGCCGCTGTGGGGGACGCCCAAGGACGCCACCCGCGCCATGACCGGGCTGGATGACGAAATGTCGCCGGGCAAGATCAGCAACCTGTCCAAATCGTACGAAGTGGCGTTCCGCGTGGCGTTTCGCGGCAAGCCGCCGCCGCAGACACAGCTTTACTGGCGCGGGCCGGTGCTGTGGAGTTTCGACGGGCAGACCTGGCGCGGCGGCGGACGGGAAAGGTCGCCCGGCTTGCCCGAACTGGAGGCGAACTCGACCCCGCTGGAATACACGGTGACGCTGGAGCCGCACAACCGCCCGTGGCTGTTCTTGCTGGATTTGCCGGTCAGGCCGCCGCAGACCGGGCAGGTCGCCACCGCGTTCTCCACCGATTTCGAGTTGCTGGCGCTGCAAGCGGTGCGCCAGCGCATGCGTTACGACGCGGCTTCCAGCACCGATTTCCGCTATGGCGACACGCTAAGCCCCAGCGAGCACGAACGCGCACTGCAACTGCCGTTTACCGGCGAGCCGCGCACGCGGCAACTGGCGCAGCAATGGGCGGCGGCCAACCCCGACCCGCAAGCCATCGCCCAGCGCGCGCTGGACCTGTTCCGCAACCACTTTGCCTACACCCTGCTGGCGCCGCCGTTGGGCGGCAATCCGGTGGACGAATTTTTGTTCACCACCAAAAAAGGGTTCTGCGAACACTTTGCCGGCAGTTTTGTGTACCTGATGCGCGCCGCCGGGGTGCCGGCCAGGGTGGTCACCGGCTACCAGGGCGGCGAGTTCAACAAGCTCGGCGACTACATGATCGTACGCCAGACCGACGCCCACGCCTGGGCCGAAATCTGGGTGGCGGGCAAAGGCTGGATCAGGGTCGACCCCACCGCGGCGGTGATGCCGGCGCGGGTGGCTTCCGGCATCGCCAGCGCCTTGCCGGAAGCCGAGCCGCTGCCGGCGCTGGCACGGCCGGAACTCACCCCAACCAAGCGCCTCGACCTGGGCTGGGATGCGGTGAGCAACAGTTACAACCAATGGATACTGGGCTACAACCAGAAGCGCCAGACCGAGCTATTGTCGCGCATTACCGGCAGCAAGGTGAGCAAGGCCGACCTGGTGCTGTGGTTGGTGGGTTTCCTGCTGGCGATCATCGGCGGGATTGCGTTGGTGTTGCTGCGCCCTGCCAAACGCTATCTGGATGAACCACAGCGGCTGTGGCTGAAATTCCAGCGCAAGCTGGCCAGCGCCGGGCTGGAGCGCGCCCCCGCCGAAGGCCCGCTGGATTTCGCGGTGCGCGCGGCGCAGGCGTTTCCCGCCGCGCAGCCCCAAATAGACAACATCATTGAACTGTACTTGCCGCTGCGTTATGGTGGCAGCCACAATCCGGCGCACCTGGCGGCGCTAGAACAACACGTCAACAGTTTCAAGGTGCGATGAACGACAACGACTACATGCAGCTCGCGCTGGAACTGGCGCAACAAGGCGCCAACGCCGGTGAAGTGCCGGTGGGCGCGCTGGTGGTGAAAGACGGCGAAATTGTCGGCCGCGGCTTCAACGCGCCGATTTCCGGCGTTGACCCCAGCGCCCATGCCGAAATGGTGGCGATGCGCGAAGCCGCACGTAAACTGGGCAATTACCGGCTGGTGGGCTGCACGCTGTATGTCACGCTGGAGCCCTGCGTGATGTGCACCGGCGCCATCCAGCACGCCCGCATCGCCCGGCTGGTGTTCGGCGCCAGCGACCCCAAGACCGGTGCCTGCGGCAGCGTGGTCAACCTGATGGCGGAAAAGAAGCTGAACCATCACTGCGAAGTCACGAGCGGGGTACTGGCACCGGAATGCGGCAGTCTGCTCAGCCGTTTTTTCGCGGCAAGAAGAAAGAAATAATGCAGCGCCGCCACCTCGGCAACCAGCCATGACCCTCGCGCAACTTTCGGTTGAAGCCGCCCTCGCCAGCCTCAAATCCCGCGCCACCGGACTGAGTTCAACGGAGGCGGCGCACCGCCAGGCCGAGTTTGGCCCCAACCGCGTGGAAGCGGTGGCGCGCGAACCGTTGTGGCTGACGTTCAGCCGCGAATTTACGCATTTTTTCGCGCTGATCCTGTGGGTCGCCGCCGGGCTGGCATTGTTTGCCGAGAGCCGCGACCCGGGCCAAGGCATGCTGCAACTCGCCATCGCCATTGTTGGCGTCATCCTGATTAACGGCGTTTTCTCGTTCTGGCAAACCTATCAGGCCGAACGCGCACTGGAAGCCTTGCGCAACCTGCTGCCGCAGCAGGTCAATGCGCTGCGTGATGGTACGCTGCAACCGCTGGCTGCCGAACTGCTGGTACCGGGTGATGTGCTGCTGCTGGGCGAAGGCGACAAGGTACCGGCCGATTGCCGGCTGATCGAAGCTTTCGACCTGCGCGTCAACCTCTCCACCGTCACCGGCGAATCCTTCCCCAAGGCGCGCAATGCCGAGCCCGACCCGAAAAGCGCAACGCCGCTGGGCGCGCGTAACCTGCTGCTGGCCGGTACGCTGATTGTGGCGGGGCAGTGCCGGGCGGTGGTGTTTGCCACCGGCATGCGTTCCGAATTCGGCAAAATTGCCCACCTGACGCAGACCACCGGCGCGACCACTTCGCCGCTACAGCTTGAAATTGCCCGCTTATCCCATTTAGTCGCCCTGTTTGCCAGCGGACTGGGGGTGATTTTCTTTTTCATCGGGCAGTACATCGGCCTGCCGTTCTGGACCAACCTGCTGTTCGCCATCGGCATCATCGTCGCCAACGTACCGGAAGGCCTGCTGCCCACCGTCACCCTGTCGCTGGCCATGGCCACGCAGCGCATGGCCAGACGCAACGCGCTGGTACGCCACCTGCCCTCGGTGGAAACGCTGGGCAGTACCACCGTGATCTGCTCGGATAAAACCGGCACGCTGACACAGAACCGCATGCGGGTAAAACGGATTTATGCCGAAGGCGATTTTCGCGACCCCTGGGCGCGCTTGCCCGAAGCGCTGCTGCGGGTGGCCGGTAGTTGCCACACCTTGCGCTTCGCCAACGGCAAGCCGCAAGGCGACCCGATGGAAAGCGCGCTGTGGGAGGTGGCGGCGCGCGGCCAACTGGCCGAGGCCAGGCAGGTCTGGTCGTCCGAAATCCCGTTTGATGCCGAACGGCGGCGCATGTCGGTGATCGTCGGCCAGGGCGACGAACGCGCGCTGTACTGCAAAGGCGCGCCGGAGGCGATGCTGCCGCTGTGCAGCCAAGTGCTGCATGGCCATCAGGCTGTACCCTTGGATGCCGAAAAACACGCCGCGTTAATCGCCGCGCAGGAAGACATGGCAAGCCAGGGGCTGCGCGTGCTGGCGCTGGCATGGAAGCCGCTGGCAAGCGATGAGCTACCGGCCGAGCAGGACTTGATCCTGTGCGGACTGGTCGGCCTGGAAGACCCGCCGCGCCACGAGGTGCCGCAGGCCATTGCGCGCTGCCACTCGGCAGGCATCAAGGTGATCATGGTCACCGGCGACCATCCGCATACGGCGCTGGCCATCGGGCGGGAAATCGGCCTGGTGCGTGGCACACAGCCGGAGGTACTGCTGGGTGATGCGCTGCCGAAAATGTCGCCGGCACAGTTGCAGCTGGCGCTGGATGCCGAGGAAATTATTTTCGCCCGCGTCACCGCGGCGCAAAAAATGCTGATCGTGCAGGCGTTGCAGCGCAAGGGCGAGATTGTCGCCGTCACCGGCGACGGGGTGAATGACGCACCGGCGCTGAAAGCCGCCGACATCGGCATCGCCATGGGGCTTTCGGGCACCGATGTCGCCAGGGAGGCCGCCGACATCGTGCTGCTCGACGACAACTTCGCCAGCATCGTCAGCGCCATCGAGGAGGGCCGCGCGGTGTTCGAGAACCTGCGCAAATTCCTCACCTACATCCTGTCGTCCAACATCCCCGAGTTGATCCCCTACCTGGCGTTCATGCTGTTCCGCATTCCGCTGCCGTTGACGGTGATCCAGATCCTGGCCGTGGACCTGGGCACCGACATGTTGCCGGCGCTGGCGCTCGGCGCCGAGGCGCCGCATCCCGGGCTGATGCAGCAACCGCCGCGCACGCGCAACGAGCGCCTGCTGTCATGGGGACTGCTGCTGCGTGCCTACCTGTGGCTGGGCATGCTGGAAGCTGCCGTCGCTTTGACCGCGTTCTTCTTCGTGCTCAACGGCACTGGCTGGCACTACGGTGAAATGCTGCCGCCTGTTCATCACGGCTATATGGCCGCAACCAGCGCCTGTTTTGCCGGCATCGTCGTCGCGCAGATGATCAACGTTTTCCTCTGCCGTCACCCGCAGCAATCGGCATTGCGTTTCGGCCTGTTCCGCAACCCGATGCTGCTGGCCGGATTGGCGCTGGAACTGGCATTGCTGCTGCTGATTATTTACACGCCATGGGGTAATGCACTGCTGGGTACCGCGCCGCTGGCCGCGGAAGTCTGGCTGCTGGTATTGCCGCTGGCGCTGCTGCTGGGGTTGCTGGAGGAAGGGCGCAAGGTGTTGGTGCGGCGGCAACTGAAAAAGGACAACCGTCGGCCAGCGTAGCTGGTTCCTTGTCACGATCATGCGCAATTTACGCTGCCCTTTCCGCCGCTATACCAGCTAAAATCCCCCTCATGCGCGAACACTTCGATCTCATCATCATCGGTGCCGGCCCCAGCGGACTCTCCGCCGCCACGCATGCCGCCGAGATGGGTGTTTCCTACCTGGTGCTGGAAGCCGAGCAGGCCGCAGCCAGCACCATCCGCAAGTACCAGCGCGGCAAACACGTGATGGCGGAGCCGCGCGGATTGCCGCTACGCAGCCCGCTGCCGTTTGCCGCCGCATCCCGCGACACCGTGCTGGAACGCTGGGAACAGACCATCGCCGAATACCGGCTCAGCATTCGTTACGAGGCCAAGGTGGTGGGCATCCGCCGCACCGGACAGCGGCTGGAAATCGAACTGGCGGATGGCGAACAGCTGACTGCCGGGCATGTGGTGCTGGCCATCGGCGTGCAGGGCAACCTGCGCAAGCTGGAGATTCCCGGCGGCGACTTGCCGCAGGTGCAATACCAGCTGGATGACCCCGAGGCGTACCAGAACGAAACCATCGTGGTGGTCGGCGGCGGCGACAGCGGCGTCGAAAACGCGCTGGCACTGGCGCAGGCCGGCCGCAACCAGGTCATCATCCTCAACCGCGCCGAGGACTTCAGCAACTGTAAGGACAGCAACTTGAGCCAGTTGACCGAAGCGCGGCAAAAAGGCACGCTGGACTGGCTGCTGAAAACCTCGCCGCAGGCCATTGAGCAGAACAGCAGGGGCGAATACCCGATTACCATGGTGGCCAACACCCCGGACGGCATCGAGCGTATTCCCTGCCACCGAGTGATCGCGCGTCTGGGTGCGCTGCCATCGCGCCCGCTGCTGGAAAGTTTCGGCGTGACCTTCCCCACCGATGATGCTGCGGCGCTGCCGCGCCTGTCCGCGCATTACGAATCCAACGTCCCCGGGCTGTATATCATCGGCGCGCTGGCCGGTTATCCGTTGATCAAGCAAGGCATCAACCAGGGTTATGAAGTCATCGAGTACATCCTCGGCAACCCGGTGGAACCAGTTGATACCATGCGGCTGCGCGAGAAGTTTTCCACCTTCTGCGCCGATCGCAGCATTGACGAGGTGCTGGAAAAAATCCAGCGCACCGTGCCGTTCCTGGCGCTGCTCAATCCATTGCAGTTGCGCGAGTTGATACTGGAAAGCAACATCCTGCTGCCCGAACCGGGAGACATCATTTTCAAGCGCAACGACTACAGTTCGACGTTCTTCACCGTTGTTGAAGGCGAACTGGATGTGATGATCGATGAGGATGACATACCGGATGCGGAAGTCAGAGCCGGGCAATTTTTCGGTGAAATGGCGCTGGTCTCCGGCCGCCGCCGGCCTGGCACGGTGCGTGCGCGAACCAAATGCGTGCTGATCGAATCGCCGCGGCGCACCATCCTCAAATTGATCCACTCGGTCAAGGCCATGCGCCGCATGATCGACGAGGTGGCCATCAAAAGCGTGGTGCAAGTCTCCCTCGGCATGTCGTTGAGCGAGAAGGACCTTGATAGCCTGGCACGCAGCGCCACCATCAAACAATACGCCGCCGGCGAAGAACTGTTCCACGAGGGAGATGAGGCCGATGGCCTGTACCTGATCCAGCGTGGTTCGGTGACGGTGTCACGCATGATCGGCGGGCGCGAGGTGGTGCTGTTTTACGTGGCCGCGGGCAACTATGTCGGCGAAATGGCGCTGATCTCGGGCGAGCCGCGTTACGGCACGGTGCGGGCGGCAGTCGACACCGAAGCGGTACTGATCGGCGCCGACCACATGCGCGAGATCATTGCCCGCAACCCGGAAATCCGCAATGCGCTGGATGCGCGCTACCTCCAGCACCTGCAGGAACAGGAGCAGCGGCAACTGCTGGATGCCTCCGCGGACAGCAGCGGCACGCTGGCGGGGATGTCGACATCTTCCAACCTGATTTCCTTCCTCATCCAGCAGGGTGTGGGTGAAGCCACCGACGTGCTGCTGATCGACGAAGCGCTGTGCATCCGCTGCAATTATTGCGAGCAGGCCTGTGCCGATACCCACGGCGGCGCCACGCGCCTGGACCGCGACACCGGGCCTATTTTCGCCAACATCCGCGTGCCCACCTCCTGCCGCCATTGCGAGCACCCGCACTGCATGAAGGACTGCCCGCCCGACGCCATTCACCGTGCACCGCATGGCGAGGTGTACATAGACGACAGTTGTATCGGCTGCGGCAATTGCCAGGTGAACTGCCCCTATGACGTGATCCAGATGGCGGTGATCCAGGAACAGCCCGAGCGCAGCCTGTGGCAGATGCTGCTCGGCATCGAGCCGGAGCCGGTGGCGTCCGCGACCGGTCAGAAAGTGGCAGTGAAATGCGACATGTGCAAAGACATTGCCGACGGCCCGGTATGCGTGCGTGCATGCCCGGTAGGCGCTGCGCTGCGCGTGAACCCGGAAGAGCTGTTGGGTTACGCCGGTGGCTCACCCAGCGATGCTACCGTGCTGAAATCTGAAGGGGATAACTGATGCAGCGCGGCAGCATATTCGACTACAAGAACTATCGCTACTTCAAGCTGGCGGTCGGGATGATCCTGGTCGCATTTGCCGCTTTCCTGCTGTTCGAGCCAGCCGTCGGCCATTATGGCGGCAGTTGGCTGGGCTATTGCCTGGGCGTGCTATCCGCCGCAATGGTGCTATGGATGGCCTGGTATGGCGTGCGCAAGCGCCGTTATCGCGGCAGCGGCTCCACTCAGGGTTGGCTGTCGGCACACATTTATCTGGGCACCGCGCTGACCATTATCGTTAGCTTGCACAGCGGTTTCCACTTCGGGTTCAACGTACACACGCTGGCCTATGGCCTGCTGCTGCTGATCGTGGCCAGCGGTTTTTTCGGCAATTACGCCTACATGATTTATCCGCGGCAAATGACCGACAACATGGGTGAAGACAGCTTGGATCGGCTGCTGCTGCGCATCGCCGAGGCCGACAAACTGGCGCGCCAGATCGCGCTGTTGATGCCGGACGAGATCAACAACACCGTGGTACGCGCCTGCCGCGAGACTTACATCGGCACCGGCGTGCTGGAGCAACTGCGCGGCTATCGCGAAAACTGCCCGTCAGCCATGGCGGTGCAGCAACTGGCCATGATGAGCGGCGATTTGTCGCCGGAGCAACGCAAGCTGTACCGCGAGCTGTATTCCATCATGGTCCGGCGCGAGTCGCTGGTAAAACGGGCTCGCCAGGACCTGATGTACCGTGCCCGTCTCGGTTTCTGGCTATATTTCCATGTGCCCTTGACCATCGCGCTGCTGGTGGCGATGACGGCGCATATCACGGCCGTGTTTGTGTATTGGTAAGCCATGATTTCATGCCTCTTCATTAAGATTTCCTACAACGCGCGCGGCTTGCCGGTACGCAGCTACCGCTCACTGAGCGGCGAGGAAATAACGTTCGGGCGCGGCGCGGAATGCACGATTCACCTGCCGGACCCGCGTGTTGCCATGCATCACGCCGTGATCAAGTGCATGGACAACGGCCAGCCACACCTGGTAGCGGTGAATGGCGATCTGGAAATTGACGGTACCATCCACCAGATCATTCCGCTGACACAGGGCACGCAGGTGATGATCGGCCCGTACAAACTGAAGGTGGAGCCGGCGCCGCCGGACGTCAACCTGTCGGTGTCACTGGTACTGGCAAACCGCTTGCCGGACGATTACCAGGATCTGAAATCGCGCACCAACGAGCCGCTGCCTGGCGCGGCATCATTCAAGCGCAAGCTGTCGTTGTGGCTGGCGGCGCTGATCGCACTGATTTTCCTGGCGCTGCCACTGGCGCAAACCCTGATTCCCCAACTGCACGACGCCATGAGCGATCTCCCCTTCGGTTTTGACCGGGTATGGAGTCCGGGACGATTCTCCAACTCGCACCTGCATTTCAGCTCGCAATGCATCAATTGCCACCAGGTCGCCACACATCAAGTCTCGGACAAGGCCTGCATGACCTGCCATCGCGACATCGCCCCGCACCTGGCCAACCCGGCCCTGCAGCAACTGGCATTCAAACACGCCCGCCTGTTTTCTGATGGTATGCGCTGCGCCGAATGCCATCGCGAGCACAAGGCCCCGCATCCGCTGGCGCGGCAGGATAACGGCATGTGCGTGAAATGCCACGGCGACATCAAGGCGCGCAACCCCAAAACCGGGTTGCCGAACATCCACGACTTTGACCGCGACCACCCGGAATTCAAACTCACGTTCAAAACCGGCTCAGGGGCAGCAGATATCGAAAGCGTTCCGCAAAGCGAAACAGCGCGACTGGTGGAGAAATCCGGCCTGAAATTCCCGCATTCGCAACATTTTGGACAGGTGCAGGGGCCGGACGGCATCTGGGATGTGCGCGAACTGACCTGCGCCAGTTGTCACCACGCTGAAGGCAAAGAATTGCGCTTCAAGCCACTGTCGTTCAAGCGTGATTGCATGGTTTGCCATGCCAACCAGCTGGAAGTCGGTCCGGCGGATGCCACGCTACGCCTGCCCCACGGTGACGAGCAGAACGTGGTCAATGCCTTGAAGGCGCAGGCTCCCAGGCAGTTTGCAAAATACTCGGAAAACCTGAAATCCAGCGGCTGTGCTTATTGCCATGAAATCGTGGATAGCAAGCCGGGAGACCCTTTGTCCTGGCGCACCGCGCCGCTACATATCACCAGGGACTGGTTCAGCAACGCACGCTTCAGCCATGCTGCGCATCGCACCCAGCAATGCCAATCCTGCCACCAGGTTGAACATTCCGAAAGCAGCGCCGATGTCGCCATGCCCGACCGCAACTCCTGCCTGCGCTGCCATTCCGGCAATAGCCCGAAGCATAAGCGTATCGCCAGCAGTTGTATGTCATGCCACGATTTCCATACCGGCCATGGCAAACTGGGTACGCTCCGCGGAAACGGCACCGTGGATGCAGCCGATCTCGAGACGTTGAGGCCCCTGGCTAATGCGCCAGCAACGAAGCAGTAGCGCCTGATGCGGTTGGGTAGAAACTGCGCGGCTTGTGTTGTATCTTCAGAAAGCGGTCGAGGAAACATGAATCGAACAACTGGTGCACCTCATCGTTGCACTGATCCAGGCTTACCATCAATTCTCCAGCCGTTTTGTCGGCCAAAAGAATCAGCGCACCAATGGCAGAAGAACTGCATGCGGTGACCTGCGTCAGGTGCACCTCCATCTTGCTGACCTTGTTTTGTTGCGTATGGATTTTGTACCTGCGCAGCATTTCACGCGAAATATTGAAATCCATCATGCCACTCACCTTAAGTTGCAGCGTATCGCCAGAGGTATTCAGCGTAATCATGACAGCCCTGCTTTCGTTTCTATTTTTGAAAGAAAAGTATGCCTTGTTCAGAATGGATACTTTTGTTGACTATGTCTCAGCAAAAGTTATGCCACTCTGTTGACCGAAGCCGCCCCAAAAAATAAATACGCTATTTATTCGCAAAATCAAATAGATGATGTGTTATGCGCAATGGCCGTCCGGAATTCCAGATATACCCTAGGAATTCCACACTGCTCTGAATCAGGGCACTTGCTCTACTGACCGACCTGAGTCGCCCTGATGTAGTAGCCAAAAGCCGCAGCTACAAAGAAATTTCAAACTGAGACGGCACCACTAAACACTCACACCACCAGAATATCATTAGCCGAGATAGTGGCATGATTGGTCAGGGTGGCAAACAAGGTGGCTGTCTGTACTCCTGAACCATCGGCATCGTAGTACAAGCCACCTGATGTGGTGTCGTACAAAAGGAAGTCATTGGCATCAACCGCTGTTGCCGATCCCCCTGCCACAAAGTTGTTGGCATTTAGCGCACCCAGCACAGAAAGAGAACTGAAGATGGCGTCATCCAGCAGCAGTTTGTCTGTATTGGCAGTGAAGTCGGTGATGCTGTCTACGTTGGTGCTGCTATTCAGAACGGAGTTAAACAGGAACTGGTCCTGGCCAGCACCGCCGATCAGCGTGTCGTTGCCAGCACCTCCGTCCAGGACGTTGTCGGCGGCGTTGCCGGTGAGGATGTTGTCGAGGCCGTTGCCGCTGCCGTTG
>CAZEFE010000008.1:0-127277 GCA_964511385.1 uncultured Methylophilaceae bacterium | reverse complement strand
CGTTAAAAGCGAGGTGCGCATTATACAGATCATTCACACCCTGTCAAACTTATTTTTTCCTGCTTGCCGCCTGTGGAGCCGCTTGGAGCGACTGCCGCATCAGCAAGAGGGGCGCATTATACAGCCCAAAATCGGGCGGTCAAGCGTTTGTTGCAAATTTCTTTCAGAGCTTGAATTCACCCTTGATTTTCCTGGGCACGCTTTCATTTTTTAATCTTATATATAGCGGCAAACCATCCTGATATGGCGGGTAATCTTCGCCGGCGATCAACGGTTGCAGATAGGTGCGGCACTTGGCAGTGATGCCAAACCCGTCATCCGTAATAAAGTCGCGCGGCATTTTTTTCTCCACGTTTGCCACCTCGCTCAGCGGTGCCCGGCCTATGCTCCATGTATAAGGGGAATCGGACTCGCGCACGATCACCGGCATTACGGCATTTTCGCCCTTGATCGCCAGTTCCACCGCCGCCTTGCCTAGCGCGTAGGCCTGCTCGACATCAGTCGCCGAGGCCGCGTGCCGTGCTGCGCGCTGCAGGTAATCCGCCACTGCCCAATGGTATTTATAGCCGAGGCCTTCCTTGACGATATTGGCGATCACCGGTGCCGCCCCACCCAGTTGCGCGTGACCGAAGGCATCGCGCAGGCCGGATTCGGCGATGAATTTTCCATCCGGCATCCTCACGCCTTCCGACACCACCACCGAGCAGTAGCCATATTGTTTGACCAAAGCATCCACCCTGGCCAGAAACTTCTGTTGATCAAATTCGATTTCCGGGAACAGGATCACAATGGGCAATTCGTTTTGACCGGTTGACGCCAGCCCGCCAGCCGCCGCAATCCACCCAGCATGCCGCCCCATCACTTCCAGCACGAAAACCTTGGTGGAGGTCTTGCACATGGAGGCCACATCAAAACTGGCTTCCAGCGTAGACAGCGCCACGTACTTGGCCACCGAACCAAAGCCGGGGCAGCAATCGGTGATCGGCAGGTCGTTATCCACGGTTTTCGGCACATGGATCGCCTGGATCGGGTAACCCAGGGTTTCCGCCAACTGGGACACCTTGAGACACGTGTCAGCAGAGTCGCCACCGCCGTTATAAAAGAAATAACCGATGTCATGCGCCTTGAACACTTCGATCAGCCGCTCATACTCGGCACGGCTTTGCTCCAACCCCTTGAGCTTGTAGCGGCAGGAGCCGAATGCGCCGCTGGGCGTATGACGCAAGGCGGCGATTGCACCGGCCGGCTCGCTGGAGGTATCAATCAGGTCTTCGGTTAACGCACCGATAATGCCGTTGCGCCCGGCATACACCTTGCCGATGGCGTCCTTGTGTTGCCGCGCGGCCTCGATCACGCCGCATGCGGAGGCGTTGATCACTGCGGTCACGCCGCCGGATTGGGCATAAAAAGCATTTTTTGGTTTAGTCATAGGTGTTCCCGGTTATCGAATTGGCCGCAATTTTACGCTCAAAGCCGATGCGCCCCAAACAGCGGCGCAACGAAGATTTCCTTGTAAGCTGCCGGTGGATGCGTATAATCCACGGCTTCCGTACGCACTACCAATCAGCGTACCGATCATTTTTCCACCCGGTCTTTCGACCTCATAATCCGTCTGCCTCGATTGGTGCCCTCACTAGAGGGTAGGCCGTCGCAGGAGTTTTACTTGTCTCAAGAAATCAAATTCGCCGACCTTGGTCTGGCACAACCGTTGCTGCGCGCCATCGAAGACGCCGGCTACACCAAACCCACCCCGGTGCAGGCGCAAGCCATTCCGCAAGTGCTCAACGGCGGCGACCTGCTGGCCGGCGCACAAACCGGCACCGGCAAGACCGCCGGCTTCACCCTGCCGATCCTGCATCTGCTCAGCGAAAAACCGCTCACGCCAAAAGCAGGCCGCCCGCGCTGCCTGATCCTGGTGCCGACGCGCGAACTCGCGGCGCAGGTCGAGGAATCGGTCAAAACCTATGGCAAATATCTCAAACACAGTTCCATGGTGATGTTCGGCGGCGTAGGCATCAACCCGCAAATCGACCGCCTGAAGAAACCGCTGGATATCCTGGTCGCCACCCCCGGCCGCCTGCTCGACCACGTCGGGCAGAAAACACTGGATTTGTCCGCCATCGAGATCCTGGTGCTGGACGAAGCCGACCGCATGCTGGACATGGGCTTCATCCGCGACATCAAGAAAATCCTGGCCTTACTGCCGAAGCAACGCCAGAACCTGCTGTTCTCTGCCACCTTCTCCGACGAGATTAAGGCATTGGCCGACGGCCTGCTGCACAACCCCGGCTATGTCGAAGTGGCACGCCGCAACACCGCTTCGGAACTGGTCGAACAGGCCGTGCACCTGGTGCAGCAGAGCCACAAGCGCGACCTGATGAGCTATCTGATCAAAACCAACAAATGGACCCAGGTATTGATCTTCACCCGCACCAAGCATGGCGCGAATCGCTTGGCAGAAAAGCTGGTCAAGGATGGCATCCCGGCCGCCGCCATTCACGGCAACAAGAGCCAGTCGGCACGCACCAAGGCACTGGCAGAATTCAAGGCCGGCAGCATCCCGGTGCTGGTTGCCACCGACATCGCCGCGCGCGGCCTGGATATCGACCAGTTACCGCAGGTGGTCAACTTCGAGCTGCCCAACGTGCCGGAAGACTACGTGCACCGCATCGGCCGTACCGGCCGCGCAGGCGCCAGCGGCGCAGCGGTTTCGCTGGTGGATCGCGAAGAACTGAAATTGCTGAAGGATATTGAACGGCTGATCAAGCGCGAAATTCCGCGCGTCGTTGTGGAAGGTTTTGTGCCGCCGGACAAACCGGAGCCGGAGGCACCGCGCCCACCGCGTCAACAGCAGCAACGCCGTCCGCAGGGCGCCCAGGGACGTGGCGAGCAGCAGCGCCAACCGCAAAAGCCGCAAAACAAAGCGCAAAAGCCCATGTCCGAAGCGGCGCGCCACCAGGCGATGGTACAGACGCCGATTTTTGCGCCGAAACCAATACATCGCGGGCAACGGCACAAGTAATCCGCATGGCGCCACCTGCCATCCGACAAGTGGTGCCGTTGCAATTTACTGGCCGAGCAACTGGTCCAGCAGGATGGTCAGGTCGTAACGATCCTGGGCCACTTTCAGCATGCCTTCGGCAAACTGCGGCGAATCGCGCAGGATACGGCTGAAATCCGCTTTCTCCAGCACGAACATATCCGTCTGCCCGATGGCGCGTATCGTTGCGGTACGCGGCGACGAAATCAGCAGGCCGATTTCGCCGAAATAGTCGCCATCCTTGAGGGTTTTGATCACTTCACCGGAAGCGTCCAGCACTTCCACCTCGCCAGAGCAGATCAGGTACATTTCGTTGGCGATGTCGCCGCGATAGATGATGACCTCCCCGGCCTCCGCCGTTCGCGGCCGCAACGCCATGATCACGGAATTCAGCAGCACCGGATCGCTGCCCTTGAATAGCGGCAGGCGCTCCAGCACATCCGGCGTCACCACCTCGAACCAGCGCCGGCCATCCCGTGCCAGCAGCTCGTGGGCGGCCTTGGGCCCCCAGGTACCGCGCGCATAGTTGGGGAAGTCCTGTGCCGGCGTGGCCTTCCAGTAATCCAGGATCGGCTGCGCGATTTTCCATGCCTCTTCCACCAGGTCGCCGCGCGAGAACAGCGTGGCATCGCCATGGGTACAGGAATACAGCATCACTTCATAACCGGTATAACGCGACGCCTTGAACGTATCGCTGTAGCTGAACCGCATGTCCACCTTCTGCAGGGTTAGCGTGGGGCCCGGCACCTTGGCCTGGAACAGCAACTCGATGCCCTGGTAGGGCTGGATGTGGAACACCAGCCGGTTGGGTTCCAGCTGTTTGACCGAGGTACCCTTGAAAATGGCTTCCGGCGCTTTTTTGAATTCAACCACGATTTCGGTGCCGCGCTTCCACAGTGCCTTGCCGGAACGCAAATAGATCGGCACGCCTTCCCAGCGCCAGTTATCGATCTGCAGTTTGCCCGCGGCAAAGGTTTCGGTGGTGGAATTCGGGCTCACATCCGGCGCATCGCGGTAACCCGGCTTGACCGTATTTCCCTTGTCGTCCAGCGACGGTCCGTACTGGCCTCGCACAAAGTTACTGGCGACCTCGTCCTGCCGGTATACCCGCACCGAACTGAGCAGCTTGGATTTTTCGTTGCGGATCGCATCCGGCTCGAACGAAGCGGGCGGTTCCATACACAAATACGCCAGCATCTGGAACATGTGGTTCTGCATCATGTCGCGCAGCACGCCGGACTTGTCGTAATAGCCGCCGCGGGCGCCGACATCCACCTCCTCGCAGACATTGAACTGGATGTTGTCGATGAAGTTCTTGTTCCACAGCGGCTCGAACATGCCGTTGGAAAAACGGAACGCCAGCAGGTTCTGCACCGTTTCCTTGCCCAGGTAATGGTCGATCCGGTAAATCTGGTTTTCCTGCCAGTGCGCCAGCACCGCCTTGTTCAGCAGGTGGGCGGATTCAGTATCGGTACCAAACGGCTTTTCGGCAATGATGCGGCGCCAGCCGGTGCCTTCCTCAGCACCTTCATTACGGAAACCGGCCTTGGCCAGATTTTCGCAGATCAGGCCGAAGAAACTGGGCGCGGTAGCAAAATAAATCAGGATGTTGCTCTTGGCCTGGTATTGGGCATCCAGTTCCGCCACTTTCTGCCGCAGCGCCTTGAAGTCATCCAGGTTGTCGAAGCGGCCCGGCTGGTAGTAAAAACGGCTGACCAGGTCGTCCCAGGCCTGGTCATCAAACGTGTTGCGCGTATGGAATTTGCGGATACCGTCGCTATCGCTGCTCATCCTGGCGCGAAATTCCTCGCTGGAAAGCGAAGTGTTCGCCGTGCCCAGCACCGCAAAATTCTTGCTCAGCAGGCCATCGCAGGCCAGGTTGTACAGCGCCGGCACTAGCAGGCGTTTGGTCAGGTCACCGGATGCGCCGAAAATCAGCATGATGCACGGCTGGCTGGGCTGAATGTCGCCTTGCGCCTCCACAGCTGCCGAACTGAAGATTTGCGAACTATCGGTCATGACGGGATCTCCTATAAGTTTCTGTCACTTTGAAACAGCTGCCGAACCGCATCCAGATCATTCTGGGTATCCACCCCCGGGGCAGGCGCCGTCGCAGTCACTTCAACACTGATTTTGTAACCATGCCATAAAGCCCGCAATTGCTCCAGCGATTCGAAGTACTCGATGGCCGCTGGCTGCAGGCTGGCGTAATCGGCAAGAAATTTTGCCCGGTAGGCATATAGCCCGATGTGGCGATACACCGGCAAATTTTCCGGGAGGGTGTGGCCGGCCGCAAACGCGTCGCGCGCATAGGGGATCGGCGCCCGGCTGAAATACAGGGCGTATCCGGCACGATCCAGGGTGACCTTGACGATGTTGGGGTTGAACACCTCTTCGTAGACGTGTATCGCATGGCAGGCGGTGGCGATGCTGGCCTCTGCATGCGCTGCCAGGTTGGCGGCAACCCCGCAGATCAACTCCGGCTCGATCAGCGGCTCATCGCCCTGGACATTCACCACAATGGTCTCCGCCGGCCATTTCTTGAAGGCGGCCACCTCGGCGATCCGGTCGGTTCCGGAAACATGGTCGTTGCGCGTCATCACCGCATCAATACCGTGCGCAAACGCAGCTTCATAAATGCCGACATGGTCGGTGGCAACACAGACCTCCTCGGCCCCGCTGGCCTTGGCGCGCTCGGCCACGTGCACCACCATCGGTTTGCCGGCGATGTCCAGCAGCGGCTTGCCCGGCAACCGCGTCGAAGCGTAGCGCGCGGGAATAACCACCTTGAACGCCGTTGCCGTCACTTACACTTCCTCTTCCGGCGGCAGCTTGCGCGCTTCGTTTTCCAGCATCACCGGGATGTCGTCCTTGACCGGGAAAGCCAGGCGGCATGGCTTGCACACCAGTTCCTGCTCCGGTTTTTTATAATGCAGCGGCCCCTTGCAGATCGGGCACACCAGAATTTCAAGCAGTTTTGCGTCCATGTTCTAACCTTTTTAATGCTGCACTGTTCAATGTTTTCAACAGGTGGTCGGCCAGCGCCGCCTCCACCTCGGCATCAACCGCCATGTACCAGCTGTTCTCCGGCGCAAAGCGGCTGCATTTGACGGCGTCTTTTTCAGTCATGATGACCGTGCCCGCATATTGTAAATCGTCCGGTTGATAGGCGTAGTGATCAGGAAAAGGGTGCTCCGTCACATCCAGCCCCAGTTGCCGCAGTGTATCGAAAAATCGCGCCGGGTTGCCGATGCCAGCCACCGCCTCGATACGCTGCCCGAGAAAATCGCGCTGATCGGCCACCCGGTTTTCATCCCGCAGGTGGCGGAAGACATATCCCGCCAGTTGCATGGCGTATTCGCCAGCGCCGGCAGCGCCACCATTCACCACCACCGCATCCACCGTGCGCAGCCGGCTGACCGGTTCGCGCAGCGGCCCGGCAGGCAGGCAGGCGCCGTTGCCAAAACGCCTGGCACCATCCACCACCACCAGTTCCATATCGCGCTGCAGCCGGTAATGTTGCAACCCGTCGTCGCTGATCAGGATGTCGCAATCCGGGCGCGCTTTCAGCAACGCACGTGCCACCCCAACCCGGTCGGCACCCACCCACACCGGGCAGCGCAGCCGTTTGGCCAGTAATACCGGCTCATCGCCCACCAACATCGGGTCACTTGCCGCGGAAACCGACTGCGGCGCGCCTTCGCGGCCGCCGTAACCGCGGCTGATGATGCCCGGGCGGTAGCCCTGCGCGCGCAACCATTCCGCCAGCCACAACACCAGCGGCGTTTTGCCCGTGCCGCCCACCGTGATATTGCCCACCACCAGCACGGGCACCGGCAGGCGCACCGAAGCCAGCAGGCCGACGCGATACAGCCAGCGGCGGACAGCCACCAGCACCCGGAAAATGAGACTGACAGGCCACAGCACAAGATGCCACAAGGACAGGTGATACCACTGCCGTTGCAGCCAATGAGCCATGTTATTTGAACTGCTTGTGGTAAAGCTTGGCGTAATGCCCGCCAAGCGCCAGCAGCGCCTGGTGGGAACCGGATTCAACAATCTCGCCCTGCTCCATCACCAGGATGCGGTCGGCGTTTTCTATGGTGGAAAGCCGGTGCGCGATGATCAGCGTGGTACGGTTCTGCATCAGGCCGTCCAGCGCCGCTTGCACATGCTTTTCCGATTCGGTGTCCAGCGCGGAAGTCGCCTCGTCCAGCAGCAGGATGGGGGCGTCCTTGAGGATGGCCCGGGCGATGGCCAGCCGCTGGCGCTGCCCGCCGGAGAGGCGCACACCGCGGTCGCCAATTTCGCTCTGCAAGCCCTGCGGCAATTGCTGGATGAATTCCCAGGCATGCGCGGCCTCGGCGGCGCGGATCACGTCGGCATCGCTGACACCGCGCAAGGCGCCGTAGGCAATGTTGTTGCGCACACTGTCGTTGAACAGGATCACATCCTGGCTCACCAGCGCGAACTGGGCGCGCAGGCTGGGCAGGGAAAAGTCGCGGATATTGGTGCCGTCCAGCAGGATCTCGCCCTGCTGCGTATCGTAAAAACGCGGCAGCAGGTTCACCAGCGAAGTCTTGCCGCCGCCGGATTTGCCGACCAGCGCAATTTTTTCGCCGGGTCTAATCTCGATATTGATGCCGGACAGCGCGTTACGCTTGGCGTTGTCGTAACGCAGCGTCACATTGCGGAACGTGATCTGCCCCTGCGTCCGGGCAAAGCGGTCGATCCCTTCTTCCTGTTCCGGTGCGCGGTCGAGCAGTTCGAACACGCTCTGCGCGCCGGTGACGCCCATCTGGATATCCTCGTTCAGGCTGGTAATGCTTTTCACCGGCGGAATCAGCATCAGCACCGCACTCAGGAATGCCGCAAATTCGCCGGCGCTGAACCTGCCCACCGAGTAAAACACCACGCCGGACAGCGCCATCGCGGCGAAAATCTCCACTACCATGCTGTTGGCGCCGGACATGCGGCCCAGGCGGATCATCATGCGCCGGTTGAGCCCGGTGACGGCGGCAAAACGCTCGTTCTCGTAATCCATGCCGCCAAAAATTTTCACCACGCGCTGGCCGACCACCGCTTCTTCTATGGTCTGGGTCATGGCGCCCATGGAATCCTGCACCGCGCGGCTGGCCGACCGCACTTTCGGCGTCATCTGCCGCATGTACAGCACAATCAGCGGCATCACCGTGACAAACGCAACGGTCATGCGCCAGTCCAGGTACAGCATGTAACCCAGCAAGCCGGCGATAGTCAGGGTGTCGCGGATGATAGTGACAAACACCTTGGTGGCCGCGTTGGCCACCATCTCGGTGTCGTAGGTCAGTTTGGCGGTAAGCACGCCCACCGAATTGGCATCAAAAAAATTGACTGGCAACGTCATCAGATGGCGGAACGCGTCCAGCCGCAACGCCTCCACCACCCGCCGCGCCAGCCAGCGCATGGAAAAATTGGCGCTAAAGTTGGCAAACGCGCGCAGGCTCAGCAGGCCGAACATCATCCACGGCAGCAACGCCAGCTTTTCCGGGTCCTTGTTGACGAAGCCCTGGTCGGTAACCATCTTGATCACCGCCAGAAAGCCGGTATTGGTGGCTGAATACGTGGCCAGCGCCAGCACGCTGATGACAAACACCGACCAATGGCGCAGCGCGCGACGCAACAACCGCAGGTAGATGGTCGGCGCGCTGTAAATTGCAGGGGTTGAGGAAGGCTTGGGCGTCTGGCTCATTTTTCACCTCCCGGGGATGGGAGGGTTTTCACTTACGAGCCGTTCTGCGTAGCAAAGGTAATACGCGACAGCCCGGCCTGGCGTGCGGCTTCCATGACATTGATGACCGACTGGTGCGTGGTCTTGGCATCGGCCTGGATGATGATAGTCGGCTCCTTGCCGGCGTTGCCCTGCGCTCCTGCCGCCTTGCGCAACGCCACTGTCAGCGCGGCAACCGTGCCTTCCGGCACCGACACCTTGTTGATCTGGGTGTTGCCGCTGGCATCCACCGCCACGTCGATCACCACAGGCTTTTCCTGCTGGGGGTTAGCCACTGCGGTCGGCAGGTTGATTTTCAGTTCGCTGATGCGCGAGAAGGTTGCACTCACCACCAGGAAAATAATGATCACCAGCAACACATCAATCAATGGCACCAGATTGATTTCGAGTTCTTCGTTGGGTCGGCCGCGCTGGAAGTTCATTTAGGGCACCTCTAAAAATTCAAGTTTCTAAGCTAGGCAAGGCGCGAGCAAAAAATCGCGACGCAGCATATGCGTTGATATGTAAGGAGTAATTTTTTGTGAGCAACGCGGCATCGCGACGAAAGTTGGATTTTTTAGGAGTGCCCGTTATTTGCGCTCGCCGTGCAGCACTTCCACCAGTTTGATCGCTTCCTGCTCCATTTCCACGATCAGGCCGTTGACCTTGGCGCGGAAATGACGATAGAAAATCATGGCCGGCACTGCCACCACGATCCCCATCGCCGTGTTGTACAGCGCCACCGAAATGCCGCGGGCGAACTGGGCAACATCATGGCCGGTGGCGGTAAACGCGCCAAACAGCTCCACCATGCCGATCACCGTGCCAAACAGCCCCAGCAGCGGGGCAACCGTGGCAATGGTGCCCAGCGTGGTGAGGTAACGTTCCAGGTCGTGCGCCACCGCGCGGCCGGTTTCCTCGATGGCCTCTTTCATGATTTCGCGCGAGGTATTTTCGTTGCACAAGGCACTGGCGAAAATCTGCCCCAGCGGCGAATGCTGCTCCAGGCGGATGCGGGTTTCGCGGCTGGCGCCACCCTTGGTCAGCCATTGCTGCACTTCCGGCAACAACGTTTTGGGCGCAACCGCATCGCTGCGCAACGACCAGAAACGCTCGGCAATAATCGCCAGCGTAATGACAGAAGCTATCAGCAGCGGCCAGATCGGCCATCCAGCCGCTTCAATAATGTTCCACATAGAGGGTGCAATTCCGTTGTTGAAAAATTCGCGCTACTTTAACCCGGCCAAGCGCTTTCGGCAAGGCGCGGCATGTCATGTATCATTCCTGCCTTATGAGCACCCCAGCATCAAAACAGGACAACCAGCCGGTCTATGTGCTGCACACCTACCCTTACCTGGAAACCAGCCTGGTCGTGGAACTGTTCTCCAGCAACTTCGGCCGCGTTTCCACCATCGCCAAGGGCGCGCGGCGCCCGCGTTCGGCCATGCGCGGCATGCTGCAGGCATTCCAGCCACTGGTCGCCAGCTGGTCGGGCAAATCCGAACTGCGCACCCTGCATGGCGTCGAGTGGCAAGGCGGCCTGCACGTGCTGCACGGCTCGGCGCTGATCTGCGGGTTTTACCTGAACGAGTTGATGCTGCGCCTGCTGCCGCGCGAAGACCCCCATGAAGCGCTGTTCCGGCATTATGAGCATGCATTGCAGGCGCTGGCTCGGAACGAGCCGCAACCGATCGTGCTGCGGCGCTACGAGATCAGCCTGCTGCAGGAGCTGGGTTACGCCATGCCGCTCAGCCACGACGCCGAAACCGGCGCACCGATCGCGCCGGAAACCACCTATGTTTTTGTGCCGGAACAAGGTGCTGTCAAAAAAAACTCCGGGCAAAGCGGTGTACAATTACGCGGAAAAACCCTGCTGGACATGGCACGGGACGATTACACCGACACGCAGACCCTGCAGCAAAGCAAACAGCTGATGCGCACCCTGATCAGCCACTACCTGGGCGACAAGCCGCTGCATACCCGACAACTTTTAATAGATTTACAACAGCTATGATCAAACTAGGCGTCAACATCGACCACGTCGCCACCATCCGCCAGGCGCGCGGCACCCGCTACCCCAGCGTGGTGCAGGCGGCGCTGCGCGCGGAACAATCCGGCGCCGATTCCATCACCCTGCACCTGCGCGAAGACCGCCGCCACATCCAGGATGCCGACGTCACCAGCCTGCGCACCACGCTGCAGACGCGCATGAACCTGGAAATGGCGGTCACCGATGAAATGGTCGGCATCGCGCTCAAGGTGCTGCCGCAGGATGTATGCCTGGTGCCGGAGCGCCGCGAAGAACTCACTACCGAGGGCGGGCTGGACGTGATCCGCCATTTCGACAAGGTGCAGGCCGCCTGCAAAAGCCTGGGCGATGCCGGTATCCGCGTGTCGCTGTTCATCGGCCCCGAAACCGCGCAACTGGACGCGGCCAAAGCCGCCGGCGCACCGGTGATAGAACTGCACACCGG
Source organism: uncultured Methylophilaceae bacterium (assembly GCA_964511385.1). Lineage (GTDB taxonomy): Bacteria > Pseudomonadota > Gammaproteobacteria > Burkholderiales > Methylophilaceae > CAILHX01. The sequence goes on along the minus strand of CAZEFE010000008.1, from coordinate 116,014 downwards.
CCATTTTGCCGATGCGGCCAGCGACTACAAACAGCAGCAGGAACTGGAACGCATCCAGCAGGCGGTGGTGCATGGGGTGGGGCTTGGTCTGGCGGTCAACGCCGGCCATGGCCTGCATTACCACAACGTGCAGCACATCGCGCGCATCCCCGGCGTGGAAGAACTCAACATCGGCCATGCCATTGTCGCCCACGCCATTTTTGTCGGCTGGGACAACGCCGTGCGCGAAATGAAAGCGCTGATGGTCGCCGCGGCGCGCAATACCGGGTACTAGCCCCGCATTCATGATCTCCGGCATCGGCACCGACATTGTTGAAGTTTCGCGCATTGAAGATGCCTTGCAGCGGCACGGCGACGGCTTCGCCCGCCGCATCCTGACCGCAGAGGAGTTTACCGAGTACTCGCAGCTGCCAAAAACACATACCCAGGCCAGATTCCTCGCCAAGCGTTTTGCCGCCAAGGAAGCCTTTGCCAAGGCGCTCGGCACCGGCCTCCGCGGACCGGCGACCATGCAGAACATCGGCGTTTCGCACGATGCGCTGGGCAAGCCCATCTTCGTGCTGGCGCCGGCATTGCAGGCCCTGGCCGAAGCAAAACACATCCGCCGGCAGCATGTGTCCATCAGCGATGAAAAGGCGCTCGCCGTCGCTTTTGTCGTGCTGGAAAGCTGACCTTGTTCAGTGCGGCTGCAAGCCGACCAGCGCGGCCTTGGCATCCTGCAACGCCTGTATGAAAGCGGCGTAGACCGCCTGGTCCGGGCGTCCTTGCCGCAGGCTGGCTTCCAGCGCCGCCGCCGCTGCGCAGACGCCAGCAGCACCGACATTGCCGGACGAGCCCTTGATCGCGTGCACCAGTTTTCCGGCCGCTGCGTAATCGTGCTCCCTGAGCAGCGCCTCCACGTTCACCAGCGTTGATTCCGCATCGTCCCGGAACAACTGCAGCAACTGCAGCACTTCCGCCACATCCCCGCCCAGCATACCCAGCAGGTTGGTGAAATCAAACCCCGGGAAATTCAGCTCGGCGGGCACCAACACGGGTTGCGGCGGCAGTGCCGCGGGCGCGGCGGCCAGCGCGGTTTTCCGCCCGACCCAGTAGCCCAGCATGCTGATCAACTCTTCCGGGTTGATCGGTTTGGCGACAAAGTCGTTCATGCCGCCACGCTCGCAACGCTCGCGCTCCTCCTGCGTCACCCCGGCCGTCAGCGCAATGATCGGCAGGTGGGCATAACGCGGCTGTCGGCGGATGATTTCGGTAGCCTCCACCCCGCCCATCTCCGGCATGTGCACATCCATCAGGATGGCATCGTATGCCCCTCGCTCCAGCAGTTGCAGCGCCTCCCTGCCGTTGCCGGCAATGTCCACGCTCACGCCGGAAAGCTGCAAGAATTCCCGCACCACCTGCTGGTTGATCAGGTTATCCTCTGCCACAAGGATGCGCCGTCCGCGGAGCATTTCGCCGCGGGCGCGCAGCTCAGAGGAAAGCGCCCCGGTCTTGCGTTCGATCTGGCGCCGCTCGGTTTCGTGTTGCGGTCCCGACGCCGCAACGCCGAGCGACAGGTCGAAACTGAACGTCGTCCCCCGACCCGGCACGCTGACGACATGGAAATCGCTGCCCATCAATTGCAGCAGGCGGCGGCTGATGGCAAGCCCCAGCCCGGTGCCGCCGAAGCGGCGCGTCGTTGAATTGTCCGCCTGGCTGAAGGGGCGGAACAGCTTCACCTGCTCGCCCGCCGACATGCCAATCCCGCTGTCTTCGACGCTGAACCTCAGCCGCGCCGTGGACGACTCCATCCGCACCAGTCCGACATTCAGGCGGATGTGTCCGCTCGTGGTGAACTTGAGGGCATTGCCCAGCAGATTGGAAAGCACCTGCTGGATACGCAGGGCGTCGCCCACCAGGTCGACCGGGGTGCCGGGGACGACATGGATATGAAAACCGAGGTGCTTGGCTTCGGCATGCAGCGAAAACAGGTTGTTCAGGTTGACGAGGATCGTGTTGAGATTGAATGCCACATGCTCAACCACCAGCTTGCCGGCCTCGATCTTGGAAAAATCCAGGATATCGTTGAGGATGCCGAGCAGGCTCTCGGACGAGGCGCTGATCTTTTCCAGATATTCCCGGACGTCACCGGGTATTTTCTTGTTCAGCGCCAGGCGCGACAACCCGATGATGCCGTTCATCGGCGTCCTGATTTCATGCGACATATTGGCGAGGAATTCGGCCTTGATTCTGGCTGCCTGCTCCGCCAGTTCTTTCGCGTTCCGCAGTTCGGTCACGTCGTAGAACCAGCCCAGGATCGCCTGCTCCCCCTCGTATTCGATGGGCAGGTACGACGCCATCACCCAGATGCGGCCGCGCTCCGGGACATCCAGTTCGACCAGTTTGTTGATGACGGCACGGCCCTGGGTAAGCTCCGCAAGAATGGCCTCGTAGTCCTGCGGATTAGCGTAGTAGGACTTGGGGTCCATGCCGACAATTTTGCCCGGGAAGTTATTGCTCAGCTCAATGTAGCGCAAGTTGGCGAACAGCACCCTGCGCCCGGCGGACGCGGTGACGCGGACGGCAACCGGGCTGGTTTCCAGCATATCGCGCATGCTTTTCTGCTGCGAGCGCAGCACCGCCTCCATGGTCGCGCTCTGCTGCACCATGCGGCGCGACGACATGATACCCAGCCCTAGCAGCAGCGCCGTTATCAGCGACATGGACAACACAATCAGCCATTGCACCTGGCGCGACACTTCCCCCAGCGTCATGGAAAACGCCTCTTCCAGCGGCGTGAGTTTTGCGCTGATGGCATTCACCTCTTCCAGCAGGCCTAGCAGTGCTTCTTCGTCGCCATCGTTCGCGGTGATGCGCGAGTGCAGTTGCTGGGCCAGCACGTTAAGCCTGGCAATATGCTCGTCGGCCTCGGCCCAGATGGCAATCGGCTTCTCCATCAACGGGGTATGCCTGAAATTCAGGAACAGGCTGATCATGCCGGACACATCGTCCGGGTGGTTCTTGCCTTCGATGAAGCCTTGCCGGGCGCGCTCGAGGTCGGGCTCGGGCCGGTCCAGCGCCATGCGCGCCTGTTGGTCACCCAACGGAATGGCGATCGCCCGGAGGAATTTCTGGAAATCCGCCTCGGATCGCGTCCGGGCATAACCGTTGAGGAAATGGGTGGCGTCCTTCTGCCCCTTGGACCACTGGCTCTCGCCGCCGACATAGGCGCGCACGGACGACAACAGGCCCAGGCTGATGGCGATCATCCCCAGCAGGAAGATCACGACAAAAACGAAGGGCCAGATAATGCGTAACAAGCGGCGATTAACAGAAGGAATTTTTGCTCTCCTCGAACAATCGTTTATGCTCGAACAATCGTTTATGCATGATAAGCTAAAATGCCTGAATCCTTTACCGGGCTCATGAGTCAATTTAAAAGAATATTGGCGCCATGATCGCTGTGGCAACGCTGATGGCAACCACAGGGCGGCATCCGCTGCTGGTTCGCGAGTCCACATTACCGGAGAATACCGCTTGACCAATAACGACGTATTAAGAAGCCTGCGCTACCTGCTCAACGTGAGCGAACCCGCCCTGGTGGGCATTTTCAAGCTGGGCGAGCAGGACATCGGCACCGCCGACATCGTAAATTTCCTGCGCGGCGAAGAAGACGAAAGCTACGTGGCATGCCCGGACGCGGTGATGCTGGGCTTCCTCAACGGCCTGATCATCCACAGGCGCGGCAAAAGCGAGCGCGCCCCGGACCCCGCCGCCAAGCCGGAACGCAAGATCACCAACAACATCATCCTGAAGAAGCTGCGCGTTGCCTTCGAGTTGAAAGACGAAGACATGCACGCCATTTTCGCCAGCGCCGACTACCAGATCTCCAAGCCGGAGCTCAGCGCCCTGTTCAGGAAAAAAGGCCACAGCAACTACCGGGCCTGCGGCGACCAGATTCTGCGCTATTTTCTGAAAGGGCTGACGCTACGGGTGCGCGCCTAATCTCCGTCATCGCTGCCGGACGCGCAAGCGCCCCGGCATGCCCGCACCGCCACAGCTTCAGGATGCCCCTTGAGTAACCCCCGCGACGATTACATCCATATCCGCATCAACCGCAAGGTGTTTGTTGCGGTGGCGGTGTCGTTGCTGGTGCATGGCTTGCTGCTGCTGTGGCTGAGCCGTTTCGACTTGCTGAACCAGCATGCGCCGGCCATGGAAGACCAGACGCTGGATGTGCAACTCAGCCCGCCGCGCCAGGTGGCGGCAGCCTCGCCACCGACACCACAAGCGGAGATACGTCCGCCCGCCCCGCCGCGACCGGCACCCAGGGCAAAACCGGCACCGGCACCGACCCCACGCCCCCTGCCGCCGCAGGAAATCGCCCGCCCGCCCGCCATCCCGACGCCTGAAACCGTGGCAAAAGCGCCCCCCGTGCCGCCTAAACCCGCGGTAGCGGAACCGGAGCAGTTCACCGACATGGCGTCCTACGTCAATGCCGCCAGGGAGCGCCGCCGCCTCGCCGGGGAAGACCCGGACGTGCGCAATGAAGAGGCACGCAAGCAGCCGGAAGAGGCCAGGCGCAATGCGTCCGGCACCAGCGGCGTGTTCAGCATTTCGCGCATGGATGCGCGCAGCGCCACCTTCGCCTTTCGCGGCTGGAGGAACGAGCTGAGTTATTCCCACCGCGAGGTGTACGAAGTCCAGGCCGGGGCGGATGGCGACGTCCAGCGCGCGCTGATCCGCAAAATGATCGAAATCATCCGCCGCTACTACACCGGCGACTTCAACTGGGATTCCCCGCGTATGGGGCGCGTGGTGGTGCTTTCCGCCCGCCCGCAGGACAACGCCGGGCTGGAAGATTTCCTGCTGCTGGAGTTTTTCGGGCCGCGCGGGGCTTACGGACGTTAAGGCGACGCTGAATAAATGAGCGAGCGGGATGAAGTGCAAGGCGCACGGAGCGCAGAACACGAGACATATCAGGTGGATAGGCGAGTGGGCGAGCACCGCGCAACGCCGCAATTCGCCCGTGTAGCCATTTATTCAGCGTCGCCTTAGCCCCCCGGACCCAGCAACCCCGGAAACAAACTCCCCAGCCCGTGCGCCATGAACTCGATGGCCATCGCGGCCAGGATCAGCCCCATCAGCCGCGTCACGATGTTGATGCCGATGCCGCCCAGCCGGTTGGCGATGCCGTACGACAGCAGCAGGATCCCCCATACCAGCAGCGACACCACCGCCACCGGCGCAATCAGCCAGACATGCCCCCAGAACCCGTGGCTTTGCTGCGCGGCGATAATCATGCTGCTGATCGCACCGGGACCGGCCAGCAGCGGGATGCTCAGCGGCACGATGGCAACGGCTTCGCGCTCGGCGGCGGCCTGGGCGGCGTCAGCCACGTGCGAATTGCTGCGGCCATGCATCATGGAAATCGCCATCAGCAGCAACAGGATGCCGCCGCCGACCTGGAACGACGGAATGCTGATACCGAAAAAATCCAGGATGCGGTCGCCGACAAACACCGAAATCGCCAGCGTGCTGAACACCGTCAGCGCAATGGTGCGCATGGCACGGCCACGGTCCGCCTTGCTCCAGCCGTTGGTGGCGGTGACAAAAATCGGCACATTGCCGATCGGGTTCACAATCGCAAACAAGGCGATGCCGATTTTGAAAAGAGATGCCCACTCGTTCATTTGTGACCTCTGGTGTTATGGGATAGTATCGCCACCATCAAGTTAAGCCGGACCCATACTCATGCCTACCGTACTGCTTCCACTAGCGCCGGGCTGCGAGGAAATCGAAGCCGTCACCATTATCGACCTGCTGCGCCGCGCCGGGATTCCCATCGTCAGCGCCAGCCTGGGCGATACGCCGGTCAAAGCCAGCCGCGGCATCACGCTGCTGGCCGATACTACGCTGGATAAAGCGTTGCAGCAAAATTTTGACATGATCGTGTTGCCGGGCGGCATGCCCGGCTCGGAAAACCTGACCGCCGACCCGCGCGTCATCCAGTTGGTGCAGCGGATGGCCGCCGCCGGCCACTATGTTGCGGCCATCTGCGCGGCACCCATGGCGCTGCATGCGGCGGGGCTGCTGGAAGGCAAGCGCGTCACCAGTTTTCCCGGCGTACTGGACGAACTGCCCGGCAGCCACGTTTACCTGCCTGACGCCGTGGTGGTGGACGGCAACATCGTCACCTCGCGCGGCCCCGGCACGGCGATGGACTTCGCCCTGACGCTGATCGAATTGCTGGCAGGCAAAGCCAAGCGCGACTTTGTCGCCGCCCAACTGCAACGGCCATGAAAATCTACCTGGCTTCGCGCTCGCCGCGCCGTGGGGAATTGTTGCGCCAGATCGGCGTGGATTTCGAAGTGCTGCCGTCGGACATCAATGAGGACGTGATTGCGGGCGAAGCGCCGGAGCACTACGTACTGCGGCTGGCGCGCGAAAAGGCGCAGGCTTGCACGCAAGCCATCAAGCGGCGCGGGTTGATCGCGTTGCCGGTGCTGGCCGCCGACACCACGGTGTGCGCCGACGGCGAAATCCTCGGCAAGCCGGATGATGACGCACATGCCGCGACCATGCTGCGCATGATGTCCGGGCGCTGGCACAGCGTGCACACCGGCATCGCCGTTGCGCTGGATGGCACCGTCGAAACCCTGCTCTCCAGCACGCAGGTGGAAATGAAAACGCTGAGCGAAGCGGAAATCGCCGCCTACGTCGCCAGCGGGGAACCGCGCGACAAGGCCGGTGCCTATGGAATACAAGGTCTGGCCGGAGCATTCATCAGCCGCATCGAAGGCAGCTACTCCGGCGTGATGGGCTTGCCCATCTTCGAGACCGCGGAATTATTGAAGAAATTTGGAATCAAGGTGTTATGAGCGAAGAAATACTGATCAACGTCACCCCGCAGGAAACGCGGGTGGCCATCCTGGAACAGGCCGTGGTGCAGGAAGTGCACATCGAGCGCACCAGCCAGCTCGGCCTGGTCGGCAACATCTACAAAGGCAAGGTGTGTCGCGTCCTGCCCGGCATGCAATCGGCATTCGTGGAAATCGGCCTCAACCGCGCGGCCTTCCTGCACATTGCCGACATCCTGGAACATGGCGACGACCAGGAAAAACCCATCCAGGAACTGCTGCACGAAGGCCAGCCGGTGATTGTGCAGGTGGTCAAGGAACCCATCGGCACCAAGGGCGCGCGCCTCACCACCCAGATCAGTATTGCCGGACGGTTCCTGGTGTACCTGCCGGAGCAGGAGCATATCGGCGTGTCGCAGCGCATCGAAAGCGAAGAAGACCGCGAAGCCCTGCGCAACCGGCTGATTGCCCTGCTGCCCGAAGGCCATTCGGGTGGCTACATCATCCGCACCCTGGCGGAAACCGCCAGCGACGACGAACTGCTGGCCGACCTCGACTACCTGCACAAAGCCTGGGAAAACATCCTGGCCGCCAGCAAAACCGCACCGCTGGCCTCGCTGATTTACCAGGACGTCAACCTGCCGCTGCGCGTGCTGCGCGACTTCGTGCACGAAGACACGGCCAGGATCGCCGTGGACTCGCGCGAAACCTTCCAGAAAATGCAGGAATTCGCCACCAGCTACGCCAGTTGCGTGCTGGACCGGCTGGTGCATTACCCCGGCGACCGCCCGCTGTTCGACCTGCGCGGGGTGGAAGATGAAATCGAAAAAGCGCTGTCCAGAAAAGTGGAACTCAAATCCGGCGGCTACCTGATTTTCGACCAGACCGAAGCGCTGACCACGGTAGACGTCAACACCGGCGGCTTTGTCAGCGGCAGATCGCTGGAAGACACCGTCTTCAAAACCAACCTCGAAGCCGCCCACGCCATCTCCCGCCAACTGCGGCTGCGCAACCTGGGCGGCATCATCATCATCGACTTCATCGACATGGACGACGAAGCGCACCGCGTCGCCGTGATGGAAGAACTCACCAAGGAAGTCAGCCGCGACCGCGCCCGCACCACCATCAGCGGCTTTTCCGGCCTAGGGCTGGTGGAAATGACCCGCAAGCGCACCCGGGAAAGCCTGGCGCGCGTGCTGTGCGAACCGTGCCCTTGCTGCTCCGGCCGCGGCGAACTCAAAACCGCGCAGACCGTGTGTTACGAAATCCTGCGCGAAATCCTGCGCGAAGAGCGCCAGTTCAGCGCGCGCGAATACCGCATCCTCGCCTCACAGAAAGTCATCGACCTGTTCCTGGACGAAGAATCGCAAGCGCTCGCCATGCTGAGTGACTTCATCGGCAAGCCGGTGTCGCTGCAGGCGGAAAGCCAGTACGGGCAGGAAACGTTTGATATTGTGCTGATGTAGGCGCGATAATGGCGCTGCAAGTGCCAAAAACTACCTCACGGAGGCTGACATGGATTACAGAAACATCATCACCATCGACCCGGAAAAGCGTAGTGGCAAGCCCTGTATTCGCGGACTGAGGATGACTGTTTATGATGTCCTGGACTACCTGGCCTCCGGCATGACTCCACAGCAGATACTTGAAGATTTTAACTACCTCACGGCTGAAGACATCCAGGCCTGCCTGGCCTACGCCGCAGATCGAGAGAAACATCAACTCGTTGTCAGTGCATGAAGCTGCTACTGGACGAAAACCTCTCACCCAAACTGGTGGGAATGCTGGCAGATGTTTACCCGGATTCCGCCCATGTTGAGCGTCTGGGCCTGGGCAACACCTCCGATAGAACCGTATGGGAATATGCCAAGACCAATGGCTTTTCCATTGTCAGCAAGGATTCAGACTTTCAGGAACTCAGCGCGCTTTACGGACACCCGCCCAAATTCATCTGGTTGCGCCGGGGCAATTGCTCCACCCAGCAGATTGAGGCGGTTTTGCGCACCAACAGTATTCGATTGCTGGACTTTGAGCGCGATCATGCGCTTGGCTACTTGATGTTGTTATAAAGGTGCGGGCCGTGCTTTCCGACTTCATCGGCAAGCCGGTGTCGTTGCAGGCCGAAAACCAGTATGGGCAGGAGACGTTTGACATTGTGCTGATGTAAGCGCGATTCACCTTTGGGAAGCGCTAATTCGACAAAGCCCGGTACCCATTCTTACTCAGGCTTGTTTGCCGGGATAATGCGTGGACTCGATTAATCCGCTCAATCGTCTTGCGGCCATCATCAGGCAAGAAGCCGCCAAGCAAAAACTCAAACTCGGCGCAAAGTCAAAACCGCCATTGCCTGAACAGCATGAACTCCCCGAACCTGTTCCCCAATCGCTGGAATCATTGCACGCGGTACTCGTATCCAAATTACAAGCATTACCGGAAGGGGAAGCCAATCGCGGCAGAAAAGTAGCAAGAACCTTTGTCGAGCAGACGCTCCTCTGGAAGTTTGGTCCGGAACTGATTAACGACACCCAGTTTGCCGACATGGTGGATGAAATCGCCAAACTCATGCAAGAAGACGCGCCAGCAATAGAGCGCTACCTTAAGGAATAACCATCGCGCTTGGATAGTGTGCCAGCGAGTGCGTATGATTTTGCTTCGGCTTCGTGATTGATGTGTCGGGTGACGTCAGGATCAAAGCGCCGTAACCCACCGATCAACGCGTGGGCAATGAGTTGCCAACCCTACCGGGCTAGACACCATCGTGGAATTCATCATCAATTTTCCAGATTGTTTTTCTCTTCCGCAGCAATCGGATGATTTTCAGAACCATCAGGAAAACCACCCCCAGACACAAAAAACCAAACCATTTCATGGTCCAGCCGTAATGGTGTTTTTCCGGGATGACCGCACCATTAACGTAAAACGCAATTTGCGGTAGGTAGTACATCAGTGGATACACAATCGCCAGTCCGGCAACATCCAAAACAATGGATGTCCATGACTCCTCCTCCAGCTTTTCAGAAAGCCATTTATCAAACTTGCAGAGGTAAATTCTCTCCCTCATTTCTTATCCTGAGGGAAGTAATAATCCTTGGCCTTGTCCGCAACGATTGGCACAGGCCCGGAGACTGCGCTGCTAATAGCATTTCCGGTCAGCATGGGATAAGGGGAGTCGTAATTCTGGAGCAGTATAGAAATATTAGGGTTAATCGGTTTTGCTAATATATTCGTTATGTAATTGCCTGCACGATAGCTTATATATCCACCCCCCGCTCCTTTTAAAGCTTCCCAGCCCAAGTTTTTCTGCGTAAAGGTGCCGTCACCCTGGTAATACAAATTGCCGAACTCCGCGTTGACCACACTTACCCCCGAACCAAGTAGCATGTTGCCCAGTGCGCCATAGCTAACCGCATATGGCGCCGCCCAGCCCCCCGTGACAGTTGCCACGGCTGTTTGCTCCCATCTGTACTTGCCGGTTGTGAAGCCATTCGTTTCCACATACTGTCCGGCAACATCAAACCCACCGCCAGATACCGCACCAATGCCGACGATTGTTCTTGTTGACAGTCCGGCGGTTGCAAGCATGCTACCTGAGGTGAGGCCTCCCAAAAAGGGCAGCGACTGACTGGTGTTGTTCGACTGCTGATAATGCCACGTATCATACGCCTCCCGACGGTTGATTTCCCATTGAGGAATCAATAGGGTCAGACTCGATTGATTTTCCGTTTTTGATATTCATCTGATTTCCTATCACCGCCTTTCGCCAGCTTATCACCCCTGCGGTTGAGTTGTGTGGCAATTCTTTCCTTAAAATGCTCACTCCCCAATATCCAGGCTTTATTGGTGGCTTCCCTTATCTTATCGAGGTTTATCGTGTCTATTTGCCCTTTGAATAGCTCGCGGTATTGGTATTGCCTGTTCGCTTCATCGTTCCCCAGAGCCCAATACATAGCAAGCGTAGCCCGTATGAAGCCGCTTGCGGCGGAATACGGGGCTTTTCATAGCCACCTTTTATAACCCCGCATTCCGCTGCGCTGTATACGGGCTACCCAGGCTTTTTCTTCTCCTCTGGCGGGATAAATCCAATCGGTCGCTTGTGCGACTCCGGTGCTGGTGCCATAAGCTGACGCAATGCCTCAAAAACCTGCTTAAACTGCGCCCGCGTGTTATTGCTCAGCGTTTCATGCTGCACGGCAAGCAATTCCGTTTTTTGCTCTAGCGCATCAAGTTTGGCAGCCAGTTCACGATTGGAGGCGAGCGTCTCACGCAAACGGACGAAGGCACGCACCACGTACACCCCCATTTCCACGGCCTGTGGCGAAGCCAGGATATTGGAAGCCTGAATCGCGCCATGTTCGGTAAAAGCATAGGGGAGCGATTTCGAGAATTTGAGTCTGGCAAGGTGGTCACAATTTGTGACCACATCCGCTTTCTCGTCAGCGGTTAACTGAAACATGAAATCTGCCGGGAAACGTTCGGCATTACGCTTGACTGCCTGATTGAGGGCTTTGGTGGGAACCCCGTAAAGCTCGGCCAGATCGGCATCAATCATCACCTTTTGACCACGGATGACCAAAATGCGTTGCTCAACGCGCAATGCTGTTGTTGGGATACTCATCACGCCCCCTATCTTTGCTTTTTAACCCAGAAATTCTAGCAGATAGCATCCAAATCACACGGTAACAAAGCCCAACAATTACCGCCATCGCCTACACTCACTATGCCAACGGCTACATCCAAAGCAGGCGTAGAAGCGCAACTTGCTGCGCGATAGTTCGCAACATCGCCCGACAAGTCGGGCTCCTACAGGGTGCACACCCCATTTGATGGAGATACCTCGCCCTGCATCACACTCAAGCCGCTTCCCAATGCCGCACGATCAACTGCGCCGTCTGCTGCCCGTTGTACTCATTCACCCCCAACTGGTACACCGCCTCGATCCGCTCCGGCAGCAACTGGTCGTGGAAAAACAGCATGGCGTCGAACTCGCAACCTTCCCGCGCCAGCCTTAATTTCAGGTGTTTCTCCCCCACCACCCGCTGCCCGACCACATCAAACAGGCTATGAAACGCCGGCGGCGCAAACCCCTGCCCCCACACGCCACGGTCCAGCTCCTGCGCCAGTTGCAGGTTGGCTTGCCGCGCCGGCAAATCGCCGTCGGTTTCGATCAGCCGTTCCAGGTCGGCCGGGGTGAGTTGTTCCTGCACCACTTGTTCGAACGCCGCCTGAAACTGCGAAAACAAGGCTTCCGGCACGGTCAGGCCGGCCGCCATGGCATGGCCGCCGAATTTCAGGATAAGTTCGGGGAAGCGCTTGGACACCACATCCAATGCATCCCGTAAATGCAGGCCGGCAATCGAGCGCCCGGAGCCTTTTACCGTGCCGTCGCCGACGGCGGCAAAAATGATCGTCGGGCGGTGGTATTTTTCTTTCAGGCGCGAAGCCAGGATGCCGATCACCCCCTGGTGCCAGCTATCGTCCAGCAGGCACAGGCTGTAGGCGCTTTCCGGGGCAATGTCTTCCAGCGCGGCGAGCGCGGTGTCGTGCATGTCAGCTTCAATGTCGCGCCGGGCGCGGTTCATTTCGTCCAGCCGTTGTGCGAACTGTAGTGCCAGCGCCGGGTCGGTCGCCAGCAGGCATTCGATACCCAGCGCCATGTCCTCCAGCCGCCCGGCGGCATTCAGGCGCGGCCCGACGACAAAACCCAGGTCATAGGTGGAGGCGCGGCGCGGGTCGCGGCCGGCGGTTTTCAACAGCGCGTTGATGCCGTGGCAGGCGCGCCCGGCACGGATGCGGCGCAGGCCCTGTTCCACCAGGATGCGGTTGTTGTTGTCCAGCCGCACCACGTCGGCCACCGTGCCCAAGGCCACAATGTCCAGCAGTTCCACCAGCTTGGGTTCGTCCGCGCCGGCGAACATGCCGCGCTCGCGCAGTTCGGCGCGCAACGCCATCAGCACGTAAAACATCACGCCGACCCCGGCCAGGTGTTTGCTGGGGAAACCGCAACCCGGCGCGTTGGGGTTCACGATGCAGGCGGCCTCCGGCAGGGTATCGCCCGGCAGGTGGTGGTCGGTAACCAATACCGGGATTCCCAGCCGGTTGGCCTCAGCCACGCCATCCACGCTGGCGATACCGTTATCCACGGTGATGATGATGTCGGGCTTTTTCTGCGCCGCCAGCCGCACGATTTCCGGCGTCAGGCCGTAGCCGTGTTCAAAACGGTTGGGCACTAGGTAATCCACCACCGCGCCGAACCGCCGCAAGCCGCGCACGCCCACGGCGCAGGCGGTGGCGCCGTCGGCATCGTAATCGGCGACGATCAGCAGGCGTTTTTTCTGGATGATGGCATCGGCCAGCAGGCTGGCCATGCGCCCGCTGTTGTCGAGCAAATCCGGCGGCAGCAGCGCGCCCAGCGCCGTTTCCAACTGGGCTGCGTCTTCGATGCCGCGTGCGGCGTAGATGCGCGCCAGCACCGGGTGTATGCCTGTTGCGGCCAGGGCGCTGGCCGTGATTTCGGAATAGTTGCGCGCGGCGATATTAGCCATGGTCGGTTCAAAACGTGCTGCGGTTGGCAAGGTGATATTGATGCTTTTGTCAGATTTTAATGCCAATGCTACTATGCGCCATCAAAATAATTACCACCGCATGGGCTTGCATGCGTTAAATCCCGGGAGAGCCAGTAATGAATACCGCAATGAAGCAAGAGGAAACCGATAAGATCCTGTCCGGCATCAAGATTCCGCCGCGCCCCGCCGTATTGAACGAGCTGCTGGAAGAAAGCCGCAAGGAAAGCCCGGACATCCAGAAAATCGGCCACCTGATCGCCAAGGACGTCGCGCTTTCCGTTTCCATGCTGAAACTGGTCAACTCGCCTTATTACGGCCTGAAGCGCAAGATCGAATCGCCGGCGCAGGCCACCATCATCCTCGGCATCAACATCATCAAGGGCATCATCACCGGCCTGTCGCTCAAGAGTTCGTATGAAGCCTTCGAAGGGCAGGACAAGTTCTGGGGCAAGGCGGAACTGGTCGCCAACGTGTCCATGGTGATTGCCAGCCGGTTGCCCGGCATCAGCAAGGAAACCGCCTACACCTTCGGCCTGTTCCGCGACTGCGGCATCCCGCTGATGATGCAGCGCATCCCCAATTACCAGAAGATTTACGAAGCCGCCGTGGTGTCCACCAGCAAGTCGTTTGTGCAGGTGGAGGAAGAACACATCCCCACCAACCACACCGTGGTCGGCCACATGATGGCAAAAAGCTGGGAACTGCCGGAAGAAGTGTGCGAAGCCATTGCCAGCCACCACGACAATATCTTTTCGCCGGACTGCCAGATTTCAGCCGCGGCTTCCGCACTGATTGCAGTGACCCTGCTGGCGGAATACGTGGTTGACCCGAACTTCTTCCCCGATGGTTACACCTCGGAAAGCTATCGCCTGATGCTGGCCGACCACCTCGGTTTCGAAGAAGAAGACATCGACGAGTTCATCGAACACGCGCTGGGCGGCGGAGACTAATCGCCGCGCAGGGTGTCCGCCACGGGCACCCTGCGCATGAAGCGCCGGTAAAACCACTTCCAGTAATCCCGCCGCGTGACGGTCCAGGTATTCACCCTGCCGCCGTGCGCAAGGTGGATATCCAGTTGTTTCAGCCTGCCGCGCTGCAATGCCTGTGCCAATGGCGCCAACCATTGCTGTTCCAGCCGCTCCCAGCCCAGTTCGGCAACATCCAGCACCAGCAGCGCCCGGCCGGCCATTTCGTTCAGCGCGACATCCGCCGTGGCCGGCATCGGCCTGGCAGCCAATCCCGCCAGCAGGGCGCCATCTCCCCAGACCTGGGTATAAGGGTGTTCGGCAACGGGCTGTTTTACGCCGCCGCCCCACAACCACAGACTATTCACCGGCAGCTTGCCCGCGGCGGCGCGCGCCTCGTTCACCGGATGCTGGTGCAGCAGCATTTGCAGCTCATTCAGCCGCACCGTCCAGGCCCTGGCAGCGTCTCCCGCGGGCAACACCCGGCTGACCTCCTGCCCGATCGCTTCCTCCAGCGGCGTGGTGGTCATATGCACGGCGTCAGGCAGCCGGACATACCAGCGCCGGGGATGCGGCGCAAAAAACTGCATCTCGGGGAAATGCGCATTGATCGATGCAACCATGGCCTCAGCCTCGTCGGTCGTCACGTCCGGCAGCGCCCCTTCCAGCAGCAGCATGCGGTCGCGGGCCAGGTGCAGGTGTACCGGGGCCGCGCACAGCCAGTAGCCCTGCCCTGCCGCCAGGCCATCGCCGGCTGCCGCGTACGGCGCGACCGGGGCATCCTGCTGCCGGGGCACCCCCAGCGCCTGGCACAGCCAGGCATCGCCCCCCCCCGTGAACGCCGGCGCCCTGCGGCCCGTGGCCAGCCAGCGCTGCAGCACTGGCAGCCGGCCATCTTGCGGCACGGCGGCCAGCGCCTGCGGGGAAAGCCCCTTCAGTAAAACATCGAGTTGCAACAAATGTTTCGCTTTCATGACAGGCGCTGTAGGATTAAGATTAGATTCACTTTTTTCGACCATACCCGTTTGATGAAACCCTGCTTATGGAACTGATACTGTGGCGTCATGCCGAAGCGGAAGACGGTTTTCCGGACATGCAGCGCAAACTCACCGACAAAGGCCATGTACAGGCCAAAAACATGGCGGCCTGGCTCAAGGCGCGCCTGCCCAAGCACGCACGCATCCTGGTCAGCCCGGCATTGCGCACCCAGCAGACCGCGCAGGCGCTGGCTGAGGAGTTTATCACGGTCAACGCCCTGGCTCCGGGGGCGGAGGCACAGGATATTCTCAATGCCGCGCAGTGGCCCGACCACGACGGCACAGTGGTGATCGTCGGCCACCAGCCGACGCTGGGCGAAGTGGCCGCCCAACTGCTGGGCAACACGGAATACAGCCTGTCGGTCAAGAAAGGCGCCGTCTGGTGGTTTGCCAGCCGCGACCGGCACGGCGCCGGCGCAACGGTGCTCAAGGCGTCCATCACCCCGGAGTTGCTGTAATGCACATCCTGATTGCAAACCCCAAAGGCGGCAGCGGCAAAACCACGCTCTCCACCAACCTGGCAGGTTATTACGCCACCCAGGGCCAGCACGTCACGCTGGCCGACCTGGACCGCCAGCAATCCGCGTTGCAGTGGCTGCAGCGCCGCCCGGCCAAACTGCCGATCATCCACGGCCATGACGCCCGGCGCAAAGCGCTGCCCGGAAAATTCGGCACGCTGATCGTGGATTCGCCCGCCGGGGTGCATGGCGAAAAATTGTCCGGCATCGTCAAACAGGCGGATTGCGTGATCATCCCGATCCAGCCTTCCGCCTTCGACATCGGCGCCACCCGCGATTTCCTGGCGGTGCTGGAAGAAGAAAAAGCCGTCCGCAAGCACAAAACCTTTGTCGCCGTGGTCGGCATGCGCGTGGATACCCGCACCCGTTCCTCCAGCATCCTGCTCAATTTTTTGCAGGATACCGGGCTACCCATGCCCACCTGCCTGCGCAGCGCCCAGGTCTACGCGCTGGCCGCCGAACAAGGCACCAGCCTGTTCGACATGCCGCGCTCAAAAGTCGCCCCCGATTTGCCGCAGTGGGCGCCGTTGCTGGACTGGATTAGCGCCATTCCCGACTGATGCCGGCCGAAATCGAACTAAAACTGCGCATCAACGCCGCCGACATTCCCCGTCTGAAGCGGCACCCGGCCATCAAGCCGCTGTTGGCGGAAAAACCGAGAACCCGCCGCCTGGTCAGCATTTATTACGACACCCCGGAACTCACCCTGCTCGATAAAAACATCACCCTGCGCGTGCGGCGCATGTCCGGCGGCTGGTTCCAGGCGGTCAAGGGCGGCGGCAGTTCGCTGGCCGGGCTGCATCAGCGCAGCGAATGGGAAGACATCATCGCCAGCGGCCACCCCGATTTCACCAAGATCGCCATGATCCCCGACCCCGCGCTGGCCGCGCTGTTTGCCCCGCCGGAGTTGCGCGCCGCGCTGAAACCCGTGTTCACCACCGACATGCAGCGCACCGAATGGCAGTTGGTCTACCCCGACGCCACGCATATCGAACTGGCGCTGGACGTCGGCCATCTGGTGGTGGATGGCGTACAGCGGGAGGCCATTTGCGAAATCGAACTGGAGATCAAGTCCGGCCATCCGGTACGCCTGTTCGAGCTGGCGCTGGAACTGCAGAACACCATCCCGCTGGAACTGGAAAACGTCAGCAAGGCACAGCGCGGTTACGCCTGTTACCGCCCGCAGCCGCCCGGCATCATGAAAGCCAGCCCAACCCGGCTGGCGGCGGATGCCAGCGCGGCGGACGCCTTCCGCCAGATTGCCTGGGAGTGTCTGGCGCAACTGCAAGGCAACCACGACATGGTGCTGTACGGCACCGACATCGAAGGCGTGCACCAGATGCGGGTGGCGCTGCGCCGGCTGCGCTCGCTGTTCGCCGTGTTCGGCGCGGTAATCAACCGCGAAACCAGCGTCGAGCTGATCGACGACATCAAATGGATCAGCGACGTGCTGGGCAAGGCACGCAACCTGGACGTATTCATCAGCGAAACCCTGCCGCCGATGATGGTGCCATTGCACAAGCACCGCGGCCTGCTGCTGCTGCAGGAAAAAGCCCAGCACGCGCAGGGTGAAGCCTATGTTGAAGTCCGCACCGCGCTACGCTCGCAGCGTTATCACCGGCTGCAGCTGGCGCTCGGCGCATGGCTGGAAGGCGGGCACTGGCTATTGCCGGAAGCGGCCAGCCTGACAGTGAAAGAACTTGCGCAGCAGGTACTCACCAAGCGCCACAAGCAGTTGAAACGGCATGGCGAGCGCCTGATTCACATGCACCCGGAAGAACGCCACCTGACCCGCATCAGCGCCAAGAAACTGCGTTACGCCGCCGAGTTTTTCATCAGCCTCAGCCCGGCCAACGGCAGCAAGAATTTCATCCGCGCGCTGGCCGAGGTGCAGGGCGTACTCGGCGTACTCAACGACATCGCCACCACCGAAAGCGTGATCCGCGACATCATCGGCGAGCACCCCGTCCGCGCGCTGGACGAAGTATCCCACCTGTTCACCGGCTGGAACGCCTGCAACGCCATCCACACCCTGGAGCACATGACCGAAACCTGGAAGGTGTTTGCCGGCCAGCGCCCGTTCTGGCGCTAAGGAAGCCCTAACGCAAGCGCTTTTATTCGTCCTATAATGAATTCGTTGCGCTGATATCATTATCGACAGGAAATTCACCATGGCCGAACAGAAGCGCATCCCGACACAAGAACAACTGCGCCTTGAAGCCGCCCACGGGCAGGATGCCAGCGGCTGGCGCAGGTGGGGGCCTTACCTGAGCGAACGCTCCTGGGGCACCGTGCGCGAGGACTACAGCGCCGACGGCACGGCCTGGGATTACCTCAGCCACGACATGGCGCGCAGCAAGGCGTACCGCTGGGGCGAAGACGGCCTGGGCAGCTTTTGCGACCGCTACCAGTTGCTGTGTTTTGGCCTGGCGCTGTGGAACGGCAAGGACCCGATCCTGAAAGAGCGCGTGTTCGGCCTGACGCCGCAGGAAGGCAACCACGGCGAAGACCCCAAGGATTATTACTTCTACCTGGACAGCACGCCGACGCATAGCTACATGCGTTACCTGTACAAATACCCGCAGGCGGAATTCCCCTACCAGCAGTTGATTGACGAAAACCGCCGCCGCGAAGGCCGCGGCGAGGAGTACGAACTGCTGGACACCGGCATTTTTGACGAAGACCGGTACTTCGACGTGTTCATCGACTACGCCAAAGCCACTGCCGAAGACATCTGCATCCGCATCGAAGTGCACAACCGCGGCCCGGAAGACGCGCCCATCCACGTCATTCCCAACCTGTGGTTCCGCAACACCTGGGCCTGGGGCGATAAGCGCGAGCAGGAGCCGGTGATCTCGCTGCACGAACAGAACCGCGATTACGTG
The DNA here is from genome assembly GCA_964511385.1 of uncultured Methylophilaceae bacterium. Classification (GTDB taxonomy): domain Bacteria; phylum Pseudomonadota; class Gammaproteobacteria; order Burkholderiales; family Methylophilaceae; genus CAILHX01. The sequence goes on along the minus strand of CAZEFE010000008.1, from coordinate 97,207 downwards.
TGCCTGCTTGCCGACGACAGCGAGGCCGACGGGCTGCACAACCTGCCGTTCAAATACCGGCTCGGCCCGCGCTATTTTTATGCCGAGGCCGACGGCAAGCCGCTGTTCACCGATAACGAAACCAATACGGCACGCCTGTACGGCATCAATACCGAGGACTGCAAGTGCTACGTCAAGGACGCCTTTCACCGCCACATCATCCAGGGCGAAGACTGCGTCAACCCAGGCGACATCGGCACCAAGTCCTGCGTGCATTTCCAGCGCATCGTCCCCGCCGGCGGCCATATCACGTTCAACCTGCGGCTGAGTGACCAGCCCCTGGCCAAGCCGTTCAAGGACATGGCATCCATCATCCGCTTGCGGCACAAGGAAGCGGACGAGTTCTACCACAGCATCCACCCGCCCAAGGCCAGCGAGGATGAGCGCCGCATCCAGCGCCAGGCGTTTGCCGGGCTGATGTGGGGCAAGCAGAACTACATTTTCAACGTGCAGCAGTGGCTGGAAGGCGACAACTCCGCGCTGAAGCCCCCGGAATCGCGCAAGCAGATCCGCAACGAGCACTGGCGCCACCTCAACTCGCTGCGCGTGCTGTCCATGCCGGATAAATGGGAATACCCGTGGTTTGCCGCGTGGGACCTGGCGTTCCATACCGTGCCGATCACCCTGATTGACCCGGAGTTTGCCAAGGACCAGTTGCAATTCATGCTGCTGGAACAGTTCCAGCACCCCAACGGGCAGATTCCCGCCTATGAGTGGGAGTTCAGCGACCTCAACCCGCCGGTGCATGCCTGGGCGGTGTGGCGCGTGTACAACATGGATAGGCAGCGCTCGGGCAAGGCGGATACCGTGTTCCTGGAAAAGTGCTTCCACAAGCTGCTGATTAACTTCGCCTGGTGGATCAACAAGGTGGACAAGTCCGGCAACAATATCTTCGAAGGTGGCTTTCTCGGCCTGGACAACATCACCCTGTTCGACCGCTCGGAAAAACTGCCCGATGGCGCCACGCTGGAGCAATCTGATGCGACGGGGTGGATGGGCATGTTCTGCCAGAACCTGATGCGCATTGCGCTGGAACTGGCCAGGACCAACCACGTGTACGAAGGCATGGCCACCAAGTTCTTCCAGCATTATGTCTACGTCGGCGCGGCGATGAAACACATGGGCGGCAGCGACCAGCAAAACCTGTGGGACGAGCACGATGGCTTTTTCTACGACGTGCTGCGCTGCCCCGACGGCGAATACCACAAGCTGCGCGTGCGCTCGCTGGTCGGGCTGATTCCCATTTTTGCCGTGGAACGGCTGGCGCAGGAATGGACCAAGCCTTTCCCCAGTTTCGACAGCAGCCTCAACTGGTTCCTGGAAAACCGCCGCGACCTGGTGTCGCACAGCGTGAACGCGGTGCAGGAAGACGGCTCCGAAACCCGGGTGCTGACCATTGTCACCTCCGCGCAGTTGCGCCGGATACTGGCGCGGGTGTGGGATGAAAACGAATTCCGCTCGCCATACGGCTTGCGCAGCATGTCCAAATACCACCAGACCCACCCGTTTTCGATGCCGCAACTCGGCAACAAATCCGTATGTTACGAACCGGCCGAAGCGGTCAGCAAGATCAAGGGCGGCAACTCCAACTGGCGCGGGCCGATCTGGTTTCCCACCACCTTCCTGATGATCGAGTCGCTGCGCAAGCTGCACAAGGCCTACAATAACGACCTGCGCATCACGCTGGCCAACGGCGAAACGTCCACCGCCGGGGAAATGGCGGAATATTTCGCCAACGCGCTGATTTCCATTTTCGCCCGCAACGAACAAGGCGAGCGCCCGGTGTTCGGCAACGTGCGCAAGTTCCAGGACGACCCGCACTGGCGCGATTACATTATTTTCAGCGAATACTTCGACGGCGACACCGGCAAGGGACTGGGCGCATCGCACCAGACCGGCTGGACGGCGCTGGTGGCTTCGCTGATAGACGAATGGCGGCAATAACCAGGAGACAACAACATGATCGTTTTAGCTGGCGACATCGGCGGCACCAAAACCCTGTTCCAACTCGCCGAAACCGCGCATGGCGGCTTCAGGACCCTGTATGAAAAGCGCTACGCCAGCGCCGATTACGCGGAATTCCTGCCGCTGGTGCAGGAGTTCATCAACGACGCCTACCTGGAATCTGGTGCCAAGGCGCAGAACGCCTGTTTCGGCATCGCCGGCCCGGTCAGCGGCCGCACCGCCGTCACCACCAACCTGCCGTGGAAGCTGAATGCCGATGCGCTGGAGCAGACCCTGGGCATTGCCAAAATCAGGCTGATCAACGACTTCCAGGCCGTCGGCTACGGCATCGAGGCATTGGAGGACGATGACCTAGTCACCCTGCAACAGGGCACAGCCGTTCCGCACGGCACGCAAGTGATCATCGGCGCCGGCACCGGGCTGGGCCAGGGCTTCCTGGTCTGGCAGCACGACCACTACGAAGTCGTCGCTTCCGAAGGCGGCCATACCAGTTTTGCCCCCACCAACGAATTACAGATCGAACTGTTGCGCTACCTGCAAAAACGCTACCACTGGGCGACTTGGGAACGCGCCGTGTCAGGTCGCGGCCTGGTCAACATTTTTGAGTTCCTGGTCGAAACCCAGAGTGTCGCGCTATCCAGCGGCATCCAGCAGGCGCTAGAGCAGGATGACCACGCCGCCGTGATCAGTCGTTTCGCCTTGTCCGGCGAAGATGCTGTCGCCAAACAGGCACTGGATTTGTTCACCCAGCTGTACGGCGCGCAGGCAGGCAACCTGGCGCTGCTGGGGCTGGCGACAGGCGGCGTGTTTGTCGCCGGCGGCGTGGCGCCCAAAATCATCAACAAACTCACCGACGGCACCTTCATGCAGGCGTTCCTGGACAAAGAGCAGCATATGCAGGAACTGCTCGGGAACATGCCGGTGAAAGTCATTGTGAATGCCAACGTGGGGTTGCTGGGGTCTGCCGTGGCAGCGGCACGGCTTTAGGCAGCCAGAGATCGCCGAATGCGTGACATCGCCGCCATCATTGCCGCAGCTTACCGGCGTAATGCCGTGGTGATCTGGCCGCTGCTGGTGCTGGCCGTTTCCCTGTCCTTTACCTACCTCGTTGCCCGCTCAGCGCAGCAGGATGTCGAATTGCAACTGCAATCCTATTTCGACTTCCGCGTCCGCGATGCCGTCAACCGCATAGCCATCGGCATGCAGGCCTACAAGCAGGTATTGCGCGGCAGCGCCGGCCTGTTTGCGGCGTCGGTCAGCGTCGAGCGCATCGAATTCAAGCAATACGTTGCCGCGCTGCGGTTACAGGACAGCTTTCCCGGCATCCAGGGGGTCGGGTTCTCGCTGATCGTGCCCGCAGCTGAAAAAGAACGGCATATCGCCGCGGTCCGTAGCGAAGGCTTCCCCAATTATTCGATCCACCCGCAGGGGCAACGCGACCTCTACACTTCCATCGTTTACCTGGAGCCTTTTTCCGATCGCAATCTCCGCGCTTTCGGCTATGACATGTATTCGGAACCGGTGCGCCATGCGGCCATGCAAAAGGCGCTAGAGAGCGGCGAAGAAACGCTGTCCGGGAAAGTCAGGCTGGTACAGGAGTCCGGCCAGCAGGAGCAGTCCGGGGTGTTGATGTACCTGCCGATCTACCGCACCTCCACGCCGCATGACACCTTGCGTGACCGGAAACAGAATGCAATGGGCTGGGTGTATGCGCCGTTCCGCATGAAAGACTTCATGGAAGGTGCGCTAGGCGAACAAGCCGCGGATTTAGACATCAAGATCTTCGATGGTGAAATTGCAACGCCAGAGGCGCTGATGTTCGACTCCAGCGCCCTGATAAAAACCAGTGCGGTACATAACCCCACATACCAGGTGACAAAGCGCCTGCAGATTATCGACCATCACCCATGGACCATCCAGGTGAGTGCATTACCTACCATGCTGACACGCGTGGACGCCAACAAACCCAATCTGTTTGCTGTTGTCGGCTCTTTCGGCAGCTTGCTGCTTGCCATCCTGGTCTGGATGCTGATGACAGGGCGTGAGCGTGCCATCGATGCGGCACGCGCAATGAACGAGGAACTGATCGCCGAACAATACCGCTTGAGCAGCATCATCGAAGGGACGCACGTCGGCACCTGGGAGTGGAACGTACAGACCGGGGAAACCGTCTTTAACCACTATTGGGCAAGGATTATCGGTTATGAACTGAGTGAACTGGAGCCAGTTTCCATTAATACCTGGATCAAATTCACGCACCCGGATGACCTGAAAACATCCGATATGTTATTGAAGAAACATTTCTCGCACGAACTTGACCATTACGAATGCGAGGCCCGCATGCGGCACAAGAATGGCCATTGGGTGTGGGTGCTGGATCGGGGCAAGGTAGCAACATGGACCCGCGACGGCAAGCCGCTGATGATGTTCGGCACCCATCAGGAAATTACCCAGCGCAAGCTGGAAGAGCAGAAAGTGCGTTTTGATGCCGAGCATGACGCACTGACCAAGCTGCCGAACCGGGCGCTGCTGAATGACCGCCTGCAGCAGGCGCTGGCGATTGCAAAACGTGACAAGGAAAAACTGGCGCTGATGTTCATCGACCTGGACAAGTTCAAACCCGTCAACGACAAGTTCGGGCACGATGTTGGCGACCTGCTGCTAAAGGAGGTGGCGCAGCGCATTCAGGGCTGCCTGCGGGAATCGGATACGGTGGCGCGCGTCGGCGGTGATGAATTCGTCGTGTTATTGCCGTCGATCAACGAGGAAACCGACGCAATAGGCGTTGCCGAAAAAATCCGCCATGCACTGAACCTGCCGTTCGACCTGGCGGGTCATCATCTGGAAATTTCCTCGAGCACGGGCATCGCAATTTATCCGGACCATGGCCACGACGAGCACAGCCTGACAAAAAATGCCGATATCGCCATGTACTGGGCCAAGGCCAATGGCCGCAACAACGTACAACTATTCCAGCCCGATCCACATAAAGCAACATCCAGCAGCACGCTGGCCTTGGGTGTTTCAAACTCCGACACTACCGGATAGATACTACTCAGCCGTGGCATCACTAAAATTACTATTTAATCGACACGTCTTAACGCATAACATATTGTGATGAACTCCAACTATCCTGAAAAGACCTGCGAGATCAGCCGTCTCGTAACGCACCCGAAACTGGTGGCAGCAGCCATAGCCGGTTCAAAAACACAGCAACGGCGTGATGGGCTGTATGCTTATCCCGACGAAACGTTCGACCTGGACGGCATCCTTTTCACCGTGACCTCTGTTGAACGTCAGCGTTTGGGAGATATGACAGAAGCCGATGCGCGTGCCGAGGGCTATCCCAGCCTTGAAATGTATAAACACATCATCTTGAGCATGCATGCCAATATGACGTGGAATGAAGATGGGCTGGTTTGGGTACATTCTTTCAAACGCACCTAAAACATGCCTGGTTGAACGCCCCGCTTAGGCCATCCTTGCTGCCGACCGCGCTTAAGCTACCAGGTTCGCACCCGGCCGATGTCCACATGCACAAAGTTGGATGCTGGGTAATAACCAACACCGCCGCCACGCAAGGCAATCGCGGCGCGGTGCAGGTCATCGAGGGCGATACCTTCCACATGCAGGTCTATCGCCTTGCCCTGCGTATGCAGGCTGCCTTTGGCCACACCGTCGGTATTGGCGGCAAGGGTTGCGTTGGTTTCCGGCGAACGGTAGCCTGAAATGATCTGCAACGGCTGCGTCGTGGCCAGCGTATTGCGCAGCGCGTGCAGCAGGTCAAGCAGCCCCGGCTCGATCGGGAGCACCTGGCCGTTGCGGTAATCGCGCAGGATATGGTTGATGTCGGTAAGCGCGCCTGGCAGGTAGCTGCCTTCTTCCCAGTAAGCCGTCTTCAGGCTTTCGCCGGTGTGCAGGTTGTAGAACGCTAGTTCGCGCACGGCCGGCTGTTCCTTGCCGTAGGCAGCGAACACAGGACGGGCGGCCAGCCCGGTCAGCGTGTATGCCATGCCGGCCTTGAGCAGACCGCGGCGTACCTTGCAGATTTGATTTTCCATCGTGACCGTTCCCCTGTTTATGGTGCCGGCGAAGCCAGCGTGACATCCCGCGCACCGCCATCCCGTTGCTCCAGCACTGCCGCCGCCCGCGCCCAGTCAACCCGGTCGCTCAGTTGCGCATCCTGCGCCAGGCGCTTGAGCGCTTCTACAGAGACATCGCTTTTCTCATAAATATCCCGATGCGCCTCAACAAAAATTCGCCCACCTGATTCTGCCAGCAGCAATGGCGCATAAATGATACTGCCCGCCGTCCCGCGCTCAACCTGCGCAAACAGCGCCTCGATGTCGTCCGGATGCAGGCGTATGCAACCGTGGCTTTGGAAATGATAAATACTGGCCGGCGCAATGGTGCCATGAATGCCGATCCCCGGCAGGCTAAGCCCCAGCCAGTGCTTGCCCAGCGGATTCTCCGGCCCCGGCGGCACTTCCGTCTGCACCACCTGGCCTTCGCGTTCCATTTCTTCCTGGATGGACTTCGGCACATGCCATGCCTTGTTCACTTCCTTGTTGGTCACGCTGAATTCGCCTGCCGGCGTCGGCCAGCTCGGCTTGCCCAACCCCACCGGGTGGGCCGCCACCAGTTCACCGTCACGAAAATAATACAGCATGCGCTGCGGCAGGTTGATCAGCAGGTCGTCCCGCCGCACTTCCGGCACGATGTGCCGGTTGTCTATGGTCAATTTCCGCCCCGGCTTCAGCACCGCATCGTATTTCAGCCCATTGTCGCGCGACAGCACCGCGGCCGCCACACCGAACCGCGCCCCGATTTTGATCAGGTAATCGCCAGGTTGTACGGTGTAGCCAAACACCGCGCCGGTGATGGAAGCTGACAGCGGCGCGGACATTGCCGGAGAAGCACCGACCAGACAAATCGCCAGCAACACACACCCTATAAAACGCAAACCGTCTCCTCTGTTTCGTCATCAATCGTACTGATGACGATCATAGCAGTTTATTAAAACAAAACCGCCCACCAGCTTTTGGCTGGTGGGCGGTTGTTATTTCCGCGACAACCCTATTGAGGTTTTAGCGGCGCCAACCTTCATGCCGGTCATCACGGCGGTCATGGTCGCGATCTCGCCAGTCGTCGTCGCGATGGTATCTGGGTTCCAGATAACTCACGTTGCTGCTGGTATCCGGGGTCAGCGCAATCCGCAGGCGCACCACATTGCCGGGATCGTTGGGCATGATGGTGGTGTAATCGCGCCCGTTGTAGCGGTAAGTCACCTGATAACCACGCGTGACGGTTTGCCAGTTATCCACGCTGGCGCAGCGTTCGATGGGGCGGGTGCTGTAGCTGTTGTAGCCATTGTTGCTGTTGTCTATGCGGTCTCCCACCAAGGCGCCGGTTGCGGCGCCAATCGCCGCCGAGGCCACGCGCCCCTTGCCTTTGCCCACCTGGCTGCCAAGCAAGCCGCCGGCAATACCGCCGATAATTGCGCCGCCAACATCGCGCTCGCCGGAGTTGTAGGAACTGCTGCGCTCATATTCCGTGCGGCACTCCTGGCGCGGGCTGTTGATGGTTTCGGTGCGCGGAGTGACGGACAGCACTTGTGCCGTATCGTAATACACATCATCCGCTGCGGCTGGCAGCGCAATGGCACCGGTAAGTAGCAGCGCGGTGCTCAGTTTCAAAGCGTTCACTTGATTCTCCTTTGCTGTTTTTTTCACAAGCTGCCCGCGGTTTTTTGCGGCAGGCAACCAAACAACGTGGGCGCTTAAAAAGCTGTTGACGCTGTTACAAACATTTACATTTCAAAAGCCCGACACTTTCAGTCAACTATGTGACCTGAGTTACAGACGCGTGGATATTTAATCCGCATAGTGCTGTCACAACGCTCAGTGAAGCGTGCGAATAACCATATCAATCGGACAGTTAAGGAGACCAAGATGCGACTCATGCACTTTACCGTGGCAGCGCTGCTGTCAGCCTTTACCGGCCTGGCGTCAAGTGCCGAACTGGGCAACAACTGCACCACCAGCCTGGCCGCCGGCCAGATGATGAAGACCAACTGTGAAATCAACGCCATGATGAGCGGCAAGAAGTATTGCTTTGGCAGCGAGGAAGCTAAGGTTGATTTTATGAAACACCCGCAGGAAACCATCATGAAAGCCGAGGCGTTTTATGCCAAAAATGCCGAACCGGAACGTGAAAAAATCAGCCAGGCGGAAGCCATGAAGCAGATCAACAGCTCGACCTGCGACTTATCCAACAAGGATGCCGGCTACCTGGAACTGGACGGCCTGGACCTGCGCCACTGCAAGATGGTCAACACCAGCTTTTTCGGCGCTTACCTGCGCGGGGCCAATTTGAGCGGTGCCAATCTGCACCGGGCTTACCTTAACCTGGCGCGGCTGGAAAACACCAACTTGAGCAACGCCGACTTGAGCGAGGCGATCATCTTCCAGGCGATTTTCAGCAAGACCAACTTCAGCGGCGCCAACCTCACCAATGCCCGCGTCATCGGCACCCTGGGCAATGTGGACATGAGCGGCGCCAACGCCAAAAACGCGCGCTTCGGCCTGGATATCGGCAACCAGCCGATGGGGCAGATGAAATTTGATTCGGTGGGCGGCAAGTTCAGCAACACCAACTTCGAAGGCGCCGACCTCAACATCGCCAGTTTCAGCTTCGGCGATTTGCGCGGCGCCAACCTGAGCAACGCCAACCTGCACCGCGCCGATTTGAGCCAGGCCGACCTGACCGGCGCTGATCTCACCGGCGCCGACCTGAGCGATGCCGATGTGGATGGCGCGATTCTTCAAGATGTGAAAGGACTGGATACGGCGAAAGGGCTGGATACCGTAAAAGGTAAACGCCGCTAATAGGGTTCACTGTACCGGCGCTGCAACTCGACAACATCGTCAGCAGGCAGCGAGGCGAGCACAGTCACGCGCTCGCCAAACTGCTTGTCCAGCAGTTGGCCGCCCAACTTGCCCAGTTCACGGGTAAAGCGGTCCAGCTGCGCGTAGTCCAGCACCAGCCTGATCTGCTGCATTTCCACGAAGGGCGCCACAGTGGCGGCATCCAGCGCCAGTTTGGCGGCGTTGCCATAAGCGCGCGCCAGCCCGCCAGTGCCCAGGTTGATGCCGCCGTAATAACGCACCACGGCGATACAGGTATTGATCAGGTTGCGGCCTTCGATATGCTGCAATATGGGTTTACCCGCCGTGCCGGAAGGCTCGCCCGCATCATGGAAACGCTGCGTGATGCCCCGCCCATCGGCATTTTGCAGGCGATAAGCGAACACCAGGTGGTGGGCTTGCGCGTGTTCCGTAGCCAGTTTTCTCAGCAGCGCCATCACCTCGCGCTCATTGGCGCAGGCTGCCGCCACGCCGATAAAGCGCGATTTGTTAATGGTCTGGTCGGAAGTGCCTGTCCTGGTGATGGCGTTGTACTGCGGGCGGCTCACGTCGCGGATAACTTTCTCAGCGCATCCATATCCACCACCTCAATCTGGGCGCGCCCCAGGCGCAGCAGCCCCTGGCGCTCGAACTCCTTGAGCTGGCGGCTGACCACCTCGCGCGCGCTGCCGAGTTCTGCCGCCAATTGCTGGTGGGTGGCGGTCACCACCCCGCCCTGCCGTGCGCCATCCGCCAGCAACCCGGCCAGCCTGGAGGCGATGCTGTGGAAGGCGACTTCATCCACCAGCACGATGAGCTCGCTGATCAGGTCGCCGTAATTGCTCATCACAAAGCGCCGGAACACCTCGGATTCCACCATCAGTTGGTGGAACGTCGCGGCGGGCACCACCACGTCGCGGATATCCTCTTCCACCACGGTGGAGGCCGGGTAATGGCTGCGGCCCAATAAACACGTGGTAGTCAGCACGCAGGTTTCGCCCGCCGCCACGCGGTACAGCAAAATCTCGCGCCCGGTATCGGAAATCTTGTACACCCGCGACCGCCCCGCCAGCCGCATCACATAAGCGTTGCAGGGGTCGGCCTCGCGATAGCCGATGGTGCCGACCGGCGCTTCGACAATGCGCGCGGCCTGGCCCAGCTTTGCCCTGGCTTCGGGTTCCAGATCCAGCAACGCCGGAAAGCTTTCCAGCCAGGCCAGTGTTTCTTCTTTCATTCGAGTCTCCCCATCCGCGTCACCTGGTTTCAGGTTTTTAGTGTTTTTAACTGCTGCTTCAAGCCGCGTGCCGCCTGCGCATAACCGCCGTCGCTGCCATCAACGAAGTGCAGGTGGTTGCCATTGTAGGACTGCACGATGCAGGTCACCAGTGCCTCCCGCGACTTGTGCATGCCGTACACCAGCCGCCCCTGCCGGTACTGCTGCTCCAGGTAAGCCTGCAATGCGGCGGCCTGCGCCTCGCTGCCATCCATCACCATGCGCAGCATGCCGTCGAACTTGCGGAAGTCGGAGTTTTCCACCAATTCATCCTTGTAGTGGCTCCAGCGCACCGCCTGGGTATCCATGTGCCGGGCAAACAGAATGCGCCCGGCAATGTTCTGCGCCACCATGCGCGCCAGGTAACCCAGCCGTTGCCACCACGGCATCTGGCTGGAGCGCACGCGCCATTCATGGCTGAGCAGTTTGGGGCTGAACGTCAGCTGCATGCGCTCCGGGCGCAGCGGGTGGTAGCTGGCAACGTCGCCATAAATGGCCTGTATCTGGTTGGTGACATCCTGGTACGTCACCAGGTTAACGCTGGCGTCCTGATGCACGGCCGCCACCAGCAGCGCCAGCTTGTGGTCGTGGAAACTGGGCACGCCCTGCCAGCGGCATTCGAAACCTTCAAAGCTGCCTTGCGCCACACCGCCCGATTCCTGTACCCGCAGCACACCGGGAGCGTCGTGATCTTTCACCAGCCGTTCGGCCTCTTCCCAGCCGCGCCCGGAAAATGTCGGCTGGGTCATGTAGGCCGACAACCTGACTTTTGCCAGCTTGACCCAAAAGCCCTGGACCGCCAGATCGCCGACCCTGACCATACCGACGCGCAAGCCGAGATCAAAACTTTCGCGCGACAACTGCTGCGCCAGGCGCAAGGCCGGGATCACCCGCTCCCGCAACGCATCCGGCACGGCAAAGGTGGCGCCGTCACCGCCAAACACAAACGGCAGATCCAGGCCGCGATCCACATTGACTACGGCGGCAATGCACGCCACGCCCACGGTATTGACCTTTTTGTAGGCGCCCGCCTCGATCGCCCTGGTAGAACCAATCACATCGGCAATCACGATCCACCAGTCAGCGGGCACATCCACGTGCAAGCTGGTTTCCATCGCTTCGGCAAAGGACTGAAGCGCGGGCAGGTGGCGGTAGAAATCGTCGGTTTCGCTCACGGCAGTCGTTTACCTCCTAATCCGGCTTTATCAGCACAAGATAACTCCCCCTCCACCCCGTCCGCCCAATCCTTCGGGTAAGCCCCTTGCTGCACCAGGCGGTGAAATGTGGATAAGGCCCATCCTTCACCTGTTTGACCAAGCCATGCTTCACCGGCTTAGCTCAGTCTGATCCTATTTATTCTGTTCCAACGTTATGACTGCGTTTCCTCTGAGTTCGAAAAACATGGGATGGTTCATGCTTCCTGTTCAGGCCACTGCCATGCATACCAGATAACTACCAGAAGAAGAACAACTTCTACAGCAGCACCAAATATCATGTGAAGCCAGGCTTCTCCCACCAAATTGAATAACGTATAAGGAATATAAACCGTAGCCACAATGATGTTTGTCCAGCGACTGATCTTAGCCGGCAACCCGACAGAGAGGAAAATCATTAGCGCTGGAATTGTCACTGAGGCTAGTACTACTAATAGAAATGCTTGAGTAATTTCAAATGCAAACACTTTACCCGATAGCAAGTCTGCTATGGAGCCTGGCATGTACAAGTGAAAATAATCTACATAGATGTATAGAAACATAAAACTCGCCCACGCTGCCGCAAGCTTTAGTTTTACATTGACCTTGATGTCTTCCAACGCCTTTTGCGGTACTTTTTGTGAGTTCATATTCATACTCTATTTTTTGAACGATATGGATAAGTTTCGTGTTTGCGACAATACATCCCGAAAGTTGCAATACCTGACGAATGGTGAACAATGGGGTCAGACACGATTTTTCTTTCCTGCGCCATAACGTGTCTGACCCCATTTATTCGCAAGATAACTCCCCCCCCACCCCGCCTACCCAATCTTCCGGGTAAGCCCATTTTTGCGCCAGGCGGTGAAATGTGTAATAAGGCCAATCCTTCACCTGTTTGACCAAGCCATGCTTCACCGGGTTAGCTCAGAATGTACGGGAGAAAAAGTCAGCGCGACTCCCAAACACCTTTGTAGAATTGATGATCTTGCTCATTGAGGGTTTTTCGTTTCTCTTTAACCTGGTTTTCAAACGATTTGGGTAGTTTGAATTTGTGGAACGTGTGAATAGGTCGGTTAAAGGCGCTATTAGGTTCTTTCTCACGCGATTGCAGCTCAAACCGGACTTCCTGGGGGTTGTCCGTTGCGCCGAAACATCCATAACTCAGGCTGACCATCGAGAGTCCGGCATACGGCGATTTCTCGTAAGAAATAAAATTCTCCGATCCAGCATTTCTATCTGTAGAATCACTTCGATAAATGTAGTAATGCGCCTCGATGCCATTCGCAGGATCAGCGAATGGCGATTTGTAGTTCCATCCTTTCCAACTAACGACTGTCCGCTCTCGCCTTTTCTCATCTCCCTGCGGCTGCAATATCCACAGCGAGGTGTACCGAGAGTCGTAATCCAGTTCCTTTGAGTTAGCCGCCCACGGCAGCTTGTATTTAGTGGTGTCAATGTACAAATCCAGCACACAGCGCGGGTCAACCGCGCAGGCTTTTTCCTGACGCGCAAAGCCACAGCTAGTTTGCCCAGGCTCCACCCGCCAAGCCGCCGCTTCAATACCTTCCAGCTTGTCGTCCACCCATTTGTCCGGCATGCCGAAGCGCTGGGCGAAAGCTTTGGTGTACACCCAGATGTTGGGGTCTTTGGCGTAGAGTCCACCTTTTTTGAAGGTGAAGCCATCCTCGTAATCCGGATTCTTGTCGCCACCGCCCAGCGTTGTGAGCGGCAAAGCGCAAAGCATGGCAAATATCGCTAGCCCACATAAAACGCTCTTTCCCGTACTACCGCCCCGTCCGTGTGTCCGCGGTCCGTTGGAAATAAATTTAAATCTCACCCGCTTCCATAAAATAGGCATACACCCCCCCTCCTTCATTCGCCGACTGCTCAATTGAGCACCCCCTCGGCAGGTTTCATTTCAAAAACTCTTCCAGCATCGCCACGCCCCACGCCACGCCAAACCCGGTCACATCGCTGCCCACCGCGCCCAGCCCGCCCTTGCAATTGCACGAGGACAAATCCACGTGCAGCCAGGGGATGTCGCCTTCGATGAATCTGGACAGGAAACGCGCGGCGAGGATGTGGTCGGCCTCGCTGTCCAGCGTGCATTGCTTGATGTCGGCGATCTTGCTGTCCAGGTCATCGTCGTAATCGGCGTCAAAGGGGAATGCCGTCACCCGTTCGCCCACGGCCCTGCCCACGCCTACCGCCTGGCACAGCAGTTCCGGCCGGTTGCCGAGCACGCCGCTCATGCGTGTACCCAACGCGCCCACCATGCTGCCGGTCAGGGTGGCGAAATCCATCATTAAATCCGGCTTGGCACGGGATGCCAGGGTGAGCGTATCCGCCAGCACCATGCGGCCTTCGGCGTCGGTATGGATGATTTCAATGGTGGTGCCATTCAAGGCTGTCACCACGTCGTTCTGTTTATAGGCTTTGGGGCTGATGTGGTTTTGCGCCAGCGCCAGCCAGCAATCAATGTTCACCGGCAGTTTGGCCTGCGCCGCGGCGACCAGTATGCCCAGCGCCACGGCGGAGCCGTTCATGTCTTCGTGCATGCCGTGCATGTAGCGCGCCGGTTTCAGGTTGTGGCCGCCGGTATCGAAACAGATGCCTTTGCCCACCAGGGCAATATGCTTGGCGGTTTTTTTCGGCGCATAGCTCAAGCGCACCAGTGCCGCGTCCTCGGTATCCGACCCCTGCGCCACCGCCACAAAAGCGCCGGCACCCAGCTTGCGCAACTGCTTGAGGTCGAATTCCTCGTGCGCAAAGCCGTACTCATTCGCCAGCGCCTTGATCCGGCTGCGGTAGATGCCCGGCGTGAGTTCGTTGGGCGGCTGCATGGTCAGGGTTCTGGCCAAGGTATTGCCCGCTGCCCGGGCGCGTACAGCGTCGAAATCACCGGCCTGACTTACGCCATACAGGCTGATTTTTTTCAGCGCCTTGTGTTTGTACTTTTTTTTGCGGCTGGGCAATTCAGCGGCATTCACCAAAGCGACATACAACGAAGCTTCGGCATCCTGCACGCGCTGTTCCTGCGCACCGCACAAGGCAACCACCAGGCTGTCCGGCGATTCCTCCAGCAACGGCGCCAGCGCCTTGCGCAGTGCCGTCAACCGCTCGAACGGCGTTTTGGCCGCGTCCAGTACCACCCAACTCGCCAGCCCGCCTTCCGGCAAATCGGCAGCAAGCGGCGTTTTCGCCAACTCATCGTACTTCAGCTTGCGGCGCTTCAGCATCGCCTCGAACACGGGCTGCAACGGCAGGGTTTCCGGCCGTTGCGCCGGCAGCACCAGCAAAACATGACTGGCTTTTGCCGCTTGCTCAGATGAAATATCCTGTTGATTCTGAATAATTTTAATGCTCATTAATCGCTTTCCTGAATGTGCTGCAACTTGACCGGAGCCGCCGGAATGGCGATGATGAAGCCATGTTTGAAGTGGCAGCGCCCGGGGATTTTTTAAATCATTAATACTCAGTATTAATAATTCATATAAAATTGCACGGTTAAGTTTTAGTTATAGTAACCCAAGCATTCCATAGAAACTGACACTTTCCAAGGATACTCAGGAGAGCATGACACATGGCGGATTTACCCGACATTGATCCACAAGAAACTCAAGAATGGCTTGCCGCCATTGATGCGGTCATCGAACAGGAAGGCGCCGACCGCGCTCACTTCCTACTAGAAGCGCTGATCGATAAATCGCGCCGCTCCGGCGCCAACCTTCCGTTCAACCCCACCACGGCATACCTGAACACCATTCCGACGCACCTGCAGGCCAAGCTGCCGGGTGATCCGCACATGGAGCGTCGCATCCGTGCGCTGATCCGCTGGAACGCCATCGTCACCGTGATGCGTGCCAACCACAAGTCTCCGGGCGTGGGCGGCCATATCGCCAGCTTCCAGTCTGCCGCCACACTGTACGACGTCGGCTTCAACCATTTCTTCCGCGCGCCCGAGCATCCGTCTGGAGGCGACCTGGTGCTGTTCCAGGGCCACTCCTCGCCCGGCATCTACGCGCGCGCTTTCGTCGAAGGCCGCATCAGCGAAGAACAGATGGAAAACTTCCGTCAGGAAACCGGCGGCAACGGCCTCTCGTCCTACCCGCACCCGTGGCTGATGCCGGATTTCTGGCAGTTCCCCACGGTGTCCATGGGCCTGGGCCCCTTGCAGGGCATCTACACCGCCCGCTTCCTCAAATACCTGCACGACCGCGGCATCGCCGACACCTCGCAGCGCAAAGTCTGGGTATTCTGCGGCGACGGCGAGATGGACGAGCCGGAATCGCTGGGTGCCATTTCCCTGGCTGCCCGCGAGAAGCTGGACAACCTGATTTTCGTCATCAACTGCAACCTGCAGCGTCTGGATGGTCCAGTGCGTGGCAACGGCAAGATCATCCAGGAACTGGAAGCCGATTTCCGTGGCTCCGGCTGGAACGTACTCAAGGTTATCTGGGGCTCCTACTGGGATCCGCTGCTGGCCATGGACACCAAGGGCCTGCTCAAGAAACGCATGGAAGAAGCCGTGGACGGCGAGTATCAGAACTTCAAGGCCAAGGGCGGGGCGTATACCCGCGAGCATTTCTTCGGTAAGTATCCGGAACTGAAGGAGATGGTCGCCGCCATGTCCGACGAGGATATCTGGCGCCTGAACCGTGGCGGCCACGACCCGCACAAGGTGTTTGCCGCCTACGATGCCGCGACCAAGCACGTCGGCCAGCCGACCGTGATTCTGGCAAAGACCGTCAAGGGCTACGGCATGGGCGCTTCCGGTGAAGCGCAGAACCCGACCCATCAGGCCAAGGCGCTGGACATGGAATCGCTCAAGGCCTTCCGCGACCGCTTCGACCTGCCCTTCTCCGACGCCGACCTGGAAACACTGCCGTTCTACCGTCCGGCCGACGACAGCCCGGAAATGCAATACCTGCGCGAGCGCCGCACTGCGCTGGGCGGTTATGTGCCTTCCCGCCGCCGCAAGGGCAACGATCTGGTGACACCGGAACTGTCCGCGTTCGACAACATGCTCACCGCTACAGGCGACCGCGAGATTTCCACCACCATGGCCTTCGTGCGCATCCTGTCCACGCTGGTCAAGGACAAAAACATCGGCAAGTACGTGGTGCCCATCGTACCGGATGAAGCCCGCACCTTCGGCATGGAGGGGATGTTCCGCCAGTTGGGCATTTACGCTTCTGCCGGCCAGTTGTACGAGCCGGTCGACTCCGACCAGGTGATGTACTACAAGGAATCGAAGAGCGGCCAAATCCTGGAAGAAGGCATCAACGAAGCCGGCGCGTTCTCGTCCTGGCTGGCCGCCGCGACCTCTTACAGCGTCACCGGCGTGCAGATGATTCCGTTCTACATCTACTACTCGATGTTCGGCTTCCAGCGCATCGGCGACCTGGCCTGGGCTGCCGGCGACAGCCGCGCCCGCGGCTTCCTGCTGGGCGCCACCGCCGGCCGTACCACGCTCAACGGCGAAGGCCTGCAGCACGAAGACGGCCACAGCCACCTGCTGGCTGCCACCATCCCCAACTGCGTGTCGTATGACCCAAGCTTCGCCTACGAGTTGGCGGTGATCATGCAGGACGGCCTGCGCCGCATGGTGCAGAACCAGGAGGACGTGTTCTACTACCTGACCCTGATGAACGAGAACTACAGCCACCCGGAAATGCCCAAGGGCGCCGAGGAAGGCATCATCAAGGGCCTGTACCCGTTGTCAAAATCCAAAGCAAAAGGCCCGAAAGTTCAGCTCATGGGTTCCGGCGTCATCCTGCGCGAAGTCATTGCCGCCGCCACGTTGCTGGAAAAGGACTGGGGTGTATCCGCCGACGTGTGGAGCGCCACCAGTTTCAACGAGTTGCGCCGCGAAGGTCTGGATACGCACCGCTGGAACATGCTGCACCCGGACAAACCGCAGAAGGAAAGTTACGTCGAGCAATCGCTGAAAAAGGCGGAAGGCCCGGTCATCGCCTCCACCGACTACATGAAGGCGTTTGCCGACCAGATCCGCGCTTTTGTGCCGCAACGCTACGTGGTACTGGGCACCGACGGTTTCGGCCGCTCGGATTCGCGCGAAGCACTGCGTAAACACTTTGAAGTCGATCGCCACTATGTCGTGCTGGCCGCGCTCAAGGCGCTGGCCGACGACGGCAAGCTGCCGGCCGCCAAAGCCGCTGAAGCCATCAAGAAATACGGCATCGACATCAACAAACCCAACCCGCTGACAGCGTAAGCAGGAGCACGCGAATATGGCTATCAAGGAAGTGCTCGTCCCCGACATCGGCAATTTCGACAGCGTCGATGTCATCGAAGTGCATATCAAGGCTGGCGATACCGTCAATCAGGACGACTCGCTGATCACCCTGGAGTCCGACAAGGCCTCCATGGATATCCCGTCGCCATTTTCCGGCACGGTGAAGGAAGTGAAAATCAACGTCGGTGACAAAGCCGCCCAGGGTACGCTGATCGCGTTGATCGAAGCGGCCGAAAGCGCTGCTGCCGAGGCACCCAAGCCGGCCGCCGCCGCCCCTATCGTCACCAGCGTCGCAGCGACGGAGGTTCCGCCGCCATCCAGGCCGGTCGCGGAGGTTCCAAAACCGATCGCACCGCAAGGCACACCCAACCCGGTGGCGGCCCGTGCCGAATTTGCACCGGGCAAGAACCCACACGCCAGCCCCTCTGTCAGAAAATTCGCCCGCGAACTGGGCGCCGACCTGACCCGCGTCACCGGCTCCGGCCCCAAGGGCCGCATCACCAAGGAAGACGTGCAGGCCTGGGTGAAGGGTGAACTGACCAAGCCGCGTGCCGAAGGCATGGCGGGCGGTGCCGGCCTGAACGTATTGGCGATGCCCAGCATCGATTTCAGCCAGTTCGGCGCCACCGAAACCAAGGCCCTGCCGCGCATCAAGAAGCTGTCCGGCGCCAATCTGCACCGCAACTGGGTCACCGCACCACACGTCACCCAGTTCGACAATGCCGACATCACCGACCTGGAAGACTTCCGCAAATCGATGCAGGACGAGGCGGCCAAACGCGGCGTCAAACTGACCATGCTGGCCTTCCTGATGAAGGCGGTGGTCAACGCCCTGCGTGCCTACCCCAACTTCAATGCCTCGCTGTCCCCGGCCGGCGACGAACTGATCCTCAAGCAGTATTACAACATCGGTTTCGCCTGCGATACGCCGGATGGGCTGGTGGTGCCGGTGATCCGCGACGTCAACCAGAAGGACGTGATGGACATCGCCCGCGACCTGGCCGAACTGTCCGCCAAGGCACGCGAGCGCAAATTGAAGGTCGAGGAAATGCAGGGCGGCTGCTTCACCATTTCGTCCTTGGGCGGCATCGGTGGCACCATGTTCACGCCCATCATCAACTGCCCGGAAGTTGCGATTCTCGGCGTATCCCGTTCCAGCATCGAGCCGGTGTGGAATGCCAAGAGCAAGACTTTCGAGCCGCGCCTGATGCTGCCGCTGTCGCTGTCCTACGACCACCGCGTCATCGACGGCGCCGATGGCGCGCGCTTCACCAGCCATTTGCGCGTGATGCTGTCCGACGTGCGTCGCCTGCTGCTGTAATTGGAAATTGTCATGAGCCAAACCATTGAAATTCAGGTGCCGGATATCGGCAATTTCGACAGCGTCGACGTCATCGAAGTCCACGTCAAACCGGGCGACAGTATCAACGTCGACGATTCGCTGATCACGCTGGAATCCGACAAGGCATCGATGGATATTCCCTCGACCCATGCCGGTACGGTCAAAGCGGTGACGGTCAAGATCGGTGACAAGGTTGCGAAGGGTTCTGCCATCCTGACGCTGGAGGCCTCTGCCGGCGAAGCCGCGCCTGCCGCCAAGGCCGAAGCTCCAACCGCCGCACCCGCTCCGGTCGCGCCCCCAGTTGCAGCGCCGACACCGGCCCCAGCCGCAGCCGGCCCATCCGACTTGCATGCCGAAGTGCTGGTGTTGGGTGCCGGCCCTGGGGGGTATACCGCAGCTTTCCGCGCCGCAGACCTGGGCAAGAAGGTCGTATTGGTCGAACGCTACCCCACGCTGGGTGGCGTCTGCCTAAACGTCGGCTGCATCCCGTCCAAGGCGTTATTACATGCTGCGAAGGTCATCACCGAAGCCGAAGAAATGGCCGAACATGGCATCAGCTTCGGCAAGCCAAAGATCGACATCGAAAAACTGAAGTCCTGGAAAGCCAACGACGTCGTCGGCAAGCTGACCGGCGGCCTCTCCGGCCTGGCCAAGCAGCGTAACGTCACCGTGGTCAATGGCCGCGGCGAATTCACCAGCCCGAACCAGATCGCCGTGACCGGCGCCGACGGCAAGGTCACCACGATTTCCTTCGACTACGCCATCATCGCGGCCGGCTCCCAGGCGACCAAGATGCCGGGCCTGGCGCCGGAACATTTGAACGACCCGCGCATCATGGACTCGACCGGCGCTTTGGCGCTGGAAGACATCCCGAAACGCATGCTGGTCGTCGGCGGCGGCATCATTGGCCTGGAAATGGGCACGGTGTACGACGCCTTCGGCAGCAAGGTTTCCGTAGTGGAACTGGCCGACGGGCTGATCCCCGGCTGCGACCGCGACCTGGTCAAGCCGCTGCACAAGCGCATGGAAAAGCGCTTTGAAAAGATCATGCTGAAGACCAAGGTGTCCAAGCTGGAACCGAAGAAGGACGGCATTCACGTCACCTTCGACGGCGAGCAGGCGATCGAACCTCAGGTCTACGACCGCGTGCTGGTCGCCATCGGTCGCCGTCCCAACGGCAAGAACATCGGGGCCGAAAAGGCCGGCGTGTTCGTCAACGACTACGGCTTCATCCCGGTCGACAAGCAGCAACGCACCAACGTGCCGCACATCTTCGCGATTGGGGATATTGTGGGCCAGCCCATGCTCGCCCACAAGGCCGTGCACGAAGGCAAGGTGGCGGCGGAAGTCATCGACGGTCACAAGGTCGAGTTCCAGGCACTGGCGATCCCGTCCGTGGCCTACACCGACCCCGAAGTGGCTTGGGCCGGCATCAGCGAGACCGACGCCAAGGCCAAGGGCATCGAGATCGAGAAGGCTTCCTTCCCCTGGGTGGCCAGCGGTCGCGCGTTGTCCATCGGCCGCACCGAAGGCAGCACCAAGCTGATCATGGAAAAGGGTAGCCGCCGGATTATTGGCGCCGGCATCGTCGGCCCCAACGCCGGCGAACTGCTGGCCGAAGCGGTGCTGGCGATCGAGATGGGTGCGGACGCCGAGGACATCGGCCTCACCATCCACGCGCACCCGACGCTGTCGGAAACCGTGTGCTTCGCCGCAGAAATGGCGGAAGGCACGATCACCGACCTGCTGCCGCCGAAAAAGCGCTAGACCTATCGCACGAGTTCCTTTAGGGCGCCCGCATGGAAATCAATGTCCTCTACGCAGGCAGCGGCAGGTCAGCGTACCTTGCGAAATGCGGCGTACTCATAAGAAAAATCATGAACAAGCCCGTTCGTGGTGAGTGATTTCCGTTCGCTCCTTCGATATGCCGCGCCTGGCGCGGCACTCAGGACGAACGGAAAATGTATCGAACCACACTGGGGACTTGTTCAGGGCATCCCAAGCCAAGGCCAGCAATGCCGGCCGGTCGATGTGTTCGAAGGCAGTCAAGCGAGACCCCGGCAATTTCTGGAATGGTCTGACATTCACATCCGCCATTCCAAATCGGGTTATTCTCACCGCCAATAACGGGAAAAATTCCCTATCCATACCGAGGTCAATGAAACCACCATCTCCCGATGGTTCGGGTAAAGCATTCTGCTGAAGATTTTTTATGGGCGTCAGGCACGCTGTGTTCGCTCAACCGTATCCCTTTCGACCCGCACCTGATTTCACGGCAGTTCCCGCCGCCCTACCACCTTGCCTCGCTGCTGCAAGCACTGCACGCATTGGGTTTGCGCGCATCGCTCCAGAAAATCGCGCTGCGCAAACTTCCCGCGGACATTTTTCCCTGCCTGGCTGTCCTGAAGGCCAGCCTGACTGAAATCAACGCCGTTCCGGCAAATCGCCTGGCACTCATCCTAAAATCCGACGGCGAGCGATTGCTGGTTGCGGAACCCGGTCAACAAGCTCCGCAGCCGGTTGGTCTGGAAGCATTTTCCCATCGCCACACGGGCTACATTCTCCTGGCAAAAAAGCAGGCGGAATCGATAGACGACCCCGACACCGAACCCAGGGCTTTTGGTTTCCGCTGGTTTATCCCCGAACTGCTGAAATATCGCAACATCTGGAAGGAAATCCTGCTGGCCTCCTTCGCCATCCAGTTGGTTGGCCTGGCTGTCCCGGTATGTACGCAGATCGTCATCGACAAGGTTGTCGTCCATCATACGGTCAGCACGCTGGTTGTCATCGGCATCGCGTTGTTTGTATTTCTTATCTTCAATGCTGCGATGGGCTGGGTGCGGCAATACCTCGTCCTCCATACCGGCAATCGTATCGATGCCACATTGGGCCACAAGGTCTTCAGTCATCTGCTGGATCTGCCCTTGCGCTACTACCAGAATCGTTCCACCGGCGTGGTGGTGGCCCGCGTCCACGGCGTGGAAACCATTCGCGAATTCCTCGCTGGCGGACTGGTGACACTGTTGCTGGATTTTCCCTTTCTCGTCGTCTTCCTTGCCATCATGTTCTGGTATAGCTGGCAGCTCACCTTGATTGCGCTGGCCTCGCTGACCCTCATTTCCATTCTGAGTTTTGCCATTACGCCGATCATCCGGCAACGGCTCAATCAACAGTTCATGGTGGGCGCCAGAAACCAGGCTTTCCTGACCGAATACATCTCCGGCATGGAAACGGTCAAGGCGCTACAGATGGAACCCCAATTGAAATCCCGCTTCGGCGATTACCTTTCCGAATACCTCGGCGCGGGTTTTCGTAGCCGTAATCTTTCCAATACCTACAACACTGCCGCCAACGCCATCGACCAGGCGCAGACCCTCGCCATCCTCTGCACCGGCGCCTGGCTGGTCATGCACGACAGCAACTTCACCGTCGGCATGCTGGTCGCCTTCCAGATGTTCTCCGGCCGCCTGTCCGGCCCGGTGCTCCGGCTGGTCGGGCTATGGCAGGAATTCCAGCAGGCCGATATTGCCGTCAAGCGATTGGGCGATGTCATGAATGCGCCCACCGAGCGGGCCTCCATCACCCCTGCTCGGGCAAACGGCAATACCCAGGCCAGAATCGATGTGGACGGCATCAGCTTTCGATACTCCGATGAGCATCCGTGGCTTTATCGTGATCTAAGCTTCCAGATCCAGCCCGGTCATTGTGTTGTCCTCATGGGCCCTTCCGGCAGTGGCAAAAGTACGTTGGCAAAACTGCTGCTAGGTTTCCATCAACCGCAGGAAGGCAGCATCAAGCTCGATGGCCGCGACATCCGCCACCTCGCCAGCAACGAACTCCGCGCGCACTTCGGCGTCGTCCCACAGGAGACCATCCTGTTCTCCGGCACCATCTACGACAACCTCATCCTCGCCAATCCGCATGCCAGCTTCGAACAGGTCACCCACGCCTGCCAGTTGGCCGAAATCCACGACGCCATCGAAAAACTGCCGCAGGGCTACCAGACCGAGATCGGCGAACACGGTGCCGGCCTCTCTGGCGGACAAAAGCAACGCATCGCCATTGCTCGCGCGCTACTCAAACAACCCAAACTGCTCATTTTCGATGAGGCTACCAGCAGCCTCGACAGCCAAACAGCAGAGCATTTCGCGCGAACCATCAACAAGCTCAAGGGACAGGTGGGGATGCTGTTTATTACGCATCAGTTGCCCAAGGGGCTGATGGTTGATCAGGCTGTGTTGCTGGGAAAGGAAGCCGCAGGGAATCCAGGGAAAGCGGAGATCACGCAGGGAGGTGTTGAATGAGCAGTGGGCGAATGACGGAGGGCGCTTGCATGCATGTTTTATGGAAGCGGGTGAGGCGAAAATGGTGTCTGAGCCCATTTATTCAAGCTTGGCAAAGGAGCGCGTGATGGGTGCCGTCATTATTCCATTGCTGGGGTTGTATCTGCTGCTTCTGGTCTGGGCGACCCGGCGCGGCTGGCGCTGGGCGCAAGAGCGAGGCTGGCAAGGCCGCAAGCGCTGGCTGGGCGCGGCGTATGGATTCCTGATCGTGTACCTGCCGGTATTCTGGGATTGGATACCGACCATAGTCGCGCATAAATACTACTGCGAAACCCAGGCCGGGTTCTGGGTGTACAAGACGCCGGAGCAGTGGGAGAAGGAGAATCCGGGGGTGATGGAGGGGTTGGTGGCGAATAAGGGTTATCCCTCGATACATGAGGGGGATATGGTGAATTACACCACTACCAATTTCCTAAATCAGCGTTTTAACTTGATAGTGAAACACCAAGGTCCTCTTTTTCTCCATAGATGGAAACGTGAGGATGCGCTTATAGATACAAAGACCAATGAGATATTGGCACGGTACGTGGATTTCTCAACATCCCAAGAACGAAGGCAAGCTGGTTGGTCTGGATGGAAATTCTGGTTAGACAGTGGGTTCTGGATGGGTGAAGGTGGATATTGTGACAGGAGCAAGGCAATTGAGAGTGGTAAATGGATGAGCCAATTTAAAGGAGTTGAAAAATGAACACTATTCAGAATTTGTTCGAGCAAGGGCAACTGGCTGAAGCCGCATACGCAAAATTTTTGTTATTCCCGAATAACCCTAAAGGTGCTTTAGAAGATGAAGGTTTCAGCGCCACCCAAGCCACGGAGTTTCTCAAACATTGGACAGTTGTTTCCCATCAACCCGACACTGCGAACGGTTTCTCCGCCACCCTGTTCCAGCGCAATGACGACGACCCGCTTTCAGGCGCCAGGGCCGGGGATTATGTCCTTGCCATCCGCGGCTCCACCCCGAACAGCGCGGGCGTGGATTTCCGCGCTGACGGCGGCGACATTTTCGTGGACGGCATCGTGCTGGATCAACTGGTGGACACGTACAACTACTGGCAGCGGCTGACCAGCACCACCTACCACGCAGCCACGCTGGACACCCTGAGCACCGAAACCACCGCCCTGGCGGCGGCTTATCTGGTCAGCCCCGCCGCCGGTCTGGCTTATGAGGCCACGCTGCGCGCCCGTTCGGACATTGTCATTGATTATCCCTCCCGCGCCGTTCGCACGATACATTTCGAGGCGGCGGCCCGTACCGATGGCCTCGGCCAGTCAATCACCGCGGTAGACGTTACCGGGCACATAGTCTGGGCGGCCACCTGGCAATGGCATTTACCGCATTATTCCCGGGGCTGGATGTGCAAGCGACCGGTATCAACGGCTTGGGCTTCCGCTCCAATAGCAACGTCTCCAACCTGCTCGGCATGCTGGGCGGAAGCGCAAACTTTGATGCGGCCGGGATCGAGAACATCTATGGTTTGGCCGGCCAGGAATTCGCGGCACAGAACACCCTCTTGCTATCCCAACCCGGAGGCTATGACGGCATCTACATCGAAAGCGGCGGGTTGGGTACTTGGGGCGGCCACAGCCTGGAAAATCTTGTTGCCGGACTCAGCCAGACACTGCCCGGACGCAAGCTGGATATTGTCATTGGCGACCGGCAAAGCCAAAGAGGTAATGACTCAACCTGCGGGAGATTGAACGTTGCTGCCGGAGTGTTTGGAATTCTCCGCCTCCCAGCCCTTGCACGCCAGAATCACAACTTTGGGAATCGGGCGGCTGCCAGTACGGTAATGCGTCATCATGCGGCGCGTCATGCCCAAGGCCTTGGCTGCATCGGCCAACGAAAGGTGGTGCCGTGCCATCCACTGGCCGAACTGTCCGGCAGTGGGCAAACCGGCCTGCTCGCGGCTCAACTCGTAAAGCCGGTCGGCGCCCATGTCCAGGCCGTCCGGCCATTCCAGCGCATGCCCCCAGTCATCCACCCGGAAGGCGGCGAAAGTGGCGGCGTTTTGCAAAGGGGCGAAGGCTGCGTACTGGCGCGCCACGGGCGCCAAATCAAGCCGCAGCGTCTCGCGCGTGCTCCAGTCCAGTTCCAGCGTCAGCGGCGCCACCATGCGCGCCGCCAGAATGGCGGGGGGATATTTCATCGGTTCAACCTCCAGTACTCGGTAATCAATTCATCCCGGTGCGCGGCGATCCACGCCAGCGGCGCATCGAGACGCCCGCGCGGATGCACCATGCCGGCCAACACCGCCAGCGACTCAACCGCCACCGAAACACGCGCCCCGTCACGGAATTCCACATGCGCATGGGGGAGCGGATGGGCCTCACCGCCGTTGATGCGGATGCGCCAGTCATCCTGCGCGTGCATTTTAGTCATGACGCCATTTTATGGAAATAGTTTCACCACCACAAGCATTGTCACCATGGCTGGCGGCGCACAATATATAACGGCGAACGATGGCTATTGGCAAAGGAGCGCGTGATGTTCGGGTTGATGGTACTGCTCGCGATCGGGCTGTATTTGCTGGTTTCCCTGCTGGCCGTGCGTGGCGCGATCGGATTTGCGCGAAGGAACGGCAAAAGCGCCATGCGCTGGGGTTGGGGCGCGGCCTTGGTGATGTGGTTGATCCCGTTCTGGGACTGGATACCTACCGTGCTCGTCCATGAGCATTACTGCTCCACCGAGGCGGGCTTCTGGGTCTACAAGACGGTTGACCAGTGGAAGGCGGAGAATCCGGGGGTGTTGGAGACGTTAAAAACTAATAATCCCCCCGTCAGTGTTAGCAGTCATGATGACAACGGTAACAACTGGTCATATACGGATAAACTAAACCAACGAATTAACTATATTTCTTCTACCGAGAATTACGGCCCATTTTTCGCTAATATGCGTCGTTCTACGACTGAATTAACAGACTCAAAAAACAATAAGGTATTGGGTAAGTATGTAGATTTTTCTAGCTCCGGCAGGAAACTACGTGCTGATTGGCCTTGGCGATTTTGGTTGGAAATAGACCACTGTGAAAGTAATTTAGAAAAAGTAGTTCAAGTTAGAGAATTTAAAGATCAATTTAAGGGGAATGAAAAATGACTGATTTCAAGAACCTGTTTGAACAAGCCCAGATGGCAGAAGCCGCATACGCCAACTTTCTTGCAATACCTGATCCAAAAGATGCACTAATTGCGAAAGGCTTCTCTGTATCCCAAGCCACCACCTTCGTCAGCCAGTGGAGCGTTGTGCACCAATACACCGCGCCGCCCTCCGGCATCACCGACGGCACCGGGTTTTCCGCCACGCTGTTCAGAAACAACGCCACGGGCGAATACACCTTCGCGATACGCGGCACGGAAGCCGGGCCTTTAAATGGTGGTTTGGCTGGCTACGCCGATTTGCTGGGCGCCGACCTGGGCGACATCGTGTTTGACGGCCTGACCCTGGATCAGATCGTTGACATGTACAACTACTGGAAAAGCCTGAACAGCATCGGTAGCGTGAAGAAACTTACAGATGGTTCAGTCTTGCAGGGCTGGCTGCTGACTGTAAAAAGAGTTGTAGTAGCTTCCCTTTTTCCATTACTAGCATTCGCTGGCCCGCAAAGTGATCGCGTTGATTACGGTTACAACTATAGTGCCGTCTGTTTGTTTATTGATTTTATGCTCGCAAAAGTGCCAGACCCATTGCGGCATAAAGAATGGCAACACATTTCATCGAATAAGAGCTCCATCGGATATACCTACCAACAAGATGGAGTAACGGCGCTTTTTGAAAAGCGAGATTCTAAGATTATTAACACCAAGGCCATATTCCTACCGGAAACCTTGCCGAATCACATGCGGTCGGCAAAATATTTATCTTCGATTTTTGAAGTCCCTCTAGCAAACGTAAACACACGGCTGTCTATTGGATGCGATGCTGAGTCTGTCACGTTTAATTTCAATGGGAATGATCTGATTAACGTAGAAATATCACCTGAATTCCTTGATTGATCAAATAGGAGACTAAAATGCCAACATACAATCCAGGTAGTCAATTTACACCGAACAGTGGGTACGGAACGCGGGTCGATCCAAAAAATCCGACAAGAACTGAATTCCATCCTGGACAGGATTATGCAGCACCCGCAGGCACACCAATACCTGCAGCATCATCTGGGACTGTAGTTTTCTCCGGTTACAACAGTGGTGGTTATGGCAATACAGTAATTATTCGGTCCGAAGGACCTAACGGTACCTATTACACTTTATATTCACATCAAAATGGCCAGGATTTGCCTCAAGTAGGGGATACAGTTAATCAGGGTGACACAATTGGACATGTTGGTAGCACTGGAAGAAGCACTGGCAATCATCTGCATTTTGAAGTTCTTGATGGAGATGCTCCCATCAGGAGTGGTGAGGGTGGCCCTATTGGTGTCAGATCAAGTGATGAAAGCGTAAGGTCAGATCCCGAAACTTTCGATAATTGGGGAGATGGTGGTAGTCCCTATGGTGCCGAGAGTGGAAACAATTCCCCTTTTCCACCACCAAATGATAGCGGCTTCGCTCCCGGCTTCGGCCCCTTCACCGATCCCGGCTCCTGGACGGGCGGTGGCCCCGGCGACGCCGACGGCGACGGTATCCCCGACATCCACCACCCGCCCGGCAAAAGCCCCATAGACAAAGCCCGTAAGGACTTTGGCACAGGTGAACTCGTCACCTCCCCCATCATCCTCGACCTTGACGGCGATGGTGTGGAAACCACCTCCGTCAACACTTGGGCATACTTCGACCACGATGGCAACGGCTTTGCCGAAAGTACCGGCTGGGTAGGCCGTGATGATGGTTTACTGGTACGCGACCTTGATGGCAACGGGCGTATAGATTCCGGCAAGGAGTTATTTGGCAACAATACCCTGCTGGCGAATGGCACAGCAGCAGCCAATGGTTTTGAAGCACTCAAACAACTCGACAGCAACCTTGACGGCAAGGTGGATAGCAATGATGCCGCCTTTGCCAGCCTCAAGGTCTGGAAAGACACGGATGGTGATGGTTACACCTCGGCAGGCGAATTGCTCACGCTGGAACAAGCGGGGGTACAAAGCATTAACACGGGTTATAGCAACGGAACGGTAACCGACCTCTACGGCAACGCGCACGCACAGGTGGGCAGTTACACCAAGGTGGATGGAACCACCGCCAAAGCGACCGATGTGTGGTTCAAGACCGACAAAATGAATACGATTGCGGAGGAGTGGCTGGCAGTGCCGGATGATATTGCCGCACTGCCAGATTTACAGGGCTTGGGCAATGTGCGTAGCTTGCAGCAGGCGATGGTACGGGATGGCACGGGTAGTCTTAAGGCCTTGGTGCAGCAGTTTGCCAGCGCTACGGGTAAAACGGCACGGCAGCAGCTTCTGGATCAGATTGTTTTCAAATGGGCGGGTACTGAAAATGATATTTTGCGCGGTGGCTATTATATGGACGGTCGTCGTTTAGCTACGCTGGAAGTTTTTTTTAATGAGAGCTATGTCAGTGTGAGTGGTGCAGCGACACCCGGAAAATATGCTTCTGGTTATCTTAATAGATCGTACGACACGCTAACCCAGTATTTTTACAGTTTGCTTACGGCACAAACTGCGCTAAAACCATTCTACGAAAAAATCGCTTACCGATGGGATGAGCAAAGCCAAACCATGCGCTTGGATTTGTCGGCATCCGCTATATTGCTGGCAGACAGCATCACAAGCAATCGCGCGCTGGGTAAAGAGCAACTGGAAGAGTTTGTTTACACGCTGGAAACCTTGGGCGTGGAAAATGCTGTGGATGCACTGCCGTTCTGCCATAGTTTGGAGAGTTTGGGATCGGATATTGCAGCGATTATTACCGGTGTGTGGAATATGCAGGAAGGAACAGCGGGTAACGACACCATCACTGCCAACGTAGAAAAAGAGATTATCTACGGGATGAGTGGCGATGACACATTAAAAGACTATGGCAATGGTACTTTGGATGGAGGTGCTGGCAACGACACGCTTTATGGCGGGTTCGGCAATAGTATTGTTTATGGCGGCGAAGGTGATGATACGGTGCGGTATCGCTATTTTGGCAACACTACAATCTACGCTGGTGATGGGAACGACCTGATTCAGGCTGATAGCCTGACAGGTGCCGCCAGCGGCAACTATCAAAATGTAAACACCATGAGTGGCGGCAGGGGCAATGACCGTTTTGTGAGTGGTGGCAGTGCCGATACCTATGTGTTCAATCGCGGCGATGGGCAGGATGTCATCAATGACAATGCGGCAAATGCTAATTCCGGCGCGGATAAACTGGTTTTGGGTATTGGTATTACGGCGCAAGATTTAAGCGCAGTACGGGTGGGCAATAACCTGGTGCTGACTATCAATAACCCAGATGACCCGGCAGCTATTGACAGCATTACGATTGAGAACTGGAGTAACAGCAGTTACCGCGTCGAACAGGTGTCCTTTGCCGACGGTACTTTATGGAGCGGCAGGCAACTTAGCGATCTGGTGATGGCGGCAACCTTTACCGAAGGTGCCGATGTAATCTCACTGTGGGCTGATCCACTCAATGTAGACGGTAAAGGCGGAGATGACATCATTGCTGCTGGAGCCAGCAGCGTTAGCATCCATGGCGGTAGTGGCAATGACAGCATTACCGGAGGTGCTGGTGATGACATCCTGCACGGGGATGAAGGCAACGATACCATCAGTGACAGTGGCGGCAGCAATATCATTTATGGGAACGCTGGCAACGATACGATAAGCCTCACTTCGGTTGGTCGCATCAATCATGATGTGATTGATGGCGGTGAAGGCAACGACATCATTACCGATGCTGATGGTAATGAGACGATTTACGGCGGCACTGGCAACGACACCATCACTGACAATGCAGGCAATGACACCATAGACGGCGGTGCTGGCGATGACATCATCACCGACCAAGGCGGTGGCACTAACGTGCTGCGCGGTGGCTATGGAAACGACAGCATTACCTTTAGCTACTCCGCCAACAACACGGTGGAAGGCGGTGCTGGCGACGACCTCATCAAAGTGGATGCTTACAACGGATACGGCGCATCCTTTAGCAACACCTTTGCCGGCGGCGCGGGTGCCGACCGGCTACAAGGCGGGGTGGGAGCCGACACCTACCTCTACAACCGTGGCGACGGTGCTGACACCATCAATGACTGCGACTGGGGCACGTATATAGACAGCAGAGGCCGCACCAAATACCAATCGTTTGGTAAAACCGACACCATTGTCTTTGGCAGCGGCATCAATACGTCTGACGTTAAAGCCATACGCTCAGGCAACCACCTGGTGGTGAGCATTGCCGACCCAGCTAATCCGGAGGCGGCGGACAGCATCACCATCGAGAACTGGTCGGACAGCCGCTACCGGATCGAACAGTTCAAGTTTGCCGATGGCACAGTGTGGGATGCGGCTGCCGTCAATGTGCGCGTCGCCATGCAGGTCGGTAGCAGCGGTAACGA
Organism: uncultured Methylophilaceae bacterium; assembly: GCA_964511385.1. GTDB lineage: Bacteria > Pseudomonadota > Gammaproteobacteria > Burkholderiales > Methylophilaceae > CAILHX01. The sequence continues at coordinate 66,381 of CAZEFE010000008.1, read as the reverse complement.
TGTTTTGTCCGGGATGGGCGACAACGGCATCCTGCAAGGCCTCGCCGGCGTCGACAGTTTGACCGATACTACCGGAAACAACCTGATCGACGGCGGCGCGGATGCCGATACCCTGATAGCGGGAACCGGCAATGACCTGCTGGCGGGCGGTAGCGGTAACGACAGCATCACGACGGGAGCCGGATACGACGTGATCGTCTTCAATACCGGAGACGGGCTGGATGTGGTCAATGCTTCTGCCGGCGCCGACAACACCCTGAGCCTGGGCGGCGGCATCAGCTATGCAGACCTTTCCCTCAGCAAATCCGGCAATGATCTCACGCTAAAAACCGGGAGCACCGATCAGATTACCTTCAAGGATTGGTACGCATCTACCGCCAATCGCAGCGTGCTCAACCTGCAAGTCATCGCCGAAGCCATGGCGGATTTCGATGCGGGTGGCTCGGAGGTGCTGAAGGATAACAAGGTCGAAACCTTCGACTTTGCCGGATTGACGGATCGGTTCGACCAGGCGCTGGCAGCCGATGGCACGCTGACCAGCTGGGCATTAACCGACGCCTTGATGGACTTCCATCTTTCTGGCAGCGACGTTGACGCTATCGGCGGCGATCTTGCCTACCAGTATGGCAAGGCAGGCACCCTGGCCGGGCTCGGGCTCAACGCGGCACAAAGCGTGATCAGCGCCCCGACCTTCGGCCAATCGGCGCAGGCGTTGCATGCAGCTTCGGCCTGGCAGTCGGAGTCTGTCAAGCTGGGATGATGGGTTGATGCTCGGTTTTATCGCAAAATCCGGCGATAATCGTGCGGGTCATCATGGCCTGCACGACTTTCTTCCTGGCATCCTCAACATCGAACGAGCGCCACCTTCGCCATTGCCCAGAATGGTGCTGCGCGGCGTACTGCTGTTGCTTGGCGTCATGCTGACATGGGCTGCCCTTGGCCGCCTCGACATTGTCGCCGTAGCTGAGGGCAAGCTGGTCCCGGTCAGCTATTTGAAGATCGTGCAGCCGGCAGAGGCTGGAATTGTGCGCGAGATTTCGGTGAAGGACGGCGATCATGTCGTGGCGGGGCAGGTGCTTGTACGCATGGATGCCAACGTCTCGGATGCCGACGGCAAGACCATCCAGAGCGAACTCCAACACAAACGGCTCGAATTGCGCCGTATCGAAGCCGAACTGGCCGGTATTTCTTTCCGCATGGATAATGGTGATCCTCAAGAGCTCTTCCGTCACGTCGAAGCGGAATACCTTGCCAATCGCCGCGCGCTGGAAGATGCCTTGGCCGAAGAGCGCGCTACACTGGAGAAGACCAGGCAGGAGCTTGCCGCCACGGAGGAGATTCGCCACAAGCTGGAGCAAACGCTGCCGACCTATCGCGCACAGGAGCAAGCCTACACCAAACTCGGTCAAACGGGATTTGCCGGCAACCTGATGGTGCTGGACAAGCAACGCGAGCGTATCGAGAAAGAGCAGGACCTCAAGGCGCAGGAATATACCGTGCAAAGTCTCAAGGCCGCCATCGCCCAATCGGAAAAGCGCTTGGCGCAAATCACTTCCAACTACCGCCAGAAACTCCAGGCCGAAAAAGCAGCCATCTACGCCGATACCCAGAAATTGCAGCAGGATTGGGCCAAGCAGGCACATCGTGCCAGCCTGCTCGAACTGAAGGCGCCCCAGGCCGGGATCGTCAAGGATCTGGCGACACATACGCCGGGTACAGTGGTTTCCCCCGGCACGGTGCTGATGACCCTGGTGCCCAACGATGAGGCGCTACAGGCCGAGGTATGGGTCAGGAACGAGGATGCCGGTTTTGTGCATGAAGGACAGCCGGTCAAACTGAAGTTGGCGGCCTACCCGTTCCAGAAATACGGGATGGTGGACGGCAAGGTCAAACAGATCAGCGCAGATGCGAATGAGTCTCCCGGCGGGAGCGGGGAAGCAATGTTGCCGGACAATGCCCCTGCATCCGGCCGCTTGGCCTATCGCAGCCTGGTAGCGCTCAGCACGCAGTCGCTGGAAGTTGATGGAAATCGCCTGGACCTCTCCTCAGGCATGCAAGTGGCCGCAGAGATCAGACTGGCCGACCAGACGGTTCTGGAATATCTGCTGTCACCGGTCAGAAAAGCGTTTCATGAGGCGGGACGGGAACGTTAGGGGTGGCGGGTTTGCGATCATTCCATCCGGCGGGTTTGCTTTCATTATCAGCGGCTGTTTTTATCGGTATACGCATTATTACCGCTCACTGTCAAAACGATCCCCTTACGCAATTTACTACAGGTTGAATGACGAAATCATTGAAGTCTGGCGTGTACTGGATTGCCGCAAAAACCCTCCAGAACTGTAAAAGCACTAAAACAAAGCTGATCCGCCAGAGCGGCCGTATCCCCGCTGACTAATACCCCAAACTCTTCACCGCCCGTTCGTCGTCGGCCCAGCCGCCACGCACCTTGACCCAGGTTTCCAGCCAGACTTTTCCATCGAACAGCTTTTCCATGTCCACGCGCGCTTCGGTGGAGATGCGCTTGAGCTTTTCGCCGTTTTTGCCGATGACGATGGGCTTCTGGTTTTCCTTGTCCACGATGATGGCGGCGTGGATGCGGCGTAGCGCGCCTTCCTGCTCGAATTTCTCGATTTCCACCGTCAGCGAATACGGGATTTCCTCGCCCAGCAGGCGAAACAGTTTTTCGCGTATCAACTCGGCCGCCAGGAAGCGTTCGTTGCGGTCGGTGAGTTCATCCTCACCATAAATCGCCGGTTGTTCCGGCAAGTGCCGGCGCAGGGTTGCCAGCAGTTCGTCCAGTTGCAGGTTTTTCTTGGCGCTGATCGGCACCACTTCGGCGAATGGGAAGCGGGTGGAAACCTCCTTGATGAACGGCAGCAATTTGCCTTTGTCGCGCACCGTATCCACCTTGTTCACCACCAGCAGCACCGGACAGTTTCTGGGCAGGATTTCCAGCACCTTTTCCTCGCCATCGTTGAATTTCATCGCTTCGATGACGAACATCACCACATCCACTTCCGACAGCACCTGTTTTACCGTGCGGTTCATGGCGCTGTTGAGGGCGTTGATGTGGCGTAACTGGAACCCCGGCGTATCCACAAACAGGTATTGCGCGTCGTCGGTGGTGTGGATGCCCAGCAAGCGGTGGCGCGTGGTTTGCGCCTTGCGCGAGGTAATGCTGAGCTTGAGGCCGAGAATGTGGTTGAGCAGCGTGGACTTGCCGACATTGGGGCGGCCGGTAATGGCGATGGTACCGCAGCGGAACGGCGCGGGCGTGGTTGTTTCATCCATGATGGATCCTTTCGTAGGCAGCCTGTGCGGCCAACTGCTCGGCAGCGCGGCGGTTGCCGCCCTCGCCTTCGGTGCGCAGGTTTAGCGCCGGAATAAAGCATTCGACGCGGAACGTCTGGCAGTGCGCCTCGCCTTCCGTAGCCAATACCGCATATTGCGGCAATGCGATTTTTTGCGCCTGTAAATATTCCTGCAACAGGGTTTTGGGGTCTTTGCCCACGGTTTTTGGGTCAAGCGCGGAGAACCGATCGGCGTACAGGGCGAGAATCAGTTTTTCTGCCGCGGCAAAGCCGCCATCCAGATACACCGCGCCAATAATGGCTTCCAGCGCATCCGCCAGCACCGATGGCCGGCGCCAGCCGCCGGTTTTCATTTCACCGTCGCCCAGTTTGAGCTTGCTACCTACATCCAGCGCAGTTGCCAGTTCACTCAGGGTGGATTCCTTGACCAGATGCGCGCGCAGACGGCTAAGGTCGCCTTCCGGGGTCTGTGGAAAACGCTGGTACAGCTGCCCGGCAATCACGCAACCCAGCACGCCGTCGCCCAGGAATTCCAGCCGTTCGTTATTGGCTGCGCCGTAGCTGCGGTGTGTCAGCGCCTGTTGCAGCAGTTCAGGCCGGCTGAAGGTATAACCCAGGCGGGATGACAGCGCTTTCAAGCATGCTCCATCATGGAATGGAGGTGCCGATACGATCAAAGTGATCGAAGCTCATCCAGATGAAGAATGCGCGACCGACGATGTTCTGGTCCGGCACAAACCCCCAGAAGCGGCTGTCGTTGCTGTTGTCGCGATTATCACCCATGACAAAATACTGCCCCGGTGGCACGGTAATGCCGCCATCCAGCGCCGGGCTGGAATCATCAATCAGGATGTTGTGGTTGTGCGTGCCAAGCTGTTCTTTCAGCTTGCGGGTGCTGATCCGGTTGAGGCCGGGGCCAACGTAGTCGTAGTGGCCGTCTTCCTGTTGCGCCACGGGCTGGCCGTTCACGAATATCTGCTTGTTGCGGTATTCAATCCGGTCGCCGGGCAGGCCCACCACGCGCTTGATGTAATCCAGCGACGGGTCTTTGGGGTAGCGGAACACGATCACCTCCCCGCGCTGGGGATGGTTTACCTCGACAAAGGTGTTGTTCAGCACCGGCACGCGCAAACCATAGGTGTACTTGTTGACCAGGATAAAATCGCCTATCAGCAGGGTGGGCATCATGGAGCCGGAAGGAATCTTGAACGGTTCCACCAGGAACGAGCGGATCAGGAACACCGCCAGAATCACCGGGAAGAAGCTTTTGGCATACTCCACCACGGCGGGCTCTTTTGCCGTTGCCAAGCGGCGCTTGCGCAGCCAGGCGATGTCCAGCAGCCAGATCAATCCGGTCAGTACCAGGGCTGCCAGCATAAACAGTGCAAAATTCATTATTTGTCCTCAACTCGTAAAATGGCCAGGAAGGCTTCCTGCGGGATTTCCACATTGCCCACCTGCTTCATGCGCTTCTTACCTTCCTTCTGCTTTTCCAGCAGTTTCTTCTTGCGCGTGATGTCGCCGCCGTAGCATTTTGCCAGCACATTCTTACGCATGGCTTTCACCGTCTCGCGCGCGATGATGTTGGCGCCGATAGAAGCCTGGATCGCCACGTCGAACATCTGGCGCGGAATCAACTCGCGCATCTTGGACGCCAGTTCGCGACCGCGATACAGGCTGTTGGCACGGTGCACGATAAGCGACAGCGCATCCACTTTTTCCCCATTCACCAGGATATCCAGTTTCACCAGATCGGAGGCGCGGAACTCCAGAAATTCATAATCCAAGGAGGCATAGCCGCGCGAAGTGGATTTCAGCTTGTCGAAAAAGTCCATCACCACTTCGTTCAGCGGCATTTCGTAGGTCAGCATCACCTGCCGGCCCATGTACTGCATGTTGCGCTGTACGCCGCGCTTGTTGTTGCACAGCGTCATCACCGGGCCGACGTACTCCTGCGGCATTAGAATGGTGGTGGTGATAATAGGTTCGCGGATTTCCTCGATGCGCGACGGTTCCGGCAGCTTGGAAGGGTTCTCCACCAGCAGCACCTCGCCGGCCTTGGTCACCACTTCATACACCACCGTTGGCGCGGTGGTGATGAGGTCCATGTCGTATTCGCGCTCCAGCCGCTCCTGCACAATTTCCATGTGCAACAAGCCGAGGAAACCGCAGCGGAAGCCGAAGCCCAGCGCCTGCGACACTTCCGGCTCGAATTGCAGGCTGGCATCGTTCAGGCGCAGCTTTTCCAGCGCATCGCGCAAGGCTTCGTACTGGTTGGATTCCACCGGATACAGCCCGGCAAACACCTGCGGCTTGATTTCCTTGAAGCCCGGCAACGGCTCTTCAGCGCGCCGATCCGCCAGGGTAATGGTATCGCCCACCTTGGCGGCTTTCAGTTCCTTGATGCCGGCAATCACAAACCCCACCTCACCGGCCGACAGGCTGGTACGCTGGCGCGATTTGGGCGTGAACACGCCGACTTGTTCGCACAGGTATTGCGCGCCGGTCGCCATCAGGCGGATTTTATCCTTAGGTCTAAGCGTGCCGTCCACCACCCGCACCAGCATGATGACGCCGACATAGTTATCGAACCAGGAATCGATAATCAATGCCTTCAACGGCGCATCCGGATCACCCTTGGGCGGCGGAATACGTGCCACCACGGCTTCCAGCACGTCTTCCACGCCTTCGCCGGTTTTGGCCGAGCAACGCACGGCATCGGTGGCCTCGATGCCGATAATGTCTTCAATCTCCTGGATCACCCGCTCCGGGTCGGCGGAGGGCAGGTCGATCTTGTTCAGCACCGCCTGCACTTCCACGCCCTGTTCGATGGCGGTGTAGCAGTTCGCCACGCTCTGCGCTTCCACGCCCTGCGAGGCATCCACCACCAGCAAGGCACCTTCGCATGCCGCCAGCGAACGGCTGACTTCATAAGAAAAGTCCACATGTCCCGGCGTATCAATCAGGTTGAGGTTGTAAATCTGGCCATCCCTGGCTTTGTATTGCAGCGCCGCGGTCTGGGCCTTGATGGTGATGCCGCGTTCGCGTTCCAGATCCATGGAATCGAGCACTTGTGCTTCCATCTCACGATCCGACAGACCGCCGCACATGTGGATGATGCGGTCGGCCAGCGTGGATTTACCGTGGTCAATATGGGCAATAATGGAAAAGTTGCGGATGTTATTCATTCAGGAAATCGGGCTGGTTAAAGACATGGACTAAGCGCGGAAAAAACAACAAGGGCGCCGGAGCGCCCTTGATGATTGATCACGGCAAACTGCTGTACAGCATTTTACCGCAAAGCAGGAAAGCAAAGGTTATTGGATGAAGTTGAACAAGGACAGCCCCTGGACCTTGATGAAGGATTGCTGGGCGGCCTGCAGGTTCGCCTGCCGCAACGCATAGTCTGTCGCCGCCGTCGCATAATCCAAGTCTTCCAGATGGCTGATGGATGTCTTGTACTGAACCACCAGATCATCGTTCACGTTTTTATGCGACTCGACCTCAGCCAGCGTGCTGCCCACATTGGTAATCGCTGTCAGCACGGATTCCGACGCCTTGTCCAAGTCTTGCAGGAAAGTCATCACATGGTTGGACAACTGGGCACCAGAGGTATTTTCCAGCGCATCAATCAGGTTATACACCGTGGAGAAAATATCCTGATTTGGAACGCTATCCTTGATGGTGAACTTATCCCCCGTCGCAGGGCTGCCGCTAATGCTCAGCTCTGCGCCAAGATCAAAAGCAGGAGCCGCGGTCTGGCTCAGGCTGATGGCCGTACCAGGAGTGTAGGTGCGTGGATATGGGCCAGGGCCAGGTGCAGCGCCAGTCAGCAGCGAGTTGGCAGATGCGTTATCGACAATATCGTAAGTGGTGACCGGCGGATTAACCGTGCTATCCACATGGAAAATAACAGAAACGTCGCCAGAACCAGCCTGCCATTTTGTTGCATCCAGCAAGGAGCCAGGCGTTGCAACACCGGTACCGGTGTTGGTGGTTCCCGTGACGGCCGGGTCACCGCTGACAAAGAAGGTGCCGTTGCCGTTCTTGATACGCTGGAACACTTCAATCCCGGCAGCGCTTACAGGAACCTGCCGCGATGGTGACACCTGGATCAACCGCTGGCCTTCATCGCCGTTGTAGGCAACAACGCCCGGGGTCGTTTCGGAGAAAGGCTGTGTTTCGCCCTGGAAACCAGAGAACAGGTATTTTCCATTTTCCTGAGTATTGGCCAGGCTCAGTAGCTCGGCATACATGGCACGCACGTCAGCGGCCAGAATCTTGCGATCGGCATGGGTCAGCGAAGGATTACCGGCATACACGCCCTGCGTTTTCAATTGCGTCAGCACATCATTAAAGCTGCCAAGGGCGCTCTCCTGAGCCTGCAGCGTACTGGTGGCATAGTCGCCATTCACGCTCAGCTGCTCGCTCACGGATTTTGACTGGTTGATCTCGAGCACACGCGCTGCAGCCAAGGGGTCATCAGAGGGCGTGCTGACCCGCTTGCCGCTGGAGAGCTGCTGCTGGAGCTTGAACAGCCCGCTTTGCTGGGCCTGGACGGAGGTGCCGCCCAACTCATAGATCATACTGGTACTGATACGCATATTAACTCCTGACTGCCTTATGCCTGAATTTTATTAATTCCCGATTGAAAGCAAGGTATCAAACAGGGTGGTTGATATCTGCAACATTTTTCCTGCCGCCTGGTAAGCCTGCTGATAGCGCAACAGGTCAGCCGCTTCTTCATCCAGATTGACCCCGGAAACCGCTTGCTGCGCACTCTGCGTTTGCTGTATCAGGGTGTTCTGGGCTTCAGAGGTAATCTGAATCTCACTGGTCTTGTTGCCCACCAGGCTTACCGTCTGGGCGAATGCATTTTCGACGGATGCAGTGCCGCCAGCCAGGGTGCTCCTTGATTGCAATTGCGACAGCAGCAATGCATTGCGGTTATCGGCCGTGCCGTTGGTGTTGGGGCCAACGGTAAAAGTATCGCCATTTTGAGGAGCGCCCGTCAGTTTCACTGACCAGCCGTTATACGATATTGCCGTACCACTTGCCGGCACATAAGTAAGGCCAATTGCGGGCAAGCCGGCACCCACACCGGTGACATCAAATGTCGTCGCGCTGGTAAACGTAATTGTCACCGGATTTTTCAAGTTCGGATTGACGGGCGTCACATCCACCACCGCATTGCTGATGGTAGCGGCAGATGCTCCGGATGTTCTTTGCGCAACCCCATTTTCAACAGTGAACACATCGCCGGCCGCACCGCCCGCAATCTGCGTAGTCCAGCCGTTGTAGCTGAAGGTACCTGCCGGCACGCCTGTCGCCAGCGTTGCCCCGGTGGTTTGGTCCACCACGTCATAGGCACCGGCATTGAACGTGATCGTCACTTTGTTATTCGGCGAGTTCACAGCCCCCGCGCTGATCTTACCTGTACCCAAATTGGCCAGTGTCGCGGAAGTGCGGATCGGCGCGGCGGCGGCGATCGTTGTGGTTGTAACACTGGCATTGACTTCAATGTTTTCGGCGGCAGTACGTGTCGGCTGGATCAGGTACCGGTCGCCAACTACTGCGCCAGCACCTAACGTAATTGTGGTGCCATCAACCGTTACACCTGCCGATAACTGCAGGGAGGTAAACGCAGTGCTGGTATTGTCGGATAGACGCGTCAGCGTTCCACCTGCGGCAGTAATCACCAAACGGTAGTCGCTAGTGGTCAGGTGCTGCGCATTGGCCAGCGTCGCGGTAAGCACACCGGTACCGGTGTTCACCGTGCTCGGCTGCACAATGGGTGCAGGCACGTCAAAGAAGTCGCCCCCGAGATTGCCGGCCAGATCCTGGCCCAGATGGTGCTGATCGTTAAACGCCTGCGCCAGGCCGATAGCCACGCGACCCAGGGAATTTTGCGCCGGGTCAAGAATTTCGTCGCGGAATGCCAGCAAGCCGCCCAGGCGACCACCGCTGATATTGTTGCTACCGATCAGGATATTGCTGGCACCGAGTTTATAGGAAACATCCAGATGCTGCGGATCATCCAGTCCGGCCGATGCGGACAAGGTAAATGCCTGATCCTGAATCACCAGCGGCTGACCGCTACCGAAAAACACGGTTGCAGTACCGTCATTCTGGATAATCGTGGTTGTGCCCACTTCCTTGTTCAGGCTGGAAATCAGCGCTTCGCGCTGGTCCAGCAAATCATTGGGAACCTGCCCTTGCGCGGTGGTCCCGCTTTGCAACGCGATTTGCTTATTCAGGTTGGCAATCTGCGTTGCGTAGGAATTGATCAAAGTCACGCTATCCTGGAGTTGCGTATCCAGACCGTCGCGAACCTCAATAAACCGCTGCCCGAGGCTCTGGAACTGGGAGGTCAGCCCTGTACCATTGCTCAGCAATGCCTGACGCGCAGGAACATCTGCCGGGTTGGCTGCCACGGCAGAAACCGCTGTGAAAAACCGGTCGAGCGCTGCCGACAACCCGGTAGTAGAACTACCCAAGGCATTGTCGATTTGCGTGATCTGGGACAGGTAGGAATCCAGTTGCGCGCCATGCGCCTGAACCTGCAACAACTGTGTTTCCAGCGTCTGGTTGATTGCGCGGCGGACGGTGTCTATGTGCGCGCCCTGCCCAATGAACCCGGCGCCGGTGGCCAGCGGGAAATTAGTAGACTGAACGATACTTTGCCGGTGATACCCTGGGGTGCTGGCGTTCGTAATATTGTGCCCGGCGGTCGCAAGGCCAATCTGTGAATTACGGAGAGCACTCAAACCAACGCTGTAGAAACTCATTTTTTATCACCTGTGTTCATTTGATTTATCTAACGGAAAAACGGGCAAAAACTTGAGCTCGTTTTTCAGTTAATTTGTTCTCGATTGACACCTGCCCAACCAATCACTGCGGCCCGCCGCAAATCAGCTCAGCACACCCTGCAATGCATCTCCCGGCAAGGTTTCACGGAAAGCCGGACTGTTGAACACCCGCATTATTTTGCTGGCATACGCCGGATCAGTGGCAAAACCACCCTGCTGCAACCCTGCAGCAAAGCCCTGGGCGTCCTGGTTCACCGCGCCAGAGTAGCGGGAACTGCCCGAAATCAATTTTGCATAATCAGAGAATGCCTCTTCATAGGAGCCATAGGCCCTGAATTTCTCGGTGCTTTTCACTAGATTGCCGTGCCTGTACTCGGAAACTTCGCGTGTCACCGTTGCGCCTGTCCAATTGCTTCCCGCCTTGATGTTGAACAGGTTGTAGGTATTGCTGCCGTCCGCATTTTTCAGTTCGCGCTTACCCCAGCCGCTTTCCAGAGCCGCTTGCGCCAGCAATGATTGGGGCGGAACCCCCAGCGATTTTGCTGCATCCACTGCGTGCGGCCACATCTGCTGGATGAATTCATTGGATCCGGCGGGTGCGGTGGCGCCCTCCTTCGCAGCCTGGGCAGCCAAAGCCGGCGATGATGCCGGATCAATTGCCGCCGCCTCCTGCCCCGCTTTGGGCAGATCATATGTCACGGGGCGCGTCGCAGTAGGCGTGGCGCCGGGAGTTTTCGGCAAAGACCTTTCGATCTGGGCCAGCAGCATATCGGTCAGCCCGATGCCTTTGCCCTGAGCAATCGTCTGTGACAATTGCTGATCAAACATCTCGGTAAAGCTTTTGGTTTCCTGGCTGTCGAACAAACCATCCTGCGACAATGTTTCGCGCATGTTGCGCAACATCATCTGCAGGAAATAGGTTTCAAACTGTCTGGCCGCAGCCTTGATGCCTTCGCGTGTATCGGCATGCTGCGTCTGCGACCGCAACTGGTCGAGCGCCTGTGGATTAATTGCCAGCTGATTGGAAAAATTGGTCAGTGCCATGATTTGAATAATTTCAGGATTAGATGACTTCCAACTCGGCTTTTAATGCACCCGCAGCCTTCATCGCCTGGAGAATGGCCAGCAGATCCTGCGGGGTCGCGCCCACGGCATTCAGCGCCTTGACCACCTCACCCAGCGTGGCGCCGGAGCGCAGCATCACCAGTTCGCCCTTCTTTTCCTTGATTTCGATTTGCGCCTGCTCCGTTGCCACAGTCTGCCCTTGAGCCAGCGCATTGGGCTGGCTCACCAGCGGCTCGCTGCTGATCACAACGGACAGACCGCCATGTGCAACCGCCACGGTATCCAGCGAAACTTCCTTGTTCATCACGATCGAACCGGTACGTGCGTTCAAAATCACGCGGGCAATATCTTCGCCCGGGGCGACCGAAATATTTTCAATCCGAGAGATAAAAGCAACACGCTGATTGTTGTCCACTGGCGCATTCACGCGCACCAGACGCCCATCCACCGCCACCGCGGTACCTGCGCCAAACGTGCGGTTGATCGCATTCACTACCCGCGAAGCGGTGGTGAAATCGAACTTATTGAGTTCCAGGTGAACGAATTGCCCCTGGCCAACACTGGTCGGCACTTCGCGCTCGACTGTGGCGCCATTGGGCACCCGTCCCGAATTGAGCTGGTTGACCTGCACGCTGGAACCCCCGGCTGCCGCACCGGCACCGGCTACCAGCATATTACCCTGCGCCATAGCGTACACCTGGCCATCCGCGCCTTTTAACGGGGTCAGCAGCAGCGTGCCACCACGCAAGCTTTTGGCATTACCCAGCGACGACACCGTCACATCCAGTGCCTGGCCTGGCTTGGCAAATGCCGGCAGATTGGCCGTCACCATCACGGCAGCAACGTTCTTCAACTGCAAGTTAGTGGCCGCCGGGACATTAACACCCAACTGGCCCAGCATATTGAGGATACTCTGCACCGTAAACGGGGTCTGTGTGGTCTGGTCGCCCGTACCATCCAGGCCGACCACCAGGCCATAGCCAACCAATTGGTTGGAGCGTACGCCCTGCAGCGAGGCCAGATCCTTGATGCGCTCGGCATGCACAGGCATTGCAGCCAGCAACCCCATCAGCACGCCCGCCAGAAACAATGTCTTTTTCATATCAACCTCTAGGTCAGAAGGGCAGCAGGACAGTAAAGAAGCGCGCCATGGCGCTCAGTACCTGCGCAGTATCTACGTCCTGTTTCTGCTTGCTTTCAATCTTGGCATCAGCGATTTTCGTGGAACTGACCGTATTTGTGCCGGATATGTCGATGGGGTTAACCACCCCGGATAGGCGAACAAATTCGGTGCCCTGGTTAATTGCCACCATTTTTTCGCCGCTCACCATCAGGTTGCCATTGGGCAGCACTTCGATCACCGTCACCGCGATGGTGCCGCTGATGGTGTTGCTGTTGCCGTCATCCAGTTTGTTGCTGGTGGAAATATCGGAATTCGCGGTAAAACTTGAATTCAGATCACCCTGCACCCGTGTGTTGAGCACACTCCCGGTAACCGGCATACCAGGGGTGACGCCCAGCACTTTCGGCGTGCCAACGTTTACATCCGCAGTCGCCTTGCGCGCGGAGGATTCATTAGTTTTACGGTTGGACGAGGTTTTTTCAACCAGGTTAACCGTGATGGTATCGCCGACAAAACGTGCCCGGCGATCCTCAAACAAGGGCCGACTACCATTGGCGCGATAAATGGAACCATCCGCTGCAGCTACTGGAGCTGGTGTAGGGCGCACCGTAGTGGGCAACTGCACACGCGTAGGAGGATCCGTATTGCAGCCCACCAACGCCAGAGCGCCGATCAGCATGAATACATTACGCAACATCATCTTTCTCTCCTAACCTTTCAATACCAGCTTGCCATTATCCTACAGCCTCGATGCAATCGCACTCCCAATCGCCGACTTACAGTTGTACCAGGCGTTGCAGCATCTGGTCTGAAGCCTGGATGGACTTGGAGTTGATTTCATAAGCGCGCTGCGCCTGGATCATGTTGATCAACTCTTCGACCACGCTGACGTTGGAAGTTTCAACAAAACCTTGTTGCAGGCTACCCAACGCGTTGGTACCCGGGTTTCCGGTATTGGGTGCGCCGGATGCCACGGTTTCCAGATAGAGGTTATCCCCCACACTTTCCAGCCCGGTCGGGTTGATAAAATTGGTGAGCGTGATCGGGCCCTGGGTTGTCGTCACATTGCCAGGCTGCGTGATGGTCACGGTGCCATCCTTGGCAACCGTCACGGAAACCGCATCAATCGGCACCGTGATCTGTGGCTGGAGCGGATCGCCATTGGCCGTCACCACAACGCCCTGGTTATTCACCTGGAACGAGCCGTCACGGGTATAGGCCAGCGTGCCGTCAGGCAATTGAATCTGGAAGAAGCCATTGCCCTGGATCGCCAGGTCAAACGAATTGCCGGTCTGCTGGATGCCGCCCTGGATGTGGATGCGCTCGGTCGCCACGGGGCGTGCGCCCGTACCCAACTGCAAGCCGGAAGGCACTTCCGTTTGCTGGGAGGCTTGTGCCCCAGGCTGGCGCAGGGTGACGTAAATCAAATCCTCGAACACCGGACGGGTTTTCTTGAAACCGTTGGTGCTGACGTTGGCCAGGTTATGGGAAATAACGTCGATATTGGTTTGCTGGGATTCCATCCCGGTTTTGGCAATCCAGAGTGATCTAAGCATGATTATTCCTAATTTTCAGTGTTATTCGGTTTGATTAAGCGTTAGCCATTAAGCGCCATCAGCTTGATCGCGCTGGTTTCGTTTTCATCGACCTTGTGCAGCATCTTCACTTGCATATCGAACAGGCGCGAATGGTCAATCATGTCAATCAAGGCATTCACCGCATTGACGTTGCTGCTTTCCAGCGCGCCAGCCACCAGGTTAACCTTGGCATCTGCGGCAACGGGCTGGCCGTTCTTGTGGCGGAACAGGCCGTCGTCACCGCGCACCATGTCGACATCGGCAGGATTCACCAGTTTGAGGCGGCCTATCTGCACCTGATTCTGGTACTGATTGTTGGTCACAATGCTTACCGTGCCGTCTTTCGAAACCGTTACATCAGAATCAGTTGGAACCGTGATCGGGCCGCCATCACCCACCACCGGCAGGCCGCTGTTGGTCACCAGCAAGCCGGTGCTGGTCACTTCCAGCGCGCCGTTGCGGGTATACGCCTCATTACCCCTGGCATCCTGCACTGCAAACCAGCCGCGGCCATGCACCGCCAAATCCAGGCTACGACCGGTGGTCTTGATGGTGCCCCCCGACAAATCCGCATTGGGGGTGGAATCCACCACAAAGGTACGGGTCGGCATGCCTGGCCCATACACCGGCAGGGCGCGGAAAGCACTGTTCTGTGCCTTGTAGCCATCCGTCGACGCATTGGCCAGGTTATTTGCCGTCACAGCCTGTTGCAGCATGCTGTGCTTGGCACCATTCATCGAAATGTAAAGCAGGCGATCCATAGTCTTTATATTTCCTTTGCTAAATTAATCTTTAACGCAAATTCACCAAGGTTTGCAGGATCTGATCCTGCGTCTTGATGGTTTGCGCATTCGCCTGGTACACACGCTGGGAGATGATCATGTTCACCAGCTCTTGCGTCAGATCCACGTTGGAATCTTCGGTAGCAGCGGACTGGATCGGGCCGTGGTTGCCATCGGAACCCGGATCGGAAGTAATCGCCGCACCGGACTCGGAAGTTTCCACCCACTGGTTGTTACCGATAGGATCCAGCCCTTGCGGATTGCGGAAGGAGTCCAGCGTCACCTGCCCCAGGTTCTTGGTGATGCCGTTGGTGTAGCGGCCAACGATGACGCCGTCGGCACCCACGCTGTAGCCGGCCAGGGAACCCGCGGTATAACCATCCTGCTCCAGCGAGTTCACCTTGAAGGTAGAGCCAAACTGGGTGGAGCCCGCAAAATTCAATGGGAATGTTGCAGCAGATGCACCTGTCGCAAAAGCGGCAGCCGGAACAACTACAGTCGCGGGCACCAGCGGTGCTACAAGAGTACCGGTAGTATCAAAAACCAATGTCGAGGCTACACCTGCCCCGGGAATTACCGTCCCCGACGTATTAGTTAGTGTGTTATACACATCCCATGTACCTGGCGCTGCCGTTTTCACAAAGTACATTTGATAGGTATGTGCGTCACCAAGGCTATCGTAAATAGAAACAGCCGTAGACCGGTTATAACTCGTAGGATCCGCATAATTAAACGGTGCTGTAACAGGAACAGCCTCTCTGGAATCGAGGTTGATCACCACTTCCACGCCAGTAGCGGCAGTGCTGGTGCCGGTTGCCTGCGGAGGCACGTCCGAACTGGTGGCAGGATTGAACAGGCGCAGGTCCACCGGAGGCGCGACCTGCTGGATGGTGCCAGTGTTGTTCGCCAGGTACCCTTGCAGACGGTAACCTTGCGCGTTCACCACGTAGCCATTCTTGTCCAGCTGGAACTGACCGTTGCGCGTATAAGTCGTCACACCGGCATTGCTCATGCGGAAGAAGCCGCCACCGTTAATTGCCAGATCCAGCGGCAGGTTGGTGACGGTAATGCCGCCCTGGGTGAACTGTTGCGTTACCGCAGCCACTTTGGCACCCAGGCCAATCGGCGTAGCGCCGGAACCGTTCAGGGAATTGGCGTACACGTCCGCGAATTCGGCACGGCTCTGCTTGAAGCCGACGGTGCTGGCATTGGCCACGTTGTTCCCGGTAACGTCCAGGCTGCGGGACGCTGCATTCAGACCACTTAAACCTTGTTGAAAGCCCATATAGCGCCTCTAGCTTCCGACCACTAACAACTGGTTCTGCCAACTAACGGATTGCTGCATGATTCCCATTTTCCCCAGTATTCCTTAACGCAGGTTGACCAAGGTTTGCAGGATCTGATCCTGCGTCTTGATGGTTTGCGCATTCGCCTGATACACACGCTGGGAGATGATCATGTTCACCAGCTCTTGCGTCAGATCCACGTTGGAATCTTCGGTAGCAGCGGACTGGATCGGGCCGTGGTTGCCATCGGAACCCGGATCGGAAGTAATCGCCGCACCGGACTCGGAAGTTTCCACCCACTGGTTGTTACCGATCGGATCCAGCCCTTGCGGATTGCGGAAGGAATCCAGCGTCACTTGCCCCAGGTTCTTGGTGATGCCGTTGGTGTAGCGGCCAACGATGACACCGTCGGCGCCCACGCTGTAGCCAGCCAGGGAACCTGCGGTATAACCATCCTGTTCCAGCGAGTTCACCTTGAAAGTAGAGCCAAACTGGGTGGAGCCGACGAAGCTGACCGGGAACACCAGCGGATCGGCGTTGATGCCGGGAGAGCCCAGTTGCACGGCAGTAATGGTCTGGCCGGCAGCAGGAATGGTGCTGCTCAACAGGGTACCATCGGTATCAAACGTCAGCGTGCCCAGCGGTGCGCCCAAAGCAATCGGGTTAGCCGCAAAGTTGGTTGCACTTGCGGGGTTGGATACCGAAGTGTAAACATCCCATGCCCCAGGAACAGCCGTCTTGCGGAAGTACATCTGATAGGTATGGGCATTGCCCAGGCTATCAAATACGGAAACCGCGGTAGACCGGTTGTAGGTGGAAGGATCGTTAAGCGCAAATGGCAATGCTGGAGCGGCTTCGCGCGAATCCAGGTTGATCACCGCTTCCACGCCGGTACCCGCAGTGCTGGTGCCGGTCGCCTGCGGAGGCACGTCCGAACTGGTGGCAGGATTGAACAGGCGCAGGTCCACAGGAGGCGCAACCTGCTGGATGGTGCCGGTGCTGTTCGCCAGGTAACCTTGCAGACGGTAACCCTGTGCGTTCACCACATAGCCATTCTTGTCCAGTTGGAACTGACCGTTGCGCGTATAGGTGGTCACACCGGCATTGCTCATGCGGAAGAAGCCGCCGCCGTTAATTGCCAGATCCAGCGGCAGGTTGGTGACGGTAATGCCGCCTTGGGTGAACTGTTGCGTTACTGCAGCCACTTTGGCACCCAGGCCAATCGGCGTAGCGCCGGAACCGTTCAGGGAATTGGCGTACACGTCCGCGAATTCGGCACGGCTCTGCTTGAAGCCGACGGTGCTGGCATTGGCCACGTTGTTCCCGGTAACGTCCAGGCTGCGGGACGCTGCATTCAGACCACTTAAACCTTGTTGAAAGCCCATTGTTATCTCCTGATTTCCAAAGAGTTACTTAATATTTAATCGTTAATCCGTTACAGAATCTGTCTGACTTCAGCCAGATCAAGCTTGCCCATGCCGTCCACAACCAGTTTGGGACCAGTCTTGTCCAGCAGCACGCTGTTAACCAAGCCAACCGCCAGCGCAACCGGCTCGACCGACTTGCCATCCTGGGTTGCCTGCACCGTGAAGTGGTACGCGCCATCCGGGGCTGCTGCGCCGGCATCCGTCTTACCGTCCCAGCTGAACAGGGTTGAGCCGGCAGCCTGCTTGCCCAGGTCAATCTCACGCACCAACTGGTTGGCTTCGTTGAACACCTTGACCGTTACCTTGTCCGCCGCCTTCGGCAGATCAACGCCCGCCACAGCGGAGCTATGCCCGTTGCTGGTAGCGAGATCCATGAACGAGCCGGGAGCCAGCACACCATGATTGATCAGGCCCGCGGCCTGATAGGTTTGCGTTTCGCTCATGGCCGAGAGGGTGGCATTGAGTTTTTCAATACCGGTCACGGTAGACAACTGCGCCATTTGCGAAGTGACTTGCGCGTTATCCAGTGGATTCAGCGGGTCCTGGTTTTTCATCTGCGTCACCAGCAACTTGAGGAAGCGGTCTTCCTGATCTTTGACCGCGGAGCCCGACGATGTTTGGGTGGTCGGCAGACCGGTGACTGGATCGTTTTTTACAGTGGTTACCATGCGACTCTCCTTAAAACCCGAAATTTAAATTAACTACCCAGCGTCAACGTACGCTGAATCAATTGTTTGGTTGTATTCATCATTTCCACATTGGCCTGATACGAGCGCGATGCGGAAATCATGTTGACCATCTCTTCCACCACATTCACATTGGGCATGGTCACGTACCCGTTGCCGTCCGCATAGGGGCTTGCCGGGTCATACACCAGCTTCATGGGAGCAGGATCATCAATCACCTTCTGCACCACCACGCCCGCCACACCCTTGGGCAGCTTCTCATTCAGCTTCTTGGCCTCGAACACCACCTGCTTGGCCACGTAAGGCTTGCCGTTGGAACTGGTCACGCTGTCAGCGTTGGCCATGTTGCTGGCTACCACGTTAAGGCGCATGGACTGCGCCGTCATTGCCGAGCCTGCAATATCAAACACGTTGAACAAAGCCATTATTTACCTCCGTTCAGGGCCATGGTGACACCCTGGATATTGCTGTTGATGAAAGTCAGCGTGGACATGTAGTTCAGGGAATTGTCGGTGAACTGCGCCTGCTCAAGATTGTTATCCACCGTATTGCCGTCAATGCTGGGCTGAACCGAGGTGCGGTACAGCGGCTTGATGCCGTACAGGCTACCGGTGGCATGGCCATCCAGGTGGCGCGCGCTGGTTTTGTTCAGATCTAGGCCATCACGGATGCCGCTCAATGCCTTTTTCATGGCATCGGCAAAGTTGACGTCCACTGCCTTGTATTGCGGCGTATCGGCATTGGCAATGTTGGAGGCGATCAGTTCCTGGCGATAGCTTCTGACCGCTAACGCTTTTTCCTGAAACGCAAATGCTTTATCAATCTTGTTCATGAATCGGATGTTCCACAAAAATGGATTTCACCCGATTAAAGCATCATCCGTGCCAGAATGTATTAAATATTAATAATCAATATCTTATTTTAAATTTGTGCGGAAGCACTACGGCAATTTGCGGCAACTGGTTGCCGGAGCGGCAAGAAAAAACCCGTCGGTTATTCCGCGCTGAATACGCGATTGCGTCCGGCATGTTTTGCCCGGTACATCGCTTCGTCGGCACGTTGAATCACCTGCTCCTGGGGTTCCTGCGCCTGGCGTTGCGCGACCCCGGCGCTGAATGTGATCAATACTTTCTGGTTGTTGTGCAGGAAAATATTTTTAGTCAGTTCACGCTGCACCCGCTGCATGACATGAAAACCTTCCTCCGCGTCCGTCTCGGGGAGGATGATGACGAACTCCTCGCCGCCATAGCGCGCAAGAATGTCTGTAGGCCGCAATGCCTCGCGCGTCACCCGCACCAGGTGCATCAGGGCCTTGTCGCCGGCCTCGTGCCCCAGCCCGTCGTTCAGTTTCTTGAAATGGTCCACGTCCAGCACGGCAACGCTGACTGGCGTCCCGGCTCGCTCGGCACGACTGAATTCGCGCTCAAAGGCATCGTTCATGCCGCGGCGGTTCAACGCACCGGTCAAGTAATCCTCTTGCGCCATTTCGCTCAGCTGACTCATTTCCATCGTCAACTCGCGCACCTTGCTTTGCGCTTCATCGGCCTTGGTCTGGATGGCCTTGATATCGTCATGAGCGCGCAACGCATCCATCTGCATCGAATGCGTATCCCGCATCAAGCCATCCAGCACCACGTTCAGTTCAACAATGTCACCGGTACTGCTGATCTGCGCCTGATACCCTTCGATTTTGGCGTGATACTGACCGGCATGCTCGGTCATTTGCGCCAGCCGCGCGACAAAATCCTCCGCCATGCGCCTGATGCCCTCCCGTGCCTCGATCACGCTGTGCTTAAGCTTGCCCTGCTTGAACAGCAACTCCTTGAGCGCGCTTTCCGCCTCATAAATTGCATCCAGTTCCAGCGGATGGGTCATGATGTCCTGGATGATCTGGATTTGCCCCTGCATCCACTCGTCGTCCACCACCAGTTCCGCCACGTTATCCACCAGCAGGCGCATCAGCTGCAGCAGCGCCTCGTGCAGCCGGGTCTGGGCATCGCGGTTCAGCTCCAGGCGGTACCACAGCGCCTTGATCGCCTCGCCCAGCTTGTCGGTTTCTTTGTCCGTATGCGCATTTTTTGCCTGCTCCAACACTTGCCGGGCATGGCCTTGGAGCTCGGGCAAAAATGCCAGACCGCTCACCACCCCGAACTCCAGCGTCTGTATCAGCATCTCGCGCCACCAGATGGCAGTGTCAGTAGGCGCACTGCTCAACCCCGCCCCACTGGCGCCATGCTCCACGGGCACCGTCCTGATGGGTTCAAGCTCGTCAACCAACTCATTGGGCAGGGATTCCCCACTCCCCTTCCACAGCGCTACCAGGCCTTGCAGCCTGGGCACCAGCGCCGCGGGATCGCCGCCAAAATTCGTCAGTACCCGTTCCAGCGCATCCTTTTTCTTGCTGAGGGTGTAGCCGGGGCGATTGGTTTCCAGCTCCTTCAATAAATCCCTGAGCACATCCCCCCAGTTTCCCGCCACATTGCCGGCGGGGATCAACTGCCGAATCAGCTGCTCCTGTGCGGCAGCGTCCCCTTTGGCGGCAGCATGCTCGATCTGTACCGCCAGCCCCAGCCAGCGTGAGTGCGCACTACCGGCATCGCGCAGCAAGCGGACCAGCATCTGTAGCGCATCTTCCGAGCGCTGCCCGGCAATGTCGTCGTAAGCCCGGCGAAAATTCTCCGGGGTCGGCGGCAGCTTGTGCAGCACCAGGTCTTTCAGCGCCTGTCGGGCAATATCGGTAGGGGTCTGCTCTTGCGTCATGTCATGTATGCTGGTTGCGTGCGCTCAGGCAAGAAAAATAGGGTTAGAATCGAATCCAACCAAATATCAATTCAGGGCATTTTCATTTAAGCCATGGCAATACACAAGCATCAAGATTATTACAAGCTCGCGGGCCTCTACCTCATCGGCATGATGCTGTCCTGCTCCGCGCTTGCCGCCACGCAATGGCAATCCCGGGAGTCCATCCAGGCGGCGGCCGAAGCTTTTGCCCAGGAAAAAACCGCAGGCATCGCCGGCGAGGTCAGCATTTCCGCCACCCCGCCCGATGCTCGCGTCAAGGTCGGCAAATGCGACAACCTGGAAACCTCGCTGCCTTCCGGGAACCGGCTGTGGGGGCGCGCCAGCGTCAAGGTCAGCTGCTCTTCACCCGTCAAATGGGCATTGTATGTTTCGGTGCTGGTCAAGGTCACCGGCAAAGCCCTGGTGAGCACCCGTGCTATTGGTGGCGGGCAAGTGATTGAGCCGCAGGATGTCGAGGTACAGGTCATCGACCTGACGCCTTACCCGGTTGGCGTTTTCACCCAGCCTGAGCAGGTGGTCGGCAAAACCACGGCTGCCAGCATCCCGGCCGGCAGCCCGGTACGCCCGGAAGTGCTGCGCGCCGCCCTGGTCATCCGCCAGGGGCAGCAGGTGATCGTCATCGCCAGAGGCGAGAATTTCAAGGTGTCATCGGAAGGGCGCGCCATGGGCAACGCAACAGCAGGCCAAATCGTGGCGGTCAAAACCAAATCCGGGCAAATTATCAAGGGTGTGGCAAAAGACGACGGCACGGTTGAAGTGGCATTCTGAACATCTGCCGGGCGAGGCCGTACCAGCCTCGCCCGATTCAATTACGACTACTGTTTGACTGGCAACCAGGTCAGCGTGCCGGCCTTCATATCCGGTACCAGGATGAACTTGCCATCGGCACTCAGGCCGATGTCGGCAGCGGACTGAAACAGGGTTTTCGCCAGCATCAGCGTGCCGTCGGCTTTCAGTGAGAACACCCGGCCATTCTTCCAGTCGCTCACCCAGAGCACGCCCCGTTTATCCCGGACAATGCCATCGCCGCCACCAAACCCTTCCGCCCGCGGTTCAAGTTTGCCAGTGGCAATTTTCAGGCGGTAAAGAATGCCGGAAAAGAAATCCACCATCAGCAAGTGCTCCTTGCCATCGGCCAACAGCCCGTTCGGCGCCAGCACCCGCGGATCATCCGCATTAACGACCACACTGACCTTGCTGCCATCCATGGTAATCCGGTAGACGGCTCCACCCTTGCCTTTCAGATCACCGCTATCAGACACATACAGCGCGCCGTCCGCACCCAGCACCAGGTCATTCAGAAACTGCGGCGTGGCGGGAAAAGCCTCCGGCGCAACAAACACGCTCCACTTCCCATCCTTGCCAATTTTCACGATCCGTTTGTTGTCCGCCACATACAGGTCACCCTTGGCAAAAGCCAGCCCCTTTGGGTCATCCAGACCGGTGGCAAACGGCTTGACTTTGCCGTCGGCTGTGACAATCGCCACATCCCCGTCACCAGGCTTGCCGAACTCACCAATTTCAGAAACAAAAATTCGGCCATCGGCGGCCACGGCAACCGATTCCGGCATTTTCAGCCCCTCGACCACCTTCAACCCTGCTGCATGGCAGACTGGCGCCATCATCAGCGACAACAACAAACCGGACACTATACTTTTTGCAAAATGCTGCTTCACATCAGGCTCCTTAAAAAAACACGTTAAAACTCCGCCTTCATGTTAAAGAATTTGAAACATTCCTGCAACTTCAGGCGGTCGCTTTCCTTCAAATCAACAAAACCAACCCCCGCCAGGCAGCGATTGCGCCCATCCTGGCCACTCTGCCAGGTCACCTTGCCCAGCAGATGGAGCGGCTGCTGCCGCTCATAAACCTTGAGATCTTCGTGCGGCAAATAAATATCCAGTTCAATCGGCTGATTCTGGTCCACACGATGTGCCAGGGATAACCGCACCCCCTTCATCGACACATCCTGGCTGATGGCATCAATCAGTTGCGCATCCTGTGCATCCCCGCCCTGCGACACTTTTACCAGCAGGCTGTTATGAATCCGCGGCGCCTCGCGCTGCTCGTCTTGCGCCGGCTCGATGACTTTTTCATGGGAGAACTGGAAGCCCGCCATCAGTTCGTTGAGGCGGCTGGACACCCGGCGCAGGTCTTCGCCAATCGCCGCCGTGGCTTCCACCTTGGTGCCATTTTCCTTGAGGGTGGCAAACAAGGTTTCAATGTTGGATTTGAGCAGGCCGAACTGCTCCAGCTGTTGCCGGCTGATGTCGGAAATCCCCTGATTGCCCACTGCGGCTTCCACCGAGTTGCTGGCCATGATCTCAATGGTCTGCGCCGTCTTGCGGGCGCCTTCCTGCGTGACATATACCTTCTCGACGGCGCTGCCCATGGTGGCCGTGACCTGGTGCACCTTGCCCGACAACCCCTCGATGATGTCGCTCACTTCTTCTGCCGAGTTGGAAGTGCGCTCCGCCAGCTTCCTGACTT
Source organism: uncultured Methylophilaceae bacterium (assembly GCA_964511385.1). Lineage (GTDB taxonomy): Bacteria > Pseudomonadota > Gammaproteobacteria > Burkholderiales > Methylophilaceae > CAILHX01. The sequence continues at coordinate 43,023 of CAZEFE010000008.1, read as the reverse complement.
CATCGGCCACCACGGCAAACCCGCGTCCCTGCTCACCGGCACGCGCGGCCTCGATCGCCGCATTCAGCGCCAACAGGTTGGTCTGCCCGGCAATTTCCTTGATGGTGTTCACAATCACGTGGATTTGCTGGGCCGATTGCTCGAGGTCTTCGATCTCCCGCGAGGCACGGCTGACTTCCTGCGTGGTTTCCTCCATCGCACCGATATTGTTCCTGACGTGGGCGATCCCCTCCTTGGCCAGGCTTTCCACCTTGCGCGAACGTTCCGCTGCCTCGATCGCCTGCGACTGGACGCTGGACGATACCTCATGCAGTTCCTGCATTGCACTCAGCACTTCACCCGAGCGGTTTTCCTGATGCCGGCCTACGTCATAAATTTCATGCGAGATTTTTGCCACCTGGAACGCGGACTGCTCCATGTGTTTGCCGCTATCCTCCACCTCCCGCAAGATACGGTTGAACTTCAACAGCACCATATTAAATGCCTTGCCCAGCACCCCCACTTCATCCTGCGCGTGGTGGTTGGCAACCTTGGTCAAATCCCCGGTTTCCACCTGTTTCAGTACATGGCTCAGATGGATGATCGGCTTGGCGAACAGGTTGGCGATAAAAGCGATCACCAGAAACTGGCAGAGGAACTCCAACCCGGTTTCCCAGATGGAATTGAACGCATAGGCATGGAGGTTGGCTTCCAGTTGCCGCAGGATTTCCGCCGGGGCGTTCCCCGCTCTGGCGATCTCGATCATGTTCTTCAGTTCGTGCGTCGCATGCCAACGGTTATACAGCGTGGTCACCACCGCCACGGCAAAAAAACCGATTTGCAGTTTCCAGCGAACGCTTAAATTACGGTACCAGTTCATCTTGAAATCCTCATTCCGACTTTCTTGATGATAACCAATTTAGAGTCATTTCTGATGACGCTCACTCGCCGATCACGTGCAACACCACCCGCCGCTGCGCGGGCTCATGCCGGTGCTCATAGAGCAGGATGCCCTGCCAGGTGCCCAGCACCGGCTTGCCATCGACCACCGGGATGGAAAGATGCACCTGGGTCAACGCCGTACGCACATGGGCCGGCATATCGTCAGCACCTTCCACCGTGTGAATGAACATCGGGTCACCATCCGGCACCAGCCGCGCAAAAAAGGTTTCCAGGTCGGTCAACACATCGCGATCATAGTTCTCGTTGATCAACAGGCTGGCGGAAGTATGCTGAATATACACCGTCAGCAAACCCGTGGTCATCTGCGCCGAGCGCACCCAGGCGACAATCTCGGCTGTGATGTCGTAAATGCCCCGCCCCCGGGTGTTGAGTCTCAAAGTCGTGGTTAACTGGCGCATGGCGATTCAGGTTATTACTCCATGATTAATTTGTAGAAAATCCCGTTTTCGGATTACTATGGCAGCGCTCAATTCGCGCATACCCGAAAACACAATGATAATAAGCTTTTTACGCAAGCGGCAGGAGCCAACCAGCCTGGCTCGGCTCAGAGCCGTCCCCTTGTTTGCCGGACTCAGTTCCAGCGAGTTGCGCATCATCCACAACCTGCTGCACGAACGCCACTATAGCAAAGGCGAGATCGTGTTCGATGAAGGCGAAGAAGGGCAAGCCATTTATTTCCTGCTGTCCGGTGAAGTCATCATCTGCCGCCAGGGCCGCCCGCTGGATGGCGCCATTGCCACATTGTCCTCCGGCCAGTTTTTCGGCGAACTGGCGCTGCTCGACAATGCTCCGCGCATGGCCCAGGTGCGCGCCGCCACTGACTGTACCCTGGCAGTACTGTTCCGCGAAGACTTTCTCGGCCTGCTCGAAACCCATGCCAAAGTCGCGTCAAAAATATCGCTGCAGTTGTCGCGCCATATCGGCAACCGGCTGCGCGAAGCCATCAACCGCTTTATCGTCTAATGCAGATTGCCCGCACAACCCCCGGCCCGATCACCTGGTGCGGCATCATCGCCGTAACCTGCCTGCTGCTGTTCCTGTTCCAGAAAATCCTGTGGCTGATCGTGCCTTTCCTGCTGGCGCTGGTGCTCTACTATTTGCTGGACCCTCTCGCCCGGCGCATGGTGCTTTCCGGCTTTTCCAGCAACTTCGCGGCAGCCACGCTTTCCGGCGCATTCCTGCTTGCCCTCAGCGGTTTACTGCTACTGTTGTATCCGATGATCCTGGCCAAAGCCGACGATTTGCAGGTCACCGTGGCGCATTACCTCTCGGGCGGATATTCGCTGATCGACGGGCTGATGGCGAATATGGAGCAAAAACTCAGCTTTGCACGCAAAGCGCATCTCGCCAACGCGGTCAAATCGCATGCATTGTCCATGCAGGAACATTTCGCCGAAGAACACCTGGCCGGCATCCTGATCACGCTGGCAGCATGGCTGCCGTCCGTCCTGCTGGTGCCGGTGATTACCTACTTCCTGCTCAAGGAAGGCGGCAACTTCCGCAAGTTCCTGGGCCAGGCCGTCCCCAACGCCTTCTTTGAAAAAACACTGTATCTCAGCCATGCCGTGGATCGCGCCGCCCGGCTTTATTTCATCGGCCTGATCAAACTGACCCTGATCGACATTTTCATGCTGTTCATCGGCCTGTGGGCGCTGGGACTGCCCTCCCCCCTGCTGCTGGCAACCATCGCCGGTATCATCGGGCAGATTCCCTACCTGGGGCCGCTGCTGGGCGGACTGATGATCCTGCTGGTTGCCGGCACCGATTTCCCCGGCGACGTGTCCATCGCTTACGGCGTCATCCTGCTGTTTGCCGCCATCCGCCTGCTGGATGATTTCGTTTTCATGCCTGCCGTGGTCGGCAAAAGCCTGCGCCTGCATCCGCTGCTATCGGTACTGATGCTGTTCATCGGCGGCGCCATTGCCGACGTTGCCGGGCTGATGCTGGCGTTGCCCATCCTCGGCATCGTCATGCTGCTGGGCGAAACCCTGGAATTCATCCTGACCGACCCGCGCCTGCGTGCGCGCCACGCGTTTGCCCTCAAGCTGCGCGAACACGCCGCGCGCCGCGACCTGGACCCTTACCAGCCCCAGTAGAAGCCGCTGCCAGGATAGTGCCGGTAAGGCCCGTAAGGATACGGTCCCCAGTACGGGCCGCAATAGGCCGCACCCGACCTCCGCATTAATTCACGCTCCAGCTTGTCCTGTTGCGCCTGGCACAGATCGCCGCGCCGGTTGATCTCGTCCACCATACTATCCCGCACTGCCTGCACGCTGGCTTGATGCAAGTAATCCAGCACCCGGCTGTCCACACCGCGCCGGTGAAGATCGATCGCCTGGCTGGGTGCAAGGTCAAAAAACGTCCCGACCTGCCGCAGTTGCCCGATGATGTCATCCACCGGCACCCCCGTCGTGGACAACCGCACAATATCCTCCAACGTCAGGCTGGCTGTCGGCTGCGGCATCAGTTGTTCCAACTCTGCGCCCGAGATACGCTCGATCTCGGGCGCACCACCGGGCTGGGTGCCGTTGCTGGCACAACCTGCCAGCAGTAACAACAGAACAATGTAAATTCGCATTTGGATACCCCTTCCCTTGCCTTCTGCACAGTTGGACAGCAGAACGTTCACAAATATCTTAAACATCAGCGAAGTTTTCCACCAACAAAAAAGCCGACACATGGTCGGCTTTTTTGTTTTCGCGTCAGGCTTTGTCGAAGACCATGCGCCCGCCCTTGAAATCCACCTTGATGGTGTCCTTCGCCGCAAAATGCCCGGCCAGGATTTCTTTCGCCAGCGGGTTTTCTAATTCGGACTGGATCGCACGCTTGAGCGGCCTTGCGCCGTATACCGGGTCGAAGCCGGCGTTGGCGATTTCCGCCAGTGCCGCATCGCTGACTTGCAGCGCCATTTCCATGCTGGCCAGCCGTTTTTCCAGGTTCTTGAGCTGGATGGCGGCGATGGATTTCACGTTCTTTTCATCCAGCGCGTGGAACACCACCACTTCATCAATACGGTTGATGAACTCGGGGCGGAAATAGGTTTTGACTTCGCCCATGACAGCTAATTTAATCACCTGGTAATCGTCGCCCGACATCTGCTGGATCATCTGGCTGCCGAGGTTGGAGGTCATGATGATGACGGTATTCTTGAAATCAACCGTCCGCCCCTGACCATCGGTCATGCGGCCGTCGTCCAGCACTTGCAGTAATACGTTGAACACGTCCGGGTGGGCTTTCTCCACCTCGTCCAGCAGGATGACGCTGTAAGGCTTGCGGCGCACTGCTTCAGTTAAATAACCGCCTTCTTCATAACCAACGTAGCCGGGAGGCGCGCCGATCAGACGCGCCACCGAGTGTTTCTCCATGAATTCGCTCATATCGATGCGGATCAGGTGGTCTTCAGAATCAAACATGAAATTCGCCAGCGCCTTGCACAACTCGGTTTTGCCCACGCCGGTGGGGCCGAGGAACAGGAACGAACCATAAGGCCGGTTGGGATCGGACAGGCCGGAGCGCGAGCGGCGGATGGCATCGCTGACCAAGCGCACGGCTTCCTCCTGCCCCACCACGCGATCGTGCAGTTTTTCTTCAATATGGAGCAGCTTGTCGCGCTCGCCCTGCATCATCTTGGACACCGGGATGCCAGTGGCGCGGCTCACCACTTCGGCAATTTCTTCCGCGCCGACCTGGGTACGCAACAACTTGTGCTTCACGTCAGCGCCTTGCATCGCCTCGGCCTGCTTGAGTTGGGCCTCCAGTTGCGGCAACTTGCCGTACTGGATTTCCGCCAGCTTGTCGAACTGGCCTTTTCTTTGCAAATCCGCCATTTGCGCCTTGAGGCGGTCGATTTCTTCCTTGATGTGGGCGGAGCCTTGCACCTGCGCCTTCTCCGCCTTCCAGATTTCTTCCAGGTCGGCGTATTCACGCGACAATTGGCCGATTTCCTCCTCGATCAGGGCAAAGCGCCTTTGCGAAGCTTCGTCTTTTTCCTTGCGCACCGCCTCGCGCTCGATCTTGAGTTGGATCAGGCGGCGGTCGAGTTTGTCCATGGATTCCGGCTTGGAGTCGATTTCCATCTTGATACGGCTGGCGGCCTCATCGATCAGGTCGATCGCCTTATCCGGTAAAAATCTATCGGTGATATAGCGGTTCGATAGCTCCGCCGCGGCAACAATCGCCGGGTCGGTAATGTCCACGCCGTGGTGCAGTTCGTATTTCTCCTGCAAGCCGCGCAGGATGGCGATGGTGGATTCCACCGTCGGTTCATCCACCAGCACCTTCTGGAAACGGCGCTCCAGCGCGGCGTCTTTCTCGATGTATTTGCGGTATTCGTCCAGCGTGGTGGCGCCGACGCAGTGCAGTTCGCCGCGCGCCAGGGCGGGTTTGAGCATGTTGCCGGCATCCATGGCGCCTTCGGCCTTGCCAGCCCCGACCATGGTGTGGATTTCGTCGATGAAGACGATGGTCTGACCTTCGTCCTGCGCCAGTTCCTTGAGCACGGATTTCAGGCGCTCCTCGAACTCGCCGCGGTACTTGGCGCCGGCTAGCAGTGCGGCCATGTCCAGCGACAGCACCTTTTTGTTCTTCAGCGTTTCCGGCACTTCGCCGTTGACGATGCGCTGCGCCAAACCCTCGACGATGGCGGTCTTGCCCACGCCGGGTTCGCCGATCAGCACCGGGTTGTTCTTGGTGCGGCGTTGTAAAACTTGGATAGCCCGGCGGATTTCGTCGTCGCGGCCGATCACCGGGTCGAGCTTTCCTTGTCTCGCGCGCTCGGTCAGATCCAGGGTGTACTTCTTGAGCGCTTCGCGGCTGCCTTCGGCTTCGGCGTCCTGCACATGTTCGCCGCCGCGCACGGCATTGATGGCCTGTTCCAGCGCCTTGCGGTTGAGGCCGGTTTCCTTGAGCAGGCGGCCGGTCTCGCCCTTGTCCTCGGTCAGTGCCAGCAGGAACATCTCGCTGGCAATGTAGGCGTCGCCGTGTTTCTGCGCTTCTTTATCGGTGATGTTGAGCAGGTTGTTGAGATCGCGCGAAATCGAGACCTCGCCGCCGTGGCCTTCCACCTTGGGCAGGCGGTTGATGGCCTGCTGCAAGCCGTTTTTCAGCGGTGCCAGGTTGGCGCCGGCCCGTTGCAGCAGCGAAGCCGTGCCGCCATCATCCTGGCTGAGCAGCGCCAGCAGCAGGTGCTGCGCCTCAATAAACTGGTTGTCGTTGCCTACGGCCAGACTCTGGGCATCGGACAGGGCTTGCTGGAATTTGGTGGTTAACTTGTCGAAGCGCATGGAAAAACTCCCCAAAAGGTAATGTTCAACCTAAAGTTGGGGAGCTTTGAGAAAAATCAACCTCGGCCAGCAATAAAACCCTGAAACGGATGTCAGGCGGGTGCTGTTTCTTCCGCGGTGTCTTTGCGCTCTTTCCGGAAAAAATAGCTCTGGCGCTGGCGGCTTTGCAGATACTCGGCCACTTCCTTCGGTAGCTGGTCGCTTCTCACGCATTTGCTGATACTGGTATCCAGTTCCTTGCCCAGATCGATCACATTGGGAACGTCGCGATCGAAGCGGCGGTCATGCACCATGACGCAGGGGCGCAGCAATTTTGCCGGATTCACCGACACCACAATGCCGTAGACCCCATCGTTCAGCAGCACGATGCTGCCTGGCGGATACACCCCCAACGACTTGATGAACTGGTTGAGCACCAGGCCATCAAATTTCTTGCGCTCGTTGGAGAACAGGTACGACAACGCCCCATACGGCGTCATGGCATCCACCGGATTGACTGGATTGCACAGATTTTCGTAGGTATTCACCAGCGACAGGATGCGTGCCAGCGGGTCGATTTCGTCATCCACCAGGCCGGCAGGATAGCCGGAACCATCGGCCAGCTCATGGTGCTGCAGGATGATTTTGGCCAGCCGCAGGGACATCCCTGCCTCCCTGGCCAGGTTGGCGCCGAATTCGGCGTGCTGCCGGAACAGGGTCTGGGCAACCACATCCAGATGGCGGCCGCCTTTGCGGATGTTTTCCGGAAGCAGCGCCTTGCCCGCATCGTGGAACAGCGCCGCCACCCCCAGGCAATGCGCCTCCTCCTGCTCCAGGTTCAGCGCCTTGGCCATCATCAGCGACATCACTGTCACGTTCAGCGGATGGAAGTAGGTTTCTTCACCCAACCGGCTGCCGTCCATCGCCTGGATGATCACGTCACCTTCGGTGAGTATCGAATCCACCATACCCTTGATCAGCGGTTCCGCCACGGCAAGCGCCTCGCGCGGGTTGCTTTCCATGCATTGCAAGGCCTGGCGCGCAATCACCGTCGCACGGATGAATCCCTGCTCGCAGTCCCTGATCGTCTGGTCCAGCAGCTTGATTTGCGCAGTGACTACCGCGCGCTCGACCGGCGGCGTTGGCTGGCTGACATCTGCGCTCTGCCGCTCACTCCCCGGCGCCTCCAGCGGCAACGGTTCAACATCGCTGCGCAGCGGGTCATAGCGGATACGCTCCAGCCCCATGTTCAGGATGCTGGTGATCTGGCCTTCGTTCTTGATCTTGAAACTGCTGAGCGCAAACGGATGCTGCATCCAGGATAAGTCCAGATGCACGTAGATTCCCACGCGGAGCTGGGAAGGCAGAATGTAATGTTGTTCTTGTTTGTTATCCATTATTGCGGCTTGTCGTTCTCGGCATCAGCCCTCAGCATGGCTGCAAATTCCGGCGCGGGCACCGGCCGGCCAAACAGGTACCCTTGCACATCATCACATCCCATTTCGGTCAAGGTGGCCAGTTGATCTTGCGTTTCCACCCCTTCGGCAATCACTTTCAGGTTCAGGCTGCGCGCCAGCGCAATCACAGCAGAAGCGATAGCCTTATCATCGGCATTCAGGGTCAGTTCTTGAACAAAAGACTGATCTATTTTCAGTTTGTCCAGCGGCAGGCGTTTCAGATAAGACAGCGACGAATAGCCGGTGCCGAAATCATCGATCGCCAACCTGACCCCGGGTTCCTTGATGCGGTTGAAAACGCTGATGACGTTTTCGGTATTATGCATCACGATGCTTTCGGTAATCTCCAGTTCCAGCACGGAGGGCTCGCAACCGGTCTCGACCAGAATGCCGTACACGACGTCGGGGAAATTGCTGCGCTGCACCTGCACCCCGGAAATATTGACCGAAATGGATTGCAAACCCAGTCCTTGCCTAGCCCACGCCGCCACCTGCGCCGCCGCCTCACGCAACACCCATTCGCCAATCTGCACCACCAGCCCGGTTTCCTCGGCCAGCGGAATAAACTTGGCCGGCGACACGACGCCCAGTTCAGGATGCTGCCAGCGCACCAGCGCTTCCGCACCCACAATGCGGCCAGTCGCCACCGACACTTGCGGCTGGTAATAAACCTCGAACTGCTGACGCTCCAGCGCACGGCGCAACTGCGATTCCATGGTGAAGCGCTCCACCGCGTTTTCGCTCAGGTCGGCCGAATAAAAGCGATAGTTGTTCTTGCCCTCGCTCTTGACCTGGTACATGGCGATATCGGCAGCCTTGATCAGGTTATCCACGTCCCGGCCATCGCCCGGATATACGCTGATGCCGACACTGGCACCGATAAAAATCTCCTTGCCATCGATCACGAACTCCGCCTGCAGGGAAGAAACGATTTTTTTGGCAACGCGCGAGGCATCCTCCACATCACGCAGGCTGTCCATCATCACCAGGAACTCATCGCCCCCCAACCGCGCCACCGTATCGCTCTCGCGCATCACCGCGTTCAACCGGTTGGAAACCTCCACCAGCAGTTTGTCCCCCACCTGGTGGCCCAGGGTGTCGTTGATCACCTTGAACCGGTCGAGATCAATAAACAGGATCGCCAGGCTGGTGCGCTCGCGCTCGGCGCGCCGTAGCGCGTGATCGGTCAATTCGTTCAGCAGGCGCCGGTTGGGCAACCCGGTCAAGGCATCGTGGTTGACCATGTCATGCAGGGTCTGCTGCGCTTGCTTGGTATCGGAAATGTCGGCAAACACCCCGACATAATTCACAACACGGTCGTCCGCATCGCGCACCGTGGTAATGGTGATCCATTCGGCAAACGGCTCGCCGTTTTTCCGATGGTTGGCCACCTCTCCCCGCCAGCGCCCCTCATTCAGCAAGGCATGGCGGATTTCACGGTACTTGTCGGCGCCGATATGCTCGGGATTCAGTTCGTTGGGCACCTGCCCCAGCACTTCGTCTTCGCGATAGCCGGTAATGTCGGTGAACCCGCGATTGATCGCGATGATGCTTACATCCTCATCCGTGATCAGGATACCTTCCGCCGCGCTGTCGAAAGCGATGCTGGCTTGCCGCAATCTGGCGCCGGACATGTCGCGCTGGATGGCCACCCCGAACGAACGGCCCGCCGCCATCAGCGCGCCCAGTTCCTGCGGAGAGATTTCGCATGGCTGGTCGCAGCGCTCCACCGCCATGAACCCCCACCATTCACCGCCCGCGGTGATCGGGATCATGATGATGGTGTGGGTACCCAGCTTTTGCAAAAACTTGAGCTCGCTCACCGGGAAAGCGGCACGCATGCCGAATACCGGCTGCCCCTGCTGCAAATACTCCAGCCAGCGCGAGCAGCCTTCTTCAGCAAAGTTAAAGGTCAGATAACGCTCGGGAAACGCCGCCTCGCCGTGAGAGGTCCAGCGCGTCGTATTCACGGCGCTGATGCTGCCATTGGCGCTGGCGACGCCCTTGAACAGGCTGACCCGGCTGAATTTCGATGCGGCGCCCAGCAAGCCGAGGATATCCGGGGCGATTTTCTGCCAGGATTCGGAGGAATGCAGCAGCCAGTCGCTGGAAATCAGCGCATCCAGAATGGCGCTACGGCTGTTCAACTGGGTTTCCGCTTCCTTGCGCTCCGTCACCTCGCGCCCCAGCACCATCAGGCCGCGACGGCTGCCGTCCTGTTTGAACAGCGGCATTTTAAGCACGTCAAACACGCGGAAACCACCTTCCGGCAGCGGCACAACTTCCTCGTGCCGGCTCAGCGCGCCCATGCTCCAGGCACGCTCGTCCGAAACCTTGCAGCTCAGGAAAGCCTCGCGGTAAAACGGGTGGGTCAGTTCGGCAAGTTCTGCGTCGGTCTTGCCCTGATAAGGCTTGCCTGTCAGGTGGAACACTTCCAGGCCGCTGGTGTTGGCCAGCAGCCAGCGGCCCTCCCCATCCTTGAAATACACCGGATCCGGGTTGCTTTCAAACAGCCCCAGCAACAATGCCCCGGTGACATCGTCCGGACAACATTGAAATGCAGCAATATCGGTTAGCGCTTTATCAGGCATGTACCCGCCTTGGAACCAAAAAAACCGGAGGAGCCGGAGCCGCCCCCAGAGCTTGCCAACCAGATGCGGTTGTCTTGAGAGTAAAACCCATTCGGCACACCCGCGTCAAGTATGCAAAAACCGCTTTCTTGCGCACGGCACACCTTATTTAGCGCCCCCGCTTTCAGAACCTGTTCACCTGCCTGCCATGCGACAATCCGTCGCATTTTCGGATGGACATGCGGCCCTTTATAATCGCGAGCTTCCGCTCAAATTTACAAAAGGAAATGCACATGCGTTTTACCGGCAGCACACTCGTTCAGGCAGGATTATTCTCCATCCTGCCCCTGACGCTCTCGATGCCGGCCATGGCATGCTCCAGCTGCGGCTGCACGCTCAATTCCGACTGGACCACGCAAGGCTATTCCACCGGCGAAGGCGTGCGCTTCGACATCCGTTTCGACTACTTCAAGCAAAACGATTATCGCCACGGCACCAGTTCCGTCAGCCGCAACGACGTCAACGCCAGCGGCAACGAAGTGCAGGACACTACCATCAACCGCAACCTGACGCTGGGGCTGGATTACGGCATCAACCCGGACTGGGCGGTGAACGTGCAACTGCCTGTGTATAGCCGCTCGCATGGCACGTACGGGGCGAATTACCCGGTGCTCGACGATACCTCGTCCTCCAGGGGCATCGGCGACCTGCGCGTCACCGCGCGCTACCAGGGGCTGACCGCCGACCATAGCAGCGGGCTGACGTTCGGCCTGAAACTGCCCACCGGCAGCACCGACGACACCTTCGCCAGCGGCGCGGCGCTGGATCGCGGACTGCAACTGGGCACCGGCACCACCGACCTGCTGCTGGGCGGCTACCACTTCGGCAGCATCAACCGCGACTGGGATTACTTTGCGCAGGCCACGTTCCAGTTTGCGCTGAACAGCCACGACAAATTTCGCCCCGGCAACGGGCTGAACGCCAGCGCCGGGGTGCGCTACATGGGGTTTGAATCTTTCATGCCGCAATTGCAGTTGAACGCCCGCGCCGAAAAACGTGAATCCGGCGCCAATGCCGACGTGGCCAACAGCGGCGCCACGCTGGTCTACATCAGCCCCGGCGCCACGGTGCCAATCAACAAGAACGTGCAGGCATTCGGTTTCGTCCAGGTACCGATCTACCAGCGCGTCACCGGCTACCAGATCGAGCCGGAAGTGCTGCTGTCCGCCGGGCTGCGCTACAGCTTTTAATCCGCCGCCAGCAACGGCGTAACCATCTTCTCCAGCAGCGGCTGGTCGATTCCGGCGGAACCGTACCAGCCGTCCTTGCGCAGCACGCCCTTGCGGTCGATCACAAACGTCAGCGGCAGCCGCCAGATGCGCCCGTAGCCTTTGTGCCTGGTGTTGGCTTCCATCGCTCCATCAAAGCCGTAGGCTTTCATCACCTCGCGCACCTTGGCCTCGTCCGCCGGCTCGTCCAGACTCACCGCTATCAGTTTCAACCCCTGCTCGCGATGCTGCTGGTAATAGCTGTCGAAAGCCGGCATCTCCTGCCGGCACGGCGGACACCAGGTTGCCCAGAAGTTGATAATCACCACCTGGCCTTTGGCCGCCGCTGTGGAGAACGCCTGCCCATTCAGCAAACTGGCCTCAAACAGCGGGGCAGGCTTGCCCTCTTCCGCGCCGGCAGCCGCGGCCTGTCCACTCAAGCCGCACAGCAGCAACACCCACCATAATTTCTTCACACGCAACAACGCTAGCCTCCTTCAGGCATTCGGGCACCGGCGCCATGATAACAAAACCGTTCCCGCTCAGCGCCCCTCCGGCTCCGTCACAAACCCGATGCGCACCAGGCCGGTTTTTGCTGCGACCGACATCACCTGCGCCACTTTTTCATATGCCGCCAGCCGGTCGGCGCGGATATGCAGCTCGGGCTGCGGCTGTTTTTTCGCTTCCACTGCAAAGCGCGCGGGTAATGACTCCCTGGTCACCAGTTCGCCATTCCAATACAGGCTGCCATCGTCGCGAATGGCGAATTCGATATGCTCCGGTTTGGTGATGTTGGGGGTGCTGGATGCCTTGGGCAAATCAATCTTCACCGAATTGGTCAGCAAGGGCGCGGTGATGATAAAAATCACCAGCAGCACCAGCATCACGTCCACCAGCGGCACGACGTTGATCTCCGCCATCGGCTGCTGACGGTTTTTCTGGTCGAAACCGCCGATACTCATGATGGCTGCCCTGGCTTTTCATCGCCCACTGAAAACAGCACATACAGGTCATGGGCAAAACCGTCCAGCCGCGCCAGCCACAGCCGGTTGCGGCGGTTGAACGCGTTAAACGCCAGCACCGCCGGAATCGCCACCGCCAGACCGAGCGCGGTCATGATCAGCGCCTCGCCCACCGGCCCGGCCACCTTGTCCAGCGTGCCCTGGCCACTCAGTCCGATCTGCACCAGCGCGTGGTAGATCGCCCATACCGTGCCGAACAACCCGATATACGGCGCGGCGGAACCGGCGGAAGCCAGTATTGTCAGGCCGTGTTCACTGCGCGCCGACTCCTGTTCGATGCCGTTGCGCAGCGCCCGCGTCAGGAATTCCGACAGGCCGCCTGCCGCCGCCAGCTTCTGCAAGCCGTGGCCGTTGCCGCTGTGCGCCGCGGTTAGCGCCTGTGCCGCCAGGTCGGCAAAGGCGTTATCGGTGCCGGATTGTTTAATCAGCGCGTTCATTTCCGCCACCGAGTCCAGTTCCCAGAACTGCCGGAGAAAGGTATCGGCCCGCCGCTTGTCCAGCCAGTTGGCCAATGCCTTGGTGAAAATCAAATACCAGCTCGCCAGCGACAGCAGCAACAGCAAAACCAGCACGACTTTCCCCACGGTATCGGTGTTACCTATGAAATGTGCGAACCCAAGTCCTTGTTCCATCATCGACGTCCCTCTAACACGAAATTGAAAGGTTGCAACGCTACCGCACGCACCGCCTCGCCGTTGCGTAGCGGCGCATTGCAATGCCATGCCCTGACCGCGACAAGGCCGGCTTCATCCAGCCGCTTGAAACCGGAGCTTTCCTTGACGCTGGCCGAAGCCACGCGTCCGGTTTCATCCAGTTCCACGCGCAGCACCACCCGCCCCTGCTCACGCAACCGCCGCGACATGGCCGGGTATTCCGGCGCTGAGCGTTGCGGACAGGCCACTGCCAGGTCGGAACTCAGCACCACTGGTGCCGGCGGCGCTGGCGGTGCGGCTACGACAGGATCCGGCGAAGGCGGCGCGTCCACTACCGGCTCCGGCGCTGGTGGCGGGGGTGGCGGCGCCACCGGTTCGGCAGGCGATATTACTGGTGCGTTGCTCACCAACACCGGCTGCGGCGGCGCAGTCACCGGGCGCGGCTTCACCAGCTTGACCTGTTTGGGCGGCTGTGGCGGCGGAGGGGGTGGCGGTTCTTTTTTTTGCGGGGGCGGCGGGTTGATGAGGTTGACGAACAGCGTCACCGCCTCCTCCGGCGCAGGCAGCAGGCGGTAGCTCCACAGCCCGTACAACACGGCACCGTGCAGGGCCAGCACCAGCAACAAGCCGGCCAGCTTATCCCAGCGCGGAAAATCAGGCATAAGCACCTCGCATCCGTTTGGCGGCGGTGGCTTTCCGCGCGCGCCGCTTCTTGAGCCAGATCACCACGCCCGTGACCGACAGCATAACGATCACCAGGCCGAGCACACATACAAAAATACGGTACGGCATCCCGAATACGTTGCCCATATGCAATGCGTAAAGCCAGGTGGTCACCGTGTTGCCGTTATATTGGCCGGTAGGCAGAAGCAGCAGTTTGAACGCGCCGCTATCCGCATCGAAGAACAGTTGCGTCATGCCGCGCCGGTCGTGGTCGTTAATGTCGAGACTGCTGCGTACGGCATACTGGTACACGCCATGCGCCCGATCCAGTGACAGCGCCAGCGGCTGTTGCACTGCAAAGTGGTGCTTGCGCGCCTGCTCGGCCATCAGCCGCTCGCCCACCGCCTGTGCTTCACGCCAGCCAAGCGCAGGCTGCTCCAGCGGCACGGGACGTTGCGCCAGTTCGGTCCAGGGGGCCTGGTAGTCGAGGACAGCGCGGGTACCCCAGGTATAAACCGTGTCCCACAGGTTCATGTACACGCTGGACCAGGCAAAAATCAGCAGCACAACCCACACCCACAACCCGCCGGCGCGATGCAGGTCGAAATTGAGCTGATAGCTGCCGGCGTTCCATCGAACCTTCCAGGCTGGCGCCCAGCGCGCCCACCAGCTTTTGCCCGTTGCGCCCCCAATCGGGGAAAAGGCTTTTTTCCGCCGCGCGGGCAGGGTCAGGTACAAGCTTACAAAACAGTCTATCGTCCACGCCAAGGCAACAATGCCGAGTATCCAGATCCCGGTCATGGAAAGCGCCAGGGAATAATGCAGTTCGTAGATAAAGGAGACCAGGTTGATCCGACCCTGCGAGATCGCCCCCCAGGTACGTTTTCCCAGTTCCTCGCCGGAATAGGAGTCAAGAAACACCTGGTCGAAATCAAGCGGATAGGCCTTGCCCGTGGCAGGATTGATCCTGGGTTCAACCGATATCCAACGCCAGCCGGGCTCCCCTTCCACCACGCCGGTCACCCGCGCCCGCGGCTCCTGGGCTTCGGCCCGCACGGCAAGTTCGGCCAGGCTGAGACGCGGCAGGTCGTGGCGCGGCGGCGAATACAGCCGCGGGTTGTTCCATTGCTCCAGTTCGGAGTTGAAAGCCAGCAGGCTGCCGGTCAGCCCGACGATGACGAGGAACACCGTCATCGCCAGGCCAAGCCAGCGGTGAACTAAAACCCAGAATCTTCTAATCATTGGTCAAGCCTAACCCGCAACCTGCGCTGGACAAACCAAAGATAGAAATGAAAAACATCATGACTTAATGCGGCTGGCGGCAAACGTAGGCAGAAAATGGCAGCGTATTTTGTGCCAGAGCGCCTTGCTTAACCGGGATGCTTGATTCGAGACCGCCAGAATCCAGTACCGCAGTCTTGATGCCATGCGCAGGTGCCGCCGCCGTCCACGCCAGCATCGTGCCAGACGCCACCTCGACCATCTGCGGCACCCCGGTATCGCGACCTGCACTCACTTCAGCAACCGGGTGGATATTGCCCAACAAGCCATCAGCGCCAACCCTGCGCAATGCAATTGAGCCAGCCCCATTCAGCGCACTGGGCGCAAGCATCCATGAGACAAGAACGCTGCGATCATCTTTCCAGATCAACCCGACTCTACCAAGAGGTGCTGCGTCATCAACCTCTATAGGCTTGCCAAAATGGCTACCGCCATCATGGGAGAAAGCCACGCGCACGCGAGGACGATCTCCCTCTGCAGTAAACCATGCCGCCGCCACGTTGTTTCCGCGAACGGCAAGTGCCGGTCCATTGACCGGACAACCTGCAATTTCCCAGCCCTCCGCCCCAAGCGGCGCAGGGGCTGTCCATGTTCCATGTTCCAGCCGGGCAACGCGGTTGTCGCGGATTTCCTTATCCGTGTGCCCGCGCCACGCCGCAATGGCGCCAGTTGAAGTCAACCCAACATTGGGCCAGCAACAGGTGCACGTGTTATTGTCCACCACCTGTTCTTCACCCAGAGTTCCATCGCGGCTGACTGTCGTGTACCGCAATTGAAAATTTCCGGATTTATGGGGATGTTTGCCGCGGTCTTTGGCATCAACGTATTCACGTCCATCCAGCCAGACGATCCCGGCATGGCCATCTGTCGGGAATATCGCGGCAAACCCATGCTCGGCAGCCTGTCCATCCCGGTGCGGCGGCTTGGGCTGGCTCCATGTAACTCCACCGTCATTTGACACTGAAAGCGCAACGTCATAATCGTAAGTCCGCCCGCCCGCTTGCTTCACCAGCCAGTGCGCCACCCAGAACGAGTTATCGATGGCAACCACTGACGGAAAATCACTCCAGTTGACGAACCAGCGATCGCCATGTGCCACCTCTCGAGTACTTTGCCAATGACCATCTTCAAACACGGCATATTTCAGGACATGCCCATCCCCCCTTGGCTCCACCCAGCTCATCAGCACCCTGCCGCCGGGTAACGCCTTCAGTCGTGGAACACGAGCCCCGGCACCAGCCGGATTCTCGATCATCTTAAGCATTGCTGGCTGCTGACTAGTTGATACGCCGGCCGACACAGCGATTACCGTGCACAAAAACAACGCGGCGATGCCGACTTTCCGCATCGCCGTTATCTTGACGCTTAGAGATAAATTCACTTCGATCTTTTTAATTAGAAGTTGACCGTCAGACGGGCAAAGGCGGTTCGTGGCGCACCGGGATAAACGGAAAAATCATTGCTCCCCGTGTAGTAAGTCTTATCGAAAAGATTCTTCACAAACACTTCTGCCTTCATCTTTGGATCGATCATCCAGGAAACTGACGCGTCGGCAGTCACATAGGCCGGCAGTTCATAGGTATTGGAAATCGTACCTTCGCGCTTGCCTACATAATTCGCCCCTAACCCTAGCGCTACAGCTGGCGTAATGCT
The DNA here is from genome assembly GCA_964511385.1 of uncultured Methylophilaceae bacterium. Classification (GTDB taxonomy): domain Bacteria; phylum Pseudomonadota; class Gammaproteobacteria; order Burkholderiales; family Methylophilaceae; genus CAILHX01. The sequence goes on along the minus strand of CAZEFE010000008.1, from coordinate 26,253 downwards.
ATATCGGCTCCAGACATTGCCCTGCACATTGGCAACGTTACCCAGATTGAACCCTACATCGCCATTGTTGCTTTTGGTGATTTCCGCATCAATGTAAGCAACCCCACCCGAGAGATACCAGTTTGAAGTCGCCTGCCAGCCGCCTTCGAATTCGATACCGCGAGACCGTTGTTCCCCTGACTGGATATCAAACCCGGGATTGGCGGGGTCTCCCGTCGTGGCGTTTTCAAAAATGATGTGGAAAAGCGAAAGGCTGGCATTCACATTTGCCGACTGGTGCTTGATACCGATTTCGCGCTGCCGACTTTTCTCGGGCTTGAATGGCGCATTGGTCGCGGACACGGTTCCCACAATGTTATCTACCGATAATGCTGTGCTCACACCTGCAAAAACCGACCAGTTCGGCCTGAATTTGTATGCCGCGCCGAGTTGATACGAGGTATTGCTGTCGTTTTGACCAGGTGTCAAACCGCCATTGAACTCACTATCAATATTCACTTTCACTTTTCTTAGTCCGACGAGCACATCCAGCTTCTCTCCTATTTTCACCAAATCCTGGAAATAAGCTTCGTCGGTATCAATGCTTCCGCTAAACGTATTAAATGCACCAGCAGCGGGAGGTGCCCCCAGATAGACCGGGTTCAATGCGTCAATAGCCGGCACTGCCGCGTAATTAAACCAGTCGCCAATGTATTCGTGGCGGTTGGTTTCGAGCCCGAACACAACCTGATGCGCAGTAGCGCCAATATCAAACTTGCCTTTAAGTTCTAACTGGAAAGTGTCGGTCTCATCTCGCTCGTGAAAATTAAAGCGGCCATTTCTGGTAACCAAAGAGCCTGCTCCGGGCGCCCGCAAGCGCATCTGCTGTTGGTTGACGTTAAATTCGAAGTGCTGGTAACGGGGACTCAGTGTCCAATTTTCGGCAATATCGAACTCCAGCCATGTCTGAATGAGTGGGGACCATGTATCAAGGTAATCCACATTGGGTTCACCAAGGTATCTATTGCTCTTCACCTTTCCGACCCCATTGGAAAGCACGGTACCGGTCACAGGCAGGCCGGGATTGGGCAATGTTTCACGCCGCTGATATTCAGCCAGGAAAAAAGCCCTTAACGCACCGCCTTTATCCCACGTGGCCGTAAAAGAGACATTGTCACGATCAATATCCTGAAAATCCACAAAAGTGCCGGAACGCTCAATTTCCCCATTCAACCGGATTCCCAGGCCGGTGTCCCCCAGCGTCCCGGTTAAGTCAAAGCCTCCTGTTTTGGTGCTGAATTCACCAGCGGAAACATGGGCACTTCCTGAAAATTCTTTTTCGGGACGCTTGGTGACCATGTGGATAGTGCCACCAAGACCCTCTTTACCAACAGCCACACTGCCCGGCCCCTTGATAATTTCTACACGCTCGATGTTGGAAAATGCCGACTGATCAACATCCTCGAAATACAGTTGCCTAAACCCGTTACGCGTCACCGAGGCATCAAAGCCACGGATTTTCCAGGAAGAACTGGCAAAGGGCGCAAGCCGGTTATTACCTGCAAAAGCCGATGGAACCTCCTTAAGCACATCTCCAACATCAACCACCCCCAAATCGGCGATCATGGATGAATTAATCGTTTGGGTACTTTGTGGCACATCCAGAACGTTGGCCTCGAAACGCGTGGCTGCGGTAGCACTGGGGCTTGCGTAAACGCTTATATCGTCGAGATTACTCTTGACCTCCAGTTCAGGCAGCAGAGCTTCCGCCCAAGCAGATTCGGATGCCAGCATCGCCACAACGGTGATGATTGCTTTGTTATTCGGTTTCATTGCGCGCTCCCCAGGAATTCGTGTTTGTTATTTAAAACCCGGTGAGTTTATGCAAAACCAAAAACAGGCGGAATGTGACATGTTGTCGCACCTCCCAATAGCAAAAGAGATTTATCTGCCCGACCACAGCCCGGATTTCAATTGGCTCAGCAGCGACAACCTGTCATGGCTGTTGGTGTGGCGCCCCAGCCGAACCTCCTTGCCATGCGAAAAAACCACCAGATGGCTGCATGTTCCGGCAGGATCGATGTGCGCTTTGACGCCGACCCAGTGGCGGTTGAATGCGTGACGCTGCGTGTTGCCGAGCGTACAGATTTCAATCAGCAGCTTGTCGTCTTCCACCCACAACTGCTCGTAATCCCCGCTTTGCCTCCACACCTGCTGGAACCCTAAACGCAGCCCCATCAAGACCGCCAGGGTATAAGCCAGAACCGGCCATGCACCCACCCTGGCGAACGCCATGCCCACAACCAGCGCAACCAGGGAAATCACCAAAAACACATACACCGTAGCCATCATGCTCAGCGAGCAATTAGGCCGCAGGGTGATGGAAAATCGATCAGGAACTGCCGCCATGTCGTGATCTGCCATATTGCCAACCTCGCAAGTGTTGATCTGAATGGCGATCATTCTAGGTAGTGCAACCAAGCCACAAAAGTGACATGTTGCCGCGCGACGACTTGTCGCATCCCCTTCCATCCGCCTTCGCGGTAGAATCGCTACCCATGGATTTCCTACCCGACCCGCTGCAACCGGCCTCCAGCCGCAACCTGATCCGGCTGTTCTGGTTGCGCAACATCATGATTGTTTGCCTGGTGCTGGCCGCGGCAGCGCTCAACCACATCTCCATCCCGCTGCCTGTAGTACCGATCGCCCTGGCCGTGCTGGGCGCCATGCTGCTCAACCTGCTGACGCTGCGCCGCCTGCAGCGCAAGACCCATGTCGGCGACCCGGAAATGTTCGCCCAGTTATGCGGCGACATCACCGCGCTGACCGTGCTGTTCTACTTCAGCGGCGGCTACACCAACCCGTTCGTCTGGATGTACCTGCTACCGCTCACCGTTGCGGCGGTCACGCTTTCCTGGCGTTATGTGTGGGGCATCACCGGCATCAGCATCGCCAGCTACACCACGCTGATGTTTTTTTACGTGCCGCTGTCGCACCTGCACATGCATTACCATCTGGGCAGCGAATTCAACATCCACTTGTTCGGCATGTGGATGGGGTTTGTGATTTGCGCATTGGTCATTGCGGCCTTTGTCACCCGCATCGGCCAGAACCTGCGCGAATACGACCAGTTAATTGCCAAAGCGCGCGAAACCACCCTGGAAAGCGAGCGCATGCTCGCGCTGGGGACCTTGGCCACGGCGGCGGCCCATGAGCTGGGCACCCCGCTCTCCACCATGTCGGTGGTGGTCGGCGAACTGGCGCGCAACAATACCGACCAACCTCATCTGGCCGAGCCGCTGGCGCTGCTGACGCGCCAGATCAGCCGCTGCAAGGACATCCTGTCTTCCATCACCGCCTCCGCCGGCGAGCCGCGCGCCGAGGACGCGCTCGGACAAACGCTGGACCACTTTCTCAACCAGCAAATCGCCAGGTGGCACGACAGCCACCCGGTCACGGAACTGGTTTACAACCTGCAGGCCAACGGCACCACGCCGCTCATCGCGGTAGACCGCACGCTGGGGCAAGCGCTAAACAACCTGCTGGACAACGCGGCCGATGCCTCGCCGCAGCGCATCGAACTGAATGCCGAATGGAATGCAAAACAGCTCAAGCTGACCATCCGCGACTTTGGCGATGGCCTGGCGGAAGAAGTGGCCGGCAAGATCGGCGTACCGTTCACCAGCACCAAATCCGGCAAGGGCATGGGCCTGGGGCTGTATCTTTCGCGGCTGGTGTTCGAGCGCTTCGGCGGCACCCTGCACCTTGCCAACCATCCCGGCGGCGGCGTCGAAACTTCGGTGCTATTACCTCTTGCCTCATTGATATTGAGAACGTCATGAGTGAACCGGATGACCTGCCCAGCCTGTTGATCGTTGACGACGATGACGATTTTCGTCAGGTGCTGTCCGCGGCGTTCCGCAGCCGGGGCTACGCGGTAAGCACGGCCCCCGACGTGGCCAGCGCACTGGCGTTGGCCGAGGAAAACTCCCCGGAATATGCGGTGGTCGACCTGAAAATGCCCGGCGAATCCGGCCTGGTGCTGGTGAAACGGCTCAAGGAACTGGATGCCGCCACACGCATCATCATGCTCACTGGTTACGCCAGCATCGCCACCGCCATCGAGGCGGTCAAACTCGGCGCCACGCACTACCTGGCCAAACCCGCCAATGCCGATGACATCATCACCGCTTTCGGCAAAACCGAGGGCGACGAACACGCCTCAGTCTCACCCACCCCGCTCTCCGTAGACCGCCTGGAATGGGAGCATATCCAGCGCGTGCTGGGTGAGCACGACGGCAATATTTCCGCCACCGCGCGGGCGCTCAACATGCACCGCCGCACCCTGCAAAGAAAACTGGGCAAAAACCCCAGAAAATAAGGCGGTGGCGCTCGACAGGCCGAGCCGATTTTGCGAGAATCAAGGCTCGCCTTACCGATGTGACGCCTGTGAAACTCGATCAAAAACTTACCCTGGTCGCCACCATCAGCGCTCTTACCGCGACAGCCATCGGCGTCGCCCTGCTGTACAAAGTCGCATCCGAGCAATACCTGCAAACCAGCGTAGCGCGGCTCAAGCACGATACCCAGGTCCAGGCCAACAGTGAAATCCGCCAGATGCGCACCGCCGAAGCCAGCCTGGCAGTACTGGCCGAGCTGCTGAAAAAAGAGCTGCAGCTCCCGGCCAATCCCGACGAACTGGCCGAATTCGACCACCTGACCGCCAAGGATGAACACGGCGTCACCCGCAACCGTCGCGAATTGTTCGACGGCAGGATTGAAGCCGGGCTGTTCATGGCGCCGGACGTGAAACTCACCGATGAGGAAAAGCGCACCAAGCTGCGTGCCATGAAGGTGCTGACGCGCTTCGGCACGGCGGCGCTGCGCCATTACGACGGCGTCTGGTTCGACCAGTTGAACAAGACCTCGGTCATTTTCTGGCGGCGCGACCCCGATTTCATCTACAAGCTGCCGCCCGATCACGATTACACCCAGACGCTGTGGGACCAGTTGGCCTCGCCCAAGCTCAACCCCAAGCGCACCGCGCAATGGACGCCCGCCATCCTCGAATCGCCGGTCGGGGTGTGGGTGGTCAGCGCGGTCTATCCGCTGGATATCAACGGCCAATGGCAAGGCATTCTCGGCCACGACATCGCGCTTACCGATTTGCTGGCTTCGTTCCGCGCCACCGATGCTTATGCCGGCAGCGAGCATTTCCTGACCGACGGTTTCGGCAACTACATCCTGGCCGGGCATTGGCAAAAGGCGCTGGAATCCAAGCCGGAAAACTTCAAGCCGGATTTCAGCAAGGAACCGGCACTCAAGGACTTGCTGGACACAACGACCCCGACCAAGGACATTACCCGCCTTGAGGTGGGCGGGCGCGACTATGTGGCATTTGCGCTGCCGATCGAAGGCCTGAACTGGCATTACTACCGCCTGGTGCCGGTGGACGAAGTCATGGGGCCGATGAACCACCTGTTCCAGTCGATCTCGCTGCTGGTGGCGCTGATTGTCGGCATCCTGGCGCTGGTCATGCGCAACTCCATTTCGCGCCTGATCGCAAAACCCATCGCCCAGCTCACGCAAATTGCCGAAAACTTCGGGCGCGGCGATTTTTCATCGCGCAGCCGCATGTCCGGCTATGACGAAGTCGGCCGGCTGGGCACGGCGTTCGACCATATGGCGGACCACCTGGAATCCGACCGCGAACTGATCATCACCAGCGAACAGCGCTACCGCAACGTCATCGAGCACGTGAAAGAAGTGATTTACCAGGTGGACATGACCGGGCGCTTCACCTTCCTCAGCCCGGCCTGGAAAACCCTGTCCGGCTACACCCCGGAACAATCCATGGGCAAGCATCTGTGGGATTACCTGGAAGATCGCCACAAGAAACGCAAGCAAAATGAATTTGCGGAAATCCTCCGCGGCGAACGCATCCCTTTGTGTTCCGGTGAATATCGCCTGGTTGCGGCGGACGGCAGCGTGCGCTGGGTGCAAATTTTCATCCAGTCGGACGACCGCGCCGAACAGACCTTTACCGGCAGCATGGATGACGTCACCCTGCGCATCCAGGACCAGATGCTGGAAGATACCTACCAGATGCTGGGCGAAATGGCGTTGCGCGGCTCGGGCACGCTCAACATGCTGGAACTCTCCGTGCTGCGGCTGGGCGAGGTGTTCTCGTGCGGGGTGTTTGCCGCGCAGTGGCAGGGCGACCGCTGCATCAAGGCCAGTTACGATGCGCATCTGCCGCCGCAGCATAACCACCAGAGCGCCCTGTCGCTCAAGGATTTTGCCGCCCCGGGCAACAAGCATCTGGCCGGGGAAACCCTGCCACCCGCACTGATGGAACTGATCCGGCGCGAATACGGGGTGAAGTCCGTGCTGGTCATCCCCATCAACATCGGTCATGAAGCCGTCGGCCGCTTCATTTTCCTGAGCAGCAGCGAGGGCGCTTTTAGCGGGGATGACGAACAATCCATCCGCATGGCGGTTGACCGCATCCGCATCCTGCTGCAAGCCGACCACGACCAGCAATGGATGCAGCTCATCGGCAGCGCACTGGAAACCGCTGCCAATGCGGTCATGATCACCCGCGACGACGGCGTGATCGTGTGGGTCAACGAGGCCATGACCAAACTGTCCGGCTACGACCGGGAAGAAATCCTCGGCAACGCGCCGCGGGTGTTCAACTCGGGCGAACACCCGCCCATTTTCTGGAAGCATTTCTGGGAGACCATACGCCAGGGTTCGGCCTGGAGCCATGAAGTCATCAACCGGCACAAGGACGGCACCTTCTACCCGATCCGCCAGACGGTCACGCCGATTCAGGACATGCAAGGCAAAGTCACGCACTTCATCAGCGTGCAGGAGGACATCCGCCAGGAAAAGGCCAGCCAGGACAAGCTGCGCTACAACGCCACCCATGACCTGCTGACCGGCCTGCCCAACCGCATGCTGATGCAGGAACACCTGCAGCAGGCGATGAACGCGGCAAAACGCGGCAAGCATGTGGTCGGCATCATCTTCATCGACCTCGACCATTTCAAGATCATCAACGACTCGCTCGGCCACCAGGTCGGCGACGACTTGCTGCGCCAGGTCACGGCGCGCCTGTCCGGCTGCCTGCGCGTGGGCGATACCCTGGCGCGGCTGGGCGGCGACGAATTCGTGGTATTGCTGCCCGGCATCAACACGCCGCTGGATGCCGCCGTAGTCGCGCAAAAGATGCTGGACTCGCTGCACGCGCCCATCAACATCGGCATCCATGAACTGCAAACCGGGTGCAGCATCGGCATCAGCGTGTTCCCGCTGGATGGCGAAGATGCCGAAACCCTGCTGAAGAATGCCGACACCGCGATGTATACGGCCAAGGAAAGCGGCCGCAACAGCTACCACTTTTACGTGCCGGAAATGAACGCGCGCGTGGTCAAGCGCATGGAACTGGAACGCGGCCTGCGGCGCGCGCTGGAACGCAACGAGTTCGAACTGCATTACCAGCCGCAACTGGAAATCAAGAGCGGCCGCATCATCGGGCTGGAAGCGCTGATCCGCTGGCAACATCCGCAACACGGGCTGGTGTCGCCGGTAGAGTTCATTCCGGTCGCGGAAGAAACCGGCCTGATCGTGCCGATCGGCGAGTGGGTGCTGGCCACGGCCTGCCGCCAGATTGGCTCCTGGCAGGCTGCCGGCCTGCCTACCGTCACCGTGGCGGTCAATGTCTCGGTACGGCAATTCCGCCAGGATGCCATCCTGTCGGCGGCGGAGCGCATCCTGCAGGAAACCGGCATCCAGCCGCACCAGATCGAGCTGGAACTGACCGAAAGCATGATGCTGGAAAACGCCGACCACAACACCGCTATTTTGCACAAACTGCATGAAATGGGCTTCCAGCTCGCGCTGGACGATTTCGGCACCGGTTTTTCCAGCCTGGGCTACCTGAAGCGGTTGCCGTTCCACGTATTGAAGATCGACCGCACCTTTGTCCAGGATATCGGCCTGGACGACGACGACACCGCCATCGCCGTCTCCATCATCGGGCTGGCGCACAACCTGGGCATGAAAGCCATTGCCGAAGGGGTGGAAACGGCCGAGCAGCGTGCTTTCCTGCGTAAACACGGCTGCGATTTCGAGCAGGGTTTCCTGTTCGCACGCCCGTTGCCGGCAGATGAAGTGGCGCTGTTGCTGGCAAAAACACAGGAGCTTACCCGATGAAAACCACGCTACCCTGCCTGCTGATACTGGGCTACAGCCTATCTGCCATCGCCGCTGACGAAGCCGCACCGCCCGCATCCAAACACCACTGGAGCGGCGGCTTGCAGGTGCAATCCGAATACCTGGTACGCGGGCTGTCGCTCTCCTGGCACAACCCTTCGCCCATGCTGTATGTGGACTACAGCCACGACAGCGGCTGGTATGCGGGCGGCTGGGCTGCCGGCGTCAATACCCGCGTCTACAACGAAGGCCATTGGGAATTGGGTGGCTACGGTGGCTACAGCACCAACCTGACCGAAAAACTGGGCGTGAATGTGGGCGGCATCGTCTACCGCTACCCGGGCGCGGAAAGCCTCACGCCGGCACCGCAAAGTTACGATACGGCAGAAGCCTACGTGGCGCTGAGCTACGGCCCGTTCATGACCAAGTACTGGCGCACGCTGACCAATTACTGGGGCGTGACCAGCAAAAACCCGTGGTGCTGGGATACCGGCTGCACGCCGGCCAACGGCAATTCCCACGGCTCGCAGTACCTGGAAGCCAACCTCAATTTCAGCCTGCCGCACGACATCTCCCTAGGGCTGCATGTGGCGCACCAATGGATTGCGAACTACAGCCAGCTCAATTACTCGGATTATCGCGTCACGCTGGATAAAAGCTGGGGCGCATGGATTGCCACGCTAGGCTATAGCGCCACCAATGCCCCCAATGAGCTTTACACCTATACCTCCCATGATGAAACCGAGAACATCGCAAAAGACGTATGGTTTGCGCGCATCACCCGGACATTCTGAGTTATGCCGCTTGACGCCGCCCTCGCTCAGTCCGAGCAATGGATGAAAGAGCGGGTATCGCTCACGGACGGAATTACGTTTGAGACAACAAATCGTTTGCGAGTGGCCGTTGCGTTACTGCATCTGTCTCTTGAGCACCAAATGGGCATTCATTCGCTGGTTAATCTTGGCGTTATAGGCTCTGCGTTTGCACTACTCCGGCCGCAATTCGAGGCCTACGTTCGTGGCGTTTGGTATCACCGTTGTGCCACCGACACTCAGGTGTCGCTATTCATTGGCGGAGAACAACCGCCGAAGATCAACGTATTGATTGAAGAGATCGAGAAACTCGATGCATTCGACGAAAAGCTTCTTAGCTCTACCAAGCGCCAAATCTGGCCTAACCTCAACGACTTCACTCACGGCGGCACCACCCAGGTCAAGGCTCGCTGCACAGTGGACGAAATCACGCAGAACTATCGAGAGGAGCACATCGCCAATCTACTCACCGCGTCTGCCAGCTGCTCACTTTTGGCGGGCGTCGCACTTGCCGCTGCCGTGGGAACTGAGGCACTGGCCAGACAGTTACACTCCACTTTCCGAGGCGTCTATGGGCCAGCGGCATAACCCGGCGGTCGACCTCGCTCCCTTCGGTCGCTGGACGCTGCGCCAAAAGGCGGCGCAGCGCCGGTCACCTCTACGTTAGGGAAACGCTAAACAAAAAAGCCTGCCGGAGAAATCCGGCAGGCTTTTTCACGAAGCCGCGTTCTGATTACAGAATGGCGACGATCAGCAACGCCACGATGTTGATGATTTTGATCAGCGGGTTCACCGCCGGGCCGGCGGTATCCTTGTAGGGGTCGCCCACGGTATCGCCGGTGACGGCGGCCTTGTGCGCATCACTACCCTTGCCGCCGAAGTTGCCGTCCTCGATGTACTTCTTGGCGTTATCCCAGGCCCCGCCGCCGGTGGTCATGGAAATCGCCACGAACAGGCCGGTGACGATGGTGCCGATCAGCAGCCCGCCCAGCGCCTGCGCGCCGAGGAACTTGCCCACCAGGATGGGCACCAGCACCGGCAGCAACGACGGCACGATCATTTCCTTGATCGCGGACTTGGTCAGCATGTCCACCGCACGAGAATAATCCGGCTTGGCGGTACCTTCCATGATGCCGGGAATTTCCTTGAACTGGCGGCGCACTTCCACCACCACCGAACCGGCGGCACGGCCTACCGCTTCCATCGCCATGGCACCGAACAGGTAAGGAATCAGGCCGCCGATGAACAAGCCGACAATCACCATGTGGTTGGACAGGTCGAACGTGACGGCCTGGCCGGTATGCAGCCCCAGTTCATGGGTGAAGTCGGCAAACAGCACCAGCGCAGCCAGACCGGCAGAACCGATGGCATAACCTTTGGTCACGGCCTTGGTGGTATTGCCCACCGCATCCAGCGGGTCGGTGATGTTGCGGATTGCCGGAGGCAGCTGCGCCATTTCGGCAATGCCGCCCGCGTTGTCGGTAATCGGGCCATAGGCGTCCAGCGCAACAATGATACCGGCCATGGACAGCATGGCCGTTGCCGCAATGGCAATACCGTACAGGCCGGCAAGGTGATGCGCGCCCAGAATGCCTAAGCAGATCACCAGCACCGGTGCCGCCGTGGATTTCATCGACACGCCCAGGCCGGCGATCATGTTGGTGGCATGGCCGGTGGTGGAAGCTTGCGCCACATGCCGCACCGGCGCATATTCAGTGGCGGTATAGTACTCGGTAATCACCACCATGGCCGCAGTGACGGCCAAGCCAATCAGGGACGACCAGTAAATGTCCATGGACGTCATGGAAATGCCGGTGGACAAGGCCAGATCGGCGATTTCAGCGTCCCCCATCAACTGCTGCGTCACGTAATAAAACGCCACGGCGGATAGACCACCCGCCACAATCAGCCCGCGGTACAGCGCGTTCATGATCTTGCCGCCTTCGCGTGCCTTGACGAAATAGGTGCTGATGATGGAAGCGATGATGGAAATACCGCCCAGCACCAGCGGATAGGTCAAGGCATTGGCCGCATGCGGCATCAGCAATCCACCCAGCAGCATGGTGGCGATGATGGTCACCGCATAAGTCTCGAACAGGTCGGCGGCCATGCCGGCACAGTCGCCGACGTTGTCGCCGACGTTGTCGGCAATCACCGCCGGGTTGCGCGGGTCGTCCTCGGGAATGCCAGCCTCCACCTTGCCCACCAGGTCGGCGCCGACGTCCGCGCCCTTGGTGAAAATGCCGCCGCCCAGACGGGCGAAAATCGAGATCAGTGAGCTGCCGAAAGCCAGGCCCACCAGCGGCGCGGTGCTCACCGGCCCGCCGTTGGCCATGGAAACCAGCACGGCGTAATAACCGGCCACGCCCAGCAGGCCGAGGCCGACCACCAGCAAGCCGGTGATGGCGCCGCCGCGGAAGGCGACCTGCAGCGCGGCGTTAATGCCGCCATGCGCCGCCTGTGCGGTGCGCAGGTTGGAACGCACAGAGATGTTCATGCCGATGTAACCAGCGGCAGCGGAAAGCAGCGCGCCGATCGCGAAACCTATCGCGGTCAGGCTGCCCAGCGCGAACCAGATCACGGCAAACAGAATGACGCCAACAATACCAATCGTGGTGTACTGGCGGTTAAGGTAGGCCGACGCGCCTTCCTGCACTGCGGCGGCAATCTCGCGCATGCGCTCGTTGCCGGTGGGCTGGGCCAGTACCCATTTGATGGTCACGCCCCCGTATACCAGCGCGAGAACCGCGCAAACCAAAGCAAATAACAAACTCTGCGACATTATATTTTTCTCCTCCAGGCATCGTTAATTGTCCTTTGAACAACAAGGCTGAATAGGGGCGTAGCAGACCGCCCGCGTCTATCTTAATGGAACTGGGGGAGATGGAACAGCCCATTTTTCAACAGGCTGTTTTGTGCTGCAGATCGGTGAATAACTGCTTAGAATGCCGGTTTGTCGTCGGTGTCGGCGTAGCGTTGCACGCCGGAGGTGATCTCGTTGCGTGCCTCATCAATGCCGGCCCAGCCGTCGATCTTCACCCACTTGCCCTTGTCCAGGTCCTTGTAGTGCTCGAAGAAGTGGGAAATCATGCTCAAGCGCCAGGCCGAAACATCCTCATAGGTCTTGAAATGATTGTACAGGCCGCACACCTTTTCCACCGGCACCGCCAGCACCTTGGCGTCCGGGCCGGCTTCGTCGGTCATTTTCAGCACGCCGAGCGGACGGCAACGCACCACCACGCCGGGGATCAACGGCACCGGGGTGATCACCAGCACATCCACCGGGTCGCCATCTTCCGACAGCGTATGCGGGATGTAGCCGTAATTGCACGGATACTGCATGGCGGTACCCATGAAGCGGTCCACGAAAATCGCGCCGCTTTCCTTGTCCACTTCGTACTTCACGGGGTCGCCCTGCATCGGGATTTCGATAATCACGTTGAAATCGTTCGGGATGTCTTTGCCGGTGGGCACATTCATCAATGCCATGATCGTTATATCTTTCAGAAAAATTAAAAAGGTTCAGGTTCGCCCTCAGCGAGCCTCTGCTTGACCCCCGCCCTTGCCCGGGGCGGGGTTGCAAATGGTTGCGGCCTAGCCGCCTGCGCCGTGTTTGTGTTCGCCCAGCTTGTCCATGATGGCAAAAATCAGGCCGGTGAATACAAACGTCACGTGCACGCCCACCTTCCAGGCCATCTCTTCGTTGCTGTGGCCGCCGGTATGGAAAAACGCGCGCAGCAGTTCGATCCCGGAAATCGCAATAATGGAACCGATCAGCTTCATTTTCAGGTCGGCAAAATCGACATGCCCCATCCAGTCTGGACGGTCTTCATGGTCACCGGTATCAATTTTGGACACGAAATTTTCGTAACCGGCAAAAATGATGATGATCAGCAAATTAGCCAACAGCACCAGGTCCACCAGCGACAGCACACCCACCACCAGGCTGCCCTCACCCACCAGCAGCATGTGGATCAGGTGGGTGAACTCGATGCCGAAATACCAGATCAGCACCACAATCGCGCCCACCAGCCCCAGGTAAAAAGGCAACAATAGCCAGCGGCTTGCGAACAGGAACTTTTCGATAAAATGTTCAAGTGCGTTCATTTCTTCTCCAGACAAACAACTTTAACTTAACAGCTCGAACTCGCCGCTGAACGGGTTGTAGGCTTCCAGCGCGCCGGTTTCGATATTGAAATACCAGCCGTGCAGCATCAGCGCCCCCTGCTGGATGCGCGATTTGATCCACGGGAAGGTCAGCAGGTTCTCCATGGACACCAGAATGGACGCCTCTTCACAGGCATGCCACTGTTCTTCCCGTGACGCTTCCGGCAAGTCCGCCAGCACGCGTTCCTTGGCACGTTCCGCAATATTCACCCAGCGCTCGATGAATTCGCCGCTCGCCCCTTTCGGGATACCGTTCATCAGCGCATGCACCCCGCCGCACTGGCGATGGCCGAGCACGATGATGTGCTGCACGCCGATCACGCACACGCCGAATTCCAGCGCCGTGCTGACCCCGTGCAAGCCGCCGCCGCTTTCATACGGCGGCACCAGGTTGGCCACATTACGCACCACGAACAGGTCGCCCGGTTCAACATCCATCAGGATCGCCGGATCCACGCGCGAATCCGAGCAGGCAATGACCATCGCGCTAGGCTTCTGCCCTTGCTTGAGCTGCCCGAACAATTCCTGGTCGCCACCGAAATAATTTTCCTGGAAGCGCTTGAATCCGGTAATGAATTTTTTGATATCAGCCATGTGTTTTCTCGATTTCTCTCCGGCACTCTGCCACGACATCCTTGGGGATGAGCCATAACGCCAGTACCACCAACCCGGGGACAATCACCAGATCGTCCAGATGCCCGATGACAGGGATAAAGTCCGGGATCAGGTCGAATGGCAGCAAGGCATAGGCCACTGCCAGCCACAGCAGCATTTTAGCCAATAACGGCGTATGCGGATGCTTGATCACCAACCGGTAGACCGCCAGCTCGGTTTTGAGCCGGGCCGCCGTATCGCGCAACAAGCCCATCCGCGTCACACCCCCTTGATGTCGCGCCCCGTCAACTGGCGAAACGCCTCACGGTATTTCTCGCTGGTTTTTGCTGCAACATCGGCAGGCAACTCTGGTCCGGGCGGCTGCTTGTTCCAGCCGGAAGCCTCCAGCCAGTTGCGCACGTACTGCTTGTCGAAACTCGGCGGGTTGGTACCGACCCGGTACTGGTCAGCCGGCCAGAAGCGCGAAGAATCCGGGGTCAGCGCCTCGTCGATCAGATACAGCATACCAGACGTGTCAAGGCCGAATTCGAACTTGGTGTCGGCAATAATGATGCCGCGGGTCAAGGCATATTCCGCCGCCGCCGTGTACAGGGCGATCGCCGTATCCCGCACCTTGGCCGCCAATTCCGCGCCGACCAGGTCCACCGTCTGCTCGAACGTGATGTTTTCGTCATGGGTGCCCAGTTCGGCCTTGGTGGAAGGCGTGAAAATCGGCTGCGGCAGCCTGGATGCTTCCTGCAGCCCCGCCGGTAGCGGAATGCCGCACACCGTGCCGGATTTCTGGTATTCCTTCCAGCCCGAGCCCACCAGATAGCCGCGCACCACGGCTTCGATCGGCAGCGGCTTCAGCTTTTTCACCACAATGGCGCGCTCACCCAGCTGCGCGTGTTCCGCCACATCCTTCACCACCGATTCCGGGGCGATGCCGGTCAGGTGGTTGGGGATAATACTTTTCAACTTGTCGAACCAGAAATTGGCGATCTGGGTCAGTACCGCGCCTTTGCCGGTAATCGGCGTCGGCAGAATGACATCAAACGCCGACAGGCGGTCGGTGGTGATGATCAGCATCTTGTCGGCGTCGATGTCGTAAATGTCGCGCACCTTGCCCTGATTGATCAGGGGCAGGCTTTTGATGCTGGATTGCAGTAAAGGCTGTGTCATGGTGTGGTGTCGGTTGCCGTGCGAAAGGTTGAATTATCCCCTGTCTGGGCTACTCTGAAAAGCCAAGTGTGGAATCCCGCCACCATTCATCTGCGACAGCATCATGATCGAATGTGACTGGGGATGTGACTGGGCCGCCGGTGTTGGCTACAATGAGGCTGCAATTCTCCTCGTGCGACAGGAACGGGAGTCCAACAACTGACGCAGGAACCGGCATGAGCGCAGCGCAGCAACCCAAGGACTATTACCGGCAGGTATTCGAGCACAGTACCGAGGCGGTGCTTCTCACCGCGCCGGATGGCAAGATTTTTGCGGCAAACCCGGCGGCGTGCCAGCTATTCGGCATGACCGAGGCGGAAATCTGCCGGGTGGGCCGTCCTGGGCTGGTGGACGAAGCCGCATCCCAAAAGTTCAACGAGTTCATCGCCGAGCGCGCCCGCACCGGCCAGGCACGGGCGGAATTAACGCTGATTCGCGGCGACGGCAGCCGTTTCACCGGCGAAGTCAGTTCGGCACTGTTCACCGATGACCAAGGCACGCCCCGCACGGTCCTCATCGCCCGCGACCTCACCGCGCAAAAACAGTACGAACACGAACTGCGCATTTCCGCGACCGCTTTTGATGGCTCGCAGGAAGCCATGATCCTGACTGACCCGAACCAGGTGATCCTGCGGGTTAACAAAGCGTTCACCACGCTGACCGGTTACTCCCTGGAGGAAGTCATCGGCAAGACGCCGGCCATGCTCAAGTCGGACCGGCAGGATGAGAAGTTCTACCAGGGGATGTGGGAGAGCCTGAATCGAGACCGTTACTGGCAGGGCGAAGTCTGGAACCGGCGCAAGAACGGCGAGTTGTATCCGGAATGGCTCAGCATCACCGCCGTGGTTGACGACAACGACCAGGTCACCAACTATGTCGCCGCTTTCACCGACCTTACCGCCCATAAGAAGGCCGAAGAAGTGATTCACCACCTGGCCTTTTATGATTCGCTCACCGGGCTGCCCAACCGCCAGCTACTGCTGGATCGATTAAAGCAGTCGCTGCTGTCCAATGTCCGCAAGCAGCACCAAAGTGCCATCCTGTTTGTGGACCTGGATGACTTTAAGACACTAAACGACACCCGCGGCCATGCGGCCGGGGATGCGTTGTTGGTTGAAATCGCCAAACGCCTGCAGACCTGCGTGCTACCGGAAGACACCCTGGCCCGGCTGGGCAGCGACGAATTCGCTGTTGTGCTCGACGCACTGAGTCCTGACACCGAGGCCGCGGCCATGCAGGCCGAGGAAGTCGCCATCCGGATGCACAACGCCATCAAACAACCGTTCAACCTGCAGGGGCAGCAATACCAATGCACCGCCTGTATCGGCATCAGCCTGTTCAGCAATCAGGACACCAGCCTGGAAGAATTGCTGAAACGTGCCGACGCCGCCATGTTCCAGGCCAAGGATACCGGCCGCGACATGGTGCACTTCTTTGACGCTGACATGCAGGCAGCGCTGGAGGCGCGCGTCCTGCTCCAGTCATGGCTGCAGATTGCCCTGCCCGAGCAACTGCGTCTGTTCTACCAGGTGCAGGTGGATAGCCGCGGCAACACCCTGGGTGCCGAAGCGCTGGTGCGCTGGGAACATCCGGAACAGGGCATGATCTCGCCCGCGGCGTTTATCCCGCTCGCCGAAGAAACCGGGCTGATCCTGCCGATCGGCCGCTGGGTGCTGGAAACTGCCTGTCGCCAGATCAAGGCCTGGGAACAAGACCCGCGGACGCGCCACCTGGTGCTCGCCGTGAATGTGAGCGCAAAACAATTCCACCAGGACGACTTTGTCGACCAGGTACTGGCGGTGCTACAGCAGACCGAGGCCGACCCCACCCGGCTGAAACTCGAGTTGACCGAAAGCATGCTGGTCGAGAATGTCGATGCCATCGTGGCAAAAATGACCGCGCTGATCAACAAAGGCGTGCATTTTGCGCTGGACGATTTCGGCACCGGCTTCTCTTCGCTGTCTTACCTTAAACGCCTGCCGTTGGACCAACTCAAGATCGACCAGTCTTTTGTTCGCTACCTGAACACCGACCCCAACGATGCCGCCATCGTGCGCACCGTCATTGCGCTGGGCCATAGCCTGGGCTTGGCCGTCATCGCGGAAGGTGTGGAAAACGAAGAGCAAAAGAATTTCCTGGCGATACACGGCTGCAACCAGTACCAGGGCTTCCTGTTCGGCCAGCCGCTACCGTTAGAAGAGTTTGAGCAGTTAATCAAACGCGGGTAAGGCATTGAGCGCTCAATGCCTTCTCGGTGTTGCCATTATTATTTCCAAGGAGCCGTCATGAGTCAGACCTTTCGCCCCGCCATCGCGGTAATACTCACTGGTCTCTGGGTCAATGCTTCCGAGTTTTTCAGGAACGAAGTGTTGCTCAAGGACTATTGGCTCAACCACTACCAGTCACTGGGGCTGACCTTTCCTTCCGCCCCGCAGAATGGGTTGTTGTGGGTGGTCTGGGGTTTCCTGTTTGCACTGGCGGTTTACCTGCTTTCCCGCAAGTTCACGCTGCTGCAGACCGCATTGTTAAGCTGGCTGACGGGATTCGTGCTGATGTGGGTGGTGATGTGGAACCTGAGCGTGCTGCCGGTAGCCATCCTGGTTTACGCCATTCCCCTCAGCCTGCTGGAAGTTGTTGTAGCGGCATTTATTGCCAGAAAGTGCTGAAAAAAGCAGCAGCGCTGGCGATCGGTTATAATCGGCGCCTTTTTTCACCCCACGCTGAGAGGTCACCATGTCCACCATTCCCGCCTGCCCCCAATGTACCCTGGAAAACACCTATCAGGACGGCGACAACTACGTTTGCGCCGATTGCGGCTATGAATGGCCGGCCACGGCCAGCGCCGAAGCAGAAGAAGACACCGGCACCGTGGTAAAAGACTCCAACGGCACCGTGCTGAACGATGGCGATGCCGTGGTGCTGATCAAGGACCTGAAGGTCAAGGGTTCATCCATCACGCTGAAACAGGGCACCAAGGTCAAGAGCATCCGTCTGGTGGGCGGCGATCATGAAGTAGATTGCAAGATGGATGCAGGCAACTTCATGCTGAAAGCCGCCTTCCTGAAAAAAGTCTGACCCGCCGCCGTCACTCCCGGGCTGGCGCTTCCGCGTTGCCGACCCAGCGGGTCAGCACCCGCACCAGCCCGCGCGGGCTCACCGGTTTGGCCAGGAAGTCGTTCATCCCGCTCGCCAGGCATTTGTCGTGGTCTTCCTGGGTCACCCCGGCGGTCAGGGCAATAATCGGCAGGTTGGCATAACGGGGCTGCTTGCGGATTTGCATCGTGGCTTCCACCCCGCTCATCTCCGGCATCTGCATATCCATCAGCACGGCATCATAAGCATGCTTTTCCAGCAGTTGCAGGGCTTCGACACCATTGTTGGCGATATCCGCACTGATGCCAGCAAGCTTCAGGAATTCGGTCACCACCCGCTGGTTGACGATGTTGTCTTCAGCCACCAGCACCCGCATGCCGCTGAGCTGGCGGCCCAGTTCGCGCAGGTCTTTGCTCAGCGCCCCGGGCTCGCGCTCGACCTGATGCTGGCGGGCCGCCGCCTGCGCGACAGGAGCCGCCGTGGCCAGCCGCAAATCGAAACTGAAGGTGGTGCCTTTGCCCGGCACGCTATCCACGCGCAACCGGCTATCCATCAGTTGCAGCAACCTGTAGCTGATGGCCAGCCCCAGGCCGGTACCGCCGAAGCGGCGGGTAATGGAAGTGTCTGCCTGGCTGAATGGCTGGAACAGTTTTTCCAGTTGCTCCGGCGCCATGCCGATGCCGGTATCGCTGACGCTGAAGCGGATCCTGGCTTGCGACTCCCCGGCCTCCAGCAATTGCAACCGCACCCTGACCCTGCCGTGTTCGGTAAACTTGATGGCATTGCCCAGCAGGTTGAACAGCACTTGCTGGATGCGCAGGATGTCACCCATCAATTCACCCGGGATCGCGGGGTCTGATTCAATCAGCAGTTCCAGGCGCTTTTCCGCCGCACTCACCGAGAACAGGTTGCGCAGGTTGTCCACCAGTGTGCCCAGACTGAAACTCGCATACTCGATGCCGAGCTTGCCCACTTCCATCTTGGAAAAATCGAGGATGTCGTTGAGGATGCCGAGCAGGTTTTCCGAAGCGATGTTGATTTTCTCCAGATACCCCCTGACCGTGTCCGAGGTTTCCTGGTTGAGCGCCAGCTGCGACAGGCCGATGATGGCGTTCATCGGCGTGCGGATTTCGTGGCTCATGTTGGCGAGGAATTCCGACTTGGATTGCGCCAGCGCTTCGGCATTTTCCTTGGCCTGCAGGGTAGCGGCTTCGGCACGCTTGCGCTCTATCGACAGGCCGGCGACCTGGCTGGTCTGCACAATCAATTCGATATCTTTCTGGCTGGGTACGTGCGCGGAGTGATGGTAAATCGCAAACGTGCCAAGGACATTACCGCTACTGTCCTTGATCGGCTCAGACCAGCACGAACCAAGACCGGCATGATGGGCCAATTCCCGATACTGCGTCCAATAAGGGTGCGTGGCGATATCCTCGACAATCACGCGTTTTCCGGTAAAAGCAGCCGTACCGCACGAACCCACGCCCGGCCCGATTTCGAGCCCGTCGATCGCCGCGTTGTAGAAGTCCGGCAGGCTGGGTGCGGAACCCAGCGCCAGGTGCCGGCCATCCTCATCCAGCAGCAGGATGCTGCACAACATGCCGGAATAAATGTGCTCGATCCCCAGCACGATGGTTTCGAGCACTTCGGCCAAGGGCACCCCTTCGGCCAATGATTCCAGCACTTTCATGTGCAGTTGGTCGCGTAATTCCATCAACCGGCGCTCGGTAATGTCCTGCACAATGGCAATGCCGCCCACGACCCTGTCTTCACTATCCCGGAACGGGGCACAGGTCATTTCTATCCATCTTGCCGCTTCGCTATAGGTCGCCTGGTAATAACCTTCGTAATAGCTCATCTCGCCATTCAAAGCCTTCTTCAAAGCCGGCAGGACAGACTGGTCCTTGAGGCGGTTGATATCTGCTCCAATCAGGCTTTCCGGGGTATTGTTGAAAATACTGGCAAAACGGGTATTGCAGTACGTCATGATGAGGTTGGTGTTGTAATGATAGATGCCAACCGGCGAATAGGTCAGGAACAGACGGTAGCGTTCCTCGTTGGCCTTGACCGCATTCTCGCGCTCGATCGCCTCCAGGCGCAGCACGATGTTTTCGCTGCCGCTGCGATTGATATGCTTCAGGCTCATGACCATGAAGCCGAGGTACAGCACCACCGCCCCGCCCATGGCCGTAGTCAGGCTTCCGCCCGCGCCGAACAGGCGAATGGCGAGCGGCGTGAGGATCGCCGAAGAATAAACAAATGCGCTGACCAGGTCGGCTGAATAGGAAACCACGCCACCCGCCGTCAACCCAGTCAGGATCACCGCCAGGAACATCTGGTACTGCAAGTCACTGTCGGGGAACAGCAAGACACTGGCCGCGCCCCACGTCAGCCCGGAAAAAAGCACGCTGAAGCGGAACCGGAGCAGCCAGGCACGGGGAGCGGTCGCGCTTCCCACGGTTGCCCGCCGGTAAGCCGCCACCAGTGACGTTCGCACCAGCACCGCCAGCACGATCAAGGCGTACCAGACCGCAATTGCATTCGCGCCCACCACGTCATGCTGCACATAAGCCAGCAATGCCGCCACCAGCAGGCTGACCGCCTGCGCCTTGTTGCTCGCCGCACACATTTGCCGCAGTTGCGCGGATTGCACGGCGGTTTTCTTGTCGTCACTCATGGCTCCACACTAACCACCGCCCCATGCCGAAGTCAATACCTAAGCGCGGCTTGGATGTCATCCACCAACCACCGCCACCACCACGCCTGCGGCGATTTGCCACATTCACGGGGCGTTATTCCGCGCATAGAATGCCGGGAATTTTTCCCCGGACTTTTAGGACATCTGATGAAACTTGAGAACAGCCGCCTGGCACTCGCCCTGCTGACCGCCCTGCCCGGCATCACCTTTGCAGCCAACCAGGAGGTGCAAACCGCGGATGTAGTGGTGACCGCACCACGTATGGAAGAACCTCTCACCATCACCACCGACCCCAAAGCACCGCGCCAACCGGTACCGGCGCACGATGGCGCGGATTACCTGAAGACCATCCCCGGTTTCAGCGTGATGCGCAAGGGTGGCACGGACGGCGAGCCCATCCTGCGCGGTATGGCCGGTTCGCGCATCGGCATTTCCGTGGATGGGCAAAACATCCTGGGCGGCTGTTCTTACCGCATGGATGCGCCTACGTCATATATCTTCCCGGAAGCTTTCGACCAGTTGACCGTGATGAAAGGGCCGCAGACCGTGCTGAACGGTTCCGGCATGTCGGCCGGGGTGGTCATGTTCGAGCGCCACATGCACCAGATGCAGCCGGGCGTGACCGGCAATGGCAGCCTGCTGCTGGGCAGCTACGGCCGCCATGACGAAGTGGCGGACGTAAAATTCGGCAACGAAGCCGTGTATGGCCGCATCACCGGCACCAATTCCGCCGCCAACGATTACCGCGACGGTGACAATAACAAGGTGCATTCCGAATACCACCGCTACAGCGCCAACGCCGCCATCGGCTTTACCCCGGATGCCGACACCGGCCTGGAACTGGCCGCGGCCTACAGCGATGGCGAGGCGGCATACGCCGACCGCGGCATGGACGGGATCGAATTCAAGCGTGAAAACGTGGCGCTACGTTTCGAGAAGAAAAACCTCTCGCCGCTGCTGCAGAAAATCAGCCTGAACCTGTCGCACAACGACATCGACCACCTGATGGACGATTACACCCTGCGCGCCTTCAACCCGGCCAACTTCATGGGCTGGGCGCGTCTGCAGCACCGCACCACCGATGGCAAGCTGTCCGGCGTATTCAATCTGACCGACCACACGGAAGCCACACTGGGCGGCAATTTCCAGTACAACGTGCACTCCAAGGGTGCGGGCGGTGGTGCCGGCATGATGCAGATGGCGGCAGCGGCCGTGGCGGACGACTCGACCTTCCGCAACATCGGCATTTTCGGCGAAGTCAAACAGCAGCTGAACCCGCAGAACCGGGTGATTGCCGGTTATCGGGCTGACTACTGGGAGGCCGAAGACAAACGCACCGCAGCTGCCAGCGACACCAGCGGGCGCTCGCGCAACGATGTGCTGAACAGCGGTTTTGCCCGCCTGGAAAGCGAGTTGTCCGACCTGCCGCTGACCGTGTATGCCGGCTTCGGCCACAGCGAGCGTTTCCCTGACTACTGGGAGTTGGTCTCCAGCACGCGCAACGGCGGCAACGCGATGATGGGTGCCGGCACACAAAGCGCATTCCTGACCACCAATACAGAAAAGACCAACCAGCTGGATCTGGGCTTGATTTCCAGTGTTGGCAAACTCAGCGTTTCCGCTTCCGCGTTTTACAACCAGATCAACGATTACATCCTGATCGACCGCAGCAACGGCTTTGCCGTAACCATGGGCGGCATGGTGCTGAACGGCTCCACCAGGAATGTGGATGCCCACAGCTACGGCGGCGAGGTTGACCTGGCGTACGCACTGGCCGAACACTGGAAACTGAATTCCAGCCTGGCTTATGTGCGCGGCGAAAATGAAACCGACAACCTGCCGCTGGCGCAATTACCGCCATTGGAATTCAAGCTGGGGCTGAACTACGACAACAAACAATGGTTTGCCGGCGGCCTGTTGCGCATGGTGAGCGAACAGGACCGCTTTTCCGTCGGCCAGGGCAACATCGCCGGCACCGACATCGGCCGCAGCGGCGGTTTCAGCATCATCTCGCTCAATGCCGGATGGCGCCCGACCAAGGACAGCCTGATCAGTGCCGGCGTAGATAACCTGTTCGACAAGAGTTACGCCGAATTCGTCAGCCGCGCCGGCGGCAACGGCATGGGCGGTGCAATCACCGGCTTTACCCAAACCACCCGCGTCAATGAAATGGGGCGCACGTTCTGGCTCAAGGGTAATATCGCGTTCTGAGGCCTCTACGATGAAACAAACACTGATACTCGCATTGCTGCTGGTTTCCACTGCCTGCCTTGCCCAGGACGACACGGCGGCCATTAGCGGCCTGCTTTCCAGCACGTTCGACAAACCTGACGTCAAGGTGGTCACCCAGCCGGTGGTGGTGGAAGGCAACTTCGCCCTTGCCGACTGGGTACAGGGGCATCATGGCGGGCGGGCCCTGCTCACCCGGAAAGACCGGCAATGGAAAATCATCTCCTGCGGCGGCGCGAGCCTGGTCAAGCAGCGGCACCTGGTGGAAGCGGGAATTCCGGAGCAGCAGGCCAGCGCGCTGGTCAGCAGGCTGACTGCCGCGGAATCAGGGCTGGATAAACAGCAGGTGCAACTGTTCGATTCATTCCAGGGCGAACGTGCCCATTAACCCCTACTTGGTCAGCGCCATGAAAAGCTGAGGCAACTTCTCCGGCAGGCGCGCCACGTTGTCGATCACGGTGTAGTTCCTGCCGAAAATGTCGCCCACATATTCGTCAGCCTTGGGGTCGAGGTTGATGCAGTAGGTGTAGATGCCCTGTCGATCCAGCTCCTGTACCGCCTTGCGCGCGTCCTCGATCAGCAGCTTGGCATCCTTTACATCGATGTCCGCAGGTTCGCCGTCGGTCAATACCAGCATCAGTTTCTTGTCCGCCTGGCGGCGTTCCAGCATGTGGCCGGCATGGCGCATGGCGGCGCCCATGCGCGTGGAATAACCTGCCTCCATCGCTGCCAGCCGGCCTTTTACCGCGTCGTCCCAATGCTCGCCGTAACCCTTGATGTGCAGGTAGCGCACCTCATGGCGGGTATTGGAATGGAAACCGGCAATGGCAAAACCGTCGCCCAGTTGCTCCACCGCCCACGCCAGCAGGGATACAGCCTCCTGGCTCAACTGCAATATGGACTGCTCGCTGCCTGCCACCTTGTCATTCAACGACTCCGACAAATCCAGCAGCAGCATCACCGCAATATCGCGACCATCGTTGCGATGGCTCATGTTGATGCGCGGATCGGGCGCGGCGCCGCTCTTGTAATCAATCAGCGAGCGCAAGGCCACGTCCAGATCCAGTTCGCTGCCCTCTTCCTGATAGCGGATGCGCACTTTCTGCTGCGGCTTGAGCAAATCCAATAAGCGCTTGAGCCGCTTGGCCAGCGCCGCGTGTTTTTCCAGCAGGCGGTCGATGTCGGCTGCGTTGCCCTGCGGGTGCAGCGCCTCGTACAGACTCACCCAGTCCGGGCGGTAGCTCTGCGTGTTGTAGTCCCACTCGTGGTAGTGGCGCGGCGGCAGCCCCTTGATCTCGTCCGCAGCTTCCGACTGGCGCGGCTCCTCGAACTGCTCCTCGTCGTCGCTGTTCTCAAAGTAACGCCACATGTGGCGGTTGTCGTCGCGATAGTCGATTTCCGTATCGAGGAAATGCACCTTGGGCAGTTGATCGCTCTGGCGGCGGGTTTTTGCCACGAACAGCGCGGCGAGGTCGGCGATTTCCTGCGTGCTGGATGTACCGGTGGCCATGATGGCGTGGAAACGCTGCGCGAACTCAATAATGTACGGGTTCTGGTAGCCGTGATGCTCGTCCAGCAAGGCGCGCGACAACATGGCCAGGCGATGGCGCACCGCCGACACCTGTTCCGGGTCGCAGGCATCTTCCGCCGGGTTGGGATGCAGCGCCAGGAAGATACGGCGCAAGCCGGGATACTCGCGCATGGCCAGATATTCCACGCGGCTGTCCTCGAAAAACTCCACCGCCATGCGCTGGAACGGGCTGTAGTTGTCGGCAAAGATCGGCGTGGTCCAGCGCCTGTGCGCAGCAATGTGCGCCAGCACGGCGCGGTAGCGATCGATGCCGCTGACGCCGCGTGCGTCGTTGTACACGTCCGGCAGGCGGATGCCTAGCTGGTCGTAATACGGCATGGGCTTGCGCAGTTCGTCGAAACCGGTGGAATACGGCACTAGGTAATCGCTGTCCTGCCACAGCCCGCGCAGGTAGAGGTCGAGCTTGCGCTCGTGGTCGGCCAGCAAGGTGCCATGCCGCTCGCGTTGCAGCATGGCCTTGCTGTCCGCCGATTGCAGGCTGAAGTAGTCGCGCTGGCGCTCGGGGTGGTCCTTGTAGTTACGGATGCCATATTCCACCCAACCCTTGAGGCCGGCAACCGACAACTGGCTGGCCAGGTACGGTGCCTTGCCAAGGAATTCCGGCAGCCCCGGACTGGGGAGCGTGGTATGGTGGCCATGAATCGAGCCGGTGGTACGGTTCATGAAATCCAGCACCAAATCGAGGTAAGCCTGCACCTGCTCCTGCGTTTTCAGCCGCCGCACCACGGCCGGCAGCGCTTGCAGGAACGGCAGAATCGCCTTGCCGTTGGGCGATTTGAACATCTTGCGGACGCACTCCATGATGGCCGGCAGCGATGATTCGCCCAGCAATCTGGCGATTTCCGGCCAAGCTTCGAGGAACATCAGGATAGGCTCAGGACCTCGCCCCATCCGGCCCAGGAAGCCGGCGCTTTCCAGGTAAGCATCAACCCCCTCGCCGGACAGGGTCTTGAGTGCATCACCCATGCACTCATCGAACACATCCATGACTTGCGGGAAGCGGTTATCCAACTGCTTCCAGTGGTCAGGGTATTGGCCTTGGTAAGTAAGCATTCAGTTAACAGCCAATGAGGTGTTTCATGGCAGAACCAGACCGCAACAGGCCAATTGCCGTGGCAACCCGACATGCCCCTTGGTTTTATCTGCGTTCATCGGCGTTCATCCGCGGTTCATTGGTTTTCAGGCAAATACCGCGTCTACCGCGTGATCCAGCGTGTCGCGGATATCCGCGTCGTCGGTAATGGGCCGCACCAGCGCCATGCGGCAAGCCTCCGTCGGGGCGATGCCGCCCTTGATCAGCGTGGCGGCGTAGACCAGCAGGCGCGTAGAGATACCTTCATCCAGGCCGTGACCCTTGAGGTTGCGCGCGGCATGGCCGATCTTGACCAGCTTGCCGGCGGTATCCGCATCCAGCCCGGTTTCCCTGGACAGGATGTCGGTTTCCAGTTCCGCCGACGGGTAGTCGAAATCGAAAGCGGTGAAACGTTGCTTGGTGGACTGCTTCAAATCCTTCATCAGGCTCTGGTAACCGGGGTTGTAGGAAATCACCAGTTGGAAATCTGGGTGCGCCGCCACCAGTTCGCCTTTTTTATCCAGCGGCAGCGTGCGGCGGTGGTCGGTGAGCGGGTGGATCACCACGGTGGTGTCCT
>CAZEFE010000007.1:0-217990 GCA_964511385.1 uncultured Methylophilaceae bacterium | reverse complement strand
CGTTAAAAGCGAGGTGCGCATTATACAGATCATTCACACCCTGTCAAACTTATTTGCTGCTTAATCTTTACTTGGTTGCGGGGGAAGGATTTGAACCTTCGACCTTCGGGTTATGAGCCCGACGAGCTGCCAGACTGCTCCACCCCGCGTCCGGTAGAGAGGTGAAACTATAGCACCCCTGGAATTTATGTGTCAACCAGAAATGGTGATTTTTGCAAACTTGCGCTTGCCTACCTGCGCAACAAAACTGGCTCCAGCATTAAATTTCAACGACTTATCGCTGACCCTTTCGCCATCCAACCTGACACCGCCCTGCTCTATCATCCGCGCGGCCTCGGACGAACTATCCACCAGGCCAGCCTGCTTCAGCAAGTGCGCAATCGAAATCCCGCCCTCTTGCGCCTGAATCCGCACCTCTGCCACATCATCCGGCACACCGCCTTTAGAGCGCAGTTCAAAATTCTGCAGTGCCTGCTCAGCGGCTCCACGACTATGGAAGCGAGTCACAATCTCCTGAGCGAACCTGACTTTAATATTGCGCGGATTAGCCCCCGCCTCAACATCCTGCTTCCACTGTTTAATGACCGACAGAGGCTCAAACGAAAGCAGCTCAATATATTTCCACATTAGATCATCGGACACGGACATCAGTTTGCCGAAGATTTCCTGCGCGGGCTCGTTAATCCCAACATAGTTGCCCAGCGACTTGGACATCTTGTTCACGCCATCCAGCCCTTCCAACAGCGGCATGGTGAGAATACATTGCGGCGATTGGCCAAAATGCTTTTGCAACTCGCGCCCCATCAGCAGGTTGAATTTCTGATCGGTGCCACCCAGTTCCAAATCCGCTTTCAACTCCACCGAGTCATAACCCTGCAATAAAGGATAGAGGAACTCGTGAATGGCAATCGGCTGATTGCTTTTGTAGCGCTTGTGAAAGTCATCCCGCTCCAACATCCGCGCAACCGTGTGCGTCGACGCCAAGCGGATCATGTCGGTCGCATCCAGTTTGTTCATCCACGCCGAGTTAAAAACAACCTCGGTACGCTCACGATCCAGTATCTTGAATACCTGATCGGTATAGGAGGTCGCATTCTCTTTAACCTGCTCACGGGTCAATGGCGGCCGCGTAGCGCTTTTGCCCGTCGGGTCCCCGATCATCCCGGTGAAATCCCCGATCAGGAACAGAATGTGGTGCCCCAAATCCTGCAGTTGTCGCAGCTTATTAATAAGCACCGTATGCCCCAGATGCAAATCAGGGGCGGTCGGGTCGAACCCGGCCTTGATGCGCAATGGGCGCCCCTGTTTCAGCTTGTCCAGCAATTCCTGCTCAACAAGCAACTCATCACAACCGCGCTTGGCGATTTCCAACACTTCATTAATAGAGGGCAACTGAGCCATGACAAACTTACACCGGGTGAAAAATTCTGTTAGCATCCTGCGCTGAATAAGCAATTTCAGGTTAAATCAGTGCAGAAAAAAGACGTCATTCTATCGCAAAAGAAACCTCAGAGAACGCGTGCGCAACGGCTGCGCTGGTTACTTGCGCTTTCCAGCCTCCCCTTGTTTGGCATTATCACCGCTTTCGGCATCGCTCCCGGAACGGCGCCCATTAATGTGCCCGTGACTGAAGTCGCGCATGACATTGCTCTGCCAGAAATTGCATCCATTAAAGAATCCACCGCAGCAGATTCCGAGTCCGAATTCATCTGGCATTTGGATGAAACTCGTCGCGGGGACACCTTGGCCGCGGTCCTTGACCGCCTGCACATCCGCAACGCTGACGCGATTGATTACCTCAGGCATGCCACCGCC
The DNA here is from genome assembly GCA_964511385.1 of uncultured Methylophilaceae bacterium. GTDB lineage: Bacteria > Pseudomonadota > Gammaproteobacteria > Burkholderiales > Methylophilaceae > CAILHX01. The sequence continues at coordinate 216,175 of CAZEFE010000007.1, read as the reverse complement.
GCCAGGGCGCTATCTACGGATCTTGGGCCTGGTCGCACCCTGCTGAGCAAAACAACCCCTAGCGGCGAATTGATCGAACTGCAGTTCCATCTATCCGCCACAAATGCGCTGGTTGTGCGCAAAACAGAGCAGAATGGCTACGTTGCAGAAACAGTGCCCATGGTGATGGAAAAGCGGGTGCTGGTTAAATCCGCAACCATTGAAAGCTCGCTGTTTGCCGCAACTGATGGGGCCGGCATCCCGGATTCGATTGCGACCAAAATCGCAGATATCTTTTCTTCTGAAATAGACTTCAATCTGGACTTGCGCAAGGGCGACCACTTCACCGTCATTTACGAGGCGGCTTTCAACAATGGCGAACTGGTTAAAACCGGACGCGTGCTGGCTGCCGAATTCGTAAATAAGGGCAAGGCATTGCGCGGCATTGCCTTTGGCGAGCACGGTGTCGAAAGTTATTACTCCCCAGAAGGCGCCAATTTGCAGAAGGCATTTTTGCGCTCCCCACTGGAGTTCTCAAGGATCAGCTCTGGTTTCACACTAGCCAGATTCCACCCTGTCCTGCAAACCTGGCGCGCCCACAAAGGTGTTGATTATGCAGCCCCTGTTGGCACCCGCGTCAAAGCGGTTGCGGATGCCACTGTCAGTTTTGTCGGTTCCCAAGGCGGATACGGCAACGTAGTCATCCTGCAACACAATAATGGAATCAACACCGTTTATGGTCACCTCTCCAGATTCTCGCCGGGAATCAAGCGCGGCCAACAAATTCGCCAAGGCGACATTATCGGCTTCGTCGGGATGTCCGGACTGGCCACTGGGCCCCATCTGCATTATGAGTTTAGGGTCCATGGCGAGCACCGCGACCCGCTGAAAGTGGCTCTACCAACAGCGATTCCGCTGCAACCAAGCCAGCGCGCGGCCTTTGCGTCGTATGCAGCCCCCTTGAGCGCCCAGCTCGACCTACTGCGGGGCACCGACCTCGCAGCATTAGAGTAACAGGCATGCAGCACTACATCGGGCTCATGTCTGGGACGAGCCTGGATGGCGTTGATGCCGTGCTGGTTTCATTTGATGGCGACTCAGGTCGTGTCTGCAAAACAGCATTTCTCCCCTATCCTGACGAACTGAAACAGGTGCTGCTACGCCTGCACGAGCCGAGCCACAATGAGCTCGAACACAGCCAGACCGTATCCATACGGCTTGCCGAACTCTATGCCCAAACCGTAAAAGCCTTGCTAGACGAAGACACCGTGATTCACGCCATTGGGTGCCATGGACAAACCATACGCCACCGCCCAGAACTGGGGTTCACCCTGCAACTGAACAATCCGGCCTTACTGGCTGAACGTTGCGGCATTGCTGTGGTGGCAGATTTCCGTAGCCGGGACATTGCTGCCGGCGGACAAGGCGCACCACTGGTTCCCGCCTTTCATCGCAGCGTATTCGGACATGCCGACATTCATCGAACCATCCTCAATATTGGCGGCATTTCCAATCTGACGGATCTGCCTTATTCCGGCGAGGTCACCGGGTTTGATTGCGGCCTTGGCAATCTGCTGATGGACGCGTGGTGCCAGAAACATACCGGCAAGGCCTACGACAACGGCGGCGAATGGGCTGCCACCGGCAACGTACTGCCACCGTTGCTGGAGGAGATGCTTGCCCACCCATTCTTCAGCCTGCCCCCGCCCAAAAGCACCGGACGCGACATGTTCAACATAGCTTGGCTGGAACAAATGCTGCGACCGGAATACCGCCCGCAGGACGTGCAGGCAACCCTGCTGGAACTAACGGTGCGGGGGATTGCCGACGCAATTACGGCATACTGCCCCGGCTCGCAAGAACTCTACCTGTGCGGTGGCGGCGCGCATAACCGGGCCTTGACCACGCGCCTCACGGCATTGCTGCCTCAGGTACGCATTGCGTTGACTGACGAACTGGGCATCGCCGCTGACTGGGTTGAAGCCGCAGCGTTTGCCTGGCTGGCCAAACAGACACTGGAAGGCAAACCCGGCAACCTCCCCGCCGTTACCGGGGCCAAAGGTTATCGCATCCTCGGTGCGATTCATCTGGCCTCTTGATACAATCACACCATCTGAAATTATTTGCACTGCCATCATGAAACCGACCAAAGCCACCATCACGTTTGACAACGGCGCCAAACCGATCGAACTGCCAATATTATCGGGCAGCCTGGGAACCGATGTCATTGATATCCGCAAGCTAGGACAACACGGCTATTTCACTTATGACCCGGGGTTTTTATCCACTGCCAGTTGCAGTTCCAGCATTACCTATATTGATGGCGAAGAAGGGCTGCTGTATTACCGCGGCTACCCCATCGAGCAACTGGCGGAACACTGCGACTTCCCGGAAGTCGCTTATCTGCTGATCAATGGCAAATTGCCTGACGCCAATGAAAAACAGGCGTTTAGCAACACCATCAGCAGCCATACCATGCTGCACGACCAGATGAACAACGTGTTCCGCGGCTTCCGGCGGGATGCCCACCCAATGGCGGTGATGGTTTCGGTAGTCGGTGCCATGGCGGCGTTTTACCCGGAAAGCTCCGATGTTTCGGACCCGCAGCAAAGGGAAATCGCGGCATTTCGTCTGCTGGCCAAAATTCCGACAGTGGCGGCTTGGAGCTACAAATACAACATCGGCGAGCCATTCATTTACCCGCAAAACAACCTTGATTACGCATCCAATTTCATGCGCATGATGTTTGCCACGCCCTGCGAATCCTACACTCCCAACCCGGTGTTGACCAAGGCGCTGGATCGCATTTTGATCCTGCATGCCGATCACGAGCAAAATGCTTCTACCTCGACCGTACGCCTGACTGGCTCCAGCGGCGCCAACCCATTTGCCTCGATCGCCGCAGGGATCGCATCGCTGTGGGGTCCCGCTCATGGTGGCGCCAATGAAGCCGTGCTACAGATGCTGGAAGAAATCGGCAATGTATCCAACATCGGCAAATGCATCGAACGGGCAAAAGACAAAAGCAACCCATTCCGCCTGATGGGCTTCGGTCACCGCGTCTACAAGAACATGGATCCCAGGGCCAACATGATGCGCCGCACCTGCCATGAAGTCCTCAACGAACTGGGGCTGAACGATGACCCTTTGTTCAAGATCGCCATGGAACTGGAACGGATTGCGCTGGAAGACGAGTATTTCATCAGCAAGCGGCTGTATCCAAACGTGGACTTCTATTCCGGCATTGTACTGCGCGCACTGGGCATCCCCACCAACATGTTCACCGCCATCTTTGCACTGGCGAGAACAGCTGGGTGGGTCGCGCAATGGAACGAAATGATTTCCCACCCGGAAGCCAAGATCGGACGGCCACGTCAGCTTTACACCGGGGAGCCGCGCCGGGATGTCCCGCCACTTGGAAATCGCTAACCGCACACGCCATAAAACAAAAAGGCCACTGCGGAAGCAGTGGCCTTTTTGTTTTATGGCTTAATTGAATCAGGCCGAAAACGAAGACCCGCAACCACAAGTGGTTGTCGCGTTTGGGTTTTTTATCACAAACTGCGAGCCCTGCAGACCCTCGGTGTAATCAATTTCCGCGCCCGTCAGGTATTGCAGGCTCATGGAATCGATCAGCAACGTCACCCCGCCTCGCTCTACCGTGGTGTCATCCTCGTTCACCTCTTCATCAAAGGTGAAGCCATACTGAAAACCGGAACAGCCACCGCCGGATACAAACACACGCAACTTCAGGTCAGGTGTACCTTCCTCTTCGATCAGCTCACGCACCTTGTTGGCCGCGCTGTCGGAAAACTTCAGCGGGCTGGGCATTTCATTTACTGCATTCATGGTCATATCCTCCAATTACCTAAGCGGCGATTATCCGCCGTGTCAGGGTCACGGTCAATCATCGACCCCCAGGCCAGAAGATTGCTCGCTCAAGTGTATGAGCTTGCCTTCAACAATAGCCCCGACAAACATCTCCAGCGTTTTATAGCGCACATCTCCTGTGACTCGTGCTTTTGCCTGTAGTTCCACATAATCCGTCGCATTCACCGGGCCATTCACCACACCATTGATGGTGGCATGAGAAACATTGAGGGAGCCGTCGATGCGGCCATGCTCGCTGACAATCAGGGTTCCGGGATTCACACTGACTTCGCTGACACTGCCATGCACTGTCCCATCAATCCGCAGGCCACCGCTGAATTCGATATCCCCCTTGATCACGGTGGCCGCACCAATCAGCGTTTCGATACGGCTATGCGGCCTCTTGCTGGTCTTGAAAAACATGAATACTCCTTATTGCGGTAATGCTGCGGATTGCGTCAGCTTCGGTTCCGAAGAACCCATCTGAAAGAATTTTGCCTGTAGCTCGGTCATTTGCGCCCGATCCGGCACAGAAAAACTGCCTTCCACCGGCTGATAATATTTGAAATTGATCTTGAACCCTTTTGCCCCTCCTGCCGGAGTCACTGGGACGACCAAAGGCTTACCATCCCGGGTGCCGTTAAGCGCTATCTGCAGGCTGCCCTGCACGCTCCGGTCATGGCGACCGGACTGAATCAGCAGCACCCTGAAATCGTACTCGCCCGGCTTTGCTGATTTACTGATCTTGAAGCTGTGCACCTTCACCACTGCCACACCGGAACTGTCTGCCAAAATATTTTTGTAGAAGGCCAACTCTTCCTTCAACTGGACATTTTCCTCCTGTAGCGCGGCCATATCTTTTGCCAGATCCTTCTGCGCGACCTGGGTCACCTGCTTCTGGCTTTCTACATGGATGCTCTGAGTACGCAGCTGTTGATTTTCGTCGCGCAGCAGACGTATCTGGTCGCGCAACTGCAACGTCCCCTCCGCCGAATAGCGCCAGTAGCCGACCCCAAAACCCAGCGCCATCAAGGCGACGACCAACAACAAGCGCGCATACCAAGGGATCGCCGCCCGCACCGCAACGCTCCGCGCCGCGACCCCGAACCGATGCCGTAGCTTTCTGACCTGATGCCTCATGGCGACAGCGGCAACTGCTCCAAGCCAGTCGTTTCAGCAAAATCAAACATCAGGTTCATGTTCTGCACCGCCTGTCCGGCAGCTCCCTTAACCAGATTATCAATCACCGACAGCACCACCACGGTATCCCCACCTTGTGGCCGGTGCACCGCTATTCTACACAGGTTGGCACCCCGCACCGACCGGGTTTCCGGATGAGCGCCTGCGGGCAAAACATCGACAAACGGCTCGGCGGCATACCGCGCTTCAAACAATGCCTGCACATCGGCCTCGGTCTCGAGCCGGGCATACAGCGTGGCATGGATGCCCCGTATCATGGGGGTTAAATGTGGCACAAAAGTCAAACCCACCACCCCACCCTGCATGGCAGTCAAGCCTTGGCTGATTTCCGGCAGATGCCGGTGACCGGCCACACCATAAGCCTTGAAGCTGTCAGCCGCTTCAGCCAGCAATATGTGCGTCTCAGCCTTTCTGCCAGCCCCGCTTACCCCGGATTTGGAATCCGCAATCAGGTGCGCTGCATCCACAACCCCGGCCTCCAGCAAAGGCATGAAACCCAGTTGCACGGCCGTCGGGTAACAGCCTGGATTGGCCACCAGCCGCGCGCCCCTGATTTCTTCCCGGTTCACTTCCGGCAGGCCGTATACCGCCTCAGCCACCAGTTCCGGGCTGGCATGCGTCATGCCGTACCACTTTTCCCAAGTGGGGATATCCTTGATCCGGAAGTCTGCCGCCAGATCAATAACTCTTACTCCGGCATCAAGCAACTCTTTTGCCTGCTGCATCGCAATGCCGTTGGGCGTAGCAAAAAACACGACATCACACGCCCTGAGATTCGCCTGGGCCGGGTCGCTGAATGGCAAATCCACATGTCCCCGCAAGCTGGGAAACATGTCGCTGACTTTTTTCCCCGCATCCCCGCGAGAAGTAATAGCCGTCACCTCGACACCCGGGTGCTGTGCCAGCAACCGCAACAATTCAACCCCGGTATACCCGGTACCGCCCACAATTCCAGCCTTGATTGTTTTCACTGTTCCGTCTCTTTCTTGTCGAGCCTGCGTCAGCAGGCGGTCAATGGTAAATCACCGCGCCAAAAAATGGCAATAAAAAAGCCGCAGCCCAAAACGGGGTGCGGCTTTCCTGAACCAGCGCTGTAAAATTAGCGCTTGGAGAATTGCTTGCGGCGACGTGCCTTGTGCAGACCAACCTTTTTACGCTCAACTTCACGAGCGTCGCGGGTCACGAAACCGGCCTTGCTCAGCGCGCTCTTCAGCGCCGCATCATACTCAATCAGAGCACGGGTAATCCCGTGACGTACCGCACCAGCCTGTCCGGATTCGCCACCACCGGTGACGTTCACCATGATGTCGAAGCTTTCGGTGTTGCCGGTCAACTCAAGTGGCTGACGCAATACCATGCGCGAAGTCACGCGGGAGAAGTATTGGTCAACAGGCTTGTCGTTCACCACGATGTTGCCTTTGCCTGCCTTGATGAACACTCGAGCCACGGAGCTCTTGCGACGGCCGGTGCCGTAGTTGTATTTACCGATCATTTCAGTGCTCCTTGAATTTCCAGAGGCTTGGGTTGCTGTGCCGCATGCTCATGCGTTGGGCCTGCATACACCTTCAGCTTCTTGAACATGGCGTAGCCCAGAGGGCCTTTTGGCAACATGCCTTTGACTGCTTTTTCCAGAGCACGGCCAGGGAAACGGCCTTGCATCTTGGCAAACGTAGTGCTGGTAATGCCGCCAGGGAACCCGCTGTGGCGATGATAAATCTTGCCTTCGGCCTTGTTGCCGGTCACAACGATTTTTTCGGCATTCACAACAATAATGTAGTCGCCGGTATCAACGTGCGGGGTGTAAATGGTTTTGTGCTTACCACGCAGGCGGCGTGCAATCTCGCTGGCCAACCGGCCCAGCACCATGTCCGCAGCGTCAACCACGAACCAGTCGCGTTGTACTTCATGCGATTTGGCGGAAAAGGTTTTCATTTGATTCAACCGTGTCTGGTACAAAAAGAAAGGGGGCGATTGTATGGCATACTTATCCGCCATGTCAAACAAAATTCTGCTTCGCGGCCTGCTCCCATGAACTGGCTTTACACCAACATCGTCAGCACCTTACTGCTACCCCCGCTCAACCTGCTGTTGCTGATGCTGCTAGGGCTACTGCTGCTGAAGCATCGGCGCGGCCTCGCCCTGGCTTTATGCTGGGCCAGCATTGTAACACTAGGGATACTTTCGACGCCGTGGACAGGGAAACATTTGCTGCAAACGCTGGAGAAAGTTCCGCCAGTTGCGGCAACCCAGGCGGAAGCCATCGTGGTGCTAGGGGCTGGGCGTTATGCCAACGCACCAGAATACGCCGGGCGCGATACCATTTCGCACGGCGGGCTGGAACGTGTGCGTTACGCCGCCCGTCTGGCGCGGCAAACGGGCACCCCCATCCTTACCAGCGGCGGCAATCCGGGAGGGTCCGCCATCAGCGAAGGCGAACTCATGAAAGCCAGCCTGGAGCAGGATTTCAAAACGCCGGTGAAGTGGGTGGAAAACCGCTCCTACAATACAGCCGATGAAGCCCGGGAATGCTGGCGCATCCTCTCCGCCCACAAGATTCGCCGCATTTACCTGGTTACGCACGCCTGGCATATGCCGCGCGCAACGGCTGCTTTCAAAAAAGTGGGGTTTGACGTTGTTCCCGCCCCGACCGGATATAGCACCCCGAACCCAACGACTCCGTTGACGTTCCTGCCCAGCGCGGGCGGGCTCGCCAATAGCAGCCAATTCCTGCATGAATGGATAGGCCTGCTCTGGTATCGCCTGAAAGGTGCCGCTTAGACCAGGAAACTCGCTGCCAGGCCGCCGAATATCGCCGCCCCCAGCCAATTGTTATGCAAAAACGCCTTGAAGCATGCCGTGCGCTCCCGCCCGCGAATCAACGTGTAGTGATAAAGCGCAACCCCCGCGGCAGCCCCCAGGCCAACAAAATACGGCCAGTTCAAACCCGCCTGCAGGCCCACCCACACCAGCAGTTCCAGCATGGCCATGTAGCAGAACATGATGGCCGCCACATCCTGCGCGCCGAAAAACAGTGCTGAAGAACGTATACCGATCTTGATGTCATCGTCCCGATCCACCATGGCATATTCAGTATCGTACGCCACAGCCCAGCACACATTGGCCAGCAACATCCACCATGCCAGCGCCGGGACTGCCGCAGTCTGCGCGGCGAACGCCATGGGAATGCCAAAGCCGAAGGCGATACCCAGATAGGCTTGCGGAATGGCAAAAAATCGCTTGGTGAACGGGTAGCTTGCCGCCAGGAACAGCGCCGGGATAGATAGCAGCACCGTCAGCCGGTTTAATTGCAGCACCAGCACAAACGCCAGCAATGACAAGCCTGCCGCTAATAGCAATGCCTCTTTTTCGCCCACCAGTTTCGCTGTCAGCGGCCGGTGTCTGGTGCGCTCCACATGCAAATCAAAATGCCGGTCGGCGTAATCATTCATCACGCACCCGGCTGAACGCATCAGCACCGTACCCAGCACCAGCACCCCCAGCACCAATAGGTCCGGCCGGCCGGCACTGGCAATCCAGAGCGCCCACAATGTGGGCCACAACAACAGCAGGATACCGATCGGTTTATCCAATCGCATCAGCTTGATATACAGGGCCAATCTGGATTTCATGGTCTGGGCAAATCAAGGATGGCCGGCAAAAAGGCTTCCGTCACCAGGATGGTGCGGCCATTGCGCATAAACACCGAACGTCGCGCCCATTGAGCCTGCGGCGCATGGACAAACACCGGATGTTGCCCGTGCAACCGGCAAAACGCCAACGGCTTGCGCTCCACCCTGGCATCCGCGAACAAAGCCGCGCCCAACGGACGGCTGCCCAGCCTGCCTAACCCGCTCCACGCGCCGCGCAAACTGGCGCGAGGCAAGATGCTGCGGGCAAACACCAGCGCCACATCTCCGTCGTGCAGCCACACCTCGCGGATCAGCGCAGTTTGTCCGCGCCGCAACCCCAATAACGCAGCCTCGTCCGGTAGCGGACAGGCCACCCGCTGCACCACCCCACGCACGGCAAAATGCTCACACACCGATTGCAGGCGACGCGTCAACGAGCCTTCATCAATCAGCCACGGCCGATAAGTGCCACTATTGGGTGGGCGCGGCAGCCAGGAAATATCCGCCTGAGGCTTGAGTTTGGTTTTCACACGGAGATCCCGCTATTTCCCCAGGCTGATTTCCAGGCTCTGCCGATAATGCCGGTTGGCTTCCTGCAGTTTGCCTTGCTGCTCCATGATCTCGGCCAACGCATAATGCGCCGCGCTGGACGCCCTGACGCTGAGGCTGGCTTCCAGATAGCTCTGCGCCTTGCCCCACAACCCCTGCTTCAGGCAGAGCCTGCCCAGCGACAGCAACAAACCGGCATCATCGTGATGCTGTTGCAGCCAATATTCGGCTTGTTGCAACTGTTTCAGCGGGTCGGCGCCGGCACAATCGCCATAAAACCTTGCCAATTGCGCGTCCCAGGCATTAGTAAGGGACTTTTCCACAATTTCCGCCGCCAGCGATGGGTTACCGACTGCAGCAAAGTGTTGCGCGGCAAGCAACGCCAGGCGAGGCTGCAGCCGGTCCTGTTCGGGTGTGTTTTTCCACAGTTCCAGCAAGCGTGCCGGATTGTCGCCATGGCGCGCATACAGGGCGCCATAGGCCTGTAGCCGCCATTGCTGTGCAACCACAGGTTCGATGCCGCTGCGTTTTTCCAGTTGCGCAATCAGCACCAGCACCGTTTCCCAGTCCGCCAACTGGCGACGCACCTTCAGCTCCAGTTGCAAAGCAGCCAGATGCCTGGCGTCATGTTTTTCCAGCTGCTGTATGGCCGTCAGCGCGTCGCTAAACCGTCGCTGGTCGAGCAGCAGTTCGGATTCGGACAACAGCCTGGCGACATCGCCTTCCGGTGCTTTCTGCTGGCATTCGGCCAGGAAGAAATCGCGCCGGCCGAAATTTTTCAGCTTGTGTGCGGAACGCGCCGCGACCAGGCAGCTGATCAACGGGTCTGCGCCCAATCCCAGCGCGGTTTCCGCAGCCTTCCCTGCTTTGTTGTAGCGCCCCTCGGCCAGCGCGGTCAGGCTTTCCATCAAGGCGGCGTGCGCCTCTTTTTCGCGGCGCGTCTGCTTGAAAATGCGCACATTCTCCGGCAAGTTCAACGTGTAGAACACCAGCCGCAACAAGGCATACACCGTCACAAAAGCCAGCACGACCAGCAACAGGAACAGGCTGGTGGAAAGCTCGATACGATATGGTGGCTGCACCAGCAGCACATAACCGTGGCTAGCGCCTATGGTCAACGGGATCAGCGTGGCCGCCAAGGCAACCAGCACCAGCCAGACCAGCAGCTTCATCGCGCACCCTTTTGCAGCATGACTTTGTATTTGCTTGCGCCAGCCAGGCTGGCACCGATGTCCGGCAGTTGGATATTGATCGCGTTGCCAGCCAGCTGGTGGGTCGTGGCAACCGCATTCTGCACTGCCTGGTCGCTGGTGTCGAAATGGCGTTTGAGCCAGTTTTCCGAGGCGACCAGATCGGCGTGATACGTCGCCTCATCGCGTTGCAGCAGGGCGATGCGTGCGGTCAGCAGGCGCAACCGCAGGTTTTCGCGCAGGAAAAATGCCTGCTCTGGCGTCAGTAAGGGCGGTTCAGGATGATCAATCCGCTCGATGCGGATCAGCTGGCGTAAATCCAGCCAGATTTCATACGTGAGTTTTTTCCAAGCGCTGGATTCTACCTCCGGGCTGGCAACCGGACGGTTTGCGCGCGGATGGTGCTCGCTCACCAACGGCAGCCGGTCTATTTCACTCGCCAGCGTCTCCAGGCGCAGGCTGATGCCCACGGTATCCACCGACGGTGAAACCTGCAAGCGCTCGATGTCCTTGGCCAGCAATTTGCGTAACTGGATCGCCTGCGGCTTATCGATCTGCTGCAGGCGGGTATCCGCGGTCTGCATCGCCAGCAACGCCGTTTTCAGGTTGCCTGCCAGTTGCAGTTGCTCGTTGGCGATAATCAGCAGCTGTTCCACTTCGCTCAACACCCGCTCTTCGCGGTTATTGGCAAACTCCTGGTATAGCGTTTGCAGAGCCTCCTGCTGGCTTTGCGATTCCGCCAGCTTTTGTTCCAGCACAGCCATGCGCGCATTGGCTTGTGTGGAGGACTCTTCGGCCTTTTTCGCCAGCAAGGCGCTCTCGCGGTTTTTGGTATCGAAATCCCCCAGCTTCTGGCTGATTTGCAGTTCCAGCGCGGCTTTGTATTGCCGGGAGTCCAGCCATAACCAGGCCAGCAGGATGATGGCCAGGATGGCGATCACCAGTGCCGCCACAGTACTGCGCGGGGCATGCTCGGAGGATTCCGGAGCGTCAACAGTTCCGGTCGTTTCTGCGTCACTCATTTTTCAAACCAATTCACCAATGTTGCCAACATGCCGGCATCTCCCGGCGCTTCCGCTGTCACTGCCTGCAATCCATGTTCAGTGGCGGCTTCGGCAATGCGTGGGTGATTCACGAATATCGGTATTGCTTGCAGCCAGTTCTGCCCGGCTTGTTTGGCCGCGAACAAATCCAGCAAATTACGCAGCGCTTCACTGCTGGTGACCACCATCGCATCCAGGCGTCCATTCTGCCACAACTGGTCGAGTTCACTGCTGTCACGGCTGGGATTCACGCGACGGTAACATTCGGCAAAGCTGACTTCCGCGCCGCGCGCCGCGAGTTCGCTGGCCAGCAGGTCACGTCCGCCCTGACCGCGAAAAATCAGGCAGCGCTGGCCTTGCATCCGAGCAAACTCCGGCAGCGCCAGCAGGCTTTCACTGTCGAAGCGACCTTCCGGAGTCAGCGTCTGCGCGACGCCGAATGCTGCCAGTTCAGCCGCTGTCACCGGGCCAACGGCGGCGAATTTCAGCCGGGGAGGCAAGGGATGCCGCGCCAGCAGGCGCGACATGCCATGTTCAACGGCGTTGCTGCTGATGAAGATCGCCCAGTCAAACTGCTCGATCCGGTCCATGGTTGAATCGAAGGCGCTGTAATCATCAAGACCGGTGATTTCGAGCAAGGGAAACAGTATCGGGCAACCGCCCGCAGCGCGCACCATGTCCGCCAACGCCTGCGCCTGCTGCCGGGGGCGGGTAATGACGATGCCGCGGTGTAACAGGCTATTCAATCAGCGAATCAATCACGTCGGGGAACCGGCGCTTTCAATGTGGTACATCGCCAGGCTGCCGAGGAAATTGGGAAGCAGCCGCACCGGCTTGCCATCGGTCAACACCTGGCGCTCGCTGACGCGGATGGCATGGCTGGCGCAAAAAGCGTCAAAATCGGCGATGGTGCACATGTGCACATTGGGGGTGTCGTACCACTGGTACGGCAATTCCTCGGAAACCGGCATCCGGCCTGCGGCGATGTGCAAACGATGCCTCCAGTAGCCGAAGTTGGGAAAAGTGACAATGGCCTCCTTGCCCACGCGCAGCATCTCCTGCACGATGCGCTCGGTATGGTGCATGGCCTGCAGCGTCTGCGACAGGATCACGACATCGAACGACTGCGGCTCAAAACCGGAAAGGCCGTCTTCCAGATCCATCTGGATGACATTGATGCCATTCTTGATACAGGCCAGTACATTGGCGTCATCTTTTTCGATGCCATAACCCCGCGTTTTCAGGGTGTCGCGCAGATAACCCAGCAGCGCGCCATCGCCACAGCCCAAATCCAGCACTTTCGCGCCGGGCGCGATCCAGCGCGCAATCATGGCGAAGTCGCGGCGCTCGGCATCAAACTGGGCAAAATTGGGGGTTGCTGTCAGGCTCATGCTGGGCTTACCTCGGCGACGCGGCTCATGTAGGCGCGCACAATATCGTGATAATGCGGGTCGGGCATCAGGAATGCGTCATGACCGTGCTCCGCAGTCAACTCGGCATAACTCACGGTACGCTTGCTATCCAGCAGCGCCTTGACGATTTCGCGCGACCTCGCAGGTGAAAATCGCCAGTCGCTGGTGAACGACACCACCAGGAATTGCGCCGTGACGTTTTTCAGGGCAGCGCTCAGGTCGCCACCAAAGGCGGCGGCGGGGTCAAAATAGTCCAGTGCCCGCGTCATGCGCAGGTAAGTATTGGCATCAAACTCGCCCGCAAACTTGTCGCCCTGGTAGCGCAGGTAGGATTCCATCTCGAACTCAACGCCGAAGCCGTATTTCACTTCGCCGTGGCGCAACCTGCGGCCGAACTTTTCGCCCATGGCATCATCGGACAGGTAAGTGATGTGCCCCAGCATGCGCGCCAGGCGCAGCCCGCGGTGCGGCACGGTGTTGTGCGCATAAAAGTTTCCGTCGTGGAATTCGGGGTCGGTGATGATGGCCTGACGCGCAACTTCATTAAACGCAATGTTCTGCGCCGTCAGGTTGGGGGCTGCCGCAATCACCAGCGCATGGCGCACCCGCTCCGGATAGCTCAATGTCCATTGCAAGGCCTGCATGCCGCCCAGGCTACCGCCCACCACGGCAGCAAAGCGGCTGATGCCGAGATGATCAGCCAGCCGCGCTTGTGCGGCCACCCAGTCTTCCACGGTAACGACCGGGAAATCCGCCCCCCAGGGCTGGCCCGTCCCGGGGTTGATGCTGGCGGGGCCGGTGGAACCATGGCAGCCGCCCAGGTTGTTCACGCCGATAACAAAAAAGTAGTTGGTATCCAGCGGCTTGCCGGGACCAATCATGTTGTCCCACCAGCCGGGGTACTTGTCGCTTTCGCTGTATTTGCCGGCCACATGGTGGTTGCCCGACAGCGCGTGGCAAATCAGTATTGCATTCGAATGATCGGCATTCAGGCTGCCGTAGGTCTCATACACCAAGTCGTAAGCGGGCAGGACGGCACCCGACTTCAAGGCCAGAGGTTCGCTGAAATGCGCGGTTTTTGGGGAAACAATCCCGACGGAAGAAAAATCAGACATCCCGCGATTATACTGAATCCGCGGCGGCTTAGGTCAACGCAGCCAGCGCAAAGTCGTCACGGTAAGTAGCTGAATCGGCTATAATAGTCGTCCACTTCAATTTCCTGTGTTGGATTCTCAAGGAAACCCCATGCGTATCGAAATTCACCTGCACGGCTATCTGGAACTATGCGAAGGCGTCACCCGCAAGCAGGTCGAAACCGCCTTCCGCCCGCTGTTCGAATACCTGGACGTAGACAGCCTGAACGAAGTGCTGAGCCTGGAAGAAGAGCAGCCGGGCATGGTGTATCACCAGCGCGAATTCGGCGTGGAAATCTGCTGCACGCTGGAAGTCGGCGGGCATTTCTTTGCCGCCTTGGAAAGCGCCATGAGCGGCGTCGGCCACCTGCTGGAACAAGCCACGGCGCTGGAGGTGATTATTTACCACCCGGATGGCCGCGACGAAGCGCAGCTGGTTTTTGTCGGCCCCAGCCCCGAAGCCATACATGAAGCCCAGCGCCGCCGCATGCTGGACGAGGTTTCCGGACTGCTGCGCCGCCAGTTCAGCGAGGCTGCCACCAACGAGGTGCTGGCGCTGGTCAATGATCTGTTCAAGCGTGAAGGCAAGGTTGCGTTCAGCGTTGATGATATTGCGGAAGACCTGCCCTCTACCCAGATGCCGGGCAGCATCGGGCGCCGTCGGCTACATTGACCCCAGCGTCACGCGCTGGATGCCGGCCAGATCGCGCCGCGATTCCACGCGCTTGAATCCGGCCGCCCGCAGCAACGCACCGACGCGCTCGGCTTGATCGTACCCATGTTCCAATAGAAGCCAGCCACCGGGCGCCAAGTGCTGCGGTGCCGCCGAAACGATGTTCCTGATCGCATCCAGCCCATCCGCACCGGAAGCCAGCGCCCCCGGAGGTTCGAAACGCAGATCGCCCTGTTGCAGGTGCGGATCATCGGCATTGATGTAGGGTGGATTGCTGACAATCACGTCAAACCGTTCCGCTTCAACCGCAGCAAACCAGTCGCTACAAAGCAGGCGCACGTTGCCGGAAGTCAGGTGCGCAGCATTTGCACCCGCCACCGCCAGCGCGGCTGGCGACGCGTCCACCGCGGTCACCTGCGCATGAGGCCGCAAATGGGCAATCGCCATCGCAATAGCGCCGCTGCCGGTACCGAGATCAAGCACGCGGCAAGGCTGCTGCAACGCAATGCGCTCCAGCGCAGCTTCGACCAAGGTTTCCGTATCCGGGCGCGGAATCAGCACGTCCGGCGTGACCTCGAATTCCAGCCCGTAAAACTCACGGCAACCCTCGATGTATGCCACCGGCTCCCCCCCCAGTCGCCGTTGCAGCAGGGCATTGAACAACTCGGCCTGAACCGGGGAAGGGGTTTCGCGGTCAACCATCAGCAACTGGGCGCGCGTAACATTCCCCAGTGCTTTGCGCATCAGCAATTGCGCCTCGATGCGCGCTTCGCTGGGCGGCAAGGCCAGCGCCGAGGCAATCGCCCGTTGCGCCTCGGATAACAGTTGATGGATGGATACTGACATGGGCAGCATGTTACCAGTGTTGCCGGCCGTTGCACTGGGCCAGCGATACCGTTACCCTTGGCGGCTGACACGCCCCGTGTCCTTTTACGCAACCTGCCGGGAGAATATTATGAACGCCAGCGTTACCGCCAACGAAAAGAACATTGCGATACTCACCCACCTTGCCGGCATCTTTTTCAGTTTTGTCCCGGCACTGATCGTCTGGCTCCTGAAAAAGGATGACAGCGCTTTCATCGGCACCCAGGCGCGCGAGGCGCTCAATTTCCAGATCACCGTTGTCATCGCCTATATGGTGGCCGGGGTGCTGGCCTGGATACTGGTTGGGCTGCTGTTTTTCCCCATCATCTGGGTTGGCAACCTGGTGCTGTGCCTGATGGCGGCGATAAACGTCAGCAAGGGCGAAAATTACCAATACCCACTCGCATTACGCTTAATCAATTAGGAACTTTATGAACCCCCTGCTTTATTTCAGCGGCCTGCCGCATTTCGACCAGATCAAGCCCGAGCACATCACCCCGGCCATTGAGCAACTGCTCGCCGAGTCGCGCGCGCTGGTGGAGCGCCTGCAAGCCGATACTACAGCCCCGACCTGGGAAAACTTCATCCATCCGCTGGATGATGCCGAAGAACGGCTGTCGCGCGCCTGGAGCCAGGTGTCGCATACCAACGCCGTGGTCAACACGCCGGAACTGCGCGAGGCGTACAACAGCAACCTGACCGCGCTCACCGCGTTTTATGCCGACCTGGGGCAGAACGAGGCGCTATATGCCCGCTACAAGCAGCTCAAGGCGCAGCCGGAATTTGCCAGCCTGAGTGCTGCGCGCAAAAAAATTGTCGAGAACGAGTTGCGCGATTTCCGCCTGGGCGGCGCAGAATTGCCGGAGGCGAAAAAAGCCCGCTTCAAGGCGATCCAGGAAGAACTGTCCCAGCTTTCCTCCAAATTTGAGGAAAACGTGATGGATGCCACCGATGCGTTTTCCCTGCTGGTGGAAAATGAATCGGAACTGGCCGGCATCCCGGAAGATGCCGTGCAAGCCGCGCGCGAAGCCGCGCAAAAGGATGGCAAGGCCGGCTGGAAATTCACTTTGCACATTCCGTCCTACATGCCGGTGCTGCAATACGCCGACAACCGCGCGTTGCGCGAAAAGCTGTATTACGCCTACGCCACCCGCGCTTCCGAATTCGGCAAGCCAGAACTGGACAACACCAGCCTGATCAACCAGATTCTTAAACTGCGTGCCGAAGCCGCCGCATTGCTGGGCTACGCCAACTATGCCGAGCTCTCGCTGGCCAGCAAAATGGCACAAAGCCCGCAGGAAGTCATGGATTTCCTGCGCAGCCTGGCCAAACGCGCCAAACCGTTTGCCGAGCGCGACATGGCCGAACTGAAGGAATACGCCGCCAAGCTGGGGCTGGATTCGCTGCAAGCCTGGGACGTCGCCTACGTCAGCGAAAAGCTGCGCGAGGAGCGTTATGCGTTTTCCGACCAGGAAGTGAAACAATACTTCCCGGAAAGCCGCGTGCTGCAAGGCCTGTTCCGCGTCATCAGCAGCCTGTACGGTGTTGAGGTACGCAACGCGCATGCCGCGGTATGGCACCCGGACGCCAGCTTCTACGAAATCGTCGGCAAGGATGGCGAGCTTATCGGCCAGTTCTATCTGGATTTGTACGCCCGCGACAAAAAGCGCGGCGGCGCCTGGATGGACGAAGCCATCACTCGCCGCAGAAAGGCCCACGGCATCGAAACGCCGGTGGCTTTCCTCACCTGCAACTTCTCCGCCCCGGTCGGCGGCAAGCCGGCGCTGTTCACCCATGACGAAGTCATCACCCTGTTCCACGAATTTGGCCACGGCTTGCACCACCTGCTGACCAAGGTGGAGGAATATGGCGTATCCGGCATCAAGGGCGTGGAATGGGACGCGGTGGAGCTGCCCAGCCAGTTCATGGAAAATTTCTGCTGGGAATGGGACGTGTTGCAGCACATGACGCAGCATGTGGACACAGGTGAACCGTTACCGCGCGCGCTGTACGACAAGATGATCGCTGCCAAGAATTTCCAGGCCGGCATGCAGACCGTGCGCCAGATCGAGTTTTCGCTGTTCGATATGCGCCTGCATAGCGAATTCGACGCTGATGGCAGCCTGACCGTGCTGCAGCTGCTGGAACAGGTGCGCGACGAGGTCGCCGTGGTGCGCCCGCCGGCCTACAACCGCTTCCCCAACAACTTCGCCCACATCTTTGCCGGCGGTTATGCGGCAGGTTATTACAGCTACAAATGGGCCGAGGTGTTGTCGGCGGATGCCTACAGCCTGTTTGAAGAAAACGGGGTGTTATCCGACGAAACCGGCAAACGCTTCTGGAGCGAAATCCTGGCGCAAGGCGGCTCGCGCAGCGCACTGGAATCGTTTGTGGCGTTCCGGGGGCGCGAACCCACCATAGATGCACTGTTGCGGCATAACGGCATGGTGGAAACCGCATAACCATTGCTTGCGGCACGCCCCCTCTCTGCGTCGAGAGGGGGCGCCTCAGCTAACAAGCACTAAACCTTAACGTACTCCTCCGCATGCCCCAGCCAGCGCTGCAGGTGCGCGTCCGCGACTGACGGCTGCGCCTTGAGCAACTGGTCGGCAAGCTTGCGCGCGGCTTCCAGTAACTCGGCATCGCGCTCCAGGTCGGCAATTTTCAGCATCGGTACGCCGCTCTGGCGCACGCCCAGGAACTCTCCCGGCCCGCGCAAATGCAGGTCGGCGCGGGCGATTTCAAAGCCGTCGGTGTTTTCGTAAATCACTTTCAACCGGGCCCTGGCGGTTTCCGACAACGGCTTCTGGTACAGCAGGATGCAGGCGCTTTTGGTAGCACCCCGCCCGACCCGTCCGCGCAACTGGTGCAGTTGTGACAGCCCGAAGCGCTCGGCGTGTTCGATCACCATCAGGCTGGCGTTGGGCACATCCACGCCCACTTCGATCACCGTAGTGGCCACCAGCAAATGGATGTTACCTTCGGCAAACTGCTGCATCACCGCCTGTTTTTCGGCGGGCTTCAGTTTGCCGTGCACCAGCCCGACCTTGAGTTCCGGCAAGGCGGCGGACAATGTGGCATGGGTATCCAGCGCGGTTTGCAGCTCCAGCGCCTCGCTTTCTTCTATCAGCGGGCATACCCAGTACACCTGTTGCCCTTGCAGGCAGGCATCGCGCACCCCGGCGATGACTTCCTCGCGCCGTGAGTCGGCCAGCAGCTTGGTGGTGACCGGGGTGCGCCCGGGCGGCAGCTCGTCGATCACCGACACGTCCAGGTCGGCGTAATAACTCATGGACAGGGTGCGCGGGATCGGCGTGGCGCTCATCATTAGCTGGTGGGTTTCGCGGCCTTTCTGCCTGAGCGCCAGGCGCTGGTGGACGCCAAAGCGGTGCTGTTCGTCAACGATGGACAATCCCAGCCGGGCGAATTCCACCTTCTCCTGAAACAGGGCATGGGTGCCCACCGCCAGTTGCGCGCTGCCATCCAGACAGGCCTGAATGGCGGGTTCGCGCTCCTTTTTGCTTTGGCTGCCGGTCAGCCACGCAACGCGAATGCCGAGCGGGGTCAGCCATGCCGCCAGCTTCTGGTAGTGCTGCTCGGCTAGTATCTCGGTCGGCGCCATCAGCGCCACCTGCCAGCCGTTCTCTATGGCTTGCAGCGCCGCCAGCGCGGCCACCACCGTTTTGCCGCTGCCGACATCGCCTTGCAGCAGGCGCTGCATGGGATGCGGGCGGGACAAGTCAGCGCTGATTTCCGCCACCACCTTCTGCTGGGCGCGGGTCAGGACAAACGGCAGGGTCTGCAGCAGTTGCTGCGTCAGTTGGTGCTGGGGCGCCAGCGCCGGGGCGTTCTGGTCGCGACGGCGGGCATAGTGGCGGCGCATGGAAAGCTGCTGCGCCAGCAACTCGTCAAACGCCAGGCGACGCCAGGCCGGGTGTTCGCGGTTTTCCAGCGCGGCCAGGGAGATTTCCGGCGGAGGCTGATGCAGCAGACAGATGGAACTGGCGAAATCCGGCAAATCCAGCCGTTGCAGCACGGTTTCCGGCAACGTGTCTGCCAGCAGCTCCTCGTTCAGCACCTGGCTTACCAGGCCGCGCAACGTGGCTTGCGACAGACTGGCAGTGGTCGGGTAGACCGGGGTGAGCGCCGGCTTCAGCGGGGTATACTCGTCCACTTTCTTGCACTGCGGGTGCACCATCTCCATGCCGAAAAAACCCTGACGCGGCTCGCCGAACACCCGCAGTCGGGTGCCCACCTTCATCTGTGCCACCTGGCTGGGGTAAAAGTTGAGGAAGCGCAGGTACAGGACATCGCTGCTGTCCTGCAATTGACAGATCAGCGCTTTTCTTGGCCGGTACTGGGTTTCGGCGTGGATGATTTCGCCTTCCACCTGCGCCGGTTCGCCCCAACGCAGGTCACGGATGGGCGTGATGCGGGTTTCGTCAACATACCGTAGCGGCAGGTGCAGCAGCAGGTCGAAAGGCGCGGCAATGCCCAGCTTGTTCAGCCGGGCGAGGACGGGCTTGGTGACGCCCTTGAGGTCTTGTAGCGAACCCAGCGTCAGCCCACTACCAATACGCCATCGGCTTCCACCAGCGCACCCCGTGGCAACGAGGCCACGCCCACGGCGGCACGCGCCGGATAAGGCTGGCTGAAGTATTCGGCCATGATGGTGTTCACCAGCGCAAAGTTGCCGAGATCGGTGAGGAACACGTTGAGCTTGACCACGTCAGCTAGCGAACCGCCGGAGGCTTCGGCAACGGCCTTGAGGTTCTTGAACACGCGATGCACCTGGGCGTCGATGCCTTCCACCAGTTGCATGGTGTGGGGGTCGAGGCCGATCTGGCCGGACAGGTACACGGTATCGCCCACGCGCACGGCCTGGGAATAGGTGCCGATGGCCTGCGGTGCCTGGTCGGTGCTGATGATGTGTTTGTTCATGCTGAGGTCCTTTTATTGTTTATGTGATTCATGATTGCTGCCCTTGATACGGTTCAGGCGCACCACTTCGTTGATTTTGCGCAGGCTGCGCATCAGCTTGGCCAGATGCACGCGATCTTCCACCTGTACGGTGAAGTGCATGCTGGTATAGGCGCTGTCGTCGCCTTCGTCCATGCCAATATTGTCAATATTGGAACCCGCCTCCGAAATGACCGCGGCCACTTTGGCCAGCACCCCGCGCTGATTGGCCACGGTGAGCTTGAGGCCGACCTTGAACAGCCGCCGGATCTCGGGGTCCCACTCCACATCCAGCCATTTGTCCGGGTCATGGCGGAACTTGGCGATTGCCGGGCAATCATGGGTATGGATCACCAGCCCCTTGCCCTTGTTGATAAAGCCCAGGATCGGGTCGCCCGGAATCGGCCGGCAGCACTTGGCGAACTGCACCGCCATGCCTTCGGTACCGCGGATGGTGATGTTGCCCAGCGGCCGCGCCGATTTTTCGGCATGCGGCTCCGACAGCGCCAGCAACTGCCGCGCCACCATCAGGTTGAGCCGTTTGCCCAGGCCAATATCAGTAAGGACCTCTTGCTTGCTCTTCACCCCGTAATCGCGGAACAGTTTCTCCCAGCGCGATTCATCGATGCTGGCTGCATCCGCATGCAGCGCACGCAGCGCCTGGTTCAGCAAGCGCTCGCCCAGATGCGCCGACTCTTCCGACTGCATGGCCTTGAGGAAATGGCGGATGTGCGAGCGCGCCTTGCCGGTTGCCACATAGTTCAGCCACATCGGGTTAGGCTTGGCGTGCGCTGCGGTGATGATTTCCACATGGTCGCCGTTGTGCAACTCGCTGCGTAGCGGCGCCAGTTCGTGGTTGATCTTGACCGCCACACAGCGGTTGCCGATGTCGGTATGCACCGCGTAGGCAAAATCCACTGCCGTGGCGCCCTTGGGCAGTGACAATATCTTGCCCTTGGGCGTGAACACGTAAACTTCATCGGGGAACAGGTCCACCTTGAAGTGCTCCAGGAACTCCACCGAATCGCTGCTTTCGGACTGGATTTCCAGCAAGCGCTGCAGCCACTGGTGGGTTTGCTGCTGCAGCATGGAAAGATCAGCGTCGCTGGTCTTGTACAGCCAGTGCGCCGCCACACCGGCCTCGGCAATGTTGTGCATGTCGCGGCTGCGTATCTGCACTTCGATCGGCGTACCGAACGGACCGAACAGCGTGCTGTGCAGCGACTGGTAGCCGTTAGCCTTGGGAATCGCGATGTAATCCTTGAACTTGCCGGGGATCGGCTTGTACAGCGCGTGCAGCGCACCCAGCGCCAGATAGCAGGTGGGCGTATCCTGCACAATGACGCGGAAACCGTAAATATCGAACACCTGGGAAAAAGTGCCGACTTTCTCCAGCATCTTGCGGTAGATGCTGTACAGATGCTTTTCTCGGCCTTTGACTTCTGCATCAATCTTCGCCTCCGCCAGATGCTGGCGCATCTCGTCCAGTATCTTGCCCACCACTTCCTTGCGGTTGCCGCGCGCTGCCTTGACCGAGCGCGACAACACCCGGTAACGCATCGGGTAGAGGTATTGGAAGCTCAGGTCTTCCAGCTCCTGGTATATGCGGTTCAAGCCCAGCCGGTTGGCGATCGGCGCATAAATTTCCAGGGTTTCGCGCGCAATACGGCTGCGCTTTTCCGGCGCCATCACATCCATGGTCCGCATGTTGTGCAGGCGATCGGCAAGCTTGATCAGGATGACGCGCACATCCTGCGACATGGCCAGCAACATCTTGCGGAAATTTTCCGCCTGCGCGTGGGTGGCATTCTGGAATTCGATTTTGTCCAGTTTGGAGACGCCATCCACCAGCTCAGCCACGGTCTTGCCGAACTGCTCGGTAAGGTGTGCATGGGTGGCGCCGGTATCTTCAATCACATCGTGCAGCAGCGCCGCCATCAGCGCCTGCGCATCCAGATGCAATTCCGCGAGGATGCAGGCCACCGTCACCGGATGGGAGATGTACGGCTCGCCGCTCTTGCGCATCTGGCCTTCATGCGCCGCTGCGCTGTAGCGATACGCCGCCATCACTTGCCCAATGTCGTCTGGCTTGAGATAGCTGCTGAGCAGGTGCGTCAGCAGCGAATCCGCACTGTCCGCGGGCAGCAAGGGGTGATTCGCTTCTGGCCGCGGTCTGGGCGAAGAGTTCTTTAGCTGAGCATTACCGCGCGCCATGGGGAGTCGTTAATGCAAAACTCGTGGAGCGGGATGGCATTTCCCTCGCCACCCCGGGTGGGGACAGCAGTGAGTGAAATGATAATGGGATATGGTGGTTCATCTGATAAGCGGCGAGGCGCCGCAATCATCAAGCCTGACCCCGGTTCAGGATCTCCAGGCCGACCTTGCCGGCAGCGATCTCGCGCAGGGCAATAACCGTCGGCTTGTCTTTTTGCACATGCGTCACCAGAGGCTCGGAACCGTTGGCCAACTGGCGGGCGCGATAAGCAGCGGCCAGGGTCAAATGAAAGCGGTTGGGGATCTTTTCGAGACAATCGTCAACAGTAATGCGTGCCATCAGTACACCTCTTCGTTTCTACGCAATTATTACGCACAGGAATTATTCAACAGAAAACCGGTTGATCACGTCAGCATGGCGCTGCAGCTGTTTTTCAGCCACCAATCGCTGCGTTCTGAAGATCGCTTGCAAATCGATCAGCGCGTCTTCAAACCGGTCGTTGATTATAACATAGTCAAATTCGCTGACATGGCCAATCTCCTCGTGGGCATTGGCAAGCCGGCGGGCGATGACATCCGGGGCGTCCTGGCCGCGCTTGTGCAGCCGTTCGCGCAACGCCTCCTCTGACGGCGGCAGGATAAAAATGGTCACCGCACTGGGGAATAATTTCCGCACTTGTTCCGCGCCCTGCCAGTCGATCTCCAGCAACAGGTCATGGCCTTCCAGCAGCATCTGCTCCACCCATTGCTGCGAGGTGCCGTACCAGCCGCCATGTACCTGCGCACTTTCGAGGAAATCGCCTTTACCCAGCAGCTCATTGAACTCGGATTCACTCACGAAATGGTAATCCACCCCGTTGGTTTCGCCCGGACGCGGTGCGCGCGTGGTGTAGGAAATGGAAAGCTTGACGTGCGGGTCCGACGCCAGAAGCGCCCTGACCAAGGTAGTCTTGCCAGCCCCGGAGGGCGCCGTAACGATAAACAGATTGCCGGATGTTTTCATGACCCGATTCTAACCGGTTTGGACGTGGCGTGGAACGTGCACCACCTGACGGTTATTTTTTCTTCGCCCGAGGATGCGCCTGGTCGTAAATCTTTGCCAGATGCTGGAAATCCAGATGGGTATACACCTGCGTGGTGGAAATATTGGCGTGCCCCAGCATTTCCTGCACCGCACGCAGGTCGCCGGAGGATTGCAGCACATGGGTGGCAAAGCTGTGCCTTAAGGTATGCGGATGGACATCGCTCGCCACACCTTGCTTCAGCGCCCAATACTTGATGCGGTATTGCACTGCCCTGGGACTGAGACGTTGCCCGCGCTGATTGAGAAACAATGCCGTTTCCCCTTCTGCCGCAATGACCGGCCGGCGCCCCAGCCAGTTGCGTATCGCCTCGAGCGCCTTGCTGCCCACCGGCACAATGCGGGTTTTCGAGCCCTTGCCAGTGACCGTCACCGTGGCATCGGACAAATCCAGCCCATTCACGTCCAGCCCCACCAGTTCGGCAAGGCGCAGGCCGGAAGAATAAAACAACTCGAACATTGCCCGGTCGCGCACTGCCAGGGTGGCGTCATCCTCAATCTCCACCAGCCGTCCGGCCTGTTCGGGAGACAACGCCTGCGGCAGGGATTTCGGCGACTTGGGCGCGCGCATGCCGATGCAGGGATTGTTTTCGAAGCCGTAGCGGTGCACCAGAAACTGGTAAAACCCGCGCCACGCAGACAGCCGGCGCGCGATGCTTTTTCCGGAAAGCCCCTTGCCGTGCAGGGTGGCGACAAAGCGCCGGATGTGCGCCGGCAACACGCTGCGCAAGGAGATCGAGCCCGCCAGTTGTACCAGCACCTGGATATCGCGCTGGTAATTTTCGCAGGTGAGCGGGCTTAAGCCCTTTTCGTGTGCCAGGTAGGCGAGATACGCCTCCAACTCCGGGGACGATGCCGGGGCATCAGCCGACATGGCGGCTTAACGCGGCACTCACCAGTTCGCCAATACGCTTGAGGTACAACGTGCCCATTTCCGGATAGAAACGCCGTTCGTCCTCGCTCGCTATCGCCAGCAGGCCAATGGCTTCCCCGGCACCGCTGCCGGCGCGCAAGGAAATCAGCGCAAACGACTTAAGCGGCGAGTTGGTTTCGCCGAACCAGCTCCCTACATCCAGCCCGGGCCTATGCCCGCAGTAAGGGATCAACAACCCTTCCGCCCAACTGCGCAACTCGGGCTCGACCGGAGCGAACTCCGCCTTGGCCGCATCCGCCGCCGCAACCGGCTGGCCCCACAACCTCAAGGCAACATGCGGCACCTGGAAGTCTTCCAGCAAGTTGCCGGCCACTGCGGCAACCAGCTCATCGAAGTCGGCCGCCTTCAGTAGCGCAACCGACAGGCGGTGCACGCGTTCGCTGATGACGTCATTTTCCTCGCCGAACTGCACCAGTTCCGCCAGTTTGGCTTCCAGCGCGCGCATTTTTTCCCGCAATGCGATCTGCTGGCGTTCCACCAGGGAAACCGCAGCGGCGCCATGCTGGCCCGGCAGCACAATTTCATCCAGTAAACGGATGTTACGTTCAAAAAACAGCGGGTCTGCGCGTAGAAACTGCGCCACCTGCAAATCATCTAATCCCATGTCCATATCCTTAAATGTTTATTTCACCTTCAAATACCACCACGGCAGGCCCGGTCATGCTCACAGGCTGGCCGGGACCCTCCCAGTGTATCTGCAACTCGCCGCCGCGCATGGCGACATTCACCGGCGTCTGCAGCAGCCCCAGGCGCATGCCATGCACCGCCGCCGCACAGGCGCCGGTGCCGCACGCCAGGGTTTCGCCGGCACCACGCTCATAGACCCGCAATTTGACGTGATGCGCATCCAGCACCTGCATGAACCCGGCATTCACGCGCTGCGGAAACCGGCTGTGCGATTCGATGACGCGCCCCTGCTCGCCCACCGGCGCAGCATCAACATCCGCCACCAGCTGCACCGCGTGTGGGTTGCCCATGGACAGCACGCCAACTTCCACCACCTGGCCAGCCACATCTAGCGGATAAGTGTCGGCTTGCACGTCGGCATCAAACGGTATTTTTTGGGGTTCAAATTTCGGTGCGCCCATGTTGACCGTGACCAGCCCGTTATTTTCCAGCCGAGGCGCAATCATGCCGCCCGCGGTTTGCACGCGGATTTCGGGCTTTTCCGTCAGTCCGGCATCATGGACAAAACGGACAAAACAGCGCGCGCCATTGCCGCATTGTTCCACCTCACCCCCATCGGCATTAAAAATACGGTAGCGGAAATCCGCATCCGGCACGGTGGCGGGTTCCACCAGCAGCAACTGGTCACAACCAACACCGAAATGGCGGTCGGCGATCTGGCGGATTTGTACCGCAGTCAGCGCAATCGGCTGGCTGACGCCATCCAGCACCACAAAGTCATTGCCCAGCCCCTGCATTTTGGTAAATTTCAGTTTCATCGCGCCATTGTAAATCCATTTGAACCTTGTGCTAAGAGCGCATGCTCGCACCTACCACCGGTTTTTGCTATGCTGAGCGCTTTTAATTTTGACCATCCGCGTTGACAAACCCATTATGAGCGACTACCTGTTTACTTCCGAATCCGTATCCGAAGGCCATCCCGACAAGGTTTCCGACCAGATCTCCGATGCCATCCTCGACGCCATCCTGGCGCAGGACAAATATGCCCGTGTTGCAGCAGAAACCCTGACCAATACCGGCCTGGTGGTCCTGGCCGGTGAAATCACCACCAGCGCCAACGTCGATTACATCCAGGTTGCGCGCGACACGATCAAAAGAATTGGCTACGACAACACCGAATACGGCATCGACTATAAAGGTTGCGCGGTGCTCGTGGCCTATGACAAACAATCCCTCGACATTGCGCAGGGCGTGGATCGCGCTTCCGACGACTACCTCAATCAGGGCGCCGGCGACCAGGGCCTGATGTTCGGCTACGCTTGCGACGAAACCCCCAGCCTGATGCCGCTGCCGATCTACCTGTCGCACCGCCTGGTGGAACGCCAGTCGCAACTGCGCAAGGACGGCCGCCTGCCCTGGTTGCGTCCGGACGCCAAATCGCAAGTAACCATCCGCTATGTGGACGGCAAGCCACAGTCTATCGACACCGTGGTGCTGTCCACCCAGCACTCTCCGGACATTTCGCTGGAAGCCATCCGCGAAGCGGTGATTGAAGACATCATCAAGCCGGTGCTGCCCAAGGAACTGATCAAGGGCGAGATCAACTACCTGGTGAACCCCACCGGCCGCTTCGTTGTTGGCGGCCCGCAAGGTGATTGCGGCCTGACCGGGCGCAAGATCATTGTCGACACCTATGGCGGCGCAGCCCCCCACGGCGGCGGCGCGTTCTCCGGCAAGGACCCCTCCAAGGTTGACCGCTCCGCCGCCTACGCCGGCCGTTACGTTGCCAAGAACATTGTTGCCGCGGGGCTGGCAAGCCGTTGCCTGGTGCAGGTCAGCTACGCCATCGGCGTCGCCAAGCCCACCAGTGTGATGGTGGATACTTTTGGCACGGGCAAGATCAGCAACGAAAAGCTGACCGAACTGGTGCTGGCCAATTTCGACCTGCGCCCCAAGGGCATTGTGCAGATGCTCGACCTGTTGCGCCCGATTTACCAGAAAACGGCAGCCTACGGCCACTTCGGCCGCGACGAGCCGGAGTTCAGCTGGGAAGCCACGGACAAGGCAGCCGCACTCAAAGCGGCGGCCGGCATCTAACGGGAAAACCTGGTATGCCATGCTGAAACGCATTTCAGCCCATGATTTGCGCGTAGGCATGCATCTCCACGAGCTTTGCAGCCCGTGGCTGGAACACCCGTTCTGGCGGACCAGGTTCAACATCGATGATCAGCACACCATCCAGCTGATCATCGACAGCGGCATCAAGGAAGTTGTCATTGACGCCGCCAAGGGCTTGGACGTTGGCGATTCAGTTGCATGCCAGACTTCCCCGATACCGTCCATGGCAGCGCCCAGCAAAGACCCGGTCAGCATCGAACAGGAAATGGAGCAGGCCTCCAGGATCTGCGCCAAAGCCAAGGCTGCGGTGACTTCGATGCTGCACGAAGTGCGCATGGGCAAGGCGCTGGATACCCATGACGCGCTGCCGCTGGTGGAGGAAATCTCCAGCTCCGTCATGCGCAACCCCGGCGCCCTCATCAGCCTGGCACGCCTCAAGACCAAGGACGACTACACCTACATGCATTCAGTCGCCGTCTGCGCGCTGATGGTATCGCTGGCCAAACACCTTGGGCTGGATGAAGAAACCGTGCGCCAGGCAGGAATGGCCGGGCTGCTGCACGATGTAGGCAAAATGGCGATTCCGGTCGAAATCCTGGACAAGCCCGACAAACTGACCGATGAGGAATTCGCCATCATCAAGCGCCACCCGGCGGAAGGTTTCAGGATGCTGCAGGAAGCCAGCGGTGTCAGCGACATCGTGATGGAAGTGTGCCGGCACCATCACGAAAAAATGGACGGTCGCGGCTACCCCGACCAACTGCCCGGCGAAAAAATCAGCCTCTACGCCCGCATGGGCGCCGTCTGCGATGTGTATGACGCGGTCACCTCGGATCGCCCATACAAGTCCGGCTGGGGGCCAGCCGATGCGTTGCACCGGATGGCGGAATGGAGCAAAAGCCACTTCGACGAACATATCTTCCAGGCTTTTGTGAAAAGTATCGGCATTTTCCCGGTCGGCTCGCTGGTCAGACTGCATTCCGGCCGGATCGGCGTCGTTATCGACCAGTCGGAATCGCTGCTGGCACCTATCGTCAAAGTGTTCTACTCCGTCCTGACCCATGAACGCATCACGCCGGGCATCATCAACCTGGCAGCCACGCACAATCCGGACCGGATTGTGGCCAACGAAGACCCGTCCCACTGGAAATTCGACGACCTGACCACCCTGTGGAGCGGTCTGCCGGCCCACGCCTGATCGCTCGACGCAATTGTGGAAAACTGGAAATCTCGTTTATAATCGCACCCCTACCGAGGAACGCTGCGAGGTTTAACCGTCATTGGTTACCCCCTAGGCTCGGACAGCTGGTTTCTTCCAGTACCAACGGCGTTCACCTAATTCACCCGGAAACATCAACCCGTGACAGGTGCGGAAATTAGGTGAGCAACATGCCACCTCCCCTCCTTCACATTTGTTCAAGGAAACCAGAATGAACACTGTGACTGATTTTAAAGATTACGTTATTGCCGACATGGCCCTCGCCAGTTGGGGCCGCAAGGAAATTCGCATCGCCGAAACCGAAATGCCCGGCCTGATGGCGATTCGCGAAGAATTCGCACTGACCAAGCCGCTCAAGGGCGCCCGCATCACCGGCTCCCTGCACATGACCATCCAGACCGCCGTGCTGATCGAGACGCTGACCGCGCTCGGTGCCCAAGTGCGCTGGGCCTCCTGCAACATTTTCTCCACCCAGGATCACGCCGCCGCCGCCATTGCCGCGGAAGGCATTCCCGTATTCGCCGTCAAGGGCGAATCGCTGGAAGAATACTGGGATTACACCCACCGCATTTTCGAGTGGACCGATGGCGGCTACTCCAACATGATCCTGGACGATGGCGGTGATGCCACGCTGCTGCTGCACCTGGGCGCCAAGGCCGAGAAGGACCCATCCGTGCTGGCCAACCCTGGCAGCGAAGAAGAGCGCGTGCTGTTTGCCGCAATCAAGGCCAAGCTGGCCGTGGATGGCAGCTGGTATTCCACCCGCTTGAGCCAGATCAAGGGCGTGACCGAGGAAACCACCACCGGCGTGCACCGTTTGTACCAGATGCACGAGCGCGGCGAACTCAAGTTCCCCGGCATCAACGTCAACGACTCCGTCACCAAATCCAAGTTCGACAATCTGTACGGCTGCCGCGAATCGCTGGTGGACGGCATCAAGCGCGCCACCGACGTGATGGTCGCCGGCAAGATCGCCGTGGTGGCCGGTTACGGCGACGTGGGCAAGGGTTCCGCCCAGGCGCTGCGCGCATTGTCCGCCCAGGTATGGGTGACGGAAATCGACCCGATCTGCGCGCTG
The DNA here is from genome assembly GCA_964511385.1 of uncultured Methylophilaceae bacterium. GTDB lineage: Bacteria > Pseudomonadota > Gammaproteobacteria > Burkholderiales > Methylophilaceae > CAILHX01. Next base: position 186,403 of record CAZEFE010000007.1, on the reverse strand, counting down.
CAGGCCGCGATGGAAGGTTACCGCGTGGTCACCATGGATTACGCCGCCGAACACGCCGACATTTTTGTCACCGCCACCGGCAACTACCACGTCATCACCCATGACCACATGGTGAAGATGAAAGACCAGGCCATCGTCTGCAACATCGGTCACTTCGACAACGAAATCGACGTTGCCGGCATCGAGAAATACCAGTGGGAAGAAATCAAGCCGCAAGTCGATCACGTCATTTTCCCTGACGGCAAGCGCATCATCCTGCTGGCCAAGGGACGCCTGGTCAACCTGGGTTGCGGTACCGGCCATCCGTCCTACGTGATGAGTTCCAGCTTCGCCAACCAGACCATTGCGCAGATCGAGCTGTACACCCGCACCGCGGATTACCCGGTCGGCGTTTACACCCTGCCCAAGCACCTGGATGAAAAGGTGGCGCGCCTGCAACTGAAGAAGCTGAACGCGCAACTGACCGAGCTGACCGACCAGCAGGCCGCCTACATCGGCGTCGACAAGCAAGGTCCGTACAAGCCTGACCACTACCGGTACTAAGTTGTGAGCCGCGACAAGCGTATTTACAGCTTCGAGTTCTTCCCGCCCAAAACACCGGAAGGCATGGCCAAGCTGCGCGAGGCGCGCAAGCAACTCGCCCAGCTTGGCCCCAAGTTTTTTTCGGTGACGTTCGGCGCGGGGGGCTCAACGCGTGAGCGCACGCTGGAAACCGTGCTCGACATCAAGGCCGACGGCCAGGAAGCGGCGCCGCACCTGTCCTGCATTTCGTCCACCCGCGACGAATTGCGGGAAATCCTGACGCTGTATAAATCACACGACCTGCGCCACATCGTGGCGCTACGCGGTGACATTCCTTCCGGCGAAGCCAGTGCCGGCGATTTCCGTTACGCCAGCGAACTGGTGGAGTTCATCCGCCAGGAAACCGGCGACTGGTTTGAAATCGAAGTCGCGGCTTATCCAGAGATCCATCCCGAGGCGACATCGGCCAAGGCCGACCTGGCCAATTTCAAGCGCAAGGTGGATGCCGGCGCCAACTCGGCCATCACCCAGTATTTCTACAATGCCGATGCCTACTTCCGCTTCATGGAAGAGTGCGATGCCATGGGGATCAGCATCCCGGTCTACCCCGGCATCATGCCAATCTACAACTACGCCCAACTGGCACGGTTTTCCGCCGTCTGCGGCGCGGAAATTCCGCGCTGGCTGCGCCTGCGCCTGCAGGACTACGGCGACGATCTCGCCTCGGTACGGGCACTGGGGCTGGATGTGGTGACGGAACTGTGTGACCGGCTGCTGGCCAGCGGTGCGCCCGGACTGCATTTCTACGCGCTCAATCAGGCCGGTGCCGTATCCACCATCTGGCAGCGGCTGGGGATTTAATCCGGCCTCGCGGCGCCCTGTTCCGCCGTGGCGATAAAGTTGTCCAGCGTCTGCTGGACAAACGCCGGTTCCATGCCGCGCACAATAAACACCAATTGCGTCTGCATGCCGGCAACCTGTTCGCGGCGTAATGGTACGGTGGGATACAGCGTGTGCTGTACGCCGTGGATGGCAAACGGCTGCAGTTCACCAACCGCATGCACAATGCCTTTTACCCGCAGCAATTGCTCGCCGCGGTACGCCGCCAGCACCTCCAGCGCCGTTCTGAGTTCCAGCCAGGGAACGGGCTGGTCATACGTGATGCAGAAACTGCGGATGTCGCCTTCGTGATCCGCCATCAGTCCTGCCTGGAGTAAGCCGGCGGCCTTGCCCACCGGGCGGAAACGCTTCAAACCCAACCATTGCTCCAACTGCAGCCGCTTGCCGGCGTCATCCAGCATGCCCCGACCGAACAGCAGTTGCGGATTTGACGCGCCCGGCAGCACGCGATGTTGCTGCGCACCAGGACTCAATTCGGTTAATTGGCTTTCCAGCGCAAACACTTCCTCTGGCGCTGCCAGGTCGGTCTTGGTCAGCAGCAGCACGTCGGCCAGCGCCGCCTGTTTGCGCGCTTCGACCTGACCATGTATTTGGCGCAGGCCGAACACGGCATCCACCACGGTAACTACGGCATCCAGCCGGTAGTCATCGGCCACCGTGCTATCGTTGAACAGGATATTGAGGATGGGCGCGGGGTCGGCCAGGCCGGTGGTTTCAATCACGATGCGCTTGAACTCGGGAATGCTGCCGTTGCCGCGCTGCTGATGGAGTTGCTGCAACGCATCGACCAGGTCGCTGCGCACCGTGCAGCACAAGCAGCCGGAATCGAGCAACAGCACATCATCCTTGACCTCTTTGACCAGCAGGTGGTCCAGGCCGATCTCACCGACTTCGTTGATGATGACTGCGGTTTCCCGCATGTCGGGGTGCCCAAGCACTTGGTTGAGCAAGGTGGTTTTCCCGCTGCCCAGAAAACCGGTCAGCAGGGTCAGCGGAATGCGCCGATCCAGCATTGAATCAGCGCAGAGCCGTCATGTGTTTTCGAATCCGCTGAGCCAAGGTCGCCATGCCTCAGATCCCGCGGATCGCAACTTGGGCGCCAAACTCCTTGAGCAGTTTCTGAATGCCGATGCGCTTGCTGGCGTTAATAACGATCGGGCCGCTGGTGACCGCGTTGATGCCGCCGGAGGATTCCTCGTCGCGGTAAAGAATCACCGCCAGCAGCAGTTCATCACCCGCCTCAACGTTGAGCACCGCCTGCTCTTCATCCGTCAGCGCCACTTCGTAGGACATCCTGAGCAGCGCCGGGTCGGTCACCGAAAACAGCAGGTCTGGCTCGTCCAGCGACTGCAGCCAGAACACCCGCGTTTTACCTTCCTCATGGAACAGTTTGTAGCGCGTGCAGTCATCGAACGGGGAAATGCCGCGCGGGAAGGTAATGATGCTTTGTGGATCAATCTCAACTTCTTGTTCGCCAAAGCGGGTCAGGGTAAATTTCATCACTTGCTTTCTTGGTTGGTCATTAGTGGATGGTAGGGTGGCTGTCGCTGAACAAGGCATCCTCGACAAACAGATAGTCGCGCGCCTTGCCGTGCCGCCATAACACGACCAGCGAAATCCACTTGGTTTGCTCCAGGCTGACTTCAAGGTCGGGCAGCGCCATCAGGCGGTCGATCACGATTTCGCGCTCCAGCGGATTCATTACCGTAGCCTGCTCCAGGAACAGCAGGAAACTGCGGCTGTCCTGGCCGATCTTTTTGCTCTCTTCCAGCGTATAAATGCGATAACCGGCACGATCGGCGGCGGATTGTGTATCCGCTTCATCCGTCATCACCTCCAGATCGTTGAACCAACTGAAGGCGCGGCTGATGTCGGCACTTTCAAAGCCGGCGGCGGACAATTCCTTTTCCAGCGTCTTTTCATCGGCATGGATGTCCATTTCTATATAGTTTTCAAACAGATAAACTAATAATTCAAACATGATTTCTCCCGGCTTAAGTCTTGGGAAGCCGTGACCGCAAAACTCGGCATTCCTCAAATACGTTGATATCGTCCACCCGGCAGACTGGCAACCTTGCCTTCAAGTTCCAGTGATAGCAGCATCGTTGAAACCTGCTCACTCGTCAAGCCGCTGCGCTGAATCAACGTTTCCGTTGCCACCGCGTCATAACCCAGAAGCTCCAGTAACGGAGAGCACTCATTCACATCATCGGCAGTTGCGGACAAGTCTGAAGTGGGGGCGCTTCCCAATTCTTCAAGCACGTCATGGATGCTATCCACCAGTTTTGCGCCTTGCTTGATCAGCAGGTGGCACCCTTTGGACAACGGCGAGTGGATGGAGCCGGGGATGGCAAACACGTCGCGCCCTTGCTCGGCCGCCAGCCGCGCGGTGATCAGCGAACCGCTGTGCAGGTTGGCTTCCACCACCAGCACGCCTCGGGCCAGCCCGCTGATGATGCGATTGCGTCGGGGGAAATTGGAGGCAATGGACGCGGTGCCAAGGGGGAATTCGGAAATCATCACCCCATGCTGCACCACCTCGTGCGCCAGTTCGCGGTGACGCGCCGGATATACAATATCCAGCCCGGTACCTACCACGGCAACCGTGCCGCCGTAGCCGGCGGCCTGTTTTGCATTCAGCGCCCCACGATGCGCCGCGCCATCCACGCCCAGCGCCAGCCCGCTCACCACGCACCAGCCCGCCTCGCTGAATGCCTGTGAAAACGCCTCGGTGGTTTTCAAGCCTTGCGGCGTGGCGTTGCGGCTGCCTACCACTGCGATGGCCGGGCGCTGGAGAAAAGACAGGTCGCCTTTGCAATACAGCATCGGCGGCGGGTCGGCAATTTCCAGCAACGCCCGCGGATAGGCGGCATCGGCCAGCGTCAGCAGCGTGTTTCCCGGCTGTTGCAGCCAGCTCAGCGTTGCATCCAGCACCGGCGAGGATTCCACGCCTGCTGCAATTTTTGCGGCAATACGGTTATCCACCACATCGCGCAGGCGCTGCGTTGGCGTGGCGAATATCTGCTGCGGCGTGCCGAAGGCCGCCAGCAAGCGGCGAAACGTCTCGCCGCCCACGCCATGAATCAGCGACAGCGCAACCCAGCAACGCAAGTCTTCGGTATCCAGTAGTTGTGTATCGGCAGGCATGGCGTGACGGTATAATTGTCGTTATTGCGTAAATTCTGCATTTAATTGAACAGACAAACAACGGCATCATGGCACTTCTAGAAATTCTCCACTACCCCGATCCGAGGCTGTATACGGTCGCCGCGCCCGTCGCCGAGGTTGACGACACCATCCGCCGCCTGATCCGCGACATGGCGGACACCATGTATGCCGCACCCGGCATCGGCCTCGCCGCCACCCAGGTCAACGTGCACCAGCAAGTGATCGTGATCGATACTTCCGAAGCCAAGAATCAACTGCAGGTATTCATCAATCCGCGCATCATTTCGGCCAATGGCATGCAGGAATATGAAGAGGGCTGCCTGTCCGTGCCCGGCATTTTCGAAAAAGTAAGCCGCCCGGAAGCGGTGACGGTGGAAGCGCTGGATGCCAATGGCAAACCATTCACCCTCACTACGGACGGCTTGCTGGCGGTATGCATCCAGCATGAAATCGACCACCTCAAAGGCAAGGTATTCGTGCAATACCTGTCGCAACTCAAGCAGACGCGCATCAAACACAAGATGAAAAAGCTGCTGCGCGAAACCATGTAACGAAATCTCCCATGAACCTCATTTTCGCCGGTACGCCGGACTTCGCCGTACCCGCCCTGGCCGCACTGATTGCCGCCGGGCACAACATCGTGCTGGTGCTCACCCAGCCCGACCGCCCCGCCGGACGCGGCATGAAACTCAAGGCCAGCCCGGTAAAGGAACTGGCATTGCGGCACAACCTGCCGGTGTTCCAGCCGGAAACGCTGAAAACCCCGGAAGTACAGGCACGCATTGCCGCAGCAGAGGCGGACGTAATGATTGTCGCCGCTTACGGCCTGATCATTCCGCAAGCGGTGCTGGACATGCCGAAACACAAAAAGCTCGGTTGCCTGAACATCCACGCCTCGCTGCTGCCACGCTGGCGCGGTGCCGCGCCGATCCAGCGCGCGCTGCTGGCGGGCGATGCCGAAACCGGTGTCACCATCATGCAGGTGGTGCTGGCGCTGGATGCCGGCGCCATGCTGAAAAAGGCGGTGATCCCCATCACGGAACAGGACACCGCACAGTCGCTGCACGATGCATTGGCGGCCACTGGCGGCAAATTGATGGTGGAAGCGCTGGCCGAACTGGATACGCTGACGCCGGAGCCACAGGACGAACAATTGGTCACCTATGCGGAAAAGCTGCAAAAATCGGAAGCGCCGATCAACTGGCACCATGGTGCGGCTGAAATTTCCCGGCAGGTTCGCGCATTCAACCCATTCCCGGTAGCCACCGCAACCATGCAGGGCGAGCCATGGAAAATCTGGTTCGCCGGCGCAGTTGCACAAAGCGGCAAGCCGGGCACCATCCTCAGCATCAGCAACGGCATTGTGGTGGGCTGCGGGCAGGATGCCATTTGTATCACCAAACTGCAAAAACCCGGTGGCAAGCGCCTCAACTGGAAAGAGTTCCTGGCCGGCAATGCATTGACGCCGGGCATGCAGTTCGATGCTTGAATTTTTCGCGCAGCCCCCCATCTAACCCGCAGTCACAACCACAACAGAAAGGCTGTTCCACATGTTTGGTAACTGGTTGAAAACTTCCATCCTGATGGCGGGCATCGTGGTGCTGTTCGGCATGGTAGGCGCGGCGCTGGGCGGCGCCGGCGGCATGCTGGTGGCGCTGCTGCTGGCGGGTGCGATGAACGCCTACGCCTACTGGTTCTCCGATACCGCCGTGCTGAAGATGTACAACGCGCAGCAAGTGGACGAAAACAGCGCCCCCAGGTTTTACCGCATGATCCGCGAACTGTCGCAAAACGCCGGACTGCCCATGCCCAAGGTCTATATCATCGACGAAGCCCAGCCCAACGCTTTCGCCACCGGGCGCGACCCGGAGCATGCCGCCGTCGCCGCGACAAGCGGCATTATCGGCATGTTGTCCGAGCGCGAACTGCGCGGCGTGATGGCGCATGAACTGGCCCACGTCAAACACCGCGACACGCTGATTTCCACCATTTCCGCCACCATTGCCGGCGCGATTTCCTCCATTGCCCAGTTCGGCATGCTGTTTTCCGGCGGCGAGCGCGACCGTGGCGTACACCCGGCGGTGGCCTTGCTGATCATGATCGTGGCGCCGATTGCGGCGATGCTGATCCAGATGGCGATCTCCCGCTCGCGCGAGTTCGAGGCCGACCGTGGCGGCGCTGAAATTTGTCGCGACCCGCAGGCGCTGGCCTCGGCATTGCAGAAAATCCACAACTACGCGCACCAGATTCCCCTGGAAACCGCCGAGCAGCACCCGGAAACAGCGCAGATGATGATTATCAACCCCTTGTCCGCCGACGGCATCAAGGGCCTGTTCAGCACCCATCCGCAGACCGAAGAGCGCGTGGCACGACTGATGGCGATGGCGTGAAGCAGGCGCAACTGCTCGCCGCGCAAGCCGTCCGTCTGGTACTGTCCGGGCGCAACCTCATCCAGGTGCTGGAAGAGTTGCGCCCGCGTCACTTCACCCCGCAGCAGCGCGCCATCACCCAGGACTTGAGTTATGGCACCCTGCGCTGGCTGACCCGGCTGCAAGCGCTGCTGGCGCAACTGCTGGACAAGCCGCTGACCGATCAGCGGGTGCACGACCTGCTGCTGGTCGCCCTGTACCAGCTCGAATACAGCAAAAATGCCGCGCACGCGGTAGTGGATCACGCCGTGCAGGCTGCCGCGCAATTGAAAAAACCGTGGGCCAAGGGCCTGGTGAATGCCGTGTTGCGCAACTTCCTGCGCCAGCGCGAGCAGTTGCTGCAACAACTGCCGCAAGACCCGGCCACCCGGCACGCGTGGCCGCAGTGGTGGATAAAACAATTGCAAGCACAATACCCGCAACACTGGGAGGCCATGCTGGCGACTGGCAACCAACACCCGCCGATGAGTTTGCGCGTCAACACCCGCAAACTGCCGCGCGATGCGTACTTAAGCAAACTCCAAGCTGACAACATCCCCGCCGAAGCTGTGGGCGAGTTCGGCATACGCCTGCACAAACCGCTGAATGTGGACGGCATCCCCGGTTTTTTTGAAGGCGAAGTCTCGGTGCAAGACCTGGGCGCGCAATTTGCCGCACCGGCGCTGGACATCCGCCCCGGCATGCGGGTGCTGGACGCCTGCAGCGCTCCCGGTGGCAAAACCGCGCACCTGCTGGAACTGGCGGACATCGACCTGCTGGCACTCGACCATGACGATGCACGGCTGGACCGGGTACGCAGCAATCTGCAGCGGCTGGGGTTGCACGCCGAGGTCAAGGCCGGCAACGCCGCAACACCGCAACAATGGTGGAACGGCCAGCCGTTCGACCGCATCCTGGCCGATGCGCCGTGTACCGCCTCCGGCATCGTCCGCCGCCACCCCGACATCAAATGGCTGCGCCGCGAGGCCGACATTGCAGGGTTCTGCGGACAACAGGCGGCGATCCTGGAAGGTTTGTGGTCAACACTGGCAAAGGGTGGTAAATTGCTGTACGCCACATGCTCGGTATTTAATCAGGAAAACCAGCAGCAAATCGCGGCATTCCTGGCACGGCACCCCGATGCCACGATGTTGCCGACACCGGGCCTGGAACAACAACAACTGATTCCCTGCGACCACCATGACGGCTTTTATTACGCGGTACTGCAAAAAACTTGATGCGTTGTGGCTGGCACTCCTGCTGGCCTTCATCACACCAGCCGCTTTTGCCCACGGCATCAATGTCGAGCGCGCGGAACTGGTAGCCGGCGACGAAGGCTACCATGTCAACGCCGACTTCGACATCGTGCTGGGACGCGAAGTGGAAGACGCCATCAACAAAGGCGTTGCGCTCAGTTTCCTGGTGGAATTCGTGCTGATGGAGCCCAACAAGTACTGGTTCGACCAGGAGGCCGCCAGCGCCAGCCTCTCCATCCGTCTCAGCTATCACGCATTGTCCAGGCAATACCTGCTGCATGTCGGCAACCGCCAATCCACCTTCGCCACCTTGCCAGAGGCCATTGAGGAGTTAAGCAAGGTCAGGAATTGGGTCGCCATTGATAAATCCGCGCTGGACAAAGCCGCGATCAAAAAAGAAAACGCCTACTATGCCATGCTGCGCATGCGCCTTGACCAGAGCAAGCTGCCCAAACCGCTCCAGGTTTCCGCCATCGGCTCGGAAAGCTGGAACCTGATTTCAGAACGCCACCGCTGGACGCCCGCGCTGGACAAAGCAGAAAAACCGGAAAAAGAACCCGGCAAGTAAACCGACACAGGCTCAACGTGAAATACTTCGTTTTTATCGGAATCGTGCTGGGAGGGGCGCTGCTCTACCTGCTTTCCCACGCCAGCGCCAACACGGCGGTTTCCGGGCATAGCTATACCGTGCTGCTGGCGCTCAACATTGCGCTGGCGGCCTCGCTGACGGCACTGGTCGGCTGGCAATTGTGGAAACTGTACCGGCAGATTCGCAACCAGGTCATGGGCAGCCGCCTGACGCTGCGGCTGCTGGGCATGTTCGCTTTGATGGCGATTATCCCCGGCCTGCTGGTATACGCCGTTTCCGTCAACTTCCTCACCCGCGCCATCGAATCCTGGTTCAACGTCAAAGTGGAAGCCGCCCTGGACGGCGGCCTGCGGCTGGGGCAAAGCACGCTGGACATCATGCTGCGCGACCTGGAGGACAAGGCCGACAACATGGCGGCATCATTGTCGCTGCAAGGCAGCAGCCAGGTCTCTGCGCTGAATGACCTGCGCGAAAAATCCGGGGTACAGGATGCCGTGCTGCTTACCCAGCAGGGGCGCATCGTGGCTTTTTCCAGCAGTGATTCCGCCAGTTTTCTGCCGGAACTGCCCAGCGTGGATCAACTGAGAAAATCGCGCCAACGAGCCCATGGCGAAATTGACCCGCTACCGGGGAAGGGCTTGTACCTGCGCGTCATCACCCCGGTGAATACGCAGGATCTGCACGGCGAAGCGCGCATGCTGCAATTGATGCATCCGGTGCCCAAAGCGCTGTCGGATACCGCAGAATCAGTGCAGGCGGTGTATCAGGATTACCAGGAGCTATCGTTCGCGCGCGATGCGCTGAAACAGGTGTTTGCGCTCACCCTGACGCTGGTGCTGATGCTGGCGATGCTGTCCGCGGTGTCGTTTGCTTTTGTGCTGAGCCGGCGGCTTTCCGCACCGCTGGGTGTGCTGGCGGAAGGCACGCGCGCCATTGCCAGCGGCAACTATGACATTGTGCTGCCGGCGCATGGCAAGGATGAGTTGGGGATACTGGTACGCTCGTTCAACAGCATGTCGCGGCAACTGCGTGAAGCCACGCTTGCCACCGAGCAGCAGCGGCTCGAGATTGAGGCGGCGAGGGGCTATCTGGAAGCCATTCTCGCCAACCTATCTTCCGGCGTGCTGGCACTGGATGAGCAGATGACGATCCGCGCCTGCAACCCGGCGGCCGGGCAAATCCTCGGCATCACACCGGAAGCGGTGAAGCAACTGGCGCTGCCGGCACTGGGCGAACAGCAGCCCGAACTGGCAACCTTTACCCAAACCATTTTCACCCGCCTGATGCAGGCAACCGCGAATACCTGGCAGGAACAACTGGAAATCGCCGGGCGCCATGGCACGCAGGTGCTGCTGGTGCGCGGCAGCCGCCTCCCGGCAGGCAGCAACAGCGGTTTCGTGGTGGTGTTCGACGACATCTCCAACCTGATCCAGGCGCAACGCAACGCCGCCTGGGGCGAGGTGGCGCGCCGCCTGGCACACGAAATCAAGAATCCGCTCACGCCGATCCAGCTATCGGCAGAACGGCTCGAGCACAAGCTGGCCAGCAAACTGGAGCCCGCCGATGCGCAAGTCTTGCAGCGTGCCACGCACACCATCGTCAGCCAGGTGACTGCGCTGAAAAGCATGGTCAACGAATTCAGCGAATATGCCCGTGCCCCCGCACTCAACCTGACCGAGTTGGACATCAACCAGCTCATCCGCGAAGTATTGGCATTGTATGAGCCGCCCGGCATCACCATCACCGTCGATGTGCCCAAAACCGCAACCACTATCCTCGGTGATGCCACGATGCTGCGGCAGGTGTTGCACAACCTGCTGCAAAACGCCCAGGATGCACTGGACGGAAAAACCGCCCCGGCCATCCGCATTGCCAGCAAGCACGCGCAGGACAGCGTTCAATTAGTGATTGCCGACAATGGCAGCGGCTTCCCGGAAGAGCTCATTGCGCGGGCATTTGAACCCTACATCACCACCAAGCGCCACGGCACCGGCTTAGGCTTGGCGATAGTCAAAAAAATCGTGGAAGAGCATCAGGGCCATATTCAGATTGAAAACCGGATTGAAGGCGGGGCGGCAGTCAGCATCGTGCTGCCGGCGCTTAACCGGGAACAAGTACCAAACAAGGAGTCAGTTGCATGAGTGCGCACCACATTCTGGTGGTAGATGATGAAGTCGGCATACGCGAGTTGTTGCGCGACATTCTGGAAGATGAAGGCTATCACATCCGCCTGGCGGAAAATGCGGCGGAAGCCCGTGAGCATCGGCAAAAAACCCGTCCCGACCTGGTGCTGCTGGACATCTGGATGCCGGATTGCGACGGCGTCACCTTGCTGAAGGAATGGGTCAATGGCGGGCTGCTGACCATGCCGGTGGTCATGATGTCGGGACATGCCACGGTGGATACCGCCGTTGAAGCCACGCGCATCGGGGCTTTTGATTTTCTGGAAAAACCGATCGCGCTGCAAAAGCTGCTGAAAACCGTCAACGCTGCATTAAAAGCAAGTGAACACCTGCCGCGCCAGACCATGAGCCTGATGAGCCTGGGCAAAAGTGCGCCCATCCTCGAACTGCGCCAGCGGCTGGAACACGCCGCCGATCTGGCAGCCCCGCTGCTGCTGGTCGGCGCCAAGGGCTGCGGCATGGAATTGTGCGCGCGCGCCTTGCACAAGCAGGACACCCCGTGGATCACGCTGGAGCATCCGGAAAAGCTGGAGCAGGCGCCACTCAGCCTGCTGGAACAAGCCAGGGACGGCTTGCTGTTCATTCCCGAAATTGCCGACCTGACCCACAATGAACAAAAAGGCTTGCTGCTGTTGCTGAAAAGCGCGGAAAAATATGCCGTGCGTGTGGTTGCCACCACTTCTCGCGATCTGCCACACCTGGCGGCGAATAACCAGTTCGACGATGTCCTGTTGCAGAGCGTCAGCGCCCTCACCATACGCGTGCCGGCGCTAAACGATCACCGTGAAGACATCCCGGAACTGGCCCGCGCCCTCGCCACCCACCTGTCAGAGGGTGGCGAGGCCCCTTACCGCGAGTTTGACACCGCCGCGCTGAATGCCTTGCGGAATGCCTCCTGGCCCGGCAATCTCACCCAGCTGAAAAACATTGTGCAGCGCCTGATGTCCAGCAGCCTGGGAGAAACCGTCGGGGTAGATGATGTGCATCGCGTGATGGAAGAATTCTCCGGCCTGGAAACCTTACCGACAGCATCCCCGGCTCAGGAGCAGACCGCCACGCCGCTGCCGATTGCCATGGACCAACCGCTACGCGAAGCGCGCGATGCTTTCGAGCGCCTGTATTTCGAACACCATATCGCCAAGGCGGGCGGCAACATGAGCCGGGTGGCCGAAGCCGTGGGGCTAGAACGCACCCACCTTTATCGCAAGCTGAAACAGTTGGAAATCAAGGTGCGCTGATAACGCGCGTCGGGAACACCACCTGGATGCGCGTTCCCTGCTGGCCGGTACCGGGCTCCAGCAGGATTTGCGCATGATGGGCATGTGCGATTTCCCGCACAATCGCCAACCCCAGCCCGCACCCCTCGCCCAGGCTGCCTGCGACGCGATGGAAACGCTCGAACACCCGCTCGCGGTCGGCCTCGGGAATACCGGGGCCATTGTCTTCCACGGTCAGCATGGCGCTGCTTTCTGCAGCAGTCACGCTGACCGTGACACGCCCACCCTTTGGGGTGTACTGGATGGCGTTGTCGATCAGATTGGACAACATTTCGCGCAACAGAACGCCATCCCCCAGCACAATCACGGGGATTAATGCTGATTCAGCGCCTGATGCAGCTTCAAAGCCAAAATCAATGTTTTTCGCCAGTGCCGGCGAAACCCAGTCTGCCGAAACCTCTCGCGCCAGTTGCGCCAGATCCAGCAACTGCAGTTGCAGATCGCGTCCGGAACCGGGCTCTATCCGGGCCAGCGCCAGCAATTGGTGAACCAGGTGCGACACCCTGACCGTACTGCCGCGTATCCGCTCCAGCGCATTGCGTATCGCTACCGGATCCTGTTCGCGCAGCGCCATTTCCGCCTGGGTCTGCAGCCCCGCCAGCGGAGTACGCAGTTGATGCGAGGCATCGGCAATAAAACGCTGCTGCAGTTGGATCACCTCCCGCACCCGCTGCATCAGGTCATTCATCGCGGTAAGCAACGGCTGGAGCTCTTGCGGCGTATCCGCCGTATCCACGGCACTCAGGTCCTGGTATGAACGCTGACTGATGGCCAGACGCAGGCGATCCAGCGGCAGCAGGCCGCGCTTGACCCCGAAGTACAGCAGGATCGCCGCCAGCGTCATCATCAGCAGTTGCGGGAAAATCGTCGCTTCCATGATTTCCTGCACCATGAAATTGCGCTTGGTGCGGGTTTCTGCTACCTGCACCAGCGCGATGCCGCGCACCCGGGTGCCGTCCAGCGGCAGCGCAAAAGCGGCCACCCGCACCGGCTGCCCATCCAGGATATCGTCGTAATAGATGTGTTTGCTAGGGGCCGGAATGTTGTTCGGGAGACGCAAGTTGACCTCTCCGGCAACAATCCGGCCATGGTGGTCGGTCACCCGGTAGTAAATCCAGTCGTCTTTATCGTATTCCAGCAGGTCCAGCGCTTTTTTGGGCAAATCTACCGTCACCTGCCCACCCACCACTTCAACCTGGTCGGCCAAGGCCAGCGAAGCGCGCAACAGCGAGCGGTCATACGCCAGATTGGCAAAATAGTAGGCGCGGTAATAGGACACGACCGCTCCCGCTGTCAGGATCAGCGTCAGCAGGATCAGCAACAGGCGCAATAACTGCTGGCGAAGCGAGCGGCTGTTATTCATGCTCGAGCAGATATCCCAGGCCGCGGATCGTGCGGATGCGGGCACCGGAGGCTTCTAGCTTTTTGCGTAGCCGATGGATGTAAACCTCAATCGCATTGTCGCCAATATCCTCGTCCCAGTTGCACAGCGCCTCCATGATCTGCTCCTTGTTGACCACCTTGCCCTGCCGCAGCATCAGCACTTCCAGCACCCCCAGCTCGCGCGCGGAAAGCGTAATTGGCTCAAGCTCGCAGAACGCGCGCCGGGCCGCAACATCCAGCGTCAGCTTGCCGCAACTCAATGACGCATTGCTGCCCAACTGGCCGCGCCGGATCAAGGCTCTAATCCGGGCCTCCAGTTCAACCAGGTTGAATGGTTTGGTGAGGTAATCGTCAGCGCCGGCATCCAGCCCCTCCACCCGGCTCTCGACGGCATCGCGCGCTGTCAGGATCAGCACTGGAGTGCGCCCGCCGCGTCCCCGCAGCCGCTTCAACACCTCGATGCCATCCATTTTGGGCAAGCCCAGATCCAGTATCGCCAGGTCATACACCGTCTCTTGTAGCATGCCATTGGCCTGCTCGCCATTCATCGCGCAGTCCACCGCATACCCGGCCTGCTCCAGCGAGCGTAGCAAGCCGTCAGCCAGGGTGGGATCATCTTCAACAATTAATATGCGCATGAAAGGTTGGAGTAAGGTTAGGGTAAGGCTGCGGTAAGGTTGGAGGGATATTGTGCCAGACAGAGATGCACCAGAGCGGATTCAAACGCATTTCTGTAAACCTTTAACCATTTTATTCAAGGAAATTACCATGAACAAGTTTATCGCTGCACTGATCGCCGGCCTGTTTGCCGTTTCCGTTAACGCTATTGCCGCCGATGCGCCCAAGGCTGACGCCAAGCCAGCAGCTGAAGCTGCTGCTCCTGCTGCTGACGCTGCCAAGGCTGAAAAGCCAGCCGCTCCAGCCAAAAAGGCTCACAAGAAGGGCCATAAGAAAGCTGCCAAGTAATCACGGCTTTTGCCAGTATCAAAAAAGCGGGGATATCCCCGCTTTTTTGTTGCCCTCACGCCGCCAGTTCCGTCACTACCGGCGTGTGGTCGGAAGGCCGCTCCAGTTTGCGCGGCGCCTTGTCAATCCAGCTTCTGCGGCATTGCTGCGCCAGCGGCGCGGTCAACAGGATGTGGTCGATACGCAGCCCCAGGTTGCGGCGAAACCCGCCCATGCGGTAATCCCACCAGCTGAAGCTTTTTTCTTCCTGCTCGAACAAGCGGAACGCATCCGTTAAGCCCAGATCGACTATCGCCCGGAAGGCATCGCGCTCCGGTTCGCTCACCAGCACCTGGCCTTCCCATGCCTTGGGGTCGTGCACATCCCGGTCTTCCGGCGCGATGTTGTAATCCCCCAGCAGCGCCAGTTTCGGGTATTTGGCCACTTCGCCGCGCAGCCATTCTGTCAGCGCCTGCAACCATTTGAGTTTGTACTGGTACTTGTCCGAATCCAGGCTTTGCCCATTCGGAATATAAACGCATACCACCCGCACGCCATCCACGGTTGCCGCCAGCACCCGCTGCTGCACATCGTTAAAACCGGGAATGCCCACCTGCACCTCGGTGCCGGCCACCTTGCTCAGGATGGCAACGCCGTTATAGGTTTTCTGCCCGGCAAACAGCGGCGTGTACCCGGCTTCGCTGATGGCCGGCACCGGAAAATCCTTGTCCTCCTGCTTGGTTTCCTGCAGGCACAACACGTCCGGCTGCTCGTTGGCCAGCCAGTCCAGCACATGCGGCAGCCTGACTTTTAACGAATTCACGTTCCAGGTGGCGAGTTTCACGATGAAGTGTCCCGGTGTTCAGTTACAGAAAGCGATCCAGCAACCGGCGGCTGCCTTGATCCAGCGCCTGGATGTCGCGGATGAGGAACTGGATGCCGTGGCTATCGGCAATCAGCAACGTGGTGTGGCCCAGGCGCCGGATATCCTCCTCGCCCTTGAGCACGAAGGAAGTTTCGCCGCGGTTGGTTTCCACCTGCCAGGTACTGGGCGTGGCAAAGCTGGAAACCTGCCGCAGCCGGTGGATTTCCGGCATGAATTCGCGGCCGGCCATTTCCTCCTGCACCAGCGCGCGAAGGTTCTCCGGCATATCGCCCAGACGCTCGATCCACACCAGTTCCCGGCCATCCGTGCTCACCAGCGCAATGCCGTAATCCGGCGCGGCAATGGGGAAGGCGCGTACCGGCAGTACACCTTCGTGGACGACACCATCCGCCGTGGTCAGCACCAGGCGGCCAAACGCGTTGCGGGTCAACTGAACATCAATCGTGCTCATGCCGCATCCTCCGCTTCATCATCCATATCGGTATCCACATTGCGCGCCTGTGCTTGATACAGCTGATAGTAAGCGCCCTCTTTGGCCATCAGTTCGTCGTGGTTGCCGACCTCGACAATCTGCCCTCGATCCATGACCACCAGCCGGTTGGCGCGGCGCAGGGTGGAAAGGCGGTGGGCGATGGCAATGGTGGTGCGGCCCTGCACCAGGTTATCCAGTGCTTTCTGGATTTCCTTTTCGGTGGTGGAATCCACCGACGACGTGGCTTCGTCCAGGATCAGGATGCGCGGGTCGATCAGCAGCGCGCGTGCGATGGAAATGCGCTGGCGTTCGCCGCCGGACAGGCTTTGGCCGCGCTCGCCGACCAGCGAGTCATAGCCTTGCGGCAGGCGCAGGATGAATTCGTGGGCATGCGCGGCACGCGCGGCGGCGACAATTTCCTCGCGACTGGCGCCCGGCTTGCCGTAGGCAATATTCTCGGCAATGGTGCCAAAAAACAGGAACGGCTCCTGTAGCACCAGACCGATGTTGCTGCGGTATTCCGATACCGCCAGCGAGCGGATGTCCACGCCTTCAATGCGGATCGAGCCTTCGGACACGTCATAAAAGCGGCAGATCAGGTTGACCAGCGTGCTTTTGCCGGAGCCGCTGTGGCCGACCAGGCCGATCATTTCGCCCGGCGCGATGGTGAGGTCAACGCCGCGGATAATGGCGCGGTTGCCGTAACGGAAACCGACATCGCGGATTTCGATGCGGCCGGTGACCTGCGGCAGATGTACCGGGTTGGCCGGCTCCGGTACGCTGGACACATGATCCAGGATATCGAAAATGCGCTTGGCACCCGCCGCCGCTTTTTGCGTGACGGAAACAATGCGGCTCATGGAATCGAGGCGCGTGTAAAAGCGGCTGATATAGGCCAGGAAAGCCGTAAGCACGCCCACGGTGATTTCATTGCGCGACACCTGCCAGATGCCGAACGCCCATACCACCAGCAGGCCGATTTCGGTAAGCAGCGATACCGTGGGGGAAAACAGCGACCAGACCTTGTTCAGCCGGTCGTTGACCAGCAGGTTATGCCGGTTCGCCTCGCGGAAGCGCTCCGCCTCGCGCTTTTCCTGCGCAAACGCTTTCACCACGCGGATGCCGGGGATGGTGTCGGCCAGCACGTTGGTCACTTCCGACCAGACGCGGTCAATTTTTTCAAAGCCGGTGCGCAGCTTGTCGCGCACCACGTGGATCATCCAGGCGATGAACGGCAGCGGCAGCAGCGTCACCAGCGCCAGCCAGGGGTTGATCGACAGCAGGATGGCCGCGGTCATCACAATCATCAGCACGTCGGTGGCAAAATCCAGCAGATGCAGCGAAAGAAACACACAGATGCGGTCGGATTCGCTGCCGATGCGCGCCATCAGGTCGCCGGTGCGCTTGCCGCCGAAATATTCCAGCGACAGCCGCAACAAGTGCTCGTAGGTGGTGGTGCGCAAATCGGCGCCGATGCGCTCGCTCACCAGCGCCAGGATGTAAGTCCTCGCCCACCCCAGAGCCCACGCCAGCAGCGCCGACCCCAGCAAGCCCAGCAGCAATAGCATCACCAGTTCAACATCGATCGGCGCGCCGTTCTGGTAGGGAATCAGCACCTTGTCCATCAGCGGGATGGTCAGGTAAGGCGGCACCAGCGTGGCGGCGGTGGAAGCCAGCGTCAGCAGGAAACCCGCCAGCAGCTGGCCGCGATACGGCCTGGCGAAACGCCACAGGCGGAACAGCGTCCAGGTGGAAGGCGGCGCGTGGATTTCGCGGGTGCAGATCGGGCATTCCTCCTCGCCCGCCGGCAGCGGCGCCTTGCATTTGGGGCACAGCGTGTCGTCGTGCGGCGGTACTGGCCGGCCGGAAATTGCGCTTTCCTGCTGGCGTTCAAACTCGGCAATCACCTTCAAGGCCACGACGTTCTGCCCCAGCGTGTAGCGCCAGCAGGCTAGGCGCGAGGTTTCATCAAGCAATTCCAGCGTGCCGACACCCGCATGGTCGTGATGCTGCAACAACAAGCCCTGCCGGTATTCCCAGTATTGCCAACCGGCACTTTCCGGCGCCTTGGCCAGCAAGCGCCGATTGGTCGCCAACAGCAGGCCGTGGGCGAAATGCAGCCGCTCTGTCAGGTCGATTTCCAGCCAGGCCAGCACCTGCTCGCCCGGCTCCAGCTGTGGTTCCGCCTGCGCGCGCCAAGCCTCCGGCAACACCGTGGAATTTGGTAACTCGGTTTTCATATTGCCGCCAAGTATACCCAATTGTTTTTCAGATCATGGCCCCCGCAGCCATGATTACAAGCAAATTTCATTGCCCGCCATGCCGTAAGGTTAGAGTAAGGGTGCTCGCATACAATCACCCGAACCAATGATCGTCAGGACAGGCCCGCTCCCCACGCTCGGGGAGCATCATACCGCCGGAACATGAAATCAAAACACATCGAGTTTCTCAAGTTAACCCCTTTACGCGGCCCCAACATCTGGACCTACCGCCCGGCAGTTGAGGCCGTGGTGGATATTGGTGAACTGGAAGATTTCCCCTCCAACAAAATCCCCGGCTTTTACGAGCGCCTGACAGCGTGGCTGCCGACACTGGTCGAGCACCGCTGCGGCGTGGGCGAGCGCGGTGGCTTTCTGCTGCGGCTGCGCGAGGGCACCTGGGCCGGGCATATCCTCGAACACGTCACCATCGAGTTGCAGAACCTGGCCGGCATGCAGAGCGGTTTCGGCAAGGCGCGTGAAACCTCGACACGCGGGGTGTACAAGGTAGTGGTGCGCTCGCGCCAGGAGCAGGTAACCATTGCGGCGTTCCATGCCGCGCGCGACCTGATCATGGCTGCGATTGAAGACCGTCCGTATGATGTTGCGGCAACCGTCGCCCGACTGCGCGACATGGTGGATTCCCTGTGCCTGGGCCCGAGTACGGCCTGCATCGTGGATGCCGCCGCCGACCGGCGCATCCCGGCCATCCGCCTCACCGAAGGCAACCTGGTGCAGTTGGGTTACGGCGCACGCCAGCGCCGTATCTGGACCGCGGAAACGGACCGGACCCGCGCTATCGCCGAGAGCATTTGCGGCGACAAAGACCTGACCAAGCGCCTGCTGTCAGCCTGCGGCGTGCCGGTACCGGAAGGCGAACTGGTGGACAGCCCGGCCGCGGCCTGGGAAGCCGCTGAAGACATCGGCATCCCGGTAGTGGTCAAGCCATCCGACGCCAATCACGGGCGCGGCGTGTCCATCAACCTGACTACACGCGAGGAAATTGAAGCCGCCTATCACCTGGCGGCGGCCGAAGGCAGCGAAGTGATCGTCGAACGCTTCATCCCGGGCAATGAGCATCGTCTGCTGGTGGTCGATGGCCGCGTAGCCGCCGCTGCCAGCGGCGAAACGGCAACCGTGACCGGCGACGGCCGCTCAACCATTGCCGAACTGATCGATACCCAGATCAATACCGATCCGCGCCGTGGTGTCACCGAAGATTTCCCGCTCAACCGCATTGTGCTGGAAGACGACCCCGCCATCGTCCTGGAGCTTGCCCGCCAAGGGTTCGCGCCGGATGCCGTACCGCCAGCAGGCAAGGTGGTGCTGATCCAGCGCAACGGCAACGTCGCATTTGACGTCACCGACCAGGTACACCCCAGCGTAGCCGCCACGGTTGCCCTGGCCGCCCGCATCGTCGGGCTGGATATTGCCGGCGTGGACCTGGTGGCCGAGGATATTTCTCGACCTCTGCAAGAACAGCATGGCGCCATTGTTGAAATCAATGCCGGGCCGGGGCTGCTGATGCACCTTAAACCGGCATCCGGCAAACCGCGCCCCGTAGGCCACAACATCGTGGAAAGCCTGTTCCCGCAAGAGCAGAACGGCCGTATCCCGGTAGTCGGCATCACCGGCAGCGCCGGCACGACCCAGGTCGCCAGGATGCTCGCGCGCCTGGTACAACTGGCTGGCAAACAGGTCGGCCTGGCTTGCAGCGCCGGGCTTTATGCCAACCAGCGCTTGGTGGAAGCAGGCGATCGCGCCAACTGGGCCGCCGCGCGCAAGGTGCTGATCAACCGCGCCACCGAAGTGGCGGTCGTTGAAAACAGCGCGCGCGCCATCCTGACCGAAGGTCTGGCTTACGACCGCTGCCAGGTCGGCGTGGTCACCAACATCCTCGGCGCCGAAGGTCTGGATCAGTACTACGTACACGACAAGGACCAGGTGTTCAACGTGCTGCGCACGCAAGTGGACATCGTGCTGCCGGAAGGCGCCGCGATCCTCAATGCCGCCGACCCGCTGGTGGCGAAAATGGCCGACCTGTGCGATGGCGAAGTCTTATTTTTCGACACCGATCCGCACAACCCGATCCTGGTTAACCACCTGGCCCAGAACCGGCGCGCGGTGCTGGCGCGCGCCGAACACATCGTCCTGGCCCACGGCAAGGATGAAATTGCGCTCACCCCGCCGACCGGCGATATCCCGGCCGAGACATTACTGGCGGCCGTCGCTGCCGCCTGGGCGCTCAACATATCCCCCGACTTGATCCGCGCCGGGCTGGACGCATTCCACAGCCTGCTGCAACCTGAGGTTTCTTGATGGAAATATCCCGCATTCGCGCCCTGCGCGGCCCCAACCTGTGGAGCCGGCATACCGCCATTGAGGCGATTGTGGCCTGCTACTCCGGGGCAACCCGCCACATCCGCAACATTCCCAATTTTGAAGCGCGGCTGCGCGAGCGTTTCCCCGCCATCGGCGACCTGGAACCGGCCAACCATGAGGATGCCACCTCGATCGCGCATGCCCTGGAGTTTGCGGCGCTGGGTCTGCAAGCGCAGGCCGGCTGCCCGGTCACATTCAGCCGCACCACCCAGACCGTAGAGCCGCATGTCTACCAAGTGGTGGTGGAATACACCGAGGAAGCCGTCGGCCGGTTGGCATTCGAACTGGCACGCGAACTGGTGATGTCCGCCATCGAAGACACACCGTTCGACCTGGCCGCCGCACTGGCGCAACTGCAGGAGCTGGACGAAGACGTGCGCTTGGGCCCCAGCACCGGCGCCATTGTTCAAGCCGCTGTTGCGCGCGGCATCCCCTATCGGCGCCTGACCGAAGGCAGTCTGGTGCAGTTCGGCTGGGGCAGCCAGCAGCGCCGCATCCAGGCCGCCGAAACCGACCTTACCAGCGCCATTGCCGAATCCATCGCACAGGACAAGGAACTCACCAAAACCCTGCTGGATGCGGCCGGCGTGCCGGTGCCATTAGGCAAAACCGTGCAGGATGCCGATGCCGCCTGGGCGGCGGCGCTGGAAATCGGCCTGCCGGTTGTGGTCAAGCCGCAGGATGGCAACCAGGGCAAAGGCGTTACCGTTAACATCGGTTCCCGCGAGGAATTAAATGCCGCATTTGCCGCGGCGTCGGATATCAGCACGGATGTCATGGTGGAACGCTACCTGCCCGGCCACGATTACCGGCTGCTGGTGGTCGGCAACCAGCTCATCGCCGCGGCACGGCGCGACCCGCCGCTGGTGGTAGGTGATGGTACCAGCAGCATCCGCGAACTGGTGGAGCAGGTCAATCGCGACCCGCGTCGCGGCGAAGGCCACGCCACCTCGCTCACCAAAATCCGCCTGGATGACATCGCGCTGGTCCGTCTCGAACTGCAAGGCCTGACCGCCG
The DNA here is from genome assembly GCA_964511385.1 of uncultured Methylophilaceae bacterium. GTDB lineage: Bacteria > Pseudomonadota > Gammaproteobacteria > Burkholderiales > Methylophilaceae > CAILHX01. Next base: position 164,757 of record CAZEFE010000007.1, on the reverse strand, counting down.
ACTCCGTGCCGGCCAAAGGCCAGCGCGTGATCCTGCGCAACAACGCCAACCTGAGTACCGGCGGTACCGCCACCGACGTCACCGACGACGTGCATCCCGAGATGGCGGCGCGCGCCGTTGCCGCGGCGCAAATGATCGGGCTGGACATTTGCGGCGTGGACGTGGTGTGCGACAGCGTGCTCAAGCCGCTCGAAGAACAGGGCGGTGGGATTGTCGAAGTCAATGCGGCACCCGGCCTGCGCATGCATTTGCGACCGTCTTTCGGCAAGGGCCGCGCCGTCGGCGAAGCGATTATCAGCAACATGTTCGCGCCGGGCAGCAACGGACGCATCCCACTGGTCACGGTTGCCGGCACCAACGGCAAAACCACCACGGTCCGGCTGATCGCCCACTTCCTGACTCTGCACGGCCATCGCGTCGGCATGACCAATTCCGATGGGGTTTATATTCAAGGACAGCGTATCGACAGCGGCGATTGCAGCGGGCCGAAAAGCGCGCGCAACGTGCTGATGCACCCCGACGTGGATGCCGCCGTGTTTGAAACCGCACGCGGCGGCGTGTTGCGCGAAGGGCTGGCTTTCGACCGCTGCAACGTGGCCGTGGTCACCAACATCGGCATGGGCGACCACTTGGGGTTGAGCTACATCAGCACGGTGGAAGACCTGGCCGTGGTCAAGCGCGTGGTGGTGCAGAACGTCGCACCGGACGGCGTTGCCGTGCTTAATGCCGACGACCCGATGGTGGCTGCAATGGCCAGCGCCTGCCCCGGCTCTGTCACCTTTTTTGCCAATGACCGCCACCACCCCCTGATCACCACGCATCTGGCGCAGGGCCATCGCGTGGTATTCCGTGACGGCGGCCACATCGTCGCGGCGGGGCCGGGCGAAGAGCAGCGCGTAGCGCTGGCAGATATCCCCATCACCTGCAACGGCGCAATCGGCTTCCAGATCGAAAACGCCATGGCGGCGCTGGCTGCCGGCTGGGCGCTGGGGCTGGCCTGGGACACATTGCGTCAGGGGCTGAACACCTTTGTCAACGATGCGCACACCGCTCCCGGACGCTTCAACCGCTTCGATTACCGCGGCGCAACCGTGATTGCCGACTACGGCCATAACCCGGACGCCATCCTGGCGCTGGTGAGCGCCATTAACAACATCCCGGCCAAGCGCCGCGTGGTGGTCATCAGCGGCGCCGGCGACAGGCGCGACGAAGACATCCGCCGCCAGACCGAGATTCTGGGCGACGCCTTTGACGAAGTCATCCTGTACCAGGACCAATGCCAGCGCGGCCGCACCGACGGCGAGGTGTTGGCGCTACTGAGAGAGGGCCTGGCCAACGCCAAGCGCACAAGCGCGGTTCAGGAAATCCGCGGGGAATTTACGGCAATTGACGCCGGACTGGTCAATCTGCAATCCGGCGACCTGTGCCTGATCCTGATTGACCAGATTGATGAAGCGCTGGCGCATATCGCCCAGCGCACGGGTGCCGCCAGCTAGTTACTTGGGGGTTGGCTTGGCGAAGGTAAACGCGTCCGAGAAGAACTCGTCCTCCGGCAAGCCGTTGGCGACAAAATCGCGGTGGGCGGTTTCCACCATCGCCGGCGCGCCGCAGCAATAAACCTGGGCTCCCCCCAGGTTCAGGCCGTCATCCAGCACCGCCTGGTGCACCAGCCCGGTGCGGCCCTGCCAGTGATCTTCCGCCAGCGGCTCCGACAACACCGGGATGAATTTGAAGTTGGGATGCTCGGCCGCCCACAAATCCGGCAACTGCGGCAGATACAGGTCCCGCTTGGACAATGCGCCCCAGTACAGCACCATGTCGCGCTTGATGCCTTGGTGGAAGGCATGCTCGATGATGCCCTTGATCGGCGCAAAACCGGTGCCGCCGGCGACAAAAATGATCGGCTTGTCGCTTTCCTCGCGCAGGAAAAAACTGCCCAGCGGGCCTTCGATGCGCAAAATGGCCTTTTCCGGCATTTCATGGAAGATATATTCGGTAAACTTGCCGCCGGGAATCAGCCGGGCATGGATTTCCAGCAAATTGTCGTCATACGGGGCATTGGCCAGCGAAAACGCGCGACGCCCGCCGTCTTTCAGCAGGAACTCCACATACTGGCCCGCCATGAACTGCAGGCGCTCGTTGGCGGGCAGCCGCAGGTAAAACCCGACGACGTCATGCGCCAGCTGTAGTTTCTTTTCCACCCGGCAAGGCAAGATGCGTGGCTGGATGCCGGTCTTGGCCGTCACTTCACGGCATTCGATCACCACGTCGGAAGCCGCCTGGGCGCAGCAGAACAGCGCCTTGCCCGCCGCCATTTCGGCTACCGTCAGGGCACTGGGCTGCACATCGTTATACTCTACCGTGCCGCTGACCACTTGCCCCTTGCACGCCCCGCAACCGCCATTCCGGCAGCCATAAGGCAAGGAAAAACCCGCATTCAGGGCGGCGTTCAGAATGGTTTCGTCAGCAGTGGCGGCAAACTGATGTCCGCTGGGTTGGATGGTGACCTGAAAAGACATGGTTTGGAAACGAGTCAAATAAGAAAGGCGAGCAGTTTATCACCTAAGCAAGCGCCTTGAATCAGCTATGGATTTTTTGGCGGGCATGTTTCGGCTTGCACGGTTTCTACCCGACGAAAAATCTCTGATGCGGTGACGCCCAAAATCGGGGCCAACTTGAATATGGTTTTGATACTTGCGCTATTACGCCCAAGTTCAAGTAAGGAAATATAGTTGCGCTCCATTCCGGCTTCGTGCGCCAGCGCTTCTTGCGACAATTGACATTGTTTTCGCAAGTCTCTTAGCACCAATCCGAAAGCCACCTCAGGTTCCAAACTTGCCTCCTTGTCCGGAAGGCAAGTTACGGCTTCATGGCGTTTGCGTCTTCATAATATATTGGGCAAAATGCCTATCGGCATTTTTCTAAAAACCATCTCCATAAGGAGGAGTCGTAATGAATTGTCCGTCTTGCCAGTCAGAAAATACCCAACGGCTACAGACTGCCTACGAATACGGAACCCAAGATATCTCAACCCAAAGTACAACTGGCGGGATTGGGCTTGGCAGAGGCGGGATAGGAATAGGCGCCGCAAAGACCAAAACCAAAGGGCAGTCTCAGTCCATTACGGCACAAAAAGCAGCACCACCCGCCAAGAAACCCTATAAATGGCCATTGATTATTCTTGCTTTTGGTTTATTTGCCATGGGCCAGAAAGACGGGATTCCATTTGGTCTGCTGATTTCCGTAACCGCCGGGTGGTTTATTTATTCCCGCTTCACCCACAACAGCCAAGTATGGCCCGGGCTATATGCCGAGTGGGAAAAAGGGTGGATGTGCCACAAGTGCGGCAACATCTTTTATCAGGCATAACCTTTAGCCATGGATCAAAAATTATCCGGTCTTCTGGACTTGAATGGATTTACCAGAAGCGGGCACTTTGTCTGGCTCATTCTGGCCGTTTCCTCACTCCTGGTCTTTCTGGAAGCCGGATATAACATTGACCTGCTGAATGCGTTAAGCAACCCTGTTGCTGACAGCACCAGCGTAAGCGAGTTATCCCAGCGGGGTAAGCTCTTGGGTTCATTCGGCCTCTCATGGGCGTTGTTTAGAGGATTAATCACCCGAATCAAACCGGCGGCGGCAGGATTGGCCGCATTCTTGACAGTGGTTTTCGTTATTTACCATGCACTCGACTTCACCTATACAAAAGTCATTGCAGGACTCAGGCCCGAAATAAAAGTACAAGGGTTCAATCTGTTTTCTTACCGAAGAGACATCCTGACGGGGAAGCTCAGCGACCCGGACATTCCTCACCCCAAAGACGCTCCTATCATCGGCAAGATTCTGATGGGCGCTTTTCCCATAGTGATTCTTGATGAGCGCTTCATGTTGCCTGCGCAAGACATTGTTGAACGCAAAGCCGAGGATAAAAGCAAGGCGGTAATGACCAAGGCAGAAAAAGCCTGGCCGGAATATGACCGTAATATGCAGGAGCTTTCTCACGCCTATGGTGAATACATCCAGCAATCGAAGAAAGCCTATCAGTACAAGGCCTGGGGCGGAGTAAACAAGTTCCGGCAGAGATCCGGCGGCATAGAACCCAACCCAAACGCTTCGCGTATGCAGTTCATCCAGGCTTTGCGTACATCCAAACATCCCAAAGGTGAACAACTACGAAAGAGTGAAGACCGGATAATCGGCAACAGACCGGACGGCTCCCCCGTCCATGCGCGAGAAATTCCTTATTTCATGGGACATCAGCAATACTTGGACTGGTTTGAAAAGCAAGCCCAACAGGCTAGGGATTCAGCACTTCCAACGGTCAAAAGCGTGGAATCCTTCAACGGTATCATGGATGTCAATGCCGCCGTTTTTCTGCCGCCAATGGCTATCATCACCAGCCTGACCAGCGCCATGACAAACGCCATTTCTGTTTTGTTGATACTCATCGCAATGGGGTTAGCGACAACTCCAACGACCCAAAAAATCGCTGACGGATTAAAAAAGGCGGCGACACCAATCATGGTGACCATTCTAGCCGTCGTGTTGTATGCCATGCCGGATCATGTTTTCAGCAAGGGAACAGCGCTTTATGACTTGGAAACAACCATGCACCAAGAAATTGGCCTGGCTGGAGATATTTGGTCGCGCCTCAGCAATTTGCAAAAACTTATCCTTTGATACCACTTACGGAGATTCCAATGAAAAAACGCCTTTTGCTTATTCTGATCTCGGCAACTCTGCTTTTTGGTTGCGCCAATCTCAACAAAGAGCAAGTCGGCACTGTCGGTGGCGCGGTTGCTGGTGGGGTCATCGGTAGCAAGGTAGGCGGCACCAAAGGTGCCCTGATAGGAGCTGTGTTGGGCGGATTTATTGGGAATCGGCTGGGTGCTCACCTCGACGAGCAGGACAAGCAAAAACTTGCTGAGCTTGAATTGAAGTCTCTGGAAACAGGCAATAGCGAATCATTTGTCACCAATAAAACCAAAGCAACCATCACCGTCACCCCGCAACCGGCGCAACTTGAGCAAAAGCAAAATTTCGCTTTGTCTTCTTCTCTAAAAACTCATCCGTTGCTTATGGTTGACCCGGTGGATATAGCTGCCTATGTGGATACACCTGTCTATAGCGATATTGACGAAAGCTCATCCCCCAGAATGGTGATTCAGAAAGGCGTGAGTCTCCACATCCCGGCAAATGTTGTTGCTCAGGAATGGGCTGTTGTAGGGGATAGCAATGTGGGGATCGGCTATGTTCCGTTGCGTTATCTAAAACCGGACATTCAAAAGACGTTAGCTAAAACCAGTGCGCCAACAGAAGCCAAGACCGCAAAGACCGCCGGTAAAAAATCCTCACAAAAAACCACAAGCAAAGCGGCTGAAAAAACTGTAGCCGCCTCTCCGGCAAAAACCAATGTGAGCGTAACCGACAAGGCCCAATATGCGAAAGAGCTCTCCAAGCTTAATACTGCCTACAAGTCAGTTCCCGCAAAAAGCGGTGATGTAGCCAATCAACCAACATCGCCCGTCAAAGTGGTTCAAATGGCGACAGAATGCAAAGTCGTTACCCGCAAGGTTGATACCGGCGAAGAATCCGGATCATTTACGGAAAGCGTCAAATATTGCAAAGAGCCGCCCAAGGGCTGGAAAACCCAAACTGTTTAACCTGCAAGGACTTCGTAAATGACAACAACACAACAGCAAAAATCATGGCTGATCGTAGGAGGGGCGCTCTTTGTCGCGTTGCTTCTTGCCATCTGGTTCATCAGGTCGCCTATTGCCGCACTGGATTCAATCAAGGAGGCGGCACAAAAAGGGAGCGTTCAGGAACTCAATGAACGGGTTGATTTCACATCGTTGCGTAGCAGCATCAAACTGATGATTTCAACTGACACCGGAGACACCGCTGGCAAAACAACGACGAGGCAACGCTTAGCTCACCTGCTGGCAGGCGCTTTGGCGTCACCCATTGTTGATGCACTGGTAACGCCCGAATCGCTGGTGTTTTTACTCAATGGAAAAATGCCAACAGATCAGCAGTCCGGCAAGGAAAAAACAACGACTCAAATCACCGCGGATTGGCACGGGCTTTCCTTGGTCGAGCTTGCAATTCATCCGAACGAGAACGAGAAAGCCAAAATTGCGCTTGTCATGCGCAGAGATTGGCTGTCTTGGAAACTAGTAGGAATCAAACGGGCAGATTGACGCCGCATCATAACTGCCAATCAACTCCCCTCAAATTCCGACGGGAGCGCTAATCCTCCCGTCGCCATTCCCCTTCAATCACGTCATCCGGGGCGGGTGGAGCACGGCGAACGGGTAGGGGAATCAGCAGAATCACGATGGCCATCACATCACTGATCACGCCAGGGATGATGAACAACACCCCGGCCAGCATCCGTCGCGCGCTGACCAGCAGGGACAGGGCCGGCGAATGTCCGCCCTGCACCGCCTGAAACAGCCGCCCGAACGCCGCCAGGCGCTCCCCCTGGATCAGCGTCCACCCGACAACGGCGGCAAACAGCAGGTAGACGGCTGTCCACCAGCCATACTGTCCGGCCAGCCAGATCAAAACAGCCAGTTCCGCCAGAGGAAAACCAAGTAAAATGACTAAAATCAACAGCAAACGCATGCCATGGGTTCCATGAAAGCAATATTGGTAATGACCACCCTCCCAAACCGTGAAGGCGCGGTGAGAATGGCGCAGGATTTGATCGATGCCGGCCTTGCCGCCTGCGTAAACGTGCTGGCACCCTGTACGTCAATCTACCATTGGCAGGGCAAAACCGAAAGCGCCGAAGAGTTCCCTTTGCTGGTTAAAACCAGCAGCGCGCGTTATGCCGAGCTTGAGCAAAAGATACGACAGCAACACCCGTACGAACTTCCTGAAATTATCTCAGTCCCAATCGACAACGCCTTGCCCGAATATCTGCACTGGATAGAGACCGAAACCCGATGAATTCCCCGCTTTTTACGCGCCTGGCCATCCTCATGGCCGGCATGCTGCTTGGCATTAATGTCGCGCTCGCCCAGCAGGCGCCACCCTCCGCCAGCAACCCGATTGCCGCCGCGCTGGAAGCCGGGCCAAACAACGACTACCTGGAGCCGGACCAGGCATTCCAGCTTTCGATCACGGCACAAAGTGCAGACACCTTGCTCGCCGATTTCACCGTGGCGCCAGGGCATTATCTTTATAAAGACCGCATTTCGTTCAAGCTACAAGACGGCACAGCCGCAGCAGCGACCTTGCCCAAGGGAGACATCAAACAGGACCCGACGTTTGGCCAGACCGAGGTCTATCACCAGCCATTCCAGGCCAGCATCAAACTCCAGCATTCCGGCACGCCGCCTGAAACCATCACCCTGCAGGCGGTATATCAAGGTTGCAGCGAAAAGGGCCTGTGTTATGCGCCGATCAAAAAATCGTTCGACATCCGCCTGCCCGGCATGACCACCGGCAACACTGCAGCACCACAACCGCAGGAATCCGACCGGATCAAGCAGGTGCTGGCCAGCGGTAAGTTGTGGTTGATCGCCGTCGGCTTTTTTGGTTTCGGCCTGTTGCTCGCGTTTACGCCGTGCGTGTTCCCCATGCTGCCCATCCTGTCCGGAATCATCGTCGGGCAAAACAGCCACCCTTCCCGGGCGCACGCCTTTAATCTGTCGCTGGCCTACACGCTGGGCATGGCGGTGGCTTATGCGCTGGCCGGAGTTGCGGCAGGACTTTCCGGCCATCTCATCAGCAACGCCTTGCAGAACCCATGGGCGCTGGGCTTTGGCGCACTGGTTTTTGCCGCCCTGGCACTGTCCATGTTCGAGGTCTATGAATTGCGCCTGCCCAGTGCACTGGAAACCTGGGTGGCCACGGCAAGCAACCGTATCAAAGGCGGAAAATTCGCCGGGGTGTTTGCCATGGGTGCACTGTCCGCACTGCTGGTCAGCCCGTGTGTTGCCGCCCCGCTGGCTGGTGCGCTGCTGTATATCGGCCAGACCCATGACGTCTGGCTGGGCGGCGTCGCGCTGTTCGCCATGGCCATGGGGATGGGCGTGCCATTGCTGGCGCTCGGGCTATCCGCCGGTGCGCTGCTGCCCAAGGCCGGGGCATGGATGAACACCGTGCGCAATTTATTCGGCATTGTCATGCTGGGCATGGCGATCTGGATTATTACCCCAGTGATTCCGGCAGCGGTACAAATGCTGCTGTGGGCGGCGTTGCTCATCGGCGTTGCCATTTTCCTGTCGGCGCTGGACAGCCTGCCGCCCCACGCGGGCAATGCCCGGCGATTGGGCAAAGTGATCGGCGTCATTGCCCTGCTGGCAGGCGCCGCTTTGCTTATCGGGGCGCTAGCCGGCAGTCGCGACCCGCTGCAGCCGCTGGCAGGTCTACGCGGGGCATCGACGCAGCACACACCAGCACTGCCATTCAAACCGATCAAAAACCTGGCCGAACTCGAAGCCGCCACCCAGGCCGAATCGCGCGCAAAAACCCCGCGCCTGGTCATGCTGGATTTTTATGCGGACTGGTGCGTCAGTTGCAAGGAATACGAGCAGACCACCTTCACCGACCCGCGCGTACAAAAAGTACTCAGCCAGGTGCTGCTGCTGCAGGCCGACGTCACCAACAACACGGCTGACGACCACGCGCTGCTCACCCGCTTCGGACTGTACGGCCCGCCCGGCATCGTGTTTTTTGACCGCAAAGGACAGGAACTTCCGGCAAGAATCGTCGGTTACCAGGCGGCCGACCCGTTCCTGGTTTCATTGAACAATGTATTTTCCAGCAAGGACGGCACATGCCCGGAACCCGTGGAGTGCTGATTGCCAGCGCCGCAATCCTGCTGGCGGCGCTGGTATTCTGGTATGCAACAGTGGACAAGCAGGCGCCTGCTACCGAAGCGCTGTATGCCAGCAGTTTTGTTGACGCCTCCGGCACACCGCAGCCACTGGAGCAATGGCGCGGCAAGGTACTGGTCGTCAACTTCTGGGCCAGTTGGTGTCCGCCCTGTCTTGAGGAAATGCCGGCACTCAATCAGTTGCATCAGCAATACTCGACAAAAGGCATGCAACTTGTTGGCATCTCCGCCGAAGATGTGGATACGTTGAAAAAATTTTCCGCACAAGTTCACGTGGAATATCCGCTGCTGGCTGCAGACATCCAAGCCATGGCGCTAGCCGAGGCTCTTGGCAACAACCGCAGCATCCTGCCGTTTACCGTTGTGCTTGATAAACATGGAAAAATCGCCCACATCGCGTTTGGAAAAGTCGAGAATTCAACGCTGGAAAAGGTAGTTACGCCCTTACTGTAATGAGCGTGTTAACAACTTTCGCTAATGCACTGAAAAATTGACAATTTCTGTCAATTTCGTCAATTGTGCTAGACAAAAGCAGTGCAATTGCGGCAAACTTGTTTCCAGTTAAAACTCCATTGCCGGCGCAAAATCTCGCTCAATGACGACCAAACCCGGAACCAAAATTCTTGTATTGCATGGCCCGAATCTGAACCTGCTGGGTGTCAGAGAACCGGAGCATTATGGCGGCGACACCCTGGCGCAGATCAACCAGCGCCTTTCCGCCAAAGCCGATGCCGCCGGAGCCTCGCTGGAGAGCTTCCAGAGCAATGCCGAAGCCGATCTGGTGGCAAAACTCCACGCCCTGTTCCAGCATCCGGTCCATTTCATTATTATCAATCCAGCCGCCTTCACCCATACATCGATTGCCCTGCGCGACGCGTTGGCGGCGGTCAAGACACCTTTTATCGAAGTTCACCTTTCCAACGTTCATGCCCGCGAGGCCTTCCGGCAACACTCCTACTTCTCCGATCTGGCGATCGGTGTAGTGAGTGGCCTGGGCGCAGCAGGTTATGAATACGCGCTGGATTATGCCCTGCGGCATATCCAGCAAAACTAACTCAAACCCACCTTATTCCAACAAGGACCACGCACGATGGATCTTAGAAAACTCAAAAAGCTGATCGACCTGGTAGAAGAATCCGGCATTGCCGAACTTGAACTGACCGAGGGCGAGGAGAAAGTACGGATCAGTCGCCAACTGCAGGGCCAGCCCATGCAGTTCGCCCCATCTTATTTCCCGCCGCAGTACCCGCAGCAAGCGCCGACTGCGGCCCCTGCTGCCGCTGCCCCGGCAGAAGCAGCCGCCCCGCCCGTGGTTGAAGGGCACACGGTCAAATCGCCCATGGTCGGCACGTTCTACCGCTCGCCATCCCCCGATGCCAAGCCGTTTGTCGAAGTCGGCAGCACCGTGGCTGCGGGCGATACCATCTGCATCATCGAAGCGATGAAGTTGCTGAATGAAATTGAAGCCGACCAGAGCGGCGTGATTAAGGCCATCCTGGTCGAAAACGGGCATCCGGTTGAATACGGTGAGCCGCTCTTTATCATTGGCTAACCAGAGGATTTCCCATGTTTGAAAAAATCCTCATCGCCAATCGCGGCGAAATTGCCCTCCGCGTCCAGCGCGCTTGCCGCGAACTTGGCATCAAAACCGTCTGCGTCCATTCCGAGGCCGACCGCGAAGCCAAGTACGTCAAGCTGGCCGACGAGTCGGTATGTATCGGCCCGGCGCCTTCGGCCAAGTCTTACCTGAACATCCCGGCCGTCATCAGCGCGGCCGAAGTCACCGATGCGGAAGCCATTCACCCCGGCTACGGTTTTCTGTCGGAAAACGCCGATTTTGCCGAGCGCGTGGAGCAGAGCGGTTTCGTCTTCATCGGCCCGCGCGCCGAGACCATCCGCCTGATGGGGGACAAGGTCAGCGCCAAGGATGCCATGAAGAAGGCTGGCGTACCTTGCGTGCCGGGCTCTGACGGCGCACTGCCCGACGACCCCGATGAAATCCTGCGCATGGGCCGGGAGGTTGGCTTCCCCGTCATCATCAAGGCAGCCGGCGGCGGCGGCGGGCGCGGCATGCGCGTGGTGCATACCGAAGCCGCGCTGCTGTCCTCGGTGGAAATGACCAAGGCCGAAGCCCAGGCGGCGTTCGGCAACCCCATGGTGTACATGGAAAAATTCCTCACCCAGCCGCGCCACATCGAAATCCAGGTGATGGCGGACGAGCATGGCAACGCTGTTTACCTGGGCGAGCGCGACTGCTCGATGCAGCGCCGCCACCAGAAGGTGATCGAAGAAGCTCCCGCGCCGGGCGTCGCCCGCAAGCTGATCGCCGCTGTCGGCGAGCGCTGCGCCGAGGCCTGCCGCACCATCAATTACCGCGGCGCCGGCACGTTCGAGTTCCTGTACGAAAATGACGAGTTCTATTTCATCGAAATGAACACGCGCGTACAGGTCGAACACCCGGTGACCGAACTCACCAGCGGCATCGACATCGTGCAGGCGCAGATCCTCGTCGCCGCCGGCGAGAAGCTGCCGTTTACGCAGAAAGACATCAAACAGCACGGCCACGCCATCGAATGCCGCATCAATGCGGAAGACCCGCATACCTTTGTGCCGTCACCCGGCCGCCTCACCAGCTTCCATATGCCGGGAGGCCCCGGCATCCGTGTGGACACCCATGTCTACCACGGCTACACCGTGCCGCCGCACTACGACTCGATGATCGGCAAGTTGATCGCTTATGGCGACACCCGCGAACAGGCGATTGCCAGGATGCGCATCGCCCTGTCGGAAATGGTGGTGGAAGGCATTAAAACCAACACCGCGCTGCACAGTGAACTGATGAACGATGCGGCTTTCCAGAAAGGTGGCACCAGCATCCACTACCTGGAGCACAAGCTCGGCCTGGAAAGCAAGTAATGGCGTGGCAGTCACTCAAGATCGAGGCTGACGCCCCATCCGCCGAAGCGCTCAGCGATGCGCTGATGGAACTGGGCGCCTTGTCCGTCGGCATCGAGGATGCTGATGCCGAAACGCCGGACGAGTTGCCGATTTTCGGCGAACCGGGAATGCCGACTGAGCCCGGCGTCTGGCGGCGCAACATTGTCAGCGCATTGTTCGATGAAACCACTGACATTTCAGCGGTGGTAGCGCAAGCAGCAACAGCAGCCAACATCACCAATCCGCGTTTCACCCAGGAAGACGTCCCGGAACAGGACTGGGTCAGGGCCACGCAGTCGCAATTTGAGCCGATCAACGTCAAGGACAGGCTGTGGATCGTGCCCACCTGGCATCAGGCACCCCAGCCGGACGCCATCAACATCATCCTCGACCCCGGCCTGGCATTTGGCACGGGCAGCCACCCCACCACCCACCTTTGCCTGGCATGGCTGACGGAGCACATCCATGGCAATGAGACGGTGTGCGATTACGGTTGCGGCTCGGGCATTCTCGCCATCGCTGCCAAAAAACTCGGCGCAGGGAAAGTGCTGGGGGTGGACATAGACCCGCAGGCGATTATTTCCAGCCACAGCAATGCCGAGCAAAACCAGGTCGAAGCCGACTTTTGCCTCGCCGACGCCATCCCGGACGTTTCCGCCGACATTGTGGTGGCCAACATCCTGTCGATCCCGCTCAAACTGCTGGCTCCGGCACTGGCACATGCCTGCCGTAGCGGCGGACAAATTGCGCTGTCCGGCATCCTGGCGGAACAGGCAGAAGAAGTATCGGCCATTTATGCCGAGTGGTTCACCATGAACGATCCAGTATTCATGGATAACTGGACGCTGCTCTCCGGCACCAAACGATGAGCATGGTGACCACGTGCCCGTCTTGCGGCACCATGTTCAAAATCCAACCCACAGCACTCGCGGCACACGGCGGGGAAGGCCGATGCAGCGTTTGCCAGCATGTATTCAACGCGCTCGAGCACATGTCGCCGATAGTCAGCGCCGCTGACACCGCGCACTGGGAAGCAACGGCGCCCGCGCTCGCGGAGGCCGATGCGCCCGTCGCAACCGTCGCCGACGCGATTCCGCCCCAAGCGAGCACAGATAAACCACCACCTGACGCAGCCGTGCATCGTGAACCCCCAGCACACGTCGCCGCCAACAGCACGGAATCTCCAGCCGCGGATATTCCCGAAATGCTGTTCCAGAAAAAACGTTTTTCCTGGCCGTCCTTTCTCAAGCCGCTGTCAGCGACGATGGTGCTGCTACTGCTTGCATTGGTGCAGACCTCGCTGTTTTTCAAGACCCAAATCATCAGCCAAGCGCCATCGCTATACCCTGCCCTGTCCGGACTATGCAAAGCATTTTCCTGCAGCGTACCGATGCCTAGCCAGGCAAAACTGATCGCTATCGAAGACTACCGCCTGCGCAGCCATCCCGATTACGCGGACGTGCTGATACTGGAAAGCACGCTGCATAACCGCGCATCGCATGTACTTGCCTACCCTTTGCTACACCTTACCCTCACCGATGATTTCAATGTGCCGGTTGCGGACCGCACGTTCAAACCCGTCGACTATCTGCCCGACCCCACGGACCAAGACAAGGGCATCAAAGGCAACACCTCGGTTCCAGTTCTTTTATATCTGGGCATTTCCGGCATTAAATCCAGCAAATACAAGTTGATTGCCCAGGATACCCTGCCTGCAACACCCGCCACAGAAGAAACCCCATCCTGATTTGTTTGCATAAAAGTAAAAATTCCCGGATAATCCCCCGTTTAATTTTTAACGCTGGCGCATTTTTTCGCTGGCGTTATCCGGTACAGTCGCGTAAGGACAATAGAATGAAACCAGATACTCATCCTAATTATGAAGAAATCAATGTTGCCTGCAGCTGCGGCAACAAGTTCAAGACCCGCTCCACCGCTGGCCGCGACCTGAACATTGAAGTGTGTTCCCTCTGCCATCCGTTCTACACCGGCAAGCAAAAGATTGTGGACACCGCGGGTCGCGTCGAGAAATTCCGCCAGAAATACGGCATGTAACGTTCAGGGGACACAGCCCCTGTGCAGTACATCTCCACAAAAAAGGCAGCAACAGCTGCCTTTTTTGTTTGTTAGAATAAAAACAATGTTGCCCTCCTTCGCACCCACACAGGCTTACCACTAATGTCTCAAGGACTGGATCACGACTGGCAGTCCGTTTTTGCCACCCCCAAACCCAGGATTGGGGATCGTGCGAAAACCCGGCTGCTGCTCATCCTGTGTTTCCTGTGGATTTTTACCGGCACCATCGGGCACGAACCCTGGAAACCCGACGAACTCCAGTCCATCAGCGTTATCAAAGGCTTGCTCTCCGGCAGCAGCTGGGTATTGCCCAGCATGGCAGGTCAACCCTGGCTAGGCACACCGCCGTTGTACCACCTCAGCGCAGCAGCATGCGCCCATGTGTTATCGCCATGGCTTGCCCTGCATGACGCCGCCAGACTGGCCAGCAGCCTGTGGGTAGCACTGACCTTGCTGCTTGTCGGCATGACCGGCAGGGAACTCTGGGGCGTTGGCTCCGGCAGGCATACCGCCCTTATTTTCATCAGCTCCATCGGCCTGGTATTTACCGCTCACCAGATCACCCCCGAAGTGGCCGGACTTGCCGCATACGCCATGGCTTTTTATGCCTTGGCGCTGGCACAGCGACGCCCGTTGCGCGCCGGGCTCCTGCTCGGCAGTTCCATCGGCATCGGCCTGCTGTCCAAAGGCATCCTCAATCTGGAAGTGACGCTGACCACAGCGCTGCTACTGCCGCTGCTGTTCACGCACTGGCGCCGACTGTCGTACCTGGCAGTCCTCGCGAGTGCCGTCGTTGTCGGACTGCTCTGGATTGCTCCATGGGCACTGTCGTTCAAGAATCTCGACCCTGCGCTGTACACCCGCTGGTTCGCCGACAGCAACCTCATCACGCGCTCCACGGGCTACATCGCCAAGAACCTGCTGTGGTATGCCTGGCCGGCGCTGCCCCTGGCCGCATGGTCGCTTTGGCGGTTACGGCCAAACAACCCTTCGGTACAACTGCCGGTACTGTTTTTGCTGATTCTGTTCGGCATGCTCAGCATCAGCGTCGGACAGCGCCTGGTGTTCCTCATGCCGCTGCTGTTGCCGCTGACGCTGCTGGCCACCCCGGCCATTGAAACTCTCAGCCGTGCCGTCGCCAGCCTGCTCGACTGGTTTGGCGTCATGCTGTTCGGCACGCTGGGATTCCTCATCTGGCTGGGATGGATAGCGATGATGACCGGGCATCCGGCGCGTCTCGCAGAACGCATGCACAAACTGTCGCTGGCTTACGTTCCGACCTTTGTCTGGTGGCTCTTCCTGCCCGCCCTGCTGCTGACCGTGACCTGGGTTATTGTGGTATTCAACAACAAGCGCACCAACCGCGCGCTGGTCACCGACTGGGCCGTCGGCATGACGCTGGCCTGGGGAGTGCTGATGACACTGTGGCTACCATGGCTGGACGCCGCAAAAAGCTACAAGGCTACTTTTGCCTCCATGCAACAGGCATTACCGCAACACTTCGCCTGCATTACCGGCCGCCACATGGGGGATGCGCAGCGTGCCGCTGTGGATTACTATCTTGGCATCCACGTACTGCCTTTCGAAACCACCCAAAACTTGGGTTGTGACCTTTACCTGATCCAGGATGAGCGTGATCTCGAACACGTTGACCCGGGCCAGGACTGGAAACTGATCTGGCAAGGCAAGCGGCCAAGCGACAGGCGCGAAAGTTTCCGCCTGTTTCAACGCATCAGCTAGCCTGGATAGCCGCCCATTCACGATCGGTGAACAGCCGCGAGCGGCAGATAAAGGTTTTGCCGTTCGGACCATCCAGGGAAAATGTCCCGCTACGGCCATCCACCACATCCACGATCAGATGGGTGTTCTGCCAGAACTCGAACTCGCGGAATCCCATGTAATAAGGCATGCCCCCGACATCGCCAATGTAGACATCGTTTGGACTGATGGCGAACTCCCCCTGGGGAAAGCACTGCGGCGCGGTATTTTCACAGCAGCCGCCGGACTGGAAAAACAGTACCGGGCCATGCTCGCTGACAATTTGCCGGATGACTTCCAGTGCTTCCGGGGTTGCCGAAACGCGTTCTGCCATGATGCGTTGCCTCCCAATAAAAAAGCTCCCGGGGTCACGGGGAGCTTCAGTTTAACCACATGCCAGCTTGTGCCTAGAAGAAGCCAAGCTTGTTCTCGCTGTAGCTCACCAGCAGGTTCTTTGTCTGCTGGTAATGATCCAGCATCATCTTGTGGGTTTCGCGGCCGATGCCGGATTCCTTGTAGCCGCCGAACGCTGCGTGCGCCGGATAGGCGTGGTAGCAGTTGGTCCAGACGCGGCCGGCCTTGATGGCGCGGCCCATGCGGTACGCCAGGTTGCCGTTGCGGCTCCATACGCCGGCGCCGAGGCCGTAAGGGGTGTCGTTGGCGATGGCCAGCGCTTCGGCTTCGTCCTTGAAGGTGGTCACGGCCAGCACCGGGCCGAAGATTTCTTCCTGGAAGATGCGCATCTTGTTGTGGCCCTTGAACAGCGTCGGATTGATGTAATAACCCTCCGCCAGGTCGCCGCCCAGGTTGGCCCTGGTGCCGCCGGCCAGCACCTGCGCGCCCTCTTCCTTGCCCAGTGCCAAGTAGGACTGGATTTTTTCCATCTGCAGATCGGAAGCCTGCGCACCTATCATGGTCTCGGTGTCCAGCGGGTTGCCTTGCTTGATGGCTGCCACGCGCGGTAGCACGCGCTCCATGAACTTGTCGTAGATGGATTCCTGGATCAGGGCGCGCGACGGGCAGGTGCAGACCTCGCCCTGGTTGAAGGCGAACAGCACCAAACCCTCGACCGCCTTGTCGAGAAAGCTGTCGTCGGCCGCCATCACATCCTCGAAAAACACGTTGGGTGACTTGCCGCCGAGCTCCAATGTTGCCGGGATCAGCAGATTGGCGGCGGCCTGGGCGATGACGCGGCCGGTGGCGGTGGAGCCGGTGAAGGCGATCTTGGCGATGCGCTTGCTGTTGGCCAGCGGCATACCGACTTCACGGCCGTAGCCGTTGACGATGTTGAGCACGCCGGGGGGCAGCAGGTCGGCGATCAACTCGGCCAGGATCAGGATGCTGATCGGGGTCGATTCGGCGGGCTTCAGCACCACGCAGTTGCCGGCGCCAATGGCAGGCGCCAGTTTCCACGCGGCCATCAGCAGCGGGAAATTCCACGGAATGATCTGGCCGACCACGCCCAGCGGCTCGTGGAAGTGGTAAGCAACCGTGGTTTCATCAATTTCGCTGATCGCCCCCTCCTGCGCGCGCAGGCAGCCAGCAAAATAGCGGAAGTGATCGGCGGAGAGCGGCACGTCGGCGTTCAGGGTTTCGCGGATGGGTTTGCCGTTGTCCACGGTTTCGGCGTAAGCGATCAGTTCCAGGTTGGCTTCGATGCGGTCGGCGATTTTGAACAGGACATTGGCGCGCTCTGCGGGGGAGGTCTTGCCCCACTTATCCGCGGCGGCGTGGGCGGCATCCAGTGCCAGTTCCACGTCCGGCGCGCCGGAGCGGGCAGCCCGGGTGTACACCTTGCCGGTGATCGGGGTGATAACGTCGAAATATTCGCCGCTGACCGGGGCAACCCACTTGCCCCCGATGAAATTGTCGTACTTGGACTTGTATTGCACCTTGGCGCCAGCCTGGCCGGGGAATGCGTAGATCATGTTGTCTCCTCAATGTTTCTTGTCGTGGTTGATGTTGGCGATGGCCCGACCCCGCAAACCTGGCGGCTCGGGCAGCTTTGTGCCTAGCAGCAGAAAACGTGCCCACGCCAGAAAATTCCTCAAGCAACTGATTTTATTTGCTTTACAAATTTACACGCGTCCTTCATATTGGCATCTCGTCTCAATTTGATACAACCGTCTCGATACACCTTGAGACGGTTTGGACACGATAACCCGGATGGCACGTTCACCTGATCGCTCGCAACGCATCACAACCGCCCGCACCCAGTTGCTGGATCGTGGCGCAGTCACGGCGGGGCTGCTGCCGGAGCCGATCGAACGTTCCTGGTCACGCTGCATGACCACCGGCCTTTCGGCCGAAGCCCAATCCTCCATCGCGCCCATCGCCATGGAGGCTTTCAAGGAAATATGGCAACGCAACGCCCACCTGCTTGATCAGGCACTACCGGCGATGGACAGCCTGTATGCACAAATCGTGGGCACCAACAGCATGGTCATCCTGACCGATGCTTTCGGCACCATTCTGCACAGCCTGGGGGACAGCGATTTCATCAGCAAGGCGCAGCGGGTCGCATTGCAGCCGGGGGTGTCCTGGCGCGAAGAAATCACCGGCACCAATGCCATTGGCACGGCGCTGGTGGAGCGCAAACCGGTTCGTGTCGAAGGCCGCGAACATTACTTCGAGCAGAACGCGTTTCTCACCTGCTCCGCCGCTCCGATCCTTGACTATCACGGCCAGACCATCGGCATCCTCGACATTTCCAACGACTGTCACCAGCCGCAGGCGCACACCATGTCCATGGTGCGGATGTCGGCGCAGATGATAGAAAACCGCCTGCTTGCCAGCGAATTCCCGCACGACATCATCATCCGCTTCCATATGCGTCCCGAGTTTCTTGGCACGTTATGGGAAGGCATGGCCGTTTTTTCTCCCGATGGCAGGCTGCTTGCCGCCAACAAGATCGGGCTGTTCCAGTTAGGCTTGAATGGCGGCGATTTGCAGCATCTGGTGTTCGCCGGCATTTTTGACTGCCCCCTGCCGGCCATGCTCGATAGCTTCAAGCGCGCCGCGGCGCACGGCATCCAACTCTCTACCCACACCGGCTTGCGCCTGCATGCCCGCCTTGATGCCGGGCCGGTCAGCGACACCCCGCGTACCACGGCACCCTCTCGCCCACGGGCCGAAATATCGCGCCCTGACTTGCGGCCGCTGGATGCGCTGAATACCGGTGACGAAAAGATGCATCAGGCGATCCTGATGGTGAAAAAAGTGATCGAGAAGGGCATTCCCATCCTGATCGAGGGAGAAACCGGCACCGGCAAGGAAATGCTGGCCAAGGGCATTCATCTGGCCAGCGCCCGCCACGCCAACCCGTTTATTGCCATCAACTGCGCGTCCATCCCGGAAGGCCTGATCGAGGCCGAACTATTCGGTTATGAAGAGGGCGCGTTTACCGGCGCCAAGCGCAAGGGCGTGCCGGGCAAAATTCTGCAAGCCAACAACGGCACCCTGTTTCTTGATGAAATCGGCGAAATGCCCATGAGCCTGCAAGCGCGGCTGCTGCGGGTACTACAAGAACGCGAAATCACTCCGCTGGGCAGCGGTAAAAGCATCCCTGTCAACATCACCCTGGTTTGCGCCACCAATCGCAAACTGATGGACCATGTCGAACAAGGGCATTTCCGCGAAGACCTGTATTACAGAATCAACGGGCTGCGGGTGAGGCTTCCCCCGTTGCGCGAGCGCACCGACCTTGGGCCGCTGATCACCCGCATCCTGCATGAAGAACAGAGCATGCCGGTGACGCTGGACCAAATCGTGCTCGACCTGTTTCAGCGGCACCCATGGCGCGGCAATATCCGGCAATTGCGCAACGTGCTGAAAGCGGCGCTGGCGTTTGTTGACGACACCGGCCACATCCTGCCGCGACACCTGCCGGAAGATTTCATCGAAGAAGCTGCCGCTACGGCAAAAAACACTTCAACAAAAACCGCCTCCAGCATCCGCCGTGCAGAACGCCAGTTGATACAACAAGCGCTCAACGACCACGACCAGAACATCGCACTGGCGGCTCGCCAACTCGGCATCAGCCGCGCCACCCTGTACCGTAAAATCAAGGCAGAAAAGCTCTGACTCCCCGGCTGTCTGGCCTATATCCATACTGCTCCAAGTGTTGACGAACAGCATTGCGATGGATATATTCGTTCAATCATAACGAAGTACCCTCTAATGGGATCAGTCTTTCCTTATCGTTATGTTTTTTCATACATACAGAACCAGCCCCTGACATGACCTCGCACTACCTGACCACGGTACAAGGCGCCATCGCCAACCAGAAAGACAAGCCCGGTGCCCTGCTGCCGATCCTTCATGACATCCAGGATGCCATCGGCCACATTCCGCCCGATGCCGTCCCCGAGATCGCAAAAGCGCTCAACCTGTCGCGCGCGGAAGTGCATGGTGTTGTCACTTTTTATCACTATTTCCGGCAGACCCCTCCCGGCCGGCATACCGTACAGATTTGCCAGGCCGAGTCGTGCCAGGCGATGGGCAGCGTCAAGCTGACCGAGCATGCAAAACAATGCTTGGGCATCGATTTCCACGAAACCACAGCGGATGAAAACTTCTCGCTGGAACCTGTTTACTGTCTGGGGAACTGTGCCTGCTCCCCCGCCATCATGATCGACGATCAAGTCTATGGCCGCGTCAGCAACCAGAAACTGGATCAGCTGCTGGACGCAGCACGAAAGGCGCAATCATGAGCATTACCGTCTATGTTTCACGCGACTCCAGCGCGCTTTCGCTGGGTGCAGACCAAGTGGCCGCGGCCATCGCAGCCGAAGCCGCCAAACGCGGCATCAACATTCAGCTGGTGCGCAACGGTTCGCGCGGCATGTTCTGGCTGGAAACCCTGGTCGAAGTTGCCACGCCAAATGGCCGCATCGCATACGGCCCGGTACAGCCGGAAGACGTACCCAGCCTGTTCGACAGCAACTTCCTCACTGGCGGCACGCATCAGCTGGGGCTGGGGCTGACCGAAGAAATCCCGTTCCTGAAAAACCAGGAGCGCCTGACCTTCGCCCGGGTCGGCATCACCGACCCGGTGTCACTGCAGGATTATGTCGACAATGCCGGCTATCGCGGCCTCAAGCGCGCGCTGTCCTTGAGCGGTGCCGACATCGTCAAGCAAGTCACCGACTCCGGCCTGCGCGGTCGCGGCGGCGCGGCCTTTCCCACCGGCATCAAGTGGAACACCGTGCTCAATACGGCAGCCGACCAGAAATACATCGTCTGCAACGCCGATGAGGGCGATTCCGGCACCTATTCCGACCGCATGATCATGGAAGGTGACCCCTTCGTGCTGATCGAAGGCATGACCATCGCCGGCATCGCGGTCGGCGCCACGCAAGGCTACATCTACCTGCGCTCCGAATACCCGCACGCGCTGCAAGCATTGAATGAAGCCATTGATGTGGCCGTTGCCAATAACTACTTGGGCACCGACATTCTCGGCAGCGGCAAGACTTTCCACCTGGAAGTGCGGCGCGGCGCCGGCGCCTATGTCTGCGGCGAGGAAACCTCGCTGCTGGAAAGCCTGGAAGGCAAGCGCGGCATCGTACGTTTCAAGCCGCCACTGCCCGCCATTGAAGGCCTGTTCGGCAAGCCCACCATCATCAACAACGTGATTTCGCTGGCTTCGGTGCCCATCATTCTGGACAAGGGCGGCGAGTTTTACCGCGATTACGGCATGGGCCGTTCGCGCGGCACGCTGCCGATTCAGCTGGCGGGGAACCTCAAACACTGCGGCCTGGTCGAAAAAGCATTCGGGGTAACGTTGCGTGAACTGCTGTATGACTACGGCGGCGGTTCGGCCACGGGCAAACCGATTCGCGCCGTGCAGGTCGGCGGCCCACTCGGTGCTTTCCTGCCGGAATCGCAGTTCGACACACCGCTGGATTACGAAGCGTTCACCAATATCTGGGCAGTGCTCGGGCACGGCGGCATCGTCGCTTTTGACGACAGCGTGGACATGGCAAAAATGGCGCGTTATGCAATGGAATTCTGTGCCATCGAATCCTGCGGCAAGTGTACGCCCTGCCGCATCGGCTCAACGCGCGGCGTGGAGGTGATCGACAAGATCATCGCCAACAAGGATCGCGCAGCCAACATTGCACTGCTGCGCGACCTCAACGACACCATGCTCAACGGTTCGCTGTGTGCACTGGGCGGCATGACCCCTTATCCGGTGCTGTCAGCGCTCAACCATTTCCCGGAAGATTTCGGCCTGCAAAACACGCAGCAGGCTGCGTAAGGAGTAACGATCATGGCATGTCAATGTGGTAGTGGCGGGTGCGACACCGATTACGGCACCCCGGCAAGAGTTTCCGAAAAACTGGTCACGCTGGAGATCGACGGCATCGAAGTCAGCGTGCCGCAAGGCACCTCGCTGATTCGCGCCGCCGCCGAGGCCGGCGTGCAAATCCCCAAATTATGTGCGACCGACAGCCTGGAGCCGTTTGGCTCCTGCCGCCTGTGCCTGGTGGAAATCGAAGGCCGCCGCGGTTACCCGGCTTCGTGCACCACCCTGGCCGACCAGGGGATGAAGGTCTGTACCCAGTCCTCCAAGCTGGCCGACATCCGTCGCGGCGTGATGGAGTTGTACATTTCCGACCACCCGCTGGACTGTCTGACCTGTGCCGCCAACGGCAACTGTGAACTGCAGGACATGGCCGGCGCCGTAGGCCTGCGCGAGGTACGCTACGGTTACGATGGCGAAAACCATCTCAAGGACACCAAGGACGAATCCAACCCCTACTTCACCTACGACCCCAGCAAGTGCATTGTCTGCAACCGCTGCGTGCGTGCCTGTGAAGAAACCCAGGGCACCTTTGCCCTGACCATCGACGGCCGCGGTTTTGAATCGCGGGTTTCCGCCGGGATGAAGGAAAATTTCCTGGATTCGGAATGTGTGTCCTGCGGTGCCTGTGTCCAGGCCTGCCCGACCGCCACCCTGATGGAAAAAAGTGTGATCCAGTTCGGCCAGGCCGAACACAGCGTCACTACCACCTGCGCCTATTGCGGCGTGGGCTGCTCGTTCAACGCCGAAATGCAGGGCAGCCGCGTGGTGCGCATGGTGCCCGACAAAAACGGCCAGGCCAACCACGGCCACAGCTGCGTCAAGGGCCGTTTCGCCTGGGGTTACGCCACCCACCCGGACCGCATTACCAAGCCGATGATTCGCGACAACATCAGCGACCCGTGGAAAGAAGTCAGCTGGGAAGAAGCCATCAGCTACACCGCACGCCGCTTCAAGGAAATCCAGGCCAAGTACGGCAAGGATTCCATCGGCGGCATCGTATCCTCGCGCTGCACCAACGAGGAAGGCTACCTGGTGCAAAAACTGGTGCGCGCCGCATTCGGCAATAACAACGTCGACACCTGCGCCCGCGTCTGCCACTCCCCCACCGGTTACGGCCTGAAGCAGACCCTGGGTGAATCCGCCGGCACGCAGACTTTCGACTCGGTGATGCAGGCCGACATCATCGTGGTGATCGGCGCCAACCCCACCGACGGCCACCCGGTATTCGGCTCGCAAATGAAGCGCCGCCTGCGCGAAGGCGCCAAGCTGGTTGTGGTTGACCCGCGCGAGATCGACCTGGTCAGGTCGCCGCACATCCAGGCCGACTACCACCTCAAGCTGCGCCCAGGCACCAACGTCGCCATGGCCAACTCCTTGGCTTACGTCATCGTCACCGAAGGGTTGACCGATGATGCTTTTGCCAACGAACGCTGCGACCCGGCCGAATATGCCGCCTGGAAGAAATTTATTTCGCAGGAACATCACTCGCCGGAAGCCATGGAAGCCGTCACCGGCGTCCCGGCGGAACTGGTGCGCGGCGCCGCACGCCTGTACGCCAGCGCCGGCAATGGCGCCATTTATTACGGCCTGGGCGTGACCGAACACAGCCAGGGTTCCACCATGGTGATGGCGATTGCCAACCTGGCCATGGCCACCGGCAATGTCGGCCGCGAAGGCGTGGGCGTCAACCCGCTGCGCGGCCAGAACAACGTGCAGGGCTCCTGCGATATGGGCTCTTTCCCGCACGAACTGCCGGGCTACCGCCACGTTTCCGACAACACCGCGCGCGCGCTGTTCGAGGAAAGCTGGGGCGTCAAGCTGGAAAATGAACCCGGCCTGCGCATCCCCAACATGTTCGAAGCCGCTTTGGACGGCAGCTTCAAGGGCCTGTACTGCGAAGGCGAGGACATCGTGCAGTCCGACCCCAACACCCACCATGTCACGTCCGCGCTGGAAGCCATGGAATGCGTGGTGGTGCAGGACCTGTTCCTCAACGAAACCGCCAAGTTTGCCCACGTGTTCTTCCCCGGCGCATCCTTCCTGGAGAAGGACGGCACCTTCACCAACGCCGAACGCCGCATTTCGCCGGTACGCAAGGTGATGCCGCCGCTCGCGGGCAAGGCCGACTGGGAAGTGACGGTGATGCTGTCGAACGCACTGGGTTATCCGATGAACTACGCGCACCCGTCCGAAATCATGGATGAAATCGCGCGCCTGACGCCGACCTTCCATGGCGTCAGCTACGAGAAAATCGACCAGCTGGGCAGTATCCAGTGGCCATGCAACGAGCAGGCGCCGGAAGGCACGCCGACCATGCATATTGGCAAATTCGTGCGCGGCAAGGGCAAGTTCATGTTCACCGAATATGTACCGACCGACGAAAAAGTCACGCAAAAATTCCCGCTGATCCTGACCACCGGGCGCATTTTGTCCCAGTACAACGTTGGTGCGCAAACGCGCCGCACGGAAAACTCCACCTGGCATCCCGAGGACATCCTGGAAATCCATCCGCACGATGCCGAAGACCGCGGCATCAGCGATGGCGACTGGGTCGGCATCCAGAGCCGCGCCGGTGAGACGGTACTGCATGCCAAGGTATCCACCCGCATGCAGCCTGGCGTGGTGTACACCACCTTCCACCACCCGTTCTCCGGCGCCAACGTCATCACCACGGATAATTCCGACTGGGCGACCAATTGCCCGGAATACAAGGTGACGGCGGTGCAGGTGACCAAGGTCAGCCAGCCTTCGGAATGGCAGCAGCGTTATCGCCAGTTCAGCGCAAAGCAGGAGGAGCTGCTGAAAGCGCGCGAGGTTGCCAAGGCACAGTAGCAATGAGCATAACGCCGTTGACCGCTGAGCCTGCGGCGTTGTTTCCCAGCCAGCGTACCGTTGCGGTCAGCCGCTGGAGCAACGGCAGCACCAGTCAGGCCATGGATTGCGTTGCTGACGAAGTGCCGGTGGCCATGGTCTACAACGGCATTTCGCACGCAGTGATGCTGGCCACCCCGTCGGCACTGGAACAGTTCGGACTGGGCTTCAGCCTGACTGAAGGCATCATCCGCAACAGCAGCGAATTGCGCGACATTGAGGTGGTCGAGGTGTGTGATGGCATAGAACTGCACATGACCATCCCGCCGGAGCGTTTTCTGGAACTCAAGCAAAAACGCCGCAGCATGGCGGGACGCACCGGATGCGGGTTGTGCGGCGCGGAAAGCCTACAGCATGTCATCCGCCACCCGGCACCAGTGGCGGCCGGAACGGGCATCACCCCGCAAATAGTGCATACGGCCTTCCGCAATCTGGCCGGCAAACAACCGTTGCAGGCCGTCACCGGTGCAGCGCACGCTGCGGTATGGGCGCTGGCGGATGGCAGCATTGCCTACGTGGAGGAAGATGTCGGACGGCATAATGCGCTGGACAAGCTGATCGGCACCCTGGCGAAAACCCGTACCGATCCAACCGCCGGCTTCGCCATCGTTACCAGCCGCGCCAGTTACGAAATGGTGCAGAAAGCTGCGACGTTCGGCATTACCCTATTGGCTGCAATTTCAGCCCCGACCGGCCTGGCCATCCACCTCGCCGAAGAAACCGGACTGACACTGGTGGGGTTTACCCGCAACAACAGCCATGTCGTTTACGCAAATCCACAAAGACTAACTCAGGAGTCACCATGAACGTGCAACACCTTGTCAAAATGGCCAACCAGATCGGCAGCTTTTTCGAGAACGAACCCGACCGCCAGCAAGCGGTGCAGGACATCGCCTCGCACATCAAGCGCTTCTGGGACCCGCGCATGCGCAAGGCGATTATCGGCCACCTCGAAAACGGCGGCGAAGGGCTGAAAGCCATCGTCAGCGAAGCCATCAGCAGCAACCGCCAGTTGCTGGCCTGATTACGCTCGGCCCCACCCCCACCACACACTGGCTCTCCGGCCTGGCCACCATGCCCCAGCAACTCATCGACCGTTTCGGCAGGAAAGTGGACTACATCCGCCTGTCCATTACCGATCGCTGCGATTTCCGCTGCACCTATTGCATGGGCGAAGACATGGTATTCCTGCCGCGCGAGGAAATCCTGTCGCTGGAAGAGTGCGAACGTATCGTCAGGGCATTCGTCGACCTGGGGGTGGGCAAGGTGCGCATTACCGGCGGCGAGCCGCTGGTGCGCAAGGATGCCATCACGCTGTTCCGTGCCATCGGCAACCTGCCGGGCCTGCGCGAGCTGGTGCTGACCACTAACGGCTCGCAACTGGCGCAGTGGGCGCGGGAATTGCGCGCGGCGGGCGTCGCTCGCATCAACATCAGCCTGGATAGCCTGGACGCCGACACGTTCCGCCGCATCACGCGCGTTGGCGACCTGAACAAAGTGCTGGCCGGCATTGCTGCCGCGCGTGACAGCGGGTTCGACAGCATCAAGCTTAACAGCGTGCTGATGCGCGGCATCAACGACCATGAAACCTTGGCACTGGCAGCGTTTGCCATCGACCACCAGATCGACATTGCATTCATTGAAGAAATGCCATTGGGCGCGGTGGATCACGCGCGGGAAGCCACTTTCGTCAGCAACGCGGAAACCCTGCAGACGCTGCAGCAGCGCTACGCCCTGGTCAGCAGCGCGGAAACCACCGGCGGCCCGGCACGCTACTGGCGCGTTCCCGGCACCAACACCAAAATCGGGTTCATCTCGCCGCACAGCCATAACTTCTGCGAATCCTGCAACCGCGTCAGGATTACCTGCAAAGGCGAACTGTACCTGTGTCTGGGGCAGGACGACAAAGTGGACCTGATGCCGCTACTGCGCCAGCACCCGCATGACGACACCCCACTGAAGTCCGCCATTATCGAGGCGATGCAAATCAAGCCGGAAGGCCATGACTTTGACCTGCACCGGGCACAGCCCGCCGTGGTCAGGTTCATGTCCATGACGGGCGGCTGACATGGACATCACCGGGATCGTGCTGGCCGGAGGCATGGGCCGGCGCATGGGTGGCGTGGACAAGGGGCTGGTCCCGTTTCGCGGCAGAGCGCTGGTTTCCCATGTCATCGACCGTTTTTCCCCGCAGGTGGACACCATCCTGATCAACGCCAACCGTGAACTCGATCGTTACCAGCAGTTCGGTTACCCCGTTGTGTCTGACGCCATCAGCGGTTATGCCGGGCCGCTCGCCGGCCTGCACGCGGGCCTGCGGCAAGCAACGACGCCCCTGCTTGCCGCAGTGCCTTGCGATACGCCTTTCCTGCCCGCCGATTTGGTTGCCAGGCTGACGGATGCACTGCACACGCAACAGGCCGAGATTGCCGTGGCGAAAACCGGCAACCAGTTGCATCCGGTGTTCTGCCTGTGCAACACCAGCCTGCGCGACCATCTCGCACGGTTTCTGGAAAGCGGCGGCCGCAAGATGGAAACCTGGTACAAAACGCTCAAATTCGTCGAAGTGCCGTTCGACGATCAGGAACAGGCATTTGCCAACCTCAACACGCTGGATGAACTGGAGGCCGCGGCATGATTCAGTCCGCCACACCGCTGCTGGGGTTCTGCGCTTGGGGCAGCGGCATCGGCAAAACCACGCTGCTGACCAAGTTGATCCCGGTACTAGCCGAGCGCGGCGTGAGGGTTTCGGTCATCAAACACGCTCACCATACCTTTGACATCGACCACCCTGGCAAGGACAGTTACCGCCTGCGCGAATCCGGCGCGGTGCAAATGCTGCTGGGCTCGGCCAAGCGCTGGGCGCTGGTGACGGAGCGCAGCCGAACCAGCGACGGCAACCACGACCCCAGGCTGGAAGAACTGCTCAGCCATCTCGACCCGGCACTGGCCGACCTGATTTTGGTGGAAGGTTTTCGCCAGGAGCCTTTTGCCAAAATCGAAGTTTACCGGCCATCACTGGGTTTTCCGCTGCTCGCAGCCAGCGACAGCAACATCATCGCCATCGCCACCGATGGCGTGGCCGACAGCGCACTGCCGCAGATCAACCTGAACGACCCGCGGGCCGTTGCCGATTTTGTGCTGGCATGGCTGCAACAGCAGCGCACTCACCTCAACATTGCTTCGACACGATAGATGACCGCCATGACAACAGATTTCATCCGCGCCGCCAGTTGCGCCGACGATTACGACCCCGATTCCATGCCGGTGGATTTGGCACGCAAATACATCCGCGATTACCTGACGCCGGTGCAAACCCGCGAAACCCTGGCCTTGCGCTCGGCATTGGGCCGGGTGCTGGCAGAGGACATCGTCTCGCCCTTCAACGTACCCAACCATGACAATTCGGCCATGGACGGCTACGCCATCAACGCCGACGATATTCAGCCGGACGGCACCACCACCCTGCGCATCGCCGGCACCGCTTTTGCCGGAAATGCCTTTGTCGGCCAGGTGCAGCCGGGGGAATGCGTGCGCATCATGACCGGCGCGGTGATGCCACCGGGATGCGATACAGTAGTGATGCAGGAGCATGTGCAAACCGAAGACAGCCGGATCAGTTTCGGCTTAGGCGTCAAACGCGGCCAGAACCGGCGCCTGGCCGGTGAAGACCTGAAGCAGGGGCAAGTGGTGTTTCCCGTCGGACACAGGATCAAGCCCGCCGACCTGGGGCTGATTGCCTCGCTCGGTATCGGCGAAATCAGGGTTTATCGCCGCCTGCGCGTTGCCTTTTTCTCCACCGGCGACGAACTGGCCAGTATCGGCCAGCCGCTGCAGCAGGGCCAGGTCTACGACAGCAACCGCTACACCATCCATGGCATGCTGGAACGGATGGGCGTGGAAATCATCGACATGGGCGTGGTCCGCGACGACCCCAAACTGCTGGAACAGGCCCTGCATGAAGCCGCGGCCAGTGCCGACGTGATCCTCACCAGTGGTGGCGTCTCCGTAGGCGAAGCCGATTACATGAAACAACTGCTCAACCAACTGGGGCAAGTGGTGTTCTGGAAAGTCGCCATGAAGCCCGGCCGGCCGCTCGCCTACGGCAAGATCGGCAATGCCCATTATTTCGGCTTGCCGGGCAATCCGGTGGCCGTGATGGTGACGTTCTACCAGTTTGTGCGCGACGCGTTGCTGGTGCTGATGGGGCAGCCCAATCCACCGCCCGTCCCCTTGCTCCCGGCGACATGTACCGCAGCGCTGAAAAAAGCACCCGGGCGTACCGAATTCCAGCGCGGCATCCTGTTTTCAGATGCTGATGGCGTGTGGAAAGTACGCCCGATCGGCAACCAGAGTTCCGGCGTATTGCGCTCCATGAGTGAAGCCAACTGCTTTATTGTGCTGCCGGTTTCCAATGCCGGAGTGGCTGCCGGAGAAACCGTGCAGGTGCAGATTCTGGAAGGCATCGTCTGAAAATTCATGAAAACCCGTATTCTGCAGAAGGAGATATCCGGGTACCCTCAAGCAATCAAGAAAACAACTTTACATACCCGCAATCATGACCTTTCCATTTCAGTACCGAACCCTGAACTTGGCCCTGGCTAGCGCCATGGCCACCCCGATGCTCGCTCTCGCCGCGCCCCTGACGCAGGATGAGGTAGAAGCCGCCAACCATTTGCTGCTTTCCCCGGTGGTGGTCACCGCCACCCGTATCGAGCAGAACAGTTTCGACTTGCCGGTTTCGATCGACGCGGTTGATGGCAACACCATCCGCGACAGCCAGGCGCAGGTCAATCTTTCCGAAGTTTCGGTGCGCGTGCCGGGGGTAGTGGTCAACAACCGCTTCAACCTCGGGCAGGATCTGGCCATCTCCACGCGCGGCTTCGGAGCACGCTCGCAGTTCGGCGTACGCGGTGTGCGCCTGTACGCCGACGGCATCCCCATGACCATGCCGGATGGCCAAGGCCAAACCGGCACTTTCAACCTCGACACGGCAAAACAGGTCGAATTCATGCGCGGCCCGTTTTCCGCGCTGTACGGCAACTCTTCCGGCGGCGTCGTGCAAATCCTGACCAAGGACGGCGCAAAACAGCCCACCGTATCCGGCGGCATCACGTTTGGCAGTTACAACACCTACCGCGACACCCTCACCTTTGAAGGCGAACAGAACGGTTTGAATTACGTCGTGAATGCCTCACACTACAGCACCGACGGCTACCGCGATCACAGCAGCGCCGTTCGCGACATGCTGCACGCCAAGCTTTCGTTCAGCCCCAGCGATGCGACAAAAATCACCTTGCTGGCCACGGCGCTTGACCAGCCGGAAACACAAGACCCGCTGAGCCTCACACCGGCACAGTTCCAGCAAGACCCCAGCCAGGCTGGCACCAATGCCATCGCCCGCAATACCCGCGTTGACCGTACCCACGTACAAAGCGGCCTGGTTGTGGATCATGCCATTTCTGAACAACAGAGCGTGCGCCTGATGGGCTATTACGGCGTCCGCGAGAACCTGCAATACCAGCAGCTGGGCGCCACCGGCCGGGTGGCCGGCATTGACCGCAATTACGGCGGCCTGGATGCGCGCTGGACCTACAAGGACGCCTTGGCAGGGCGCCCATTCACACTGACCGCGGGCCTCAACTATGACACCATGGACGACAACCGCAAGCAATACAACGCCGCAAACGGCATCATCATCCCCACGCCGACCCGTAACGAACAGCAAACCGTCTATAACTTCGACCAGTTCGTGCAAGCCAGTTTCGAGCCCACGGACCGCTGGCTGCTGATCGCCGGGCTACGTCATACCCGGGTGAATTTTGAAATCCAGGACCGGATGCCAGCCACCCTTGCCGACCCGGATGGCAGCGGCACGCTGGAGTTCACCAACACCAGTCCGGTAGCGGGCGTCACCTTCAAACTGACCCCGACGGTGAATCTGTACGCCAATTACGGGCGCGGTTTCGAAACGCCGACTTTCGTAGAACTGACCTATAGCAACC
Source organism: uncultured Methylophilaceae bacterium (assembly GCA_964511385.1). Taxonomy (GTDB): domain Bacteria; phylum Pseudomonadota; class Gammaproteobacteria; order Burkholderiales; family Methylophilaceae; genus CAILHX01. The sequence goes on along the minus strand of CAZEFE010000007.1, from coordinate 133,949 downwards.
CGGCAACTGGCACCGGCCCCAACCTCACGGTGCAGCCGAGCAAGAGCAGAAACTACGAAATTGGCGCCAAGGCTTTTGTGACGGACAATACCCGCGTCAATGCGGCATTGTTCAAGGTGGATACCGAGAAGGAAATTGTTACCGACCTCGGCACCGGCACCACCGCATCGTTCAAGAATGCCGGCGACACCGAACGCTACGGGCTTGAGCTTTCGCTGGACAGCGCATTACCTTACAACTTCAACTTCTACGCGGCCTACACCCGCATGAACGCAGAATTCAAGGATGCATTCTGTACCGGCAGCGCGCCCTGCACCAACGTCGCTGCCGGCAACAAGATCCCTGGCACCTATACCTCCACCACCTATGCCGAGCTGTCGTGGAAACATCCGGCATCAGGTTTCTCCACCGCAATTGAAGGCATGCATTTCAGCGACACCTTCGCCAATGACGCCAACACCATCAAGGCCGACGCCTTCACGTTGTTCAATCTGCGCGGCGGGTTCGTACAAAAAATCGGGGCATGGAGGCTCAACGAATACGCCCGCATCGACAACCTGACCGACAGGGTTTACGTCAGTTCCGTGCGCGTCAACACCGCCGCGGCGTTTGAGCCCGGTGCCCCCCGCAACTGGACTGTGGGCCTGAATCTGGGCTACCAGTTCTGAGCTTTTTGTTTTCCCTTAAAAACCCGCCACTTGGCGGGTTTTTTGTTGCGCTATAATCACAGCCGTCTGGTTGGGATAAAACATGGCTGAAGAAGACAGCGACCTCGAACGAACTGAACCGGCGTCGGCCAGACGCCTGGAAGAAGCGCGCAACAAAGGCAACGTTCCCCGCTCGCGGGAACTGAACACCTTCGCCATCATCATGTCCGGGGCGATTGCCCTGCTGATACTGGGGCCCAAGTTTGCCAACGGGCTGCATGCCATGATGCAGCATTGGTTCACCTTTTCCTACGCATCACTGCGCGACCCCATGCTGTTGTGGCGCGGCTTTGTCGAGTCGGTCATTGCCGCTTTGATCCTGATGTCGCCCCTGGCTCTGGTGCTGGTCATCGCCGCACTTGCCGCCCCGGCCTCCATCGGCGGCTGGATGTTCAGTTCGGAGGCCATCAAGGCGGATTTTGCCCGCGTCAATCCGCTCAAGGGTATTGCCCGGATCATCTCCTGGACCGGCATCGTGGAGATGATCAAGGCCGTGATGAAATCGGTGCTAATCGGCAGCATCGCTTTCTGGATCATCTGGGACCGCAAGGACGAAATTCTCACGCTGATTGCCGAACCCATCACCGGTGGCATCCCGCATTTCCTGCACATTCTGGCGTGGAGTTTCATCTGGTTATCCGCCACGATGCTGCTGATTGTGGTCATGGACGTCCCGTTCCAGCTTTGGGAATATCACCGCAAGCTGCGCATGACCAAGGAAGAAGTGCGCAAGGAAATGCGCGAAAGCGAAGGTGATCCGCACGTCAAAGGCCGTATTCGCGCCTTGCAGCGTGAAGCCGCACGCAAGCGCATGATGGCCGAAGTGCCGAAAGCGGACGTGATTGTGACCAACCCGACGCACTATGCCGTGGCGCTGATGTACAAGTCAGAGGCCATGAGTGCGCCCAAGGTGGTCGCCAAAGGCAGTTATCTGCTGGCGCAGCGCATCCGCGAAATCGGCGAAGAACACGGCATTCCCATCATGGAAGCACCACCGCTTGCGCGCGCCTTGTACAAACATGCCGAGTTGGATCAGGAAATCCCCTCCGCCTTGTTTGCTGCAGTTGCAGAAGTTCTGGCGTATATTTACCAACTTCGCAGCTATAATAGCGGCGAAGGCGCTGAGCCGTTGAAACCAACCGAATTGCCCGTGCCCAAAGAACTGGATTTCGATCCTGAAGAATAACATTGATACTTGATGAGTCATGGATAACACAATGGGAGCCTCCGCATGGCGATATTAGGCGCTAAGAAGCTGGGCATGCGTGAATTCGCACTACCACTGCTCGTCATCATGATTCTGGGCATGATGGTGCTACCGCTGCCCCCGTTGCTGCTGGACCTGCTGTTCACTTTCAACATCGCCCTCGCCATGATCGTTATCATGGTCAGCATCTACACCGTCAAACCCCTTGATTTTGCGGCATTTCCTACCGTGCTGCTGCTGACGACACTGATGCGCCTGTCACTCAATGTCGCATCGTCGCGTATTGTGCTGCTGGAAGGCCATACCGGCCCCGATGCCGCAGGGAAGGTGATCGAGGCATTTGGCCACTTCCTCGTTGGCGGCAACTATACCGTCGGGATCATCGTGTTCGTCATTCTGGTGATCATCAATTTCGTGGTGATTACCAAGGGTGCCGGACGTATTGCCGAGGTCAGCGCCCGTTTCACCCTGGACGCCATGCCGGGCAAGCAGATGGCTATTGATGCCGACCTCAATGCCGGCATGATCGGTGAGGAAGACGCCAGGAAACGCCGGGCAGAAATTGCCCAGGAAGCCGAGTTTTATGGCTCCATGGACGGTGCCAGCAAGTTTGTGCGGGGGGATGCCGTTGCCGGCATTCTCATCGTGCTCATCAACATCATCGGCGGTTTGATCGTGGGGATGGTGCAACACGGCCTGGACTTCAACACGGCTCTCAACAACTACACCTTGCTGACCATCGGCGACGGCCTGGTGGCGCAAATTCCCGCCCTGATCATCTCCACGGCTGCCGGTATTGTCGTCACCCGCGTGGGCGGTGACGAAAACGAAAACGTCGGTACGCAACTGCTGGGACAAATGTTCCACAACTCCAAGGTGCTGTATCTCACCGGCGGCCTGCTGCTCACCATGGGCTTCATTCCTGGCATGCCACATTTTGCCTTTCTGCTGCTCGGCTCCATTACTGCCGGTATTGGCTACCTGATGGACCACCGCGCCCGCCTGGCGCTTGCCGGTGCGGAACAGCAGCGTGTGGTCGCTCCGCCACCGACGGATGAAATCCCGGAAGTGGGCTGGGAAGATGTACAGTCCGTTGACGTCATTGGCCTGGAGGTTGGTTATCGACTTATTCCTCTGGTGGATCGCGGCCAGGATGGTGAATTGCTGCGTCGGATTCGCGGCATCCGCAAGAAATTTGCGCTGGACATGGGCTTTCTGGTGCCTCCTGTCCATATTCGGGACAACCTCGAACTCCGTCCCAATGTTTATCGCATCGTACTCAAAGGGGTGGAAATCGGGCAGGGCGAAGGCTTTGTCAATCAGTATCTGGCGATCAATCCAGGCCGCGTCAGCGGCGAACTGACAGGCGTCAAAACCCAGGACCCCACGTTCGGCCTGCCTGCGGTATGGATCGAAAGCGAAATGCGCGACCAGGCGCAGGCTTTTGGCTATACGGTGGTGGACGCTTCCACCGTGATTGCCACGCACCTGTCCAACGTGATCCAGAACCACGCGTCGGAATTGCTGGGACGCGAAGAAACACAGCAACTGGTCGACAGGGTCAGCAAGGAATCGCCAAAACTGGTGGAAGACCTGATTCCCAAAACCCTGCAGCTGAGCACACTGCAGAAGGTATTGCAAAACCTGCTGGCCGAAGGCGTGCATATCCGCGACATGCGTACCATTCTTGAAGTGCTGGCAGACCACGCATTGCGCACCCAGGATACCGAACTGCTGACCGCCGCCGTGCGTACCGCACTGGGTCGCGCCATTACCCAGCAGTTGTTCGCGGGCAACGAAGAAATACAGGTGATCGCACTTGAACCGCGCCTGGAAACCATGCTGATGCATGCCACCCAGACGCCGGGCGTGGATGGCCCCGGATTGGAACCTGGGCTGGCGGAGCAACTGCTACATGGCGTCAGCGAATCCGCTTCGCAGCAGGAGCAATTGGGCGTGCCGTCCGTGCTGCTGGTTCCAAGCCAGTTGCGCTCAGTACTGGCGCGCTTCCTGCGGCGCTCCATCCCCAATCTCAACGTGCTGGCGCATAACGAAATCCCGGACGGGCGCACAGTACGCATCGTACATACTGTCGGCAGCAACTAACCGCGAAATAAAGGGGCATGGGGTTCATGCGCCTTTATTCCGTTAGCCTTGGCGCTTGCATCAATTCAACCGAACGCTTGCCAACTTCCGAACTTTTTGGCCAGTTTGTGACCAAAGTTACTGACGGCATAGTACTGCTGGCCGGATAGTTATGACTGCCGCTCAATAAAGCGGAACGACAAAAACGCACAGGAGAATTGTTATGGACACCCGACTTTTTCGCGCTCTCATCACCGCTTTCTGCCTGCCTTTGCTGCTACATGGACAGCAGGCACTGGCGGAAGCCAGCACCGAGGTATGGCCAGTACTCAAACAAAGTTTCTTTGGCCAGAAGCCGATAGACCGCGCCGACTTCATGAAGCTGGAAGGCCCGAAGCGCGCGGAAAGCGGCGCGCAGGTGCCCATCACCCTGACCATAGAGCAGGCGCCGAACGCGCCGGATACCATCAAAAAAGTTTACCTGTTTGTAGATGCCAATCCGATCCCGCTTACAGCGGTCTACCATTTCACGCCATTAAGCGGCAAGGCGCAGATCGCCACCCGCGTCCGCATGGAGCAGGACTCCTTCCTGCATGCTGTTGGCGAAACCGCTGACGGCAAGCTGTACATGACCGAACTGCCGATCCGTGCCGCTGGCGGTTGCGGTGGCGCCGTAGATGGGGATGACAAGGCAATTCGTGCGGCCGCAGGCAAAATCAAGCTGAGCATCGAGTCACCGGTAAAACAAGGCGAAGCCAATCCAGCAACCTTCCTGATCAAGCACCCGATGTTTACCGGGCTGCAGCGCGACCTGGCCTCCGGCGGCTACAAACCGGCGTTTTTCATCAATAAAGTCGCTTTCAGCTACAACGACAAGCCGGTCTTGAACATTGATTTTGGCGTGGGCGTTGCCGAAGACCCGTATCTCCGTTTTTTCTACACGCCCGATACTTCAGGCGTATTGAAAGTGACGGCAGAAGACAACGAAGGCAAGAGTTTTACGCACTCGGTTGACGTCAATATTTAGTCTCCGCAACAAAAAAGGGCGCCTGGGCGCCCTTTTTTGTTTTTAGCTGTCCTTAGCGCAGGGACATCCGCTTCATTACATCGTCCTTGTCCACCAGCTTATGCTTGAGCGCAGCCGCCACATGCAAGCCTATCAGCACCAGCAGTGCCACCCCGATCACTTCATGGGCCTCCTTGAACACGTCGCGCAAGCCGGCATTGTCAAGCCCGCCAACCAGCGGGATGCCAAACCACAGGATGCCGTACTTGCTATAAACCGCTGTCAACACGCCACTGACCGGCATGGCTATCATCAGTAGATACAGCAATTTGTGCACCCCCTCGGCGAGTTGTTTTTCCCATTTCTGCATCGTGGCGGGGAACGCTGGCGCAGCATGCGTAAGCCGCCAGAATACCCGGAAGCCGATCAATGCAAACAACGTCACGCCTATGGATTTATGCAGGTTGAAATAAAACGCGCGCGGACTCAGCGGTTCCGGCAGCGCCACGGTATACAAGCCTAAATCGAACAAGTTGATCGTTGCCGACTTTGGCAAATCCTTGGGCAACTCACTCATCCAGAAACCCAGGGCAAACAGCAGAAGTATGGCTAAACCGATCAACCAGTGCAGGATAATGGCAACCTTGTTATAGCGCTCTGTTGTGCTCATTTATATTGAACTCCCATGATGTCATTGATAACAAGCGGAATGACTGTCGGAATAGTCACAAGTTCAGAAAACTTGCGCTCGATCCATTGGTCAAATATCAGGCGCCATGATACCCTCAAGTTCAGCACAGTGGCTTATTCCGACATTCCTGCAAGGATTCAACATGATCCGTTTTCTAGCCTTGTTATTGTTTTCATGCGGCTTGCAAGCCGCCGCCCTGCCGGTCACGGAAGTGGCACCCGGCATTTATGTACACCAGGGCATACATGAAGACCTGAACGAGGGTTACCATGGGGACATCTGCAACATCGGCTTCATTATCGGCAAATCCTCGGTCGCCGTTATTGATAGCGGCGGAACCTTGGCGATAGGCCAGCAACTGCGCGAAGCAGTCCGCCAGGTGACTGACCTGCCGATCAGCCACGTTATCAACACCCACGTCCATCCCGACCATATCTTTGGCAACGCGGCATTCCAGCAGGATCATCCCGTATTCATCGGCCATGCCAAACTAGGGGACGCGATGGAACTGCGCAAGGAAAGTTACCTGCGCAACAACCAGGCAGTGCTCGGCGAAGCATTCCGGGGCAGCGTCATCGTCAAGCCGACGCAAGCTGTCAGCGACATGCTGGATATTGATCTGGGTGGCCGGACCATCAGTCTGAAAGCTTGGCCTGTTGCGCATACCAATACCGATTTGACGATTTTTGATGCCACCACGGCAACCCTGTGGACTGGCGACTTGTTATTTATCGAACGCACTCCGGCCATGGATGGCGACACCCGCAACTGGCTCGGCATCATCCCGCAAATCAGCGCCATCCCGGCAAAACTGGCCATTCCAGGACATGGCACAGCCACCGACCAATGGCGCCAGGCGCTGGCTCGCCAGCAACATTACTTCGAAGTGCTGCTGGGTGACATCAGGGCGGCCATCAAAAGGGGCGAAAGCATGGAAAGCGCCATGGACCATGCCGCCGACAGCGAAAAGAACCAGTGGGCGCTGTTCTCTTTGGTTAATCGACGCAATGTCAACCTGTTATACCCGCAACTAGAATGGGAATAGGCGCTGGCCAGCGTTTTTTCCGGACGGAACCCAAGTATTTAAGCTGCTATAATCCGACGACTTAATTTAACCATCAAACCGCGCACATGGCGCATATTGCTGACAACTCACACCAGAACCAACTGCTTCTGATTGCCCTGCTATGCTCCATTGCGTTGCATGGCACCGCCGTTGTTTTTCTGCCTGATTATTTCGCTCATGCGCCGGCACCCGACACGCCGCTTACCGTTGAACTGCTGGCACCAAAGCCGCCGCCCCCGCCCCCGCAGCCGATAAAAGAACCAGAACCACCCAAGCCCGAGCCGGTAAAACCCAAGGTGATCCCGCCCAGCAAACCGCAACAGGTCGCCCCCCCTAAACCTGTGGCGCCCCCTCAGCCGCAACCGGTCGCGCAGCCAGCAGCACCTACCCCCGTGCAGGCACCGCCGCCGGTCGCGGAACAGCCGCCGATGGTTGCCGTCCCGCAAAAGGCCGCCGAACCGCCCCCGACTTTCACCGCACCCGCGCCACCCGCCCCGCCCCCGCCGCAGGAAACCGGCACCGAGGATATCAGCGCGATTAAAAACAGCTACGGCCGGCTGCTGGCGGGGGAATTCGCCAAACATAAAAAATACCCGCAAGTGGCGCGTATGCGGGGCTGGCAAGGCACAGTGCAAGTCAGGCTACAGGTAGACGCCGAAGGCAACTCCTCCAGCCCTGCCATCGAGCAAAGCAGCGGCAGGGAACTGCTGGACAACCAGGCACTGGAAACGGTGCGGAATTCGCTGCCTTTGCCCCCGCCACCGCCGGCTCTGCGCGGAAAACCTTTTTCCATCGTGGTCCCGGTCGTCTTCCGTCTGGACTAGCGATGTCAGCATCGCCGCCGCTTAAAAACCTGCTGCTGGTCCACGAACTGATTTTCCTGTGCCTGATCGTCCTGGCAGGCAGTGTTGGCGGGTATGGCATCCATCTCTGGCGCGCAGCCTCCCTGGAGTCGGTGCGCATCAGCCAGCTTGCCGAGGAAATCCAGCAGACGCGCGGCGACCTGTATCGCCAGATGAAAGAATTGTTCGATGCCCAGTTCCTGGCCGATCCGCAGGCACAAGATGAATATGACGCATATACCTCGCGTATCGCCGCGCATTTTGACCGCCTGAACACCATTGCCCAGGGCAGCGATGAACTGGCAGTGATTTCCAGCATGCAACAGGCTTACCAGCAATTTGTCGCCGAAACCCGGGGCATTCTCGAAAGCGGCGCGTTCCCGGACAACACCACGCTAGAGAAAAAATTCAACACTGACCTTGAACTCAAGATCTTCCGCCATTACGAATCCGTCACCTCGGCCGCCGAGAGCCTGCTTGCCGACAAGCAACAGCGCGTGCTCGCCAAGCTCAAACAAGCTGATAAAAATGCGGGAATATTGCTGACCATTCCTGCCGTGCTGGGTATTTTCCTGCTGCTGTTTTCGCGCACCTTTTTGCAACGCGCCATCGCCCGCCCTATCGCCGCCGTCCTGCGGGCAACCCAGGAAATCAGCCAAGGCAAGCTCCAGCAGCGCGTGCCAGAGACCGGTGCCGCCGAGCTGGCCCGCCTGGCATCCGCAATTAATCAGATGGCGGATGAACTGATGCGCAGCCAGGACGCATTGTTGCGCAGCGAAAAACAGGCTGCACAAGGGGCTCTGGTTCCCGTCCTGGCCCACAATATCCGCAACCCTCTTGCCAGCATACGGGCAACCGCTCAAGTTGCCGATGATCCGGCGCTGGATGCGGACACGCGCGAATCACTCACCGATATCATCCACACCGTGGACCGGCTGGAACGCTGGACCGGTGCGTTGTTGGCCTATTTGCACCCGCTGAAACCGCAGTGCGAATCGACCACCCTGCAAACCTTGGTCAACGGTGCAATCGCGCCGCTTGCGGTCAAGCTCAAGGAAAAACAATTGTCCGTCACGGTGTCCGGCTGCGAACATGTCAATTTGCAGGTAGACATTCCATTGATGGAACAAGCCATTTACAACCTGTTGCTGAATGCCATGGACGCATCGCCTGCCGGCAGCAGCATCGCCATCTACGGAGACCAGCAGGCCGACAACGTAACGCTTGAAATCCGGGATAGCGGCCCAGGCATGCCATTTACTCCCGAGTTCAACTCGCTGTCGCCCGGCCCCTCAACCAAACGGTTCGGCACCGGGCTGGGCATTCCATTCGCTTTCAAAATTTGCGAGGCGCATGGCGGCCGATTAAGCTTTACTCCACGCGCCGGCGGTGGCACAGTGGCAAGGGTGCAGGTCGCCGCACATCCAGCCACTGCGAGACTTGCCTTGTGACTTATTTTTCTCAACAATGGAAGCGTTAATATCCTTCCGGTACCTAAATGCTGAACCAACCTGTTCCAGAGTTTGAATTACCCGCAACGGGCGGGGAAACTTTCCGGCTGTCCGCATGCCGAGGAAAATTCCTGGTGTTGTATTTTTACCCCAAGGATGCCACGCCCGGCTGTACCACCGAAGGGCAGCAGTTCCGGGATTTATACCCCCAGTTCCAGGCCGCCAATGCCGAAGTTTTCGGCATTTCCCGCGACAGCCTGAAGTCCCACGAAAACTTCAAGGCCAAGCTGAACCTCCCGTTCCACCTGCTCAGCGATACTGAAGAACAAGCATGCCAGTTGTTCAATGTCATCAAGATGAAGAACATGTATGGTAAACAGGTAAGAGGCATCGAGCGCAGCACCTTTCTGATCGACGGCAATGGCACCCTGCGCCGGGAATGGCGCGGCGTCAAAGTGGATGGGCATGCACAGGCGGTGCTTGATGCTATTCGACAACTTTAATTCCTGGATTCATTCTGGATACACCTCATGGCCAAAAAAAACAGCGTAGCCACCAAGCTTTTCGTTCTTGATACCAACGTCTTGATGCACGACCCTTCCAGCCTGTTCCGCTTTGAGGAACACGACATCTATTTGCCGATGGTGACGCTGGAGGAACTGGACAACAGTAAAAAAGGAATGACGGAAGTTGCGCGCAACGCCCGTCAGGCCAGCCGCTTTATCGAGGAAATCATTGGCTCCAGCCTGCACTCGCTGGAGCAAGGCTGCCCACTGGCCAAGAACGGTAATTCCTTCAGCAGCGGCCGCTTATTCCTGCAGACCGAAGCACTCACTACCGTCCTCCCGATGCTGGCGGGCAGCAAGGCCGACAACCAGATTCTTGGCGTGGTGGCACAACTGCAGAAGCATTACCCGCAGCGCCAGGTCATCCTGGTCAGCAAAGACATCAACATCCGCATCAAAGCGCGCGCGCTGGGCGTCCCTGCGGAAGATTACTTCAACGATAAGGTACTGGAAGATACCGACCTGCTCTACACCGGCGTGAGGGAATTGCCGCAGGACTTCTGGGAAACGCACAGCAAGAAAATGGAGTCCTGGCAGGATGCCGGGCGCATGTTTTACCGGCTGACCGGCCCGCTTTGCTCATCGTTCCTGGTCAACCAGTTTGTCTATTACGAATATGAAACGCCCTTTCACGCCATTGTGCGCAGCCAGGAAGGCAAAAGCGCAGTGCTGGAAGTGCTTAAGGATTACAGCCAGCAGAAACATAATGTCTGGGGCATCACTTCCCGCAATCGCGAGCAGAACTTTGCCCTGAACCTGCTGATGAACCCCGAAATCGATTTCATCACGCTGCTGGGGCAGGCCGGCACCGGCAAAACGTTGCTGACGCTGGCCGCCGCGTTGACCCAGACCCTGGACAAGAAAATTTACAGCGAAATCATCATGACCCGCGTCACGGTGCCCGTGGGCGAAGACATCGGCTTTCTGCCAGGAACCGAAGAAGAGAAGATGACCCCATGGATGGGGGCGCTGGAAGACAACCTGGATGTGTTGAACAAGACCGAGGATGATGAGGCTGGCGACTGGGGGCGCGCTGCGACGCAGGACCTGATTCGTACCCGTATCAAGGTAAAATCCATGAACTTCATGCGCGGTCGCACATTTCTGCATAAGTTTCTCATCATTGATGAAGCGCAAAACCTTACGCCCAAGCAGATGAAAACGCTCATCACCCGCGCCGGGCCAGGCACCAAGGTCGTCTGCCTGGGGAATATCGCGCAGATCGACACCCCGTACCTGACGGAAGGCAGCTCCGGCCTGACCTATGTGGTAGACCGTTTCAAAGGCTGGCAGCATAGCGGCCACATTACACTTATGCGTGGTGAGCGCTCCAGACTAGCTGATTTTGCTGCGGAAACGCTGTAGATCCGCGTCGACATCTGCTCGATCTCAAGGATCTAACCCATATGAATCGCGGTTTCTACACCATATTATCGGCCCAGTTCTTGTCTGCACTGGCTGACAATGCCTTGCTGTTTGCGGCTATTGCCCTGCTCAAGGAACTCACGGCACCCGCTTGGCACACACCGTTGTTGCAGATGTTCTTTATCTTCGCCTACATCGTGCTAGCCCCGTTTGTGGGTTCGTTTGCTGACGCCCTGCCCAAGGGCCGGGTCATGTTTATTTCCAACACCATTAAACTCATCGGCTGCATTGCGATGTGGCTTGGTATGCAACCGTTATACGCGTACGCCGTAGTTGGCATTGGTGCTGCCGCCTACTCTCCGGCCAAGTACGGTATTTTGACTGAATACCTGCCGCCGTCCCTGTTGGTCAAAGCCAATGGCTGGATGGAAGGTACTACTGTTGCCGCGATTATCCTTGGCGCCATTGTCGGCGGGCAATTAGCCACGATCAGCCCACACTTCGCCCTGCTTGTGATTGTGCTGCTCTATTTTTCCGCTGCCGGATTTAATCTTTATATTCCGCGCGTCGCCATTGATCACCGCATGCCCAAGCGCAATCCACTGTACGCGCTGCATGACTTCTGGCACTCATTCGCCGCATTGTGGCGAGACTCGCAAGGCCAGGTGTCGCTGGCCGTCACCACCCTGTTCTGGGGGGCAGGCGCGACCATGCGCCTGGTTGTCATCGCCTGGGCGGCAACGGCGCTGAACTTCGGCCTCGATAAAGCCACGCAATTGACGGCAATGGTGGCGCTGGGCATTGCGTTCGGCTCGGTATTCGCCGCGCGTTACGTCAAGCTGGAAGATTCGGTCAAGGTGCTGCCCGCCGGCATCATGATGGGCATGCTGGTCATGTTGATGGTACTGATCCAGGACTGGCGGCTCGCAGCACTGGTGTTGTTCCTGATAGGCGTGCTGTCTGGTTATTTTGTCGTGCCGCTGAACGCCTTGTTGCAGCATCGCGGGCACATCCTGATCGGCGCCGGCCACTCCATTGCCGTGCAAAACTTCAACGAAAACCTGGGAATTTTGCTGATGACCGGGCTCTATGCCCTGATGGTGAGAGCGGAACTGTCCATTTCATGGATCGTTGTGCTGTTCGGCGCTTTTGTCAGCATCGTGATGAGCGGTATTTACGCCAAATATCGCAAACGCTAGTGTTCTTTTTTGTTAGCTCGCATCAGTGCAGCTTGACATGCGGCGTGGTTCTTCTGGTAATCATTCTGGCTATGGTATCGAGTAACACCTTGCTGAAGCCATGCAGCGCATACAAATGCATTTTGTACAGCGAGCGATACATGATCCCGGCGAATGTCCCCTGAATGAACAAACTGCCGCCGGTCAGGCCTCCCATCAGATTGCCTACCGTGCTGTATTTACCCAGGTTGACCAGTGAACCGAAATCGCGATATTTAAACTCTGGTAATGATTTTCCGCCCTTGACCCTGCGTCGCATCGATTTCAGCAGCATGGTTGCTTGCTGATGTGCCGCCTGCGCGCGCGGCGGAACCAGAATGTCGTTGCCCCGGGCATCTTTCCCTTGCTCGCGCCACACGCACGCGGCGCAATCCCCCAGCGCAAAAACATTATCGTCCAGAGTGGTTTGCAAAGTCGGCCGTACCACAAGTTGATTGGCCCAGTTAGTTTCCAGTCCGTCGAGATTTTTCAGGAAATCGGGGGCTTTGATCCCCGCCGCCCAGACGACCAGTTCCGCCGGAACCAGCCGGCCACCTTCGGTGTGCACGCCATCTGCATCCACCCGGGTAACTCGCTCCCCCAGTTCCAGGGCCACGTTGAGTTTGGCCAACTGGCGCTGCACCTCAATCGACAGATATTCCGGCAATGCCGGCAGCACCCGCGTGGCGCCTTCCACGATACTGAGCTTCACGTCTCGATCAGGATTGATGTTGTCCAAGCCATAGGCCGCCAGCTGTCGCGTCGTATTATGTAACTCGGCCGCCAGTTCGACCCCGGTGGCGCCGCCGCCGATAATCGCCACTTTTACCTGTGTATTACCTTTTCTCTGATCACTGACATGTGCCCGAATGCAGGCATTCATCAGCTTGCGGCGGAAGGTCGACGCTTCTTCCTGGGTATCCAGCGAGATGCAGTGTTCGCTGACGCCTGGCACCCCAAAATCATTGGACACGCTTCCAATCGCCATGATCAGGGTATCGTAGCTGACCGTTCTCCGGGGAATCAGTATTTCCCCGTCATCGTCGTAGGTTGGCGCAAGAAAAAGCTTTTTTTCCTTGCGATCGATGCCATCCATGGCGCCCAGAAGAAAATTGAAATAATGCCACTGCGCTTGCGCCATGTACTCTATTTCGTGCTGATCCAGATCCATGCTTCCGGCAGCCACTTCATGCAACAGTGGCTTCCAGAGATGGGTCATGGACTTGTCCACTAGCGTGATGATGGCCTTGCCACGTTTTCCCAGAGTATCTCCAAGACGCGTGACCAACTCCAGCCCACCGGCGCCGCCACCGACGACTACGATGTGGTGCAGCGCTGGAGTTCCTTTTTGTGACAATGCCATCGTTACGCTTTCCTTATTCGTTGCCTGTGGTTTTGCCGTGAGTGCGCACCCATGCAATGATCTTGAGCGCCTCATCCGGCTTCAGGCCATTGTTGGGGTCAGTCGGGTCCATCAGGCCCTTCCCTTTGGCGCCCATGCCGCCATTGGTGCCGTGCCAGATGGTTTCGAACATGCCTTTATTGGTTGCATTCTTGGCATATTTGAAATCCGGGCCATGCAGGCTTGGGCCGGTTTGCCCTTGCGCGTCGCCACCATGACATTGCGTGCAAGAATACAGCTGGAACAGTTTTTTGCCTTTATCAATGGCTTCCTGGTTGCCGATATAGGGATTTTTCCCGGTCGCGGCAAATTCTTTGGCCTGTGGCGTATCAAACAAGTCCGCCTTGATGTCGAGCGGCTTGCCATCCTGCGTGGCGACAAACTCTATCATCTTCCCTGCGTCTGCTGCTGTTGATGTAGCGCCGCCACCTTTGCCATCTCCTTTGCCGCATGCGGTCAATCCAAATGCCATGACTACTGCTACTGCCGTATATCCATACTTCTTCATGATGCTCGCCTCCACTCGTTGGTTGGGTATCTTGTCTTTTTAGGAACTGCTATTACAGCAAGTGATAGCAAAAAAAACAGCCGCCAATCACTTGGCGGCTGCTATTTTACAGGATGACAGCCCTGTTATTGCGGCTTTTCGTTCAGCCAAGGCTTGGATGGATCCTTGCCCTTGAAACTGGCGCGTATCCAGCCAATGATTTTGAGGATTTCGTCGGTCGATGGTAGATCGTCATTCCCCGCCAGTTGCTGGTGCCAGGTTGGCATACCCAAGTCAGAACCGCCAGAGATGGTTTCAAACAAACCCTTGTCGGTGGTGTGCTTGGAGTACTGCCACAGGTCGTCGATCACTGCCGGGCCGGTTTGGCCTTGGCCATCACCGCCATGGCACTGGGTGCAGGAATACAAGCCGAACTTCTTCTTGCCTTGTTTTGCCAGTTCAGGATCCGCAACAAACCTTTTCGTATATGGGTTAACGCAGGTCTCAAGGAACTCCTTGGCTTCCGGAGTATCTTTTTCCGTAACCTTGATGGTAAAAGGTGCATTGCCTGCCTTGGTTGATACAAACTTACACTCCGCCGCAGCGGTTCCGCTCACGACCAGCGCCAGCATCGCTAACATCATCTTGGCTGCGCCACTTTTCTTGCTAAACATGCACCATCTCCTCTTCAAGTTACGTTCAAATTAAAGTTTGCACTGGTTGCGCGTCTACATTTCAATCAACGAACCAGCGTATAACGCGTTGACACAAACCCGTCAGGCTTACTCAGCCTTTGGTATTGCGTCACCGCGTGTTTCTAGTTTCTTTTTATATTCTAACCTATCATTTTCTACAACCGGTACGTGCGGGATACCGAAATCATCCAGTATTTTGTCGATGTCGGCCTTTCTGCGCTTCAGCACATCTTCGATCATCGCCAAACGCTCTTTTTCGCGCTTTCGTACCGCAACTGAAATATTCCAATACTCTTTGCCATTCGGATTCTCCTGCTGGTATTCCGGCGCAGGCACCACAACCAGTGGCACAGAGGCTTGTTTTGCATAATAACCAGCAATCGGCCCCCACAGAATGGCAACATCGATCTCGCCTTTGACCAAGTCGTCCACAATATACCCCGGCGACTTGTTCAAGTCACGCATGATGCGATAGGGTCGAGCGTTCTCCATCAGATTTTTATCGTGGATAGGCCGGCTCGGAGGCGTTTGCCCAACCAGGCCAATTTTCACCTTGCGCAAATCGGGTGAATCCCAGTCGGTAATGTTGTAGCCGCTGTCCTTCTTATAGACGAACACGTAGCCGGAGCGATAGTATGGCTTGGATGTCAGCACCATGTCGTTGCCGGCTACGGTACCCATAATGACATCGCAGCGGTGCGCATTCAAGGTGTTGCGGATATAACCTATGCGGTCATACCAGAATTGGTAAACCAGTTTTTTGCCTAGGTCGTTTGCGATTAACTCGGCAATCTTGTTCTCAAAGCCTTCTTGTTTCCCATTTGAATAAGGGAGATTATCAAAGTCGGCACAAACCCGAAACTCGGTTGGATCTTCAACCTTGACCGGCTCACCAGCACGGCCAGTATCCTGGTCAACGTTCAGCGTGTTCTCATCATCTGCGTATGTTGTTGCAGAAAACATCGAGAACGCCAGTACTGCCAGTGTGAATTTTACTTTGTTTAGCATTGTCTTATACCCCATCGTTAGTTAGGCATGCTTCATCAGTTTGCAGATAAAAAGCACCCCGCCGGAGCGGGGTGCTTATCTGACATACTAACTAACGGTTAGTTCTGTATTTATCAGTCTTTCGACTTCAAATTACAGGCTGAACACGTTCAGTACGCCGCCGCCAGGAGCAGCGTTGTACTTGGTCAGTTCAGCATAGCCGCCAGCCGCACCGAGTGCGTCAGTCGGAGTGGTCAGACCCAGGTTCATCGCCACGCCAGCCCAGCCGCCGATACCGGACAGCACGCCAACGTATTGCTTACCCTTGTGGCCATAGGTGAAGGCATTGCCGATCACGCCGGAACCCACTTGGAACTTCCACAGTTCCTTACCGGAGTTAGCGTCAACAGCCTTGAACCAACGATCCAGGGTACCGTAGAACACGAGGTCGGAAGCGGTCGTCAGAGCACCACCCCAGGCGGAGAATTTCTCCTTGTTGTACCACTTGTTCTTGTTGGTCATCGGATCGTAAGCACCGAAGCCGCCCATCACGCCGTCAGGACCAGGGAACATGGTCAGGGTAGCGCCAACCCATGGTTGACCAGCAACGTACTTGCTTTCAACTGGCTCATAGGTCATGCACACGTGGTTCAGCGGGGTGTACATCAGACCGGTACGTGGGGAGTAAGCAGCAGGCTGCTGGTCCTTGGTACCCAATGCTGCAGGGCAAACACCCTTGGCATTGTAGTCTTGGTGGGTAGAAGCAGAAGCCAGCTTGTCAGGCACGCCGGTCTTCAGGTCTACGTCCTTGGCCCAGTTCACGAAGGAGTGAACTTTTTGCGCAGCAATCAAAGTACCATTGTGTGCATTCCAAGTGTAGATGAAGCCGTTGCGGTCATGGTGCCAAGCGTAGGTCTTGCCGCCCTTGTCGAACAGGATCACTTCGTTAATGCCGTCATAGTCCCACTCGTCGTGCGGGGTCATTTGCATCGCCCATTTGGCCATACCGGTATCCAGGTCACGTGCGGTCACGCTCATGGACCACTTGTTGTCGCCAGGACGCACGTCTGGGTTCCATACGGATGGGTTACCATTGCCGTAGTAAACCAGGTTGGTGCGGGAGTCATACGGCCACCAGCCCCATACGGAGCCGCCGCCGTGCTGCCAGCCATCCTTAACAGCTTGTGGCTTCAGCCAGGTCTTAACACCCAGGTCTTTTTCGCCGATCTTCAGCTTGTCGTTAGGGATCTTCTTGAAGGAACCGCCTTGCTTGTTGCCGCCGTTCACGTCTTCATATACGGACAGAGCGGAGTACTGTGGGTTTTCCTTGTTGAAGTCATCGCCAATCAGCACTTCGCTGTCTGGGCCCATGCTGTATGCACGCCATGCCAGAGAACCATCCTTGGCATTGTATGCAGAGATGTGGCAGCGAACACCGAATTCAGCACCAGAGCAACCGGTCAGGACTTTGTCCTTGATCACGTGAGGAGCATTGGTGTTGGTAGCGCCGACCTTAGGATCGTTCACCTTCACGTCCCAGACCTTGGCACCGGTCTTGGCATCCAGAGCAACCAGCACGCCATCGTTCTGTTGCAGGTAGATCTTGCCATCGCCATAGCCCAGACCACGGTTCACGTTGTCGCAGCACAGCACTGCTTGCACGGAAGGATCTTGCTTAGGGAAATAAGCCCAAACGATCTTTTGGTTGTCGTTCAGGTCCAGAGCGTACACGTTGTTCGGGAACGCGGTGTGCACGTACATCATGTTGCCAACAACAACTGGGGAGCCTTCGTGACCACGGTTTACACCGGTAGCGAAAGTCCAGGCAGCCTTAACATTCTTAACGTTGCCCTTGTTGATTTGAGACAGGGTGCTGTAGCCTTGGTTGTTGAACTGGCCACGTGGATGCGCCCAGTTGTTCGCATCCTTCATTGCAGCTTCCTGGTCGGCAGCAGCCATTGCGACCATAGGCATTGCCAGAGCTACGCCAAGAGCCAATTTGATTTTGCTCATCTCCATGTTGAATCTCCATAGTGATTTACTAAGTTTAGAGTAAGCCGGATGTTTGCTTTATGAATGCAAACTACCCGACCTCGCGGCACTTTTGGAAGTACAGCTTCGTGCATGGTAGAACAGTCCCAATCTATTTGCAATACTGCTTTTGCAAATTTATTTACCATCCAAAAACACCTCTGCCACGAAGTGCTATCATGCCTCGTTACCCTGACAGACATTGCCTTGCAGAAGATAACGATGCCAGAAAACCGACCCTTATTCCCAGCCATTGAGCCTTACCGCTCAGGTTATTTGCAGGTTTCGCCCAAGCACAATATTTATTTTGAAGAGTGCGGCAACCCCGATGGCGCTCCCGTAGTGGTGGTGCATGGCGGACCCGGCAGCGGCTGCAACGCAGGACAACGCCGATTTTTCGATCCGCAACACTACAGGATCGTGCTTTTCGATCAACGCGGCAGCGGCCGCAGCACCCCCGCCGGAGAAATCGAAGACAACACGACGCAGCTTCTTGTAGGCGATATGGAGCAACTGCGCACCCATCTAAAGATCGCTAGCTGGCTGATATTCGGCGGATCATGGGGCAGCACGCTGGCGCTCAGCTACGCCGCAGAGCACAGAGCGCATGTCCACGGCCTGATACTCCGAGGAATTTTTCTGGCACGTCCAGAGGATGTGACCTGGTTCCTGCAGGGCACCCGCCACTTTTTCCCGGAGGCATGGAGTCGCTTCACCAGCATCCTGAACGCACAGAATCGCATGGACATTCTGGCCTCGTACGCGCGCATGTTTCGTGAAGATGACCAGCGCACCCAGGTACTGGCCGCAAGAACATGGAGCGCCTTTGAAGCCGCCATCATGACACTGCTCCCGCCCTCTTCACCGTCTACCGCTAGCGACGAAGCCAT
Source organism: uncultured Methylophilaceae bacterium (assembly GCA_964511385.1). Taxonomy (GTDB): domain Bacteria; phylum Pseudomonadota; class Gammaproteobacteria; order Burkholderiales; family Methylophilaceae; genus CAILHX01. The sequence goes on along the minus strand of CAZEFE010000007.1, from coordinate 115,254 downwards.
GGTCGCCAGACTAAACGTGCATCTGCACTATCTTGTTAATCATTGCTTCCTGCTTGATACGCCACTATTACCAAGTGTCGAGCAGTTTCGCCGCATTCCCGCCATCATCATTCACGGGCGTTACGATATGGTTTGCCCGGTAGCAATGGCTTATGAACTGCATCAAGCATGGCCGGAGGCCGAGCTCCGCATCATCCCGGATGCCGGCCATGCCGCCGTCGAGCCCGGCATTGCTTCTGCGCTGATCAAGGCAACCGAGCAATTCAAGTTAAACCCTATGACATCCCATGCCGCTTAAACACGTCCGTAAAGTCAAAAAACTCGCCGAAGATTCCGTTGCTGTTCCCAAAGCCGCGATCGATCGGCATCGCTACAGTACCCCGCAATTCGTGCTGCGCCAGGCGCTGAGCTCATTTAATCGCCACAACGGCTTTGGCATTTCGGCGTCGCTCTCGTTTTACGCCATGTTCGCCCTGATCCCCATGGCACTGCTGATCTTCTTTCTGCTCAGTCATTTTGCGGTTTCCTCCAACTCGGCCATCCTGAAACTCACCGTACTGCTGAGCCATCTGGTACCCAAATATAGCCACCGCATCATGATCGAGGTGTACAACATCGCGAAGCATGGCGCAATCTGGGGAGTATTCGGCATGCTGGCGCTGTTGTGGATCAGCACCCCACTTGCTGGCGCACTACGCAACACATTTTTCACCATCGCCGGCGTTTCGGAAACAAGAACATTTCTGCGCAAAAACGTGGAAGATGTTTTTGGCGTCCTTGGCATCCTTGCGCTGTTCTTCCTGTTCTCGTTCAGCGGACTGATGCTCGAAAAAGTACTGGGCACGTTCCGCCATCTCCCCTGGTTCGCGGGCTTACTGCAGTGGATTGGTTCCTTACTGGCCAGCACAGCACTGATCACCCTGCTGTCAAGAACGTTCTACCCAGGCGACATCAAATGGAAACATTTGTTGATCGGATCACTGGTTACCGCCACCTTGTGGAGCGCCATGCGCCCGGCATTCAGCCTGTTTCTGCTCATCAACCACTCTTACGGCATCGTGTTTGGCGGCATGAAAAACTTGTTCCTCTCCATCGGCTGGCTGTATTTCTGCTTCGCCGTACTGATTTTAGGCATCGAGATCATGAGCACTTTGAACAAGCGACAAGTGCTGATGCTACGGGGACTATTCCTGGAAACACCGCCTGACCGTGCGCTTTATTACCAGCGCCTGATGGAGGTGTTCGGCAGAATCTATCAGCGCGGCGAACGAATTTTCCAGGCCGGAGAACAATCCCGCACCATGTTCTACGTCCTTTCCGGCAAAGTCCGCGTTATGCGGGGCGACTCCAACGCAAGAACGCTGGGTGCAGGCAGCTACTTCGGGGAGATGTCATTCCTTACCGGCGAAGCAAGAACGGATGATGCCTACGCCGAGTCCGATCACACGCAGATTGTGATCATCAGCCCGGAAATCATGGAAACGCTGCTGCTGGAAGAACCTACTATCAGTATCGAGTTCTTGCGGCAGATGGCCGCGCATTTGCAAGCCGCCCACAACAAATAAAAACGGCCCAGATAAATCTGGGCCGCTTGGTGTTGGTGGGCCCCCTCGGAGTCGAACCGAGCACCAACGGATTATGAGCAGGTCAGAGCGTCGGAGGCTTGGTGTCGAAACCGGAAGAAACCTAACAAAATTTTTGATCGCTCATTTTACCACACCCTTAAAACCGAACCTGATACCGAACCCGGTCGTATATGAAGGCTCCGTATTTATTGGGTGAAAACTACTGAATTCAACGAGTTATGCTCACTTCCGTACCGATCTGACACCGAACTGGCCCCGGTTTGGAAAAGGCGAGTATGCTTTCCGGGAGGATTACTGGGATTCGATTACCCGAGCAACTTCGCTTTGGCATTTTGAGCAACGTCCTTCAAGCAATAAATCGCCTTTACGCACCACACCTTTGAAGTCGGTAATAGTGACTTCGCTCCGGCAATGACTACACCACACATTCGACAACAGCAGCTTTCGCGTCTTCGGTGGAATGGATGCCCACAGCTTAGCTGCTTGCGGGCTGAATTCTGGCAAAGCTTCAACAGACATCGATTGAATCCAGTATTTAAAGGTAAGAGATTGTGAGGGCGGCTAAGGGTTGAGTCAAAACAGGCGTCAAGGATAAGGCAAGATAACGGCACATTGGCTCTCTCTGGGATACCTCCGGGAACATCGGAATGCGACTTGCAGGATTCCTGGATAGCTTGGAACGACACCCATTCAGGACTGAAATAGGCTTGTCCGTGACATTCGGCCATTGCCCTCCATGGTTTTCAGCCCAGTCAAAATCGCAGCCGTTGATCTGCCTGAGATCAGCTTCGGACTCGCAGACGTAAACATAGCCGCCAAGGAAATCCGAGTAATCCGCCATAGCCTCCTCCTGCTGGAGTAGCCACTGAATATTGCTTTCGGTAATTTCCCAAGCATAGCTAACGCCGGGATGGGGATTGCTGCATAGGCCGATCATCACCGCTGCCTGATCTTGTAATAGACGATATGGAATGCGGCCATCTTGATACTGCTGATGTGCTTCGTTGAAGTGGTGAATGCAAATCATCGTGTCTCCTTTGCAAAAAAATGGACGAAAAAAAGCCCGCATACCGCGAGGCATACGGGCCAACACATAAAATGAATGAAAACTATCCGCTCAGGGATGAACGGTATTTGGATCTATTACTTCTGATTTCCTTGCATACAGGAAGAGATGCTTGATGCTACTTGCTGACAGTAGCCCAGAGGGAGACTGCCAATCAATACTTCCGAACTGACAGCTTGTATTGTGAATAACCAAGCAATAACAATGCTTCGAACAACATCCGCATCAGTTTCTCCAAGCTCCCCTTTGAGCTTACTAAGCAACTCAATTTGCTTGTCAGAAAAAGAAACTTGAATCTTTTTAGCCATGAGATGCTCCAAAATGGGATTCTCTAAAGATTCTAAATGGAATCCCGTTTGCAAGGAAGTGTTCTATAGCCATCCACAAAGAACAACGGCCTAGGAGTTAACCTAAGCCGTCATAAGGGTTGGTGGGCCTCCTCGGAGTCGAACCGAGCACCAACGGATTCTGGTTTGTGTAGCTTTCACTACTCCCTGGACTATGCCTTCACCATGGCAACCTAGATTGCTTTTAGGTGGGTGCCGTCTAGTCTCTACACCTTCAACAGCACTTTCGTACTGAAGCTTGGCTCGGCATTGCCATGCCCCTGACGGGGTTTAGGTTTCACCGAATTTGACACCATCCCATACGCAGTTTCCAAGCGTATGGCACATTCACATATGAGTCCGCTGCTCTAACCAAGCATGAGCTAGAGGCCCTATTAAACTTTTTCTATAAGCGTTGAAGCTCCTTGTTATTGTTTGTGCCCCTTCCACTCGCTCTGAAAAGCACCAACGGATTATGAGTCCGCTGCTCTAACCAGGCATGAGCTAGGGGCCCGGAAAACCTTTAGTCGTTGCCGTTTTCCAGGAAGCTGCGCAGTTTGTCCGAGCGGGTCGGGTGGCGCAGCTTGCGCAACGCCTTGGCCTCGATCTGGCGGATACGCTCACGGGTCACATCAAACTGCTTACCCACCTCTTCCAGCGTATGGTCGGTATTCATTTCAATGCCGAAACGCATCCGCAGCACTTTGGCTTCACGCGGGGTCAGCGAATCCAGGATTTCCTTGGTCACCTCGCGCAAACCGGCATACACAGCCGCGTCCACCGGCGCCATGGTGGCCTGGTCTTCAATGAAGTCACCCAGATGGGAGTCATCATCGTCGCCGATCGGCGTTTCCATGGAGATCGGCTCCTTGGAAATCTTGAGGATCTTGCGAATCTTGTCCTCCGGGATTTCCATCTTCTCCGCCAGCGTCGCTGGATCAGGCTCCTGCCCGGTTTCTTGCAGAATCTGGCGACTGATACGGTTCATCTTGTTGATGGTTTCGATCATGTGCACCGGAATGCGGATGGTGCGTGCCTGGTCGGCGATCGAACGCGTGATGGCCTGGCGTATCCACCAGGTCGCATAGGTGGAGAACTTGTAGCCGCGGCGGTATTCGAACTTGTCCACCGCCTTCATCAGGCCGATATTGCCCTCCTGAATCAGGTCGAGGAATTGCAGGCCGCGGTTGGTGTACTTCTTGGCAATCGAGATCACCAGACGCAGGTTGGCCTCGATCATCTCGCGCTTGGCACGACGTGCACGGGCTTCGCCGGTGGACATCTGCTTGTTGATTTCCTTCAGCTCCTTGATCGGGATACCAACCTTGGTTTGCAGGTTGATCAGGCGTTGCTGCTGATCCACGATCGAGTGACGGAAGCGCTCCAGTTTGGCGCTGCACGGGCGTCCCGCCGCAATCTCTTCATCCAGCCAATTCAGGTTACCTTCGTTCCCGGGGAAGGACTTGATAAAGTGGCTGCGCTGCATGCCCGCCTTGGTCACGCAGAAGTTCATGATGTTACGTTCGTAACCACGCAACTCTTCAACCGTGTTGCGCAAACCATCACAAAGCGCCTCGACCTGCTTGGCAGAAAAGCGGAACGCCATCAATTCATTGAGAATGGCTTCCTGGTGCTTTTTATAATCCTTGTGCTGGGTGTCGTGCTTCTCCAGCACCTTGATCATCTTGGCGTAAGCTTGGCGAATAATCGCGAAGCGCTCCAGCACTTCCTTTTTCAACTCGGCCAGGGCCGCAGCAGAAACCGCGGCAGCCTTGGCGCCGTCTTCGTCTTCCTCGTCTTCCTCGTCCTCGTCTTCTTCGGCTTCCACATCATCCGACAGCACTGGCTCGTCCAGCGCAACATCCGAATCAATCAGACCGTCCACCAGTTCATCCGCGCGGATTTCATCGGATTCAACCTTGTCCACCAACGCCAACAACTCGGCGATGGTACTGGGGCAAGCCGAAATTGCCTGCACCATATGCTTGAGGCCATCTTCGATGCGCTTGGCAATCTCGATTTCACCTTCGCGGGTAAGCAGGTCCACCGTACCCATTTCGCGCATGTACATGCGCACCGGGTCGGTGGTGCGTCCAAACTCGGAATCCACGGTAGACAGCGCGGCCTCGGCTTCCTCCACCGCATCCTCGTCAGTCACGGCGGGAGGCGCATCGGACATCAGCAGCACTTCGGCATCAGGCGCCTCTTCATACACCTGAATGCCCATGTCGCTGATCATGCCGATAATGCCATCCACCTGCTCCGGATCCTGAATATCGTCCGGCAGGTGGTCGTTGATTTCGGCGTAAGTCAGGTAGCCGCGCTCCTTGCCCAGCGCAATGAGGTTCTTCAGCCGCGTGCGGCGAACATCAAGATCGCTGGAAAGCTGTACTTCTTTGTCACTGGACTTATCGCTTTGCTGATCGTTGGCCATAGGGCAGTTCCAATCCAAGTTTGGGTGAGCGGGAAACCTTTAATTATACCACAAATACCACTACTTTTTAGCAGCTCCGGAGCGGCGGAACTGCTGCAGCGTCTCCAGTTGCTCCGGAGTCAGCGCAGCGATCCCGCGCTCCTGCGCCAACTGCAAAATCTTGTCCACTTCCGCTTGCCGGCTTGCACCTTTGAGTTGCTGCAACGCACCTTCAAACTCCTGCGCAATATCGAACGCCTCATCCTCCCAACTCAACAACTCGCCAGCCAGCTCGCTCAGCAACTGTTCGCTGACGCTGCCATGCAGCGCCTGCAATAACGCCGCCGGCCGCACCAGCGCATCCGCCTGCACCACCATCAGACAGCGCAGCAGTGCATCGTGTTCAACCGTATTGGCTGGCAGATCAGACACTTCCAGCCGCAACGCAAGATCCGGCTGGATCAGCAACAGTTGCAGCAACTTGCGCGACAAGGTCGGCGCACGCCGCGGGGCTTTTTTAATCGTCTGCCGCTGCGGTGAAGGCGCTTCCAGCTTGAGCAGCGACTCAACCTCGGCCTGCGTCACCCCAGCCAGTTCGGCCACCCGCTTGCGCAGCATCAGGTTCAGCTTTGGCGCCTGCACCTGCTGCAAAATCGGCTTGGCGTCATCCAGGAACCGCACCCTCCCTTCCTGCGAACCCAGCTCGTGACGGATGGAAAGCTCCTGCAACAGATAGGCGGAGAGCGGCAGCGCCGCTTTAAACTCGGCCTCGAATTTTTCCCGGCCGAACGCGCGCACATAAGTATCCGGGTCATGCTCGGCGGGCAAAAACAGGAACGACAGCTTGAGCCCGTCGGTCAGTGCCGGCAGCGCGTTGATCGCCGCCCGCCAGGCCGCCTTACGCCCGGCAGCGTCGCCGTCAAAGCAGAACACGATGTTATCCGTCTGGCGCGTCAGCTTGGCGATGTGCTGCGGCGTGGTGGCCGTGCCTAGCGTCGCCACGGCGTACTCAATGCCGCTCTGCGCCAGCGCCACCACGTCCATGTAGCCTTCCACCACCACCACGCACCCGGCCGCACGAATCGCCTGCCGCGCCAGGAACAGGCCATACAATTCCTGGCCTTTCTGGAACAGCGGCGTTTCCGGCGAGTTCAGGTATTTCGGCCCGTCATTGCCTTCGCCGCTCAGTACGCGGCCACCAAAACCGATCACCTGCCCGCGCTGGTCGTGAATGGGAAACATCACCCGATCACGGAAACGGTCGTAGACCCTACCTTCATCATTCTTGATGGTCAGGCCTAAAGCGGTCAGGTTGGCGTTTTCGTAATCGGGAAAAACTGAACGCAGGTTTTGCCAGCCCTGCGGCGCATAGCCCATCTGGAAACGTGCCGCAATCTCACCCGACAGACCACGTCCCTTGAGGTAAGCAATCGCCGGTTGCGACTTTTTCAACTCGGCACGGTAATACAGCAATGCCTGCTGCATGATTTCGAAATGGCCCAAGAGCAAACGACTAGAATCTTTTTGTTTTTGTTCAGTCTGCGGAACCTTGGAGTACCCGGCCTTTCCAGCCAACTGAGTAACAGCCTCAACAAAGTCCAACCCCTGATATTCCATGAGGAAACCAATAGCTGTGCCATGGGCACCGCAACCAAAGCAGTGATAGAACTGCTTGGTGGGGCTGACGGTGAAGGAAGGCGTTTTTTCGCCGTGGAACGGGCAGCAGGCGATGTGGTTCGCGCCCGCTTTCTTCAGCGGCACATAGCTGTCAATCACGTCCACAATATCAACGCGATTGAGGAGCTCCTGGATGAAGTGTTCTGGAATCACAGGTGAATTATGAGGGAATCAGCGGTACAAAACAAAAAAGGAGCAATTTGCTCCTTTTTATCCTGCACCTGCCGCAAAAACAAACAGTTAACCTAGTTTCGCCTTGATTAATCCCGACACCTTGGCGACATCGGCCCGCCCGACAATCTGCGGCTTGACCAGCCCCATCACCTTGCCCATGTCCTTGACACCGGCGGCACCGGTTTCGCTGATCACCTTGGCGATAATGGCATCCACTTCGGCATCGGTCAGGGGCTGTGGCAGATAAGTCTTCAGTACTTCGACTTCGAACTTTTCCACATCGGCCAGATCGTGGCGGTTAGCCGCTTCATACTGGCTGATGGAATCACGGCGCTGTTTCAGCATTTTCTCGATGATCTCGATCACTTGCGTGTCGTCGAGCTCGATGCGCTCATCCACCTCGCGCTGCTTCATCGCTGACAGCAGCAAGCGGATGGCAGACAGCCGCGCGCTATCCTTGGCGCGCATGGCGGTCTTCATGTCTTCGCTGATTTGCGAACGGAGCGACATGCGGAGAAAAACTGAAACAGCCGGAAGAATTAGTACAGCTTGGGCGGCAGCGTTTGGTTACGCAGGCGGCGATGCGTGCGCTTCACAGCGGCGGCAGCCTTGCGCTTGCGTTCCCAGGTGGGCTTTTCGTAAAATTCGCGGGCGCGCAGTTCGGTCAGCAGACCGGTCTTTTCAATAATGCGCTTGAAGCGGCGCAGTGCAACGTCAAACGGCTCATTCTCTTTAACACGTACGTTAGACATGGAAAATCGCTCTCCTTAGAGGTATCCGGGAAAAAGGGTGCTATTCTAGCCAGCTAATTTTTATTAATCAATGTTTTTATGATTGTTTTAGGCATCGAATCGTCATGCGACGAAACCGGCATCGCCCTGTACGACACCCAGCGCGGCCTGCTGACCCATGCGTTGCACTCGCAAGTCGCCATGCATGCCGAATACGGCGGCGTGGTGCCGGAGCTTGCCTCACGCGACCACATCCGCCGCGCCCTGCCGCTGACGCAAAAAGTGTTACACGACGCCAACCTCGCACTGGGCGATATCGACGCCATCGCCTACACCCAGGGGCCCGGCCTGGCAGGCGCACTGCTGGTAGGTGCCAGCATTGCCGAATCGCTGGCATTTGCGCTCAAGCTGCCAACGCTGGGCGTGCACCACCTGGAAGGGCATTTGCTGTCGCCGCTGCTGGAGGACAACCCACCCGAATTCCCCTTCATCGCCCTGCTGGTTTCCGGCGGGCACACCCAGTTGATGCGCGTCGGCGGCATCGGCGACTACACCCTGCTGGGCGATACATTGGACGATGCTGCCGGCGAAGCCTTCGACAAAACCGCCAAGCTGCTGGGGCTGGGCTATCCAGGCGGGCCGGCTGTTTCCAGGCTGGCAGACCAGGGCAACCCCAAGCGTTTCAAACTGCCTCGCCCCATGCTGAAAAGCGGCGACCTGAACTTCAGCTTCAGCGGATTAAAGACCGCGGTGCTTACCCTGGTCAACCAGCACCAGCCGCTGGACGCGGCCACCCAGGCCGACATTGCCGCCGCCTTTCAGGACGCCGTGGTGGATGTGCTGGCGACAAAATGCGCGACTGCGCTGAAACAAACCGGCCTGAAAAAACTGATCGTCTCCGGCGGCGTCGGCGCCAACCGGCAACTACGCGACAGCCTGAATAAGCTGGCTGAAAAAAAGGGCTGGCACATCGCCTACCCACGGCTGGAATTCTGCACCGACAACGGCGCCATGATCGCTTTTGCCGGCGCCATGCGTCTCAAGCACGGCGGCAGCAACAATCACGCCTTTACGATCCGCCCGCGCTGGGATCTGGCCGAGCTGGCCGCGCCGTAAAATCTATTTCCTGCCGAACCCGGCTTCCTCGCCCGCCAGCAGTTTCCGGATGTTGCTCTTGTGGCGCCACACCAGCAGCGCGGCCAGGCCGGCAATCATCCAACTCTGCATCTGGTTGCCAAACAGATAAAACGCGAACAGCGGCGACGCTCCCGCCGCCACCAGGGCCGACAGCGAAGAGTAGCGAGTCAGCGCAAACACCAGCACCCATGCTGCAAATATCGCCAGCCCCAACCAGGACGAAAACGCCAGCAGAATACCAAACGCCGTCGCCACGCCCTTGCCGCCCTTGAATCCGTAATACAGCGGATACAAATGCCCGAGGAACACTCCCGCCGCCACGGCACACACCCACTCCGGCGACAATGCAAAGCGTAGCGCCAGCCATACCGCCACCCAACCCTTGGCCGCATCCCCCAGCAACGTCAGCAACGCCGCCACCTTCTTGCCGCTACGCAGCACATTCGTCGCCCCCGGGTTGCCGGAGCCATAGGAATGCGGGTCAGGCAAGCCAAACGCCTTGCTCACAATCACCCCGAACGAAATGGAACCCAGCAGGTAAGCGCCCAGCACGAAAAGCAGTTGATTCATAAAGAAAGGATTAGAATTTGGAAAACCCGGATTTTAGCGTACAAAAAGCATGGACATCATTTTCTTGCAGGAAGTCAAAGTCAAAACCCACCTCGGCGTCCCCAACTGGGAGCGCCTCACCCCGCAAATCATCATCCTCGACATCGAGCTCGCCATGCCGCATTCGCGCTCATGCCAGACCGACGCCATTGAGGACACTATAGATTACGGCCAGATCGTGGCGCGGATACGGCAAACGCTGGCAGAGAAAAGTTTCAGGCTAGTGGAGGCGCTGGCGGAGCATGTGTGCCAGCTCATTCTCACCGAGTTTGGCGCGCCGTGGGTGAAGGTCAGGGTGGCGAAGCCAGCGATATTGCCGGGATTGAAGGCGCTGGGGGTGATGATTGAACGAGGGGCAGCAACAAAGTAAAAGGCCAAGGGGAGAGGAATAATTACCCCCTCGGGTGATGCTGCGCATGCAGCGACTTCAACCTTTCTCTCGCCACATGGGTATAAATCTGCGTCGTCGAAATATCCGCATGCCCCAGCAGCATCTGCACCACCCGCAAATCCGCGCCGTGATTGAGCAGGTGCGTGGCAAACGCGTGGCGCAGCACGTGCGGCGACATGGTCTTGGTGATGCCGGCCAGCTTGGCGTGGCGCTTGATGAGGTACCAGAACGCCTGCCGCGTCATGGCATCACCGCGCTGGGTAACAAACAGGCTGTCCGCCATCTGGCCGTGCAGTATTTTAGGGCGGGCTTCCTTGAGGTAGCGCGTGATCCAATCTAGCGCCTCCTCGCCCAGCGGCACCAGCCGGGTCTTGCTGCCCTTGCCGGTGGCGCGCACCACACCTTCGCTCAGACTGACTTCGGTGACTTTGAGACCCACCAGTTCCGAAACGCGCAGGCCGGTGGCATAGAGTGTTTCCAGCATGGCCCGGTCGCGCAGACCCAGCACCTGCTCGACATCCGGCTGGTTGAGCAGCGCTTCGACTTCAGCCTCGGTCAAGCTCTTGGGCAGGCTTCTGGGCAGCTTGGGCGAATCGAGTTGCAAGGTGGGATCAGCACTGACCAGGTTTTCGCGCAATAAGTAGCGGTAGAAGCGACGCAGGCTGGCGATGAGGCGGCCGATGCTGCGCGGCTTGGATTGCGGGCTTTTGTACGCGAGGTATTGCTCCAGGTCGACTCGGCTGACGCTGAGCAATTCGCTGCCGCGTTTTTGCAGCCAATCGGCAAACTGGTGCAGGTCGCGGTTGTAGCTTTCCAGCGTGTTGCGCGCCAGGCCTTCTTCCAGCCAGATGCGATCGGAGAACTCATCCAGCAATGCCTGTTCGGCTTCGCGCAGTGCCGCTTTGCTCAAAGCGCACCTTCATGCGCCAGCAGCCAGCGTTTGATATTGAGCGAACCGGGCAGTTTGCCGCCCATAAAGCCGCCCAGGCCGTTAGCGGCCACCACGCGGTGACAGGGCGTTAATATCGGCAACGGATTCGCCCCGCAGGCGTTAGCCACAGCGCGCGCGCCGGAACCGACGCGCCGCGCGAGCTCGGTATAGGTAATGGTCTGCCCCGGCGGGATACGCCGGATTTCCGCCCAGACTTTTTTCTGGTAGGGCGTGCCACGCTCTGTCATCGGCAAATTTAGCGTTTGTTCGGGGTGGCTCAGATATGCCTCCAGCACCGCACACGCCTGTTTGGCAAAGTCCGTCGCGGGTGGAGTCAGCGGGGTATCGTGCGGCAGGAATTCAATGCCGAGCAGCGCTGCATCGGAGCACTGGATACCGAGAACAATAGGCGCAAAAGGGATGCAGGCTTGATATTGCATCGGCAAATACTACCTGAAACCGGCTGATTTTCCACTGCCACTATCAGCCGCATCTAATGAAAATACTTAGCCGTGTTTCATGGCTTACAGGAATACGCAGTTAACTTTGCCGCCTATAGTGGGAACCGTGCATAGAGATATGCCGGAGAAACAGTCCTAGTTAACCGATAAAGGAGAATGATTATGTGGACCAAGCCAGCTGCTACTGAAATGCGTTTCGGTTTTGAAGTTACGATGTACGTTTGCAATCGTTAAGATTGCAAATTCGAACAGTCGCAATCGCTAAGATTGCAAACCTGTAATAATCGCAATCGTTAATCCCGATTGCAGCCAATAAAAAACCCGCAAAATTCGCGGGTTTTTTATTGGAAATCGCAGCTGCTTATTCTGCTGCTGGCGCCGCAATATCACGCTCACGTGCTTGCAGCTTTTCCTTGATGCGTGCGGACTTGCCGGAACGCTCGCGCAGGTAGTACAGCTTGGCACGGCGCACATCGCCACGACGCTTGACTTCGATGCTGGCGATCAGCGGGGAATACGTCTGGAATGTACGCTCCACGCCCTCGCCGGAAGAAATCTTGCGGACGATGAAGCTGGAGTTCAGACCGCGATTGCGCTTGGCAATCACCACACCTTCATAAGCCTGTACGCGCTTGCGGGTACCTTCCACCACGTTCACGCCCACGACCACGGTGTCGCCTGGGGCGAAGTCAGGAATGGTCTTGCCGAGACGGGCAATTTCTTCCTTTTCGAGTTGCTCGATAATGTTAGCCATATTGCTTCCTTTCTATTTATGCGGAGCCTTGTTCCTGCTCGATCTCTGCGAGTAGCCGAGACTCCTCTTTGGTCAACTGCCGATGTTCCAGCAGGTCAGGGCGTTTTGCCCTGGTTCGCGCCAGTGACTGTTTCAGTCGCCAGCGGCGAATTTCAGCGTGATGCCCGGATAACAACACTTCCGGCACCCCCTCATTCTCGTACAACTCCGGTCGCGTGTAGTGCGGGCAATCCAGCAGGCCATTCACGAATGAATCTTCTGCCGCCGAATCCACATCACCCAACGCTCCAGGTACCTGCCTGACCATGGCATCCAACAACACCATCGCCGGCAACTCTCCACCTGACAGCACGTAATCGCCGATGGAGATTTCCTCATCCACTTGGCGCCGGATCAGGCGCTCATCCACACCTTCGTAGCGGCTCGCCAGCAATATCAGGCCAGGCAAAGCCAACAACTCCATCACCTTGCCATGCGTCAACGGCCGACCCTGCGGCGAAAGGTGTATCACCCGGCTGTGCGCTACACCTGCTTGACGCTGCCGTTGTTTTGCCGCCGCAATCGCTTTTTCCAGCGGTTCTGCCATCATCACCATGCCGGGGCCGCCGCCGAACGGCCGGTCATCCACGGTCTTGCGCGGGTCGGTGGTGAAATCCCGGGGATTCCACAGGGTCAGCTGATACAACCCTTTTTCCAGCGCTCGCGCGGTAATGCCGTTTTTGCTCACCGCATCGAACATCTGCGGGAACAGGGTGATGACATCGAAATTCGGACTAGAAATCGACATCCCAGTCCACCAGCATCGTGCCGGCCGCGAGGTCCACCTGCTTTACCGCATCATCGGTGAAGGGAATCAACCGCTCGCGGTCTTCGCCCTGTACCACCAGCACGTCATTGGCGCCGGTTTCGAACAGTTCTTTCACTGTGCCGAACTGCTGTTGCTGGAGATTGCTCACTTTCAGCCCAACCAGATCAGACCAGTAGTACTCCCCTTCTTCCGGGGGCGGCAATTCTTCACGCTTGACCGCAATTTCCTGCCCTTTCAAGGCAAAGGCCGCGGTTCTGTCATCACAGCCCGCGAACTTGGCGATCAGCGATTTGCCGTGCATACGTGCGGCTTCGACTTCACAGCCGCGCCATTGCCCGGCTTTTCCCAGCCACCAGTCGGGGTAATCCAGCAAGCCGTCCACATATTCGGTGAAGGACTGGATCTTGACCCAGCCCTGCACGCCGTAGGGGACAGCAATTCGCCCCATCACCACCATATTGTCAGGTGGTTGAGACAAATTTAAGCCGCGCTACGCTTGACCAGCTTGGCCACGGATTCGGACAGCTGTGCGCCGTTGCCTTGCCAGTAAGCGATACGCTCGCTGTTCAGGCGCAGGCCTTCAACGCCTTCCTTGGCCAGCGGGTCATAAAAACCAACGCGCTCGATGAATCGGCCATCACGGCGATTGCGGGAGTCAGCGACGACAACATTGTAAAAAGGGCGCTTCTTGGCACCGCCACGAGCTAAACGAATGATAACCATATACTTTTCTCTTTAAGCCGGAAAAAGGAAAAGCGCGGATTTTACTGGACTTTTAGTAGTTTAGGCAAGGATTAATGCTAAACCCGATAATGCGTAGGGTCTGTCACCCCCGCAGCAGCAAACCCGTCCTTGCGGAAACGGCAGGAATCACACACGCCGCAGGCACGGCCTTCAGCATCGGCCTGGTAACACGACACCGTCATGCCGTAGTCTACGCCCAGCGCCACGCCACGCTGGATGATTTGCGCCTTGGTCAGGTCAATCAATGGCGCATGAATCTTGAGCGGATGGCCTTCCACCGCGGCTTTGGTGGCAAGATTCGCCATGTGCTCAAAGGCAGCAATATATTCGCCGCGGCAATCCGGGTAGCCGGAATAATCCAGCGCATTCACGCCGATAAAAATATCGCGCGCGCCCAGTACCTCGGCCCAGGCCAGGGTTAATGACAGCATGATGGTGTTGCGTGCCGGCACATAAGTGACCGGGATACCGTCGGAATGCACTTCCGGCACGGCGATGTTGCTGTCGGTCAGCGCCGAACCGCCAAAAGTGGACAGATCCAGTTGGAACACGCGATGCTCGACCGCGCCAAGCGCCGTGGCCACGCGCTTGGCGGCGTTGAGCTCGGCAATGTGGCGCTGATGATAATCGAGGCTCAGGCAATAACAATCGAAGCCCTCGCTGCGGGCAATTGCCAAAGCGGTAGCCGAATCCAACCCGCCGGACAGCAGCACAACCGCGCGTTTGCTCGTGGTACTCATGTGCCCGGGGTCTCCCCCCACAGGATTTTATGCAATTGCAACTGCATCCTCACCGGCAGCCGGTCCTGCAACACCCATTCCGCCAGCTGGCGCGGCTCCAGCCGACCGTGCACCGGCGAAAACAGGACCGGGCAACGCGCGGCAATGCCGTACTCATCGAGAATCTTCTTGGCCCAGGCATAGTCGGCCGCGTCGCACAGCACAAACTTCACTTCATCCTTGGGTTTGAGCAAGGGCAGGTTGGCCCACAGATTTTTCCCGACCTCGCCGGAGCCGGGCGTTTTGACGTCCAGGATGACGGACACGCGTTCATCCACCTTGGCAATATCCATCGCGCCGCTGGTTTCCAGCGACACGTCGTACCCGGCATCACACAGGGCGCTTAATAACGCCAGGCACTCCTTTTGCGCCAGCGGCTCGCCGCCGGTCACCGTTACGCGCTTGACGCCGTAGCCCTGCACCTTGTCCAGAATCTCGGCCACCTCCATGTTCCGGCCGCCCTGAAACGCGTATTCGGTATCGCAATAGCCGCAGCGCAACGGGCAGCCGGTCAGGCGCACGAAGACCGTGGGCAACCCGACGCGCGAGGCTTCTCCCTGCAGGGAGAAGAAAATTTCATATACCTTGATAGCCAACTTGGGGGATTACTTCTTTTTTAGCGATTCAAGCTGGGACAGCCGCTCTTTGGCCTTGGGTGCAATTTTTGCCTGCGGGTACTTGGTCACCAGGGTTTTCAACGTCTGCCGCGCACCATCCAGGTCCGACAGTTGAATCTGGCTATTGGCGATGCTGTACAGTGCATCCGGCGCCTTTTCGTGCTCGGGGTAATTCTTCAGCAGCTTCTGCTGTGCGCTGATAGCCGCTTTGTAATCGCGCTGCGAGAAATGCGCCGTCCCCGCCCAATACTGGGCATTCCCCGCCAGCTTGCTGTCGGGATAGGCCTGCTGGAACTTGTCGAACGCCTCGCTGGCAGCCGCGTATTTTCCTGCCTTGAACAGGCCGAATGCCGCTTCGTAATCCTTCACTTCATTATCAACGGCCGCTGCCGGTGCGGGTGCCGTTGGCTGCTCCGCAGCGGATGCCGCCGGTTGCGCCTGTTCTGCCGCGGCCGGAGCTGGCGCAGCAGCCTGGGCTGGCGCCGATTCCAATTTGCGCAGGCGCGCGTCCAGGTCGGTATACAAATCGCGCTGGCGCTGCTGGGTTGCCGCCGTCTCGTGCGCCGCAACTTCCAGCTGGCCTTTCAGTTGGCTGATGTCGGTATTGAGCCGCTCGATCTGGTTCAGCAGATCCAGGCTCTGGTTTCTAAGCTGGTTTTCGACAGTGGTCACACGGGCTTCAACCGCCTGCCGTTGCTTTTGCTCCTCATCCAGCCTGGCCTGCAGCGCCTGATTCTGGCTCTGCACTTGCGTCAGCTGTTTTTGCAGCTCGACTATTTTTTCCCGAGCTTCGCTATCGCTGAAAAAAGCCGCCTGGGCAGCGTGAACGCCACCCAGGGACAGCCATAAGACCAGGATCAGCCTACGCATTACTCGCCTTCGTAAACGAAGTCAGTACGACGGTTCTGGCTATAAGAAGCCTCATCGTGACCGGTTGCCTTCGGCTTTTCTTCACCGAAGCTGACGGTTTCGATCTGCTTGTCGTTTGCACCCACCGAGTTCAGCGCCTTTTTCACAGCGACGGCACGACGCTGACCCAGCGCCAGGTTATATTCGCGGCTGCCGCGTTCGTCAGCATTGCCTTGCACCACGACTTTGGCGCTCGGGTTCTGCACCAGGTACTTACCATGCGCCTCCACCAGCGGGCGATATTCGGACTTGACTTCATATTTGTCGAAATCGAAATAAATGCTGCGGGTAGACAGGATGTTGTTAGGGTCCTTGAGCGGGTTCACGGCAATCTGCTTACCGGAGACGTCGGAGTTGTCAGCGCCTCTGGTGCCGGCATTGCTGCCGGAATCCTGTGCAGGAGCGGCAGGTGCCGCCGGTGCCTGGGCCGCGGGTGAACGGTCTTCAACCTTGGTCTCTTCTTTTACCGTCTTGCTGGCGCAAGCGGCCAGAAACAAGGCCATCACGAAAGTTGCTGCGACTTGTTTATTCATGGTTTTTCTCCTAATTAAAAAAATAAAACTTTGCTACCACACATGCTCGGGGTCAGTTACTTGCGGGACTCCATGCCGGTTCCCGCACATCCCCCGTCTCACTTAACCGCTGCTTGACCCGTCCATCCGACGACACAACAGACAGCACGCCTTTGTTGTTGATGCTGGTGGCATACATGATCATCTTGCCATTGGGCGCAAAGCTGGGCGATTCATCCCCAGCCGAATCGCTCAGCACCTGCACCTGGGACGTGGCAAGGTCTTGCACCGCCACCTGGAACTTGCCGCCGTCACGTCGGATGAATGCCAGCTGCTTGCCATCCGGCGACAGTCGCGGGCTCACGTTGTAGCTACCATCAAACGTTACACGTTGCGACTCGCCACCCAGCGCCGACATGCGATATATCTGCGGGCTGCCGCCACGATCGGAGGTGAAGTAGATCCACTTGCCATCCGGCGACCACTGCGGTTCGGTATCGATGGTCTGGCTATGCGATAACTGTTTCAGGCCGGTGCCGTCCGCGTTAATCACGTGAATTTGCGAATTCGCCCCCTGCGTCAGCACAATGGCCAGCCGCTTGCCATCCGGCGACCACGAAGGCGCGCTGTTGTTGCCCTTGTAATTGGCCAGCACGATACGCTGCCCCGTGGTCAGCGACTGCACGTAAACAATGGGCTTTTTCTTCTCGAACGATACATAGGCCAGGCGCGTGCCATCCGGCGACCAGGCCGGGGAAATGATCGGCTCGGTACTCGCCAGTACGGTCTGTGCGCCGTAACCATCGGCATCAGCCACCACCAGGGAGTAGCGATTGCCATTTTTCAGCACGTAGCCGATACGGGTAGAGAAGATGCCCGGCTGACCGGTCAGCGTCTGGTAGATCACATCCGCGATCTTGTGCGCGGTCTGCCGCAGTTGCGCCGCGCTTACATCGTACTCCAGCGCCGCCAACTGCCCCTGCTTGAGCACATCCAGCAAACGGAACGAAACCTTGAAGCGGCCGGCAGCGGCCGGCTCCACCTTGCCGATCACCAGCGCCTGCGCCTGCAGCGCCGCCCACTCGGGATATTTCACCTCCGGCAAATCGTGCGGCTGGTTGACCACACCGCGCGTTTCCAGTGTGCGGAACAGGCCGCTGCGTCGCAAATCGGCGGCGATCACCAATGACACGTCCTCTTTCTGGCTCGAGCTTTGTGCGAAAGGAACAATGGCGATCGGTATCTGCTGTGCCGCGCCACCCACAATTTCGATATCCAGCGCCGCCCCGGCCGTCAGTGGCAACAGCGCGCTAATCAATAGAAGCAACCGCAATAAAAAATGATTCATGAGCGTAATTATAAGTCCAAAAACGTATAAAGAGGGTTACTGGCTCTCATTGGGCCGGAATTTCAGGTTAAGGTCGCGAAACTGGGAAAACAGATCCCCCTGCGGCGGCAATGGTAGCGGCTGCGCCTGCAGGATGGCCCGCTCCACCGCCTGATCGCACGCAGCAATGCCGCTGGACTTGAGCAACCGCGGCGTGCCGCTGACTTCGCCACTGGGTAAGAGCGCAATCGCAAACAACAGTTCCGGCTTGCCGGTGCCGCAGACCTCCTTGTTGACGTAGCGCTTGATCTTGGCCACGATTTTCGCCTTGTACTCGTCCACCACGCCACTGCTGGCAGCCAGCATATCGGCGGCGCGTTTGGCATCCGCGGCCGCCTTGGCGTTGGCCGCGACCTTAGCATCATTCAGCTTTTTGGTGTCCGCCGTTTCGTCATGCTGCTCGGGCAAGTCATTCAGCATGGCTTTTTTCAGCTTATCCAGTTCCTCTTTGCGCTTCTTTTCCTCTTCCTGCTTCTTGAGCGCGGGATCAGGCTTTTTGGGCTCTTCCTTCGGCGGCTTTTTGACTTCCGGCTTGGGCGGCTTCGGTTTCACCTGAATCTCGGCCTTGGGCTCCGGCGGCGGCTCGGGTTTGGGCTCCGGTTTAACTTCCGGCGGTGGCGGCTCGGGCGCGGGCTCCGGCTTGATTTCCGGCGGTGGCGGCGTCTCCACCTTGGGCTGCGGCAAGCTCTCCCACAACTCCACCTGCGCTGCCAGCGGCGGCTGTACATGCTTCCAGCTGAAACTGACCACCAGCAGCACAAAAAACAGCACGTGCATCAGCAGCGCCAATGCACCAGCCTTGACTGCTATCGGGTTTTCCCTGGCTCGAATCATGGGCGTATCCGCAATGCTCAGCCGGAAGCCGGCTTCAGCAACAGCCCGACTTTATCGATGCGGTTCTGCTTGAGCAGATCCATCACACCCATCACATCGTCATAAATCACGTTCTTGTCCGCGGCAATCACCACGGCCTGATCGGGATGCTTGGCCAGGCTGTCACGCACTGCCGCCAGCAGTGCATCGCGCTGCAGCGCCTTGCCGTCCATTTCAATGGTTTTGTCGGTCTTGATGGTAAGCACCAGCGGCGCGGTGGCCTGTTTCAACGTTTGCCCGACCTTGGGCAAATCCACCACCCCCGGGTTGGTCATCGGCGCGGTCACCATGAAAATCACCAGCAGCACCAGCATCACGTCAATATACGGCACGACGTTGATCTGGTTCATGACCCGGCGTTTGGCTCTGGAACGTGACATACCCCCCCCTTACGCCCGGCGTTGCAGGATATTGGTGAATTCTTCCATAAAGCTCTCATAACGCACCGCCAGCCGATCCACGTTCGATGCAAACCGGTTGTAGGCGATCACCGCCGGGATGGCGGCAAACAGGCCGATGGCGGTGGCAATCAGCGCCTCGGCGATGCCCGGCGCGACGTGCGCCAGGGTTGCCTGGGCAACATTGGCCAGACCGCGGAATGCATTCATGATGCCCCACACCGTGCCGAACAGGCCGATATACGGGCTGACCGAGCCGACCGAAGCAAGAAACGGCAGGTGGGCATCCAGTTCGTCCATTTCGCGGTTGAACGCCGCCTTCATCGCGCGCCGCGAACTTTCCATCAGGTCGCTGCTTTCGATGCCGCCCTGGCGCTTGAGGCGCGCAAACTCCTTGAACCCCGCCTCGAAAATACTGGCCATGCCCTGTACCAGCTGCGAAGAGCGGCGCCCTTCCGTGATGCTTTCATGCAGCCGGTTCAGGTCACCGCCAGCCCAGAAGGTGCGCTCGAACTCCTCGGCCTCGGCCTCGGCCCGGCGCAGCATGAACAACTTGAGAAAGATATACCACCACGATACCAGCGAGGAGATGAGCAGGATCGCCATGACCACTTGTACAGGCAGGCTGGCTCCGGTGAGCAGGGTAAGCAGGGAAAGGTCTGTGGCTTCCACGGTTTAAGCAGTCTCCGATAAATATTGCCGCATTTGGGCTGAAATGGTGGCCGGCATGGTAACCGGCCTGAAACTTTCGCTATCCACGCACACCACTTCCACCGTGGCTTCAGTCAGCGTTTCGCTCGCGCGTTGCAACTTCTGGTTGAACACAATTTTGCTGCGCCCCAACTCATTTAGCGTGGTCACCACCTCCAGCAGTTCGTCAAACCGCGCCGGCTGGCGGTATTTTATCTGCATCTGCCGTACCACGAAAACGACCCCGTGTACGGCTTTCAGTTCAGGGTGCTCAAAACCCAGCTTGCGCAACCACTCGGAGCGGGCGCGTTCGAAAAACTTCAGGTATTCGGAGTGGTAAACCACGCCGCCAGCATCGGTGTTTTCGTAATAGACCCGGATCGGCCAGCGGAAGCTACTCATCGAACAACGACCCACCCGGCCGGTTCGGCTGCGCCAGGCCAAAATGCTGATACGCCATGGCCGTGGCCACGCGCCCGCGCGGGGTGCGCATCAGGTAACCCTGCTGGATCAGGTACGGCTCCAGCACGTCCTCGATGGTATCGCGCTCCTCGCCGATGGCCGCCGCCAAGCTTTCCACGCCCACCGGGCCGCCGCCGAACTTTTCCAGCACCGCCTGCAACAGCTTCCTGTCCATCACGTCCAAACCCAGCTTGTCCACATCCAGCATCTGCAACGCCAAGTCGGCAACGGCGGATGACACCGTACCGTCACTTTTTACCTGGGCATAATCGCGCACCCGGCGCAGCAGGCGGTTGGCAATACGCGGCGTGCCGCGCGAACGGCGGGCGATTTCCAGCGCGCCATCATCCGCCAGCGGCACCTCCAGCAAGCCCGCCGAGCGGTGCACGATGCGCGACAACTCTTCCGGCGTATAAAACTCCAGCCGCGCTACAATGCCGAAACGGTCGCGCAACGGGTTGGTCAGCATGCCGGCGCGCGTCGTTGCCCCCACCAGCGTGAACGGCGGCAAATCCAGCCGCACCGAGCGCGCCGCCGGGCCTTCACCGATCATGATGTCCAGGCGATAGTCTTCCATCGCCGGATAGAGGATTTCCTCGACTACGGGGGAAAGTCGGTGGATTTCGTCGATGAACAACACGTCGTTGGGTTCGAGATTGGTCAGCAATGCCGCCAGGTCGCCGGCACGCTCCAGCACCGGGCCGGAAGTCTGGCGCAGGTTAACGCCCATTTCCTTGGCGATGATGTGCGCCAGCGTGGTCTTGCCCAGCCCCGGCGGGCCGAACAGCAGCACGTGGTCGAGCGCTTCACTGCGCCCGCGCGCCGCATGGATGAAAATTTCCAGCTGCCCGCGCGCCTTCTCCTGGCCGATGTATTCGTCCAGCACCTTGGGGCGCAGGGCGCGTTCCTGGGCTTCCTCGGTCTTGTCCAGCGGCGCGGCGGCGATGAGACGGTCAGTTTCGATCATGATTTTAGATCAGCATTATTCATCGCCGCGGTCTTTGCAACGACAATATTCTTTGTGGAGTACCCACATGCCAGTATCTTGTCTTTCAAGAACCGCAGGTTGCGCTAACGTCTCAGTGTCTCCGGTATCTGGATTGATGCAGTACTGAGCCAATTTAATTACGTCTGATACTGACCATTCGGCAGAGCCAAATCCGGTGCTTTCAAATTTTCTATCAAACACTCTCGTTAAATTACCAAAATTACCCTCCGAAGACTCCCATATTTCAAACCCGTTAGGCAGCTCTACAGGGCCTCCAAAATAAAGAGAGGTGCTGACAAATGATTTTTTGTCTGGGGAAAACACTGGCCAACCATAAATTGATGTTGCTTTGCCATCATGTGCATCAACCAAGAAGAAACTGGTGGATTCATACTCGACTGAATAAATTAAATGCTGGTGAATACTAGGGAAATACCCAGCATATAAATAATACATAACCCCATCGCCACAGCCATCTGTTATCACCATTTCCCAACGCGTTTTACATGGGCTACTGATAACCGTTGTTTCCTTGTTTTCCAGAGTGATTATCAAGTCGGAGTTTTGACGTTTTACAGTTGGCCCCAGAAATTGTTTCTCGGCATTCCACAAGCATGCAAAACCTTCGCAATCCGATTCGCTATTGCAAGCTGTTTTATAACAATCATCAAACTTTTTGTGCCATTCCTGTTCAGTCAATTCTGAAGATGCGGCGATATTAGCTGTACAAAGCAGCAAGGTGGATATTACAAAGGTAAGCTCTCTGCAGCCTTGTAGGGTGGGCAACCAGCGCGTTGCCCACCAACGATAAAAAAAAACCATCACCATAACACCTCCACGTCATACTGCCCCAGCTTGCGATCCGCCGTAACCAGCGCCATGCCTTCCACCATCACTTGCGCCACCAGCAGGCGGTCAAACGGGTCGGCGTGGATCATGGGTAGCCCGGCAGTCGCATAGATGTGATTCGGCGCTATTTCCAGCAATTGCAATCCTTGCCCGTGCTGTTGGGTGACGATGTTTGCCAGCGTGCCGTTCAATTGCAGTTTGCCCAGGTTGATTTTGAGTTGCAGTTCCCAAATGCTGGCAAGGCTCAGGTAAAGCGTGTTTTCAACGGATTCACAGGCGGCCAGCGCACGCGGCGAAAGTTTTTCCGCAGTGTCAGACCACCATAAGAAAGCATGGGTATCCAGCAGCAGGCGCATTATTTCTTGGCAGGTTCCGGCCAATCCCTGGCCGTAATCAGGAAATCCGCGGGCAGTTCGTCGTCAAAATCGTCAGACATCCAGCCTATGCTGCCCTCGCACAAGCCCGCCACGCGCTTTTGCGGCTGCGGGGTGAGCGGCACGATTTTGGCGACCGGTTTGTTGGCGCGGGAGAGAATCACTTCCTCCCCCGCCTCGGCCAGCGCGATGAGTTCCGACAAATGGGTTTTGGCGTGGTGCATGTTGTAGGTTTGCATGATAGCCACCTTCATTAGCTAAGTCGTTAGCTAATCATATCAGCCGAGCTGGATATCGGCAAATCGCCCCCGGCGTTGCGCTTGTTGGCGGGCTCAATCATATCGCGCCTCCAGCTTTTCATTCTGGAAGGCTATCCAGCGCTGCGTCAACGCCAGGCCGACCGCCAGCAGCACCGGGCCCAGGAAAATACCGATGAACCCGAAGGCGATGATTCCGCCCAGCACGCCCAGTACGACCAGCAAGAGCGGCAGGTTGGCCGAACTGCTGATCAGCATGGGTTTGAGCACGTTATCCACGCTGCTGATGATGAAAAATCCATACAAGGCGAGGAAAATTGCCCAGCCATGCTCGCCCTGGTTAAACAGCCACAATGATGTTGCACCCCAGATCAGCGGCGGGCCGACCGGGATCATGGACAGGAAAAACGTGGCTGCGGCCAGCAATAACGGCGCCGGCGCCCCGGCCAGCAGGAATCCCAGCAGGGCAACGGCCGCCTGCGCAATGGCGGTGCCGAAAATGCCCAGCATCACCGCTTTTACCGTGCTGCCGGACAGATCCAGCATGTCCTGCCCCAGGTCGCCGCCCAGCTTGCGCGCCATGACGCCAACGCCATGGGCCAGGCGGGCACCGTCGCGGTACAGGAAAAAGGCGACGAACACCACCAGCAGCATTTGCAACACGCCGCGCCCCACCAGTTGCGCGGCTTGCAGGCCGAAAGTGCGTAGCGGCTGGGAATACTGGCTCAGCAATTTCATCAGTTCATCGTGGCTGGCCGCCATGCGCTGCCAGAACTCATTGATATAACCGCCGATCAGCGGCAGTTGCTGCATCCACTCCGGCGCATTGGGCTGCGGGTGTTCCAGCGCCGGCCGCAGCTGCTCGAACAGCGCCGTTGCGGCATCGGCCAGGTGCGCCGCCAGATAGACGGTGGGAACGATCATCGCCACCAGCAGCAATGCCGTCATGGCGATGGCCGCCAGCGAATCACGGCGGCCCAGCTTCAACCACAGCCGCTGATAAAACGGCCAGGTGAACACGCACACCACGGCCGCAAACAGGATACCGGCGATAAACGGCCGCAACACAAAAAAACATCCTGCGGCGAGAAAAGCCACCAGAACGATGCGTGCAAGCTGACTGGGATTGATCATGCGTGCATTATGCCTTCGATAGCAGCTTGAGTGACTGGCGGATGCCGTCCGAAACCGACAGCCCGGCCGGCAGCAATTTGACTGCCGCCAGCGCTTCACGTTCGTTGTAGCCCAGCGCCAGCAGTGCGTTGAGGATATCGTTGCCGCCGCCTTTGGCCTGCCCGCCGGCAGGCTGGGCGCTGATGAATTCGCTGCCGAGTTTGTCCTTCAGTTCCAGCAGCAGGCGCTCGGCGGTTTTTTTGCCTATGCCGGGAATCTTGACCAGCAGCGCCGCTTCCTGCAGGGTAATCGCCTGCGCCAGGTCTTCCACCGACATGCCGCTGAGGATGCCCAGCGCCGACTTGGCGCCGATGCCGTTGACCTTGAGCAACAGGCGGAAGGTCGCCCGCTCGCGGTCGGTGAGAAAACCGTACAGCAGTTGCGCATCCTCGCGCACCACGAATTGCGTCAGCAGCGTGACCTTGGCCCCGCTATCCGGCAGGTTGTAGAACGTGCTCATCGGCACTTCCACTTCGTAACCCACACCATTCACATCCACCAGCACTTGCGGGGGATTTTTTTCCAGCAGCACGCCGGTCAAGCGACCTATCATTTCGACTCCCAGAACAGAATTGCCGACAACAGCAGGCCGTGCAGCAGCATCGCCGCTATTGTCAACTGAATCGCCGGCGCCAGGCCGGCGGAATGGTGGACATTCTGCCGCAAAATACGCGCCGCCCGCCAGGAAAGTAGCAACGGCAGCGCCGCCAGCAAGGATGTTACCGGCAGCCAGCCCCGCACCACGGCCAGCAGCAGCCATGCCCCGGCCAGCATCGCCAGCAGCGGGTAAACCCTGCCGGCACGCTCGACAGGCAGGCGCACCACCCAGTGGCGCTTGCCTGCGGCGGCATCCGCCTTGCGATCCGGAAACTGGTTGATGTACAACAGATTGGTGGCGAGCAGGCCATACGGCAGACCGATTACCCACGGTTGCAGAGAAAAGGACAGGCGCTGCACAAAATCCGCCCCCGCCACCACACCGACAAACCCCAGCCAGACGCACAACTCGCCCCAACCACGCGAATTCAGCTTGAACGGCAATGCCGAATAAGCCCAGCCGACAAACAACCCAGCCGCGCCGATCAGCAACAGCCCCGTTGCGGATTGCCATGCCAGCCACAACCCGCCCAGCATCGCCAACCCCAGCAAACCGTAGCCAAACCGGGCGGTTTCGCGCAGGGTGAGCACCCCGTTCTGGATAAAGCGGCTGCCGCCGGTAAAAGGGAACACGCGCTCGGTATTGCTTGCATCGGTGCCATTCAGCGCATCGTAATAATCGTTAAGCACATTCACCGCAGCATGCACCAGCAGCGCCAGCAGCAGTGTCACCAGCGCCAGCTCGCCATCCAGCCCTACGCCGGAATACGCGGCACCGGCCATGCCCAGCAGGCAGGCGGCCAGCGTGGCCGTCAGGAAAGCCGGGCGCGTTGCCGCGAAATATCTGGCAATGGGGTTGGAGAATGTTGCAAAACTGGGCTCCCCTGCGTTCATATCAGCCGTCCGCCACGCACGCGAAAACCCGCTGTTGCCAGTTTGCCCAGCCCCTGCCCGCCATGGGCGTGGCAAATGGCACAAGCCAGCGCATCCGCCGAATCCGGCTTAGGCACGCCCGGCAGGTTAAGCAGGCGCTTGACCATTTCCTGCACCTGCTCCTTGGCCGCATGCCCGTTGCCAACCACCGACTGCTTGACCTGCAGGGCAGTATATTCTGCCACCACTAGGTTCTTAATCACCGCCGCGCAGATCGCCGCACCGCGCGCCTGGCCCAGTAGCAGCGTGGATTGCGGGTTGACGTTGACAAACACTTTTTCAACAGCGGCCTGCTCGGGATGGTACGTATCGATCACCTCGAAAATGCCTTCCAGTATGGTCTTCAGCCGCGTGGGCAGGTCTTCGATCTCCGCACCCTTGCCGGTGGTGGTTTTGATGGTGCCACTGGCGACGTAGGCCAGCTTTTCGCCGTGTTTTTCGATGACCCCGAAGCCGGTGAGCCGCAGCCCGGGGTCGATGCCAAGAATACGCAGGGTGCTGATGGCTTACTCTTCCATGGATGCGGAGGTGTACACCTCCTGTACGTCATCCAGGTCGTCCAGTGCGTCCAGCAGCTTCTGCATGCGGACTGCGTCATCGCCGGTGAGTTCGGTCTCGTTGTCGGGCTTCATGGTAACTTCCGCCATTTCGGCCTTGAGACCGGCCTGTTCCAGCGCCTCTTTCACCGTCTCGAAGTCATTCGGCGCGGTGATCACTTCAATACTGCCGTCGTCGTTGCTGATGACGTCTTCCGCGCCGGCTTCCAGCGCGGCTTCCATGATTTTGTCCTCATCCGCGCCGGGCGCAAACAGGAAAGTGCCGCAGTGCTTGAACATGAAGGCCACCGAACCGTCGGTGCCCAGGTTGCCGCCGTATTTGCTGAAGGCGTGGCGCACGTCGGCCACGGTGCGCTGACGGTTATCCGTCAGGCAGTCCACCATCACCGCCGCGCCGGCGATGCCGTAACCTTCGTAGCGCACTTCTTCGTAATTCACGCCTTCAAGCTGGCCGGAGCCGCGCTTGATGGCATTTTCGATGTTGTCCTTGGGCATGGACTCGGCCTTGGCTTTGTCGATCGCCAGGCGCAGCCGCGGATTGGTGCTGACGTCGCCGCCGCCCATGCGGGCCGCCACGGTGATTTCCTTGATCAGTCTGGTGAATATTTTGCCGCGCTTGGCATCCTGCCGTCCCTTGCGATGCTGGATGTTGGCCCATTTGGAATGTCCTGCCACCGATTTCCCTTTCGTTTGATCTAAATTGCCACGATTTGACCGGGCAATTTTATCACAGGGGAATGTTTCCTTTTTTGTCGCCCATCACCAGATGCGCGGCAAACTCAGCAGCCGGCATGGGTTTGCCCAGGTAAAAGCCCTGCGCCTCGTTGCAGCCGTATTTGGCCAGCAACGCCTGCTGCTCCCCGGATTCGACCCCTTCGGCGATGCTGCGCAGCCCCAGCCGCTGCGCCAGCGTGATGACTGCGCGCACGATGGCGGCATCTTCCTTGCTGTTCACCATGTCGCGCACGAACGACTGGTCGATCTTGAGCTTGTCGATCGGCAGGTGCTTGAGGTAGGACAGCGATGAAAACCCGGTGCCAAAATCGTCAATGGAGATTTCCACGCCCATGCTGCGAATTTCGGCCAGCATGGCGATGACGGAATCCATGTCGTGCATCACTACGCTTTCCGTGACTTCCACTTCCAGCCAGCGCCCTTCCATGCCGGTATCGGACAAGGTCTTGGCGATCATGCCGGGCAGGTTGTGCTGGCGGAATTGCAACGCGGAAATGTTGACGGCCACAGTCACCGGCGGCAGGCCGGCGCGCTGGTCGGCGACATTCTGGCGGCAGGCTTCGTGCAGCACCCATTCGCCGATCGGCAGGATCAGCCCGCTTTCCTCGGCCAAGGGAACAAAATGGCCGGGAGCCACCAAACCCAGCTCAGGGTGGTGCCAACGGATCAGGGCTTCCTTGCCGATGATGTGGCCGGTCGCGATATCCACCTGCGGCTGGTAATACAGTTCGAACTGTTCGCGCGCCAGCGCAAAGCGCAGGGAGTTGACCAGTTGCAAACGTTCGCGCGCGCCCACGTTCAAATTCTCGGTAAAAAACTGGATGCTGCCCGGCCCCAGCTTGTTGGCGGCAAACATCGCCGCCTGGGCGCTCCGCAGCAGAATCGCAGGGTCTTCGCTATCCAGCGGGTAAATACTGATGCCGATACAGGCAGTCAGCGCCACTTCCTCGTCGGCCAGGTAATACGGCTGGGCGATGATGTCGAGGATTTTCTGCGCGATATGCGCGGCAATTTCCGTGGAGGTATCGTTGAGCAGGACGATGAACTCGTCACCGCTGTAGCGCGCCACCGTGTCGGTTTCCCGCAGGCACGCCTTGATGCGCTCGCCAACCGTTTGCAGCGCCACGTCGCCATAGGAATTGCCCAGGGAATCGTTGACCAGTTTGAGGTTGTCGATGTCCACGTCCAGCACCGCAAAATGCTGCCGGTTGCGCCCGCTGGCAGCAATCGCCTGATTCAGCCGGTCGCGCAGCAGGGAGCGGTTGGGCAACTGGGTCAGGTCGTCATAATTAGCCAGGAACTGGATGCGTTCCTCAGCGGACTTGCGTTCGCTGATGTCGGAAAAAATGGCGATATGCTGCGCGATGTCGTTGGCGTCGCGCACCGTGTTAATGGTCAGCCACTCCGGGTAAAGCTCGCCATTCTTGCGGCGATTCCAGATTTCGCCTTCCCAATGGCCACTGGTCTTGATGGACTGCCACATCTGGCGGTAAAACTCCGGGTTGTTGCGCCCGGATGACAGTACCCGCGGATTTCTACCCACCACTTCCTCGGCGCTGTAGCCGGTAATGTGGCTGAATGCGGCATTCACCCGCAGGATGTTATTTCGCCCGTCCGTGATCACTATCGCTTCGCCGCTGTGCTCAAACACTTTTTCGGCCAGCGCCATGCGCGCCTGGACCGCCTTGAGCTGGCTGATGTTGGAGAACGTCACCACGAAGCCGTCGTTGAGTTTGGCAACCGTGATCTGGTACCAGTGATTCAGATGCTCATGCCGGTAATAATGCTCGAAATGCTCCGACACGCCGGATTCCACCACGCGCACATACCGCGCGAACAAACCGTCTTCCAGGTTGCCCGGAAACACTTCCAGCAACCTGCGTCCCAGCAGGTATTCCGGGGTATAGCCAATGATCGATTCTGCCGCCTTGTTGCAGAACTGCCAGCGGAAATCCTCGATCGCGCCGGCCGCATTCCTAACGCAGTCAAACACCATCACCCCACCCTGCGCGGTTGCCAACACCCCTTCCAACTGCCGGGCGACGGCCTCGCTATGCGAAGCCAAATGCTGGCGCTCGCGCATCATCACGGCCACCACCAGCCCCACCGTGGCCGCCACCACAAAATAAGCCTGCGTCAGCGGCAGCACGAACCCGGTGAAATGCTGCGCAGGCCATGCCGCGCTATTGAAAGACCACATATAAACCGCCGTGGCCTGCAACAGGATAACCGCCAGCGCGGACCCGAGTATGCGGAACCGGATCACGCCCCAGATCACCAGCGGGAACAGCAGGAATTTGGCCGGGTAAGCCCCCTCAAACGACATCGGCTGGCTGAATACAAGCAGCATCCCGAGAAGCACCGTACTGACCGCCAGCAAGACGAACTCTGCCGGCCGCTGCAAGATTGCCGGCACCGCGCTGCGCCAGGTCAGCAACAACGGCGTCAGCACAATGGCGCTGGCGGCCTCGCCGCTCCACCAGGCCAGCAATGCGGCCCTGACAACATCCGCCGGAATGGCACCGCCCAGATACAGGCTGAGCACACCCAGCCCGGCGGAAATCGCCGGGGCTGCCAGGACCCCATAAATGAAGAAATCGCGCCCATCGCGCACGCGGGAAAAATGCGGGGAAAAGCCGGAGCGGCGCAGGAAATGACAGGCCGTGACCGCGGCGACGGTATTGCCCAACCCCGCCCCAAGGGCAGCGGCCAATGGCACGCCTGCACTCCAGATCGCCGCAACCACACCCAGCAGCACGCCGGGCCAGAAGCGGGTACCACGCGTCAACAGCACCCAGTAGGCAATCCCGGTGGGCAGCCACACGCCACAGACATTGTGCGGCATGGACCCTGCCAGCCACAGCGAGAACTTCGCAGCCAGCCAATATAACAGCGCAAATGCAACAAGGAAGAAGATGTAACGGCGGAACGGATAGCGATCCAAATGACAACTCCCGACGTTGGTTGGTGATGCCTGCGAACAGGCGAGCAGATTAATTCCCTAAATCTGCTGGGGATTATACATTAATCCTGCCCCAGTGCCGGGTCGGGTACTTCGTGCCGCTTGATCCCGACAGCGGCAATCGTCACCAGCGCCGCCCCGATCAGCAGCATCCCCACCCCTTCGTACGGCGACGGCACCTCGCCAAGCTGTATCCAGGCCGCCAGTACCGCAATCACCGGGATCAGCAGCGAGTTCATGCTCGCCACCCCTGCCGGCAGCCGTTGCAGCGCATACAGCCACAGCCACCAGCCCAGGCCATTGGCGAGCACCACATTGAACAGCGTGGCGGCAATCAGCGTATCCGACCACTCGATCGGCTTGGCCGGCACCAGCAGTGCCAACGCCACCAGCGGCAGCGAGCCGAACAGCATCTGCCAGGCGGTGAACGACAACAAATCCAGCCCGGGCGCCCGCTGGTGCAAGCGCTTGGCCAGGATCACCGACAGCGCCCAACTCACCCCCGCTGTGACCGCCAGCGTATTGCTCAGCAGTTTGCCGTGAAAGTTCCACGGCTCGACAATCCCGACTAATCCCAGCAGCGAAAGCAGCGCCGCCAGCCACTGCATGCCACGGATTTTTTCGCCCAGCAGCGGCCATGCCAGCACCATCACCCAGAACGGCATGGTGTAGGACAGCACCGCCACCTTGCCCGCCCCGCCATCCACCAGCGCCCAGATAATCAACCCGGTAAACCCGGTGGTCTGCAACAGGCCGAGCACAATGGTGGACTTCAGGTGCGCCGGGCGCAGCGGCTTTTTAAGCACCAGCAACGCGCCGAACAGCAACAGCGCGGCAAAAAACGTGCGCATCGCCCCAAACTGGAACGGTCCCACATAAGGCAGCGCCAGTTTCATCACCACCCAGTTATAACCCCAGATGACGGAGAGCAGGAACAGCGCCAGCAAAGCGCTGGAAGACGCATGGCGAGAAGACAAGGCGAGAAACCCTTTACATGAACCGGAAATTGGCTAAACTGGAAATCGTTTTATAAAGCGGCGACATTTTAACCCGACAAGCCGCATCCATTTCGCGAGGAGAGAAAAACATGAAAACCGTGCGTCAATTAATTGATGCCAGAACTGGCCCTGTTCTATCAATCGCACCCGATGCCTCCGTCTACGATGCACTGGTGCTGATGGCCGAAAAACACATCGGCGCCGTGCTGGTGATGAAAGGCGATGAACTGGTCGGCATTTTTTCCGAGCGCGACTACGCCCGCAGCGTGGCACTAAAAGGCAAAACCTCCAAAGACACCCCGGTCAGCGAAGTGATGACCGAGCAGCACCACCTGATCACCGTCACCCCGAAACACACCGTGGAAGAATGCCTCAACCTGGTCACCGCCAAACGCATCCGCCACTTGCCGGTGATGGAAGACAACAAGGTGGTCGGCATTGTTTCCATCGGCGACCTGGTGAAGGAAACCATCGAATACCAGCAGTTCCTGATCAAGCAACTGGAGAGCTATATCCAGGGGTAATCCCGGTTTTTCCTTTATCGACTACGGTTTACAGAAACCGCGCCACCATCGCCTTCTCGACATTGCCCCCCGGTACCGGCATCCGCACCACATGCCCGCTACCGGGTGCCGCATCCACCGCCTCCCCGCGTTCATTCAGCAGCGATTCCACACGCAATTCGCGATTGCCCGCCGGATGCACGATTTCCAGCCGGTCGCCCACGGCAAAGCGGTTTTTCACGGCAATTTCGGCCAGCCCGGTGGCCGCGTCAAAACCGATCACATCCCCCACATATTGGCTGCGGCTGGATTCGGAATGCCCCTTCAGGTAATTCTGGTGTTCCGGCGTGCTGTGGCGCTGATAAAAACCGTCGGTATAACCGCGATTGGCCAGGCCTTCCAGTTCGGCCAGCAAGGCGTAGTCGAACGGACGCCCCGCCACTGCATCATCAATCGCCTTGCGGTAGGTCTGCGCGGTGCGCGCCACGTAATAGATCGACTTGGTGCGGCCTTCGATCTTGAGCGAATCCACGCCAATTTTTACCAGCCGCTCTACGTGCTCAACCGCGCGCAAGTCCTTGCTGTTCATGATGTAGGTGCCGTGTTCGTCTTCAATAATCGGCATCAGTTCGCCGGGGCGCTGGCTCTCCTCGATCAGGTAGATCTTGTCCGCCGCCGGGTGTCTAGGCAGGCTGCCGCAGGATGACAACGAAGACTTTTCCATTTCCGCGCGGAAATCGAAGTCTTTCAGTTTGATAACACCCGCCGGGTCTTCCTCGGTGTCGTGCACTTTGTAATCCCAGCGGCAGGAATTGGTGCAGGTGCCCTGGTTGGGGTCGCGGTGGTTGAAATAACCGGACAGCAGGCAGCGCCCGGAATAGGCGATACACAGCGCGCCGTGGACAAACACTTCCAGCTCCATGTCCGGGCACAGCTGGCGGATTTCCTCGACTTCATCCAGCGACAGCTCGCGCGACAGGATCACGCGGCTGAGCCCCAGGCTTTTCCAGAATTTAACCGCGGCGTAGTTGACGGTGTTGGCCTGTACCGACAGGTGGATCGGCATGTCCGGCCATTTCTCGCGCACCATCATGATCAGCCCGGGGTCGGCCATGATCAGCGCATCGGGCTGCATGGCGATGACCGGCTCCATGTCTTTCAGGTAGGTCTTGACCTTGGCGTTGTGCGGCATCAGGTTGCTGGCGACAAAAAACTGTTTGCCGCGCTGGTGCGCCTCGGCAATGCCGATGCCCAATTCATCAAGCTGGAATTCGTTGTTGCGGGCGCGCAGGCTGTACCGCGGCTGCCCGGCGTACACCGCATCGGCGCCGAAATCATAAGCGGCGCGCATTTTTTCCAATGTACCGGCGGGAGCCAGCAGTTCAGGTGCTTTCAAGGGTACTTCTCCAGAGTTCTATAACGGCTGGTCTTCGACAGCGAACAGCCGCCGGTGTTCCAGGTTGGCATAGCGGTCGGTCATGCCGGCGATATAGTCGGCCACGGCGCGAGGTTTGTCGGTTCTGGCCATGGCCTGGAAATCGTCCGGCATCAGCCCGGTGTCTTCCATGAAAGCCTGGAACAACTCGCGCACAATGCGCATGGCCTTGCTGCTCATGCGGTTGACGCGGTAGTGCTTGTACAGGTTGGCACGCAAGAAACGCTTGAGTTCCTGCTGCTCGCGCTGCATGGTTTCGCTGAAACCCATCAATGGCGCACCGGCGCGGATGTCGTCTATGCTGGCAGGCGCGCGTTCGGCAATGCGTGCCGCGCTCTCCCGGCAGAGGTCGGTCACCTGCGCGTTGATCATGCGGCGTATGGTTTCGTGCACCAGCCGGCGCCGGGCCAGGCCGGGGTACTGCGCTTGCACCTGGTGCAGGTGCCGCGCGAACAGGCTGACCTCGCTCAGTTGCTCCAGCGTGATCAGCCCGGAGCGCAGGCCGTCGTCCACGTCATGGTTGTTGTAGGCGATCTCGTCGGCCAGGTTGGCCACCTGCGCCTCCAGCGACGGGCTTTGTCCGGTCAGGAAACGCTCGCCCACATCGCCCAGGGCTTTGGCATTTTCGCGCGAACAATGCTTGAGGATGCCTTCGCGGGTTTCAAAAGTGAGGTTGAGGCCGTCGAATTCGGCGTATTTCTGTTCCAGTTCGTCCACCACACGCAACGACTGCAGATTGTGCTCGAAACCGCCAAACTCCTTCATGCAGGTATTGAGCGCATCCTGCCCGGCATGGCCGAACGGGGTATGCCCCAGGTCATGCGCCAGCGCCACCGCCTCCACCAGGTCTTCATGCAGCCGCAGGTTGCGCGCAATGCCACGGCCGATCTGCGCCACTTCGATGCTATGGGTGAGGCGGGTGCGGAACAGGTCGCCTTCGTGGTTAACAAACACCTGCGTCTTGTATTCCAGCCGGCGGAACGCCGAGGAATGGATGATACGGTCGCGGTCGCGCTGGAACTCGTTGCGCCCGTTGGGGGAGTCTTCCGCATGGTGGCGCCCGCGTGACCGTTCCGGATGCGCGGCGTAAGGTGCAATCTCAGCCATGTGCCTGCGCCAGCGGCACCGTTGCGCCGGGAATCGCCGTCAGCGTTTCGTGCAACGCTTCGGGGGCGTAATCGGCGGTAAAAATCGCCTTGCCGATGGCCTGCAGCAGAATCAGCCGGATCTTGCCGTCCGCCACTTTCTTGTCCAGCCCCATCATATCCAGATACGCCGCAACACCGAAGTTGGGCGCCTGTACCGGCAGTTTCGCCTGTGCCAGCAGGGCGACAGTGCGGTTGACGTCCGCTTCGTTCAGCCAGCCCAGCCGCTGCGACATTTCCGCCGCCAGCACGGTGCCGGCCGCCACGGCTTCGCCATGCAGCCACACGCCATAACCCATGCCGGATTCGATGGCATGGCCGAAAGTGTGGCCCAGGTTCAGCAGCGCGCGTTCGCCGCTTTCGCGCTCGTCCGCCACCACCACTTCCGCCTTGTTTTCGCACGAGCGGCGGATGGCATAGGCCAGCGCCTCCGGCTCGCGCGCCAGCAAGCGCGGCATGTTGGCTTCCAGCCAGGTGAAAAATTCCGGGTCGCGGATCAGGCCGTACTTGATGACCTCAGCCAGCCCGGCGGACAGTTCGCGATCGGGCAAGGTGTTCAGCGTTTGCGTATCGGCCAGCACCAGCTTGGGCTGCCAGAACGCACCGATCATGTTTTTGCCCAGCGGGTGGTTGATGCCGGTTTTACCGCCGACGGAGGAATCCACCTGCGACAGCAGGGTGGTCGGCACCTGGATGAATGGCACGCCGCGCAGGAACGTGGCGGCAGCGTAGCCCACCAGGTCGCCGATCACGCCGCCGCCCAGGGCGATCAGCGTGGTATTGCGCTCGCAGCGGTTGGTCAGCAGCGCGTCGTAGATGGTGTTCAGCGTCTGGCCGGTCTTGTAGCTCTCGCCATCCGGCAGCACCACCGGAATGACCGCCACACCGGCTTCGCGCAGCGGCTGGCAGAGTTTTTCGAGATACAGCGGGCCGACGGTGGTATTGGTAATTACCGCCACCTGCTTGCGTTTGAGGTGCGGCACAATCAGGTCGGCACGCGCCAGCAGGCCTTGCCCGATATGGATGGGGTAACTGCGTTCAGCCAAGGCGACGGTCAGGGTTTGCATCATTTCAAGCTGTGTTCAATCTGGTTAACAATGTTGATGACAGGCTGGCCACCGGTGTCCACCACCAGGTCCGCCACTTCCCGGTATAACGGGTCGCGCTGGTCGTACAGTACCTGCAGCCGGGCGCGCGGGTCTTCCGTTTGCAGCAGCGGACGGTTGCGGTCGCCGCGCGTGCGGTTGCACAGTTCATTGACGCTGGCGCACAGATACACCACGGTGCCATGCGCCTTGAGCGCCGCCCGGTTTTCCGGCAGCAACACCACGCCGCCGCCGGTGGCGAGCACAATATTGTGCATTGTCACCAGGTCCGCAATGACCTGCGATTCACGCTTGCGAAACCCGGCTTCGCCTTCCAGCTCAAAAATCAGGGGGATGTTCACGCCGGTGCGTTTTTCGATCTCGTGATCGGAGTCGTAAAACTCATAACCACTGGTTTTGGCCAGCAGCTTGCCGACCGTGGTTTTGCCCGCCCCCATCAGCCCTACCAGAAATATATTGCCCGCCCCATTCATGGCCGCCATTTTAACGAAATAATGCCGGACACGGGTTATAATCCTTTCCAAACAATCAGGTTTGAAATCAACCATGCTTTTCACCAAATGGTGGCATTACCTCCTGCTCCTCATCCTGGTCGCGGCCTTGGCAGTGGGCTCCCTGGTCGGCCTTGCCGCCGTCCTGATCTACCCTGACTTGCCTTCGCTGGAAGCGCTGACCGACTACCGGCCCAAGGTTCCGCTGCGGGTATATTCCGAAGACGGCTACCTGATCGGTGAATTTGGCGAAGAACGCCGCGCCGTGGTCAAAATCGACGAAGTGCCGACGCAAATGAAGCAGGCCATCCTGGCCGCTGAAGACGAACGCTTTTACCAGCACGGCGGCGTGGATACACTGGGCCTGCTGCGCGCCGCGCTGTCCAACGTGGTCGCCGGCGGCGCCAAGGAAGGCGCCAGCACCATCACCATGCAAGTGGCGCGCAATTTCTTCCTGTCCAGCGAAAAAACGCTGAAACGCAAAATCAGCGAAGTACTGCTGGCGACAAAAATCGAGCACAGCTTGTCCAAAAACAAGATCCTCGAGCTGTACATCAACCAGATTTACCTGGGGCAGCGCGCCTACGGCTTTGCCGCCGCCTCGCAGGTCTACTACGGCAAGCCGCTGAACAAGCTCAACACAGCGGAATTCGCCATGCTGGCCGGCCTGCCCAAAGCGCCTTCGCGCTACAACCCGTTTGCCAACTTCAAACGCGCCGAGCAGCGCCAGCACTACGTGTTGCGGCGCATGCACGAGCTGCATTTCATCAGCAAGAACGAGTACCAGGATGCGCTCAGTTTCAAGCTGAAGTTCAAGGCATCCCGCCAGTCAGCAGACCTGGCCGCGGACTATGTCGCGGAAATGGTGCGTCAGGAGTTGTATGAAAAATACCAGGAAAGCATCTACAGCAGCGGCATCAAGGTCACCACCACCATCCTGAAGAAAAACCAGGAAGCCGCCAATGCTGCGGTACTGCAAGGCATTCTGGATTATGACAAACGCCATGCCTACCACGGGCCGGAAGGCATCGTGCATCTGGATCGCGCCGGCGCCACCTCCCAGGAAGCGCTGATGGAAGAAACGCTGGACAACCTGGAAACGTTCGGCGGCCTGATTCCCGCAGTCGTGGTGGAAGCCAGCCCGAAACAGGTACGCGCTTACCGCCAGGGCGGCCAGATCGAGACCATTGCCGGCGATGACCTGAAGCAGGTCGCAAAAAACCTGAGCGACCCCAAACTGCCGGAAAAACTGAAAATCACGCGCGGCTCCATCATTCGCCTGCATCAGGCCAACGACGGCAAATGGTCGATCGCCCAACTGCCCCAGGTCGAGGCCGCACTGGTTGCAGCAGACCCGAAAACCGGGGCCATTCGTGCGCTGGTAGGCGGTTTTGATTTCTCCCGCAACAAATTCAACCATGTCACCCAAGCCTGGCGGCAGCCCGGCTCCAGTTTCAAACCGTTCATTTATTCGGCGGCACTGGAAAAAGGCGTCACCGCCGCCAGCATCATCAACGATGCGCCGCTGACCATCAGCGCCGCTGAAACCGGCAGCGGATCGGCGTGGGAACCGCGCAACTTCGACGGCAAGTACGAAGGCTCAATGCGGCTCAGGACCGCGCTGACAAAATCGAAAAACCTGGTGTCCATCCGCGTCCTGCAACACATCGGTGTGAGTTATGCGCAGGATTACATCCAGCGTTTCGGGTTCTCGCCGAAACAGCACCCGGCCTACCTGACCATCGCCCTCGGCGCCGGCTCCGTTACGCCATGGCAAATGGCGGGCGCCTATTCCGTGTTCGCCAACGGCGGCTACCAAGTACAGCCTTACCTGATTGCCAAAATCACCGACAGCAAGGGCAAAGTCCTCATGCAGACCAAGCCTGTTGTCGCCGGCAGTACCGCCGAACGCGTGCTTGACCCGCGCAACGCGTTCATCATGACCAGCATCCTGCAGGATGTGGCGCGCATCGGCACCGCCGCCAAAGCCAAGGAACTGGGCCGCTACGACCTCGCCGGCAAGACCGGGACGACGAACAACCTGGTCGATGCCTGGTTTGCCGGCTACAACCCGACGCAGGTTGCCATCGCCTGGATCGGCTTCGACCAGCCGCGCACGCTGGGCAACCAGGAAACCGGCGGCCACGCCGCACTGCCGATGTGGATCAGTTACATGGGCACCGCGCTGCAAGGCGTTCCGGACAACCCCTACCCGGTCCCCGACGGTATCGTGCAAGCCCGGATCGACCCGGTTACCGGCGTGCAACGCAACGATGAAGCCGGCGGTATCTTTGAGTATTTCTACCAGGAATACATGCCACCAACGGCAAATGGCGAAACCACCACCCTGGGTGACGAAAAACCGGCGCGCGGCATGGACGACGCGTCCTCCCAGGAAGACCAGCTGTTTTAAGGAAAGTCGAATATGGCTCGCGAATCACTCTCGCGCCAGTCCCAGTCGCGGCAGCTTGTGGCACAACAGGCGGCGCGCCTCATGGCGGAAGAAGGCATTGCCGATTATGCGTTTGCCAAACGCAAGGCCGCCCGCCAACTCGGCATGGAAGACGCCCATTGCCTGCCCGGCAATGCCGAAATTGAATCGGCGCTGCGCGAATACCAGGAGCTATACCACGCTGACGAGCAGCCCGAGCAATTGCGCCAGCTGCGCAAGGATGCGCTTGCCGTCATGCAGTTGCTGGCACAGTTCAACCCGCACCTGACCGGCGCCGTGCTGGATGGCACCGCCGGACGCTACGCGCAAACCGACATTCATCTGTTTGCGGACAGCGATAAAGAAGTGGAAATTTTCCTGTTAAATAATAAAATACCGTACCAGAATGAAGAACGTAGTTATCATATTGGTAACGAACGGCGCAGGACGTCAGTGTTTGTGCTGAACGGGGAGCAGGGGATCATCCGGCTCAGCGTTTTTGCCCCCGACGATGCCCGGGCAAATGTAAAAGGTTCAGCCGGAGGTACGCCCCGGGCTGCAACCAAAGTAGTGGAAACCTTAATCACTCACCAGGCTTGATACTAAAAAAATGGCAGAACTCTCGTTAAACCAACAAAAATACCAGCAGATGTCGGTTCCTGATCAGGAAGAATACCGCGTCGTCAATCGCATCGAGATCATTCGCGCATTGCGCGGCCTGATCCAGCAGCGCGCCATGGTGAATGCATTCTTCAACATGGACAACGACATGGTGCTGACCAGCATCGTGGCCGTGGATGCGGATAACGACATCGTCTACCTGGATTACGGTCCCAACGACACGCTGAACCGTCGCATGACCCAAGGGGAAGTGACGTTCATGTCCTCCCCGGGCAGCGTCAAGGTACAGTTCAGCGTGCCCCGCGTCACGGTCGCCATGTATGACGGCATGCCGGCCTTCCGCATGCCGGTGCCTGAAAAAATGTTGCTGCTGCAACGCCGGGAATTCCATCGTGTGGACACGCCGGTAGCCAACCCGATCATGTGTGACATCCCCAGCCCGAATGGCGGCATCATCAAACTGCCGCTGTCCGACATCAGCGTAGGCGGCATCAGCATGACTATCGGCAATTCAGAAGCTGACAAGCTGTTTCCCAAAGGCACCATTATTCCCGGGTGCAAGATCGCCATCCCGGAAATGGGGCTTCTGGAAGTCACGCTGAACGTGCAGGCGATTTTCCCGATCACGCGCAAGGATGGCGCCAAGGTGCCGCATATCGGCTGTGCATTTGTTGACCTGCGCCTGCCGATGGAATCCATGATCCAGCGCTACATGATCAAACTGGAGCGTGCCCGACTGGCTAATACCTGAGTCAGGCTGCTTGAAAGACAAAAGCGTACTTGCTCCAAGCAAGTACGCTTTTTTATTGCGTGTTACTGCTGCGCCTTGAGCGCCCGCGCCGCATCCAGCGCAAAATACGTCAGGATCCCGTCCGCGCCGGCGCGTTTGAATGCCAGCAGCGATTCCAGCATACAAGCTCGCTCATCCAGCCAGCCGTTTTGCGCGGCGGCCTTGAGCATGGCGTATTCCCCGCTGACCTGATAGGCAAACGTGGGCACGCCGAATTCCTGCTTCACCCGGCGCACAATGTCCAGGTACGGCAGGCCGGGCTTGACCATCACCATGTCGGCGCCCTCTTCCAGATCCAGCGCCACTTCC
Source organism: uncultured Methylophilaceae bacterium (assembly GCA_964511385.1). Taxonomy (GTDB): domain Bacteria; phylum Pseudomonadota; class Gammaproteobacteria; order Burkholderiales; family Methylophilaceae; genus CAILHX01. The sequence continues at coordinate 75,565 of CAZEFE010000007.1, read as the reverse complement.
TTCAGCGCTTCATCGGAATTGGCTGGGTCCATCTGGTAGGTATATTTGTTGCCCTTGCCCAGGTTGGCCGCCGAGCCGACCGCGTCGCGGAACGGCCCGTAGAAAGCCGAGGCGTATTTGGCGGAGTAGGCCAGGATACGGGTATGGATGAAGCCGTCGAATTCCAATGCCTGGCGGATTGCCCCGATGCGGCCATCCATCATGTCGGACGGCGCCACCACGTCGGCACCGGCTTCGGCGTGACACAGCGCCTGCCGTACCAGCACCGCCACCGTTTCGTCGTTGAGCACGTAGCCGTTGTCATCGATCAACCCGTCCTGCCCATGGCTGGTATAAGGGTCGAGCGCGATGTCGGTGATGATGCCCAGTTCGGGAAACGCCGCCTTGAGCGCCCTGACCGTGCGCGGCACCAACCCATCTGGATTGTAGGCTTCCGCAGCATCCAGCGTTTTCAGCGACTGATCCACCACCGGGAACAGCGCCACTGCCGGGATACCCAGCCGGACGCACTCCTCGGCCGTTTTCAGCAGCACGTCCACGCTCTGGCGCTGCACGCCGGGCATGGAGGCCACGTTTTCAACACGGTTCTGCCCATCCAGCACAAATACCGGGTAGATCAGGTCGTTGGCGGTCAGCACATTCTCGCGCATCAGGCGGCGCGAAAACTCGTCGCGGCGCATGCGGCGCGGACGGGTGGAAGGATACTTGCCGAAAACGTTGCTCATGTCAGTTCCTATGCAAACACGCGGGCCAGTTCGGCGCCAGGGTCCGGCTGGCGCATGAACGCCTCGCCGACCAGGAAAGTATGGACGTTGTTGCCACGCATCAGCGCCACATCATCCGGGGTGAAAATGCCGCTTTCCGTCACCACGATACGGCCTTGGGGGATACGCTCCAGCAGCCCCAGCGTGGTGTCCAGCGTGACATCGAAAGTACGCAGGTTGCGGTTGTTGATGCCGACCAGCGGCGTATCCAGTTGCAGCGCCAACTCCAGCTCATCGCCGTCATGCACTTCCACCAGCACGGCCATACCCAGGTCGTGGGCCAGGGTTTCCAGTTCTTTCATGCGCGCCAGGCTCAGCGCCGCCACGATCAACAATATGCAATCCGCCTCCATCGCCCGCGCTTCATACACCTGGTACGGGTGGATCATGAAATCCTTGCGCAGCACCGGCAAGTTGCAGGCGGCACGTGCCTGCTTGAGGTATTCCGGGCAGCCCTGAAAATATTGTTCGTCGGTCAGTACCGACAAACACGCCGCGCCGCCTTGTTCGTAGCTCGCGGCAATTTCGGCCGGGCGGAAATCCTCGCGGATGACCCCCTTGGACGGGCTGGCTTTCTTGATTTCGGCGATGACTGCAGATTTGCCGGCGGCAATCTTGCTGCGGATAGCACCGACAAAATCGCGCGGCGGCGCAGCCCGTTCCGCCTCACCGCGGATCAATGGCAGCGGCTTCCGTTCGATGGCCGCAATGACTTCGGCATGTTTGGTATCAAGGATTTTGTTCAGGATGTCGCTCATGACGCCGCCCCGAATTTCTGCGTGTAGCGCACGAATTCATCCAGCTTGCTGCGTGCCGCGCCGGAAGCCAGAATTTCGCGCGCGCGCTGCACACCTGCGGCGACGGAATCCACCAGGTTGGCGGTATACAGCGCGGCACCAGCGTTCAGCGTCACGATGTCGCGCGCCGGGCCGGGCTGGTTTTCCAGCGTGCCCAGCAGAATCTGGCGCGACTGGTCAGCATCCTCCACGCGCAGGTTGCGGCTGCTGGACATCGCCAGGCCAAAATCCTCCGGGTGGATTTCGTACTCGCTCACCGCGCCGTCCTTCAGTTCAGCAACCATGGTCGTGGCGCCGAGGCTGATTTCATCCATGCCGTCCATGCCGTGCACCACCAGCACGTGGTTGGCGCCCAGGCGCTGCATCACGCGCGCCAGCAAACCAACCAGGTCGGGGTGAAACACGCCCAGCAGGGTATTGGGGGCACCGGCCGGGTTGGTCAGGGGCCCCAGGATGTTGAAAATGGTACGCACGCCCATCTCGCGGCGCACCGCGGCGACATTCTTCATCGCGCTGTGGTGGCTGGGCGCGAACATGAAGCCGATGCCGGTGGCCTCGATACATTCGGCCACCTGCTCGGGCGTCAGCATCAGGTTCACCCCCAGTGCTTCCAGCACGTCAGCGCTGCCGGATTTGGACGACACGCTACGGTTGCCGTGTTTGGCCACGCGCGCCCCGGCCGCCGCAATCACGAACAGCGTCGCGGTGGAAATGTTAAAGGTATGCGAGCCGTCGCCGCCGGTGCCCACCACGTCAACAAAATGTTCGTGCGGCGGCGCAACGGTTACCTGGGTCACCAGTTCGCGCATCACCGTGGCCGCGGCGGTAATTTCGCCGACGGTTTCCTTCTTGACGCGCAGCCCGGTGAGAATGGCCGCCGTCATTACCGGCGACACCTCGCCCGCCATGATCTGCCGCATCAGCGACAACATCTCGTCGTAAAAAATCTCACGATGCTCGATCGTGCGCTGCAGCGCTTGCTGTGGAGAGATGATCATCTGCTTCTATCAATAAGTCTTGAGGAAATTATCCAGCAACTGGTGGCCATGCTCGGTCAGGATGGATTCCGGATGGAACTGCACGCCCTCGATCGGCAGCGTCTTGTGGCGCACTCCCATGATTTCGCCGTCGTCGGTCCAGGCCGTGACTTCCAGGCAGTCCGGGCAGGTTTCGCGCTCGATCACCAGCGAGTGGTAACGCGTGGCGGTGAACGGATTGGGCAAGCCCTTGAACACGCCGACATTGTTGTGCGACACCTGCGACGTCTTGCCGTGCATCACCTGCTTGGCATGGATGATGTTGCCGCCAAACGCCTGGCCGATGCTCTGGTGGCCCAGGCACACGCCCAGCAGCGGAATCTTGCCGGCGAATTCCTTGATCAGCGGCACCGAGATTCCGGCTTCGTTCGGCGTACAAGGACCTGGGGAAATCACGATATGGCGTGGCTTGAGCTCGGCCACCTTGGCCAAGTCAATTTCGTCATTACGGTACACTACGACCTCCTGCCCCAGTTCGCCAAAGTACTGCACCAGGTTGTAGGTGAAGGAGTCGTAGTTATCAATCATGAGTAACATAGGGAGCCCAACGCTTTGATTTCAGGAAGCAAGCAGGATAAAGGACGCCATTATCCGCCTCATCCCGCAATCATGGCAACATGGTTGCCTTCATGCCTGGAATGCGGATCGTCGCCCTACGCGGTCAGCAGGTAATCCAGCTTGGCCCAGGCACGCTCGTTCTCCGGCAAGCCGAAGCGCAGGCTGGATGACGCTTGGAACAGGCGCGTGAGGATGCCGAGCCGGGCCAGCCGCAAGTGAATGGCTTGCGCCTCCGGCGTTTCAACCCACTGGAACAGCGCCGTGCCGCCGCTGGGCGGCAGGCCGTGCCGGGTCAGCAGTTCGGCGAGTTTTGCGCTCTGCCCGGCCAGCCAGATGCGGTTAGCCTCTTGCCATGGGTGATCCGCCAGCACTTGCCGCGCGACATAGCGCGTCGGCGCAGGCACGCTCCAGGGGCCGAGCTTTTCCTGTAGCGCCCCCAACAATTCCGGCCAACCAAGCACAAACCCGGCGCGGATGCCGGCCAGCCCGAAAAACTTGCCCAGCGAACGCAGCACCACCAGCCCCGGCAATCCGCCATGTGCCGCCAGGCTGTATTCCGGCGTGGCATCCATGAAGGCTTCGTCCACCACCAGCCAGCCGCCTTTGGCCGCCAATCCGGCATGCCATTGCAGCAGGATTTCCGGGGCGATCAGCCTGCCGGTGGGGTTGTTGGGGTTGACCACCAGCACCACGTCCAGTGCCGGGTCGTATTCCGTCATATCCCGCACCTGATGCCCGGCCTGCCGCCAGGCATGGGCATGTTCGGCATAAGTGGGGCTAAGGATACCGACGCGGCACGACGGGCGCAGCAACGGCAGGGTCTGGATGGCGGCCTGCGAACCGGCACATGCCAACAGGTGAGAAGTTCCGTAATAACGGGCCGCCACCTCCAGCAGGCCGTCTTCATCTTCCGGCAAGCGCCGCCAGCATTCGGCGGGCACCGGCGGCACCGGGTAGCCCACCGGGTGGATGCCGGTGGAGAGATCAACCCACTTGTCCAGCGGGATGCCATGCTCCGCCGCCGCTTTGGCCAGCCTGCCGCCGTGTTCAAGCATGGAGCCCCCCCGCCAGCAATGCCAACCCCAGCCACCAGTAAACACCGCGCCGCACCAGCGCCAATGCGCGTTCGATATCCGCAGGTTCTGGCGCATCGCCAGCGCCCAACTGCGGACGCAAATGCCACTCGCCGTGATAACGTGCCGGGCCGCCCAGCCTGATCCCCAGCGCACCGGCCCCGGCAGCCATCACCGGCCCGGCATTGGGGCTATCCCAGGTGGGCGCTTGCTCGCGCCAGCATTTAAGCGCTATCACGGTTTTCCCCAACGCCGCATAGGTCAGCGCCGTGAGCCGGGCGGGGATGTAATTCAGCACGTCATCCAGGCGTGCCGCCGCCCAGCCAAAATAAAGAAAACGCGGGTTCTTGTAGCCCCACATCGCATCCAGCGTGTTGGCAAGCCGGAACAGCAGCGCCCCCGCGCCCCCCGCCACAAAAAACCAGAACAGCGCGCCAAACACGCCGTCGTTGCCGTTTTCCAGCACCGATTCCAATGTGGCGGGCACCGGCTCAATCGCGGCGGGATCACGGCTCACCATGCGGGAGGCCGCTGTTTTTGCCCCTGCTTCATCACCGGCCTGCAATGCCCGGGAAACCGCGCGTGCATGCTGGTGCAGACTGTTGTGGCCAATGGCGAAATACAGCAGCAGCACATCGGCCAACGGGGAGCGCTGGCAAAGCCAGGTTGCCGCCACGGTGAACGGCAATAGCAGCAAAACCACCCCCATCACGCCACGGAGCTTGTTTTTCGGCGACTCCCGGTTAAGGCGCGCTTCAACCAGGCTGGCCAGTTTGCCGAAGCCCACCAACGGATGCCAGCGGCGCGGCTCGCCCAGCAAGGCATCAAGGGCGACCCCCGCGACAGCCAGCAGCGGGGTTATGGGATAATGGTTTAAGAGCATTCTAAAAAGATAAGTTTCTAAGCAAGGCAAGGCGCGAGCAAAAAATTGCGACGCGGCATATATCCGATATGTAAGGAGTAATTTTTTGTGAGCAACGAAGCATGGCAACGAAAATTGGCTTTTTAGGGTGCTCTTAATGAAAGCATTGATGATCCAGGGTACCACTTCCGATGCCGGCAAAAGCACTCTGGCTGCCGGAATATGCCGGGTATTGTACCGCAGGGGCATCTCCGTCGCGCCGTTCAAGCCGCAGAACATGGCGCTCAACTCCGCCGTCACCGTGGATGGCGGCGAGATCGGCAGGGCACAGGCGGTGCAGGCCATGGCGTGCGGGCTGGAGCCGCACTCCGACATGAACCCGGTGCTGCTCAAACCCACCAGCGACCAGGGCGCGCAGGTCATCATTCAAGGCCAGGCCAGGTTTAACCTGCAAGCGGGCGCTTACCACGACTACAAACCGACGGCGATGCAGGCGGTGCTGGAATCGTGGAATCGGCTCTCCCAACAATACGACTGCATCATCGTCGAAGGCGCGGGCAGCCCGGCGGAAATCAATTTACGCGACAACGACATCGCCAACATGGGCTTTGCCGAGGCGGTGGATTGCCCGGTGATCCTGGTTGCCGACATCGACCGTGGCGGTGTATTCGCACACATCGTCGGCACGCTGGCGCTGCTGTCCGCAAGCGAGCGGGCGCGCATCAAAGGCTTTGTTATCAACCGGTTCAGGGGCGACGTGGCCCTGCTGCAACCGGGGCTGGACTGGCTTGAAAACGAAACCGGCAAGCCGGTACTGGGCGTACTGCCCTACCTGCACGGCCTGCATATCGAGGCGGAAGACGCTGTGCCGCGCGCCGAGCAAACCAGCGACCGCCACAACAAGCTGCGCGTCATCGCGCCGGTGCTGCCGCGCATCAGCAACCACACCGATTTCGACGCGTTACGCCTGCATCCGCAAGTGGATTTCCGCTTCATCGGCGCTGACAAGCCCATCCCGCCCGCCGACCTCGTCATCCTCCCCGGCAGCAAAAATGTACGTGCTGATCTGGAATTTCTGCGACAGCACGGCTGGGAAACCGCTATCCAGCGCCATCTGCGCTACGGCGGCAAACTGCTCGGCATCTGCGGCGGCTTTCAGATGCTGGGCCGCGCTATCCACGACCCTCAAGGGCTGGAGGGCAAGCCTGGCTCCAGCACCGGATTCGGCCTGCTGGACATGGAAACCACGCTGGAAGTGGAAAAAAAACTGAAAAACGTCGCCGGAAAACTGGCGTTTGCCAACGCCACCGTCACCGGCTACGAAATCCACATGGGCGTCAGCCAAGGTGCGGCGCTGGCACGACCCTTGGCAACGATAGCAGCGATGCCGGAAGGTGCCATCTCCGAAGACGGCGCGATTGCCGGCACCTATCTGCACGGCCTGTTCGACCATCCCGCAGCTTGCCAGGCGCTGCTTACGTGGGCGGGATTAACGAGTGTTGAGGTTTTTGACTACACTGTACAGCGCGAGGCCGGGCTGAATCGGCTGGCGGATGTACTGGAGGCTCATCTGGATTGGAAAAAACTAAGAACTCATTTACCCAGTTCAGCGGGGTAATTACAAAACCCCTAACAAATCAGCCTCGTGGGTTGATATATAACGATAACTTTGAGGTGGGTGAAAATTAGTCCATTTTTCTTTTAGGTTTGAGAGCGCTAAAGGTGTATCAAAGTGCCAAGACTGTTTGATAAAAATCCCAAAAGCCTTGTTTGTACCGGCATAGTAACTGCAAAACTCATCTTCAGTTAAGCAAGCGTTCTTATTAACTTGCTCCCACAAACCTGCAGGGTTGGACTCGATGACTTTATCAACTTCAAATCCGCCAATTAGTGCTTTGGTTGGCGATGACACATATACAAGAACAGTATCTCCACTCGACACTTTTGGACGCACCCTGCGTAATTCAACAGTTTTTTCACCCGTGAAAATTTTCTTGGCATGCTCCGGACGGATGGAAATTAATAATGAATGTATACTCACGATATAAGTTTAAGTGTTTGAAATAATTGAAAAGAATACACTCTCAGGAATTCGACAAGGACTTTGTAATTGCGTTTTAATTCCTGCTCTTGCCAGCAAGCTAACGACCGCGTCGTATGGATAAAATACCTCTAGCATTTCCGTTTCTGAAAAGCGTAGCGCCATAATTTCCGCATTGATATTATTTTTTGCGGTGGCATAAACATCTTTCCATTCATATATGCCAAGGCGCCGACATTGCCGGTATAGAAGCTTGGGACTTCCAACCATAACTTCCTCAAGTCTTGAATGCGCTCGTATGGTACCTGATTTAGGGTATCGCTTATCTTGGCACACATACCATAATATCCGGGCAGGTACAGAAATTCCGGAGGAATTCCTTTTTGAGCGGTAATAAATACTTTCGCGATTAAGAGCCATATCTTTTGCGCCAAATAGATCGTGATTAGCCAAATCCTCATCAAAAAGATGTAGGGCCCACTGAGGCTGAATCGGGACGATGAAACAGGGAATGCCCAAATCTATTAATTTTGCAGGCCATAACGCGGCTTCAACCTGCCAGATATTTAACGGAGTCTTAAATACATCAGGATCAGCAAGGGCGGTAGACATTGATGAGCACCTAGGCTCTAAGTGGGGATGATCACGACCTAAGTAGTTTAGCCTTTCCAGTAAGCCTTCTTTTTGTGTGTGAATAGCAAACGATAATCTTGACCAACCCTCGCTTGTCGAAACGAAATGATCCTTGGAAAGTGCTTCTTTTGTCTTTTCTCCGAGGAACTGGTCAGAAATTTGAATAACTAAACACTGCCTTGATACCGCTTTTTTAAGCAAATTCCCGATTAAGAAACGAATGATCGTCATGGAAAGCGGATGGTTTGGTGTGACCCGAAAAAGGGAGATATCAATCACATCGCTACACGTTTGCCGATATGCAATTAGCCCTATCGGTTCTTCTTGGTGCGTCCAGGCGACCAAGCATTCTGTGTCGCGTGGAGACGACAACAGCTGTCTCAATTGATCTTTAAGATTGCTTTTTGTTTCCCCTTGCGCTTGATTTTGAAATGTATCAACCAGCAAGCTCTCTTGTTTACTTTGTACTTTGCTTATTTCATATAGAGTCCCTGCTAACCGCGCTGGTTGGTACTCTTGCTCTCGATAGAGTGAATCAATTTCAATAATGAGATCGGAAGGTCTAAGTACCGAAATCCCGAATTCTTTATACAGTTCATCGCTGCGGCCCAGTACTGCATCGTCTCGAGTCACGAAAAATTCGGCCTTGGCATGAATAGCTGTCGCCACATGTGCAAAATCAGACTTATCCTGCTCTGTCGGTTGAATCGGTAGGTATTTCGATAGAGAAGTGAATACTCTATTGAACTCGTCTAAAGTGCATGAAAGCTGGTGGAATGTAGTTGCGAATCGACGACATTCTTCCCGCTCTATTGGATCTGGTGAACGGTGTATCTCATTAAATATTTCGTCAGTGACACAAATAGCAATGCTGTCTCTAAGCCAGTCTGCTGTTAATGCCATCGATTCTTCATTTGACTCTTTCTTCAAATCAATAAAAACATTAGCATCAATTGCAACTTTGAGTTTTTGGTCAAGCTCTTCTTTTTTCGCGTGTGTGAAAAGATCGGGATGATTGTTGTCATACCACCAATAGGTGAGAGTGCTGCCATTGATGCTTTTCCCTGCCAACTCTGAAACAGGGCTAAAACCTAGCTTAGGCCATAATTTGCTGGCACTAAAATCTCGTCTGCATCTCAACCCTACACCGCGCAATTGCTTCGTGTGTTGAAGCAGTTCTTTTACTAGCTCCTTTGCCGTTCCTTGGCTACGCCTCTTCGGGTCTACGCATAAATGAACAATGCTTGCATCATTTCTTGAAGGCGTAATGCGAAAAAGCAAATACCCAAGAAAATTCCCAGTATTATCAAGCGCAACAAGAATCTGTTTTTTCGCCGCATATTCTTGAAATGCCCCTTCAGGAAAAAAACCAAGAGTGTCGGCATGATTACGCCATAGCGCTTTGACCGCTTCAAGGTAGAGGGAATTGCGCTCTATGACCTTGATAGTAAGTGAAGATGTTGTTATCAATGAAAGTCCTCTTCCCGCTGGTGTCTAACCGCAACAATAGTGATCGTTGAGTTGTCACCAATCTCAAACAAGGCCACATAACCCGTCGAGCCAAAAGAGATAACAAGCTCCCGCATAAACGGGTTGTCGCTTGTGCTTCTGCGGCAGGTGAAGGGAAACTCCCGCAATAGCTTGATGCTGTTTTCAATGGCGCGGCGTGCGCTTTTGGCCGCTTGCACATCTTGAGCGGACAAGAACCGGATGAGTCTTTTAATATCTTCCCGCGCAGCGGTGCTGAAGTTGACTGTGTAGCTCACGCATCAGCCTTGGTTTTGGCTTCGGCCTCGGCAATGATTTGGTCCAGTTCATCCAGCACGAACTCGGACGAATAATAAACACCGGTCTGTTTGGCCTCTGCAAGCGAGGCAAGCCCCCGTGCGATGAATTCCTGCTGAAAGCGGCGGCGCTGGATTTGGGCGCGGATGGATTGCTCGACAAAACCGGAGAGCGTTTCGCCTTCTTGCAGTACGCTTTCAGCGGCCTGGCGGAGTTCCGGGGCGACTCGTAGTGAAGGAATCGTGGCGGTTTTCATGGAGGCATCCTTTTGCGTTGCATTTGCAACGCAGTATGGATTATTTGAGGTTGAGTGGCAACCCCGCCGCCATGAACACCGCCCGGTCACACACCCTGGCCACGGCCTGGTTCAGCCGACCCTGTTCATCCTGGAAGCGGCGGTTGATTTCGCCCAGCGGCACGATGCCTAAGCCGACTTCGTTGCTGACCAGGATGATTTCACCCGGCAGGGTGGCAAGCGTTTCCAGAAACCCGGCGCGCTCGGCCTCCCAGGTTCTGGTGGCCGGTGGATTGCAGTCGGGGCAGGTCCATTGCGCGATCCATAGCGTCAGGCAATCCACCAGCAGGCAGCTTTCCGGCTGGGCATGTTGTTTGAGCGCATCGGCGAGAAAGAAGGGTTCTTCCACCAAGGCCCAATGCGCCGGGCGGCGCTGCTGGTGATGGCTGATGCGCTGGGCGAATTCCTGGTCGTACACTTGGGCGGTGGCGATGTAGGTGACGGGCAAATCCGTTTCTACCGCAAGTTTTTCGGCAAAGGCGCTTTTGCCGGAGCGTGCGCCGCCCAGGATCAGGGTTTTGCTCATGGCTGCCCCCAGGTGTTTTCAAATACCAGCTCAGACAGGGGCCGCACCTTGGCCCAGCCTTCCAGCTCGAGCATGGGCGCGGGGTAGAACGCTTCCACCTGGCCTAAACACAAAATGGCGACGGGTTTGGCGCCTTGCGGCATGTTAAGCAGCGTCGCGAGTTTTTGCGGGTCGAAGATGGACACCCAGCCCATCCCCAGCCCTTCGGCGCGGGCGGCCAGCCACATGTTCTGGATGGCGCAGGATACCGAGGCGAGATCCATTTCCGGCAGGGTACGGCGGCCGAAGATGTGTTTTTCGCGCCCATCCATCAACGCCGCCACCAGCAGTTCGCCGCAATCCAGGATGCCTTCCACCTTGAGCCGCAGGAATTCCTGCCCGCGTTCGTCGAGTTCCTGCGCGGTGCGCAACCGTTCTTCCTCCACCAGCGCATGCAAAGCGTTTCTCAAGCCGGGTTCGGCAATGCGTAAAAATCGCCACGGCTGCATCAGGCCGACGCTGGGGGCGTGATGGGCGGCTTCCAGCAAGCGCGCCAGCACGGCTTCATCTACCGCGCCGGGCTGGAAATGGCGCATGTCGCGGCGCTCGCCAATCACCCGGTAGATGGCGGCGCGCTCGGCTTCGCTGTATTTTTGCTCGTCCGCGCTCACGGCTTCAGCAATCCGGCGGCAAGTTCGGGGTTGGAGGCAAAATAGAAATGCACGTAGGAAGCCGTCAGGCGCCCGCTGCGGAATACGGATTCCGAAGTTTTGCCGCCGTTGGGGCACAAGCCTTGGGCAACAGGCTGCAACGGGCTTTGCAGCCGCGAGTGGTGGTAAGTGTGGCCGCGAATGATGCCTTCCGGCAGCGCCACCTGCTGCAGGGCCAGCGCCACCAGCCGCGGTTGCATCGCCGCACAGCCGGGCAACAGCCCCACCAGGTCGTAGCGGTTGCCTTCGGTGTCGGCCAGCGATTCCAGCAAATACAGCATCCCGCCGCATTCCGCGAGTATGGGCTTACCTGCCTGGTGATGCAGGCGGATGGCGGCCTGCATGGCCTGGTTGGCCGCCAGCGGGGCAAGGTGAAGTTCGGGATAACCGCCGGGCAGGTACAGGCTGTCTGCCGCCGGCAACGCACTGTCGGCCAGCGGGGAGAAAAACCGCAGTTCCGCCCCCATGGCCTGCAGCGCATCCAGGTTGGCCTGATATAAAAAACTGAATGCGGCGTCGCGGGCAACGGCAACGGTGCAGCCCGCCAACACCCGCGGCAACACCGTGGCGGCCGACAACGAGAAATCCACCGGCGGTGGCAGCTGCCGGAGCCGGGTATCCAGCAGCGCATCCGCCGCGCGCTCCAGGCGCTGCTCCAGGTCGGCGATTTCCGCCGCCTGCCACAGTCCCAGGTGCCGATGCGGCAATTCAACTGCAGCATCGCGCGGCACCGCGCCATAAAAAGTCAGTTGCGGCGGCATGCTCGCCGCCAGCAACTCGGCGTGGTAAGCGCTACCCACCCGGTTGGCCAGCACGCCGGCGAAAGGCAGATCCGCCTGATAAGTCGCCAGGCCATGTGCCAGCGCGCCAAAAGTTTGCGCCATGGCGGAGCCGTCAATCACGGCCAATACCGGGATGTTGAACGTGCGCGCCAGGTCGGCGCTGGATGGCGCGCCATCAAACAGGCCCATGACACCTTCGACCAGGATCAGGTCGGCCTCTTCCGCGGCCTGTGCCAGCAGTTGGCGGCAATGCGCTTCGCCGACCATCCACAAATCCAGTTGATACACCGGGTTGCCGGATGCCTGGCTCAGCACCATGGGATCGAGGAAATCCGGGCCGGTTTTGAATACCCGGACTTTCCTGCCGGCACGGCGATGCAGCCTGGCCAACGCGGCAGTAATCGTGGTTTTGCCCTGGTTGGAGGCGGGGGCGCTGATGAATAAGGCGGGACAGGCAGCCATACGCTGGACTACAGGTCTATGCCGGGTTGTGCCTTGATGCCCGCCCGGTAAGCATGTTTGACGTCCATCAGCTCCGTGACCGTATCGGCGGCTTCAATCAAGGCGGACGGCGCGCCGCGCCCGGTTACCACCACGTGCTGCATGGCGGGACGATTCTTGATGTCTTGCAGCACGGCTTCCAGACCGAGATAGCCGTACCGCAGCGGGTACGTCAGTTCATCCAGAATGACCAGTTGGCAGGAGAGGTCGCCCAGCATCCTTTTTGCCACTTCCCAGCCCTCTCGCGCTTTTTGCGTGTCGCGTTCGCGGTCTTGCGTATCCCAAGTGAAGCCCTCGCCCAGCACCTGCCACTCCACATTGGGCAGGTTGCGGAAAAAGGCTTCTTCACCCGTATCGGAACGCCCCTTGATGAACTGCGCCACACCGACTTTCATGCCATAGCCCAGCGCACGCGCGACCATGCCGAACGCCGATGAGGATTTGCCCTTGCCGTTGCCGGTGAGCACCAGCAACAAGCCTTTTTCCTGGTCGGCGCGCGCGATGGCCTGGTCGATCACCGCTTTCTTGCGCGCCATACGATCGGCGTGGCGCGCATTCTTGTCGAGGTCGCTCAAGCGTTGAGGTCACGGGCGCGATGTTGGCCGCGTGCCAGCGCAAACACGACGTGGACAGCAACCGCCACACCAATCCAGAAAGCCAGGCCGGAGAGTTGGTGCGGGAAGTACTTGACCAGGCGTTCGCCGAATACGGCCAGCGTCTGGTCGGTATAGCGGCCGCCAAAGAAATAGAAACCGCCGCTGGAAAACAATTCACTAATGCCAGCACCGACCAGCAGGCTGCCGCCGAAGGGCAGCAGCGCCGAAAACGCCAAGCGATAGCGGCTGGCGAACCAGTTGCCGGCCAGCCACATGGTGCCGTAAGCGGGAATCAGGAAGCCATAAGCCGGGGTGACGCAAAAGCTGCTGACGCCGCCGTAGGTGATGGCCGCGTAATCGAGCAATGCGGCTTCCGCCAGCAAAGCAACAAATATCCAGGCACGGCGCACATAAAACCCGGCCAGGAAAAACACGGCCAGGGATGCGCTGGGCAGGTGGGCAAGGGAAGCAAAGTGGTGGCCGCGCGTGGCTGCCATGAGGGCGAATAGTGCGAGGGCGATCCACAGTTGCGTGCGTTTATCCAGGTTCATGCTGAGTCTCCTTATCAATGATGGGATGAATTGTAACGCATAGGGGTTTATTCCGGCTGCCAGCGCAGGCCAACAAACACGTTGGTACCCGGTGTTTCAAACGCGTTTGCAGCCGCGGCATTGCCGGTGTAAGCCAGAATGTAGTTTTTATCGAACAGGTTGTTGACGCGCCCTTCAACCTGCCAGGCCGGAGTCACCGCATAGCTGGCGGTCAGGTTGACCAGCGCGTAACCCTCCATGCGCTTGGTGTTGGCTGCGTCGTTATAGCGCTCGGAGGCGGCCTGCACTTCCGCCCCGACACGCCACTGGTCGGCCTGGTAGGCCAGGTTGAATGTGCCGTGCCGCTGCCCGCGACGCAGCAGCAGCTTGCCGGTGGCGTCATCGCGCGGAGACTGTACGGTCAGGTTGCCGCCGGCCACCCAGTGGCCGAAATACCATTTGCCGTCCAGCGTTGCGCCGCGGATTTCCGCCTTGCCGACATTCACGGGGCAAAAGCCGCCAAATGTGCAGCCTGCTGTCGCCGGTCCCGAAAATGCAATCAGGTTGCTGATCTCGTTATCAAACAGCGTCAGCCCGGCGCTGGCGTGACCGCTCTGGTAGCGCAACGCGGCTTCACGGTTGCGCGAGGTTTCCGGCTTCAGGTTGGGGTCGCCGAAATTGGGAAAGTACAGTTGATTGAAAGTCGGCGCCTTGAATGCGGTGCCGAAGCTGGCCGATGCCCGCCATTGCGGCGTTATACGGTAGCCGTAACTGACGCCACCGGTCGTATGGTTGCCGTATTGCGAATTGTCGTCGCGCCGCAAGCTGGCCTGTATGGAATGCGCACCCACATCAGCCAGGTAACTCGCCAACCAACCGTTGTTGTTGCGGGACTTGACAGTGTAGTTGGTGGTGCCGATTACGTCCTGCTCCAGGCGGTCATAAGCCAATGTCAGCGTCCCCAGCGGCAACGTTAAATCGTTCTGCCAGGACCCCTGGAACTGCTCGGTGTGGTACTGGCTAAAAGTGGCGACATTGCCCACGGTACGGGTAAAGTTTTTCGCGCTGTCTTCGCCCACGCCTAAGCGTACCGTACTGTTCCACCAAGGCAGCACCCGGTTATGGCTGGTGACACCATAACTGCGCAACAAGGTGTCGGCATAGGCGGTGGTGTACTGGTTATTCGGATTGGTGGACGTGGAATCGTAATCGTTATGCCCGCTGCTGATAAAAAGCTGCAACTCCAGCGTGTTGTCCGCATCAAAATCGTGCGATAGCGCGGCGTTGAGCGTGTGATTGCGGTACGGGTCTTTGTCGGCATCCGCGCCGGTATTGGCCTTTCTGGCCGAAAGCCCTTGTTCCTGCTGGCTGCTGAGGTTGAGCGCGTAGTGTGTGCCGTTCAGGCTGCCGGATACGCCCGCCTCCGCGCGGCGGGTGTTGTAGCTGCCGATACCGGCAAAGGCGTTGAATTTGGCCGCGCCTTCGCCGCGTTTGGTAAAAATCTGGATCACGCCGCCAATGGCATCCGCGCCGTACAGGCTGGAAGCCGGGCCGCGCAGGATTTCGATGCGCTCGATCTGGGCCAGCGGCAGGCTTTCGAACGAGGTGGTGCCCAATGTTGCCGAATTGACGCGCAACCCATCCACCATCACCACCACATGGTCGGCGTTGGTGCCGCGCAGAAACACGCTAGTGGCCTTGCCCGCGCCGCCACTGGCAACCGTCTCGACGCCCGGCTGCCGTTGCAACAGCTCCACCAGGCTGGATTGCCCGGCGCGCTCGATGTCGTCCTGCTCGATGACTGTCACATCCGCCAGCACGTTCTCGCGCGGCTGCGGAATGCGGCTGGCGGTAACCACGACGTCAGCAGTCTTTAATGTATGGGGTTCGGCAGATGCCGTAGAAGATAAAACCGGGGCTGCCAAGCATAACAACCCGGTTACGATGGTACGATTCATGATGATGTTGGCTCCAAAAACCCGCGCGTCCCCGCATGGGCTGTTTGTGTTCGGAAACACCGGGAGCTTGAGAGAAGGAACAAGAATCTTGCGCCGACCAACACCGTCACCCCGCGGTATTTCCACTGGGTTGACAGGCCGGTCTCCGGGCTCGCAAGTCTTGATTGTTCGCCTTCCCATGGTTTATGCCACAGTGGCTGGTTGAACAATCCGCACTTGCTTACCGTTGCGGGGGCAGCACAGGCATGGCCTGGATCACATCCAAACGCACCTGTTTCCCGTTTAATCTTCGCGCCTGATCGGCTTGAAGACACCTGACAACATGACTTGCATTATAGCCATGATCGGCAAAAAGCATATCTGAATTTTGGACTACAACATGCTGTAATACTTTCACAAATAGCCGTTAGCAGTTGACCTTGAAGCATTTTTAACTTTATAGTTGCGCCATGGAAGACGATCTGCATACATTGGAAGAAACGCTGGACCAGTTTATTGCACTGTGCCAGCGCCTCAAAACCGAAAACAGCCACCTGCGCCAGGAATTGGCACAGGCACAAAGCAATGCCCGTCAGCTCAAGGACAGCATGCTGGTGGCCAGTGATCGGTTACAATCCATCATGCACAAATTGCCAGAAGAATCGCTGTGAGTGACATCAAAAACCTGGACGTTTCCATCATGGGGCGTGAATTCCGCATCGCCTGCCCGGAAGACGAAAAAGAAGCCTTGCTGGAAGCCGTTGATTTCCTCGATCGCCGCATGCGCGAAATCCGCGACAGCGGCAAGCTGGTCAATGTAGAGCGTGTTGCCATCATGGCTGCGCTTAACATCACCAACGAACTCCTCACCACCCGCACCGGCGGCATTGACATCGGCGGACTCAAGCGTAGAATCAACTCCATGCAGGAAAAGCTGGATTCAGCCATGCAGGAGCAAGACAAGCTGTTCTAGTTCGCAGTTCCAACAAGTTTCAAAGTTTCCCTGCGGTGTTCGTTGTGGCTTTAATTCCTTGAACCAATATTAAAGCACCTGGTTGTGGCTAACCCGACACTGTTGTGAGCGTCCTTCCGGATGCACCTGATGTGATCGCGGCTGCGACCCCCTGACGCCTAGCGTTCAGGAGTACGGCCAAAACGGCACTCGCGGGGAATTTTAATGCTGCCGGCCTGGCAAATGTATCCTGAAAGTACTGCCCCCGCCCGGGATAGAAGCCACTTCCGCCACACCACCGTGGAACCCTGCAATCCAGTTGACCAGGTAAAGGCCCAAGCCCACGCCAGACACACCGCCCAGATTTTCACCCCGGATAAATTTCTCGAAAATCCGCTGCTGCATCTCGGCCGGAATACCCAGCCCCTGATCACTTACCTCAATGCACAGCATATCGCCTAAACCGGCTTGTATCCGTACGCAAATGTCGCCGTTGCCAGGGTCATATTTAACAGCATTGTCTATCAGGTTACGGACGGCAATATCAACCAACTGCCAGTCTGCGTAAAGCAGCGCATCGCCCCTCCAGGGCTCAAAGCGGACCGGACGGCCATGCGTTTCAGAACAAGAGGCTGCCAGCCCGGCACAAAACGTATTGAGATCGCCGGCCTGCCGCTCCAATCCGTGACTTTTCACCGACAGCCGTTCTTCGGCAAGCAGGTTATCCATCAATACCGTCAGCCGGCGTACCGCCCCCAGGATTTTCTCGATGCGCGGCTTCCAGTCCGGCTGCTCGGATTGCGCAAGCACATTAAGCATTTGCGCAGTATTGCTGATCACGGCAACCGGGCTGCGAATTTCGTGTGCCATCAACGCAAGCAAGTGCGACTGCGTTTCCCGGCTTTCCCGCTCTTGCTCGAGCGCGGCTTCCAGCATGGCCTTGGCATCCGTGAGCTGGTGCGTACGTTTTTCAATCTCGATTTCCAGGCTGCTTTGCGTTTTATGCACGGCGTCCGCCATCGCCTCGAACTGGACGGTTAACTGCCCGACTTCACCGCCGCTCTCCTCCAGCGTGGCGGATGCATACTCCCCGCGACCGATGCGGGCTGCCGCCTCGGTCAGTCCGGCCACTGGCCGTAATACCAGGCGATGCAGGGTCAGTGCCAGGACTCCCAGCAGCCCCAGGACCGCCATACTGATCGCCAGCCCCATTTCCAGGAATTCATAGCGGGGCAACAGTATGCCCAGGTCCAGCAGGGTGATATCGTACCACCCCACTTCAGGCAATGCGGCCACCCCGGCGAGATAACGCTTGCCATTGATCCGTACGAACTTTGTGGACACCTGCGTTTTGCCATCACCTACTTGTCTTATCGCCTGCCGCACCCAGTCCCGGTCTTCCTGCCAATGCAACAACTGGTCTACGGATCGCCTGCGATCGGAAGATTTGGCGATGCTTGAATAATCAATATAGGCCACGTCACGGTAAACCTGTATGGCCGCATTGTGATCCACAAACAGGTTGGTGATCCCGGGCTGGGAAATATCCGCCACCTTGCGGATAAAATCCGTCAGGTCCAAGCCCGTCCCCAACACGCCCAGCACCTTGTCGCCATCACGCAACAATACGTTGACCCACACCTTGGTCACACCAAGACTGGCGTCCGGATCGACGTTGATCAGGTAATCGCTGCCGCTTTTCATGGTGGCGTAAAACCAGGCGTCCTGGCGACTCCCGGGGCTAAGGGTATAGCGCAACTGCTTGCCCGCATATTCATTACCGGCATTGTTGAAGTAATAATGTCCGCTTCCGCCCAGCGCCAGAAAATAACTCCCGTCATGGAAATGGCGCCGGAATTTCTCCATCTCCTCCAACGCGCTCTGGCGCAAGCGGACATCCTGCTCATTAGCCGCCCATCGCTTGATGATGGGGCTATCAGCCATTTGCCGCGCCAAAGCAACTTCGCGGATCAGCGGCTGCAAAGTGCGCGCCTTGTCGTAAAGCACCTGCTTTTCCGCAAAGCGCGCGCCCAGGCGCTCTACCAACCGTTCAGAAACGCTGCTGAATACGCCCCAGATCACGATTGCGAAACAAAGCGCGGTGGTGCCGATGACCAGCAAAAACCGGCTTTGCAGGTTCAGCCCCAGCAGAAACTGGTGTACGCGTGACCAGCGCTTGTGTAAATTGAGCATCAAATTCAAGTGCTGCATGGATGGGATATGACGCGCATTATCGTTGTGGAAGATGATCTTGAACAGCAAGAAGAGCTGGTCTCTTTTCTCCAGCATGCCGGTCACGATGCGTTGGGCGTGCTCAGCGGTGCCGCCCTGGAACACGCGCTGAACCGCATGCAGCCGGAAATCATCCTGCTCGATTACAACCTGCCGGATACCACCGGGGTGGCGCTGGCCTCGCGGTTGCGACTGCGGTTCGGCGCAGCGCTGGGCATCGTCATGGTGACTGCGCGCAACATGAGCGCCGACCGCATCGAAAGCCGCCGCGCCGGGGCTGATGACTATTTGGTCAAGCCCATAGATTTCGGTGAATTGCTGGCGTTGATTGATAACCTGCGCCTGCGCATCCAGCCTCAAATCCCCAACACAGGTATTTGGAAGGTTCTGGTAACGCGCTCCGAACTGGTTCCGCCGGGAAGGCCCGCCATTGCCTTGACCAGTTGGGAAGTTTCGTTGCTGCAGGTCATTGCGCAGTCGAGCCAGCAGCAAGCTAGCCGGGACACGTTGATTCATGCGCTGGGGCGGGACACCCTGAGTTATGACCCGCGCGCGCTCGAGGCCAGAATGAGCCGCTTGCGGCGCAAGCTACCCATGCTTGAAGATGAACGAAGCCCTCTGGAAGCCGTATGGGGGGCAGGCTATAAATTTACCAAGCCTATTGTTGTGGAGCATTAATCAGGCAGCCATTTTTTAGTGCCGAAATAATTGACTCAAACAGTAGGACTTTGTCAGGATTTGTCAGCCCTTGACCAGTCCACACCGTTATGATTACGCCATGATTTTATAGGGTTTTTCGCCCAACTACCGAATAACAAACGCTCCCAGAGACACCACAATTGCTTTCCATTTTCACCCATCGCTCGCGCGCAGGCCGCGCCCTGGCCGCGCTATGCCTCATCGGCGCCAGCGGACTGGCGCAAGCCGCCAACATAGACTTGCAAGTACCGTCTTACACCTGGACGCCCGACCCGGTTGTCAACGGTGGTACGGTGACATTCACCATCACCGCGCAAAACAACGGCCCGGCGACATCCGGTGCCGGCACGCTGACGGTCGCCCTGCCCAGCAATGTGGTTTACGATGCCGGCAGCGCCAAGATCGACGGCGTCCCAGGCTGCGTTTATGCCGCCGCCACCCTGACCTGTTCGATTACGCCGCTGGCCCTGGGACAAACCGCCACCGTCACCTACACCGCCAAAGGCAACGGCAGCGGCGTGCAGAACACGACCGCCACGCTGGTTGAGACCGCTCCAACCAATACCGACACCAACGCCAGCAACGACAGCCTGACCAAAAGCGTCACCAGCATCAAGGGCGCCAACCTTGAGGTAACTCAGACCGGCTCCAACCCGCCCGGCTGTACCGCGGGGTGTACCGCCGCGGCCGGTTCCAACTACACCTTCCATGTGGGGGTGAAAAATAACAACGGGCCGGATGACGCCACCACGTTCCAGGTCACCTACAACCTGCCCGCGGCTGTTGATTTTACGTTTGCTTCCGCTACGCCATTAGGCGCGGGGTGGACATGCCCGGCACCGGCAGGCACCACGCTGACCTGCACCTACAGCGGCGCCCCCATTCCCGCCAACGGCAGCGCGCCTGGCATAGACATCACCGGCCAGATCATCACCACGGCGGGCTCCATTACCGGTGGCGTCACGGTGGCCAGCACGGACAGCGCCACTGGCGATCCCGACTTGACCGCCGCCAGCAACGGCGTGATTACCCGCGTAGTTACCGTGACCCCGGGCACCAACCTGCAAGCCAATAAAACCATGGTGTCCAATGCCACCGGGCTGACCACGGTGGTCAACGGCGAAGCGGTGACGCTGACGCTGTCCGCCACCAATACCGGTACGCAACAAGCCACCGGCGTGACGGTAACGGACACGGTACCCGCCGATTTCGCCATTGGCGCGCTGCCGGGCGGCTGTGTTGCGGCAGGCTCGACCATCACCTGTACCGTGGGCACCCTGAACGCCGGCGCCACTTCCGCCAGTTTTGCCATCCCGTTGACGGTGACCGGCCTGGCCGGCGCCAGCGGCACCAACACCGCCAACGTTGCGCGGGTTGCCCCGGCCAGCGGCACCAATACACCGGCGGCGGTGGCTTACAGCATTGTTGCCCCGTTTTCCAAGCTGACCATCACCAAATCCAAAGTGCCATTGGCTGCCGCTTCGCCAAGCGGCGGCACCGACCCGGTTCAAACCGGCCAGAAAATCCTCAACACCGTGGTGGTGACCAACAGCAGCAGTTCAACTTCCGCGGCTACCGGCACGGTTACGGTGGTGGAAACGCTGAACGATTTCCCGAATGAAACATTCGACGCCGTGAGTTCGCCGGGCTGGAGTTGCACTGCCGGTATCCCTGCCGCCAACCAGGTTTCCTGCACCTATACCATCCCGGTTTCTTTGGCGCGCGGCGCTTCGTTGCCGGCATTGGTATTTACCACCAATGCTCTTGGCTCAGGCATGAACCTCAGCAACGAAGTCTGTACCGGCGGCCTGATTTCGGCCCACGTTCCCGCGGATATTGATGCGGTGGCCGATTGCAGCGGCGTAAAAACCATCTACAGCACGCCGGGCGATGTGGATATCGGCATTACCAAAGCCACCAGCGACGCCAACATCAGCACCGCCGAAAACACTTTCGACTACACCATCGTGGTCACCAACCACGGCGCCGTCACCGCGCCGACGGTGGTGGTAACCGACGACATCCCGATGTACCAGAACATCGGCGGCGGCGTGACCGCCACCGGGGTTACACCGGTACTGGCCGGCATGGGCGCGGGTGAAAGCTGTACAGTGAACGCCACCACCGGCGATGTCACCTGCACCATCAAGAATCTTGCCGCCGCGGCTTCACGCACCATCACCATCACCGTCACCCGTCCGTTCAAGGACGGGGCGGCATTCACCAATACCGCCAGTTGGGATTCACCCGACATCGTGCAGACCGTCAACGTCTTTCCTGACAGCGCAACAGCAACGGTACAGGTGGATGCGCTGGCCGACGTCACGGTGACCAACATCGCCGATGCGCCGCATCCCGCGCGTGTTGGTACCGAGCTGGCCTACACCACTTCGATCAAGAACATCGGCGCCAGCACTGCGGCCAATGTGGTGCTGTACCACACCATAGACACCGCCAAAATGTCGTATGTGGCAGGCTCCGCCGCGCTGACCACTGGCGGCAGCTGTACGTTTGTGACCGGCTTTGCCGCCGGGCCGTACATCGGGCAGAACGGCATCCAGTGCGACACCTTCTCGCTCACCAGCGGCGAATCGCGCCAGCTGACGTTCAAGGTCATTCCCAACTTTTCGTTCTACAGCGGCACCATTCCGCCTGACCAGGCTTACACCAGCAATGCCGCCATCACCACCACCACCACGGAAAGCAACCTCGGCAACAATGCGTTGAGCAACAACGCGCTGGTCACCAATGAGCAGATCGACCTTGCGGTCACCAAACAGGAAGCCATGGGCTACGACCCGGACGGTGCCGGCCCCGCGACCAACCTGCTATACGACCCGGTAGCCTTCGGCGACCAGATCAAATACCTGGTGACTTTCCGCAACAACGGCCCGTCGCTGGCTACCCAGGTGGTTGCCACCGACACCCTGACGCCGCCGCCCGGCTGGACGGCAAATTTTGTTTCCGTCAGCGTGGATGCCAGCAGCACCTACACGCCGGTAAGCGGCGTTTCCTGCTCCGTGACCGGCGGTGCAACACCCGGCACCAACGCCAGCCCGCAGGTGCTGACCTGCTACCTGGGCCCAGCCATGGCGCACGCCGATAACATTTTGCCTTCCGGCAAAACGGTTACCCTGCTGATGACTTTCCAGACCGGCGGCATTGACCCTCCCGGCTCCATCACCTTCAGCAACCACGCCACGGTGCGCTCGTCCGAAACCGGTGCGGCGCCTTATGCCAAGGACACCCTGGCGGGCAACAACGAGGTGACGGAAACCACCACCGTACTACCAAAGACGGATTTGTATGTGCTCAAGGCAGCCTCCGCCGGCGTGGATGGCAACGGCAGCCCCTACAACATCAACGAAACCTTCAACTACGTGCTGACGGTAGGCAACATCGGGCCTTCCTCCGCGCCTGGCGTGCGCGTCACCGATGCGCTGCCGGCAGGCCTGGTGGCTACTGGCAATGCGACGGTTGTTGCGGGTGCCGGTGTCAGCCTGAATTCCAACACCTGCCATGGCGTTCCCTGGGGCGGCAGTTGCGACCTGGGGCCAATACCGGCGGACGCCACCGGCACCGATGCCACCAAGCAAGTGGTGATTACGATTCCGGTGCGCGCGGTG
Organism: uncultured Methylophilaceae bacterium; assembly: GCA_964511385.1. Lineage (GTDB taxonomy): Bacteria > Pseudomonadota > Gammaproteobacteria > Burkholderiales > Methylophilaceae > CAILHX01. The sequence goes on along the minus strand of CAZEFE010000007.1, from coordinate 52,650 downwards.
TATCCGTACGCCGGGGCATTGCTGTCCAACCTGACCAACACCGCCAGCGTGGCACCGATCGGCGGCGCTTCGATAGACCCGGTGGCGCCCAACAACTCCAGCTCGGTTGATATCCAGATCCAGGCCTCCAGCATTGCCGGCAGCGTGTACGGCGACGATAACCGCAACGATGTATTCGATGCCGGGGAGCATATCAACGGCGCCACCATCACCCTGACCGGTACCGACATCTACGGCAACACCTTCGGCATCGGCGGCAGCCCGACGTTTGCCGCGCTCACCACCACCACCGCGGGCACCGGCGCATTCCTGTTCAGCAAGTTGCCGCCCGGCAACTGGACGCTGGTGGAAACCCAGCCGGCAGGCACTTTCGACCGCTTTGAAACCGCGGGTACGGCAGGCGGCACCATCCCCGCCGCCACCTGCGACGGCGTAGCCAACTGCTCCAGCGTCGCCGCCCACAACACCATCAGCGCCATTACCCTGCCCACGGCAACGGCGGCGACCGGCTACATCTTCCAGGAGTACCGGCAAGCGGCGGTCAACGGTTACGTCTATTACGATGCCAACAACAATGGGTTGCGCTCCGGCGCCGCTGAAACCGGTATTGCCGGCATCAACGTCAAACTCACCGGCACCAGCTATGCCGGGCAAGCCATCTCGCTGACGGCGGCAACCAACGCTACCGGTTTGTACAGCTTTACCGGCGTGGCACCCAGCGAAAACGTTACCGGCTACACCGTGGAAGAACAAACCCAGCCCGCCGGCTACCTGGATGCTCAGGAACAGAACGGCGCCGGGGTGGTGGTGGCCGCTACCGCCAACCGCGCCGCGCCGGAAAGTTTTGTCATTGGCGTGCTCAACCCGAACACCACCCTCACCGAGCGCAACTTCGGCGAACTGCTGCCCGCCACCGTATCGGGGTATGTGTTCCTCGATGCCGACACCGATGCGGTGCGCGATGCCGGAGAACTGGCCGGGATCACCGGCCTGACCATCACGCTGACCGGTACGGACGATCTCGGTGCCGTTGGCCCGATCACCGCTACGACGGGAGCTGGCGGTGCCTACAGCATCACCAATCTCCGTCCCGGCACCTATACCGTCACCGAAACACCTCCCGCCGGATTAACACACACCGGCGCGCAGGCCGGCAGCAAGGGTGCCAGCGGTCAGGCAGCGAGCACGGCACTGCCTGGTGTGGGGGTGGTTAGCCTGACCAGCATCACCGTTGCCGCCGGAGAAAGCGCCACCGATAACAACTTCGGTGAAAGCGGCCAGGGCATCAGCGGCTTCGTTTACGCCGACCTCAACAACAACGGCGTGAAGGATGCAGGCGAGCCCGGCATCCCCGGCATTGCCGTGACGCTTTCCGGCACCGCCAGCAATGGTGTGGACGTGTGTCTCGTCATCAACCCCAATCCGTGTACGCTGACAACCGACGCCACCGGCGCATACCTGTTCAGCGGCCTGCCGGCCAGTAACGGTGCGGGTTACACCCTGACCGAGCAATCCCAGGCCAGCGCCCCGCTGTCCAACTACGCCGACGGCACCGATGCCAAGGGTACCGGCATTGCCGTAGGCGGCACCACGGGCAATGACGTGATTTCCGGTATCGGCCTGGTGGTGGGTGAACTCGGGGTCAACTACAACTTCGGTGAAATTGCCGCTTCGCTTGCCGGACGCGTGTATTACGATGCTGACAACAACGGCAGCTTTAACGGCAGCGAGTCCGGCCTGGGCGGCGTCACCGTGACCCTGTCCGGCACCACCGCTTCCGGCGCCAACGTCTGCACCGTCATAGCGGCGCTGTATCCGACCTGCGCGGTGACCACCGCGGCAGACGGCACCTACAGCTTTGTCGGCCTGCCGGCCAGCAACGGTGCCGGATACACCCTGAGCGAAAGCCAGCCGGCGGATTACGCCGACCGTACCACGACCCCGGGGAATGTCGGCGGCGTGGCAACCGGCACCACAGTTTCCGGCATTACGCTGGGGGCGGGTGTGGCGGGCACGGGTTACCTGTTTGGCGAAAAAACCGGCGCCATTTCCGGCACGGTGTATGCGGACAGCAATAACAATGGCACCCAGGATGCCGGTGAACCTGGCATCAGCGGCGTAGTGCTGGCACTTTCCGGCACCACGGCCAGCGGTGCCAACCTGTGTACCGCAACGGCCTTGCATCCAAACCCATGCAATGCCACTACGGATGTTAACGGCAACTATAGTTTCAGCGGCTTACGCAACGCCAACGGCGCGGGGTACACCGTCACCGAAACCCAGCCGGCCAGCTATGTTGATGGCCTGGATAGCAAAGGCAAAATCAACGCCGTGGTGTGCGCCGCCTGTAGCACGGCGGTAAACGACAAAATCAGCGGCATCCCGTTCGACGCGGCCAACACGCACACCGTGTTCAACTTCGGCGAACTGGTTGTCGCCAGTATTTCCGGCCGCGTGTATCACGACGTTAATAACAGCAGCAGCTACGATGCCGGCGAGGAGATGGCCAACGTGACCGTCACCCTAACCGGCACCGACGACCTGGGCGCGGCGGTCAACACCACGACCACCACGGCGGCCAATGGCACCTACAGCTTCGCCAACCTGCGCCCATCCAACGGCGCGGGGTATACCGTGACCGAAACCCAGCCGGCCGGCATCAGTGAATTCCCTCTGGCAACCGGCACCATGGTGGGCACCATTAACGCTGCACCAGTCGGTGCGGCAGCGCTGAACGTCATTTCCGCCGTCACTCTGGGTTCGGGCAACACCGCGATCAACTACGATTTCCGCGAGCAGGCTTCCAGCATCGCCGGTTTTGTGTACCGCGACGATAACGACGACGGCGCCAAAGGCGGCAGCGAATCCGGCCTGGCCGGCGTCACCATCACGCTGAAAAATGCCGCCGCGACCGTCACGCTCGCCACCACTACCACGGATGCCACCGGCGCCTTCCGCTTTACCGGCCTGCCGGCGGCTACTTATGTGCTGGAAGAAACCCCGCCCACCGGCTACCTGGACGGCAAGGAAACCGACGGCAGCCTGGGAAGCGGCACGGTGGACAACAGCGCTTACGACAACACCACCACCCATAACCGCATCGGCAACATTGTGCTGCCGGTCACCACCAACGCCACCAGCTACCTGTTCGGCGAACGCGGCGGCAGCCTGAACGGCTTTGTTTACGTGGACAGCAATAACAACGGCTTGAAAGACGGCGGTGAAGCGCCGATCCAGAACGTACAGGTCACATTGTCGGGCACCGTTTCCGGCGGCGCGGATATCTGCACCATACTGGCCAGTTGCGTGGCCACCACCGACGCTACTGGTGCATTCCTGTTCGAAGGCGTACCGCCCGGCACCTATACACTGGTGGAAAGCCAGGTCGGGATTCCCGCAAATCCGGCTTACCCGCTGAACAGTTACAGCGATGGCAAGGAAACCGCCGGTGTCGCCGGCGGCACGGTGGACAACAGCGGTTTGGGTACCAACCCCGGTTACAACACCATCAGCAACATTGTCGTGACGGCAGCGAACATTACTGCCAACGCCGGCAATATCGGCGGCTACCTGTTTGGCGAACGGCCGGCATCCGCACCCGTCATCGGCCTGGTTCCGCCGATTGTCAGCGGCTACGTCTACCGTGACCATAACCATGACCGTGCGCGCGACACTCCGGTCACTGACGACAATGCCGCCGGGTGGACGGTCTCGCTGACCGCGCTGAGAAGCGATGGCAGCAGCGAAACCATTTGCCAGGTACTCACCGACGATGTGGGTTTTTACCACCTGGACAACCTCAACTGCCTGGCCAATTTTCCCCAGTGGTCCGGCGGGCTGCCGACCACCGGCTCTGCAGTGCCAGGTAGCGGCGGCGCAATCACCTACACCACGTTCAGCATCGGTTTTGCCAAACCGGGCGGCAACGGCATCATCACCGCGCCCCAGTCCGGCGGCAATGCCGGCACTGTGGATGTCAGCGCAGGGCAGATCACCAATGTAGTGCTGCATTCGGGCGACAACATCACCGAACAGAACCTGCCGCTGGACCCTGCCGGGGTGGTGTATGACGCGGTGACGCGCCAACCGGTGGCCAACGCCCAGGTACAGATATTCTCTGGCGGCGCATTACTGCCGGGGGCCTGCCTGACCTCGGGCCAGAACACCATCACTACCGGTGCCAACGGTTTTTACCAGTTCCTGCTGGTGCTGGGCAATCCGGGCTGCCCGCTGGTGGCGTCTGCGGTACCTTATGCGTTCACCCTTGGCGTGACGCCGCCTGCCGGTTATGCGCCGGGCATCTCGACCATGATTCCGCCCACCGCCGGACCGCAAGTAAGGTTTGACGGAACGCCCAGTACACTGGGCGGAGTAGACCCGATCCAGTTGCAAGGCACTGCTCCCGCTGGTGTCGCCAACACGGCAGCCACGCGATATTTCCTCAACCTCAGCCTGACCCTCAGTGGCCTGCCCGCCACCAGTTCGTCGGACGTGGTCAACAACCATATTCCGATAGACCCGATCAGCAATTCGCTGATCGTCATGTCCAAAACCACGCCGCTGCTGAATGTGGTGCGCGGCGACCTGGTGCCTTACACGGTCACGGCCATCAACACGGTTGCCGCGCCCTTGGCCAACATCAACGTCACCGACCTGATGCCGCCAGGATTCAAGTACCGCAAGGGTTCCGCCACGCTCAACGGCGTCGCCCTGGAACCCACCGTGACAGGCCGCCAACTGGTATGGCCCAACCAGACGTTTGCCGCCAACCAGACCAAGGTGTGGAAAATGCTGCTGCTGGTGGGCACCGGTGTGGGCGAGGGTGAATACACCAATCAGGTCTATTCGCTGAACAACCTGACCAACGGGCTGGATTCCAACGTCGCCTCCGCCACGGTGCGCGTGGTGCCCGACCCGACCTTCGACTGCTCCGACATCATCGGCAAGGTGTTTGACGATATCAACACCAACGGCTACCAGGACGATGGTGAGCCGGGTATCCCTAACGTGCGTATCGCCACGCCGCGCGGATTGCTGGTGACCACCGATGCCGAGGGGCGTTTCCATGTGGCCTGCGCCGATATTCCACAGGCCGACCACGGTTCCAATTTCGTCATGAAGCTGGATGAGCGCACGCTGCCCTCCGGCTACCGCGTGACGACGGAAAACCCGCGTGACGTGCGCACCACGCGCGGCAAGATGGTCAAGCTCAACTTCGGTGCCGCCCTGCATCGCGTGGTCCGCCTGGATTTGAACGACGGAGCGTTTGAAACCGGCTCCACTTCGCTCAAGCCGGAGTGGCAGCAGCAGTTTGAAGCGCTGCCCGACCGGTTGAAGGAAAAACCTTCGATATTGCGCCTGGCTTATAAAGTTGGCACTGAAGACAAGGGATTGGCCGAGGGCCGCCTCAAAGCGATTTCCGCGAGAATGCAAGCCTTGTGGAAGGAAAAAGCCTGTTGCCACCTGCTGCAAATAGAAGAAGAACTGGTTACCGGCGCGCAGGAGGGCAAATAATGCAAAAACGCATCATTGCCGGCCTGATAACCAGCCTGCTGGCCGCCACCTCCAACGCTGACGAACCTCATTGCAAGGAAGGCGGTTTTTGCACGCTGCCCGCCCAGCCTGGCAACAGCCTGATGGCAAGCCGGGTGCAGACGCGCACGGCCGACAACCTGCCGCGCAACACCGAAGTGCGGTTGCCAGACGAGGTGCTTGTCATCACGGATTCGGCAGAAGAAGCGGACACCCGGGACGAGGTGGCGTACGACGATTCCACCGTGGCCGAAGCCAAGCCGGTAAGCGAGCACCCCGGCGGGATCAATTACCCTTCCGGCGAGGATTTCCTCAGCGCGGACGAACGCACCCAGTTGCAATCGCTTGCTGCACGCCTCGCGGGCAAGCCCAACCTGCGGCTGGCCATTATCGGCCATGCCGATGAACAACAGCTGTCCGCTCGTAAAAAAGCCATTTACGGCGACAACCGCGGGCTATCCGAAGCGCGTGCCAAGGCTGCTGCCGACTATCTGCTGGGACAAGCCGGGTTGGCCGGTGTACCGATGGTCACCTCCGGCAAGGGCGATAGCGAGCCGCTGGTTAAATGCGACAAGAAACAGGGTGTGCGGCAGTACCAGGCTTGCCTGGCCCCCAATCGCCGGGTGGAAATCCAGGTGTGGTACGACCAGGTGAGCGAGCGCACCGAGCAGGTGGCGAGAACCGTCCCCGCTCCGGCCGCAGCCCCCTTGCCCGCGGAAAAACCGGAATGCGCCAAGACTAAGGGCGCGGATAGTGGCCTGCCGTTCCGCATCAGCATAGACGGCGAACCGCTGGCGGATAAAGATGCCCCCAACAGCGCCGACGTCACCCGCTGCGTCGACGTGGCACTGGCGCAAGCCGACATCCAGATGAAATACGACCCGCTGAACGTGAACCCCGCGCTCAACATGTGGTCGTGGCCGTCCACCGTAGCGCGCGGCAAAAAGGTGGAATTCCACGCCTACACCAATTACTCCGCATGGCTGCGCCGCGCCGAGATTCGCATTTTTGCCAAGGACCAGCCGACACAAGGCACGCCGCTGGCCGCGCTGCCTTACGACTGGACGCAACCCGCGGTTTGGGTGCCGCCCGCCGACGCCCCGGCGGAAATGCTGGTGCTGCTGCGCGTGTACGACGAACTGGAGCGTTTCGACGAAACCGCCGCCAAACCGTTGAACCTGACCGATATTGCCCGCCCGCCCGCGGATACCGAGAAAGCCGAGCGGGAACGTTTGGTGGGCTGGGGCGAGGATAGCCGCCGCCTGGCCAACATCCCGGTGAGCGGCGGTGCAGTGACGGTGAGCGGAGAAAAACTGCGCCCCGGTGAATCGGCACTGGTACTGGGGCAATCGGTGCCGGTGGATAAGCAAGGCAAGTTTGCCGTACGCCAGATACTGCCCGCCGGGCCGCATGAAGTGGACATCCGGGTGCAGGACGGCGAAGGCAACGGCAACCACTACAACCGCCATATCAACATTGCTGACCGCGACTGGTTCTATGTGGCGGTAGGCGATTTGACCGTGGGCCAGAACAATACCAGCGGTCCCGCCCGGCTGGTGACGGGCGACACCCAGCATTACGACGATAGCATTTACCTGGATGGGCGCGGCGCGTTTTACCTGAAAGGCAAAATCAAGGGCGACATGCTGCTCACCGCCAGCGCCGACACACGTGAACAGCCGCTGCAAAACCTGTTCAGCAATTTCGGCGCGAAAGACCCGCGCTACCTGGTACGCCGCATAGACCCTGACCGCTACTACCCGGTATACGGCGACGACAGCACCACCACCGACGATGCGCCGACCCAGGGCAAGTTCTACGTGCGCCTGGATCGCGGCGACGACCACGTGTTATGGGGTAATTTCCAGACGCAGTGGACCGGCACCGAACTGACCCAGTTCAGCCGCGCCCTGTACGGTGCGGATGCGTTGTGGAAAAGCGATGCCACCACCCAGTACGGCGAAAAGCGCGCGACGGTGAATGCCTTTGCGGCGGAGCCCGGCACGCTGGGCGCGCGCGAGGAATTCCGCGGTACCGGCGGCTCGCTGTATTACCTGCAGCATCAGGACATCACGCAGGGTTCGGAACGGGTGTGGGTGGAAATACGCGACAAGGATTCGGGGTTCGTTCTGGAGCGCAAGCAACTGGTACCGGTGCAGGACTACGACCTCAACATGATCCAGGGGCGCATCCTGCTGCGCGCGCCGCTGTCTTCCACGGCGGACGGCAGCACCACGCTGATCCAGACCTCCTCGCTCAACGGCAACCCGGTGCATCTGGTGGTGACCTACGAGTACGCGCCCAGCCTGACCGCATTGGCCGACCTGGCCTACGGCTTGCGCGCGGAAACCTGGGTCAACGACCACGTGCGCATTGGCGCCACGGGCTACAAGCAGGGCAACAGCGCGCAGGATCAGCAACTGGGCGGGGTGGATGCCACCTTGCGCTACAAGCCCGGCACCTGGATCAAGATGGAAACCGCGCGTTCCAACGGAGCGGGCGCCGGCGATTTATTGTCGCTCAACGGCGGTTTCAATTTCAGCAACCGCACCGTGGTTGGCGACACGTCCGCCGAAGCCAAGCGTCTTGAAGCGCAGGTTGAACTGGGCGAGGTATGGCAGGACGCAAAAGGCAAAGGCTCGTTCTACTGGCAAGACCGCGATCGCGGCTTCTCGGCACCGGGGCAGGCCACCGGCGGTGAGCAGATCAGCCAGTACGGCGGGCGCTTCAACATGCCGGTGACTGACACCAGCCAGGTGGAAGTCAAGGCCGACCAGCGCGACAGCGATACCCAGAACAGCACGGCGGTAGAGGCCAACGTGCGCACCCAGATTGCCCCCGAATGGACGGTGGGCCTGGGCGCACGGGCGGATAACCGCAATGTGGCGGTAGCCAATGCCAGCCCGACGCTGTCGCAAGACGGCCACCGTACAGATGCCATTGCCCGGCTGGAATACAAACCATTGAAACAGGCCGGCGACGGAACGCCGCCGGAGCAAATAGGCAAGCCGGAAAACTGGGATGTTTACGGTTATGCCCAAGGCACCGTGGAAAACAGCGCCGGGCGTGAGCCGAATGATCGCGGCGGCGCCGGCTTCAACTGGCGCATCAACGACCGCATCAAGCTCACCGGTGAAGCATCGGGCGGCAACACCGGCGTTGGCGGCAAATTCGGCGCGGATTACAGCCTTGACGACCGCAGCAACGGCTACATGACTTATACCCTGGAAACCGACCGCGCCGATGCCAGCACGCGCGGCCGGCAAGGCATCCTCACCACCGGCAGCAAATACCGCATGAGCGACGAGATGACGCTGTACGGCGAAAACCGTAAAACGCACGGCGCCGGTGCCGAAAGCATGACCAATGCCTTTGGCATCGACCTGGCACCGAACGACCGCTGGAGTCACGGCATCAAGCTGGAAATCGGCAGCATCACCGACCCCAATGCCGGGGAACTGAAGCGGCGTGGCATCAGCCTCAATACCGCTTACAAGTTCGAAAAAATCAAGTACTCCGGCGCGCTGGAATACCGCAAGGAAGACGGCACCGCCGGCAGCCGCCAGTCCTGGCTGGTACGCAATTCGGGGGGGTACCAGGTTGACCCGGATTGGCGCCTGATTGGCAAGCTTAATTTCGCCATCAGCAATGGCGGCGACAGCAACCTGCCGGATGCCGATTTCACCGAACTGGTTGCCGGCGCCGCCTGGCGCCCGGTCAAGAACGACCGCTGGAACACCCTGTTCAAATACACCTTCTTCCGCGACCTGCCATCGCCGGGGCAGTTAAGCAGCAGCGGCGTGGCGGCGGACTATTCGCAAAAAAGCCATGTGCTGTCCGTGGACACGATTTACGACCTCAAGCCGTGGCTGTCGGTGGGCGGAAAATACGGCCTGCGGGTAGGCGAACTCAAGGCTTCCAAAACCGATGGCGAGTGGTTCAGCAGCCAGGCGCAACTGCTGGTGCTGCGCGCCGACTGGCATTGGGTGAAGGAATGGGATGCCATTGCCGAGGCGCGCCTGCTCAAGGCGCGCGAAGCCCAGGATCAGAAGGCCGGGTTCCTGGTAGGCGTCTATCGCCACATGAATGAACACGTCAAACTGGGCGCGGGTTACAATTTCACCGATTTCTCGGACGATTTGACCGATTTGTCCTATTCCAGCCACGGCTGGTTTGTGAATCTGTTGGGAACTTACTAGTGTGAACAGACCCTGATGCGCTACTGGCTGATGAAATCCGAACCTGCGGATGTCTCGATTGACGATCTGGCGGCAATGCCGAACCAGACCGTGGATTGGTACGGCGTGCGCAACTACCAGGCGCGCAACTTCATGCGCGACCAGATGAAGCTGGGAGATCTGGCGTTTTTCTACCACTCCAATTGCGCCGAGCCCGGCATTGCCGGCATCGTCGAGATATGCAAGCTGGGGTATCCGGATCGTTTCCAGTTCATTGAAGGCCACAAATACCACGACCCGAAATCCACTCCGGAAAACCCGCGCTGGGTGAATGTGGACGTGAAGCTGGTCAAAAAAACACGCTTGGTCAGCCTGAAGGAACTGCGCAGCCATCCGGAACTGGAACACATGCGCACCTTGCAGCGCGGCAACCGGCTCTCAATTACGCCGGTCGACCCGCGCGAGTGGGAATTTATTCTGGGATTGTTGTAGGAAGGGCGCTTCGCCCCGATGAACGTGGTCATCGCGCCCGCAGCGGCGCTCCTACAACGTCATGCTTTCCAGTGCCCGGACTTGCCGCCGTCTTTTTCCAGCAAGCGTACGTTCAATATCGTCATGCCGCGATCAACCGCCTTGCACATATCGTAAATCGTCAGCAAGCCGACACTGGCCGCGGTGAGCGCTTCCATTTCAACGCCGGTACGGCCCACGGTCTGCGCGGTGACGATGCAGGTGATTTCCGCAGCGTGCTGGTTGATGCTGAATTCCACGCCGACCTTGGTCAGGCTGATGGGGTGGCACAACGGAATCAGGTCGGAAGCACGCTTGGAAGCCTGGATGGCGGCTATCCTGGCGATGCCGAGCACATCGCCCTTTTTGGCGTCGCCGGCCTGTATCGTGGCCAGCGTCTGCGGCAGCATGCGGATGACGCCGCTGGCCACGGCAACCCGCTGCGTTTCCGCCTTGGCACCGACATCCACCATGTGCGCCTGGCCGGCGGCATCGAAATGGGTCAATTGGGTCATGTTTTGTGCCGCCCTTCAATGAACTTAATAATCGTTGCGTATATCATAGCAGCATGAAATTTCCGTTCCTATTGGCAGGCTGTTTATTACTGGCGCCTGCAGCCGTTGCTGAAGGATTGCCCGATCTTGGCGAGTATGCCCAATCCGTACTGACACCGCAGGATGAACGCCGCATCGGCGAAGAAATACTGCGCGACATCCGCGCCAGCGAAGCCACGCTGAATGACATCGAAATTGCCGACTATCTGGGTGCGTTAGGCTATCAGCTGGCATCCAACAGTTCGGACAACCGCCAGATGTTCACCTTTTTTGTCATCCCCGACCCCTCCATCAATGCATTTGCGCTTCCCGGCGGGCTGATCGGGGTGCATACCGGGCTGATCAATAACGCGCGCAGCGAATCGGAACTGGCCAGCGTGCTGGCCCACGAAATCGGCCACGTGGTACAGCGCCACATCGCCCGCATGGTTGCCCAGCAGAAGCGTGACACCATCCCGTCGTTTGCCATGATGGCGCTGGCGCTGCTGATGGCGCGCGCCAACCCGGAACTGGCGCGGGGAGCGCTGACCACCACCCAGGCTGGCCTGGTGCAGCGCTCACTGGATTACACCCGTGAACACGAACGTGAAGCCGACCGGGTGGGCCTGCAAATTCTCGACAAGTCCGGGTTCGACACCCGCGCCATGCCGGCATTTTTTGAAACCTTGATGAAGGGCACACGTTTTATTGACGGCAGCGCCCCGTCTTTTTTGCGCACCCACCCGCTATCCACGGAACGTATCACCGACATGCGCAACCGCGTGGAACAAATGCCCTATCGCCAAGTACAGGACAGCCTGGAGTTTCACCTGGTGCGCGCCAAATTGCGCGCCTCGGCCGGCACGCCTGCGGACACCGTGCGTTTTTTCGAAAACAGCCTGGCAGAAAAAAGATACTCCATCGAAGCCGCGCAGCGCTACGGGTTAGCGCTCGCCCTCGTCCGCGAGCGCAATTTTGAACGGGCCCAGCAGGAATTGGACAAGGTGCAAGCACTGTTGCCGCACCACCCGTTTACCGACAACCTGGCTGCCAGCATCCTGCTGGCACAAAACCGCACCGATGAAGCGCTGGCGGCTTACCGCAATGCGCTGGCGCTGTTTCCCAAGCATCGCGGGCTGATTTACGGCTACGCTGAGGCCCTGCTGGCAGAGCGCCGCTCCGATGAAACCTTGAAACTGCTGGAAGACAAACAGGCGCTTTATCCGGGTGACGCTTACCTGTACGAACTCCAATCCCAGGCCTACACCCAGCAGAACAAAAATCTGCTGCGCCACCAGGCGCAAGGCGAAGCGTATTATCGTGGTTATGACTTGGCCGCCGCGATCGAACAGATGGAATTGGCATTAAAAAGCGGCGACGGCGACTTTTACCAGCTATCCATTGTCGAAGCCCGGCTCAAGCAACTGCGCCAGCAATTGGGCGAACCCAAGAAATAGCCATGCTTACAGGAACCGACATGAACCGCAGAAACCTGCTGAAATCAGCGGCAGCACTCGCCGGAATGCTGGTGCTGGCGCCGCTGCGCGCCCTTGCCGCCGCCTGGAACAAGGCCGCATTTGAAGCCACCAAGCCGGAAACGGCGCTGGAAGGCCTGGGTGCCAAGCTTCCGCAAGCCAGCAACCTGATCGAAATTATTGCGCCGGATTTCGCCGAAAACGGCGCCATCGTGCAGATCGAGGTGGAAAGCCGCATTCCCGGCACCGAGGCGATTGCCGTCCTGGCCGAAAAAAATCCTACCTCACTCATTGCGAATTTTTTGTTCAGCCACGGCGCCAAGCCAAAAATCATTACCCGCATCAAACTCGCCGAAACCGGCATGCTCAAGGTTGTGATCAAGGCGGGAGACAAGTACTACGAAGCCTCGAAAGAGATCAAGGTATCACTGGGCGGCTGCGGCTAAAGGAAACATATGGCTGATTTGATGAAAATTCGCGCCACGCAAAAAGGCGACACCACTGAAGTCAAGGTGCTGATGCTGCACCCGATGGAAACCGGGCGGCGCAAGAATGAGTTTGATGAAATCGTGCCGGCCCATTTCATCCAGCTGGTGACCGCCACGCTGAACGGCACCCCTGTGCTCGAAGCGCAATGGGGCACCGGCATTTCCAAAAATCCCTACCTGACGTTTTACCTCGCAGGTGCCAAAGCGGGTGACAAAATCAGCGTGCAATGGCTGGACAACAAGGGGGCATCCAACAGCATAGAAACTACCGTGGCTTAAGCCACGCGATTGGGGAACGACAGTTCCAGCACCAGGCACCCGGTATCGGTACGGAACGGCCCGTGCACCTCACCCGGTGGGCGGCTGGCGTAGTGCCCGGCTTCCAGCCATAGATCGAACGCCGCATCATACAAGCGCCCGCTGACAATAAATACTTCTTCCGGATAGGGATGGCTCTTGCCGCCAAACGGCGTGGTGTCCGCGCCGGGAAGAAAGCGGGTAAGGCGGGTGTATTCGCCGGTTGCTGCATCCATGCTCAGGGTCAACTCCTCCGCTTGGCCTTCCAACCCCCTGATGGGCTGCCATAAGTCGCGGTGCCGCTCCAGCAGCGGGTTCCAGTAGGTAATGGTTGATTTGGGCATTATTTTCCGTTCCTAACCAGATCGGCCATGTCCGCAACACCGCGCGCGGATAATTCCAGCGCCACGCTTTCCCGGTTTTCCGGCGGCTGGTTCTGGCTCATTTTCCACTTGCCCTGCAACCGGCTGATCCTGATTTCGATACCAACAATGAATTGCAGCAAGCTCTCGGTAAACTCGGCCGGCGCATCCCCCACCGCCCACGGTGCCGGCAACTTGCCTTCATGCTCATCCGTCAAGGCCGCCACCTGGTTTCGCAACCAGGCGGGATCATCCACCACCCGCAATTCACCATATGCATGCACGGCAATGTAGTTCCAGGTGGGCGCAACTTTTCCGTGTTGTTTTTTGGTGGCATACCAGGATGGCGAAATATAGCCTTGCGGCCCGTGGAAAATCGCCAGCACCTCGCCGCTCACATCACGCCACAGCGGGTTGGCCCGCGCCACATGGCCACGCAAGGTGCCAAACGGCGCGGGCTCGGCCGTTAAGTGCAGCGGGATATGGTTGGCCTGGATGCCGTCGGCATCCAGCGTCACCAGCGTGGCCAGGGGATGTGCCCGCATCAGGTCGTGCATCACCTCGACACGCGGCTCTTCAAAGTGGGTTGGGATATACATGGGTGTTATTCTGCCAGCAGTTCAAAACTGCCCAAAGCATGCGGATAACCATTGAGCAGCGCCTCCACGCGATGCAGGCCGGGATAATGGCGGCGCGTAGTCATTGCAGCCAGCGAAATAGCCTTGCTCAGCGCCACGCGCTCACCGGGCGCCAGTTCCAGCGCCTTGAGCTTGAACACCTTGGGGCTGGGTTTGCCGTTGGCTTTCATGTAAAACACGCGCAAATCCACCAGCACTTTCTGCGGCTGGTCTGCGGTATTCACCACCTCCAAGCCCACATTCACCCTGCCGCCGACCTTGACCTGCGCGGGCTGCACCGCAACATTGTGCAGCCCAACACTGGCCTCGCCGCCGAAGCCCAGCGCCGCCAACGCTCCCGCTTCACCGCGCTTCACCGCGGAACGCAGGGCATGGCGCACCACCCACCGGCGCGGCTCCGGGGCGTCCCGCAGCCAGCGCTGGGCGGTTTCGGCCAGCAGGTGCGGGTGATCCTTGCCGATATCGTTCAGGTTATTGGCCACCGAGCGGCGCACGTACAGCGCCGGGTCGTCCTTCAACCGCTCCAGCAAAGCCAGCACCGGCGCCGGATCGGCCTGGAATTCGCGTAGACGCGGTGCCCACGGCAAACGCGGACGCGTGCCTTCGGAAACTAGGCGGCGCACATGCTCGCTGGGGTCTTCGGCCCATAACGCCAGTCGCGCCAGCGTGGCATCGCGATGCCTGACCAGGTAAGGCCGGATGCTGAATTCGGCGGTAAAGCGCTGGGTCAGCGCATGCTGGGCGCGCATGGAAAGCTCGAAATCATCCAGGCCGTATTCCGCCACAAAAAACACGTGCGGCAGGTAAACAAACGGTGCCATGCCCATGCCCTCGCTTTGCTCCAGCACCGGGCCCAGCGACGCGATGAGGATTTCTGCGGCCTGGCTATAATCCCCCGGTAAGTGGCGGCGCAACAAAGCGGCCAGATGGCGTCCGCGCTGCATCAGGTCGAGCGCCTCATAGCCCTGCAATGCATCCTGGATAAAACTTTCGGCGGGAAAGGCCGGATGCACACCGACAATCATCGCCGCGATACGGCGGGGGATGTCCGGCCCGTAGCGGTTCTTCAGCGGTTCAGCCACGTCCGATCAAATCGCGGATCACCCGCTCGTATTCCGGGAAATATTGACCGATTACCGGCAGGTCGAATCTGCGCAGGATGCTGGTGTTGGGTTCGCGCTCCAGCAGGAACTCGAATGAGCGTTTAACCAGTTCCTCCGTGGCGACCTTGCCCCCGGCCAGTTTGGCTGCATAATCCGGGTCAACGCTGACCAGGTGGGTGGTGGATGAACAGTCTTGTACCGTCACTTCGAACGTACCGTCATCCAGTGGTTTTACCAAAATTCTTGCCATCCACATCCTCCAACTCAGAGCGTTTGCACCATTTGCCGCACCATCGCCACCGTCACCGGTTTCTTGGCCGTCAGCGACCAGTTATCCAGCGCGTCCAGCGTTGCCATTTGTGTCGGCAGGTCGCGCCGCAAATGGCGCAGGCAGTATTCCACCACATCTTCCGGCAAGCGCATGCCGCGCTCCCGCGCATGTTTCTTCAACGCCTGGACTTTTTCCGCGTCGGTCAGGCAAACGACTTGGTACACCAGCCCCCAAGCCAGCCGGGTCTTGAGGTCGTCGCGCACCGCCAACTGCGCCGGAGCGACCGGCCCGGCCACCAGCAGCGCTTTACCCTGCTCGCGAAAGCGGTTGAACAGGTTGAACAGGGCGACCTGCGCGGCTTCGTCCAGTTGCTGCACATTGTCAACCGCCACCAGGTCGCCCTGCTGCCGGTCCAGTTGTATGGCATCCGGTGCATCCAGGTACACAGCATCGGCGCCGTGCGCGGCGGCATTGTCTACAGCAGCCTTGAGCAAATGGGTTTTGCCGCTGCCAGCCTCGCCCCATAGCATTAGTGAGCGCTGGCTCGAGGTGCCGTCAGCCACGGCTTTAAGCGCTTGCACCAGTTCAGTATTGCCGCCAGCAACAAAATTGCCCAGCGTTGGCGCGGGGGCAGGCTGGATGTCCAGGAGTAATTGTTTCACTGATGGTAAAAATCGCTGTTGAGGTAGTGGTTCTTCAGGTGGCGGATGCCGACCAGCAGCGCCGCGCTGGCCGGCAGGGCCAGCAGCACGCCGAAGAAGCCGAACAGTTGGCCGAAGGCGAGCAGGGCAAAAATCACCGCGACCGGATGCAGGCCGATGCGCTCGCCCACCAGCCACGGCGTGACCAGCATGCCTTCCAGCGCCTGACCAATGCCGAACGCCGCCAGCACCGGGATCAACCCTTGCACTTGCGAAAACTGCATCGCGCCCGCCAGCAACGCCAGGCTCAGACCCAGCGCCATGCCCAGGTAGGGGATGAACACCAGCAGCCCGGTCACCAGCCCGATCGGCAGGGCGAATTGCAGCCCGGCAACATGCAGGGCTGCAATGTAATAAGCGCTCATCAACAGCATCACGGAAATTTGGCCGCGCAGGAATTCGGACAGCACCTTGTCCACTTCAGCGGCGATGATGCTGGTTTTTCCCTGCCAGCGATGCGGAATCAGTGCGGCCATCCTTGCCGTCAGGCCATCCCAGTCGCGCAGCAGGTAAAACAGCACCACCGGCACCAGCAGCAGGTTGGCGACAAAACCAATCAACGCCACGCTGCTGGATTTGATAGAAGGCAACAGCTTCATCAGCAGCCCGCCGGCATTTTGCGCATGGCTGGCGGCAAATGACCTGATTTGATCCATGCCTATCGTCACATCCACGCCATAGCTCGCGGCCAGCGGCACGACGTGCTCCTTGAAACGGTCTATGGCGCCAGGCAGGCGTTCCACGAACAGCCGCGCCTCGTGCTCGGCCAGCGGGGTAAGCACCAGTAGCAATCCGGCAATCGCGCCGATCAGTAGCAGCAGCGTCAGCAATGCTCCCGCAGCACGCGGCACGCGCCGCGCCTGTAGCCAGCCTACCAGCGGGTTGCAGATATAGGCCAGTACCGCCGCCAGCAGGAACGGGGTCAGGATCGGGCTGAGCAGCCACAGCGACCAGAGCGACAACAGCAGGAACGCAGCAATGATGATGAAGCTGTTTTCTCGTTTGAGGGTCATTTCGGGTAAAATTCGATTTAATTTTACTGTTGCGATTATCAACAATTCAGGCAACCAAGCCCGTACTCTATCCCCAGCAAAGCGAGAACTCAACTTGAGCACTTCCGATCCCAGCAAAGTTTCCATCAGTTACCGCGATGCGGGTGTAGACATTGAGGCCGGCGACGCCCTGGTCGAAGACATCAAGCCGTTTGCCAAGCGCACCATGCGCCCCGAAGTACTGGCGGGCATCGGCGGCTTCGGCTCGCTGTTCGAGGTGCCGAAAAAATATAAGAACCCGGTGCTGGTGTCTGGCACCGACGGCGTGGGTACCAAATTGAAACTCGCTTTCCAGCTCAACAAGCACGACACGGTCGGGATTGACCTGGTGGCGATGAGTGTCAACGACATCCTGGTGCAGGGCGCGGAGCCGCTGTTTTTCCTCGACTATTTTGCCTGCGGCAAGCTGGAAGTCGGCACCGCCGGGCAGGTCATCAAGGGCATCGCGCTGGGCTGCGAACAGGCAGGCTGCGCGCTGGTGGGCGGCGAAACCGCCGAAATGCCGGGCATGTACCCCGCCGGTGAGTACGACCTGGCCGGCTTTGCCGTGGGCTGCGTGGAAAAAGACGCCATCATTACCGGCACGACCATAACCGAAGGCGACGTGGTGCTAGGGCTGGCTTCCAGCGGTGCGCATTCCAACGGTTATTCGCTGATCCGCAAGCTGATCGAGTTGTCCGGCATCGACATGGACAGCGATTTCCACGGCCAGTCGTTCCGCGACGTGGTGATGGCGCCAACGCGCATTTACGTGAAGCCGCTGCTCAAGCTGCTGGCGGCACTGCCAGTAAAAGGCATGGCGCATATCACCGGCGGCGGCCTGACCGAAAACATCCCGCGCGTATTACCCGCCGGGCTGACTGCCGAGGTCAGGAAAGGCAGCTGGGCCATGCCGCCGCTGTTCCAGTGGCTGCAACAGCAGGGCAACATCACCGATGCCGAAATGTTCCGCACCTTCAATTGCGGCATCGGCATGGCGATTATTGTGTCGGCCGCAGACGCCGACCGTGCCATGGCACTGCTGGCAGCGGAGGGTGAGCAGGTGTCGCGCATCGGCCATGTGCGGAAAAGTGCGGTCAACGAAGCGCCTACGGTTGTCGTTTAGACTGGCATGAGCAAATTCCTGACGTTACTGCTGGCGCTGGGCGTATCTTTCAGCGCTTTTGCCGCACCACAGAAAATCACCGCGATCTATGAAGCCACCCGCAACGGGCAGCCATTCGCCACCGTCACCGAAACTTTTGTACAAGAAAACCAGCGTTACCGCATCGAAAGCCTGACCAGCGGTATCGGTGTGTTTGCCCTGCTGGGCAAGCGCAAATTGGTGAGTGAAGGCGAAGTTGGCGCAACCGGCCTGCGCCCTTTGCATTTCGAGCAGCTGCAAGGTGACAAAAAAAAAGCCGAAGCGGATTTCGACTGGAAAGCCAATACGGTCACGCTGACGGCCAAGGGTAAAAGCAGCGTCAGCCCACTGGAAGCCGGAACGGTGGACCTGGCGAGCTACGCCTACCAGTTCATGTTTATCCCGCCGTCCGGCGAAGTGCTGAGCGTTGCGCTGACCACCGGCAAGAAATTGCGTACCTACCGCTTCACCGTTGCCCAGCGGGATGAGGTTCTGCCGGCCGTGATGGGCGGTGCCAAAACCGTCCATCTCGTCAACACCAGCAAAAGCGACAACGGCGATGAAAAGGAAATCTGGTTAGCCAGCGACCATCATTACATTCCGGCAAAAATCATTACCTCGGATGACACCGGCGCCAAGATCGAACAAGTGCTCACCAGCCTGAGTGTCGAGTAACGCATGGCCTCCAGTGGCAAACCGCTGGCTCTTATCCATCCCCGCTTATGGTTGGCCCTGCTCGTTTCAATCTTGCTGCACCTGCTGCTGGTGGCCGGCAGCGCTGATTGGCTACCGGATTGGTCGCCCGAGGACGAACCCATGGAAGTGACGCTGGCCCGCCTCCCGCCGCCACCTCTGCCGAAACCTGTTCCGAAAGCGGCTCCAATGCCAAAACCGCCGACGGCTACTGCGGCTCAAGTCAAGGCAAAGCCCGCCGCACCAACTCCAGCCACAACCGAAACACCTTCACAACCGGCACCACCAGCCGTCGAGCCGCCAGCAGTCCAACCCGCGCCGCCAGTTGCTGAGGCGAAAGTTCCCGAACCCGCGCCGCCACCGGAACCGCCCGTGCCGGAACCGCCCGTGCCGGAACCACCTGTGCCCGAAAACCTGCCAGAGTCCGCGCGCCCCGCGCCACCCCGATATGTTGAAATGGAGTTCCTGGTGGATTATGACGGCGCGCGCGCCATAGAAAAACAGCGTTACCAGGCGTTTGAGGACGGCCGTTACACCCTTTCCAGCACGGCAGAAGCCAAGGGGCTGTTGTCGCTGGCGCTTTCCGACCTCAACCAGAAAAGCGAGGGAACCATCACGCCACAAGGCCTCAAGCCGAACAGCTTCACCTACCAGTACGGCACCAATGCCAAAAAACTGCAGAAAGCCAGTTTCGACTGGGCCGGAAAAAGCCTGAGCATGGAAGTCGGCGACCGCAAGCAGGTCGTTCCGCTGGAGGAAGGCACCCAGGATTTGCTGAGCTTTTTGTACCAGTTCATGTTTACGCCGCCGCTGGAGCAGTTCCAGCTTGCCGTCACCACCGGCAAGAAAATCAAAACCTACCATTACTTTTTCGAAGGCGAAGAAGAAATCAGCACCCAACTCGGCACGCTGCGCGCACTGCATATCGCAAAAAGCAGCGGCAAGGGTGAAGAAAAAGCCGAACTGTGGCTGGCGGAGGATTATCATTACCTGCCGGTCAAAATCCGCAAAACCGATGCCGACGGCAAAGTGGTGCAAAGTACCATCAGTAAAATCAAACTAGACGAGTCCCCATGAACAAGCCCCACCCCAACAAGCACAAGCAACCCGTGTCGCAGACCAGCAAACCCCGACTCATCCACGCCATGCATGCCATTTCCGTGGTGCTGATTCCCACCGGCCCGGCCGACGCCAAGCTGAGCGCTTACTTTCGCGAGAACAAGGAGCTGGGCTCGACCGATCGCGCCTTTATTGCCGATGTGGCCTATGCCGTATTGCGGCGCAAACGCTATTTGCAGTTGATTGCCGGCGGCGCCGACCCGTTTGGCCTGTTAATGGCGCAACTGTTGCGCGTGCAGGGCCTCAGCCTGCGCGACGTGTCGGCCCAGTTATCCCCGTCCCAGGCCGAGCGGGCGCAAGCCATCAAGACCGCGCCAATCGAAAACCTCACCCCGGCCATTCAGGCGGATTTGCCGGACTGGCTGTGGGACAAGCTGGTAACCCAATATGGCGAGAATGAGGCGCTGACGCTGGCGCGTGCCATGCACCAGCCCGCACCGCTGGATCTGCGAGTGAACCGCCTGAACGGCCAGCGTGACGTCGTGCTGGAGTTGTTCGCCAAAGAAAACATTGCTGCCACAGCCACGCCTTATTCACCGGATGGGGTCAGACTGAAAGACAAAATCGCCCTGAACAAACATGTGCTGTTTACCAAGGGTGTGGTGGAAGTGCAGGACGAAGGCAGCCAGTTGCTGGCACTGCTGCTGGCTCCCAGACGCGGCGAAATGGTGGCCGATTTCTGCGCCGGGGCCGGTGGCAAAACCTTGGCGCTGGGCGCGCTGATGGCCAACACCGGGCGGCTGTACGCCTTCGATGTGTCCGAAAAGCGCCTGGCCAACCTGAAACCGCGTCTGGCACGCAGCGGCCTATCCAACATCCATCCGCAGCTGATCGCCAATGAGCGCGACCAAAAGCTGAAGCGCCTGGCCGGCAAGTTTGACCGCGTACTGGTGGATGCACCCTGCAGCGGGCTCGGCACATTGCGCCGCAACCCTGACCTGAAATGGCGGCAGACCGAGCAGGACATTGCCGAACTGACCGTAAAACAGGGCAACATTCTGGACGCCGCCGCCAAGCTGGTGAAACACGGCGGGCGACTGGTGTATGCCACCTGCAGCCTACTGCGCGAAGAAAACGAAGCAATTGCCGCAGCATTTCTGGAACAGCATCCGGAGTTCAAGGCGCTGAATGCGGCCGAGATTCTGGCCCAACAGAAAGTAGCGCTGGATACCGGCACTACCCTCAAACTGCTGCCGCACCAACATGGCACCGACGGTTTTTTTGCTACCGCATTTGAGCGGCTGCCAGCCGGCGTGAAACCCCAGCCGGAAGAGCCTGCAATACCGACTGCGCCAGCGGCAGATGTTGAAGCGGCGAGTGCCAAGAAACCGGCTAAAACCAGCAAAGCCAAAGCCGCGACCAAACCCAAGGCAGCTCCCAAGCCCAGAAAGCCGCGCGCGGCTTAAGCTTACTTCCGGAGCCTGCGGAGCAGCTTGCGCGCCTCATCCAGCAGCAACACGCTGGAGGCCACCAGCGCCGCCTTCAGCCAATCGTCCGGCTGCAGGTCGGTGGTGCCGAACAGCGCTTGCGCCGCCTGCCAGTGCACCGCCACGCCCTGCATCACCAGCACGCCCGCCAGTGCCAACCAGAGCTGGCCGTTTTTCAGGAAGTTGGCGTTGAAGACACTGCCATACTCATTGCGCGCGTTGAACACGTTGAAAAACTGGAACAGCACAAAAGTGGTGAACGCCAGCGTCAGCGCGTAGGTCTGTCCGTGTTCTGCCAGGCCGTGATGGAACAACCACAGGGTTCCCAGCATCATGGTGGCGCCGTACAAGGCCAGACGCCCAAGGCGCGGCAGCGTCAGGATATGCGCCGACTGGCGTCGCGGCTTGTCGTGCATGATGCCGGAGCGGGCCGGTTCTATCCCCAGCGTCATCGCCGGCGGGCCATCCATGATGATGTTGATCCACAGCAATTGCACGGCGGTGAACGGCGCTGGCCAACCCAGCAGGGTTGCCGCCAGCACCGTAAAAATCGCGCCGATGTTGGTGGATAGCTGGAAGCGCACAAACTTGACGATGTTGTCGAAAATAACGCGACCTTCTTTCACCGCACGCACGATGGTGGCGAAGTTGTCGTCGGTCAGCACCATGGTTGCCGCTTCCTTGGTCACGGCTGTCCCGGTGATGCCCATCGCCACCCCGATGTCGGCGGCCTTGAGCGCGGGCGCGTCGTTCACGCCGTCACCCGTCATCGCCACCACGTGACCGGTCAGTTGCAGCGCCTTGACGATGCGGACTTTATGCTCGGGCGACACGCGGGCGAAGACGCTGATATCGTTCACTCGGCGCGCCAGTGCCGCATCGCTCATGGCATCCAGTTCCGCGCCGCTCACCACCTCTCCGGTCAGCTGCAATTCGCGGGCAATCGCCGCGGCTGTCGCCTTGTGGTCGCCGGTAATCATTTTCACGGCGATGCCCGCGGTTTTGCACAAGGCAATCGCCGCCGCCGCTTCCGGGCGCGGCGGATCGATCAGTCCGGCCAGCCCCAGCAGTGTCCAGTCCTCCGCCCAGGCCCACAAATCGCCGGCCGGGTCGAACTCGCTTGCAGGAATCCGCCGCCGCGCCACGGCCAGCACCCGCATGGCCTGTCCCGCAAGATGCTCATTTTCTGCGTCCAGCAGTTGGCGAACGGATGCGTCCAGCGCCAACTCGCTATCTGCCGCCAGATAACGCGAAGCGCGCGCCATCAGCACATCCGGCGCCCCCTTGATGACCATTTCCACCATCTCGCCAGCGTGGTGGAACGTGGCCATGAACTTGTGCCCGGAATCGAAAGGAATCTCTGCAATGCGCGGCCGTGCCTTCTGTTCATGCTCCGGGTCAACACCGCCCTTTTGCGCCAGTACCCACAACGCGCCTTCGGTGGGATCACCGATCAACTGCCCCTGGTGCACGCGCGATTCGGTACATAGCGCCATGGGTAGCAGCAGGGAGCGTAACGCCGCCTCCGGCTGCGAAGCATGGGATATTTTGCCATCCGCCAGATAACCTTCACCGCTGACGGTAAAGCGTTGTCCGCCAAACCAGCCGGCGCGTGCCGTCATCTGGTTCATGGTGAGTGTGCCGGTTTTGTCGGAGCAGATAACGGTAGTGGAACCCAGCGTTTCCACCGCCGCCAGTTTTTTCAGGATGGCGCGGTTCTGTGCCATGCGCCACATGCCGATGGCCAATGTTACCGTCACCACTGCCGGCAAGCCTTCCGGAATGGCCGCCACGGCCAGTGCCACCGCGGTCATCGCCGCCTGTACCAAAGGCAGGCCGCGGGTAAAATCCAGGGTAAAAATAACGGTGATCACCACGCCAGCAATCGCCGCCAGCCTTTTGCCCAGTGTATCCAGCTGTTTCTGCAGCGGCGTCTCGCCTTCTTCCGCAGAGGCGATCATGCCGGCCAGCTTGCCCATTTCGGTCGCCATGCCGGTTGCCGTGACCAACAGTTCACCCCGTCCGCGAGCCACAACCGTGTTCATGTACAACATGTTGATACGGTCGCCCAGGGGCAGGTCGGCTGCAGCCAGCGCCGCAACCGACTTGCTCACCGCATGCGACTCGCCGGTAAGCGCGGCTTCTTCCACTTCCAGGGTATGCGCAACCAGCAATCGCCCATCGGCCGGAATGCGGTCACCCGCCCCCAGCAGCACAATGTCGCCCGGCACCAGTTCGCTGGCATCTATCTCGATGACCTGCCCGCCGCGGCGCACCTGGGCATGCATGGCCAGCATACCTTTTAGCGCTGCCAGTGTTTTTTCTGCGCGGTGCTCCTGATAAAACCCCAGGCTGGCGTTGAACACCACTACCACCAGAATCACCAGCGCGTCTTTCAGGTCACCAATCACCACGGCCAGCGCCGCGGCGAACAGCAGCACGATCACCAGCACATTCTTGAACTGGTCGAAAAACTTGAGCCAGGGAGAACGCGGCTGCGCTTCGACCAGCCGGTTTGCCCCAAAGCGGGCCAGACGCTCAGCCGCATCCGCCTTGGTCAACCCTTGCGCCGCTGTCACGGTAAGCTCCGTGGCAGCGGCTTCAGCGATCAGCGTATGCCAGGGGGCACGTGGGTTCACGATGCGCGGTTTTGCTGCAATGCGGCAATACGGTCTTCCAGCGGCGGATGCGTCATGAACAGCGCTTTGATTCCGCTGGGTTTGCCGCCGTTAATACCGAAAGCCGCCATCTTGTCCGGTAGCGGCTGCGGCTCATGCAACTGCTGCAGGCGCTTTAATGCACCGATCATGTTCTGCCGGCCGGCAAGAT
The DNA here is from genome assembly GCA_964511385.1 of uncultured Methylophilaceae bacterium. Classification (GTDB taxonomy): domain Bacteria; phylum Pseudomonadota; class Gammaproteobacteria; order Burkholderiales; family Methylophilaceae; genus CAILHX01. Next base: position 28,319 of record CAZEFE010000007.1, on the reverse strand, counting down.
TTGCGCCGCCGCGGTCGGCACGGAATTCGCGCTGGCGCGAGAACCACATGACAATCATGGAAGCCAGTATGCCCAGTACCAGTTCGGCAATGATCATGGTGACAAAAAACGCCGGCCCCTGACCGCGCTCGGTCTTGAACACCACTTTGTCCACCACATGGCCGATCACGCGCGACAGGAACATGACAAACGTGTTGACCACACCCTGGATCAGCGCCAGCGTCACCATGTCGCCGTTGGCCGCGTGCGACACTTCGTGCGCCAGCACCGCTTCGGCTTCCTCACGCGTCATGTTCTGCAGCAAGCCGGTAGACACCGCTATCAGCGAGCTGTTTTTGCTCATGCCGGTGGCAAACGCATTCACGTCGGGCGACGGGTAAATCGCCACTTCCGGCATGCGGATCCCCGCCGCCTGGGCTTGCCGCGCAACGGTGTCCAGCAGCCATTGTTCCTGCGCATTCTGCGGTGCGGTTATCACTTGTGCCCCGACGGACTTCTTTGCCGTCCACTTGGAAATCGCCAGCGAAATCAGCGAGCCGCCAAAGCCCATGACCGCGGCAAACACCAGCAGCGCCCCCAGGTTCAGCCCGTTGGCGGTGAGATAAGGCTCGACACCCAGCAGGCGCATGGTGATGGAAAGCACCAGCACTATCGCCAGGTTGGTCGCCAGGAAAAGTAGAATTCGTTTCATCAGGTACTCCTTGTCAAAGTGGCATCAAGCAGTTTCATTATCATACGGCGCTGTCAGCAGCGCCACTTGTGCCCGACTATTCTACGCCTCCGTATTGCACTATATTATTCGCATAATCTGCATTGTTTATTCGGTAAAATCTGATAAATAGGTTTTACCAGCGCCTGCCAATGACCGGACGAAAGACCGCATGAATTACAAGCATCTACACTATTTCTGGAGCGTAGCCCACGCCGGCGGCGTGGCCGCTGCTGCCGAACGGCTGCACATCACCCCGCAGACCATCAGCGGCCAGATCAAGCTGCTGGAAGAAGCGCTGGGCGTCATGCTGTTCGAGCCGTCCGGGCGCGGGCTGGCGCTGACTGAAGCCGGGCGACGCGCCCTCTCCTATGCCGACGAGATCTTCGCCCTGGGCGACGAGTTGCGCATTTCCATCGCCAGACAAGGAGAAACCCGTACCTTGACTCTCCGCGTCGGCATCTCCGACGCGCTGCCCAAGGCCATCGCCTGGCGGTTGCTGGAACCCGCGACCAAACTGCCGGAGCCGGTACGGCTTATTTGCCGGGAAGGCAAGTTCGACAGCCTGCTCGGTGAGCTGGCATTACACCAACTGGACGTAGTGCTGGCCGACCGGCCGTTGCCGACAGGCATCGGCGTGCGCGCCCACAGCCACAAGCTGGGGGAAAGCGACCTGGCCTTTCTTGCCGTGCCGGAACTGGCCGGCACTTGCCGCGATTTTCCTGCCTGCCTGGATGGCGCACCGCTGCTGCTGCCGGGCAAGGATGCTTCCTCGCGCGACCGCATCGAACACTGGCTGGAGCAGGAGCATCTTTATCCGCGCATCGTTGGCGAATTCGATGACGGCGCACTGATGAAAGCGTTTGGCCAGGCCGGTTACGGATTTTTCCCTGCGTCCACCGTCATCGCAGCGGAAACCGAAGCACAACATGGCGTGCAGGAAATCGGCCGCACCAGCAAGGTACGCGAAACGTTCTACGCCATCACCGGCGAACGGCGCATCACACATCCAGCTACCCTGGCCGTCACGCAAGCTGCGCACAACGATATTTTTTCGGACTGAAGTGACGGTATGATGCCGGTTGAACCGTAAGGAACCAATCTTGATCATGCTTGCCCCTTTTACTCGATGAAGCGCCTTTCCCTCAACACGCAAATCCTGCTCGGCGCCCTGCTGGGACTGTTACTTGGCTTGGGCATGGCCGCACTGGGCAAGGATTCGGCAGCGACACAGCAGGGCCTTTATGCCACCGCCATCATCGGCACGGTATTTATCGACCTGCTGAAAATGATCCTGGTGCCGCTGGTGTTTACCTCCATTGCGGTTGGCGTGGCCAGCCTGCGCGCCCACCAGCAGATGCACCGGGTCTGGATCACCACCCTCGGCTTCTTTGTGCTGTCCATGTCGATTGCCATTGTTCTTGGCTTGAGCGCCGCCAACCTGTTCGAGCCGGGCAAGGGGCTGAGTTTGCATCTGTTCCAGGATGCCATGCAGGGTTTCGAAGCCAAACAGATGAGCCTGCCGGAATTTTTCCAGAGCTTTTTACACGGCCTGTTCATGAATCCGTTCGCCGCATTGGCGCAGGGCAACGTGCTGGCACTGGTGATTTTCTCCCTGTTCCTCGGCATCGCCCTGGTCATTGGCGGCGACCGCTATCGCAATATCCTGACCCTGTTGCAGGAAGGACTGGAAATTACCCTGCGCATGGTCGGCTGGGTGATGCATCTGGCGCCGCTCGGCATCATGGCATTACTGGCCAAGCTGGTCGCCACCCAAAATGTGGCACTGCTGTCCACACTGGGCAAGTTCATTGTAGTGGTGCTGGGCACCACACTGCTGCATGGCGTGGTGGTGTTGCCGCTGTTGTTATGGTTGGTTACCAGGGTTGGGCCACTGCATTTCTGGCGCGGTGCGCGCGAGGCATTGCTTACGGCATTTGCCACCAGTTCCAGTTCCGCCACCCTGCCCGTAACCCTGCGCTGCACCGAGCAGCATTTGCACGTTAAACCGGCAATTGCCGGATTTGTCGTGCCGCTGGGCGCCACCGTCAACATGGATGGCACGGCCTTGTATGAAGCCGCCGCCGCGCTGTTTATCGCCAATCTGGCCGGGGTAGACCTCAACCTGGCGCAGCAGATGATCGTGTTTTTCACTGCCATGCTGGCCGCCATCGGCGCGCCCGGCATTCCCAGCGCCGGCATGGTGACCATGGTGATGGTGCTGCAATCAGTGGGGCTACCCGCCGAAGCCATCGCCATTCTGTTGCCGATAGACCGGCTGCTGGACACTTTCCGCACCGCCGTCAACGTGGAAGGCGACATGGTGGGCAGCCTGATCGTGCAAAAACTGACGGGGAAAACGGCTTGAAGCTGGCATTCCGCACAGCTACTGACGAGGATGCACCTGGCATTGCGACGCTAGTGAATACTTCGTACCGTGGCGAACCCAGCCGGCAGGGCTGGACCACTGAAGCGGACCTGCTGGCCGGCTTGCGCACGGAAACCAGCGAAGTACTGAAGCTGCTGGCTGCGGAACACAGCCAGTTTTTGCTTTGCCTGGAATCCACCGCGTTGGTCGGTTGCGTGTGCCTGGAAAAATGCGGGGACGCGGCGCATCTCGGCATGTTTGCCGTGCAGCCGCAACGCCAGGGCCAGGGTGCGGGAAAACAGCTATTGGCTTTTGCCGAACAAACCGCAGTGGAAACCTGGGGCACCAAGCGCATGGTCATGTCAGTCATTACCCGGCGCGAAGAGTTGCTGGCGTTTTACCAACGCCGCGGATACCGGCGCACCGGCGTATTGAAGCCATTCCCCGCGCAATCCCGGCTGTGGACACCGCTGGTTTCCGATCTGCAACTGGAGTTGCTGGAAAAGCCGCTACAAATCGGCAGCCACCTCTACGCTTGACGCACCAACTTTCGGCGAGTAGAGTGCGCCCCTTCATGATGAACACCAACATACATTTCGCAGCAAAAATTGTCCGCAAGGCGCTATGGCGTGTCGCCATTCCTTGCGGTTGCTGCTGTTCGTCCTGATTCACTTCAACAGTAACCGTCGGCTTCGCTACGGTTACTCATGTTTTTCCCGATGAATTTCCCGCCGTTGAGCCGATTTAACGAGGCTCAATATGGCAACCCAGCATCCGACACATCCTTCGCAGGCTTTAACCGGCGCGCTTTTCGTGCTGGTATCCGCAATCGCGTTTTCATCCAAGGCGGTGATGGTCAAACTCGCCTATGGCTACCACGTTGATGCGGAAACGCTGCTGACGCTGCGCATGGCTTTTGCCGCGCCGATTTACCTGGGGATTGCGGCATGGATATTGGCCACCGGCCAAAGCGCGCACCTCAACAGGAAAGACGTATTCGCCTTGCTGCTGCTGGGCACCGTCGGCGGTTATCTGCCGATGTGGGCCGATTTTGCCGGGCTGGAATACGTTTCGGCGGGCGTGGAACGGGTGATCCTGTTCCTCTATCCCACCATGGTGGTGCTGATTTCCGCGTTGCTGTTCGGCAGCCGCATCGGCCGGCGCGAAGTATTTGCCCTGGGCGTCAGCTATATTGGCGTTGCATTAGCTGCCGGAACGGAAGTGTTTGCGCCAGAAGTGGCATCCCCGCACGGCTTGCTTGGCGCCGGGCTGATTTTTTTCAGCGCCTTGAGCTATGCGGCGTACCTGGTTGCCAGTGGCAGGCTGATTCCACGCATCGGCGCCACAGCATTCACCGCCTATATCATGCTGCTCATCAGCCTGACCAGCGCCGTGCATTTTTCGCTCACACCGCACCACGCCAGCCTGTCCGGCTTGCCGGCGCCGGTGTACGGAATCACGCTGCTGATGGCGGTGGTGGCGACCGTACTGCCTTCATTCCTGCTGAGTGCCGGCATACACCGCATCGGTAGCAACCGCGCCGCGCTGATGGGCACCATCGGCCCGGTATCCACCATCGCGCTGGCTTGGATGTTCCTGGGCGAAGGCGTCACGCTGCTGCAATTGCTGGGCACGGTATTCGTGGTTGCCGGCGTACTGGCAATTTCGACCAAAAGCTGAACATAATCAGGGGCGGCAAGCGCTGTTTGTCGCCCCTGAAACGCCAGCAAGACAGCGTCGGCAAGCCACGTCAGAATTGCTTAAAACCCGCTAAAAAGGCAAAATAATCAAATGCATCTATTTGCCCTAGGCGTCAACCATACCACCGCCCCCCTTGCCATCCGCGAACACGTCGCTTTTCACAGTGAAAGTCTGGGGGCCGCACTGCGCGACCTGACTGCGCGCGGTGCCGTGAGTGAAGCCGCCATCCTCTCCACCTGTAACCGCACCGAGTTGTACTGCCATACCGACGAGCCACAAGCCGCACTGGATTGGCTGGCCGAGTATCACCGGCTCTCGCCGCAAAGCATTTCGCCCTACACCTACACGCTGCCACAGCAGCAGGCGGTAAAGCACGCGTTTCGCGTTGCTTCCGGTCTGGATTCCATGGTGCTGGGCGAGGCGCAGATCTTGGGGCAGATGAAACAAGCGGTGAAAATCGCCGAACATGCAGGCACGCTGGGCACGTTATTACACAAACTGTTCCAGAAGACCTTTGCCGTGGCAAAGGAAGTACGCACTACCACTGATATTGGCGCCAGTTCTGTATCCATGGCGGCGGCTTCAGTGCGGTTGGCACAGCGCATCTTCGGCGACCTGTCCGGCCTGAAAGTGCTATTTATCGGTGCCGGCGAGATGATAGAACTCTGCGCCGAACACATTTATGCGCAAAAACCCGCAAGCATCATGGTCGCCAACCGCACCCTGGAGCGCGGCGCACATCTGGCGGAACGACTGGGGGGCAAAGCCATTCTGCTGGCCGACCTGCCCGAACATTTGGCGGAGTTCGACATGGTGGTCACCTCCACCGCCAGCCAGTTGCCGATTGTTGGCTTAGGATTAGTGGAGCGCGCGATCAAGGCGCGCCGCCATCGCCCGATGTTGATGGTAGATCTGGCCGTCCCGCGCGACATCGAGCCGGAAGTGGCTGAACTGGACGACGTATTTCTGTACACCGTGGACGACCTGGCGGAAATCGTGCAGGAAGGCATCGGCAACCGCCAGCAGGCTGCTGTTGAGGCCGAAACCATCATCAACGTGCGGGTGGATAATTTCATGCACTGGCTGGAAATGCGCGAAGCCGTGCCCACCATCCGCGCGTTGCGCGACCACGGCGAACGCCTGCGCCGCCACGAGATGGAAAAAGCCATGAAATCGCTGGCGCAGGGCGAAGACCCAAAACAGGTCATCGAGCATTTGAGCAACGCGCTCACCAACAAACTCCTGCACGGCCCCAGCCACGCGCTCAACAATATTGACAGCGACCAGCGCGAACAGGTGGAAGCCTTGTTGCGCCAGCTTTACCAGATTAGAAACTGAGCCCCATGAAAGCATCTCTTGAACGAAAGCTCGCCGGATTAAGCGAGCGCCTGGAAGAACTCAACCGTCTGTTGTCGTCCGAAACCGTCACGGCGGATATGGACAACTACCGCAAGTTGACGCGCGAACACGCCGACATCACGCCGGTGGTGGAACATTACCGCGCGTACCTGAACATCGAATCCGACATCGCCGCCGCCAGGGAAATGCTGAACGACCCGGAGATGAAAGAGTTTGCCGAAGATGAAATCGCCAACAGCAAACAACAACTGGAAGCATCCGAGCTGGAGTTGCAAAAACTGCTATTGCCCAAGGATCCCAACGACGAACGCGGTATTTTCCTGGAAATCCGCGCCGGTACCGGTGGCGACGAATCGGCGCTGTTTGCAGGGGACCTGTTCCGCATGTATTCACGCTACGCCGAGCGCCAGCGCTGGAAAGTGGAGGTGGTTTCCGCCAGCGAATCCGAACTGGGGGGCTACCGCGAAATCATCGCCAAAATCGACGGCTTCGGCGCCTACTCGAAGTTGAAATTCGAGTCCGGCGGCCACCGCGTGCAACGCGTGCCGGAAACCGAGACGCAAGGCCGTATCCATACTTCGGCCTGCACCGTCGCCATCATGCCGGAAGTGGACGAAATCGCCGACGTAGAACTCAACCCCGCCGACCTGCGCATTGATACGTTCAGGGCCAGCGGCGCCGGCGGCCAGCACATCAACAAGACCGATTCGGCGGTACGAATCACGCACTTGCCCACCGGCATCGTCGCCGAGTGCCAAGACGGACGCTCCCAACACTCCAACAAGGCATCAGCCATGCGCGTGCTGGCTGCGCGTATCAAGGACGTACAGGTACGGGAACAGCAGGCCAAGGAAGCGGCAACGCGCAAAAGCCTGGTCGGCAGCGGCGACCGCTCCGAGCGCATCCGCACCTACAATTTCCCGCAGGGGCGGGTGACGGATCACCGCATCAACCTGACGCTGTACAAGATTGATTTCATCATGGAAGGCGACCTGGACGAACTGATCGGTGCGTTATCGGCGGAGCATCAGGCCGAACAACTGGCCACGCTGGGCGGTGACGAGTAGCGTTTAAGTTACGGTGTTGCCGTGAAACCCTTGGGCATCAATACCCACAGCTTGCCTTGCTGCTTCATCGCGCCTGCCTGCTTCCCTGCCGCATTGCCCGCACCCCAGAAAAAGTCGGCGCGCACCGCACCCTTGATGGCGCCGCCGGTGTCCTGCGCCATCACCAGCCGGCGCAGGGGCTTGTTGCTGTTAGGATAGGTCGCCGAGAGGAATACCGGCGCCCCCAGCGGAATGTAGCGCGGGTCAACGGCAATGCTTCTTTCCCCGATAATCGGCACCCCCAGCGCACCCAGCGGGCCAGGCAGCCCTGCCGGCAGCTCGCGGAAGAACACATAGCTGGGGTTGCTGTTCAATAAATCGCGCAACTTGTCGAGGTTCTTGCGCCCCCAGTTTTTGATGCCCTGCATGGAGGCTTTGTCGGCAGTCAGGTCGCCGCGATCGATCAACACTTTGCCTATGGATTGGTAAGGCTGGCCGTTCTGATCGGCGTAACCCACATGGATTTCCTCGCCGGTATCCAGCCTGACCAGGCCAGAGCCCTGGATTTGCAGGAAAAACAGATCCACCACGTCATCCGTCCACAGCAATTCCTTGCCCGCCAGCGGTGACTGCATCACATCAATTTCACCACGGCTGTAATAAGGTTTGAGGCGATTGCCATCCAACTTGCCGCGCAACTTGCGGTTGGCAAGTTCAGGGTACAGGCCGTTGAGCTCTACCGTCACCAGATCATCGGGGCGCTGGTAAAGCGGGTAGCGATAGCGTTCGGTGCGGTTGCGGCTGCCTTTGAGCAAAGGCTCGTAATAGCCGGTAATCAGGCCGGTGTCGCTGCCATCCGGATTAGTCACCTGCCACGGCGAAAAGTACTCCTGCAGCAATGCCCGCGCTTCTTCCTGCGTAGGCGTGGGCAGCTTGAGCATGGTTTCGCAGGCATTGCGCCACAATTCATTTTTCTTCAGCACGCCGCAACTGGCCAGCAAACCACCCCATGCCGCCTGCAGGTTGTCCTGCTCGAAGCCTTCCAGCGCTTCCCAGCCCACCGGGCGCATCAGCTGATATTCCTTGCCTTTGGGAATTTCGCCGGGTTTCACGGCGACCGGCGGCGGCGCATAGCGCTCGACATCGGGAATCTGGAGCGGTGGCAATTCCGCCGCCGCAGGGCAATCACAACCGGCAGCGGCTGCTGTTGCAGGTGGCACAGGGGTTTTGGCGACATGCGGTTTTGCCGGTTGCTGGGCACAGGCACCCAGCAGTACGCTCAATAGCAGGACAAACACGCTCTTCATTAATGCAACACCCTGGGCATGCTCAGGCTGAATGGCGGGATCGGGCTGTCAAACTGGGTACCGTCTTCAGCTACCAATTGGTAGCTGCCTTCCATAGAACCTACCGGGGTGGCCAACACGCAGCCGCTGGTATATTGAAACTGCTCGCCAGGACGCAGAAACGGTTGTTCGCCGATCACCCCCAGGCCGCGCACTTCCTGCACATGGCCTGTAGCGTCCTTGATGATCCAGTGGCGGCTAATCAGCTGCGCCGCAATGCTGCCCACATTGCGGATGGTGATGGTGTAGGAAAACACATAGCGGTTCTGCGCTTCATCCGATTGCTCCGCAATAAATGCCGTCTCGACAGCAACGGCAAATTCGTAGCGCTTGTGCGTTGACATCAGCCGATGAGCCCGGTGGTGGGGGAACTGGGGGAGGCGGAGTACAGTTTTTTCGGCATGCGCCCGGCCAGGAATGCTTCACGCCCGGCTTCGACCGCCTTTTTCATGGCCGAAGCCATCAGCACCGGGTCTTTTGCCCCGGCAATCGCGGTATTCATCAGGATGCCATCGCAGCCCAGTTCCATGGCAATAGCGGCATCCGAGGCTGTGCCTACGCCGGCATCCACCAGCACCGGCACCTTGGCATTTTCGATGATGATTTGCAGGTTCCACGGATTAAGGATGCCCATGCCGGAGCCAATGAGCGAGGCCAGCGGCATCACCGCACAGCAGCCGATGTCTTCCAGTTGCCTGGCAATAATGGGATCGTCCGAGGTGTACACCATGACGTCGAAACCATCCTTAACCAGCACCTTGGCCGCACTCAAGGTTTCCACCACGTTCGGGTACAAGGTATGCGGGTCGCCCAGCACTTCCAGCTTGACCAGTTTGTGGCCGTCCAGCAATTCCCGGGCGAGCCGCAGGGTACGCACCGCGTCGTCCGCGCTATAGCAGCCGGCAGTATTGGGCAGATAGGTGTAATCAGAAGGCGGCAGCACATCCAGCAAGGATGGCTCACCCGCATTCTGGCCGATATTGGTGCGGCGGATGGCCACCGTGACAATCTGCGCGCCGCTGGCGTCCACCGCTGCCTTGGTCTGGGCAAAATCCCGGTACTTACCCGTACCGACCAGAAGGCGTGACTGGTAATGCTGCCCGGCAATATTCAATACATCCATAACTCTTTCAACCTCCCCCAACAGCACCCACAATTTCCAGCTTATCGCCAGATGCTAGCCATGTTTGTTCAAATGCGCCGCGCGGAACAATTTCCCCATTACGCTCAAGCGCCAGCCTTTTGCCTTCCAGCCCCAGAACCTGTATCAAATTTGCAACTGTCATTGCCGATGGCTCAAAATGGCGTTGCCTGCCGTTGATAAGTAAATCCATGATGAAAACAGATAATTTTGTCTGGGCGTTAATTTGCAGTAGAATTCGCGCGGCGCGGCTTGTTGATGGTTTATGATGGAGCCTTTACCGGCCGCCGCAACTCGGTTAGGCCATGCCTTATTGTAAGCGACAATGGGCGTGCAAGGCCATACGCAAATCAATCATGCGGGTGTAGTTCAATGGTAGAACTTCTGCTTCCCAAGCAGACAGCGTGGGTTCGATTCCCATCACCCGCTCCAGTTTTTGTTGCTGAATAGGGCTTGATAAGACTTGACGGCAGGTCTATATTATGACTTAACTGCAACTAAGCGTAATAACTCCCGGTTCCTTAATGGCTTTTACCATGGCAAGCAAATCTAAAAGTTCCAAGAAAACAGCAAATGCGGTCGTTGACCCTCAGGTAAAGCGCATTGGCGAGGCCACCGCCCGCCTGCATAGCCTGCTCAAGGATCTGGGCTATTCCAAGAATCTGGAAAAATCCGCTGCCACCATGACGGATGCGCGGGACCGCTTGTCCTTTATTGACCGCTCGATGCATGAAGCATCAGAAAAAACCATCACCGCGGTGGAGGCATCTCTGCCCTTGCTCAATGCCAACCGCGACGCCTGTGGTGAATTGGCGGACCGCTTGGCGGGCGCCTCGACCAACGAACATGGCGAACTGGTGAACGAAGCGGCCTCCCTGCTCCGCGAAATTGCTGCCGGTGAAGCTGTCGTCTACCAGAACCTGGTGGAGATCATGGAAACGCAGGAATTCCGCGATGTCGCCGGGCAAATGGTCAATAAGATCGTCGGTGCCGCGGTCGAGATTGAGAACATCCTGCTGGACATCCTCAAGGAATATGCGCCCGACACCAAGGATTCCCTGATCAGCAAAGAAGGTTTGCTGGCTGGCCCCAATGTCGGTGCCGAAGACAGCATTTCCGGCCAGGACGAGGTGGACGACCTGCTGAGCTCGCTAGGCCTCTAGACCGGCCATGGGTGCCGGGTTGCAAACAGCCGGAGACTCTTGCGGCAGCCATGCCTTGCTTGATGTTTCCGACGAAATGGACGCAGCCTACCGCGCAACAACTTATACCGTTTACCTGCCATCCGGAAATGGCGGAACCAAGAACATGGAGTTGCGCGTGGACCATCATTCAGCCGCTCTTGACCAGTTGCTTGGCCATCACCATTGCGAGGAGTGGGCGTTTATCTCAGCCGCCAATCCCGGCTCGCGCCGCCTGCCGGAAGCCGTCAATGCCGAACGGCACCAACAATTGCATGACACTGTTCGCCGACTCAATCTGCCGTATTTTTCCGGAAGCGGCATCCCCGATTCCCCGGACTGGCCTGCCGAACCTAGCCTGATGGTACTCGGCGTTTCGCTAAACCAGGCTCAAAACATTGCCTCCCGCTTCGGGCAGCGTGCCATTCTGGCGGGAACCAGAGGTAGTGCGCCAACACTTCATTACTGCAATACATGACAATCCCGAGCAAACCACAACTGATCCTGGTCGATGACGATCCGCTCATCACCGATACCCTACATTTTGTTTTGAGCAATGACTTCGATGTCAGCGTGGCGGAATCGCGTAGCCAAGCCAAAAGCCTATTGCGGCAGCTGGAAAATCCGCCGCAGATTGCGCTGGTTGACCTAGGCCTTCCACCGAGCCCGCACACCCCCGACGAAGGCTTCAAACTGATTGCGGAACTGCTGGCGCATGCCCCTTCAATCAAGATTTTCGTGCTTTCCGGGCAAAATAATGACGCCAATGCGCGTCACGCACTGGCGCTGGGCGCAGCAGACTTCATCGGCAAGCCATGCGATGTCATCCAGCTACGCACATTATTGACTGATGCCTTGCGGATTCAGGATGCGGAAACCTCAACGGTTAGGGAGAGCGGGCACAAACTGATCGGTGAAAGCCTGCCGATACAGACATTGCGCACGCAAGTCCAGCAACTGGCAGACACCATCTTTCCCGTGTTAATCGAAGGGGAGTCTGGCACCGGCAAAGAACTGGTTGCCTCCTGCCTGCACGAGCAAAGCGCCAGAAACCACAAACCCTACCTCTCGCTCAATTGTGCCGCCATTTCCCCTTCCCTGGCAGAATCGACGCTGTTTGGGCATGCCAAAGGGGCTTTTACCGGGGCCACCGGAAGCGCGGCGGGTTATTTTGAAGATACCGGCGACGGCACCCTGTTTCTGGATGAAATCGGCGAACTGCCTGCCGAAATGCAGGCCAAACTGCTGCGTGTGCTGGAAAACGGCGAATATCAGCGCGTTGGTGAAACGCAAGTGCGTAAAAGTCGCGCCAGAATTGTTTCCGCAACCAACCGCGATTTGCGCGAGGAAGTACGTGCAGGGCGTTTTCGCGCCGACTTGTACCATCGCCTGAGCGTGTTTAGCCTGCATGTGCCGCCGGTACGGGAGCTAGGGCACGATCGCCTGCTCCTGCTAGAACATTTCCAACAATTTTATGCAGCGGAAATCGGTCGCAAACCATTCAAGCTGGATGAGGCCGCCCAGCAAAGCTGGCTGGCCTACACATTCCCCGGCAACGTGCGTGAATTACGCAATATCGTGATCCGCCTGACGGCGAAATATGCCGATGCCGTTGTTACCCGCGCCCAACTCATCGCCGAACTGGACCCCGTTGCCGATGACCTGCTGGCAAGCGACGACCTGCTGAACGATCCGCAGGCCATGATAAACTTTGCACAGAAACATCTGCAGTCTCAGGCCAATGTCAACCTTGACCAGATTCTGCGCCAGTGGGAAAAAGCTTACACGGACGCAGCACTAAAGCTGGCTCATGGCAATCTCAGCCAGGCCGCACGCATCCTGAACATCAACCGGACTACGTTGTACGGCCGCATGCAGCTATTTGCGAACAACGAGGAATAAGCCAACACCATGTACTACGCCCACTTCGGCCTCAAACAGCCGCCGTTCAAGATTACCCCCAATACGGAATTTTTCTTTTCCGGCGGTAATCGCGGCGCAGTACTGGATGCACTGGTCTATGCCATAGCCAGCGGTGAAGGCATCGTCAAGGTGGTGGGTGAAGTCGGCAGCGGCAAAACCATGCTCTGCCGCATGCTGGAAGGCATGCTGCCGGAAAACATCGAGCGCGTTTACCTTGCCAACCCCAGCGTAGCCCCGGAAGACATCCTCCACGCCATTGCTTTTGAACTCCAGCTAGCATTGCCTGCGGGCGCAGACCGTCTGCAAGTCATGCAGGCATTGCAAAATTACCTGATCGAGCGTCACACGGAAGGCCGGCAGGTCGTCATTTTCGTTGAAGAAGCCCAAGGCATGCCGCTGGCCACGCTGGAAGAAATACGGCTGCTGTCCAACCTCGAAACGCGCCATGACAAACTGCTGCAGATCGTGTTGTTCGGCCAGCCGGAACTGGACGCCAACCTCAACGAGCAGCACATTCGCCAGTTGAAAGAACGCATTACTCACAGCTTTAACCTGGGGCCGCTGGGTGAAAAAGATATTGAAGACTACCTGATTTCACGTTTGCGCACGGCCGGGTACTTCGGACCGCCGCTATTTACCAAGGCTGCGGTAAAACGCATGGCCAAAGCGTCGGAAGGCTTGGTCCGGCGCATCAACATCCTGGCCGACAAGGCATTGCTGGCTGCGTTTGCCGAAAACGCCTACGCCATCACCCCGAAACATGTCGGCATTGCCATCAAGGATAGTGAATTCGGTGCTGAAGACATGCCTGCCGTCAATTCCAGGAAAGCTTACTGGCTAGCACTAGCCACCTTGCTTGCGGGGTTGGCGATAGGTCTGGGCGTACAAAAACTGCTGTTATCCGGGGCACCCCAAAAGACAGAACGCGCAACGACCGACCCCTCGAAACAGCCGCCAGCCAAGGCTGCCAGTACAAGCATCCCGGTAACACCGGCCAATACCGCCGCAGCCCCAGCCGCCGAAACGCCTCACCCGCCGGCACCCCGGCCAGCAGCCCCCGACAGCATTATTGAAACCAGGGCGCAAGCCACCCAGGCCTGGCTTGCCCAACAATCGCCGGATACAGTGAGCATACAGCTGATGGTGGGAGATGACCCGGAACAGATGCGCATTCAACTTGAGAACCTGACCAGCGTGATAGAGTTGGACAACCTGTACGTTTATCGCACCAACGTGGGCGGAAAGCCATATATCAGCGTGTTGTACGGCAGTTATGCCGATCGCGCCGCCGCCTCGAAAGCGCTGGCCGAATTACCCAAAGCGCTGCGCACCTACCGCCCACAGTTACGAACTGTCGGCGGCATCAACAAAGAAATAAAGCAGCTTCAATAAGTTAAAATTGCATTTCAACCTAACCTGTGCGATAAAAGCATCAACTACACGGGATTAATTGCGGCACATTATGCAACCTCACAAACAGCCGAACATGATGACGAAGAAAATATGGCTATTGATGGCCATTGCAGGGCTTGCTGGCTGTGCCCACCAGACACCATTCACGCCATCGGCAGGTCACGTTGGTTCTGCGCAAGATAATGAAAAAAACGCTGCTCCGTCAGGCGACATCCCCAAACCAGTCAAAAAGCTGGCTTATGTGCCACCCCCCAAACCCAAGGCCAAAGAGCAGACTTATAGCGTTGTTGTCAGTGACGTGCCAGTTCAAGAAGTACTGTTTGCGTTAGCGCGCGAAAGCAAACTGAATGTGGACATACACCCTGCCATACAGGGCAAAGTCACCTTGAATGCAGTTGACCAGACATTACAAGCCATCCTTGAACGCTTGGGAAAACAGGTTGATCTGCGCTACAAAGTCGAGGGGAACTTGATTTCGGTCACGCCAGACTTGCCAACTTTACGCACTTACAAAGTAAATTACGTCAATCTGGAACGGGATACTACATCTGCTATCGGCGTAGCGGCACAAGTTGGCTCAACCAACGCATCAGCAGGCGGTGCTGGCGGCGGCACCTCCTCTGGTGGAGGTGGCAATAATTCAAGCACCAATGTTAAAGGGACTTCCAAAAATAATTTTTGGGCATTACTTGAAAATAATGTCAAAGACATTCTCCGGAGTACGAAGTCTCAAACCGCAAGCAATGAAGAGCGCGTACAACGCATGGAAGCGCTGAAGACCGCCCAAGAAGAACGGCTTAAACAGGTGGAAGCAGTGAGCAAAGCCGGAAGCGGTGCCGAAAAACTGTTTCAGGAGGCCTTCAAAGCCGACCAAACAAAACTGGATAGCAAAGATGACGTAATTCTAAACCCGGTCGCCGGCACAATCACCGTCATGGCGACGGAACGTCAGCATGAATTCATCCAGCAATATCTGGACACTGTTTTAGCATCCTCGCAAAGACAGGTTCTGATTGAGGCCACCATTGTTGAAGTCACGTTGAACGATGCGTTTCAATCTGGCGTGGACTGGTCACGCCTTGCTAGTGACGGAAGCACCTCCGGCTTTACATTTGCCCAAACTCTGGGAGGCGCCCCTGCAGCTTCGGGGTCACAATTTGTTGGTCAATTCAGGAAAAGTACCGCTATCGGCAATATTGTCGCATCCCTCAGACTGCTTGAAACTTTTGGCACGACAAAAGTATTATCCAGCCCAAAATTGATGGCGCTGAACAATCAAACCGCCATTCTTAAAGTCGTAAACAACATCGTGTACTTCACAATTGACGTGCAGAGCACAACTACTCAAGGCGTCGTAGATAGAACATTCACTAGCAACGTCCATACAGTACCTGTTGGCGTTGTGATGAGCGTCACACCTCAGGTCGCCGAAACCGGCAAAGTAACTCTCACGGTACGGCCTACCATTTCACGCAAAGTAGGGGATGTCACAGATCCTAATCCCGCCCTGCCCGCTGCTGGCGTAAAGAACTTAATCCCGATTATCCAATCCCGTGAAATGGAATCCGTCCTGCAGATGGAAACGGGCCAAACGGTCGTATTAGGTGGCTTGATGCAGGATGACATTGCCAAAACTACTGATGCCGTTCCCGGAGCATCGAAGTTGCCATTGCTTGGTGATTTGTTTAAAGGCAAGGACGATAAGGTAAGCAAAACAGAATTGGTCATTTTTTTACGACCTACCGTTATTCCTGACCCCAATCTCGAAAGCAATGAATTAAAGTCATTCAAACAATACCTTCCAGAGCAGTATTTACCGGTAGCGAGCGATGAGCCTGCTAATTAAAGCCTTACAAAAAGCCGAGCAAAGCAAGGATGCGAAGGCAACGGAAAAACCTGCGGCCAAGGCAGGGTTGTCGCTGGAACTTGCCCCGCAAGAGCCTAAACCAGAGCAGTCACAGACAGCACCTACCCATAAGTCAGCGCCTCTGGTCGCTGACAATTCCGGATTGTCACTCTCGCAAACTGAGTCCGCTGGCCAGATGCCGTCACCTCCTCTGGTAACAGCGCATGAGCCTGAGCCAACACTGGCAGATGAGGCCGGGTTTTCCGAGCCGCTGCACACGCCCAGAAAAGAGCAGCCGCCCAAGGTCGAGTCCGCAAAAGTTGAACCGCCAAAAGCTGAACCAGCTAGATCGCCCAAGCTGACCAAACCTGTCGGAAAAGCGATTCCAGGCAAATTGTCTGACGACACTTCCCCGGTTTCAGCCCAGGCACCAGCGGAGGCAACAGTCCAACGGCAAGCAGCAGCCAGTATGTTGAATTTGCAGCCCAACGACAAGAAGCGCGCCGCAACGAGCAACCAACGCGGCTTGTGGCTGGGCGGTGCAGCACTGCTGTTATTACTGGTTCTGGGCGGAGGATTTTATTATTACCTGCAAACGCTGGATCAGCCGCAATTTGTGGCGGTGCAGCCAGCACCCAATCGGGCACCGCAGGCAGCGCCGCCTCAGCCCACAGCACAAATTACTGCGGTAAATACAACATCTGCTGCGCCCCCCGCACCGGAGACCTTGGAAAAAACGGATAAAGCCGAACCGGCCATTATCAAGCCGGAAAACAAGGCCGAAACAAAGCCGGACACCAGCAAGCCAGCCTCGATCATTGAGCCGGATAATTCTGTTGCCGAACCCAGACCGACAGCACCCAAAGCAGCCAAAGCTCCGCGCACCGCTTCTGCCAGCGATCCTGCGCCGCTTCAGGTTGCCCGCCTGCGCAAGGGTGAACCAGCCACCAACGCCACCCATGTGGCTGCGTATCAGGCATTTACCAATGGCGACGACGCAACGGCGGGCAGGCTCTACAAACAGCTCCTGCAGGCCGAGCCACGCAACGTGGACGCACTGCTTGGACTGGCTGCCGTGGCCGCGCGTCAGGAGCGCCTGGATGAAGCCGCAAGCCACTACCAGCACGCGCTGGAGCTTGATCCAAAAAACAGCATCGCCCAGGCAGGGTTAATCGCATTGCTGGGGCAAGCTAACCCAACCGCAGCGGAAAGCCGCCTGAAAACACTGATTGCCCAGCAGCCGGAAGCAGCCTATCTGCACGCTGCACTGGGCGGTGTTTATGCCGACCAGAATCAGTGGCCGAATGCTCAGCAGTCCTATTTCCAAGCGTTCCGCCTCGATTCCGGGAGTGCGGATTACGCCTTCAATCTGGCTGTCAGCCTGGATCAGCTTAACAAACCGGACCTTGCGCTCAATTATTACCAGCGCGCCTTGGACTTGCTGCCCAGGCAGCCCGGTGTTGTTGATAAAGCGGCATTGGAAACCAGGATCGGCCAGCTACGCTCCACGCTTGGCAAATAAGGCTCTGCGGCATATCCCCGGCTCTCTGCTGACCGTGCCAATTCTGGCCGAATAGGGCATAATCTGACCGTATTCAACCAACAAGTATTGCGCGCCCATGTCAGAAGCACGCCGTAAAATGCGCCTAGGCGACCTGATGGTGCAGCAGGGCCTGATCAGTCAGGACCAGTTGCGCATCGCGCTGATGGAGCAGGAGCAGAACAACATCCCGCTTGGGCGCCAGCTGGTCAGGCTGGGGTTTGTTACTGAAGCCATGGTGCGCGACTTAGTCGCGCACACCATTGGTCAGGAAAGTGTTGACCTGACCAACGTGATCGCCGATTCCGAAGCGCTCAGACTCGTCCCCGAAGAATTCGCACGCCGCAATCACCTGCTCCCCATTGCCTTTGATGACCCCAGTCAGACACTGATGGTGGCAATGTCCGACATGTTCAACGTAGTGGCGCTGGACCAGTTGCGCGCGATGTTGGGTGGGCAGATTCAGGTTCAACCCCTGCTTGCGGGCGAGGCTCAGCTTGAAGACCACATCGACCAGTTTTACGGCTTTGAGTTATCGGTAGATGGCATCCTGCGCGAAATTGAAACGGGCGAAATCGATTATGCCAGCCTGCAAAGTGGCGGGGATGAAGAATACACCCAGCCGGTGGTTCGGCTGGTCGGCGCCCTGCTCATGGATGCGGTTAAACGTGGCGCATCCGATATCCACTTTGAACCGGAATATGCTTTTTTGCGCGTGCGTTACCGGATAGACGGCGTACTCCAGCAAATTCGCAGCCTGCACAAAACTTACTGGCCCGGTATCGCCGTGCGGCTCAAAGTCGTGAGCGGCATGGATATCGCCGAAACCCGTGCGCCGCAGGATGGTCGGCTCGGGATCACCGTGGGTGGCCGCCCCATTGATTTTCGCGTAGCGAGCCATCCCACCATCCATGGCGAAAACATCGTTCTACGTGTGTTGGACCGTGAAAAATCCATCATCCCGCTGGAACGCATGGGCCTGCGTCCGGAAGTGCTCGATCTGCTCAAGCTGATGATGGCCCGGCCCGAGGGTATCCTGCTGGTGACTGGTCCGACCGGTAGCGGGAAAACCACCACGCTGTATTCCTTGCTGTCCTTTGTAAATACCGAGTCGGTCAACATCATGACCCTGGAAGACCCGGTGGAATATCCGGTCACCCTGATGCGCCAGACTTCCGTCAGCGAAGCCAACAAAATCGACTTCGGCAACGGTATCCGCTCCATCATGCGGCAGGACCCTGACATCATCCTGGTGGGTGAAATGCGCGACCACGAAACCTGCGAAATGGCGTTCCGCGCCGCCATGACCGGGCATCAGGTGTTCTCTACCCTGCATACCAATTCAGCATTGGGCACTTTTCCGCGATTACTCGACATTGGTATCTCCTCCGACATCATGGCTGGCAACATCATCGGCATCATCGCCCAGCGCCTGGTTCGCACGCTATGCCAACACTGCAAGGAAGCCTATGAACCCGGTACGGAGGAGCGCAAAATCCTGGGGCTGAGGCCCGGTGAAGAAGCCAAAATCTACCGGCATGTCGGCTGCAAGCGCTGCCAATACACCGGCTACAAGGGGCGCATGGCCATCATGGAATTGCTGCGCGTCACCAATGACCTGGATTCCCTGATCGCGCGGCGCGCCCACTTTGACGAATTGCGAGAGGCGGCCATCGCCAGAGGGTTCGTGACCCTGGCCGATGACGGCATCCGGCGCGTGATCGAAGGCTACACCAGCCTGGAAGAGATTTCGCGCGTGATCGACCTTACCGGCAAGCTCGCCTGAACTTCATGCCCATCTATCTGTACAAAGCGGTTGACCAAGATGGCAAGCCCGCCCAAGGGCAGATGGATGCACTCAATGAAGTAGACCTGGAGCTGCGCCTCAGGCGCATGGGGGTAGACCTCATCACCGCCCGCGAAGCCAGCAAGCGCCAAACCATGTTTGGCGGCCCCAAGGCCACCATCACCGATCTCATCATGTTTGCGTTCCAGATGGAACAAATGACGCGGGCCGGCGTGCCGTTGCTTGAGGCATTGGCGGAATTGCGCGACAGCACGCCCAGCCCGGCATTCCGCGAAGTGCTCAGCCAACTGGTCTCCGGCGTGGAAGGTGGGCAGATGCTGTCCCAGGTCATGGAACACCACCCCAAGATTTTCAGCAACGTGTTTGTCAGCCTGGTTCGGGCAGGCGAGCAAACCGGACAATTGACCGAGGTATTCGACAATCTTTCCAACACGCTGAAATGGCAGCATGAACTGATGGCGCAAACCAAAAAGCTGCTGGCTTACCCGCTGTTCGTCATGGTGGTTGTGCTCGGTGCCACTGCCTTCCTGATGTCCTACCTGGTGCCCCAAATGGCCGGGTTTCTGAAAAACATGGGGCAGGAATTGCCCATCCAGACCCGCTTCATGATCGCCACTTCCGATCTCCTGGTGAACTACTGGTGGGCATTTATCCTGGTACCCATTCTAGTGGTATTAGCAACGATCATCACCCTTAAACAAAGCCCTTCAGCGCGCTACAAGTTTGATTTCATCAAGCTTAAACTACCCATCACCGGCGATATCCTGAAGAAAATCATCATGGCGCGTTTTGCACGATACTTCGCACTCATGTACCAGACCGGCATCCCGATTCTGGATGCGATCAAGACCTGCGAAGGCATCGTCGCCAACCAGGTGGTGGCTGACAGCCTCAGTCGCGCCCACCAGCAGATAAGCGCTGGCGAACAAATGAGTGAAAGCTTCCATAACATGGGCATTTTTCCGCCCATGGTGATCCGCATGATACGCATGGGTGAAAGCACCGGCGCGCTGGATAAGGCGTTGCTGAACATTGCCTATTTTTATGATCGGGATGTAAAAGATTCGATTGATAAAATGTTGAAGTTGATCGAACCCGCGCTTACAGTGGTACTAGGTGGATTATTGGCACTGATCATGTTCTCCGTCATGGGACCGGTGTACGATTCCATGGGGCACATGAAATTCTGACGGCTACCCGATGCTATCGAAAATTATTTTATGCATTAGCGCCAAACAAGCCACCGTAGGATTGTGGCGCATGGGGCGTTTTGTCTCGTGCAACGTCTACTCCAATGACGAAGCCAGCCATGCAAAATTCCGCCTGTTTCTCACCAGCCATCGCGAATCGCCCATCCAATTAATCATCGACGCGGTTGAAGAGGATTACCGCACTGAAACCATCCCGCACAGTAGCGGCAGGGCGCGCAGCGAGATGCTCAAGCGCAAGCTCTCGCAGATTTACCGCAATACCACTTACCGTACCGCCCAATTCATCGGCCGCGAAGCCGACAAACGGCGTGACGATCGTATCCTGCTCATGGCGCTTACCAATGCCGACCTGGTCACGCCTTGGGTCACCATCATCGAGGAAATCGAGGCGCCGCTGGCAGGCGCCTACATGCTGCCCACCATCAGCCAGCTTTTGGTCAAGACACTCAAGCTTAAGCAGCCGAATCTGTTGTTGATGACGCGCCAACCTGCCGGGCTGCGCCAGACCTATTTTGCCAACCAACAGGCGCGGCTAAGCCGCATCAACCCCACCGCCGGGCTGAATGAGCAACAGCTTGACAACCTGTGCCTCAGCGAAACAGAAAAAACACGTTTATACCTGATCAGCCTGCGCGTGATCACCCGCGAAACACCGCTTCATCTGGTATTTCCATCAACTTCCGGCAATACCACGGATTTTGCCGCCCAGCTGGACGAACAGCAAGGCATCAGCGCCGATGTTATTCCTGTCGCACAGCTAGCCAAAAAAATCGGGCTGTCAGAAGACCTGCTCACGCGCTACCCGGATTTGCTGCATATGCATGTGCTGGCACGAAGCCGCGTCAGCAACAACCTGTTACCAGAAGCACAAACCAAAAACTACCAGCTGCTCCTGCTGAAATGGGCCCTCAACTCCACCAGCGCAGCCACCGTAGGCATTGCAGGGCTGGTTGCCATTAGCAGCCTGCTCAATACGGCAAGCCTCAAGCAGCAAATTGATACCACCATTCAGCAAACCAGAGCCAAGGAAATAGAATATATCGGCGTTTCAAGAAGTTTCCCAAAAACGCCGATCCCTGGCGGCGACCTGAAAATAGCCGTGGATCTGGCGCAAAAGTTTGACGATCTCAACAAAACACCCAGGCGCTTCATGAGCGTGGTCAGCGCATCTCTGGAAAAACAGCCGGAACTGCAGATAAACCGGCTACGGTGGAAGCAAACCGAAGATGCCAAATTCGCCGATGAACTGCCTGGAAAGGCACAGGTGAAAGCCGTCGCCGGCCAATTTATTCCGGTACCACCGCCCCCGCCCAGCGGGCTATACGAAATCGGCTTTATTGACGGTGAAATCCGCAACTTCAGCGGCGACTACCGCGCCGCATTGGAAAGCGTCGAGTTGCTAGCCACCAACCTCAAACAAAACAAAGAGGTCGCGCAAGTCAACGTTACACTGCAACCGCTAAACACCAGCTCCAAAACATCACTGCAGGGCAGTACGCTGGATCAGAAATCCCAGCAAACCGAAACCGCGCTGTTCCAGCTTAAAGTCTATCTCAAGCCGGAAACCGCACCCCCGCCCATGGCCAACTCGCCCCAAACACCGCAACAGGTGAAGCCATGAACTTCACACGGGAAGACGCTCGCAAACTCCAACTCCCCGCGCTGATACTGCTGGCAGCACTGGTGCTGGCATGGCTCATCGTCACCAGATCCAGCGCCCGCGAACAGAAAGCCATGGAAACACTGCAACAACAAACCGCCGAACTGGAAAAAGCCCGCCAGCAATTCAAGGCTTCCGGTTCTGAAAAAGAGAACATCATCAAATACATGCCACTGTATGAAGGGCTTATCAAGCGTGGTTTTGTCGGCGAAGAACAGCGTGTGGACTGGATTTCCGACATCCGCAACATCAACCAGCGTTACAAGTTATTTGGCATCAATTATGACCTCGGCGCACAAGAAGAATACAAACCCAAGTTCCGTGTTAATGCCGGCCCCTTCAAAATCCACCGCTCGGTAATGAAACTCAACTTTGCGCTGCTGCATGAAAACGACTTGCTTATCCCATTCGAAGCACTGCCTGCGGAAGGCAACCCGCCGTTCATGTTGCGCGATTGCATCGTCACCAGAACCAGCCAGATATTGCGTAGTAAGTTTGAACCCCACCTTAATGCCGCTTGCGAACTCAACTGGCTCACCGTGGAAGAACCCAAGGCCAAGACGACACCATGAAAAGCGCAAACCACATCCTGGCAATTTGCCTGCTAATCAGCAGCCTGATGGTTTGCGCTGCAGAAACTGCCAAACAACCCATAGGCCGGCTGTTTTTTACACCAACCGAGCGCGCATCGCTCGACATCATCCGGCAAAACAGCAAAGCACCGGATAAGGTTATCAAGGCCGAAGAAACTGCCATTGAAAGCGACATCGACGTCGAAGTGACGCCCGAGCCCACTCGACCGGTCATATTGAATGGTTACGTGGGTCGCAGTGATGGCAAGAATACCGTCTGGGTCAACAACCAGGCCATGTCGGAAAAAAGCGCCACCAAGGAATTGTCGGTTGGAAAAATCCAGAAAAACAACGGCCACATACAGATCACGGTAACCGGTACCGAGAAGAAATCTGTTTCGCTCAAAGCGGGCCAGATTTACGACCCAGGCAGTGGAAAAATTTATAACTACAGGAAAGACGTGCCGGAACAGGTAGCTGCCGAAGAAAAGCCGCAATCCATACTGGAAAATATCAGCAACACGCTTGACATCACCAACCTCAAGAACAAGGCAATAGACGCATTTTCATATCTGACTGATCCTGGCAAAGCGCCTGGCGGCAAGACCTCATCCTCGCCATGATGCACACTGTGCGAAGCACTTTTACTCTTGGCAATTCCACTCTCAAAACACGCCAGCGACAAACGGGAATTGCTCTAATTACATTGATGTTCGTAGTCGCACTGATTGCTACAACCATAATTCTGAGCTCACTAGACAGCAATCATTTTCAAAGCGCGCGAAATCAAGCAGACAGTGATCAATTGTTACAAGCCAAAATGGCGCTGATAGCGTATGCCATTGGTACCAGCGGCGGGGGGCAACGACCTGGCGACTTGGTATATCCGGATATACTCTCCGATGCCAATTATGACGGTTCAACCGATAGTTGCCTGGATGCAACCGCAGCCAATGGTTTGCCCGCCGTTAACTCTGGCGCCAATATGCGCTGCCTTGGACGTTTCCCCTGGAAAGACTTGGGACTCTCCATTGAGTCTTCATCAGAAAATGATCCAGATGGCAGGATGCCTTGGCTGGCAGTTTCTGCCAATCTTGTTGACCCAACCTGTCTGGTCAGCCTGAACTCTGACACTTTGTCTTTGCCCTACAACGGCTACGCTTGTACTGGTGAATCTGTCCCACATCCATGGCTTACTGTACGCGATGCACTCGGGAATGTCCTGAGTAACCGCGTGGCCGCCGTTATACTGATTCCAGGTTCGCCGGTTGGCAATCAATCGCGACCCGCTTCGCCCAACTTAGGCAATGCAGGTCAATATCTCGACACTATCACGGTGGTTGATTCTGCCGAGTGCGTGGCTCCCCACGTTGCAGGCACATACACCAACGCTGGATTGAATAACGAATTCATCATGGCCAATGATGCCAAACAAATTGCTGACGACGATCCTTGTTATCAACATCCATACCAGTTCAATGACAAGCTTATCTACATCACTATCGAAGAGTTAATGGCTGAAGTAGAAAAACGGGTTGCCGGAGAAGCACGAAAAATCATATTAAATAATGGCCCATTTCCAGATGCTGCCTCTATCGGCTATCAAGGACAAAGTTGCGTCTCAGGATCTTCATCGGGGTTTTTACCCATGCCTATATGCAACTGTACCAGCCAGATGTGCGATTGTGCTTTTCCGGGAAACATAAGTTATACCTCAACCAACAATTTCTCTTCTGCCCAGGATAGTGGAGATTGCATTTCCACCGGGGCAATATGCTCATGTACCGGTGCAGGAAGTTGCTCAAGAACCTCCAGTCCAGCCAGGAAATTTATTTGTACCAGTTCGGGAACTTGCACCAGTAATGTCACTTTCGATGCAACCCATCCGCTTCAATTTACACCATTAGCACCAATTGACACCTCCGGTTTAACAGGTACATCAAACTGCTCTAGCGGTATCACAGCTACTTGCATTGGTTCTGGAACCGTAACAACTGCAACCGCTTGCGGATCACTAATCAATCCTTCTACTTTGCCAGACTGGTTCACTGAAAATGGCTGGAAACATTTGATGTACTATCAAACGGGCGGAGGACTCACAGTAGGCACCAGAAACAATGTGTCTGGATTGCTAGTTACAACTGGGCAGCCACTCGCCGGACAGGTCAGACCTTCCTCTAATTTAAACAACTATTTGGATAGCGCTGAAAATACCAACGTCGACCTAACATTTGACGCAGTAGGCACCAAACGAACCAACTCGTACAATGACCAAATGTTCACTATCGCGCCTTGATTTCCGCTTATGACCAAAAGCCACCTTCCTAGCCAGTCCAGATATAAAGGGTTCACCTTGGTCGAGATGGCTATGGTGCTAATTATCCTCGGGCTAATTTTTGGGGGCCTGTTTATTCCAATAACCATGCAAATGGAACAGCGCAACATTTCTGAAACACGGACAACAATCGAGAATATTAAAGAAGCTCTTATAGGGTATGCCATGGCTAATGGACGATTCCCTTGTCCAGCAGCCGCTCCGGGAGCTGGGGTTACAGCAGTTGAATCAATTGGGGCTGGAGGTATAGCAAATGGAGTTTGCAACAATTTTCTTAATGGTTTTGTCCCAGGCGTCACTCTGGGATTAACTCCGACTAATAATGCAGGCTATGTACTCGATGCTTGGAACAATCCTATTCGGTACTCAATTTCTAATATTTCGGACGATGGAGGGGCAACTAATATTTTCACAAAAACAACTGGAATAAAAAACGCTAATTCAGCAGCTTGTCCAAATTGTGGTATGCCTTGGATAAGTGGGCAAAATTTGCTATTTATCTGTAACGCCACCCCTACAGCTGTAGCTGGGGCTGCTGCAGTAGATTGTACAGCTGGTGCTGTTGCAGGAACCGTAGCTTTAACAAGTAACGCTGTAATTGTGATCTATTCCTTAGGCAAGAATTGGGCAACTGGTGGCGCAGGCAATGATGAAGCTGCCAATTTAAACGGCGACCCTGTATATGTAACGCATGAGCCAACACCAGTTGGTGCTGCAAATGGCGAATTTGACGACCTGGTAACCTGGATATCACCCAACACAATTTTTAATCGCATGGTCCAGGCAGGCCAACTCCCTTAATTCTGTGAACGACCAGCAACTCCTCCGCTACAGCCGCCACATCCTGCTGCCGCAAATCGCTTACGAGGGGCAGGAAAAACTCTCGCAATCCCACGCCCTGATCGTCGGCGCGGGTGGCTTGGGTTCGCCCACTGCGCTTTACCTAGGCGCAAGTGGCGTAGGCAAGCTCACCATTTGCGACTTCGACAACGTTGACCTCACCAACCTACAGCGGCAGGTCATCCACACTACGCAATCGGTGGGCATCAACAAGGCGGTTTCCGCCCAGCAGACACTGGCCGCCATCAACCCCGAAATTACGGTGGTGCCCATCCCCAGGAAATCCAGCGAAGAAGAGTTCGCCACGTTGGCCCAGGATGCCGATGTGGTGATCGACTGCTCCGACAATTTCCGCACCCGTTACGCGCTTAACTCCATCTGTTTCAGCTTGAAGAAACCGCTGGTTTCCGGCGCGGCGATCGGTTTTGAAGGCCAGGTGACGGTATTCGATTTCCGTAATGAGGAAAGCCCGTGTTATCACTGCCTGTTCCCCGACATGGGCGAGGATGGCGAGATGCGTTGCGCCGAAAACGGCGTGTTTGCGCCGCTGGTGGGTATGATCGGCACCACCCAGGCGGCGGAGGCGATGAAGCTGTTGCTGGGCATCGGCGACAGCCTGCAAGGCCGGCTGCTGCTGCTGGATGTGCTGGCAATGGAGTGGCGCGGCATCAAACTCAAGCGCGATCCTGCTTGTAAAGTGTGCGGACAGCCTTGAGTTAGCCTTGCGAATCCAGCCGGGGCGCAAGGCATGGTAAAATCGCGCCCCATGAGCGAACTAGACAAATCCCTGGAAAAATCTTTCGAACCCAAGAACATAGAAAACCGCTGGTACCAATTTTGGGAATCGCGCGGTTTCTTTGCGGCGGGTACTGATACCACCAAATCCGACAATTTCTGCATCCTGCTGCCGCCGCCCAACGTGACCGGCACGCTGCACATGGGCCATGGCTTCAACCAGACCCTGATGGATGCATTGACCCGCTATCACCGCATGCGCGGCGCCAACACGCTGTGGCAGCCCGGCACCGACCATGCCGGTATCGCTACGCAGATCGTCGTCGAGCGTCAGTTGGATGCACAAGGCGTCAGCCGTCATGATTTAGGCCGCGAAAAATTCCTGGAAAAAGTGTGGGAGTGGAAGGAGCATTCCGGCTCCACCATCACCCGCCAGATGCGCCGCCTGGGCACTTCGCCCGACTGGAGCCGTGAGCGCTTCACCATGGATGCGGGCCTGAACAAAGTTGTCACCGAAACCTTCGTGCGCCTGTACAAGGAAGGCCTGATTTATCGCGGCAAGCGCCTGGTGAACTGGGATCCCAAGCTGCACACGGCCGTTTCCGACCTGGAAGTGGTGAGCGAGGAAGAAGACGGCTCCATGTGGCATATCCGCTACACGCTGGCGGATGGCTCCGCCAGCCTGACGGTGGCCACCACCCGCCCGGAAACCATGCTGGGCGACACCGCCGTGATGGTGCACCCGGAGGACGAGCGCTACCGCCACCTGATCGGCAAGATGGTCAAACTGCCGCTCACCGACCGTGAAATCCCCATCATCGCCGACGACTACGTGGATCGCGAGTTCGGCACCGGCGTGGTCAAGGTGACCCCGGCACACGACTTTAACGACTATGCCGTGGGCCAGCGCCACAACCTGCCGCTGATCTCCATTCTGACGCTGGATGCCAAGATCAACCACCATGCACCGCAGAAATACCAGGACATGGATAGATTCGACGCGCGCAAGGCCATCGTCGCCGACCTCGAGGCGCTAGGCCTGCTGGAAAAGATCGACAAGCACAAACTCAAGGTGCCGCGTGGTGACCGTACCGGTGTCGTGATCGAGCCCATGCTCACCGACCAGTGGTTCGTCGCCATGTCCAAGCCTGGCGCCAATGGCAAGTCCATCACCGAGCAGGCGTTGGAAGTGGTTGCCAGCGGCGAGATCAAGTTCCACCCGGAGAACTGGGTCAACACCTACAACCAGTGGCTGAACAACATCCAGGACTGGTGCATCTCGCGCCAGTTGTGGTGGGGCCACCAGATTCCCGCCTGGTACGGCGTCAACGGCGAAGTGTTCGTGGCGCACGACGAGGCCGAAGCGCGCCACCTCGCTGACGAAGATGGCTATGCTGGCCCGCTGACGCGCGACGAGGATGTGCTGGACACCTGGTATTCCTCCGCGCTGTGGCCGTTCTCCACGCTGGACTGGACGCCGGAATGGCCGGCCAAGTCCAACCCGGCGCTGGATCTGTACCTGCCTTCCAGCGTGCTGGTGACCGGCTTCGACATCATCTTCTTCTGGGTGGCGCGCATGGTGATGA
>CAZEFE010000006.1:233472-236269 GCA_964511385.1 uncultured Methylophilaceae bacterium | reverse complement strand
CCCGCGACCCCCGGCGTGACAGGCCGGTATTCTAACCAACTGAACTACCACTCCAATGCTACGAGTATCTGCTGGTGGGTGCTGACGGGTTCGAACCGCCGACATTCGCCTTGTAAGGGCGACGCTCTACCAACTGAGCTAAGCACCCTCTCCTAACCAACACAGCCTGCTAGTTTACAGCATCTTTCAGCGCTTTGCCAGCACGGAATTTTGGGGAATTCGCGGCTTTGATCTTGATGGTTGCGCCAGTACGCGGATTGCGACCATTGCGTGCAGCACGCTTGCCCACATAAAAAGTACCAAAACCAATCAGGGTAACCAGGTCACCCTTTTTCAGCGCCTTGGCAATTGCATCAGTTGTTGCATCCAGAGCACGCCCAGCAGCAGCCTTGGAAAGGCCTGCTGTCTTTGCGATTTGATCAATCAGTTCAGACTTATTCGCCATCGTATTCCCCTTTAGACTTTGCGTTTAGAAATGGCAGGTCGCCCCTGCCTTTCGCTTTATATCAAGCGGGGAAAGCCCATGTCAAGGGGTTTCCAGCCCTTTATTTACTCAGTCTTACAGCCCGAATGGTGCTCGCCACTTCACCCAACCACAATTTTCTTATGAAACAGCGCACTAATGCTTCACCACCGCGCCGGCGTCGCCGGAACCTTCGGCCGCCGGAATGGCAACTTCAGCAGGCGTCTCGGCTGCCGCGACAGGCTCTGGCAAGCGCTCCAACGCAATCTCCAGCACCTGGTCTATCCACTTTACGGGATGGATATCCAAACGGTTTTTCACGTTGTCCGGTATCTCCACCAGGTCCTTGACGTTCTGCTCTGGGATCATCACCGTCTTGATGCCACCGCGATGAGCCGCCAGCAGCTTTTCTTTCAGCCCACCGATCGGCAACACTTCGCCGCGCAAGGTGATTTCACCGGTCATGGCCACATCCGCGCGAACCGGTATGCCGGTCAGCACCGAAACCAAAGCGGTGCAAATAGCGATCCCGGCACTCGGACCATCCTTAGGCGTAGCGCCTTCCGGCAGGTGGATATGGATATCGTTCTTTTCATAGAAATCACCCTTGATCCCCAAACGCCCAGCTCTGCTACGCACCACCGACATGGCGGCCTGGATGGATTCCTGCATGACCTCGCCCAGTTTCCCGGTAGTGATGGTCTTGCCCTTGCCGGGAACAGCAATGGTTTCAATCGTCAGCAACTCACCGCCCACTTCCGTCCAAGCCAAGCCGGTGACCTGGCCAATCTGGTTTTCCTTGTTGGCCAGGCCAAAGTCGAAGCGCCTGACGCCAAGATACTTGTCCAGATTCTTGGGGGTTACCGTTATTTTGCGCCCTGCCACCTTCTTGCCCTTGCCTGTAACCAGTTCCTTCACCACCTTGCGGCAAATCTTCGATATTTCGCGCTCAAGGCTGCGGACACCGGCTTCGCGCGTGTAATAACGCACAACGTCCCGTATCGCGCTGTCCGAAACGCTGATTTCCTCGGGCTTCAAGCCATTGGATTTAATTTGCTTGGGCAGCAGGTAGTTGATCGCGATGTTGACCTTTTCGTCTTCCGTATAGCCCGCCAGCCGGATGATTTCCATGCGGTCCAGCAACGGCGCGGGAATGTTCAGCGAGTTCGCCGTGGCGACAAACATCACATCGGAAAGATCGTATTCAACCTCAATGTAATGGTCGGCAAACGTATGGTTCTGCTCGGGATCCAGCACTTCCAGCAATGCGGAAGAAGGATCGCCGCGGAAATCCATGCCCATCTTGTCTACTTCATCCAGCAGGAACAACGGATTGCGCACGGCAACTTTGCTCATGCTTTGCAGCACCTTGCCTGGCATAGAGCCGATATAGGTGCGGCGGTGGCCGCGAATTTCGGATTCGTCACGCACGCCGCCCAGCGCCATGCGCACGAACTTGCGGTTGACGGCGCGTGCAATGCTCTGCCCCAGCGAGGTTTTACCCACGCCAGGAGGCCCGACCAGGCACAGGATCGGCGCCTTCATCTTGCCTACGCGTTGCTGTACCGCCAAATATTCAAGAATGCGTTCCTTGACCTTTTCCAAGCCAAAATGGTCTGCATCGAGGATTTTCTCGGCTGCAACCAGATCCTTGCTGATCTTGGTTTTCTTTTTCCACGGCAAGCCGACCAGCGTTTCGATATAGTTGCGCACCACCGCGGCTTCAGCGGACATGGGCGACATCATGCGCAGCTTTTTCAGCTCGCTTTCCGCCTTGGCCCTGGCTTCCTTGCTCATGCCGGAGGTTTTGATCTGGTTCTCTAGTTCATCGGTCTCGGCGTTTTCATCCTGTTCGCCCAGTTCTTTCTGGATCGCCTTGACCTGCTCATTCAGGTAATACTCGCGCTGGCTCTTTTCCATCTGGCGCTTGACGCGACCACGGATGCGCTTTTCCACCTGCAGGATGTCCAGTTCGGCTTCCAGCAGGCCCAGCAGGTGCTCCAGGCGCTGCACCACATCAAACATCTCGAGAATCTTCTGCTTCTCTTCGAGTTTGAGCGACAAGTGTGCGGTAATGGTATCCGCCAGCCGGCCTGCATCAACAATGCTGGCAAGCGAAGTCAGAATTTCCGGCGGAATTTTCTTGTTGAGCTTGACGTACTGGTCGAACTGCGCCAGCACAGCGCGCATCAGCGCCTGCACTTCGCTGTCTTCGGACGACCCTTCGGTAATCTGCTCGACGCGCGCGGCATAACTGTCCTCGCGCTGGATGAATTCCAGCGCGCGGCATAACTGTCCTCGCGCTGGATGAATTCCAGCACGCGCGCCCGGCTC
>CAZEFE010000006.1:0-233372 GCA_964511385.1 uncultured Methylophilaceae bacterium | reverse complement strand
GCGCGCGGCATAACTGTCCTCGCGCTGGATGAATTCCAGCACGCGCGCCCGGCTCACGCCCTCGACCAACACCTTGACGGTGCCATCCGGCAGTTTGAGCATTTGCAATATCGTTGCCAGCGTGCCGATTTCATGCAATTCTTCCGGCGCAGGATCATCCTGGTTCGCCGATTTCTGCGCCACCAGCAGAATCTTTTTGCCGTTTTCTACCGCGATTTCCAGCGCTTTAACGGACTTTGCCCGGCCGACGAATAGCGGGATCACCAGGTGCGGATAAACTACCACGTCGCGCAACGGCAACAGTGGCAACACATCGCTGGGGAATACTTCTGGCTGGGTGGATTCTTCAGTGCTCATGCAGTTGGCCTTAAATTGAATATGGATCACCAATACAGGTGTACAGCATTGCAGATGAGGGCTCGGGTGGAATAATCAAGTCCACCCGAGAATACAAATTATTAATTTGCAGACTTACTTGGCCGAGCCGGCGCGTTTGGGCGAATCGGAATAAATCATGATTGGCGGGTTTTCGCCTTTGACGACGCCCTCGTCGACCACGACCTTGCTCACGTTGTTCATGGTAGGCAGATCGAACATCACGTCCAGCAGCGCCGACTCCATGATGGAGCGCAAGCCCCGTGCACCCGTCTTGCGTTCCAGCGCCTTCTTGGAAATCATGCGCAGTGCCGAGTCGCGGAATTCCAGTTCCACGCCTTCCATCGCAAACAGTTTCTGGAACTGCTTGGTCAGCGCGTTCTTTGGTTCAACCATGATCTGCATCAGGGCATCTTCGTCCAATGACTCCAGCGTTGCCACGGCAGGCAGCCGGCCAACAAACTCGGGGATCAGGCCGAACTTGATCAAATCTTCAGGCTCAACGCCTCGCAGCACTTCACCCACGGCTTTTTGGTCTTCCTTGCTCTTCACTTCGGCGCCGAAGCCCATACCGCCCTTTTCAGAGCGGCGGCGGATCACCTTCTCCAGGCCATCAAATGCGCCACCGCAAATAAACAGGATGTTGGTGGTGTCGAGCTGGACGAATTCCTGGTTTGGATGCTTGCGTCCGCCCTGCGGGGGCACCGACGCAATCGTGCCTTCGATCAGTTTCAGCAGCGCCTGCTGCACGCCTTCGCCGGAAACGTCACGGGTGATGGACGGGTTGTCGGATTTGCGCGAAATCTTGTCGATTTCGTCAATATACACAATGCCGCGGCGCGCCTTTTCGACATCGTAATCACATTTCTGCAGCAGCTTCTGCATGATGTTTTCAACGTCCTCACCCACATAACCGGCTTCGGTCAGCGTGGTGGCATCAGCCATCACAAACGGCACATTCAGCATGCGTGCCAGGGTTTGCGCCAGCAAGGTCTTGCCGGAGCCGGTCGGTCCGATCAGCAGAATATTGCTCTTGGCGATCTCGACGTCGTCCTTGTTGCTGCCGCCGTGCTCCAGCCGCTTGTAGTGGTTGTACACCGCCACCGAAAGCACTTTCTTGGCCTGCATCTGGCCGATGACATACTGATCCAGCAGTTCGCAGATTTCCTTGGGCGTAGGCAGGCTGCTTTCGCCTTCGCGCGTATCCGCGTTTTGTACTTCTTCACGGATAATGTCGTTGCATAAATCAACACACTCATCACAAATGAACACCGAAGGCCCTGCGATCAGCTTGCGAACCTCATGCTGGCTCTTTCCGCAGAAGGAGCAATACAGCAGCTTCTCACCTTCATTTTTGCTGGACATTGAAAATCCTTGTCATAGTGTGTTTAACGTCTTGCCGCAATCAAAACAATATCAAACATCCGCCCGGGTGGAAATCACTTTATCAACGATGCCGTAATTCAGCGACTGCTCGGCGCTCATGAAATTGTCGCGGTCGGTGTCGCGTTCGATGGTTTCGACCGGCTGGCCGGTGTGCTTGGCCAGGATACCGTTCAAGCGGCTGCGCAGGAACAGGATTTCCTTGGCATGAATCTCGATGTCCGAAGCCTGCCCCTGGAACCCACCCATCGGCTGGTGAATCATGACGCGCGAGTTCGGCAGGCAGCTGCGCTTGCCGGCAGCACCGGCAGTCAGCAGAAACGCACCCATGCTGGCCGCCTGGCCGATACACAAGGTTGCCACGTCCGGCTTGATGAACTGCATGGTGTCATAAATCGCCAGGCCGGCGGTTACCGAACCGCCAGGCGAGTTGATGTACAGGAAAATATCCTTGTCCGGGTTTTCCGCTTCCAGAAACAGCAACTGGGCGACCACCAGATTGGCGGACATGTCGTTGACCGGCCCCACCAGGAACACAACGCGCTCCTTGAGCAGCCGGGAGTAGATGTCGTAAGACCGTTCACCCCTGCCGCTCTGCTCCACCACCATGGGGATGTAGCCCAGCCCCTGTGGCTCATTGCCGCTGGTAAAAGCGTTATGGATATTCATCAGGCTTGTCCTTTGCCCATCAGGTCGTCGAAGCTGGTTTTCTTGTCAGTGACTTTGGCGCGTTCCAGCACCCAGTTCACCACATTGTCTTCCGTTGCCACGGCGGCCGGCTCATCCAGGCGCTGCGGATCAGCGTAGTACCATGCCACCACTTCATCGGGCTGCTCAAAGCTCTTGGCAAAATCGTCAATCGCTGCGCGAATCTGCTCGGGCTTGGCGTGCAGGTCATTGTTGCGGATCAGTTCCGACACAATCATGCGCAACTTGACGCTGCGCTTGGCCTGGTCTTCAAACTGGGCAGGCGTGATATCCAGGTTGGCCGGATTCAGGCCGCGCTGCTTCAGGTTCTCAATTGCCGCCTGCATCTGGTTGTGGCTTTCAATGGCCACCAGCGAACGAGGAATGTCGAGTTCCACGGTGTCCACCAAGCCATCCATCACCTGCTTCTTTACCGCAGCACGTACGCGCTTCTCGACCTCCTGTTCCAGGCTTTCCTTGATGTCGGCGCGCATTTTTTCCACATCGCCATCTTCGACACCGAGTTCGCGCGCAAAATCGGCATCGACTTCCGGCACCTTGGGCGCAGCCACCGCGACGATCTTGACGTCGTAGCTGGCCGTTTTACCGGCGATTTCCGCGTTCTGGTAATCGGCGGGGAACGTCAGGTCAAACTGCTTGTCCTGACCGGCCTTGGCGCCGGTAATATTCTTGTCGAAGTCTGCCAGGCGGCCTTCCTCGCCCAGCACCAGGTTGATCGGCTGGCCAGCGGTGTTTTCCACCGGCTTACCTTCGATGCTGGAACTGAATTCGATGGTAACGCGGTCACCCTTCTTGGCGGCGCGGGTCACCGGCTCGTATACCGTGCGCTGCTTGCGCAGCACTTCCAGCGTTTTGTTGACATCCGCATCGGACAGCTTGATTTGTGGGCGTTCGATTTTCAGCTTGGACAAATCACCGATCACAACCTCCGGGAACACTTCGAAGGTGGCGATGTATTCGTAGCTTTCGGCGTTTTCCGCCAGCGGCTTGGGTTCAATGCTGGGGTAGCCCGCAACGCGCAGCTTATGCTGGCTGACGGCTTCGCCGAAGGTTTCTTCAACCTTGCCGGACATCACTTCCTGGCGGACTTGTGTACCGTATTGCTGCACCACGACCTTGTAAGGAACCTTGCCTGGGCGGAAACCCGCCATTTTTGCGGTACGTGCCAGCTGGTTGAGTCGTTTGCCGATCTCTTCTTCAATCGCCTGCATAGGCATTGCGACCGTCAGGCGGCGCTCAAGGTTGCTGATAGTTTCAACGGTTGCTTGCATGTTTAGTTCCTTACATCTTTCCAAAAATTGGTGACCACGGCATTCAGCCCAGCGGAGCCATTGCTTTTATTAATGAATAACTCGATTAACAGCCCGTGATTCTATCATGAAGGTCAAAATAACCATCACCATAGAATCATTCCGTTTTGTTGCGCATGAAATCAGCGACATCCCACAGCGCCTCGGCCAACCTGGTCATGACCGGCTCCTCCACCCCGCTGTCATGCAGGGCGCGCACCATGCAATACATCCACTGGTCGCGCTCGCTCTCGCCGATGGGAAACGGCAGATGCCGCGCACGCAACATGGGATGTCCGTAACGTTCGATGTACAGTTGCGGCCCACCGGTCCAACCGGTGAGGAACATGAACAGCTTTTCGCGCGCCGAAGTCAGGTCCGGCTGGTGCATGGCGCGGATGCCAGCGGCTTTAGGGTCGCTGTCCATCACATCATAAAACCTTTCCACGATCTCGCGTATCTTTTCGATACCGCCCAGCGCATCGAAAAAAGTGGTTTTGGCGCTGCCCGCCTCCTGTATTTTTACCATCAGGCGGCGTTCCCTGGCTGCACCGGCCGCACCCGACTGGCGGCCAGCTTGGCACGCTCGCGTGCCTGGTCGGTATCGTTGCCCGTGGCCAGCGCCACGCCCATGCGACGGCGCGTAAAGGATTCCGGCTTGCCGAACAGGCGCACGTCGCTCTCCGGCACGGACAACGCCTTATCCACCCCTTCAAAGGCAACGCCGACCGCATCCACCCCGCCATAAATGACGGCGCTGGCGCCTGCCCGGCTCAGGCTGACGTCTACCGGCAACCCCAGAATGGCCCTGGCATGCAGTTCAAACTCGTTTAGCCGCTGGCTCGCCATCGTCACCATGCCGGTATCGTGGGGCCGTGGGCTGACCTCGGAAAACCAGGCTTGGTCGCCCTTGATGAACAGCTCCACCCCGAACAGGCCCAAGCCCCCCAGGCTGTCGGTGACCTTGCGCGCAATCTCGCGGCTCTGCTCCAGCGCCTTGGCCGACATCGCCTGCGGCTGCCAGCTTTCGACATAATCACCGCTGACCTGCACATGGCCGATCGGCTCGCAGAAATGGGTTTCCACCTTGCCCAGCGCCCCTCTGGCGCGCACTGTCAGCAACGTGATTTCATAATCAAAATCAATCTGGCCTTCCACAATCACCGTGCCGCGGTTGACCCGCCCGCCGCTGGCAGCGTAATCCCAGGCCGCGGCAACCTCGCTGGCCTGCGTCACGCGCGACTGCCCCTTGCCGGAAGAAGACATGACCGGCTTGATGAAACAGGGGTA
Organism: uncultured Methylophilaceae bacterium; assembly: GCA_964511385.1. Lineage (GTDB taxonomy): Bacteria > Pseudomonadota > Gammaproteobacteria > Burkholderiales > Methylophilaceae > CAILHX01. The sequence goes on along the minus strand of CAZEFE010000006.1, from coordinate 228,327 downwards.
ACCGATGCCGCCATCAATCGCCGCCTGCAACTGCTCCAGGCTATTGGCAAACGCGTATGGCGAGGTCGGCAAACCCAGCTCTTCCGAGGCCAGCCGGCGGATACCTTCACGATTCATGGTGAGCTGCACCGCACGCACGGTGGGGATGACCTTGGCCAAACCGGCCTGCTCGATTTCCGCCAGCATCTCGATGGCAATGGCTTCGATCTCCGGCACAATCAGATGGGGACGCTCCTGTTCGACCAGCGCGCGCAAAGCCGCGCCATCGGCCATATTGATGACATGGGCGCGGTGCGCCACCTGGTGCCCGGGGGCATTGGCATAACGATCAACAGCGATCACTTCGCAGCCCAGGCGCTGCAAGGCAATAATCACCTCCTTGCCCAATTCGCCGCTACCAAGCAGCATGACGCGAGTGGCCGACGGGCTCAAGGGGGTACCGATCAACATGGGAACTCCAGCAGAAAAATACTGCCGGGAATAATAGCACGAGGGGCGCGGTTACCGTAGCGACATGCGCATGACGTCACCCTGATGCTCGACGTGAAATTGGCTAATGACGTTCATGCCGAGCAAAGGCTGGCTTGGCAGCCTTTGCGAAACGCTGACAGCAATATTACGAAAGCGAAACTGGGCAATCGTCAACTCACTGACCGTAAGTTCGCAGGTATTTACTGTGCCGTTGGCGGTGTTGTGCATGCGATAAACACAATCCTTCATATTCACCCCGGCCTGCGCTGCAACATCAGCCGGAATAGATGAAATGGTTGCTCCGGTATCCACCAGAAACATCAATGGCCGCTGATTTACCGTGCCTTCCACATAAAAATGACCATGCTTCAGATACAAATCCAGCTTACCATGCCCCTCCGGCCGGATACCCATATCGCCCAGCGCCACACCGAGCCCCCGGCTGAATGAAAAAGCCAGGTTTTTCGGTTCACTGCCAAACGACATCAAGCGCAGCTTGGTCACTTCGCCGTCACGGATATTAAGATTTTCAGCAGACAGCAGCGATATTCCATCACTAAATCCCTGCTGCACATTGCACCAGCTCCTGCCCACCAGGGCCAACAACCCATAACGACCCACCGGCACCATGACCTGGGCACCCCGGCCAGGATGCAGTGATACCGCCTGATAGTGGATAGCTCCTGTTTTATCCGTCAACACCACCACGACTGGAAACTTGTGTTCATTGGAGACAAACAGCCGCGAATGCAACGTATTCTTCCGCGCCACGGCGCCAGGCAACACCACACTGGCACCGTGGCGCGGCAATGCAGCATCACAATCGTGCGCGTGGGCGGCGACCCATTCGTCAGCAGCAACCGGCTGGACGGCTGATATAGGCGGGTTTGCCAATTCCAGTTGAGGAATGTAGCGCTTCGCCACCAGCTTCACTCGCGCATGCAAATCCGGCACCAGCAACAACGCAAACAAACAGAGCACTGTCGCCAGCAACGCCAGCTTGACCCAGCCGCCCTCACTAGACACTGAATCTAGCATCGCTTATCTCACCAGCGACTTGCATTCTCGCCTGGTTTTGCCTAAGCACGCGCCAAACAACGCGGCATCACCACGCTCAACATAGTACGCATCAGTGCTGCGCATGACATAGCGCTGGTTTTGGACAATAGAAGTTGTCAGCAATAACTCCACTCCGGTTTGTTCCGGGTTACTGAATTTGTAGCCATCATAAGCCGCAGCCGCAGCAACAGTAGCAACAGCAGCAGAGCCCGCCGACCACTTTTCCACGGCATTGCGCAATATCCAGAAACCGCTCACGCCTGCCATAGCCATGCCGGGCTGGTACCCGAACCGGCTCGGATCAAACGGCGCGGCGTGGCTGATCACCTGGGTTTCATAGCCAACTTCAACCGAGCCTTCCGGCATTGGTGCAACCGTCACTCCGGCATTCACCAGCCCGGTAATCAAGTAATTCCGAAACGCCCTGTCAAACTCCGTATCCTTGCCCGCTGCCACATACACCGGCCTGTTTTTTGGGAAACCCTGCCTTTCCAGCGCCAGCCTCGTCTGTTGCACCACATCCGCGGCAATCATCCCCCAGTGTTGGGCTGCCGCCGCAATTTTCTGCTTGCTCGGCGGGAAATACTCCGCACGCGGCATCGCCGGAGTGCACCCGGCAGTCAGCACCGCCGCCATAACAATCACCAGACCTGTCAATTTCATTGTTGAATCCCTTTCATCATTTGCCTGCAGCTTTACCACTGCTGCTCACTCAGCGGCTCAACCACCTCATGCGACACATCCTCCGCCTCGCTCGGGTTGGTAATAATGTGCGGCGTAATCAGCAGCACCAATTCATTGCTCTGGTTGGATTGATCCTTGCTCTGGAACAAATTGCCCACCAGCGGCAAATCACCGAGTAACGGCACCTTGCGCACATCATTGTTTTTACTGCGGCTAATCAAGCCCCCTATCGCCACCGTCAGGCCATCCCTGGCAACCACAATGCCTTCGATATTGGCGGTTTTGACTGAATCAATCTGAAAGTTTTGTACCGCATTACCCACGGTAATGGGCGGCAACGTCACGGCCTTCTCCAGTACGGAGGAACTGTCCTGCAGGATGGATAGCGTCACCGTCTTATCCGCATTGATCTTGGGCAAGATATTCAGCGTGATGCCCACATCTCTTGTTTCAGTTTCATACGTAATTTTCCCTGGAGTGACCACCCCGCCCGCCGCATTCAGCACCGGGTCAGTCGCGGTGACGCCCGTAACCAGCACGCGCTCCTCGCCGACAAACACACGCGCCGGGCGATTATTCGACGCCATCAGAATCGGCGAACTCAGATTGTTGACCTGATTGTTTTTTTCCAGCAACTCCAGGCGCGCGTTGATGCGCGCATTAAGAAACCGGTAAATCAAGGAACCCTGGGTCGACGGAATAGCGGTATTCCCCAAACCGATGCTATGCGGATTGGGATTGTTGCTATCGATGGAAAAATTGAACAGTTGGTTAAACGAATCACCTACCTTCAATTCCAGTATTTTCATTTCCAGCAACACCTGCGGGGTTGGCCTGTCCATTTCCTTGATGAGCTTTTCAATGTCCCTCATCGCCGTGGCATCCCCGGTGCGCACGATAATCAGGTTATGCTCCCGATTCACGGTGATGTGGATAGGCTGCTCACTGCTGGTAATCCCCTTCAGGGTATCGGAAGAAACCACCCCGCCTTCTTCAACAGTCTTCTGCGCCCCCTCCAGTTTGGATAACTGCTCTGCCGTAAGTTTTTCGGTCACCGCCCGCTCTGACTGTTGCGCGGCGCCTGCTACAGCCCTTCCCGCACCGGCACCTGTTCCCCGTCGAAACCCTGCTCCACCGGTACCAACGCCACCTCCGCCGGCGCCTCCACCAACACCAACACCAACACCAGCGCCTCCGCCAGCGCTCCCCGCCCTGGTTCCACCACCTCCCGCGCCACCGCCGCCAATGGATTTCCCCGCCGTCGCGCCAAAATCATCGGCCACCACGCCCAAGGTCATGAGGACGCGCGCGCCATACAAATCCCTGATTGCTGTCGCCACAACGACCGGATTGGGGTGCAGCAAATTGAAAATGCGCGTGGCATCCTCCCGGTACACCACCATATCCTGCTGATATTCCTCGGTGGTCATGATGCGGAAGGTCCTGGTTGCCTTGTCCTGGCGGAACCACACGCCGGAGTTCTTGCTAATGGTCTCAATCGCCTCGCGGATGCTGATGTTTTTCATGAAAATAGTGACATCTTTTTCTCCGGCAGCGGCTGTTACCACGATATTCGCGTTCGACATTTCCGCCAGCGTACGCATCACATCGGCCATTTTGGCTTTTTTGAATTCCAGTTTGTCCAGCCTGGTGTCCAACCCCAACGTATCAGCGGGATTTTTTGCATCCTGCTCAATTTTGCCGGGTTCCCGCGGACGCTCGCTCTGCAGCGGCATCTGGACTTTTCCGCCCGCCGCTCCCGGCAATGCCTGCGCCGCTCCTGTACCTGCCGTAAGCAGCATGCTTATCGTAAACACTGCAACCTGTTGATATTTCATGACCGACCTCTACCGCACGATGATGGATTGCTTGATGGTGCCGATCTGCACTTCAATCATCTTGGCATCCACTTTACGAATTTTGATCACCTCTTCACGCCCCAGCGAATGCAAGCTGATTTCATCGCCGTTGCGCACTTGGTAAATCCCCGCACCCTCCACTTCCAGCAGGGCGACCGCCTCTCTCTTTGAACCGGTAATAAAACCCAGCCGTTTCATTTTTGGCGCTTTCTGCAGCAACGATGGTAAAAAACCGCTGCCCGCTCCCCCACCGCCTCCCGGGGTAAAGTTACCGGCTTCCCGCAGCATGCGTTCGCTGGCGGCAAATGGGTCGCGCGACGCATTCGGATTGCGTTTGATGGTTTCGGGCTCGCTATCGAATTCTGAAAATGCCCCCACATCCAGAGGCGCGGCAACGCCATGCACCGCCGAGAGCAGCAATATCCATGACAACACCCATCTGGCCACATTCATCATTCTGATCCTTAAAATTTTGACAGCGAGAACAGCGCCTGGAAGAACGAGTAATACACAAACCCCACCATGCCGCCGATCACCAGAATCAGGGCGGGTTCCACCATGCCGCTGAGACGCTTGATCTGTACTTCCAGCAGTTGCTCGTAATAAGTCGCCATTTCATTCAATACCGCATCCAGCGTACCGGTGCGCTCGCCCACCGCCACCATCTGGGTCACCAGCTTGGGAATGGCGGGATGTTCCAGGCTGGCGGCCATATCGCGCCCGCTCAGGATGTGGCCGCTCGCCTGTTCAAGATGCCGTGAAATTACCTTGTTGCCGGTCGCATCCGCCACGATTTTCAGCGCTTCCAGCACCGTCAGACCGCTACGCAGCAGCATGCCAAGCGACCAGTTAAATTGCGCCATGGCACCAGTTGTCAACAACTTGCCGATCACCGGCATCTTCAGGATCAAGCCATCCAGTTTGAACCTGCCCACCGGCCGGTTATACATCGTCACCAAGGCAAAAATACCCACGCCCAGCGCTGCCAGGATATACACGCCGTTATTGATGAAAAAATTGGAAATATCCACCAGCATCTGGGTAGAAGGCGGTAGCGGTTTACCCCTGCCGAGCAGGAACTTGGCAAACTGCGGAATAATCTTAAGCACCAGGAACGCCGCCACACCAATACCTGCCAGCACCACCGTCGCCGGATAAATCATGGCATTGATAGTCTGCGCCCTGAGCGCAGCTTTTTTCTCCATATAATCGCCCAGCCGCGACACAATCGCATCCATTTCCCCGGTAAATTCGCCGGCCACCACCAGCTTGACAGTGAGCGGAGCAAACACCTTGGGGTGATTCGACATCGCCTGCGACAACGGGCTGCCGTTTTTAATATCCGCAATCATCTTGCCGACCACTTGGCGCAACCGCGCATTGCCGGCCTGTGAATGCGACAGTTCCAATGCTTGCAGCACCGGCAACCCGGCGCGCAACATGAAGGACAACTGACGAAACCAGAAAATCATGTCGCGTGTTTTGATGGGTGAACCAAAGGACAGATTGATTTCCCGGTTCAACCCGCTTGCCACCTGCGCCTCGGTTATTTTCACCACAAACAACCCCTGCTGGCGCAACATCGTCGCCGCAGCGCGGCTATCGGCGGCCTGCAGCCGCCCACTACTTTCCCGACCCTGCGCGTTGACCGCAACGTAATCAAAATCAGCCATGATCAGCCTTTTCTCACCGCTACTTCACGCAGTTCATCCAGCGTGGTCAGACCCGCCAACACTTTTACGCTGCCATCCGCCCACATCGGCCGCAGACGCTTGCCGGCACGGGAAGCCAACTCTTCCTCGGTACAGCCGCGCGCCACCACATGCGCCAGTTCATCATCGAACCACAGCGTCTCAAACAAACCGACGCGGCCACTGAAGCCAGTACCCCGGCATACCGCACAGCCATGAGGCTCGTGCAACACGGCGTCTTGTCCGGGCGGCACGCCCAGTATTTCGCATTCATCAGCTGTTGCCGGGCGCGGTGTCTTGCACCGTGGGCAAAGGCGGCGCACCAGCCGCTGGGCGATGACTGCATTCATGGTGGAACCGATGATGTAAGGTTCGCAGCCAATATCCACCAGACGGATCGGTGTTCCGCACGCGGTATTGGTGTGCAAGGTGGAAAACACAAGGTGGCCGGTCATGGCTGCCTTGATCGCCACATCAGCGGTTTCGCCATCGCGGATTTCGCCCACCATCAGCACATCAGGATCATGTCGCAGCAATGACCGTAGCGCATCGGCAAAGGTGATTTTTGCCCCGGTCTGGATTTGTGACACGCCCGGCATGACATACTCAATCGGATTTTCCACCGTCATGATATTGAGTTCCGGGCTGTTGATTTCCTGTAAGGCGGCGAACAGCGTGGTGGATTTGCCGCTACCGGTGGGACCAGTGAGCAGGATCATGCCGAACGGCTTGCGTATCGCCTGGCGGAAATTGGCCAGATCCTCTTCCGACATCCCCAGCCTGGGCAGCGTCAAACCATGCGCCTCCTGCCCCAGCAGGCGCATGGTAATGCGCTCGCCCAGCCGGGTCGGCGCAGTTGCCACGCGGATACTGAATTCGCGATCTATCGGTGGTGGCAGGCGATAAGAAAAACCGCCATCCTGCGCTTCGCGTTGCTCGGCAATATCCAGATTGGAAAGCACCTTGACGCGCGACACCAGCGCGGCCGCATCAGTTGCCCCGGCATTCACCAGATGATCGCGCAAGCGGCCATCCACCCGCAGGCGTACCCTCAACCCGGATTCATCCGGCATCAGGTGGATGTCCGAGGCGCGCCATAAATACGCCTCACGCAAAATATCATCCAGCATTGCCACCGAATCGGACTCCGCCACCGGAGCGCCTTCCGCCGCATCAACCGCATAGGCGCGGGAAATCAGCGTAGCCAGCACCGCCGGGTCGGCCAGAGCGGGACGCAAGCGAATGCCCAGCAAGCGCTGCAAGGTTTCCTGCGTCGGCCGGTCATCCGGATCGGCCATCGCCAGCAGCAAATCTTCGCCGCCATCGGTCGACAGCATCGGTAAAGCAAGCTTGCGCTGTAGCAGCGCAACCGGCAGCTTTTTCACTTTCTCCAGTGGCACCCGTTCCAGCGTGGGCTGCACGAATGGCAACCCGCGCGTTTCAGCCAGCGCCTGGAACAGCGCCGCCTGCGGAAAACGGTAATGCGCGGCCAGTGTTTCCAGCAAATCCACGCGTTCACGCCGCGCTTCGTTGCGCAACCTGGCAACAGTTTCATGCTCCAGAAGGCCTCGCATCAGCCCGGCTTCAATCAGGTTTTCCGCAGAAACGCTCATACTCAATACTGCAAAATGAGCGTTGTGCTCACTTGCTGTTTCCCACGATAACCATCCTTGGGCACCAACGCCGAAATTTGCACCTGCACTGGGGTGACCTGCCAAGGCAGGCTTTGCAACCCTTCAAGAAACTTTTGGGTGTCGTCAAAACTGCCCTCCAGCCCCAACTCCTGCAGCGGGCGCTGGAAATCGGTACCGTTCGCCATGTCAAACATCAGCCCATGCATGCCACTGGCGGGCGCCAGTGCTCCAGGTGCTGCCGGAGCGGCGGCACTCGCCTGCGCCGCTGCCGCCCGCCTCGCATCCCTGGCCGCCTGGCGCGCCCCGCGCCGCGTTTGCGGGTACGCCGCCGCCGGCGCAGTCGCTTTGGCGGCTTTGTTCAAGGAATAAGCCTGGTTGATCAGGACGCGTAAATGGGCGTCGGCCGCCAAATCGGAAATTCGCAACCGCAACTCCTGCGAGCCCGGCGGCGCAAGCCGGGATTCAATCTGCTCAGCTTCCTGCTTGTGCACAGCCAGTTCGGCCTCAGCCTCGGCTTGTTGCTTCTGCAGCGTTGCCGGGCTTTCGTTCGGCTCTTCGGGAATCACCGTTTTGCGCAACTTGTCTTCACCGGCTTGAATGGCCACTTTCATGTCGGCAATGGCTTTCAGCATGGGTCTGGCGCGCAACACTCCGTAACCGCCGCCCACAAACACCAGCACGACAATCCCCACCAGTACTTTTTCGCGATTGGATAGATGATTGAAATTCATGGAGTTTATTTACCTCCTTTGTTATTGGGCGTAACGGCTGGCGGTGCCGCCGGCACCGGAGTCACGCCCGAAGCAGGTGCCGTCCCGACTGCCGGGGTTGGCGCCGCCGCCGCAATCTCGGCCGGGGTAGCCTCGATGGGTGGCGCGGCCACCACGTCGAAACGGATGGCGAATCCTGGCAGGCTGTAGCGCCCCTGCGCCGCCGTCGTGCTGACGTTCCGCACGTCCATATCCCACTCGGCCATAGCGGTTTCCATGCTCTGCACAAAACGCAACGCGCCGGGTTCGGTCATCGCCCAGGCGCTGATACGAAAACCGGTTTTGGGATTTTCTTCAATCCGGTCCACCACCACATCGTCGGTGACGCCGCGCTTTAATTCATCCAGCAGCGCCAGCACCAGTGATGCCCGTTCATCCAGCGTTGCGCCAAAAAAGTTCATGCGAGCGTCGACCTTGGCCATCTCGTCCTGCACCGCAGTGACCTTCTTTTTGGCTTCATTCACCTTGTCCTGCAACGCCTTGATACGGGCAAACGCCTTGTCGGTTTCCGCCACCTGCTGATCCACTTTTTCCTTCTCTGCCACGACCAGCCCATGCCGCACCTGCAAACTGATTTCCGCCGCCGCCAACAACACCAGCAATATCACGCCAGCCGCCACCAGCCTGAACTCCGGCTGTTTCCAGATCGGCACGCGCGGTCCACCTACCGGAACCTCGCAGCACAACGCACCACCTTTCAGTGCCAGCGCATGCCGCGCCGCGCCGGCCATGCCGGGCGAAAAACGCATGCCGTGCCCGGCCTCCATATTGAGCAAACCCACTTGCCAGCCGATGATGGCCGACAGGCTCTCCGCCATTTCCGGCAAATCCTTACTGCTGCCAGCCAGCCACAGGGACTTGATATCCGGTGGCACCAGCAGGTGGTAAACCTCCAGGCAGGCATCCAGGTCGCGCCCCGGCAATGCCGACTGGTGCAGATGCAGCGTTTTCAGCCGACCGTTTTCCACCCGCATCCCCACCAGCAAACCGGCATGCACCTCGATCACCAATGCCGGCTCTTCCGTCAGTGGCAATGCCGCGGTGGCACAGCCCACCAGCGGGTACAGCGCATCCAGCTTGACCCCGCCCAGCGCAAACGCTTCCACCCAATGGTCCAGCAGCTTGCGGCTCACCCCGCAAGCCAGCCACGGCCAGGTTTCACGCACGGCCTTGTCGCGTTTGTCCACTTGCGGCGACCAGCCACAGGCTATCTCTTCACCATCCACGCGGAACCATTCCTGGCGCTTCAGGCAGTCTTCCAGTTGCGCCTGGGTAATATAGCCGTACTCCACGGCCAGATCGCCAAACTGCTTGAGCGAATGCTGCGGAGCATTGTTCATATCCAGCGCGGCGCTGGAAGTGCGCCGCTGTTGCTGTTGCCGCGCAATGATTTCGCGTGCCTGCGATTCATCCAGGTAACCGGAACCCACCAGCAACCGCCCCACCGACCATAATGCGGTGTACTCGATCAGCAGGTTCTCCACTTCCCAGCGCACCAGCTCCTGCATCTGCGCCGGCGGCCTGGGCTTGGCCGGATTGACCGGCAACTCCGGCATACCCGGCAATACGCCGGGTGATAACAGTATGGCCTTGCCGCCACCCACCCAGCCGTGCGCGCGCAATTTAGCCAGCACTTCGGCCACCGCATCACCCGCCTCGCGCGCTTGCGACTCCACCGAATACAGCACCTTGAGGCCGTTTTTTCCGTCCCGCGCCACCATGGCCGCATATAGGTTAAAGCCGTCGGTCTCACACACCAGCAGCGGCGCTGCCGGCAAAAACAGGGCGTCAATACGGTCGGTGATAGCACTTAATTTCATTGAATCGTCCAGGAGATGGTTGGCAGCTGCGCGCGCGGCACCATGGTGAAAAAATACGGATCATGCGTGGGGTTGCTGGCCGCATTACAATCGCCGTTGTACACCACATCCTGTGTGGCGCTGGCATGGTCGGTGATGCACCAAACAACGGCGGCGTGCCTGCCCATGGGTAACGGCGATGCACCGCTGAAGGTAAAGCTGGCGGTGGAAAGCACGCCCGAGGCGGTCACGCCGGACATGGTCAATGGCAGGCTATCCCAGGGCGGCTGTATCGCGCCATCTTTGGTGTAATACACGCGAAGTTTCAGCTCAACCGTCTGGTTCGGCACTTTGTTGAAGTTGACCACGATCGTCTGGCCCTGCAGGTCATCCGACCAATCGTCCTCGGTCACCAGCACACCCGATGCCGGATAGTCCGCCGCATAATCCAAGCCCCCGACCACGCCATCCAACCCGCAGCTTTGCAGCACAATCTCATTTGTGGGCTGGGTAGCTGAAACGGCGCCACAGGCAGTGCCCGCCGCAGCCGCATGGGTGCCATACAACCAGCCATAATTGGGCGCATCACCCGCTGTTCCCCAACCATCACGGAAAGCCACATTGCCGCCGCTCTCGGGCAATGTATGCAAATACGGTCCGCGCCAGCCGCCCCATAACTCGCCGGAAACGCCTGACACCACGTTGCCAAGCGCATCCCCTCCCCACAGCATGGCCGGGTTGGCAGGCGCTTCCAACAGCTCCTGCAAGTTCACCGGCAACCGCCCCATGTCCGCCACAAAACCACGGATTTCCGGCGCGCCATTAATCGTGCGCGCGGGATCGCCCACCATGGCACGGCGCAGGGTTTCCAACCTCACCTTGGTGTCGTCGTAGCGGGTCTGGTCCAGCGTGGTGTCGAACAACGCCGTGGCGGCCAGCGTCATGGCCCCCAGCAGTGCGATCACCAGCACCAGTTCCAGCATGGTAAAACCTTGCTGCGTAGAGCGAGCAAACCGGGCGGGATACATCATAGACACAGCACCACATCATCGCCGCCGGCCGTACAGTCAGCGGGCACGCCACTCGTCGCTTTATCAGCGCCAAGGCTGAAAATGCGTGGCTTTCCATGATCCAGGTGCAACTCCAGCGGAGTGCCCCAGGCATCCTTGAACACAAAAAAACCCGGATTTGACGGCAGGTCTTCCTCCCGTCCCTTATCCACGAGGTAAGGGCCGTTCCAGCCACGCCTGGTGTCGATGTCAAAAGCCGTACAGCCGGCATCAGCCGCCACATCGCAGGACAATAACAATTGCAGCCTGTGTCGCGGCTGCAGGGATGAATCATCTTCATCGGGATAATGCCCGACGTCCTGCTTGAACTGATACAGCGCGCGCGCCATTTCATGCATGCTGTAACTGTTCAGCCTGGCTTCGTTCCGATCATCCTGATCCAGACCAACAATGATCGCGCCTGCCAGTATCGCAACCAGCAGCGCCACAAACAGTAATTCGATCAGCGTAAAACCGCCCTGGCTGGTGACTTGCGGTTTTTCAGAAAAAAAACATCCTGCCCGGCCCGGCAAAAGACAGCATAGCGTGATGGTGTTTTTCTCAAAAATCGCAGTCATTCAAATTCGTTGTCTTTTAACATCCGGTGTGTTCGTAAAAAGGGCAGAACCCATTGCAGGTTCTGCCCACGTGTACAACCAACAACTACAGCAATCAGACGTAAAACTTAGTTTGCGGCGGTGCCGGAAGCCAGGTTTTCGTCAATGGTGCGGCCTTCGGTATCCAGCACGCCAATGAAGTGCGGCTTGGCATGGATGTCGGCATCCGTGATGTCGGTTGCCGCAGAATTAGCACCGCTACCCAGGTGGAACAGTGCAACAAAACGGTTGTAGCTGGTCGCCGGGTTGATTTTGGCGCTGGAGTAGGCCGGTGCGGCGGCAACCGCGGCGGCAGAGTCAGCCGTGCTGTGCGCGGCATCGTGGCCAAAGCCCAGGGCAAGCACCAGGTGGCAGGTGTCGCTGGTCAGGGAGTCGCTGATCACATTCAGGCGATTGGCATTGGCTGCCGTGGTACCTGCATAGTTAGCGCCAATCGCCTGGCCACCGGCGGTACAAGCACCACCCGTGGACGAACCAGCCGGGAGAATGGAGATATGCGTAACGGCATCAATGTCAACTTCCTGGGCACTGGGGTTGGCGCCTTCGTTGTGTTGCAGGTTGGGTGCCACGCCGGTAGCGGTGGCATTGGCAGCCAATTGCTGAATTTCATCGATACCGACGCTTTCCAGCGAGGCGAAAATCGCCGCACTGACGGAAGCGTTGGCGGCGCCGATATTGAAGTCACCGAATGCAGCCTGGGTTTCAGCAGCCACCATGGTGGTAGAGAACGGTGCAGCGGTAGCGGCCGCGGACAGGTTATCCCACTGGGTTGGGTAGTTCAGTGCCACCGCGCGATAGGTACGGATGGCGCGGTCAGCGGCGGATGCGTTGCTGGTAGCAGCAGTCGCGGCAGCATTGGAGCCGATGCCGTCATAAGCCACCAGTGCGCCCAGCGACAATACCGCCAGCAGCGTAATCACCACCAGCAGTTCCAGCAGGGTAAAACCCTGCTGACCTTTGTAAAAAGCGTGTTTCATTGCGTGTTTCTCCTCACAAGTTAAAAGACGGACAGCGCCCGGTTACCCGACTTCAACAACCCGGCCCTGCCCCTGCCTGGAAAAATTTCCGACAGCATTTGCCATCCGCTTGCATCAGCCGCAAACAGCACAGCCAATGAAGCGAAGCGACGTGAGGAATCATATAAGGCTGACCCGTGAGAGCATATATCCACCTCTCCCGAATATCACCGGGTTTTCCTCCTTATTATTTCGGGATTTTTTCCCGACTTTTGGGATGGATACTGAATCGCCCCTTATCCTCAATCAGGAGTCACTTGTGCTTGGCGGCGGATTCCGCCTGCCTGAGCCGGTACATCCGCTTCAGCGCCGCATTCAGCACCGGCAGGATGAGCGGTTCACGGTTCATTAATGGCAGCAGCGAAACCACAAACCCTTCCACCTTGTCCGGATAGCGGCTCATGGCATGGTTTAGCAGTTCCAGCGCCTGCTGATTGCGCCCCGCCAGCGCCAGCAACTTGATGTGGCGGAATGCCACGCTGTCATCCGGCGTCGTGCGCATGACCACGGAGCTCAGGGCAATCTTGTCTTCAAGGTGGGTACGGTCCAATGGCATGGAAACGGCGATCAGCATATCCACTTGCGGGGTCAGTAACGTGCGGTCACGCATCACCACCAGACCATGACGGATGGCGTTCCATTGCGCCTCGGTGGCTTTGCCCTGCTGCACCCAGGCCACCCAGCTTTCCATGCGGGCATAATGGTAGGCGGTGTTGCCCAGGCTCAGGATGCCGAACGCCAGTATGCCGGCCAGCGCCAGCGGCCCCAGGTCCAGTTTGGCCTGCAACGTTTTTTGTTCCTCCATTCCCAGCAGCACGGCCGCAATCCCCAGGAAATAGGCATACCACAACGGGAACTCCAGCATGCTGTGGATAAACAGCACGCCAAGCAAAGCCAGCATCCACCAACGCTCCGGCGTAAGCGGCGCTTTCCATGCGCGATACAGCCAGTAGGCGAAGCCAGCCACTACCGGCAATGTGCCCACCAGCCCGGTTTCGGCCAGTAACTGCATGAATAGATTATGAGCGTGCGAAACGGAACCCAGCGGTATCCTGTTGGTATCAGCAAGCAGGAAGCTTTCCCAGTTGAACTGGTAAAACCCGACACCAAGTAGCGGGTGCCGGGTAAAAATATCCCAGGCCATGCGCCAGAATTCCAGGCGGACAGAGGAGCCGCCCGCCCCATCCACCAACCGTTGGGCAGGCATCAGCGCATCGCTGGTGGCCGGCAACAGTGGCAACAGCAACTGAATAGCGGCGAACAATGGAATGAGCCATAACGTGCCCACCCATATCTGGTGTGAAGCCGCGCCCGGCAGGCGGCGCTTGATCATCAGCCCCAGAATGGCCAACGCCAGCAGGTACAGCCAGCCGGAACGCTGACCGGTCAGCGCCAGCGCAATCAGCAGTGCCGGTGCCAGGATTGCGCCCCACTCCCGGCTCACCCGCTCGCGTGAAAACAAGTACAGTAACGATGCCAGCGCCAGCGCCAGATAGTTGGCCAGATGGTTAAGCTGCGCCAGGTTGGCGTAATAACCGTTTTTGCGAGCCACCAGATTCAGCGGGTTAATACCTGCCACCTGGCTGAATACGATCAGTGCACTGATGACACCGCCCGCCAGCAAAGCAAGCGCCAGCGTGGTTGCGACTTTCTGCATGCCAAGCTCGCGCCGCAGCGTGGCGCCCAACACCACCAACAGCGCCGCCCACAGCAGGTACAGCGCTACCAATACCGCCTGCTGAGGGTATGTCACCAACCCCAGTCCGGCCTGCGCCAGCACCACGCCCAGCAACCCCAGCGGCACCAGTGCCACCACTGGCAACCGGAAAGGCTGCCAAGTTTCGCTCCGCAACAATGATGCCAGCGCGGCAACCCCCAGGGCAAACGCCAGCCACTCGCTGGAAAATGAAGTCAGCGGCTGCATGTGGTGCTTGACCAGGAACGGGGTGGCGCACATCAACGCCAGCAGCCACAGCGCTTCGCGCGGGCGCAAACACAAGTCTTTGTATAACTGGGTCAGGATATTCATAGAAGTAAAGGTGATGGTGCTTAATACAAAAAAGTGAGGCCCCGGTTTAGGCATGTTTACCGCCCGCCCCGGAGCCTCTGGGGAGATTGAACTCAATCAAGGTCTTGAATGAACTCTATTGCCGAGACAATCTTCGGGGAGGACGAAACCGACTCGGCACGTCTGTGATATTACCGGGTAGCTCGCAGGTAAGGATATGTCATCAAATCCCGAAAATAACCGGGATTTTTTCCCGAAATTGCGGGATAAAATCCCGGCATGTAATCACACAGCAAAAAGGCAGAACCTCTTGCAGGTTCTGCCTTTTGGGGTTGCATCAAAACCAGGTTGTTGATGGATTCTAAAGCGCTACCGCTTTTAGCGGCATGGACGAAACCCGACTTGCTGCTGGCATGCAGCGAAACGAGCGAACAGCTTGGAGGGAAAATCGCTAGGTTTTGAGCCCGTGGCGCTCCATGCGGTAGCGCATGGCCATGCGGGACAAACCCAAGCGGCGGGCGGCGGCGGAAACATTGCCGCGGGTCGCTTGCAACGCATCTTCCATCAACTGCCGCTCGGCGGCATCCACGGTCAGCCCGGTGATCGCCGACGCCGGGGCGACTGCCGGGCGATCCATGCCCATGTCCGCCGGCGTAATTTCCGCCCCCGTGCAAAGCAAAACAGCACGCCCGATCACGTGTTTCAACTCACGCACATTGCCGGGCCAGTCATAAGAAGTCAGCAGATCAACGGCTTCCGGCGAAAAGCGGCGGCCGGACAAGCCGTAGCGCCGCTCCGTCTGGGTCAGGAAATGCTGCGCCAGCAACAATACGTCGTTGCCACGATCTTTCAGCAACGGCATGGTGATCGTCAGCACATGTAGGCGATAAAACAGGTCCGCGCGAAAACGGCCTTCCAGCACCATTTGCTGCAGGTCGCGATTGGTGGCCGCCAGGAACCGGGCGCGTACCGGGCGTTCCTTGTTGGCGCCCAGGCGGCGTACCATGCGGCGCTCCAGCACGCTCAACAGTTTAGCCTGCAGCGTCAGTGGTAATTCCCCCACCTCGTCCAGGAACAGGGTGCCATCTTCCGCCGCTTCGATCAGGCCGCAGCGTTCAGCCTGCGCGCTGGTATACGCGCCCTTCTCGTGGCCAAACAACTCGCTTTCGATCAGCTCGGCCGGCAACGAGGCGCAATCCACCTGCACGAAAGGACGGTCGGCGCCGCGGCTTTGCTGGTGCAGCTGCCGCGCCGCCACATCCTTGCCGGTACCGGTGTCGCCCATGATCAGCACCATGGGGGGAGGCGCATCGGCCATATCGGAGAGTTTGGAGATTTTTTCTATCTGCTCGCGCACCATGCGCATGCCTGGGCTTTCGCCGAGCAGTTCAACGCATTCCAGCGCATGATGCTCGCGCTGGCGGGAATAATCGACTTGGTGCTTGAGCTTTTCCGATTGCTGCGCCTTGTCCACGATCAGCAGCAATTCTTCCAGGTCTATTGGTTTTTTCAGGTAATCGGTTGCGCCCACTTTCATGGCGCTGACGGCATCGCCCACTTCACCATAAGCCGTCATCACGATGACAGCCGCCCCCTTGGCAATCAACTCCGGCAGCAAATCCATACCGTTGCCGTCAGGCAGGCGCATATCCAGCAATACCAGATCGGGAGCAAACTGCTTGAACAACTTGCGCGCATCCGCGATGGAATGCGCCACTTCACTTTCAAAACCGGCCTTGCGCAGCGTTTTTGAAACTGCGCGCGCAAACATTTCCTCGTCCTCGACCAGCATGATGCGCTGATTGCGCACCATGCCTTCAGCCGTGTTCAATGGAAATGTGTTGCGCGCGAGCATCATGCCTTAGTCGTTATCCACCCGGGCACCAGACTTTGCACCGCCGAACTCATAACGCAGGCCGATCCAGCCGGCACGGGGAGCGCCGGGAGCGAGGAAGGTTTCACTGGTCCAAGTACCGGCTGTCGCATCAAAAGTGCTCCCCGCGGCACTAAAGACGTTCTCACCGAGCATCCCCGCGGAATAGTACTGACGGTCAAACACATTGTTGACTTTGGCAAACAGCTGCCAGCCACTCTGCGCGAAGTTGTAACGCGTATCCAGGTTCAGCACGGTGTATCCACCGATCTTGCCGTCACCCAACGCCACATTGCCGCCGCCATCATCAAAGGCGCCAGCGTGGTGCTTGTTGTTTTCATTACCGCGCACATACTGGTCGGAGAACGCGACAAGATTGGCGCCAATCGTCCAGCTTGGCAATGCACGCCATTCACCACGCAGCTTGAGTTGGTGATTAGGAATGCCGGGGATTTCGTCGCCAGGGTTAACCGTGATTTCAGCGTTTCCATCTCTAGTTGAGTTGGCCTGAGAAACCATGTTGAACGTGCTCTCATAAGTAGCCTTGATGAAGCTATAGCTAGCCGACCAGCTAAAATCACCCGCTTGACCGCTCAGCCCGAAATCCACACCTTGACGGCGTGTTTTTCCGACATTATTGAAGTAGCCGGCACCAGACCCGGTCTGGGCAATGAACTGCAAATCATTGTGATTGGTGGTGTGGTACGCCGAAGCGCTCCAACGCATGGCATTGCCAAACTTGCCCCGGAAACCGCCTTCAAATGTCTTGGCCACTACCTGCTTCAGCGGAGGGTCGCCCGCCATGGCATTGGGCAGCAAACATGGGAACCCAGGATCAGAGCAGCCGGTCTCGATTGGCGATGGTGCACGATTGCCTTCGTTGTACCCGCCAAAAAAGTTCACGCTTTGGTTAAAGCTGTACGCCAACCCCACCGCAGGGTTGAAGCGGACATAAGTCGCGGTTGACGAAATATCCTGCGATGGTGCGCCCAGCCCGGGAACGGGAACATCTCCGCCAACGCCGCAAACAACAATATCGCCGGTAATGGCATCGATACAGGTCGCATCTTTCTGGTTGGCAAGGTTGTCACGCAAGTTTACGCGAATATGGTTATAGCGGCCGGAAGCCGTAACGGCAAGATTTGGGGTCACACTAAAAGTGTTGGTTGCAAACAGGCTCCAGGTCTTGCTCCGCCCGGTCAGGTCATTGGCCACCTGCGGACCGGCAGCATCCAGGCCAATCAGCCCGCGAGCCGCATCAAACCCGGCAGCTTCCTGCTCGGTCTGCACAAAAGTGGTACGCCCAATGTCATAAGTAGCGCCGGCCACCAACTGGTTGCGCTCGGTCACCCAGGTCAGCTGCAACGTACCGCCGTAACCTTTATTGGTGGTCCGGGTGCGGTTGATGACACCTTGCTCATAAGCCGCGGCACAGGTTGCCAGCAGAATGCCTTGGTTTCCGCATTCATCCATCAGCAGTTCATAAGAGTCGTTCACGTCCCCATTCAAGGAACTGCTGCGCTGATGGCGATAATAGGCATTAGCGCCAAACAGCAACTCATCCGACAGCCAGTGGCTCACCTTGCCGCTGATAAAGCCCAGCTTGTTCTTGGTGTTGTCTGGCTTGGTGTAAATAGATTCGTAACCAAAGGTTTGCATCAGCGTCTGCGACTGCAGACCGTTCCCGGTCAGATCGGTGTCGGCAAGGGTAAAGCTGACATCCACATCAGTCTTGTCGTTGCTCCAGCCCAGCTTGCCGAATCCTTGCTTCACGTCGGATGGCGAGGCATCGCGCCAGCCATCTTCACGGAATTTGTTGGCCGCAAAAAAGTAGCTGAAACCGTTATCCAGCTTGCCGCCGTACTCGCCTTCCACCGCACGCCGCCCCCAGGAGCCAGCATACGCCTGGATGCCACCACCAGGATAATGCTCGCCGCTCTTGGTAGTCACAGACAGCGCGCCGCCCAAGGTATTCAGGCCGAATACCGGGTTGGAACCCGGCATCAGCGCAATGCCGGCAATGGCATTCTGCGGGATCAAATCCCAGTTCACCGTGTCACCAAATGGCTCATTGATACGCACACCGTCCTGGTACACGGAAAGCCCTTGTGGCGTACCCAGCAGAGGCGAAGCGGTAAAGCCCCGAAAATTCACATCCGGCTGGTAAGGATTATTCTGTGCCTCATTCATGTTGACGCCCGCCAGGTTCTGATTCATGTAATCAGCCAAGCTCAGGCCATGTTGATCCTGAATATCCTTGCCTCTGGCCACTTGAACATTGGAAGGCAGCTGCTCAACGGCAACGCCCAACCCTGCCAGCGGCGTGGTACTCACTACCTCCACCGTGCCGGTTTCCAGCGTTTCAGCCTTGTTTTCAGCCAGTGCCACAGAGGCATAAGAAGTAACTGCACCCGCGACCAGTAATGAAATTGTCTTTTTGATATTGAATTGTTGAAAGTGTTGCATTTTATCTCCCCAGAAAATTGCCGAAATTAATCAGCAAATTTCGTGCCGAAAATAACAATTCACCAACCATTTGTTTTTATTGTCATTTATTTTACAAGAATCAAATTGCCACCATAATTGGGTTATAAGAAACCAATATGCTGGTTATAAGTAGCCAGTATAGCGCTGTTAGCGGTTGTTGACAGCGCCTCCACAACACGGACAATGAACACTAGTGACTTGCGCTTTTGGCCAACCGTTCGAGGAAGCACAATTGAAGAACAAACTCCCTTCCCCACTGGATTACGACGTTCCCGGCATGGATGAGCCCGCTATCCGGCGTTCGCTGGCCAACCACCTGACGCTCACCTACAGCAAGCACCCTGATTCCGCCACCACCCGCGACTGGTTCGAAAGCGCGGCCTACACCGTGCGCGAGCGCCTGGTCGAGCGCTGGATGGAATCCATGCAGAGCTACTACCGCAATGATTCCAAACGCATTTATTACCTTTCGCTGGAGTTTCTGGTCGGCCGCACTTTCAACAACGCCGTGCTCAACATGGATATCATGGATGAATGCAAAACGGCATTATTAAAGCTGGGGCATGATATCGAAGCGCTGGCCGAAATCGAGTTCGACGCCGCGCTGGGCAATGGCGGGCTGGGCCGGCTGGCCGCGTGTTTCCTGGATTCCATGGCCACGCTGGGCTTGCCGTGCTACGGCTACGGCATCCGCTACGAATACGGCATGTTCCGCCAGCGCATCGAAAACGGCATGCAGACGGAATACCCGGACAACTGGCTGCGTTATGGCAACCCCTGGGAATTTCCGCGCCCGGAAGTGCTGTTCCCGGTCAAGTTTTACGGCCGCGTGGTGCAGTACCATTCCGAAGACGGCAGCGTGCGGCATTGCTGGGAAGAAACCGAAGAAGTCATGGCCATGGCCTACGACACGCCGGTACCGGGTTACGGCGGCAAGACCGTCAACAACATGCGGCTGTGGTCGGCAAAATCCTCGCGCGAATTCAACCTGCGCGATTTCAACCAGGGCAACTACATCGAAGCGGTGGCCGACAAGACCGAATCGGAAAACCTGTCCAAGGTGCTATACCCGGACGACAGCACCGAGAACGGCCGTGAACTGCGGCTCAAGCAACAGTATTTCTTCGTCAGCGCCTCGCTGCAGGACATCCTGGCGCGCTACAAGAAACACCACGCCACCTGGGACGAACTGCCCGACAAAATCGCCATCCAGCTCAACGACACCCACCCTTCCATCTCGGTGGCCGAGCTGATGCGGCTGCTGATCGACGTGTATAACCAGCCGTGGGATTACGCCTGGGGCCTGACCACCCGCATTTTTTCCTACACCAACCACACGCTGATGCCGGAAGCGCTGGAAACCTGGCCAGTCTCCTT
This sequence comes from uncultured Methylophilaceae bacterium, assembly GCA_964511385.1. Taxonomy (GTDB): domain Bacteria; phylum Pseudomonadota; class Gammaproteobacteria; order Burkholderiales; family Methylophilaceae; genus CAILHX01. The sequence continues at coordinate 207,933 of CAZEFE010000006.1, read as the reverse complement.
GTTCGAATCGCTGCTGCCGCGGCACCTGGAAATCATCTACGAAATCAATTTCCGCTTCCTGCAGGAAGTGGCGCACCACTTTCCCGGCGACACCGGCATCTTGCGGCGCATGTCCATCATCGACGAAGAGCATGGCCGCCGGGTGCGCATGTCGCACCTGGCCATCGTCGGCAGCCATACCGTCAACGGCGTGGCCAAACTGCACACCGAGTTGATGAAAAGCACCATTTTTGCCGATTTCCACCGCCTGACGCCGGACAAGATCATCAACATGACCAACGGCATCACCCCGCGCCGCTGGCTGCACCAGGCCAACCGCGGCCTTTCCGGGCTGATTTCCTCGCGCATCGGCAAGGGCTGGATCGCCAACCTGGACGAACTACAGCAACTGCGCCCTTACGCCAGCGATGCCAAATTCCGCCACGAATTCCGCAAGGTCAAGCACGCCAACAAGGTACGGCTGGCCGCCGTCATCCAGCAACGCCTCGGCATCACGGTCGACCCGGATTCGCTGTTCGACGTGCAGATCAAGCGCATCCACGAGTACAAGCGCCAGTTGCTCAACGTGCTGCATGTGGTCACGCTGTACAACCGCATCCGCTTCGGCACCCACCCGGATGTCGCCCCCAGGACCGTCATTTTTGCCGGCAAGGCCGCTCCCGGTTATGCCATGGCCAAGCGCATCATCCACCTGATCACCAGCGTGGCCGAGGTCATCAACAACGATGCCGCCGTCGGCAACAAGCTCAAGGTGGTGTTCATCCCCAACTACGACGTTTCCGCCGCCGAGTTGATCGCCCCGGCGGCCGACCTGTCCGAGCAGATTTCCACCGCCGGCACCGAAGCCTCCGGCACCGGCAACATGAAAATGGCGCTCAACGGCGCGCTCACCATCGGCACGCTGGACGGCGCCAATGTCGAAATCATGGAAGAAGTCGGCCGCGACAACATCTTCATCTTCGGCCTCACCGTGCCCGAAGTCGAAGCGCTGTACTACGAAGGCTACAACCCGTGGGATTACGTGCATGCCAACCGGGAGCTTAAACTGGTGCTGGACATGATCAGTTCCGGCTACTTCTCGCTGGCCGACCCGCACCGCTTCCAGCCGATTGTTGATTCCCTGCTGCAGCATGGCGACCATTACCTGCTGCTGGCCGACTACAACGCTTATGTCACCTGCCAGGAACAAGTCAGCGACCTCTACCTCAAGCCGGAAGAATGGACCGAAAAAGCCATCCTCAACGTAGCCGCCATGGGCAAGTTCTCCAGCGACCGCACCATCAAGGAATACGCCGCGCAGATCTGGCATGCCGACCCGGTTGAAGTCAAACCCGGCGGCCACAAAAAACACGGCAAATAGCCCGATCCCCATTCCGCATGCCCGAGGCATGTAGAATGGGGGCATGACCTCCACCAACCCACCGCCGTTTTCCGGCCTCACCCCCGACACCCTGCTCACCGCACTGGAATCCATCGGTCTGCGCTGCGACGGGCGCCTGCTGGCGCTCAACAGCTATGAAAACCGCGTCTACCAGGTCGGCATCGAAGACGGCATCCCGCTGGTCGCCAAGTTCTATCGCCCCGCGCGCTGGAGCGACGAAGCAATACTGGAAGAACATGCGTTCACGCTGGAACTCGCCGAACGCGAAATTCCCGTCGTGCCCCCGCTCAATATCAACGGCACCACCCTGCACCACGCCGAAGGCTTCCGCTTCGCCCTGTTCCCCAAACAAGGCGGTCGCGCGCCGGAACTGGAAGACCCCGACGCCCTGGAATGGATGGGCCGATTTCTGGGCAGGATACACGCCGTCGGCGCGCTGCAACCCTTCCAGCATCGCCCGACGCTCGACATCCGCAGCTTCGGCGAAGAATCGCGCGACTACCTGCTGGAAAACGACTTTATCCCGCCCGACCTGCTGCAACCCTGGCAAGGCATCGTGGCACAGGCGCTGAAAAGCGTGCGCGCCGCCTTCGACCGCGCCGGAAACGTGACCAACATCCGCCTGCACGGCGACTGCCACGGCGGCAACGTGCTGTGGACAGACTCAGGTACTATTTCTGGCCCGCACTTTGTGGATTTCGACGACAGCCGCATGGGGCCCGCCATTCAGGACTTATGGATGCTGCTGTCAGGGGATAGAAGCGACCAAACGCGGCAGCTATCGGACGACGAAGACTTTGCCGAATTCAATCCGCGCGAATTGCACCTGATCGAAGCCCTACGTACTTTGAGGCTACTGCATTACTCCGCATGGCTTGCGCGGCGTTGGGATGACCCCGCCTTCCCCAAAGCCTTTCCGTGGTTCAACACTCAGCACTACTGGCAGGATCGCGTACTGGAATTGCGGGAACAAGTCGCGCTGATGCAGGAGCCGCCGTTGCAGGTATAGACCGGAATCCCTCTCGGTAGGGTGGGCAACTTGTTGCCCACGCGGCAAAAGCGGCTAGAATGAAGCCATGTCCCACTATCGCCGCGCCCGCACTCCCGGCGCCACCTATTTCTTCACCGTTGTCACCTACCGGCGGCGTGGGTTTTTGTGTGACGCCGATGTGCGCGCCGCCTTGCACCAGGCAATTACCAAGGTTCGTGGGCAACATCCGTTTCAAATAGATGCCTGGGTATTATTGCCGGATCATCTGCATGCGATCTGGACGCTACCGCCGGACGACGCTCGATTCGCCCTGCGCTGGCAGCAAATCAAACGCCATGTGACGCTTTGCTGCGGGGAACGGTTGCACAAAGCCGGGTGGATGAATGATTCCAAAACCAGGCATCGAGAATCAACGCTTTGGCAAAGGCGCTATTGGGAACACCAGATTCGGGACGACATGGATTATCAGCGCCATATGGATTACCTGCATTACAACCCGGTCAAGCACGGGCTTGTCAACCAAGTGAAAGATTGGCAGTATTCGTCATTTCACCGCTATGCGAAGGCGGGTGTGTATGGCGACAATTGGACATCGGCGACGCAGATGGAAGGGGACGATTTTGGAGAATGACCGCGTGGGCAACGAGTTGCCCACCCTACCGGACTGCGCTCCAGCGGTCGGCTTAGCTTTACGTTGGAAGGCATAGGGAGGTTACATGGCACTGATCAAATGCAACGAGTGTGGAAAGGAAATCTCTGATCGCGCAGCGGTGTGCCCAAGCTGCGGTGCGCCGGTTGGCGGAGGCAAAGCTATCACTCCGTCTTCGGCGGCCGTTACCAAATCTGTCCGGGTCAAGAGAGCGGGCTCAAAATGGGAAATTATTGGGTTTATCCTTATTCTCGTCGCAATGTTCGCAGGCAATGCTGGCGCGGGTGGCTCCGCTGGCATGCTAGGGCTAATTGGTTTTGTCGTCTTCATTATTGGGCGGCTCATCGATTGAACGCGCGTAGCGAGCGTAGCCTGTAAGCCCGGTAGGGTGGGCAGAAATCTGCCCACGCGATTTGAGGCTAAAAATGATTTGGCTCCATATGGCAATGCGCATGCGATGCGCACAGGAGGTGTGCCATGACACAAGCCAGTCCAATGTCAGCCTGACCCTGAACGAACAACTTGCCCCGTTGGAGATGGTGTCGGTAGCCACCGACCAGTTGGGAGAAAAGGTAGTGTCGCTGGCAGATGAGGGCCTGAAAATCAGCGATGCCTTGGATGAGTTGCTGACGCGCTCCTGGTCATAAAACCCGAATCGCCACATCCCCCAGCGTCACCACCTGTCCTGCCCGTATCTTGGCGGTCTTGCGCAATTCCTGCTGACCATCCACTGACACCACGCCTTCGGCTACCAGATGCTTGCCCGCCCCGCCGCTATCCACCACGCCGGCCAGTTTGAGCAGTTGGTTGAGTTCGATAAATTCGCCCTTGAGTTCAAAATCTATGGTTTGCATGGTTGTTACTCGTAATGTGTCCACATGCGCAACACGCGCACGGTTTTTTGTTCGGGAAAAACTTCGTACACCAGCCGGTGCTGGATGTTGATGCGGCGGGAATACAGCCCCGTCAAGTCGCCCACCAGGTTTTCAAACGGCGGCGGGTTCTGGAACGGGTCTTGTTCCAAGATTGCCAGCAGGTCGGCCGCTTTGGGCTTTAACCCGCTGGCGGCAAGCTTGCTGGCATCCTTGATCGCTTGTTTGGCAAACACAACCTGCCAACTCACCAGTCAAGCACCTTGGCGCTTTCGGCGAGCGGTTCGGCCATACCTTCGCGCAGGGATTCGCGCATACCGGGCACGGAGAGCAGATGCAGCGTTTCCTGAATGGCTTTCCAGTCTTCTTCGGAAACCAGTACCGCATTGGAACGCTTGCCGGAAATGACAATGGGCTCGTGCGATTGCGCCGCCTGATCAAGCAGACGGTAGAGGTTGGTTCTGGCTTCGCTGGCAGTGAGGGTAGTCATTTTTCTGCTCCTTTTGCCAAATCGTACGTTTTTACGTACGCATTGTCAATCCGGGTCATGAAAACCGCTCGGTGAGTTCCTCCAGCCCCAGCGTTTGCAGTATTTCCTGCAAGCGCCCTGCGGCACGGCGGTTGGTTTGCTCCTGTTTGCGGGCAACAATCAGCTCGTTTTTCATGGAATGTTCCCAGCCCACCAGTTCGGTCACCGTGACCTGGTAACCGTGCTCTTCCAGTTGCAGGCAGCGCAGCACGTTGGTGACCTGGCTACCGAATTCGCGGGTGTGGATGGGGTGGCGCCAGATTTCGGCGAGCGGGTTCTTCAGTTGCCGGCCTTTGTTCTTGCGCAACACCGCCGCCACTTCGGCCTGGCAGCACGGCACCAGCACGATGAACCTGGCCTGTTTCGCCAGGGCGAAGCGGATGGCGTCGTCGGTGGCGGTGTTGCAGGCGTGTAGCGCGGTGACGATGTCCACCGTCGATGGCAATTCGCTGGAGGTGATGGAATCGGCCACCGACAGGTTGAGGAAGCTCATGCGCCCGAAGCCCAGCCGGTGCGCCAGTTCGCGTGAGTGGGTCACCAGCTCCGGGCGGGTTTCAATGCCGAAGATGTGGGAATCATCAGCCAGCGCCTTGAAAAACAGGTCGTAGAGGATAAACCCCAGATAGGACTTGCCGGCGCCATGGTCCACCAGTTGCACGTCTTGCCCGACCTCCTGCAGCAGCGGCTCGATGAACTGGTACAGGTGGTACACCTGCTTCAGCTTGCGGCGGCTGTCCTGGTTAAGCTTGCCGTCGCGGGTGAGGATGTGCAGTTCCTTCAGCAGTTCGACGGACTGCCCGGGACGGATGTCGTTGGAGGCTGTCATCGGCGTGTACAGTCTTCCATACCGTAGTTGCCGCCCTTGAATTCCGGCTCGTAATAAAACTTGTGGAAGCCGAGCCGGCCTTGGTCATCGGTGGAAAACACGGCGATGCCAGTGCCAAAATCCTTGGGTGCCGGGTCGGTCAGCGCAAAATGCATGGCGGCCAGGTTGCCGCGTGTTGCGGCATGGCCGGGATACACGCCGTAGCCCGGCACTTCCAGCTTGAACTCATAAGCGCCGTATTCGCCAGTGCTTTGCGCCGGGTTCAGCGTCATGGTCACCACGCCTTCATACGGGCCTTCGTGCGAATCCAGGCCCTTGCAGTCGTACACGCCGCTGAAATCCTCGCCGGTGAACGGCCCCGCTGCCACCGCCCCCAACGGCCAGGCTAGCACCCCCGCCAGTGCCCATGCTGCAAATTGTCTGTCCATATCGGTTTCCCAAAAAATTTGCTTCATTTTAACAGCGCACGAACACGCCAACAGTACAATAAAAGTTTTCAAATCCAGCCACGGCCATGAACACACGACCTCTCGGCGGCAGCCCTTTGCAGATTCCGCCCATTTGCCTGGGCACCATGACTTTCGGCCAGCAGAACAGCGAGGCCGAGGCGCATGAGCAGCTCGACTATGCCCTTTCCCGCGGCATCCATTTCATCGACACGGCGGAGATGTACCCGGTGCCGCCGCGCGCCGAGACGGTGACGCGCACCGAAACCATTGTCGGCAACTGGTTGAAGAAGCAGCCGCGCGACAAGATCATCCTCGGCACCAAGGTCACCGGTCCGCGCCGCAACATGCAGTGGATACGCGGCGGCCCGAAATCGCTGGACCGCGCCAACATCCGCGAAGCGGTGGAAGGCTCGCTGAAGCGCCTGCAAACCGATTACATTGACCTGTACCAGATCCACTGGCCGGAGCGCAACGTGCCGATGTTCGGCCAGTACCAGTTCGACCCGGCGCAGGAAACCGACGCCCTGCCGATCCGCGAACAACTGGAGGCGCTGGCGGAACTGGTGCAGGAAGGCAAGATCCGCGCGATCGGCGTATCCAACGAACACGCTTGGGGGGTGATGGAGTTCTTACGCATCGCCAAGGAGCACAACCTGCCGCGCATCGCCTCCATCCAGAACTGCTACAACCTCATCAACCGCGGCTTCGAGTTCAGCCTGGCGGAAATCGTCTACCGCGAGAACCTGGGCCTGCTGGCCTATTCGCCGCTGGCGTTCGGCCACCTCACCGGCAAATACCTGCCCGGTGGCGGCAACGACGGCCGCGCCACGCTATTCAAGGGTTTTGCCCAGCGTTACGAAAAACCCAACGTCGGCCCCGCTTGCGCCGCTTATGCCGAACTGGCCGCCCGCCACGGCCTGTCGCCGGCCACCTTGGCGCTGTCGTTTGTGATGCACCGCTGGTTTGTCACCAGCACCATTATCGGCGCCACCAGCCTGACACAACTGAAGGAAAACCTGGATGCCTGGGACCAGCCGCTATCCGAGGAAATCCTGAAGGAGATTGAAAGCCTGCATTTGCGCTACATGAACCCCGCGCCATAACGCGGGACAGCGCCTGAAGCGTCATTTTTTTGTAACCGGAGTGCAGTGTAATGTTCATATGAACCCGCTGCGGTTATTGCCCTTGCTCTGCGCCCTGCTCGCCCTGCCGGCGTGGGCGGCGCGCCCGTTTGTGACCGATGACGCAAGGCTGACCACCGCGGGTAGCTGCCAACTGGAAAGCTGGACCCGCATTTACGCCGACAGCCAGGAATGGTGGGCTTTACCGGCATGCAACCCCGGCGGGAATCTTGAAATCACGCTGGGCGGGGGTACCGCCAGCAACGATAATGCCGCCACCACCCACGATTACGTCCTGCAATTCAAAACACTGCTGAAACCGCTGGGAACCAACGGCTGGGGGATCGGCCTGGGGCTGGGCACGGTGCGCCACCCCGAGATACACCCAGGGCCGAACCAGCTCGGCAACACGTATGCCTATATCCCCGCTTCCGTCTCGCTTGATGACGACAACATCGTCATGCATGGCAACCTGGGCTGGCTGCATGACCGCGCCTCGGGCAGGGACAATCTCACCTGGGGATTGGGCGGCGAATTTCGCGTTGCCGCCCGCGTTATCGCCATTGCGGAAGTATTCGGCGACCACCGCAGCAACCCGTTTGTGCAGGTTGGCTTGCGTTATTCCGTCATGCCGGATTTATTCCAGATCGACACCACCCTGGGCCAGCAGGTCAACGGGGAAAACGATAGCCAATGGCTGTCGTTCGGCGTCCGGCTGACGCCGGAGCACTTGTTTTGACAACCCTTACCGATCCGGCTGAATCTGCCGGCCCGAGGTTACAAAAGTCAGGGTCTGATGGCCCTTGATGTCGGCGTGCACGGCCTCGACGATGGGCGGGTTGGTCAATGCCTCCGAATCCCACTCGATGATGAAGTTCGCGCCGGAACCGCCTTCCGACTCCTGGCGCTCGACAAACAACTCCAGCGTACCCATCGGCGGAACCAGTTGCGGAGCCGCCAGGTATTCCGTGAGCAGCGTGCCGGTAGTGCTGTAATAACGCGCCGACAGCACCCTGATCGGCGTCTTGAGGCTGGTGTTGCGGATACTGACCAGCGCAGACACGAGGTTTTTCAGCGGGTATTTGCCATCCACCACGCGGTCGCCGTACCAGACATGGGAATAGACCGGGAGATACAGCGTCTGCCCGCGGGTAAGCGCGTCGATTGCCATCGCCGGTGCTGCTCCGCCAGCTGCCAGGATGAATAATGCCAACAACAGTTTTTTCATGTTTTCCACTCCCGTGATCTTGCTTACCGATTATACCGCTCCTGGCGCACGCGCCCGACGGCTTCATCCACGCGCTCCCTGGGCATGCCGATCAGCAGCAGGGTCTGCGTAGCCAGCATCAGGCTGCACTCTTCGATTTCCGGCACCACTTCGGTGGCACCCGCCTTTTTCATGCGCTCGACACCCAGTTCGTCCGTGGTACGCACAATCACCGGCAAGTCCGGGCGCAGCAACTGCACCCGGTTGAGCGTACGCGCGGCCGACCCCAGGTCGTTATGCGTAATCACCAGCGCTACCGCGCGTTCGATCCCGGCTGCCGTCAGCACTTCGCGCTTGCCGGCATCGCCGAACAGCACCAACTGGCCTTTTTTCTCTGCTGAAGACACCAGCATGCCATCCAGTTCCAGCGTCAAGTGGGGAATGCGCTGCTGCTCCAGGAACTTGACCAGGCTTTGCCCGGTGCGGCCGTAGCCGCAGACGATCACATGCCCGGAAACCATGCCGCCGCGCGCTTCAATCTGTGCCAGGTCACCATCCGAAATCCAGGCGCTCTTGCCCAGCACTGCCTTGACCAACTGGCGGCTGCGATGCACCAGCAGCGGCCCCAGCATCATCGACATCAGCATAGCCGCCATCACCAGTTGCTGCGCCGATTCCTCCAGCAACCGCAGATCGCCGGCCTGGTTGAGCAGCACAAAGCCGAATTCGCCGGCGAACGACAACTGCAATGCCGCCCGCATGGCGCTAACCAGGTTGCTGCGCATGGTGAGCGACAGTGCCAAGACGATCGCCGCCTTCAGCAGCAGCAGACCGGAGACGATGGCGAGCACCTGGCCTGCCGCCTGCCAGATCAGCGGCAGGTTGAGTTCCATGCCGATGGTGATGAAGAACAGCCCCAGCAGGATGTCGCGGAACGGCCGGATATCGCTTTCCACCTGGTGTCGATACATCGTTTCCGAGATCAGCATGCCGCCCAGGAAAGCACCCAACGCCAGGGACAAGCCGGCAAGCTCGGTCAGGGCGGCCATGCCCAGCACCACCCACAACACATTCAGCATGAACAACTCGGTGGAATGCCGGTGGGTGATCAGCGAAAACAGCGGCTGCACCAGACGCTTGCCCACCACAAAAATCACCAGCAGGACCACCGCCGCCTTGCCCAGCGCCAAGCCCATCTGCAGCCACAAGTCACCGTGCGGCGCAGCCAGCGACGGCAGCAGGATCAGCAGCGGTACCACCGCAATATCCTGGAACAGCAACACCCCCATCACCTGCCGCCCATGCGGGGTATGTACCTCCAGCCGCTCGGAAAGCAGCCGCGCCACGATGGCGGTGGACGACATGGCGGCCACCCCGCCCAGCGCCAGCCCGCCTTGCCAGTTGATGCCGAAAGCCATCGCCAGCAGCATGGTCGCTCCCATGGTCAGCACCACCTGCGCGCTACCCAGGCCAAACACCAGTTGGCGGATCGCCATCAGCCGCGACAGGTTGAATTCCAGGCCGATGGTGAACATCAGGAACACCACGCCAAAATCGGCAAGCTTGTAGAGGTTTTCGTGCGCCTGGATCAGCCCCAGCTGGTGCGGGCTGACCACCGCGCCGATGGCGAGATAAGCGAGAATGGAGGGGATGCGGAAATAGCGGAACAGCGCCACCAGCGGCACCGCCAGCGTCAACACCATCAATGCAGTAAAAAATGCGCTTTCCATCCCGGCTTTCAATGCGAGTTAATGTCAGCCGCATTCTATCAAGCAAAACACTGCCCGGTTGCAGATGCCGCGCATGCACGGAGCCATAAAACCCAAGCCATCCAAAAATAAAAGGTATATAGTTGAATTTCATGGAGTTTCGCTTGCCCATGCCCATGCCCAGCACCACGAAATCCTTGCCTGCAAATTCCCGTCCAAGCGCTGGCCGCCGGCGGCTGCCACCTGTATTGCTGGCTTTGCTACTGCTCGGCGCCTGCTCGACTTCGCCCAACGGACGCCTGCAGGTCACGGCACCCGCGCCGGTCAGCGACGTGTACTCGGAAGTGGACATGCGTCTGAACCTAGCCACTGCGGACAGCATGCAGCGCTGCGAAGATGACTGCACGCTGAACCAGTTGTTCGACCAGCAAGTCGCACAAACCGGCAGCCGCCTCGCCCAGGCTGCTTACGCGCTGTTTCCCGATCTAGGCAGTCGGCTGAACAGTTTTGAATTCGTGGTTGCGGATAAAAGCAAAGCCGGCAGCGCCTCCAATGCGCGCGGAAAAATCGTCATTTTCCGCGGCGTGCAGCAACTGCAACTCAACGAACCGGCGCTGGCGTTCCTCATGGCGCGCGAGATGGCGCACGTGATCGGGCAGCATCACGGCGAAAACTCCGCCACCCGCGTCATGATTGCCGTCCTCGCCGGCGTGTTGTTCCCGGTCAGCAACCTGTTTAATGGCACGGCTGCCACCCAGACCGCCTTTTCGTCCACGGCGGCAACCACGGCCGCATCGTCGGTGACCTCGTACGTTGGTTCCAAACTTGCGCTGGCAAGCCTCAAGCCGGAACAAATCAGCGAGGCCGACCTCATTGCGCTGGGCCTGCTGGAGCACCTCGGCTGGACACACCAGGATGTCGCGGCATCGCTGGCCGGCATCCCGCAACTGGAACAAAGTGATGGCTGGGCGGAAGATTTCCGCACCTCGATTGCCAATCTGGACGCTTTCAAACCCGTCATGGCGGCAGTTGCGCCAGAAACTCCGCCGCCAACAGACACCGCGCCGGAAACCGGGCATCTCCAGCTGCTAGCCCTCGCAACGGAGCCCCCCGCCGCGGACAGCGCGCCACCGGTGATTACCGAAAGCGTCATGCCTGTAGCCGCCGAGCCCCTGCCGCAACAACGACACCCGGCCAAACCAAAAACTCTGCTGAAGAAACAGGAAAAACAGAAAAGCGCCCAGGTGAAACCCGCAAAAAAACCGCCGCAAGTTGCCCAGAACAGCAAGCGTAGCCGCGCCAAAATCGCAGCGGCTGTCAAAGCGCCTGCCGGCAAAACGCGGGTAGAGGCCCGCGCCAAGTCATCCAGCCTGCAGTCGGCAGCCGTGCACCCTTCACACAACACTTCGCTGCCGCCGCACAGTCACAAGGGCAGACCTGCCGCCACCGTGACCGCCACCATCAACCGGCCGGAACTGTAAGCCGGATCAAGGCCGCCTGGCGTGAAACTGCACCACCTGCGGCTGCGCCATTTGCAGCACCGGTTTCCTGATCTTGCCCATCACGTGCATTTCGCAGCGCTTGCAGTCGAACTGAAGCGTGATGCGATCCTTGCCGTTAACCAGCGTCATCGGCTCGGCGCTGATAGTGCCCTGCACGCCGATCACGCCCTTGGCTTCTTTCGGGCACATGGCGAAGCTATATCTTAAACAGTGCTTGGTAATCATCACCGGCACTTCGCCCTGCTCCTGGTTCGCCTCATAAGCCGCGGCAATGGCCTTGACCCCGTGCTTCTCGTAGAAAGCCCGCGCATGCTTGTTGTAGACGTTGGCAAGATAGCTCAGCGTATCCTCCGGATAGTTCGCTGGCGGTTCTGCCGGTAACCGGCGCGGCGGGCGCAAATAACCCAGCTTGCGGGCCTCCTGCAATTGCCCGACGGCATCGCGACGCAGGCTGTTGATGGTCGAAGCCGGGACAAACCAGGGCTGCGACAGCTCCAGGCTGATTTCCCCGGCGGTAAAGTCGGTGTTGCCCAGTTTGCCCAGGGCTTCGCGCAGGGCGGCTTCGGCTTTTTCTGCCTGCTGCGCCGGCTGTTTCTCCACCAGGCACTCGACAGTGGCCGTGAAGCCGTCCTCGTCGGTCACGCTCAGCGCCAGGCCGTCGCGGGTTTCGTACAGCACCATCTCCACCGCAATTTTGCGGCTGGCCGAATCCTTCTCCAGCAGGCGCATGAAAGCTTGGTCGCGGTTGCGGTAAATCTTTGTATTCGGCCTGATGTCTTCCGGCATCTCGTTGGGATAGAGCCGTTTGCCTTGCACCGTGTTGACGCGCAAGCCCACCAGCTCCTTGTGCACGTCGAAGAAACACACGCCGTCACCGTTATGCAGTTCAATGGCCGTTTCCACCTCGAAATAATCCTTACCCACCTTGGTCACCCGGCCGATCTCCTCCCCGGCGAACTTGGGCGTGTCGAACGCGCCCACGTCCTCGCCCCGGCCATGCACGAAGTATTCGGTGGTGCTGCGGTTGAAGGTTTTTTCCGGCTGCGGGGTAAAGCTGAACGTGCAGCGGCCGGAGGATGCGCGGGCGTATTCCGGCATATCCTCCAGAATTTCATCCAGCAACTGGCGGTAATAGGCGGTGCTGTTCTTGACGTAGGCCATGTCCTTGTAGCGGCCCTCGATCTTGAACGAACTGACGCCGGCTTCGATCAGCGCGCGCAGGTTGGCGCTCTGGTCGTTGTCCTTCATGGACAGCAAATGCTTATCCTTGGCCAGGATGCGGCCCTGGCTGTCTTCCAGCGTATACGGCAAGCGGCATTCCTGCGCGCATTCGCCGCGGTTGGCGCTGCGCCCCATGTGCGCGTGGCTGATGTAGCACTGGCCGCTGAACGCCACGCACAGCGCGCCGTGGACAAAAAACTCCAGGTTGCAGCTGGTGGCCGCCGCGACTTGTTTGATGGTCGCCAGGTCCATCTCGCGCGCCAGCACGATTTGCGAAAACCCCACCTGGTCGAGGAATACCGCTTTTTCCACGGTGCGGATGTCGGTCTGCGTGCTGGCATGCAACTGGATCGGCGGCAGGTCCATTTCCAGCAGCCCCATGTCCTGCACGATCAGCACGTCCGCGCCGGCGTCATAAAACTGCCAGGCCATGTCGCGCGCGGCTTCCAGCTCGTTGTCGTGGAAAATGGTGTTGAAGGCGACAAACACGCGGGCATTGAACCGGTGCGCATGGTCGGCCAGCCGGGCGATGTCGGCCACGCTGTTGTCGGCCTTGGCGCGCGCGCCGAAAGCCGGGCCGCCGATGTACACGGCATCCGCGCCGTGGTTGATGGCGGCAATGCCGATGTCGGCGTCGCGCGCCGGCGCCAGCAGTTCGAGATGACGACGCGACTTCATCAGCGTTTTCTGCCGTTGCCCAGCAGCGAGCCCAGCACGCCGCGAATGATCTGGCGGCCCAGTTCCGAACCGATGGTGCGCGCGGTGCTCTTGACCACGGTTTCCAGCACGCCCTGGCGCGCCCTGCCGCCGCGCGGGCCGGTTTCCCCGCCCAGCAGGCCGCCCCAGTCGAAACCGCGCTCTTCTTCCTGCGGCGGCGTTGCGGCGGTTTTGGTGGCGCGGCCCTTGAGTATTTCATACGCCGATTCGCGGTCGATCGGCTGTTCGTAATGCCCGTACAGCAACGAGCTTTGTATGACCTGCTGGCGTTCGCCATCGGTGGCCGGCCCGATGCGGCTGCCCGGCGGGGCAATCAGGGCACGCTCCACCGGCATGGGGCGGCCTTTTTCGTCGAGGAACGACACCAGCGCCTCGCCCACCCCCAGTTCGGTAATCACGGTTTCCACATCCACCCCGGGGTTGGCGCGGAAAGTTTCGGCGGCGGCCTTAACCGCTTTCTGGTCGCGCGGGGTGAAGGCGCGCAAGGCATGCTGCACGCGATTTCCCAACTGCCCCAGCACCACGTCGGGAATATCCAGCGGGTTCTGGCTGACAAAATACACGCCCACACCCTTGGAGCGGATCAGCCGCACCACCTGCTCGATCTTGGTCAGCAGCGCGGCAGGCGCATCGTTGAACAGCAAGTGCGCTTCATCAAAGAAAAACACCAGCTTGGGCTTGTCCAGGTCGCCCACTTCCGGCAGCTTTTCAAACAGTTCCGACAACAGCCACAGCAGCAGCGTGGCATAAGCGCGCGGCGAGTTGGTCAGGGTTTCCGCCGCCAGGATGTTGATGACGCCGCGACCGTTGTCGGTTTGCATCAGGTCGTCGAAATTCAGCGCCGGCTCGCCAAACAGTTGGTCGCCGCCTTCGCTTTCCAGTTGCAGCAAACCGCGCTGAATCGCGCCGACGCTGGCGGTGGAGATGTTGCCGTACTCTGCTGCATACTCGGCGGCATGTTCAGCCGCATGCTGCAACATCGCGCGCAGGTCGTTCAAATCCAGCAGCAGCCAGCCGTTGTCGTCGGCAATCTTGAACATCGCGGTGAGCACGCCGGACTGGGTGTCGTTCAAATTCAGCATGCGCGACAGCAACAGCGGCCCCATGTCGGAAACCGTGGCGCGGATCGGGTGGCCCTGTTTGCCGAACACATCCCAGAACACCACCGGGTTGGCGGCCAGTTCGAAGTTGTCCAGCCCCAGTTCCTTCACCCGCGCTTCCACCTTGGCGTTGCCGCCGCCGGCCTGGCTCATGCCGGACAGGTCGCCTTTCACATCTGCCATGAACACCGGCACGCCGATGCGCGAAAACTGCTCGGCCAGCGTTTGCAGGGTGATGGTCTTGCCGGTGCCGGTCGCCCCGGCAATCAAGCCGTGGCGGTTGGCCATGCGCGGCAGCAGGTTGAGTTCGGTGTTGCCGGATTTGGCGATGAGGATGGGGTCGGTCATAGTGGTGTGCAGTATCTGTGAAGCGGGGAAGGCGGCTAGATTAAGCGAGTGACGGCAAAACAACAAGTAGGCTTGTCTGGCACCGTAAATTATCGTCTAATCCGGCCTCTGCAACCCAACAAAGCAACCACTCGCATGGAACTCAACGAAATGACCGGCTATCTTGCCGCATTCCTGACCACGGCTTCTTTTGTGCCCCAGGCATGGAAATCCTGGCGCACGCGCGACCTAACCGGCATATCGCTGCCGATGTACGCCATGTTCACGCTGGGGGTGGCGCTGTGGCTGGTGTATGGCGTTATCATCAACAGCCTGCCGGTGATGATCGCAAACGCCATCACACTTGCGCTGGCTTCGCTGATACTGGTGTTGAAGATTACCGACCGCCACGCTTGAACGCCGCCCGCCCTATGGGCTATCGCAAAATTTCGCCAAAACCAGTATAGTCGCGCCCGACGCAATTTCGTCTTTTACTGCAATTTTTTAGGATAAAACTCATGAGCAAGATTGTCGTAGTCAAGAACCCAAGCCAGGAAAAACTGAATGAACTGGGTGTTTCCAAGTGGGCGATCTGGGAAAAGGAAGTGTCCAAGTTCCCGATTGATTTTGGTTCCACCGAATGCGCTTACGTGCTGGAAGGCGAAATCCTGGTGACCCCCAAGGGCGGCGAGCCGGTGCGTATCGTCGCCGGCGACCTGGTGGCATTCCACGCCGGGCTGGACAGCCAGTGGGAAGTGGTCAAGCCGCTGCGCAAACACTACAGCTACGATTTCCCCAACGGGTTCTAATGCGTAGATCAAGTGTTTCATGAAGTAAAAAAGGGAGCCTTGGCTCCCTTTTTCATTTGGGGCATGACTGATCAGTCCGCGGTTTCCAGCACCGCAGCGGTCCAGTCCATCACCTGGATACCGGAGCCCAGCTTCGCAAACGCCGGGTCGCTGCTCACCAGGGTACAGTCGGCGGCCACCGCATGCGCCGCGATCATGATGTCCTGCGGGTGCATGCGCACGTCGTGTTTGGCGCTATCGGCCCGCATCTGCGCGTAGATTTCGGCTGCCTTGCCATCCCATGCCAGCACATCCACGCGTTTGAGGAACTCCTCCAGCGACAGCCGCAGGCTGACCGCCCTGGGGTTCCTGACCAGGCCATAGAGCAGTTCCGCCTTGGTCAGCGCCGAAATGCAAACCCGGCCACTATTCGCCCCGCGCGTCACCAGCAGGTATTGCCTGACAACGGCAGCCTGCCCCTTGATCAGCCGGCCGGTGATGCTGGTGTCCAGCATGAAACCCTGTGATGCTTGCATCAGCGCCCCTCCCTGTCTTGCGGCAACCATTCGTTGCGGTCATCCATGAAATCCTGGGGAATCTCCAGCGTATCCAGCAATGCAAAAAACGACGCCCATTCCCCCGGCATTTCAGCCGGCTGGTCAACGTTGCTGTACGAGCGCTGCGGTTCTGGATTGCCTGCCTGGGGCATGCTGGTCTCCCGGTAATGCCCCAAATCGGGGCGTGGCGTCAGTGGCCCAGTATATTTATCAAGCGCTGGGGTGACAAGCGGCGACTGATCCCAAGCCAACAGGCATAAAAAAACGGCGGATGGTTTACATCCGCCGTTTTCAATTGCATGACTGCTGAATTACTTGGCAGCTTCCGCAGGAGCGGCAGCAGGTGCAGCTTCAGCCGGGGCAGCGGCAGACGCTTCTGCTGGTGCTGCCGGAGCAGCATCCGCAGGCGGAGGAACCCAGCCGCCCGGCTCTTCCTTCACAGGTTCAGGCGCAGCGGCCGGTGCAGGTGCCGCAGCAGGTGCGGCGGCCTCTGCCGGGGCGGCTTCTTCCTTTTTGCCGCAAGCGCTCAGCAGCGCAGCGGCCAACATTGCAGCGATAAGCGTTTGAATCAACGATTTCATCATAATTTCCTTACGTGGTTTTAAAAAATGGTATACCCGTGTGACTGCATTCCAGTGCACTGAAAAGTCGCGTTGTCGATTTTCAGCACACAAAATTCAGCAATTTTGATGCCAGGGGCTACCCAGCCCGCGTATTTTATCGCTTTTCCAGCTGGGCGAGCATCTGGATTTGTACTTGCTGGATTTCCACCAGCCGCTCCCACTGGTGGGATAACAGGTGATCCAGCTTGTCATTGAGATGACGGATTTCAAGTTCGGCTTTCAGGTTGACCTGGTAATCATGCTGCGCCCTCAACCTGTCTCTCGCTTCCTGGCGGTTCTGACTCATCATGATGATAGGCGCCTGTATCGCGGCCAGGGTCGAGAGCGCCAGGTTGAGCAGGATAAAAGGGTACGGGTCCACCGGTCGCCAGTACAGCACCAGCGAATTGATGACGATCCAGATCGCCATGAAGAGGCCGAAGCAAATCAGGAAGGTCCAACTGCCGGCAAAATCCGCCATCCTGTCGGCCAGGCGCTCGCCAAACGTCCAGACTTTTTCCGACTCGTCATCCACGTTCATCGACAGCAACTCATGCGCGCGCATGCTTTCCAGCACCCCTTGTTCCAGGGAGCTGATATCGCCGCGCTCCGATTCCAGCAGCGATTTCACGTACTCGGCGCTGTATTTCGCCAGGTCATGCCGGCAGATCATCGATTCCGACGACCATTCCGGATGGTCGCGCTGTATCAGCGCGGATATCTGGTCCTGCACCATCACGTCCGGCAGCATCTGCCTTACCGGAAAGGGCTTGCCGCAAACGGCGCAAGTGGCGCGATGGGTACGTGATTTTCTCATGGCTTAGCGGCTGATCGGCTTGTAGCGTATCCGTTTCGGTTTGGCGCCCTCCTCGCCCAGGCGCTTCTTCTTGTCGGCCTCGTATTCCTGGTAATTGCCGTTGAAGAAGGTCCATTGCGAGTTGCCTTCCGCCGCCAGGATGTGCGTGGCGATACGGTCGAGGAACCAGCGGTCATGCGAAGTCACCAGCACGCAGCCGGCGAATTCCAGCAAGGCGTCTTCCAGCGCGCGCAGGGTTTCCACGTCGAGGTCGTTGGAAGGTTCGTCCAGCAGCAGCACGTTACCGCCTGAAATCAGCGTCTTGGCCAGGTGCAGCCGTCCGCGCTCGCCGCCGGAAAGCTGGCCGACGATTTTCGCCTGGTCGCCGCCCTTGAAATTGAAGCGGCCGATATAGGCGCGGCTCGGCATCTCGAACTTGCCGACCGACAGCACATCCGCGCCACCGGCAATGACGTCGAACACCGTCTTGCTGTCGTCCAGGCCCTCACGGCTTTGATCTACGGCGGCGATCTTCACCGTCGGCCCGACCACGATCTCGCCGGCGTCCGGGGTTTCTTTGCCCATAATCATGCGGAACAGCGTGGATTTACCCGCGCCGTTGGGGCCGATGACGCCGACGATGGCACCGGGGGGGATGCTGAAGCTGAGGTTATCGATCAGCAGCCGGTCGCCGAAGCCCTTGGAAACGTTGTTGAACTCAATCACCTTGTCGCCCAGGCGCTCACCCGGCGGGATGAAGATTTCCTGGGTTTCGTTGCGCTTCTGGTATTCGACCGAATTCAATTCTTCAAACCGGCTCAAGCGCGCCTTGGACTTGGCCTGGCGCGCCTTGGGGTTCTGGCGCACCCATTCCAGTTCGGTCTTCATCGCCTTCATGTGGGCGTCGATCTGCTTGTTTTCCTGCTCCAGGCGCGCTTCCTTCTGCTCCAGCCAACTGGAGTAATTACCCTTCCACGGGATGCCGTGGCCGCGGTCCAGTTCCAGGATCCACTCGGCGGCGTTGTCGAGGAAGTAGCGGTCGTGGGTGACGGCAACGACAGTTCCCGGAAACCGCACCAGGAACTGTTCCAGCCATTCGACGGACTCCGCATCGAGGTGGTTGGTCGGCTCGTCCAGCAGCAGCATGTCCGGCTTGGACAGCAGCAATTTGCACAGCGCCACGCGGCGCTTTTCGCCGCCCGACAAGGGCGCGATTTTGGTGTCCCACGGCGGCAGTCTTAATGCGTCCGCCGCGATTTCCAACTGGGTTTCGGTATCCGCGCCGCTGGCGGCGATGATGTTCTCGTACTTGGCCTGCTCTTCCGCCAGCTTGTCGAAATCGGCATCCGGCTCGGCGTAGGCGGCGTAGATTTCCTCCAGCTTCTGCTTGGCTTCCGCCACCGCGCCCAGGGCGGATTCCACCTCCTCGCGCACCGTCTTGTCCGGGTCCAGCTCCGGCTCCTGCGGCAGATAACCGATGGAAACACCGGGTTGCCACTGCACCTCGCCTTCGAACTCCTTGTCCGCGCCGGCCATGATGCGCAGCACCGTGGATTTGCCGGAACCGTTCAGCCCCAGCAGGCCGATCTTGGCACCGGGGAAAAAGGACAGGGAAATGTCCTTGATGATCTGTTTTTTGGGGGGAACAACCTTGCTCACGCGGAGCATGGACATGACGTATTGAGCCATAAGAATCCGTGAAAAATGAAAGGTGAAAAGTAAACCGAAAACCGAGGTGCAAGCTTACCGCATGGCACCTTTTTTGAACACCGCGCCAAGGATCACTTTTTAGCCAGCAACCGATCCAACTGCGCCGCAAACGCCTGCCGGTCACTGTGGCTAAAACTGGCAGGGCCGGAAATATCCACCCCGCTGCCGCGCAGTTCCATCATGAAATCGCGCATGGTCAGGCGTTCGCGGATGTTGTCCGGTGTGTAAACCTCGCCGCGCGGGTTGAGCGCGGTTCCGCCGCGCTCGATCACCTGCGCCGCCAGCGGAATATCGGCGGTAATCACCAGGTCTCCGGGAATGACTTCCTGCGCAATTTTGTTGTCCGCCACATCAAACCCATGCGGCACCTGTAACGCCCGGATAAACGGCGAAGGCGGCACCCGCAGCAGCTTGTTGGCCACTAGCGTCGTCACAATCTGCGTGCGTTGGGCGGCACGGAACAGGATTTCCTTAATCACGACGGGGCAGGCGTCGGCATCAACCCAGATTTGCATGGTGTACCTAAGTAGTGGTTTACAAAGACGGTTACCGTAGCAAAGGTAATAGGTTTCTTCCATCCATTTGTTTCAGCAATGCAGCGCAATACGTCATTGATACCAAATTGGTATCGTGCTACAGTGCCTCATGAAAATAATCGCACTCAGGACATTGCGGGAATTCTGGGAGCGCCATCCACAAGCAGAAATACCCTTGCGTGGCTGGTACACCGAAGCCAGCCACGCCCAATGGCGCACCCCGGCAGACATCAAGGCCGCCCACGGCAATGCCAGCTTTTTGGGCAATAACCGCGTTGTGTTCAATATCAAGGGCAACGACTATCGGCTGGTCGTCGCGGTGCGATACACACAGACGCTAATGTTTATCCGGTTTGTCGGCACGCATGCCGAGTATGACCGAATCAAGGCCGAGATTATTTAGGAGCAGCACGATGGAAATCAAACCAATTCACGATGAAATCAGCTACCAGGCCGCATTGGCAGAAATCGAATCGCTGTGGGATGCCCCCGATGGCAGCCCAGAGGCCGAACGCCTTGAAGTGCTGGTATTACTCATCGAAGCTTACGAAAGGACACATTACCCTATCGAAGCGCCCGATCCGGTGACCTTTATCGAATACATCATGGAAAACCGCGGGCTGACCCGTAAGGACTTGGAACCTTACATCGGCCCGCGTGGCCGTGTTTCGGACATTCTGAACCGAGTCAGGCCGTTGTCGCTGGAAATGATTCGGCGGTTATCGGCAGGGCTGAATATCCCGGCGGAGGTGTTGATTCGGGATTATCCGTTACGGCAGGCGGCAGCTTAGCTCGCAAGCCATTTACCAATTCTCAGCCCGCAGGAAATCTATTGCCTCATTGATGTCAGAAATGACGCGGCAGTTATACTCTTTATCGAGTTTTGCTTGGGGAGATGTGAGTAATATTCGCAAGGGATTTTCTGTAAAGAACGCCTTGCAATAGACCAAGGCCGCAGAGGCATGATGAAAGTCCGGCAAATCGTTTGCCTTCATGGGCCGTCTCTTATCATGTCGGATTGATGCATGGCAATGAGCCATCACATGCAAGGTTGGCAACACTTTTGCCACGTTGCCATGTCTGAATACCTCAGATAATCGTGCTTCTATTTGCGATTCAATACCAATAGAGTTCGGGGTTGAACCATCGCTTTTTCTGAGGCGATTTACTATTGGAACCATTATGGCTTCAACTTTGGGAAGGATTAAATCAAT
The DNA here is from genome assembly GCA_964511385.1 of uncultured Methylophilaceae bacterium. GTDB lineage: Bacteria > Pseudomonadota > Gammaproteobacteria > Burkholderiales > Methylophilaceae > CAILHX01. Next base: position 187,129 of record CAZEFE010000006.1, on the reverse strand, counting down.
CGCCCCCCATATTTCCCGTGAGTATGTTTGCTTGTAGCTGGTGAGTTCGCCGCTGTATTTTGCATTAAGCGCGGTAAGGCGCTGAGCCAATTCATCAAGTGGGAGATGGGGGAAGTCCTTATCCAACCCGGCTATCTCCATGACTTCTGTTAATGGAATATCCCATAGGTGGTCAAAGAATGCTTTTTGCATCACCTGATTTTCCGCGGCATCCAACCATGTCACAGATGGACTGGCAATGCCAAGGGTATATACGACACGATTCCAAACCAACCAATTCAGAGGGTAAACCTCGTCAGGAAAAAAGGCGGAATGAAGAAAATGTGCCAATTCCGTCCCAACCCGTTCCTCTTCTGGCGCAAATGCAACCCCCAGACTTAATTCATCCACCAAGGTCATTACTGCCTTCCGCTCTTGACCACTCCGCTTCAATAGTTCGATCAACGTGGCATCGGATATTGGGCAATATATTCGATGCATCTCAACTCCACCTCTCAAGATATCGAGTAGCTGAATATGCAATGCATTTTGAGGACGCCCCAAATATGCATCTCTGAGAAAAATCCAATATCGAGTATCTAGGTAAATAGCTTGCAATCGGGCAAGCGATGCGCCGAGTTGAATCTTTTTCTGACGAACATGCTCATCAAAGGATATCTCTGGATGCGCGCGGTGATAATCAAAAGCCAAGCGGATTCTTTCAGCGCCATCATCAGAAAATGAAGATTTAGCCACCTTCCAGCACCTGCAAAAACGCATCCCCATACCGTGCCAGCTTGGCCTGCCCTACGCCGCTGATGCGCCCCAGTTCATCCAGTGTTTGCGGACGCTGGTTGAGGATTTCCAGCAGGGTGCTGTCGTGGAAAATCACGTACGGCGGCACGCCCTGTTCTTTTGCCAGTTCCAACCGTTTGGCCTTGAGCGCTTGCCACAGCGGGTCGTCGCTGGCGCCGGCAAAGGCTTCCCTGGCGCGCGAGGCGCGTTCGGCCTTGCTGACCTTGCGGCTGGCGGGTTCGGCGTCGCGGCGCAGCCAGACTTGTTGCTGGCCTTTGAGTACGGCGCGCGCGGCTTCGGTGAGTTTGAGGCCGCCGTAGGCTGCGATGTCGGCTTCGAGAAAACCACTGGCGACCAGTTGGCGGAACACGCTGCTCCATTGCGATTGCGACAAGCCCTGGCCGATGCCGAAGGTGGAAAGCGCGTGGTGGCCGAATTGCTGGATTTTGGGCGTGGTTTTGCCCAGCAGCACTTCGATCAGGTGCACCACGCCGAAGCGCTGCCCGGTGCGATACACGCACGATAGCGCCATCTGCGCGGCCTGGGTGCCGTCCCAGGTATCCACCGGCTCCAGGCAGTTGTCGCACTGGCCGCAATCGCCGGGGTGCTCCTCGCCGAAGTAGCGCAATATCGTCTGGTGGCGGCAGGCCGTGGATTCGCAGAAGCCGAGCAAGGCGTCCAGTTTTTGCCGTTCGACGCGCTTTCTTTCTTCCGGCGCATCGCCGCTGTCCAGCATCTGCCGCATGCTGACCACGTCGCCCAGGCCGTAGGCCATCCAGGCATTGGCGGGCAAGCCGTCGCGCCCGGCGCGGCCGGTTTCCTGGTAATAGCCTTCCATGCTCTTGGGCAGGTCGAGGTGGGCGACGAAGCGCACGTTGGGCTTGTCGATGCCCATGCCGAACGCCACTGTCGCCACCATGATAACCCCCTCCTCGCGCAGGAAGCGGCGCTGGTTGGCGTTGCGCACCGCGGCATCCAGCCCGGCGTGGTAGGGCAGCGCATCCCAGCCGCGGCTTTGCAACCAGTCGGCGGTTTCTTCTACCCGCTTGCGCGACAGGCAATAGACGATGCCGGCATCGTTGGGGTGTTCGGTTTCGAGGAAGGCTTCCAGTTGTTTGCGCGCGTTGTCTTTTTGCGTGACGCGATACTTGATGTTGGGGCGGTCGAAGCTGGAGACGAACTGGCGCGCATCTTCCAGCGCCAGACGTTCAATAATCTCGTTGCGCGTCGGCGCGTCGGCGGTGGCGGTGAGCGCAATGCGCGGCACGGCCGGGAAACGCTCGTGCAGCACGGTGAGCTGACGGTACTCCGGGCGGAAATCGTGGCCCCATTGCGAAACGCAGTGCGCCTCGTCTATGGCAAACAGCGCCAGCCCAGGCCCGGCCTGGACCTGCTCCAGCAACGCCAGGAAGTTGGGCATCAGCAGGCGCTCCGGGGCGACGTAGAGTATATCCAGTTCGCCCTGGTGCATCCGGCCCAGCACGCCGCGCGCCGCGTCGGCATCCAGGCTGGAGTTGAGGAACGCGGCTTTCACCCCCAACTGTTGCAGGGCATCCACCTGGTCCTGCATCAACGCGATCAGCGGCGATACCACAATCGCCACGCCGTCGCGCAGCAGTGCGGGAATCTGGTAGCACAGCGACTTGCCGCCGCCGGTGGGCATCAGCACCAGGGCGTCGCCACCGGCGCTCACATGCTCGACGATGGCCTGCTGCGCGCCACGGAAGGCAGCGTAGCCGAATACGTCGTGCAGGATTTGCTGAGCCGAGGACGGGTTCAACGGCTGGCGCCCCGGTTCATACTGCCCTCTCCATGCGCGAAAAGCCAACCACGCGGTTCCTGCCCTCGTGTTTGGCGCAATACAGCGCCTGGTCGGCGGCAGCCAGCAGGGCCGGCAGTTCCAGGCCGGTGTGGTTGGAATCGGCAACGCCGATGCTGATGGTGCTGTGCAGGATTTCGTCGCCGAATTCCATGGCCAGTTCGGCATAGTGCTGGCGCAGGCGCTCGGCCAGTCCCATCACGTCGCTCTCCGTGGAAGACGGCAGCAGGATGCAGAATTCCTCGCCGCCGTATCGGGTAAAGTAGTCCGCAGTCCGGATCGATCCTTGTGCCAGTTGCACCAGGCGAACCAGCACCTCGTCCCCCACCATGTGCCCAAACCGGTCGTTGATGCTCTTGAAATGGTCCACGTCCAGCATCATCACGGCCAGGGTATCGCCAGTGCGCGCGCACCGTGCCAGCAAGCGCTCCCCCTCTTTCTCCAGGCTGCGCCGGTTGAAGGCGCCGGTCAGCGGGTCGTGCGCGGCCAGTTGCTGCAATTCTGTCGCCAGCCGGTAGTTCAGCATCAGCACGAACCCGAACGTCAGGCACAGTTGGGTGACGCTGCCGGCAAAAAAGGTCACGGGATTGATCACCATGGGCGAATACAGGCCATAGGTTCCCGGCTGCGCAGCAGCGATCACCCCGGCGCGGGCAACGAACACCAGCGCGAATACCGCGAAAGCGGTGCCGGTGAACCAGTAGGCGGTGCGCAGCGGCGGCTTGATACGGATCAGCAACGCCCTGGCGCAGGCGGCGCACATCAGCGCGAATACTACTGAATTAGTAATCGCGCGCAGTGCAATATCCGGATGGATGAGAGTGAACCAGGTCGTCTGTGCGAACACCACGCCGACGGTAGCCAGGATAACCCTCCGGTCATAGCGTTCTTCCTTGAACGCACGGATGCCGTCGTATTGCAGGCCCAGCCCGGCCGCCAGCAGGCCGGCTCCGCTGACCAGCGCCCAACTGGTCGGCGTCAGCGTCTGGTTGATGGAGGCGATCATCCCCAGGCTGATGCACAAGCTGGCCAAGGCCCATTGACGGGTACCACGGATGGTTCCCGCATGCAGCCCAGCCAACGCCAGTAGCCCGGAAAGCATCAGGGTCAGCAAAGCGATCATTACCAGCATGGTGCGCAAATCGAGATTCATTGAAATATCCGGGTGGGCTACAAAAATTGCGCTGCGATTGTGCCCGAAATCACCAACGCCGCCTATACGGAATGTCCTCCAGCCGGTAAACTTGCCGCCCTCATGTTATCCAAGCTCAACGACCCCCAACGCGAAGCAGTGAAATACCTGGACGGCCCGCTGCTGGTGCTGGCCGGCGCCGGTAGCGGCAAGACCCGCGTCATCACGCACAAAATCGCGCATTTGATCGAGAACGGTTATGAAGCGCGCAACATCGCCGCCATCACCTTCACCAACAAGGCGGCGCGCGAGATGCAGGAGCGCGTGGGGCATCTGCTGGAAGGCAAGCCAAGCAAGGGCTTGACCGTCACCACCTTCCACTCGCTGGGGCTGCACATTTTGCGGGCGGAAGCACAGCTTCTAGGGTACAAGCCGCGTTTTTCCATCCTCGATGCCGCCGACAGCTTCAAGACGCTGGCCGACATCCTCGCCACCACCGACAAGCAGTTGCTGAAACGCACGCAGTGGCAGATTTCGCAGTGGAAAAACGCTTTTCTGACGCCGGATCAGGCCCTGAAAAACGCTGATGAAGAACACACCCACGCCGCCGCCAAAATCTACCAGCTTTACCAGCAGGCGTTAAAAGCCTACCAGGCGGTGGATTTCGACGACCTGATCCGCCTGCCGGTGGAACTGTTCGAGCAGCACCGCGATGCGCTGCACAAGTGGCAGATGAAGCTGCGTTACCTCTTGATCGACGAATATCAGGACACCAATGCCTGCCAGTACCGGCTGGTGCGGCAACTGACAGGGCCGGAGGGCATGTTTACCGCGGTGGGCGACGACGACCAGGCGATTTATGCCTGGCGCGGCGCGGACGTGAAAAACCTGCATCAGTTGACGCAGGATTTCCCGCAGTTAAAGGTGATCAAGCTGGAACAGAACTACCGCTCCACGGTGCGCATCCTGCGCGCGGCCAACCACGTCATCGCCAACAATCCCAAGCTGTTCGAGAAAAAGCTGTGGAGCGATTTAGGTATCGGCGATCCGATCCAGATTACCCCGGCCAAGGACGAAGAACACGAGGCGGAAATGGTGGCGATGAAGCTGATGGCGCACAAGTTCGAGCACCGCACCAAATATCTGGATTATGCCATCCTCTACCGCGGCAACCACCAGGCGCGGCTGATTGAGCAGCAACTGCGCAACCAGAAAATCCCCTATACCGTCAGCGGCGGCACCTCGTTTTTCGACCGCGCCGAGATCAAGGACCTCATCAGTTACTTGCGCCTGATCGCCAACGAGGACGACGATCCCGCCTTTATCCGCGCCGCCACCACGCCGCGCAAGGGCATCGGCAACACCACGCTGGAGCGCCTGGGCGAATACGCCGCCAAACAGCATATTTCCCTGTTCGAAGCGGCTTATGAACCGGTGTTCCAGCACGACATCGGCAAGGCACAGCTGGAAGACCTGCTGACCTTTTGCAACTTTATCAGCCGCATGCAGGAGCGCGCGCCCAAAGACCCGGCGGGCGAAGTGCTGCAGGATCTGCTCAACGCCATCGGCTACGAAGCGTTTTTGTACGACAGCGAAGAACCGCGCGCCGCCGAGGCCAAATGGGGCAACGTCATGGACTTTGTCGGCTGGCTGACCAGAAAAGGCGAAGCCGACGAAACCAACCTGCTGCAACTGACGCAGACCGTGGCGCTGATGAGCATGCTGGAAGGCCGCGAGGAAGCCGAGCCCGACGCGGTCAAGCTTTCCACCCTGCATGCCGCCAAGGGGCTGGAATTCGGCCACGTGTTCCTGATTGGCGTGGAAGAAGGCATCCTGCCGCACCATTCAAGCATTGGTGAAAGCCTGGATGAAACCGGGATCGAGGAAGAGCGGCGGCTGATGTACGTGGGCATTACCCGCGCGCAAAAATCGCTGACCCTGACCTATTGCAAGAAACGCAAGCGCGCCGGCGACTGGGAGCCGTGCGAACCCAGCCGCTTCCTGGACGAACTGCCGTCCGACGATATCCGCCACGCCGGCAAAGCCTCCGATGCCAGCCCGGAAGACCGCAAGGCCAACGCGGCTAACCGCATCGCGCAAATGAAAGCCTTGCTTAACAAGTGACCGCGCATTTAGTATCCGGGGTTTTATATCTCAAGCCTCCGCAATTTCTTTCCACCTCCCTTTTAAGGAAACACCATGCCATTCTCCAAATCCAGAATTTTCCTGGTCAGCACCATTTCCCTGCTGGTGCTTAGCGCCTGCAACGCCGACGACAGCAAGCAGGCCTCCAAGCTGGAAGCCGCCGCCACCGTCAACGGCAAACCCATCAGCAAACTCAGCGTCGACCTGATCGCCAAACAAAGCGGTGGGCGTGCGGACACGCCGGAAGCCAGGAAAGCCATCGTCGAGCAGCTGGCGATACAAATGCTGGTCGCCGATGAAGCGGTCAAGAAAGGCCTGGACAAGACGCCCGAATTCAAGGAACAAGTCGAGGTGATCAAGCAATCCGCCCTGGCCAACGCCTATGTTGCGGATTACTTCAAGAACAACCCGGTCAGTGACAGCACGCTGAAGGCCGAATACGACAAACTCTCCGCCGAAGCGGCAGGCACCGAATACAAGGCGCGCCACATCCTCGTCGCCACGGAAGCCGAAGCCCGGGACATCATCGCCCAACTGAAAAAAGACGCGAGCGCTTTTGAAAAGCTGGCCAGGGAAAAATCCCAGGACCCCGGCTCCAGGGAAACCGGCGGCGACCTGGGCTGGTTCGACCTGAAAAGCATGGTGCCGGAATTCAGCACTGCCGTAAGCAAGCTGGAAAAAGGCAAGTTCACCGAACAGCCGGTACAGACCCAGTTCGGCTACCACGTGATCGTGCTGGAAGATTCCAGGGCGATCAAGCCGCCGGCATTTGAGGATGTAAAAGCCAACCTGACCAAGCATATCCAGCAGCAGAACCTGCAAAAGCAGCTGGATGAACTCAAGGCCAAGGCCAAGATCGAAATCGTGGGCGCCACGCCGGCAGCCAAGGCGCCTGCCAAGTAAACCGGAGCCTGCAACCGCCCCATGCCGCACATCACGCTCGATAACGCCAGCCTCGCTTACGGCCTCACGCCCCTGCTCGATCACGCCAGTTTCCAGCTTGATCCGGGCGAGCGCGTGGGCCTGATCGGCCGCAACGGCACGGGTAAATCCAGCCTGCTGAAAGTGCTGGCCGGCGAGTCCAAGCTGGATGACGGCAAATTGTGGCGCGCGCCCGGCATGCGCCTGGCTTATGTGCCGCAAGAGCCGCCGCTGGATATGACGCACACCATTTTCGAGGCGGTGGCGGAAGGCCTGGGGCCGCTGAAAACGCTGCTGACGGAGTATCACGCCGTCTCCCACGCCATAGCCGAGCCGGATGCGGACACCGAAAAGCTGCTGGAGCAGATGCAGACGCTGCAACACGAGCTGGAAGCGCAGAACGGCTGGCAGGTGCAGGCGCGCATCGAAACCGTGCTGTCGCGGCTGGAATTGCCAGCCGATACGCCGGTCGCCACGCTGTCCGGCGGCTGGCGCAAGCGCGTGGCGCTGGCGCGCGCGCTGGTGGCCGAACCGGATGTGCTGCTGCTGGACGAACCCACCAACCACCTGGATTTTGCCGCAATTGAATGGCTGGAAAACCTGCTGCTGGATTTTAACGGCGCGCTGCTGTTCATCACCCATGACCGGCGCTTCCTGGATCGGCTGGCAACACGCATTATCGAGCTGGATCGCGGCCACATCACCGAATTCAGCGGCAACTTCACCGCCTACCAGGCCAAAAAGGCCGAGCTGCTGGAAGTCGAGGCCACCCACGCCGCCAAGTTCGACAAGGTACTGGCGCAGGAAGAGGTGTGGATACGCCAGGGTATCAAGGCCAGGCGCACCCGCAACGAAGGCCGCGTGCGGCGGCTGGAACAGTTGCGCCTGGAGCGCGCCGCGCGCCGCGAGCGCCAGGGTAACGTCAAGCTGGCGCTGGATGCCGGCGAGCGTTCCGGCAAGCTGGTGGCGGAGTTGACGCACGTCAGCAAGGCGTTTGGCGACCGCGTCATCATCAGGGATTTTTCCACCCGCATTTTGCGCGGCGACCGCATCGGCCTGCTCGGCCCCAACGGCGCGGGAAAATCAACGCTGCTCAAGCTGATCCTGGGCGAACTGCAGCCGGACAGCGGCACGGTGAGCCTCGGCACCAAGATCACCGTGGCGTATTTCGACCAGATGCGCGAACAGTTGAACGAGGAAGCCACGCTGGCCGACACCATCAGCCCCGGCTCGGATTACGTGCAGATCGGCGACGAGCGCAAACACGTGGTGAGCTACCTGGAAGATTTCCTGTTCCCGCCGCAGCGCATCCGCGCACCGGTGAAATCGCTCTCCGGCGGCGAGCGCAACCGGTTATTGCTGGCGCGCCTGTTTGCCCGCCCCGCCAACGTGCTGGTGCTGGACGAACCGACCAACGACCTCGACATCGACACGCTGGAACTGCTGGAAGAACTGTTGCAGGATTTCGGCGGTACGCTGTTCCTGGTCAGCCACGACCGCGCCTTCCTGGAAAACACCGTGACGCAGGTGATAGCCTTTGAAGGCAACGGCGTGCTGACCGAATTCGGCGGCGGTTATGACGACTGGCAGCGGTTCCAGGCAGCGCGCGAGGTCGCGGCCAGCAAACCCGCCACGCCCAAGGCTGCGACAGCCGCGCCGAAACCCGCGCCGGCGGCCAAATCCAAACTCAGCTTCAAGGAAACCAAGGAACTGGAAGCGCTGCCGGGCAATATCGAGGCGCTGGAAAACGAGCAGACCGAGATCAACCTGGCGCTCGCCGACGGCAGCCTGTTTCGCGACGACCTGCCCCGCGCCAAAGCCATGCAGCAACGCTTGGCCGAACTGGACGGGCTGCTGGAGGCCGCCTTGGCGCGCTGGGAAGAACTCGAAAACCGTCAGTGAAATTAGGGCATCTGAAGTTAACAAAAAATTTTCCATGCAGGTAGAATCTGAAACTTAACCGCGATCATTTCTGAGAGGCAATCATGGCAGAACAAAAACAATTTAGGTTGGTGACCCGTAGCGACTTCGATGGTCTGGTGTGCGCAGTATTGCTTGAGCACCTGAACCTGATCAACGAAATCGTGTTCGTGCACCCCAAGGACATGCAGGACGGCAAAATCGCCATCACCGGTAACGACATCACCACCAATCTGCCCTATGTGGACGGCGTACACATGGCATTCGACCATCACGAGTCGGAAACCATCCGCAACCCAGGCGAAAAACCCAATTACATTATCATCCCGGAAGCACCTTCCGCAGCGCGCGTGGTGTACGAGCACTTTGGCGGACACAAGGCATTCCCGGCAGAATGGGACGAAATGATGGACGCGGTGGACAAGGCCGACTCCGCGCAGTTCACCAAGGCGGAAATCCTGAACCCAACCCACTGGGTGCTGCTGAACTTCCTGATGGACTCGCGCACCGGCCTGGGCCGCTTCCGCGAGTTCCGCATTTCCAACTATGCGCTGATGATGGACCTGATCAAGTACTGCCGCGACCACAGCATTGAAGAAATCATGGAACTGCCGGACGTCAAGGAACGCGTCGAACTCTATTACGAGCATGAAGACAAGTTCATCGACCAGATCACCCGTTGTTCCAAGGTGCATGGCAACGTGGTGGTGCTGGACCTGCGCAACGAAGAAACCATCTACGCCGGCAACCGCTTCATGATCTACGCGATGTACCCCGACACCAACATCTCCATCCACGTGTTGTGGGGCGTGCAGAAGCAGAACACCGTGTTTGCCGTCGGCAAGTCCATCATCAACCGTACCTCCAAGACCGACATCGGCGAACTGATGCTGAAGCACGGCGGCGGCGGCCATAATGCGGCCGGCACCTGCCAGGTGACTAACGATCAGGCCGACGCGGTCCTGCACACGCTGATCTCCAAGATCCGTGCGGACGGCTGATCGTTACCGTTAACCAGACCAAAAACCGCATCTAGGTGATGCGGTTTTTTCTTTCCCATGCTCAAACTTTACGGCATCCCCAACTGCAACACCGTCAAAAAGGCCCGCGCCTGGCTGGACGCCAAAGGCGTGGCTTATACCTTTCACGATTTCAGGAAAGACGGTGTGGATGCAGCGTTGCTCGCACGCTGGTTAACCCAGGCGCCTTGGGAAAAACTGGTGAATCGCGCAGGGATGACCTGGCGCGGGCTCCCCGATGCAGCCAAAACCGCTGTCACCGACAACGCGTCGGCCATCGCGCTGATGCTGGAAAAACCTTCCGTCATCAAGCGTCCGGTATTGGAGCGGGATGGCGCTATGATCCAGCTCGGCTTTGATGAAGCCGCCTACGCGTCAAGTATTTGACCCAGCCCCAAGAAGCACCCGATTCAACATGAGGTCACCATGAGCAAAACCTTGGAACTCGCCAAACAACTGATTGCCCGCCGCTCGCTAACGCCGGACGATGCCGGCTGCCAGGAAATCCTGATCGAGCGCCTGGAAAAACTGGGCTTCAAGATCGAACGCATGCGTTTCGGCAACGTGGACAACTTCTGGGCGCGGCGCGGCACAACCGGCCCGCTGGTCGTGTTCGCCGGGCATACCGACGTGGTGCCCACCGGACCGGAAGCACAATGGGTGAGCCCGCCGTTCGAGCCCACCATCCGCGATGGCATGCTGTATGGCCGCGGCGCGGCGGACATGAAAACCTCCATCGCCGCGTTTGTGGTTGCGCTGGAAGAATTGCCAACCGACCTGCCCGGTTCCATCGGTCTGCTGATTACCTCCGACGAGGAAGGTATCGCGGTGGATGGCACGGTAAAAGTGGTCAAAGCCCTGCAAGCGCGCGGCGAACTGATGGATTACTGCATCGTCGGCGAACCCACCTCCAACAAGGTGGTCGGCGACATGATCAAGAATGGCCGTCGCGGCTCGCTATCCGGCGCGCTCAAGGTCAAGGGCATCCAGGGCCATATCGCCTACCCGCATCTGGTGAAGAACCCGATCCACCTGGCCGCCCCCGCCATTGCCGAACTGGCGAAAACCGTGTGGGACAACGGCAACGAGTATTTCCCGCCCACCTCCTGGCAGATTTCCAATATCAATGGCGGAACGGGTGCGACCAACGTGGTGCCAGGTGAAGTGGTGATCCTGTTCAATTTCCGGTTCTGCCCGGAACTCAACGGCCAAGGCAGCACGGAAGCCAACCTGAAACAACGCGTTCACGAAATTCTTGACCGGCATACGCTCAGCTACGATCTGGAATGGGAGTATTCGCCGCCCTACATCACGCCGCGCGGCAACCTGGTGGAAGCCATCTCCGAAGCTATCCAGCAAGCCTACGGCGTGGTTCCGGAGTTATCCACCACGGGTGGCACCTCCGATGGCCGCTTCATCGCCGACATCTGCCCGCAGGTGATCGAATTCGGCCCGCTCAACGCCACCATCCACAAGCTGAATGAGTGCGTAGGTGTCGCTGATATTGACCCGCTGAAAGACACTTACCGCATTACCCTGGAAAAACTGCTGAAATAATCCATGACTCATCCCATTTACCATGAATTGCACACCATCCGCGACTGGATGCGTTACACCGTCAGCCGCTTCGAGGAAGCTGGGCTATTTTACGGCCACGGCGCGCAGAACAGCTACGACGAAGCCGCCTGGCTGATCCTGGCAGCCTTGCACCTGCCCATGGATACGCTGAACACTTTCATGGACGCCGTCATCACCGAAACCGAGCGCAAGCACCTGATCCACCTGATCGAACGCCGTGTCACCGAGCGCGTGCCGACCGCCTATCTGGTGCGCGAGGCATGGCTGGGGGAATACAAATTCTATGTGGACGAACGTGTGATCGTGCCGCGCTCCTTCATCGCCGAGTTACTGCGCGAAGACTTGGCGCCATGGGTAGAAAACCCGGAAGAAGTGGTGGCAGCCGCCGACATCTGCACCGGCAGCGGCTGCCTTGCCATCCTGCTGGCGATGGCTTTCCCCAATGCAGAAGTAGACGCGGTAGATATTTCCGATGACGCCTTGAGCGTAGCGCAACGCAACATCGCCGACTACGGCCTGGAAGACCAGGTCACCGCGATCAAGTCCGACATGCTAAACGCCCTGGCCGGCAAGCAATACGACGTCATTATCTCCAACCCGCCCTACGTCAATGCGCCGTCAATGGACATGCTGCCGCAGGAATACCGCCACGAGCCGCAACTGGCGCTGGCCTCGGGCGAAGATGGGCTGGAGCATGTGCGGACCTTGCTGAGCGAGGCTGCCAACCACCTGCATCCCGGCGGTGTATTGATTGTCGAGATTGGCCATAACCGCGATGAACTGGAAGCGCAATTTCCCAACCTGCCGTTTACCTGGCTGGAAGTCTCTGCGGGGGATGGGTTTGTGTTTTTGTTGACGCGGGAACAGTTGCAAAACAATATGTAACTGAAAGCAACGCCAAACTCAAACAGAGGAGACTGGAATGTCCGGTGGCGCTAAAAACAGGCTGCGTAATGCAATGGCCGCTCTCGCGCGTATCGGGCTTTCTGACGCGGATAGCGATGAAGTGCGGATGCAAAAAACCATCTCAAACTTCTCCATGGTACTCGGTGCCATCCCGGTTCAATTGTTTCTTGGTGTTGTTTATCTTGGCTTTAATGAACACCTCACCGCAAGCATCCTTTTCGGCAGTGCAGCCGCCTCGATTGTCCTCTTGTTCTTTCACCGCTCAAGAGTCATCAATTACGATCTGTATAAATTCATCACGCTAGCTACAGCCTACATTTCGCCGTTTTTCTCGACGCTTATTCTGGGGGGGATTGTTCAAAGTAGCTTTGTCATTATGTGGGGGCTGGTTGGCCCCATGTTCGCTCTGGTTTTATACAAACCCCGCCAGGCGGCATATTGGTTCCTGTTTTTTTGTATATTGGCTGTCGTTTGCGTTCTTGCCCAGCCATACCTGCGCCCTGAAAACAATATTCCCCTTCAGTGGCAAGTCATTCTGGCGGCTTTCAATGCCATTAACATTGCGGGCATGGTGTTCGGCGCCCTGTTGTTTTTTGTACTGCAACGTGATGCGGCTTTTCAGTTACTCAATATTGAAAAAGGCAAGTCCGAGAGTCTGTTATTGAACATTCTCCCTAAAGATATTGCCGATTTTCTGAAAAACGAACCCAAGGTGTTTGCCGACCAGTATGAAGAGACCAGCATCCTGTTTGCTGATGTAGTTGACTTCACAACCCTCTCATCCGAGATGAAACCCATAGAACTGGTCGAAATCCTCAATCAGGTGTTTTCACATTTTGATGATCTGGTGGACAAATACGGACTGGAGAAAATCAAGACCATAGGTGACTGCTATATGGTGGCGTCGGGCATTCCCCGTTCCCGCCGGGATCACGCCCATGCCATTGCATCATTGGCGCTGGAAATGCAGCACTACGTTGAGAAAAACCAGGTGGGTGGACACCACCTGTCATTCAGGATAGGCATCAATTCCGGCCCGGTAGTGGCTGGCGTGATCGGCCGCAAGAAATTCATTTACGATTTGTGGGGCGATGCAGTCAATGTCGCCAGCCGCATGGAGTCATCAGGTCAGGCCGGTGTAATCCAGATTACCCGCAATACGTATGAACTCATCAAGAATGATTTCATTTGCGAAAACCACGCCAAAGTGCACGTTAAGGGTAAAGGCGAAACCGAGGTGTGGCATTTGATAGGCGCAAAGGTAGCAGTACCTTCTCTAAACTCTGCAAGATAATGCTTCCAGTCAGGCGCCCCAAGCAGCCAGGAACTCAGCCCAATGCGGCGCGCTTTCCGCCGCCAAGCTATCGCGCACCAGTTTGACCTCGTTCCAGTGCTCTTCCGCGTTAAGCACGCCGCGCATCAGCTGAAAGCGCAGGAACACCAGATAAGTATTCACCACGTCGGTTTCGCAGTAGTTGCGGATAGCTTCGATTTCGCCGTTCTTAAAGGCATCCCACACCTTGGAGCCATCCATGCCCAGCTTGCCGGGAAAGCCGCAGAGTTGGGCAATTTCGTCCAGCGGTGCATTGGCGCGCGGCTGGTACAGCGCCAGCAGGTCCATCAAATCCAGGTGCCGCATGTGGTAGCGGCTGATGTAGTTGTTCCACTTGAACTCGCGGTCGTCGTCGCCCATGTCCCAGTAGCGCGGGGCCTGGATGCCATGCACCAGCCCGCGGTAATGCAGCACCGGCAGGTCGAAACCGCCGCCGTTCCACGACACCAGTTGCGGCGTGTATTTTTCGATACCGTCGAAGAAGCGCTGGATCAATTTGGCTTCCGGTTCATCCGACGCACCCAGCGACCACACCTTGAAGCCTTCATCGCTGCGCAACACGCAGGAAATGGCGCACACGCGGTGCTGCTGCAATGGGAGAAATTCACTGCCGTTGTGCTGGCGGCGCTGGTGGAACGCGATGTTGGCCACATCTTCCGCCGAAGTCTCCGGCGGTAAATCCAGCAGTTTTTTCAGGCCATCCGTATCGGGGATGGTCTCGATGTCGAAAACCAGCGTTGGAATCATTTCTTCGCCCAGCCGCCCGCATCCTGGTACCACCAGCCGCCTTGCGCTTTTTGCACCCATCTTTGCGCAAAAGTACCGCGCACTTCGGCTTCCCACTCGGGATGGCCGTTGGCGGTGGCGATTTCCTTGTACAGGGCGTTGCGGTCGCTGTTTTCGGCATTGACCAGCGAATTGACCGCCTGCCTGTCCTTGAGCGGCACGGCGTTGGCGTCGCGTACCGCCACCAGCCCGTCGCGCGTCAGGCCCACCGCGCCGCTGGCATAGTGGGCGGCCAACTGCCCGTGGCGGGCCTGCATGCTGCCTTTCAAGGCGCTGATCGCCGGGGTGTTGATTTCCAGGTCGGCGGCCGCGATTGCCAGCGGTGCCAGCAGCAACAGGCAGAGGGTTACCAGTAGTTTTTTCATGATTTTTCCTTTATTCCTTGGTCGGTTCGGCGGGCTTCTGTTCGCCCTGCTTGATCTGCCAGACTTCGTCAATAATCTTGTCGGCCGCTTTTTCCGCCGCCGCGGCAGGGAAATAGATGTTGATGGTGACGCAGGCAGGAAGCGCAAGCACGCCCAGCACTGCGAATAAAGTCATGATTCTCTGCATGGCAAATTCCTTATTTGATGACCGGTTTGCTGTTGCCCTGGGTGATGTTCCGTACCCGCTCCAGCAGTTCTTTCCAACCCACGTTGCGATTGTAGCCCAGCACGGTGATGGATGGGATGCCGCTACCCTTGACCATCACGTAGCCGGATTGCGTTTCCTCCACCCCGCCCATGGCGCAAACGCCGTTGCGCAGGCGGCAGGAAAGCGCGATTTTCTGGTAGTTGAACACTTCAAAAAACCGCAGAAAACTGCGCTGTATCGCCGCCGCGGCCCCCGCCCCGCCCAAGGCCGAAATGTTCTGCACCGCGCGCTGGGAAATTTTTTTCGGGTAATTGCCAGGGCTGCTGTAAAACCTGGCGTCGAACTTGACCGGCTGTTTGCCGGATAGCTCCAGGCCGGTCACATCACCATCCAGCCGCCCTTGCATATCGCCGAAGGAAAAAGTCCTGGTCAGCAGGGCCAAATCCAGCCCGCGCATGGTGATGTCGGCCGACAGGCGCGGCGCCAGTCCCAGTGGCTGGTCCATCACCAGTTTGTCCACCTTGACGTCGCCGTCGAACACGTTCAGCTTCAACGCGCCATTCGTCGTCAGCCGTCCATCCTGGTACAGCACCATCGGGATCTGCGCCTCCATCTTGCCTTCCATGCGCGGCCAGCCCATGGCGTGGCTGAATTCCGGCATGGTGACGCCTTGCATATTGGCTCGAACGCGCCAATACCATTGGTCGTTGACGATGGCCGCCGCCGCGTCTTCCAGCACCAGTTTGCCGTCCAGCACCGGGAAATCAAGGCGCGGGGCCACCAGCGAGTAGCGCTCCAGGTCAAACTGGTGCCGCGCCGCACCTAGCGACAGCCCCAGCAACTGGCCGCCGCCATAACCCAGCGTGGCGCGGGTCTTGTCGTCGTAGCTCCAGGGCAGGCTGGCATTCAGCTGGTAAAAGGCGAAGCGGTTTTTCCTGTCCGCCACGTCCGCCTCGTGCAAACCCAGGTTGAAACCCGCCACGCGCTGGTTGCGGATGCTGGCGGCAAAGTCCACGCGGCCTGCCACCTCCAGGTCGCCCAGCACGTTCTTTTCCATGAACGGCTTGATGAGCAGAGCATAGGTCGTATCCAGCGGCAGATTGTCTGCCGCGCAATCCAGGCGGTTGATGCGCTTGTCCGGCAGCCCCAACTCGCCGCTGAACCTGACAGCCCCTACCCCGGCAATGTTCAGCAGGCCTTGTGCCACGCTAAGCTTGTCGCCGCCCCATTCGCCGTGGGCTTCCAGCGCATGTCCGCCGCCGGCGAAATACAGCGGCTGCCAGAACAACTCGCCCTCGCGCCAGTTGACAGCGGTCTGCCAGACCCAGGCCTGGCCCTGGCCCTGGCGCCGCGCTTGCAGTTTGACACTGCCCGCCAGCTTTTCAGCGGCCTGGGTGCCCTGCTCATTGCTGAACGCAACATCGCTTAAACTTAAATCCGCATGGATATTTTCTGGCCGGTCACCGGCTCCGGCAAATTCCACCTTGCCTTGCAGCGCGCCTTTGCTGAACCTTACCGGCAGACCAGGCACAAGCTGATTGAGGTCGTTTTGCTTCAGCGTGGTGGTGCCGCGCCAATTGCCATTAACGTCCAGCGTAGCATTCAAGTTTTCCAATGTAGCCGCGGGATGCCGGATTTCACCGACATGGATGTCAATGCGGCTGACCGCCTGCGCCGTGAGATGCCAGGCCATCAGCAGCATCGGCAAGGATTGCCGCAACAATGGCAACGCCAGGCCATGGAATCGCCGCAGGAAAACCTTAATGCATTGATTTATATAAGTATCAATGATGGAACACCTTTTGCTATTGGCTATTGCATCCATTGTGACAGGAGCTATCCATGATACAAGTAAGTGCAATGCCCAACATCAGCTACACGGCACGAATCGCCAGCCAATATAACGGCTATGGGCCGAGTACGGCTAACGAGAGGATTGCACGCGCCGAAAGCGTCACCATCTCCAGCGCAGGGCGCACCATCAATGAAGCTATAAGCCAGGCCATCAATCAGGGCGCAGAAGTCAAACCGCTGAAACCCGGTGAGCTTCCCGAGCTTCCGGACTGGTCGTTCAGCTATGAGAAAGCATCGCAGCGCGCGGAAATCGGCCTGAAAGAAGCGATGCGCCAACTGGGTATTCCGCCGAGCACCCAGGTCAGCATGACCCTCAACAATGACGGCACCATATCGGTCGCCAGCGGCTCAACCCAAAACGCCGAACTGGAAGCCGTCGTGAACAACAACATGGACCTGCGCAACTCGATTGTTGCCGCGCAAAATGCGGCGTATTTCAGCCGCATCGTTGACGCAGCCTCGCAAGCGCAATCCGCGATGAACGCAAACCCATCCAAGGCGGATGCTTACAACAACTGGCTGTTCGGCGCGGTACAGCGCATCATGGCGATGGGCTTTGAATTCAGTTTTACCGACGGCAAACTCAGCGGGGCATTCCTGTCCAACGGGCAGAAAATCAGGCTGACGGAAAACATGGAAAAACTGGTGGTTTAGCTGCGGACGACGATTCCCCCTCCACCGATGGGAGAGGGCGTTGTTCAATCCGGGAACACACCCGTGGAAAGGTAGCGGTCGCCGCGGTCGCAGATAATCGAGACAATCACCGCATTCTCCACTTCCCGGCTCAACTGCAGCGCCGCACACAAGGCGCCGCCAGAGGAAATACCGGCAAAAATACCCTCTTCGCGCGCCAGGCGCCGCGTCATTTCCTCGGCATCGTTCTGGCCGACATATATCATGCGGTCGATGCGCGAAAAATCACATATCTCCGGCAGGTACTCCATCGGCCATTTGCGGATGCCGGGAATCTGCGCGCCCTCTTCCGGCTGCACGCCAACAATCTGGATAGCCGGATTCTGCTCTTTCAGGTAGCGCGAGTTGCCCATGATGGTGCCGGTAGTACCCATGCTGGAAACAAAATGCGTGATTTTTCCGCCTGTGTCGCGCCAGATTTCCGGGCCGGTGGTTTCGTAGTGCGCCAAGGGGTTATCCGGGTTTGCAAACTGGTTGAGGATGATGCCTTTGCCTTCGCGCTGCAATTGCTCCGCCAGGTCGCGCGCGCCTTCCATGCTCGCCTCCTTGGGCGTCAACACCAGTTCGGCGCCGTAGGCTTTCATCGTCTGGCGGCGTTCCAGCGATTGGTTGTCGGGCATCACCAGGATCATGCGGTAACCCTTGATCGCTGCCGCCATCGCCAGCGCAATGCCAGTATTACCGCTGGTCGCCTCGATCAGCGTATCACCGGGCTTGATGTCGCCACGCGCCTCGGCATGGCGGATCATTGACAGCGCCGGGCGATCCTTCACCGAACCGGCGGGGTTGTTGCCTTCCAGTTTGACCAGGATGGTGTTGCTGGTATCGCCCGGAATCCGCTGCAACCTGACCAGCGGGGTATTGCCGACAAATTCTTCCAGCGTCTTGAACCGGCTCATTTCTTAGCCGCCAGCACGATGGCATAAACCGCCAGCACGACAAACGCCATCAGCGACAGTTGCGGGATGGTCAGCCCGAACAGCGTCCAATCGATTCTGGCGCACTCGCCCGAGCCGTTGAAAATAAGCTTGATGGTCTGGCTGGCGGGAAAGTTTTCCACCATGAAATCGAAACCGGCGCCGCACTCTTCCATGACTTTTTCGGGGTGCGCCTGTATCCAGACATGGCGCAAGGCGATGCCCGCGCCGGTCAGCGCCGCCAGCAACTGCAACAAGCCATGCAGGCCGCGCCACAAGCCGGCGCGCGGATTATGCAGCGCCGCCAGCAGGAACAGGCCGCCCATCACCATGAAGGCGATGCGCTGGGAAATGCACAGCGGGCACGGGTCGAGGCTGTATTTCTGCTGCAGGAACAAAGCCAGTCCGACTAGGCCAAAACTGACCACAAATCCCAAAAAATAGCCTTTTCGCCCGGCAATCAAATTGTTCAGCATCCTGAAGTTCCCAATACAAAGCGTTAAGTATAATGGACGGCATGGAATTCCTGCCCATCTTCATCAACATTCGCCAGCAACCTTGCGTCGTCGTCGGCGGCGGCGAAGTGGCGGCGCGCAAGGTCACCTCACTGCTCAAAGCCCAGGCGCACGTCACCGTCATTGCACCGGAACTGAGCAGCGCCTTGCGGCATGCGGATATCCGACATATCCAAGCAACATTCGAACCATCCCATCTGGATGGCGCAACACTGGTGATTGCGGCAACCAACAACCCTGAAGTTAATCGCGCGGTATCCGCCGCCGCACAGGCACGCCATATTCCAGTCAACGTAGTGGACACCCCGGAGCTGTGTTCGTTCGTCATGCCCGCCATCGTCGACCGTTCGCCCATCGTGGTGGCAGTTTCCAGCGGCGGCGCGGCACCAGTGCTGGCGCGGCTGCTGCGGGCACGGCTGGAAACCTTTATTCCGGTTGGGTATGGACGCCTGGCCGCGTTGGCTGGCAAATTTCGCGACGCCATCAAACAGCGTTTGCCCGAAGGCCTGCCGCGACACGCATTCTGGGAAAACGTATTTGAAGGCGCCATCGGCGAAGACATGCTGGCCGGGCGCGAGGCACTGGCTCAACAGCGTCTGCAACACGCCATTGACACCGCCCAACCCGCCACTGCCGGCGAAGTCTACCTGGTCGGCGCCGGCCCCGGCGACCCCGATCTGCTCACGTTCCGCGCGTTACGGCTGATGCAGAAAGCCGACGTGGTGCTGTACGACAACCTGGTCAGCGACGGCGTGATGGAACTGGTGCGGCGCGACGCCGAGCGCATTTATGTGGGCAAAAAACGGGCCGACCACACCATGCCGCAGGAAGGCATCAACGACTTGTTGGTGCGGCTGGCAAAAGAAGGCAAACGGGTACTGCGGCTCAAGGGGGGCGATCCGTTCATTTTCGGCCGCGGCGGCGAGGAAATCGAACAACTGGCCGCGCACGGCATCCCGTTCCAGATCGTGCCCGGCATCTCTTCGGCCAACGGCATTGCCAGTTATGCCGGCATTCCCCTGACCCATCGTGACTATGCCCAGTCCGTGATCTTCACCACCGGCCACCTGCGCGACAACAGCATCGACCTCGATTGGACGGCGCTGGCCCGCCCGCAGCAAACCGTGGTGATCTACATGGGCCTGACCGGACTCAAGGAAATCTGCAGCCAACTGATCGCCCACGGCCTGCCCGCCGGCTGGCCCGCCGCCGTGGTACAGCAAGGCACCACCCATCACCAGCGCGTAATGACGGCCACGCTGGCTGACTTGGCAGAAAAAGTGGAAGCCGCCGGGTTCAAGGCGCCAACGCTGACGATCGTCGGTGAGGTAGTGAAGCTTAGGGAAAAATTAAGCTGGTTTGAACCTGAAAATTGAAATCAATAATAGACATTCTTACCGCACTCACCTTCACAGCTTCATTTTTCGCATCTGTGTGGCTGTGGCTTGAACGAGAAGTTTATTGGGGTTTGGTTATTGTTCTAGTCTCAATAATTCTTTATCGGTTTTTTGATAAACCAAGCACCCCAGGTAGCCGCTTGTTTTCTTTACAAAATGGCGGCACTGCCATCATGGTTGGCCTTATAGTAATTTTTGGTGGACTTAACTTTATTTATTTAGGGTGTTCTGAGCTTTATTCCCCTGTAAATTTCTTAGGAAGTGTTCGCTTATGGACACAACTCGTTCCGCTGATTAGAGACAAATTCGGGGCCTTTGGTGTGGCGATTTTTCTGTGGTCATCAGGTTGTTTTGGCATTGTAATTGGCATAAAAGTCTTTCGATCAGGCTTAAAAAAATTCAAGCTGGTTGGCTCTAAATAGAGCCTTTGTCCATGATGACACCATCCTCACTTGTGTCAGGATAGGCTGGGGAGTGGCTGCTTCTCCTATCCAGCGCCCCGCACAGCATCAACGGGTACTTGCCGCCCTCTAAGTGATCTTGCTGAAAAGTGGAATTCAAGACTCCAACGCTGACAATCGTCAGGGAAGTAGTGAAGCTTAGGGAAAAGCTGGCATGGTTCGAGCCAGAGGCTTAACACCAGCCCAAGCGTTATAACAACGCCACCCCGGCTCCTGACCTGCAGCATGCTACCTGCTTCAGCAATGGCGCGGGAATAGGCACTTCTCCCGCCATCGCCCGCTCTATCCAGCGTGCCGTCGTCACCGCATCCATGCCATCTGGCAATTGAGGCACGCTGGCGATACTGCCATCTTCCGCTTCTACTACCTGCTGCAATAAACCGTCACCAAAGATTTCCATACGCGGCAAGCGCTTGGGGTTGGCGTATACCTCGCCCTCGGTGCCGCGTAGCAGCATGCCGCGCGTGCCGCTGTTGAGGAAAAACGCGCCCATACGACTGATGTAATCGGGATGGGTGACGCTGACAATACGGAATGACTGCCCGCTGAACGGGTCTGCCAGCTTGGCCAGGGTGTGCGTGCTGTTGCGCACGCCCAGCCGCCAGCGCAGCCCCAGCAGGTAATCCAGTTGCGGCGACAGCGCGGACACCGGCATGAACACCGGCAAACCTTGTTGCATGCGCTGTTCGGCCTCGCCGGAAGTGGTGGTCTGGGGGATGCCGAGTTCTGCAAACACTTCGGCGCTGGTGACTCTTTTCGGATCAGAGGTCACGCCATGCACCAGCACCGGGATGCCCTCGCGCGCCAGCAGCAGCGCCAGCAATGGCGTCAGGTTGGCCTGCCGCCGTGCACCGTTGTAGCTGGAGATGACTACGGGTAATGGCTTTCCGGCTGGCGCTTGCAGCTTCATGATCCGCTCGTCCATCGCCTGGTAGAAGCCCTGCATCTCGGCTTCGGATTCGCCCTTGATGCGGAAGGCCACCAGCAGCGCGCCCAGCTCGAAATCCGGCACTTTGCCATCCAGCATGTTGCCGTAGAGCTCGCAGGCCACGGCCTGGTCAAGGTCGGTGGCGCCATCCTTGCCGCGTCCGATTTCCTTGATGATGTCGGTGTAGTTCATGGCGGCATTTTAACGGCATAATGCCGCCATGTCCGACGATCTGTTTTCCGCCCCGCCCCAGGTGTTTTCCGTCACCCAGCTCAACCGCATGGTGCGCGAGTTGCTGGAAGGCGGCTTTCCGCTGCTGTGGGTGAGCGGCGAAATTTCCAACCTGACCCGCGCGGCTTCCGGCCACTGGTATTTTTCGCTGAAAGATGCGTCCGCCCAGGTGCGCTGCGTGATGTTCCGCAACCGCAATGTCTACCTCGGCTGGCAGCCCAAGGAGGGCGACAAGGTCGAGGCGCGCGCGCTGGTGTCGCTGTATGAAGCGCGCGGGGAATTCCAGCTCACGGTGGAATTCCTGCAAAAAGCCGGGCTGGGGGCGCTGTTCGAGGCGTTCGAGAAGCTGAAGCAGAAGCTGGAAGCCGAGGGCTTGTTCGCGCCGGAAAGAAAGCACGCCCTGCCGAGCTTTCCCAAACAGATCGGCATCGTCACCTCGCCCGATGCGGCGGCGCTGCGCGATGTGCTGACCACGCTCAAGCGGCGTATGCCCGGTATTCCGGTCATCATCTACCCGACGCCGGTACAGGGCAAGGGCGCGGCGGAAACCATCGCCCAGGCGATCCGCAAAGCCGGCCAGCGCGCGGAATGCGACGTGCTGATTGTGTGCCGCGGCGGTGGCAGCATGGAGGATTTGTGGAGCTTCAACGAGGAAATCGTCGCCCGCGCCATGGCCGACTGTACGATTCCAATCGTCAGCGGCATCGGCCACGAAACCGATTTCACCATTGCCGATTTTGCCGCCGACCGCCGCGCGCCCACGCCGACCGCCGCCGCCGAGCTGGTCAGCCCGGATCGCGAAGCGCTGCTGCGCCAGTTATTGCAGTCCAGGCAGAAACTGGAGCGGCAGATGCGCTACAGCCTGACCGAGCGTGTGCAGAAGCTGGATATCCTGGCGCATCGGCTGGTGCATCCCGGCGAGCGCATCGCGCAACGCAAAGACCAGTTGCTGCAACTTCAGGCGCGGCTAAGCTCCGCCATGTCACGCCGTATCGAGCTGCGGCAGGCGCAGCTGCAACATCTGGCACAAAGCCTGGAACATCTCGCGCCGCACCAGGTGCTCAACCGCGGTTACAGTCTGGTGTTTAACAACACGGGGGAAATCATCCGCAGCAGTGCTCAGCTTGCCGCTGGCGATGGCATACAGATGACATTCGCCGAGGGCAAGGCCAAGGCCAGCGTCACCCAGACCGATCCGCCACAGAAATAAAACCAAAAATGCCTTTGCGCCATCCGGCTATCCCCCGTAAAATTGGCGCTTTTCCGCGCCCGCCATCCCATGCATAAAACCGAAAATACGTCCAAGTCGCGCCTGGCAACCCTTTCTCTCGCCGCGCTGGGCGTAGTTTTCGGAGACATTGGCACCAGCCCGTTGTACACCATGCGCGAGGTGTTCGCCGGCACCCACCACCCGGTACCGGTCACGCCGGACAACGTATTAGGCATTTTGTCGCTGATTTTGTGGTCGCTGATCATGGTGGTCACTGTGAAATACGTGGCCTTCATCATGCGTGCCGACAACCGTGGCGAAGGCGGCATCATGGCGCTGATTGCACTGGCTTCGCGCCAGGCAGCAGGTAATGCCGGCAAACAAAAGTTCATCATGCTGGTAGGCATTCTCGGCGCCTGTATGTTTTATGCCGACGGCATGATTACCCCAGCAATTTCCGTATTATCAGCAGTAGAAGGCCTAGGCATTGCCGCCCCTGGGCTATCCCACTGGGTCGTACCGCTGACATTGATCGTCCTGTTCATACTGTTCTGGTCGCAACGCAGCGGCACGGGCACCATGGGCGCACTATTCGGGCCTGTGATGCTGGCCTGGTTCGGCACCCTCGCCGCCATGGGCATCCTGAACATTCTGCACGATCCCAATGTATTGCAAGCAGTCAATCCCGTTTTCGCCTTCCACTTTTTTACCAACAACGGCACCCTGGCCTTCCTGGCACTGGGCGCAGTGGTGCTGGCCGTGACCGGCGGCGAGGCGCTGTATGCCGACATGGGCCATTTTGGCCGCGTGCCGATCCGGCTGGCGTGGTTTGGCCTGGTATTACCGGCCCTGATGCTGAATTATTTCGGTCAGGGCGCGCTGATCCTGCATGATCCCGCCGCCGTGAAAAACCCGTTCTACCTGTTGGCGCCGGAATGGCTGCTCTATCCCCTAGTTGGCCTTGCCACCTTATCCACCGTGATTGCCTCGCAGGCGGTGATTTCCGGCGCATTTTCGGTATCGCGACAGGCATTGCAGCTGGGCTACCTGCCCCGCATGCTGGTACAGCACACTTCGGAAAGCGAAGAAGGCCAAATCTACCTGCCGCGCATCAACTGGATACTGATGGTTTCGGTGATGCTGCTGGTGATCGGTTTCGGCAGTTCTTCCAACCTCGCCGCCGCCTACGGCATTGCCGTTACCGGCGACATGGTGATCACCACGGTACTGTCTGCGCTGGTATTCCACGGACTGTGGGGGTGGAGCTGGGCACGCACGCTGGCGCTGGCCGCCCTGTTCATCGTGGTCGACCTGGCCTTCTTTGGCGCCAACATCACGAAAATACCCGCTGGCGGCTGGTTCCCCATCCTGATCGGCACCATCATCTTTACCCTGATGACGACCTGGAAACGCGGCCGTTCGCTGCTTTACTTCCAGCTGGCAAGCGATGCCATGGAATTGCGGACGTTTGTCGAAGCCATCGGCTATCACCCGCCTACCCGCGTCGAAGGCACGGCGGTATTCATGACCCCCAATCCCGATGGCGTGCCCCACGCCCTGCTGCACAACCTCAAGCACAACAAGGTGCTGCACCAGCAGGTGGTGCTCGCCACCGTCAATATCCACGATGTTCCCCATGTCTCGGCTGACGAGCGCCTGAAAGTCGAGCACCTGGCCAACGGCTTCCACCGCGTCGCCATTAATTACGGCTTCAAGGACGAGCCCGACCTGCCGCGTGAAATGGATGCCTGCGCCGCATACGGCTTGAACATGGACATGATGGACACCTCGTTCTTCATCGGCAAGGAAACGCTGATTACGAAATCCAGCTCGCAAATGGCGCTGTGGCGTGTAAAACTGTTCGTCGCCATGTTCCGCAACGCCGACAGTGCCTCCAACTATTTCAAGCTGCCCCCCAACCGGGTGGTGGAACTTGGTGCACAGGTCACTCTCTAAATTGTTTTCAACCTTTTTACAGGAGCGCATCACATGAAAAAATCACACGTATACCTTCTGACCGCCCTGCTGGCTGTTGCATCCCCTCTGGCCTTTGCGGACCACGATGGCATGGGCGAACACTGTCACATGCATAACAAGAAATCCTTTGAAGAAGCCGATGGCGACAAGGATGGCACCCTGGATCGGGAAGAAGCCAAGCTGGTATGCAAGATGGACTTCGACAAAATGGACACCGACCACAACGGCACGCTGACCAAGGAAGAGCTAAACGCCTGTGGCCGCCACAAGCACGACAAACAATCCAAGCTGCATGACAAGCGCTCCAAGCAATTCTCCGCAGCCGATACCGACAATGACGGCACCCTGACCAAGGATGAAGCCAAGAAGCTGCCGCGTGTTTCGAAGAACTTCGACGCTATTGATACGGACAAGGATGGCACGGTGGACCGTGATGAAGTGCATCAGTTCATGAGTGACCATAAACACTAATGACACAGTACGGGAGTGCGCCATCGCACTCCCGTTTTTTTGTATAACCTTTCGGAACCGGCCATGAAACGACTTCTCATCGCCCTGCTTGCGTCCAGCATCGCCTTTACCGGCTGCTCCCAGATACACACCACCAACTCCGGCGCGGTTGGGGTGCAACGCAAACAATACGCTTTCCTGTCCGCCAAGCAGGTGGACGGCATGGCGGCCCAGAGCTACGTATCCACGCTGAAAGACGCCGAAAAGAAAAAAGCGCTCAACCCCAACCCGCAGCAGACCGAGCGCGTGCGCACCATAGCCAAACGGCTGATCGCGCAGACCGGCACCTTCCGCCTTGATGCACTGGACTGGAAGTGGGAAGTCAACGTGCAGGACAGCAAGGAAGTCAACGCCTATTGCATGCCCGGCGGCAAGATCATGGTGTATACCGGCCTGATCGAAAAGCTCAACGCCACCGACGACGAACTGGCCGCCGTGATGGGCCACGAAATCGCCCACGCCCTGCGCGAGCATGGCCGCGAGCGCATGTCGGAAGCCTATGCCGAACAACTGGGGCTGCTAGGGCTGGCCGTCCTGCTGGGCACCAACGAATCCACCAAGAAAAATGCCGGCGCATACGTACAGGCGGCTTCCGTGGCTACCGCAGTGGCGCTCGCCCTGCCGCATAGCCGTGAACACGAGCGCGAGGCCGACCGTATCGGCCTGGAACTCTCCGCCCGCGCCGGTTACGACCCTGCCGCAGCCATCAGCCTGTGGCAGAAGATGGCAAAGGAAGGCGGCCAGAAACCTCCCGAATTCTTGAGCACCCACCCGGCAGACGACTCCCGCATCGCCGACATGCAGCGCTTGTTACCAACCGTGACACCGCTTTACGAAGAAGCCAAGGCGGCAAAAAAATAACCTGCAACATGCAGACATCCCAAGGGCGCGCGGCGTCCTTGTTTTTTATCGGGGACGGCCATGAATCCTAAAATCGCGGAACTGATCGAGCGCATGAAAACGCTTGAAGCCGAACTGGAACACGAACTCGAAAAAACCCGCGAGGATTGGCATTACCGGCTGGTCAACAAAAAAGTCCAGTTTGAACAGGAGGTACTGCAGCAGCAAAAACGGCTTAAGGAAAACCTGTTCAAGTACATCCTGACCGCCAAGCCCAAGCACCTGCTGGTTGCCCCTTTCATCTACGCAGTGTTCCCGGCCTTGGTACTGCTGGACCTGCTGGCCAGCCTGTATCACGCCGTGTGTTTCCCGCTGCTGGGCATCCCCAAGGTCAAGCGCAGCGATTACCTGATCTTCGACCGCCACCACCTGGCGTACCTCAACCTGCTGGAGATGGTGAACTGCGTCTATTGCTCCTATGGCAACGGCCTGCTCGCCTACCTCACCGAAATCGTGGCGCGCACCGAACAATACTGGTGCCCGATCAAGCACGCCCGCAAAACCCTGGGCACCCATGCCCGCTATCCGCAGTTTCTCGAATACGGCGACGCTGAAAGCTTCCGCCGCGATCTGGACAACATTCGTCAGTTCAAGGACTGACGCAAGATGCGTAATCCAAGTAAAATTACGCCTTTCCATTTTCTAAACATCAGGTAACCACCATGCAGGAACTGCAATCCATTATCGAAGAAGCCTTTGAAAACCGCGCCAATATCAACCCGGCCAACGCCGACAAAAAGGTCAAGGATGCCGTGTTCGGCGTGCTGGAAGAACTGAACGCCGGCCGCCTGCGCGTGGCCACCCGCATCGGCGACAGCCAGCAGTGGGAAACCCACCAGTGGATCAAGAAGGCGGTACTGCTGTCGTTCCGCCTGGAAGACAACGTGCTGATGGATGACGGCGTGACCAGGTATTTCGACAAGGTGCCGCCCAAGTTCGCCAATTACAGCGAAGCCGACTTCAAGGCCGGCGGCTTCCGCGTGGTGCCCAATGCCATCGTGCGCCGCGGCTCCTTCATCGGCAAAAATGCCGTGCTGATGCCCTCCTACGTCAACATCGGCGCCTATGTGGATGAGGGTAGCATGGTGGACACCTGGGCCACCGTCGGCTCCTGCGCCCAGATCGGCAAGAACGTGCATTTGTCGGGCGGCGTCGGCATCGGCGGCGTGCTGGAACCGGTACAGGCCGGCCCCACCATCATCGGCGACAACTGCTTCATCGGCGCGCGTTCCGAGGTAGTGGAAGGCGTGGTGGTGGAAGACAACTCGGTGATTTCGATGGGTGTGTACATCGGCCAATCCACCAAAATTTACGACCGTGAAACCGGCGAAGTGACCTATGGCCGCATCCCGGCCGGTTCCGTGGTGGTCAGCGGCAACCTGCCATCCAAGGACGGCAGCTACAGCCTGTATTGCGCGGTGATCGTGAAGAAGGTGGATGCCAAGACGCTGGGTAAGGTCGGCATCAACGAACTGCTACGCGGCATCTAAGTAATAACAGCCACAGATGAACACGGATAAGAACGATTGCTCGATTTTATCTGCGTTCATCTGCGTTCATCTGCGTTCATCTGCGGTAAAACCGCCTTTGCTTTTTCAGCGGCTTCCAGCATGGCCTGGCGGGTTGCCGGCGTTTCCAGGCTGATGCGTCCCAGCACCCCGGTACGGTAATCCACCAGCAGCACCTGCGCAGCCTTGTCTATATCCAGCGAACCGCCCCGCTCCACGTAACCGCGGCGCCTGGCAATGGCTTCGATGACGTCCGTGCCGTCCATATCCGCCGTATTAAAGCCGTAACGCTGGCCCAGCAGGCTGGCGTAACGCTTCAGCAGCACCCCCGCGAGGAAAGTCGCCACTTCTTCATCGTTTACCGCGTTGCGGCCCACGGCATGGCTGGCGGCCAGCATGTAGCCATCGCTTTCGTGGACGATCTTCGGCCACAGCATGCCCGGGGTGTCGGTCAGTGAAATCCTGCTGTTGAGGTCGAAGCGTTGCTGGTTTTTGGTCACCGCCGGTTCGTCACCCACCTTTGCCACCTTGCGCCCGAGCAAGGCGTTGATGAGCGTGGATTTTCCGACGTTGGGAATGCCCATCATCATCAGCCGCAGCGGCTTGATGTTACTGTTGCGATGCGGGGCCAGGGTTTGGCACAAGGGCGGCACTTTCGCCGCATCCCCCGGCTTCTTGCAGGAAATAGCCACCGCCTTGACGTTGGGCTGGGCGTTGTAAAAATCCAGCCAGGCCTTGGTCACGGCGGGATCGGCAAGGTCGGCCTTGTTCAGCACTTTCAGGCAAGGCCGCTGGCGGAACAGGCGCAGTTCCTGGATCATGGGGTTGCTGCTGGATTCTGGCAGCCGCGCATCCACCACTTCAACCACCAGATCGGTCACTTCCATCGTTTCGGCCGCTTTTTTACGCGCCGCATTCATGTGCCCGGGGAACCACTGTATCGCCATGATAATTAAAACAATAAAATCAAAGCGTTATTATACCACCTCCGGCTGCCATCATATGCTCCCGCCACGCAGACAGACCGGTTTACCTTCATAAAACCGCAACATTTTGTGTGCTAGGTTCAGGGAAAGCACATTTTCTGGTAGGATTCATCCTTAAACAAGGCAACAAATTGCACCTTTTGCAACAAGTGAATCGTGGCAACACCGGCTGGCAATTGGTTGCCAACAGCCACACCGCCGCACATTTCAGGATCTGATCAACAAGGTTATTCATGGATTCGTTGTCCCCCGAAGTTACTAAACGCCTAGAAGCCGCGGTTGAGCGCATGCCCGCGTTTCCCAAGAGCGTGCAAAAAATCCTGGAACTTTCCCGTAACATCAGCTGCACCCCCAGGGAAATCATGGAAGTCATCGAAAAAGACCCGGTGATGACCATCAAGGTGCTGAAGGTCATCAATTCCGCTTACTTTTCCCTGCCGTACAAGATCAACACGGTAGACCGCGCCGTTGTGTACATCGGCATCAATACCGTGAAAAACCTGGCGCTGTCGCTGGCCACCATCGGCATCCTGCCATCCAGGAACAACGCCGGTTTCGACATGGATGAATACTTGCAGCACTCACTGGTGACCGCCGGGATTGCGCGTCAACTGGCTACCCGTTATGCCTCCGGGGAAATTGACCCGATGGACTGCTATATTGCCGGGCTGCTGCATGACTTCGGCAAGGTGGTATTTGCCCAGTTCATGCCCGAAGAATTCAGCCAGGCGCTCAAGCTGAGTGAGCAAACCGGCAGGCCGCTGTATGACACCGAAACCGAAATCATCGGCGTCAACCATGCCAAAGTCGGCGCCATGCTGGCAAAACGCTGGAATTTCCCTGATGACCTCGTGGCAAGCGTGCTGAACCACCACTCCAATCCGGTGGCAGACAACCTGATGGGGGAATGCCTGTATCTTGCCGACGTCATTTCCAAGAACCTGGTCGACAATAAAACGCCAAAGCGCAAACTGGAAAACCCGGATTGGCGCTCCAAGCGCCTGGGCCTGACGGTAGAACGTGCCACGGCGCTGCTCGGCGATCTCACGCATTTCGTCAAGGAAGCGGAGATTTTCATGCAGGCCAGTCTGGCGTAAGGACTACGCAACATGAAGATAAGGTTCTGGGGAGTTCGAGGTTCCATCGCTGTTCCGGGGCAACAGACCGTACGCTATGGCGGCAATACCACCTGTATCGAAGTGCGCACCGATGACAACGACCTGATCATTTTCGACGGCGGCACCGGAATTTTCCAGCTGGGGCAGACCTTGCTGAAAGAAATGCCGATCCACGCGCATATCTTCATGACCCACACCCACTGGGACCACATCCAGGGCCTGCCGATGTTCACGCCCATTTTCATCCCGGGCAACAAACTGCATATACACGGCGCGTTTGACCCGGTATCCGGCAGCGGCATTGAAAAAGTCATGGACGTACAGCTGCAATACAGCTATTTCCCGGTGCGCGAGGCCGAACTCAAGGCCAGTATCCAGTACACCACCATGATGCCCGGGCAGACCGTGCCGGTTGGCAATGCCAGCGTCACGGGCACGCTGCTCAACCACCCGGTGATCAACTTTGGCTACCGCGTGCAACACAACGGCAAATCCGTGTTTTTCACCGGCGACCATGAGCCCCCTTACAACCTGTACGAGCCGGATAGCCCCCGCTATCAGGAGTTCCAGTCCATCATCGAGGACAAGGAGCGCGAAATCATCGAAGCCATGCGCGGCGTGGATGTGCTGATTGCCGATTCTTCCTACACACTGGCCGAATACCCATCGAAAAAGGGCTACGGGCACGGCACGTTTGATTCCAGCATCCGCATGGCGCGCGAAGCCGGGGTAAAAAAACTGGTCTGCACCCACCACGAGCCGACGCGCAGCGACGACGAGCTGGAGCAGGCCTTTGCCGAAGTGCTGAGCCGCCACCCGCACCAGCCCGGCGACCCGGAAATTATCCTTTCCCGCGAAGGCCTCGAGATCGAGTTCTAAACGCGGCCTGACGCGGTACTCCAAGCATGTTGCGCATCACTGAAATCAAGCTGCCCATCACCCATGCCGATGACGCGCTGCGGCCGGCCATTCTCAAGCGCCTGGGGCTTACAGACGCCGAACTGATCGGCTTTTCGATCTACAAGCGCAGCACCGATGCGCGCAAGAAAGACGCCATCCTGTTCATCTACACCGTCGATGTCGAAGTCGTCAACGAAACGGCCGTCCTTAAGCGGCTAAAAGGCGACCGCCACATCACGCCCTCGCCCGACATGGAATACCGGTTGGTCGGACATGCCCCGGCCAATCTCAGGCAACGCCCCATTGTCATCGGCACCGGCCCTTGCGGCATGTTTGCCGCGCTGATGTTGGCGCAGATGGGCTTCAAGCCTGTGGTGCTGGAGCGCGGCAAGCCGGTGCGCGAACGGACGCAAGACACGTGGGGGCTGTGGCGCAAGCACAAACTCAACCCGGAATCCAACGTGCAGTTCGGCGAAGGCGGCGCCGGCACGTTTTCCGACGGCAAACTGTACAGCCAGGTCAAGGACCCGCGCCACTTGGGCCGCAAGGTGATGCAGGAGTTCGTCAAGGCCGGCGCGCCGGAGGAAATCCTCTACGTTGGTCGCCCGCACATCGGCACCTTCAGGCTGGTCGGCGTGGTCGAAAAAATCCGCGAGGAAATCATTGCGCTGGGCGGCGAGATCCGCTTCCAGAGCCGCGTGGAAGACGTGCTCATCGAAAACGGGCAGGTTCGCGGCGTCAAACTCGCCAGCGGCGAGACCTTGCTTAGCGACCATGTGGTACTGGCCGTCGGCCACAGCGCGCGCGACACCTTCCAGATGCTCTATGACCGCGGCGTAAGCATCGAAGCCAAGCCCTTTTCCATCGGCTTCCGCATCGAACACCCGCAAACCATGATAGACCAATGCCGCTTGGGGCCCAATGCCGGCAACCCGCTGCTGGGCGCGGCCGATTACAAGCTGGTACACCATGCGGCCAATGGCCGCGCGGTGTACAGCTTTTGCATGTGTCCCGGCGGCACGGTCGTCGCCGCCACCTCCGAACCCAATAGAGTCGTCACCAACGGCATGAGCCAGTATTCGCGCAACGAGCGCAACGCCAACGCCGGCATTGTGGTTGGCATCACGCCGGAGCAAGATTATCCGGGTCACCCGCTGGCCGGCATCGAGTTCCAGCGCCAGTGGGAATCGCGCGCCTTCGAACTTGGCGGCGGTACCTATGAAGCCCCCGGCCAACTGGTGGGCGATTTCCTGGCCGGCAAAGCTTCCACCCAATTGGGCGAAGTCATCCCCTCCTACACCCCCGGCGTACACCTCACCGATCTCGCCACCAGCCTGCCGGATTACGCCATCACCGCCATCCGCGAAGCGCTGCCCGCCTTCGGCAAGCAGATACGCGGCTTCGACCGCCCGGACGCGGTACTCACCGGCGTGGAAACGCGCACCTCCTCGCCGATCCGCATCACGCGCGACGACCATACCCTGCAAAGCCTGAACACCAGGGGCCTCTACCCCGCCGGCGAAGGCGCCGGTTACGCCGGCGGCATCCTCTCCGCCGCCATCGACGGCATCAAGGTTGCAGAAGCCGTAGCCAGGGACCTGCTGGCCAGCACCCCGTCATAACCTGCCCGCACGGCGCCCGTTGCGTATCCAGGCCAGCCTGTTAAGCTAGGCACTTAACACTTTCGTCGAGCGTACCCCATGTCTGAAATCTTCGGTTTTGATGCTTTTTCCCCCAAAGACATTGCCGCCAAGGTCCAATCCATCGGCGTAGCCAAAACGCGCCTGCCGCTGCTTTCCATGGTCATGCTGAGCGTGCTGGCCGGGGCGTTCATCGGCCTGGGGGCGATGTATTCCGTGATCATCAAGGCCGACCCAAGCCTGGGATTTGCCGCGCGGCAAGTATTCGGCGGCCTGGCGTTTTCGCTGGGGCTGATCCTGGTAGTGGTGGCCGGGGCCGAGCTGTTCACCGGCAACAACCTGCTGGCCATGGCCTGGGCGGACGGTAAGATTTCCACGCGCGAAGTGCTGCGCAACTGGCTGATCGTGTGCGCGGGCAACTGCGTCGGGGCCACTGGTTTGGCTGCGCTGGTGGTACTCTCGCACCACCCGGACATGAACAACGGCGCGATTGCCCAGGCATACGTCAACATCGCCCAGGCCAAGGTCGCCCTGCCGTTCTGGACGGCCTTCTTCAAAGGTATCCTGTGCAATGCGCTGGTGTGCATGGCGGTATGGATGGCACTGGCCGGGCGCAGCCTCATCGACAAGGTGGCGGCGATTGTTTTCCCGATCTCGGCTTTTGTCGCCGCCGGGTTCGAGCACAGCATCGCCAACATGTACTTCATCCCCATGGGCATGCTGCTGCAAGACGCGACTGGAACCATTACCTGGGGCGGCTTTCTCGGCAACCTGGCGCCGGTGATCCTCGGCAACATCATCGGCGGCAGCGTGCTGGTGGGGCTGGTGTATTTCCTGATTTATCGGCGCGTCACCGATTAATTCTATGTGTAAGCCAACAAAGCCAGCTTTGATTTACAGATGGAACAGTGGGTCAGCCCAGGTGGTCGATGATTTGCCGGTTGATGGCCTGATGCTCGGTCTGCCAGCGGAGCAGGTCTTCCTTGCTGATCTCCGGCTGGTCGTCCATGTCGCTCAATAGCTGCTTGAATTTGCTCTGGTAGTGGTACACCGACACTTCGCCGGTGACGTCGCTGGCGATCACCCGCCCCTGCATCAAGTCCATGGCCCGCCACATCTCGTCCAGGCGCATCACGCCCTGGTCCCAGTTGGTGTGGGCGTCGCGCGGCGACAACACGTCTTTGTCGATCGACAGGTAAATCGGCAAGGTGATGGCTTTAAGGTGCGATTCAAACGCCTCCAGCAGATCGCCGCAGGAGTTGAAACTGTTGCTCTGCCGAATACCGATACTCTGCATCCACTCCAGGTCGCGGCCGATGCACCAGTAGCGTATCTTGCCCGAGCGCAGGCCGGTCAGGTGGTTTTCCCAGCTGTGGAACGCCTCGACATCCGTCGAGGTGATACCCAGCACGTTCACCTGCGCCACAAACGGCAGGCGGCTGACGTGGTACACCCACGAGCCGCAGTGGATGCCGAACGGGTAACGCATGTTGTCCGGGTGATTGTCGAACACCACCACCTGAATCGGCTTGCCCAGCGCCTTGTATTGGCGGATCAGCGCATAGCTCAAATGGTGGTAATCGCCGCTGCCCATGAATACGGTATCGGGTTCCGGCAACAGAGCGTGGCCGATGTCGGCTTCCAGCGCGCGCAGCGTTTTCTTGCGGCAGCCGAAACGGATATCTTTCTGCCGCGTGCGCAGCGAGAAACGCCGCTCATCGGCAAGCGGCAACACGCTGCTGTCAAAATCAAGAATGCGCGGTTTCATGCCAGTTGTTGTCGGCCTCGAACAGACGCTTGAACGGTTTAAGGAGATTCCTCACCACCGGGTTGCGCACATATACCGCATGCCGGGTAAAGGTGAAGCTTGCGCCCAGATTGCGCTTGATTTCCGGGTCTGTCCAGCCCGCCACGTAGCAGCGCAAACCGTTTTCCAGGGCGTATTGCAGGTTCTGGAACCAGCTCACCACGTACAGGTTGAAATCGCGCGCCTTGGGGTAAACGAAGCCGACGTATTTATCCATCAGCATGCCGTTTTCGACAAAACACAGGTTATAGCCGATCAGTTCGCCCTTGAGCAGGTAGACGAACACTTTGCCGCCGGAACTGGCATCGCGCAGTACGGAGCGGAAAAAATTCAGGCTGAGCAGGTCGAAGTGGATTTCGCTTTGCTCGTAGACATTGCAATACAGCGCATAAAAGCGGGCCACCATGGCGTCGTCGTCAAAAAACGAATCGCCGGTTTCGATCACTTCAATGTCGAGTTCCGGCAGCGTGCGCAGCTTGCGGCGGAAATCCTTGCGGCGGGCCTTGGAAAAGCGCGCCATGTATTCGTCCATGGAAGCGAAGTCGATCGGCACATAGGCCAGCGCCTGCCCTTCCACCATGACAAAGCCGTTCTTCTGCGCGGCGCCGACCAGTTGCTGGTTGTACTGGTGCGCATGCTCGCCCACCAGCGTCGGCTCCGACGGGATGTCCTTGATGATCAGGAAGGAGTGGCTATCCAGTTGCCCCTTCAGGTCGCTGAGGAAATCATCGGGCGTTTTGTGCGGCGGCAACAGCGCGTATTCCGACACCGTGGCGCCGACAAAGCAGGTGCGCGGTTGCAGCCAGCGGCTCCAGTAGCGATACAGCGGCAGGTTTTCGAGCTTGCGCCGGTCGCCGGGCTCCATCGTGGTCAGCAGGTTGAAATCCGTGCTGAACGCCGGAACCCCGGCAATTTCAAAGGCCGGGAAACCTTCGGGTGGATGGGCCAGGAAATGGCCCACCAACGATGCCGGCTCGATGAGGTTGTGCGACATTAGATTTTGCGTGCAATCAGCACCCCGCTGGTGCCGCCAAACGCAAAGGAGTTGGACATCACGGTGTCGACCCGCACATTGTTCCGGCCAACATTAGGGATGTAGTCCAGGTCGCATTCCGGGTCCGGCTGCGCGAGGTGCGCCGTGGGCGGCAATGCCTGTTTTTCCAGCGCCATCATGCAGGCGACGAATTCCACCGCCCCGGCGGCACCCATCAGGTGGCCGGTCATGGATTTGGTCGAACTGACCGGCACGCTGGTGCCGCACACCTGCTTGATGGCAGCGGTTTCCGTGGCGTCGTTGAGTTTGGTGCCGGTGCCGTGGGCGTTGATGTAGTCGAGCTGCTTGGGTGTAATGCCCGCTTCGACCAGTGCACGGCGCATTGCGCGCGCCTGGCCCTCGACCGAAGGCTGGGTAATGTGGGCAGAATCACTGCTGCTGCCGTAGCCGATGACCTCGGCATAGATGTGGGCGCCGCGCGCCACGGCGCGCTCCATGTCCTCCAGCACCACCATGGCGGCACCCTCGCCCAGCACCAGGCCGCTGCGGTTGGCCGAGAACGGTTTGCACGAAGCGGCCGGGTTTTCCGGGTCTTCCGCAGCCAGGGTACGCAGCGCTTCCCAGGCCTTGATGGTGCCGAAGGTCAGCAGCGCTTCCGAGCCGCCCGCCAGCATGACATCGGCATAACCATGGCGAATCTGGCGCACCGCCTCGCCAATCGCCACGGACGACGAGGCACAGGCGGTGCAGAACGTCAGGCTGGGGCCGGTCAGGCCGAGTTCCAGCGATACCTGGGAACCGGCGGCGTTGTTCATCGCCATCAGCACGGTAAATGGCTTGAGGCGGCTGGCCTGGTCGCGGTACAGCCGCACGTAGCCTTCCTCGATGGAAGCGGCGCCACCCATGCCGGTGCCGAGATAAACACCAACGCGTTCGCGGTCTAGGCTTTCCAGGTTGATCCCGGAATCGGCAATCGCCTGCTGGCTCGCCGCCACGGCAAACTGCGTGACGCGGTCCATGGTAGCGGCCTTGTTCTTGGGAAAATGCGCCAGCGGGTCGAAATCACCGATCCATCCCGCCAACTGGGCATCCAGGTCCTGGACGAAGTCGGTTTCCAGCCGCCTGATGCCGGACTTGCCGGCCATCAGGTTGGCAAAAAAGGTTTCGCGGTCATTACCGACCGGCGACAAGATACCCATGCCGGTCACGGCCACACGTCGGGCCGCCATTATTTGGCTTGCTCGGCGCGCAGACGGTCGATCAGGGTCACCACATCCTGCACGGTGGAGATCGCCACTTCCTCATTGGGCACCTTGATGCCGAACTTTTCCTCGGCTTCAAAAATGATGTCGAAGGTATCCAGCGAATCAATTTCCAGCGATTCAAAAGTGGAAGCCAGCGTGATCTCATCCGCTGTTTTTTCAAACTTGTTGGCGATAATGTCGCGCAGAACTTCAAAAGTATCCAAAATGTTCTCCTATGCTGTGGCCATCTGTTGCGACGCACACTTCTTGAAAAATTCCGCAATGCGGTGGGCAATATCGTCGCGGCGCTTGTCCAGCGTCACAACATGGTAGGTATCATCCACGAAAAATGTTTCAACTTTGCTGGATGAAATACGTTTTGCCACAAAATGTGCATTTTTCAGGCTGGCGGTATCGTCTTCCGTCGAATGCACGATCAACGCAGGAGATTTTACCCGCGGCAGCGCCGCTTTTGCTACCTTGATGAAGCGGTTGCTTTCGTGAATCGTCACGGCGGAGGTGCGGAATATCCCCACTTTTTCGGTGGCCTGGGCGTCGCGGTTTTCCAGCACCGCGTGCACCATGGCGCGGGTACGCTCGCACTTGATGCCGTAAGGCGGGGTTTCATCCCAGTGCAGGAAATAACGCAACGGGCTGTGCAACACCACAGGCAGCAGCAATTTGCGTTTCAGCCGGGGCATATTCCAGCCATCGTAAAAGAAGGTGGACGACATCAGCCCCAGCCCCGCCACGCGCTCGCCTTTTTCCGCCGCCAGTTTCAAGGCGATCAGCGCACCGATGGACAGTCCGGCCACAAACACCTGCTTGTGCTCGGCCTGGAGCGCTTCGAACGCGTCCGCCATCGAAGCGTACCAATCCTGCCATTTCGATTTGCGCAAATCATCCGCCGCGCGGCAATGCCCCGCCAGCGCCGGGCACATCACGCTGAACCCCTGCTTGGCAAGTCGTTTGGCAATCGGCCGCATTTCGGCCGGCGTGCCGGTCAGGCCATGAATCAGCAACACGGCATGTTCTCCCCGCTGCTCGTAATAACCGGTGGGGCCAAGGCAATCTTGAATAGTTTGAGTCATATCCGGGATATTTTATTGCAATAAGCGGCCGGGATGAATCCACCCCGGCCGGTGTGACGTTACTCCGCGCCGCAACGACGCAGCAGCATCTCGAACAAATGGATACCGAGGTCGATTTCCTCTTCGGAAATCATCAGCGACGGCGCCAAGGTAATGACGTTCTTTTCGTAGCCGCCAATATCCAGCACCAGGCCGTACTTCTTGTCGCCTACCAGCAGATCACCCTTCAAGCCTTCGTTGAACATGCGGTCGGCCAGTGCGCGGCTGGCGGTGAAGCCGTCCTTCTCGCACAGTTCGATACGTAGCGCCAAGCCCAGACCACTGACGTCGCCGACACACTTCCAGCGCGACTTCAGTTCGTGCAGCCGGTTAAGGAAATAAGCGCCACGAGCGCGCACGTGCGGCTCGAAGTCGGATTCCTGCGTCATCTTCAGCACTTCCAGCGCTACGGAGGTCCCGAGCGGGTTGGAGGCGAAGGTGGAGTGGGTGGAACCAGGCGGGAACTTCTCCGGGGAGATCAGTTCCTCGCGCGCCCAGATGCCGGACAGCGGGTTGAGGCCGTTGGTGATGGCTTTACCAAAGACAAAGATGTCGGGAACGATGCCGAAGTTTTCCCATGACCACAGCTTGCCGGTGCGGTACACGCCCATCTGGATTTCGTCGGCGACCAGCAGCACGTTGCGCTTTTTCAGGCTCTCTTGCAGCTTCTTCATGTAGCCTTCCGGCGGGATGATGTAGCCGCCGGTGCCTTGCATCGGCTCGATATAGAAAGCGCCGAATTCGCACTGCTTGGACTTTTCGTCCCAGAACGACTGGTACTCGGTGTCGAACAGCTTCTCGAATTCCTTGTGGCAATAGGTGTTGCAGGTTTCCACCTTCATGTCGTACGGGCAGCGGAAGCAGTACGGATACGGCACGAAGTGCGCGCGGTCGGCGAAGTTGCCGAAACGGCGACGGTAACGGTAGCTGGAGGTGATGGCGGAAGCGCCCAGGGTGCGGCCGTGGTAGCCGCCCATGAAGGCGAACTGGTGGGTCTTGCCGGTGTGGTTGCGCACCACCTTGAGCGAATCTTCCACCGCCTGCGCACCGCCGACGTTGAAGTGCACGCGGCCCTTCACGCCGTACTTGTCTTCCATGTACTTGCAGATAATTTCCGCGAGTTCGACCTTTTCCTTGTGCAGGTACTGGCT
This sequence comes from uncultured Methylophilaceae bacterium, assembly GCA_964511385.1. Taxonomy (GTDB): domain Bacteria; phylum Pseudomonadota; class Gammaproteobacteria; order Burkholderiales; family Methylophilaceae; genus CAILHX01. Next base: position 148,152 of record CAZEFE010000006.1, on the reverse strand, counting down.
GGCGAGTTGCGGCAGGGTGTCGATCTGCTTCTTCAGCGTATCGGCAATGCGCTTGTTCTTGTAGCCGAAGTTGACGGCGGAATACCACATCTGCCAGTCCAGATAGGACGTGCCATGTTCGTCGAACAAGAAACTGCCGTCGCAGCCTTCGAACACCTTGGGCGGGTCGGCATAGTTGACGGTGTCGCCGTGCGAGCAGTACTTATCGTTCTTGTCGAGGATTTCGATGATTTTCTGATCCATATGTCAAATGCTTTCGTTGGATGGTAGGAAATTAAGCGGACAGCTCGGCATGATGTTTTGCAAACTCATGCGGCCAGGTTTTGACCTTGGTCAGCACATCGGCAAAGGTCTGGAATTTAATGTGCGGGATATTGTTTTTTTCGCAGTATTTGATCAGCGAACCCTTGGCGAACACCACATCCGCCTCTTTCGCCAGGCAGGCATCGGACTTGCCGTCACCGATCAGGATCACGCGCTTGTCGTCGGATAATTCGCGCGCCACGGCGCATTTGCATACGCCATTGCCGGCATTGCAGCTCGGGTTCTTGTGCGGCCAGGAGATATCAATGCCATCCGGCACGAAATGCAGCTTGTTGGCATACACCGGCAGCTCCGGCAATGCGGCATTTTTCATCGCCACCTTGATGGCATGGTCCAGGCCGTCGCTGACGATGGCGACCTTGGCAAACTGGCTGATGTGTTTGTAAAACGGCAGGAAAGTGGCATCCAGTTGAATGCCGCGGAAGAAATTTTCGAGCTTGACGTGGTCGGCCCGCACCATGCGCACCTGCTTCTGCATACATTGCACGGCGGTGATGTGGCCATCCAGCCACTCCTGCTCGACCTCCTCCCACTCCGGCGGGGCAAACTGCTCCAGCATGGCATCCACGGTATCGCGCACTGACAGCGTGCCGTCAAAATCGATCACAAACAGCATAGGGTTCTCTCTCCGCAATGGCTTTGGTTGTCGCATAATAGTAAGCCGTACTTACAAACTCCTTACGTCATGCGCATTTTGCTGGTGGAAGATGATCAGGTGCTGGGTGACGCCATGCTGCGCTCGCTGCAACTGGCTGATTATGCTGTGGATTGGGCAACCAACGGCCGGGATGCCGACCTGGTACTGGGCGACCAGGTATATGACCTGGCGTTGCTCGACCTTGGCCTGCCGGGGATGGATGGCTTTGAAGTGCTGCGCCGCCTGCGCGCGCGCCGCACCCACCTGCCGGTACTGATCGTCACCGCCCGCGACGCCCTGGAAGACCGCATCAAGGGGCTGGACCTGGGGGCCGACGACTACATCCTGAAGCCGTTCGACATGCCGGAATTGCTTGCCCGCATCCGCGCCCATATCCGCCGGGGGCAGCATGGCGCCGACAGCGAAATCCGCTACGGCGAACTGGTGTACGACACCAACACCCGGCTGGTCAGGATTGCCGGCGAGCCGATGCAGCTATCCGCCCGCGAGCTAGGCATCCTGGAAAGCCTGCTGGTCAAGCTGGGCAAGGTGGTCACCAAGGAAATGCTGGTCGAGAAACTGTGCAACTGGGACGAAGAACTGGGCAGCAACGCCATTGAAGTCTACGTGCACCGCCTGAGGAAAAAACTGGAGCCCCACCACATCCAGATCAGTACGGTACGTGGCTTGGGTTATATGCTGGAGAAGCGTGATGCGCAGGATCATTAACCCTCCCGCAAGCGGCCGCTCATTGCGCCGCACCCTGCTGGTCTGGCTGTTGTTGCCGTTATTGGCGCTGATGAGCATCGGCACCGTGGCGGTTTACCATATATCATTGAACATACTGGAAAAAACCTATGACAGAGGGCTATTCCAGATTGCTGATGCCGCCGCAAAACTGTCCAGGGATTCGCTCAAAAACAGCGGAAAACTGCATATCCCGGACATCGCTATTGAGTTGCTGCTGGAAGCACCGTCGGACAAGGTATTCCTGAGCATTACAGACCTTCATGGCAACCTCATCGTGGGTGACGGCAAGCTGATACCACCCACGTCCGGTCAACGCACAGCAACTTCCACTTACTACGACACCACCGTCAACCACCTGAAGGTACGCGCGCTGGCAACCTCGTTTACCACGGAAACTGCCGGAATCACCCAGCACTGGAATCTGCTGGTAGGTGAAACGCTGAACGAGCGCGAAAGCCTGGCCCACGACATCCTGCTGTTTTTCCTGCTGCCGCAAATCGTCATCATCCTGCTGGCTGCGGCACTGGTCATCTTCGGCATCCGCGTCGGCCTGCGCCCGCTGGAATCGCTGGTCAGCGCACTGTCGCAGCGGTCGCACAACGATATGCACGCCCTCGACGTACCCGGCCTGCCGCAGGAAATCCAGCCCATCGTGCAGGAAACCAACCACCTGCTGGAACGCATGAACGCCGTGTTCGAAGCGCAAAAACACTTCACCGCCGACGCCGCACACCAGTTGCGCACCCCACTGGCCGGGCTTACCGCCCAGGCCGACCTCGCGCGCGCGCAATCCAATCCGCCGCAAACCCAGCACGCACTGGATCAAATCAAGGTGGTATCCGCGCGGCTGACCCATGCCGTCAACCAGTTGCTTTCCATCGCCCGCAACGAGCCCGGCGCGGATACCTCGGTCCCCATGGAAGCGCTGGAACTCAACGAATTTGCCCGCAACACCACGCTGGAATGGGTGGAAATCGCCATCAGCAAGGGAATAGACCTGGGGTTTGACGGCACTGCGGAACCGGTCATCATCACCGGCGACAGCACCCGGCTGAAAGAAATGCTCGACAACCTGATCGACAACGCGTTGCGCTACTGCCCGCGCGGCAGCCGCGTCACCGTCAAGGTTGACGACGACCATACGCTGAGCGTCGAAGATAACGGCCCCGGCATCCCGCCCGAAGAACGCGCTCGGGTGTTCGAGCGCTTCCACCGACTGCTCGGCAGCAAAGCCGACGGCAACGGCCTGGGGTTGGCCATCGTGCGCGAGATTGCCGACCTGCACGCCGCCGAAGTCACATTGACCGAAGGTGCTGGCCGCTCCGGCGCCCTGTTCCAGGTCAAATTCAGCACATAGCGCCAGCTCCTCACGCCACCCTTGCGTAGCGTGAAGACGCCCAAACCTATCGGATCACCTGCTGTTGCGTCAGGTAATCCAGCACCTGCTCAACACACGCCTCCAGGCCAAGCACACCGGTATCCAGCGAGAGTTCCGGATTCAACGGCGCTTCATACGGCGAAGAAATTCCGGTGAATTCCGGGATCAGCCCCTGCCTGGCCTTGGCGTACAACCCTTTCACGTCGCGCTGCTCACAAATCTCCACCGGGCAACGGCAATACACCTCGATAAAACCTCCCGGCGCCACCAAGGCGCGCACCCGCTCGCGATCCGCCCGGAACGGCGAGATAAAAGCAGTAATGGCAATCACCCCCGCCTCGGTAAACAGCTTGGCCATTTCGCCCACACGCCGGATGTTCTCCTCCCGATCCTGCGGCGAAAAACCGAGGTCAGCACACAAGCCATGCCGCACGTTATCGCCATCAAACACAAAGGTAGAACAATGCCGCTCATACAAACGGCGCTCGACCGCATGTGCCAACGTGGATTTTCCCGCCCCGGAAAGCCCGGTAAACCACAGGATGACGCTGCGGTGCCCATTGCGCGCTTCGCGCTCGGCACGGCTCACTAACGACGGATGCCACTGAATGTTTTTATTGGTCATGGGGATGGATTGTATGGGAATTTATAGGCGCGGTGCCTAACAAAAAAGCCGGAGGTTGTTTCCATAACAAAACAGCCCGTATCAAGCGGGCTGTTTTGTTTACTGGTGCTGTGCCGGGGTGCTTAGAACGGCAGCCTGAACTTCAGCGATGCGGTCTGGTTGTCAAAGTCCTGACGCACCTCGAAGTCGTAACGGGCGGTGATTTCCAGCGCGCTGCTGTTGGTGACCACCAGGCCGGCTCCGCCACGCACCAGCACCGCAGATGGGTCCAGGCCTTGCGTGGTGAATGCTGCGCCGCCGCCGGTGAAGGCAGCCGTGACCGCAGTACGGTCCGACAGCACGTCATACCCTACTCCCAGATTGGCGGTTAACGTGGCCTTATCGGAGACGCTGTGCGCCACGCGGCCTTCGGCCATCAGGATCAACTCGTCGGTGTTGTTGCTGTTCACCGCCAGGCTCAGGCCACCGGCACCGGTTTCGGTGTAGCTTTGGTCGTGAATACGGGTGTAATCCACGCGGATGCCAGGGGTAAGAACGGTGCCAGGCTGTATTGTATAACTGCGGCTCAAGCCCGCGCCGATATGGCCGCTCCAGCTATCGTAATCGCTGGCAGCCACGCGGTTGAGGCCGCCGAAGTTGATGATGCGGCTGCTCTTGTTTTTGTTCAGGCCGATATCTGCCTGCAGGTCGAGGTCGGTGTTTTCATCCAGCCGGACGGTGCCGTAGACGATGCCCTGGTAGCTGTTGGTGCTGGCGCTTTGTGCAGCCACGGCGGAGTTGCCGTCCACGTTGGTGTGGGTGTAGGCAAAGGCCAGGCCGATACGGGTCTTGTCGGATATTTCGCCATCCACGCCGCCCACGGCACCGTAGGTGTCGGCGCTGAAGCCGGAAACACCCTTGCGGTCGCCCTGGTCGGTCCAGGAACCGAGCGGTTTTAACCAGAACATGCGGTCGCCGAGGAATTCGTCACCCGAGGGTTGGCCCCTGCCGTTCTGCCAGGATTGCACCACGCGGTTGACGCCGTGGCGCGCGCCTTTGTTGACTTCGCTCATGCCGGCGGTCATGGCCGGCAGGGTTTGCTGGATCGCGTCAGAAACTTGCTGGGCGGTGCCTAGCGTGCCCAGTGCCGTAATGACGGTATTCATGTCGGCACTACCGCCACCATTGGCAATCAGGTCGTCAAACACGCCTGCCGCACCGGTACCGCTGCCGCCATTCTGGCCGGCAACGCTGCTGGTGGCGGTGATACCGGGCTTGATGGTGAGGTCTATGGTGTTGCCGTCCACGACCGCATCGAAGTTAAACAACTGGCTGTTGTCGGTCACGGTCAGCGTACCGGCGTTCAACGTGCCGGCACTGATGATGTCAGCCAACACCGCGCCGTTGGTCAGTGATGGTGTGCCCACCACATCCACATAAACCTTGTTGCTGGCGGTCAGGTCGGCGGTGCCGGTCACCACCAGTTTGCCGTAGCTGACATCGCTCACCACCTGGGTGCCGAGCATACCGCTGGCGCTCTGGGTGTAGTCACCGGTGATCGTGTGCGTGCCGCTGCCAGCGATGAATTTACCGGCATTACTAACCCCGGCAGTAGAAATGGCGTGCCCCATGGTAAAAATACCAGTACTGGCCACGTTAAAACTTTCCACACTGAACGTGCCGCCACTGGTGAAAGTGCCATTGACGTTGACCGTAGAGCCCGAATTACCGGACACATTGCCGGTGAGCACCCCGGCAGTGCCGTCGAGGTTGAGCGTGGCATCGTTCAGCTTGACATGGCCCAGAATGGTGCCGGTGTTGGTGATGCCGCCGGTGACGTGGCCGCTGTTGTAAATATTGATGGCATTGGTACTGCCGGAAATGGTGCCGCTGTTGGTGATGCTGCCTACGCTGCCATTGCTGCGGACTTGAATACCGGTGCTGTTGCCATGTATCGTGCCATTGTTGATTATGGCGCCGGTCACGGTGGTGTCAATGCCGATGCCCACGCTGTTGCCGGAAATGGTGCCGCCCGCGTTGTTGGTGATGCCACCGCCGACGCTGCTGCCAGTGCCAATCCAGATCGCATAGTTGGCCGTAATGGTGCCGCTGTTGGTGATGCTGCCGCCCAAATGGCTGTTGTTCCACACACCAATACCGGAATATTGCCCAGAAATGGTACCGCTATTGGAGATATTACCCGAGACGGTGCTCTGGCTGACCACCACACCATAGCCGCTTCCTGCGGAAATGGTGCCACTGTTGGTGATGCTGCCCACGCTGGCGTTGCTGCGCACGAAAATGCCGTAGCTGGCGCCAGAAATCGTGCCGCTGTTGTCGATGGCACCCGTTACGCTGGCGTTGTTGCGCACCGTAATACCAATGCCGTTACCAGAAATAATGGTGCCAGTGTTGGTGTTGGTAATGCTGCCCACGCTGGCGTTGGTGGCCATGTAAATGCCGTTGCTGGCGCCAGAAATGGTGCCGCTGTTGTTGATGGCGCCAGTCACGCTGGAGCCGTTTCTTATGCGAATACCGGTCGAGTTACCGGAAATGGTGCCGCTGTTGGTGATGCTGCCAGTCACGCTGGAACTGTTACTTATGTAAATGCCGGCGCTGTTGCCGCCATCAATGGTGCCACTGTTGGTGATGCCGCCAGTCACGCTGGAGCTGTTACTTATGTAAATGCCGTAGCTGTTACCAGAAATGATGCCGCTGTTGGTGATGCCGCCAGTCACGCTGGAGCTGTTATTTATGTAAATGCCGCGGCTGTTACCAGAAATGGTGCCGCTGTTGGTGATGCCGCCAGTCACGCTGGAGCTGCTTCTTATGTAAATGCCGTAGCTGTTACCAGAAATGGTGCCGCTGTTGGTGATGTTGCCTGAAACCGTTCCGCCTTCAACTATCAAGCCGTACGAGCCTCCGGAAATGGTGCCGTTGTTGGTGATGCTGGCAACGCTGGAGCCGCTATGTATGCGAATGCCGGTGCTGTTACCAGAAATGGTGCCGTTGTTGGTGATGCTGCCTGCCACGGCAGCACCAGATATTTCAACGCCTGCAATCACGCCGGTAAATGCGTTTACCCCGGTATTGACGGTCAGACTTTCTCCCGTTACCAAATTACAGTTATCCCCCATGCCCTGGGTGGCGGAAATGGTGGTACTGGCTGTTGTACACACATCCGCCGCATAGGCCGCTGTTGACAAGGCGGCCAGGCTGAGCGCCACGGCCTGGGCGATGATGGTTTTGTTAAAGCGGGCAGGTGCGGTGGTTGTCAACGGCTGGCGAGCGATCCTGGTCATTTTTGAACCCTTTTTTAGTTGGCAGCCGGTATGGCGGCAATTTTTATTAAAACTTTGCGCGATTATGCCTGCTAATTACATTATTAAACAGATGGTTTACTCTATTTTCTGTGCGAGTGTTGCATGAATGCAACACAGCAGGGGCGGCGCTGGCAGCAGGAAATCAAATGGTATGATTCAAGGCATTCAGACTAACCAGGCCCGTCATGCTGACCTCGGAACCGCAACCCCTCTCCCCCGTCGAAACCCACATCCTGGCCGAGAGCCATAAAGCTGCCGGGCGGCTGCCGCAGGCGGAGCAGCTATTACGCCAGTTGCTGGCGGCCGAACCCAGGTTTCACCCGGCGTACCACACGCTGGGGCTGATTGCGTACGAGGTGGGCAAACTGCCGCTGGCGGTGGAACTGCTGCAACAGGCGATTACGCTTAACCCGAACGTGGGGGTTTATCACCGCAACATGGGCGAAATGTGCCGCCGTCTGGGGCGGCTGGATGAGGCCGTGGCCTGCGGGAAGCGCGCCAGCGCGCTGATGCCGGACGATCTGGATGCGCATTACAACCTGGGGCTGGCGCTCACCGATTCATGCGCGTGGGAGGCATCGATCCGTGCGTATCGCCGCGCCCTGGAGCTGAACCCAAACCACGGCTTGTCGTGGAACAACCTGGGCGCCGCACTGGAAAAACAGGGCAACCTGGAAGAGGCGGAGGCCGCTTATGCCAAAGCGGTGGCGATCAACCCCGCTCACAGCGAGGCGCAAAACAACCTGGGGGCGCTTTACAGCGAACAAGGGCGGCTGGAGGATGCCTGCCGCTGCTTTGAGGCCGCCATCGAGGCCGCGCCGGATTTCATCGAGCCGCATTACAACCTGTGCTCGCTCAAGACCTACACCGAGACCGACCCGCACCTGTTGCTGCTGGAACGCAATCTGCCGCAAGCCGCATCCATGCCTATAAAAGCGCGGATTCGCTACTGGTTTGCGCTGGGCAAGGCGCGCGAGGACGTGGGCCGGTTTGACGAGGCTTTTGCCGCATATGAGCAAGGCAACCGCTTGCAGCATGAAATAACGCCTTGTGACGAAGCACAGGCAGATGCCCTGGTGCAGCAGGTCAAAGCGGTGTTCAGCCAGGAGTTTTTCGATCGTTTTCCACGCTCGCCGTTGGCAGGCGAAGATACTGAACGCGCGCCCATTTTCATTGTTGGCATGCCGCGTTCCGGCACCACCTTGCTGGAGCAGATTCTTTCCAGCCACCCCGACGTACACGGCGCGGGTGAACTGATGGATTTGCATGACGTGGTGAAACACGCGGGCAACGGCGAACAGCGGTTTCCCGATATCGTCACCACTCTTGCCCCGGAGGATTTTGCCCGGATGGGCGCGGAATACATCGAACGGGTGTGGAAACTGGCACCCGATGCCCGGCGCATCACCGACAAGATGCCCGCCAACTTTTTTTATCTGGGGCTCATCCACCTGGCGCTACCCAATGCCAGAATCATCCACGCCATGCGCGACCCGATGGATTCGTGCTTTTCGTGTTATTCGCGGCTGTTCAACGACACCATGGAGTTTGCCTACGACCTGGGCACGCTGGGGCGCTACTACGTCCGCTACATCGAATTGATGCGGCATTGGCACGCAGTGCTGCCGGAAGGAAAAATCCTCGACCTGCGCTACGAAGACATGGTGGCTGACACGGAAGGCCAGGCGCGGCGCATCCTGGATTTTCTGGGCTTGCCCTGGGATGACAACTGCCTGGCATTCCACAAGAACAAACGCCACGTCAAAACCGCCAGCGTGGCGCAGGTGCGCAAGCCGATTTACAAGACCTCGGTAGCAAAATGGCAGCGCTTCGAGAAACATTTGCAGCCACTGCTGGAACTGGTGCGGCACACGCGCTATGACCTGCCCATCACGGCGATAAAACCATCCCCGGTCGCACCCTTGCTGCCCGCAGAGCAAAAACACCAGCACGGCGTGCGCCTGTACCGCCAAGGCCAGACCGAAGCCGCCATCGCGCACTACCGGGAGGCGCTGGCACTGAAACCGGATTTTGCAATTGCGCTCAACAGCCTGGGGTATGCCCTGCAGGACCTGGATCAACTGGAAGAAGCGCGCGACTGTTATGAACAAGCCCTGGCACTGGCGCCGGACTACGACATGGCGCGGCTAAACCTGGGCATGGTGCAACTCAAACTGGGCGACTGGGCCGCCGGCTGGGAAAATTACGAGGCGCGCTGGAGCGGCTCGGCGGAGGCGAATGCCGGAACCTACCAACCGCTCCCCTGCCCGTTACCGCTATGGTCGGGCGAAACCGATACCCAGGCCGCCAGCCTGCTGGTCGTCAGCGAGCAGGGCTTCGGCGACCTGTTCCAGTTTGCCCGCTACCTGCCGCTGGCAGCGGCACGCTTCGCCCGCGTCGGCCTGGTCTGCTCTGCGCCGGTACGCCGGCTGCTGGCATGGTCGCTGGGAAGCACAGTGACACTGCTGGACAGCCTGCCTGCCGATGGCGCAGGCTGGGATTGGCAATGCCCCCTGATGTCGTTGCCACGCGCGTTTGGCACGCGCCCGGACAACGTGCCCAATCAAACGCCTTATTTGAAAGTACCCGAAGCCGCCAGTGCCCATTGGCGGCAACGACTGGATCTGGCCGCGCCGGGCAGTATCACCATCGGTCTGGCCTGGGCCGGGCGCAAGGCACATGTGTACGATGCCCGCCGCAGCATGACACTGGAGCAGTTGCAACCCCTGTTTGCGGAAGCACGTTTTACCTGGGTCAGCCTGCAGAAATGGGACCAGGGCAGCAGCACGCCGCCACCCAATGGGCGCTGGCTGGACTGGACTGCCGAACTGACGGACTTTGCCGAAACTGCGGCGCTGGTTTCCGCGCTGGATTGCGTGATTTCCATTGATTCAGCGATGGTGCACCTGGCGGGTGCGCTGAACAAGCCGGCATGGCTGATGAACCGCTTCGACGGCGAATGGCGCTGGTTGCGCCGCCGCGAGGAAAGCGTGTGGTACCCGTCCCTGCGCATTTTCAACCAGCCGGCCCCGGGCGACTGGGCCAGCGTGGTCGACGCGGTCGGGAACGCCCTGCAGGCCATGCCGGACAAACCTCCGGCACCGCGCATCGAACCTCATCAGGTTGCACCCGGCATGACCCTGGAACAGGCGCTGGAACTGGCGAGCCGACACCAGGCGCAAGGCAACTTGCCGCAAGCGGAACAGTTGCTGCGGCAAATCCTGCAAGTACAGCCTAATAACGCGTTTGCGCTGCACCTGCTGGGGGTGGTCGCATACCAGGCCGGGCAACCTGCGCTGGCCATGGAGTTGATCCAGCAGGCCATCCAGCACAATACCCATGTCGCGTTATTCCACGCCAACCTGGGCGAAATGCTACGCCAGCAAAAACAACTGGACGAGGCCATCACCCACGGCGAACAGGCGGTAGCCCTCGACCCAGGCATGGCCTCGACGCACGGCAATCTCGGCATCGCCTATTTTGACCGCGAGGATTACGACCAGGCCGAGGCCTGCCACCTGCGTGCCTTGCAATTGGTACCGCAGTTCTCGCCCTCGCTCAACAACCTGGGCAGCATCTACCGGGCGCGCACGCAACTGGATACGGCAATGGACTGGTATCGCAAAGCGATTGCCGCCAACCCGCACTATCTCGAGCCGCTCAACAACCTGGGCGCGGTGCTGCTGGAGGAAGAGCGCTATGCCGAAGCGCTGGAGCCGCTGCAACGCGCCTTGCAGATCAATCCCGATTACGCCGAGGCGATGTGCAACCTGGGGCTGGTGTACAACAGCCTGGAACAGTACGACAACGCCTTGTTGTGGTTGCGCAAAACGTTGCAGTTCAGGCCGGACCATGCCGAAGCCTACCTTGGCCTGGCGCGGGTGATGCAGGAACAGGACAACCTGCCGAAAGCCGAGGAACACTGTCGGCGCGCGATTGAACTGGCTCCGCACAAGCCTGAGAGTTTCAGCCTGCTGGGTACGTTGTACACCGAAATGGGGCGCGGCGCGGAGGCCGAGGCCAGTTATCGACACGCGCTGGCAATAGACCCGGAGCACAACGATGCGCTGCTGGGGCTGGGCAACCTGTGCATGGAAAATGGCGACATGACGCAGGCGGAAAGCCTGTTCCGCCAGGTCTTGCAGATCAAGCCGGATAACCTGGCCGCGCGCTTCCACCTGACCCAGGTGAAAAAAGTGAAGGCCGATGACGACAATTTTGCGGCACTGCGCGAAGTGGCAAAAGAGGCCGACACCCTGCCCTGCAAAAAAGCCATTTCGCTGCATTTTGCACTGGGCAAAGCATTCGAGGACACCGGCGATTACGCGCAGGCCTTCCCGCATTTCCTGGAAGGCTGCCGCCTGAAACGGACCACTTTTGAATACGACCCGACGCAGGACGAGCAGCAGTTTGCCGCATTAATGCAACTGATGGACAAACCGGCCATAGACCGCCTTCGCGGTAACGGCAACCCCTCGCCCGCCCCCATTTTCGTGCTGGGCATGCCGCGCTCCGGCACCACCCTGACCGAGCAGATTATCGCCAGCCATCCCGACGTGTTTGGCGCTGGCGAACTGCCTGATTTGATGGATATCCTGCAACGCGACTTCGACGGCACCCAAGCCGGCTTCCCGCATAACCTGGCGACGATGGACAAGGAGCGGCTGCGCTTGCTGGCGGATGAATACGTCACCCGGCTGCAACAACGCGCACCCGATGCCAGGCACATCACCGACAAGATGCCCGCGAATTTTTATGCGGTGGGGCTGATCCATGTCATGCTGCCCAACGCCAAAATCATCCACGTCAACCGCAACCCGGTGGATACTTGCCTGTCGTGCTTTACCCGGTTGTTCCACCGCCATCAATACCCAACCTACGACCTGGCCGAACTGGGCCGGCACTATGCCAACTACGCCAGGCTGATGGATCACTGGCGCGCGGTGCTGCCGAAGGGCGCCTTCCTCGACGTGCAATACGAGGACATCGTGGCCGACCAGGAAAAACAGGCGCGACGGCTGATCGAATACTGCGGGCTGGAATGGAATGACGCCTGCCTGGATTTCCATAACACCAAGCGCGCCATCCGCACCGCCAGCGTCACCCAGGTACGCCAGCCGATCTACAAATCGTCGGTGGAAAAATGGCGCTTGTATGAAGCGTTTTTAACGCCGCTGCTGGAGGCGTTGGAAAAATGAAATTCTTCATGGTTCTCGCCAGCCTGATGCTCACCGCCTGCGTCAGCGTCCCGCCACCAGAACAGCGCTACGACCATGCCAACACGCTTGCCGCCACGCGAGGCTGGCAACCGCTACGGCTACCCGCCGGGGAATTTGTGCTGACGGCGTACACGCCTGCCGAAACGGCTCAAAGCGATACCATGACGGTTTACATCGAAGGTGACGGTCAAGCCTGGCTCACCAGTTCCATCGCCGCCGACGACCCTACCCCGCGCAAGCCGGTCGCGCTGGAACTGGCTCTGCGCGATCCGGGTGCTGCCGCCTATCTGGCGCGGCCTTGCCAGTTTACGGCGCAAGCCGACTGGCGCAGCTGCAAACAAGCTTACTGGACCAACCAGCGCTTTGCGCCGGAAGTCATCACCGCCAGCAGCCAGGCCATCGATGCGCTCAAACAACGCGCCGGGGCGAGCAAACTGGTACTGGTTGGGTTTTCCGGCGGCGGCGCAGTCGCTGCGCTGGTGGCGGCACGCCGGCAGGACGTGGTGCGGCTGGTGACGGTGGCGGGCAACCTGGACACCAAAGCCTGGACCGCCTTGCATCACCTGTCGGCACTGCATGGCTCACTCAACCCGGCGGATGCGTGGGAAGCCCTGCAAGCCATTCCCCAACTGCATCTGGTCGGCGGCAAGGATAAAAATGTCAGCGTGGAAGTGGCCGAATCGTTTGCCGCACGCTTTCCCGCGCGGCAACGCCCAACCATCCGGGTGGTGCCAGGCGCCGACCACGGCTGTTGCTGGGCGGAGCTATGGCCGGGGCTGCTTAGTCCGGGCTCGCCTGAGCGCCAATAAACTTGCAGCCCAGTTCCATCAGCAGCGGGTCGATGCGCTCGACCTTCAGTTTCACCCGCTCCCCTACCCCCAGTTCCGGCAGGCTGGGCACCTTGGTGACATAAGGCATGCCGTCCAGGCGCACCAGGTTCTCGCGCAGCACGGTGGCACCGATTTCCTGCACCTGTTCCTGGATCAGCCATTGCAGGCACCAGTAGCGCTCCATGCGCTGCTGAAAATCGCCATAGGCGTTATATGCCAGGTCGAACTCGCGCATGATGGTGGTGAGCCCATCCTTGTCGTGAACCGGCGCCGTGCCTTGCAGCAAGGCCAGCATCTGGCGCTGGTTGACCAGGTCCACCGCGCGCCGCAGCGGCGAGGTATTCCAAGCGTACTGCGCCACGCCCAGTCCCTGGTGCGGCTCGGCCTGCGCCGTCATGTATACCTTGCCGCCCATCTGCGCGCGGTAGATGCCGGGGATGTTCTGTTCCGCCAGCAGGCCGCCCCAATGCGCGTTGGCGTAAATCATCAGTTCCGCCACCAGTTTGTCCATCGGCGAGCCGCGTTTGCGTTCGGTAATGCTGATCTTGCCGTCGGTCACGTAGAAGTTGTAATCCATCTGCGGCGCGCGGTTGGGGTCGTGCTTGCCGCGCGCTTTTTCCAGCGATTCCGCCAGGTTGTACAGCAGCAGCAGGCGCTCCCAGTACGGATGCTGGCCAGGCAGCGCGATGGTGTCTTCGTTGAATACCGGCTCCAGCGTGTCGTGGCGCAGGTTGTCGGCAATGTTCACCGCTTCGATCCGGCTGTGGTTGCCGACGATGCTCAGGTCAGGCGCGATTTCCAGGTACAGCGACAACGCCGGGCGCCATTCGCCGGCGTTCAGGCTGTACGGCGCCACGGCGGCCTCCGGCAGCATGGTGATCTTGTTGCCCGGCATGTACACCGTGGATAGCCGCTTCAATGCCAGCGCTTCCAGTTCCGACCCCGGCGCAATGCCCAGCGCGGGCGCGGCGATATGGATGCCGACGCGGGTATTGCCGTTGCCCAACTTCAATACCGAAAACGCATCGTCGATCTCGGTGGTGGTGCTGTCGTCAATGCTGAACGCTTCGGCATCGGCCTGCTCCAGTTGCGGGATGGTGACCGGCGCATGGCTGGGGAAATCCACCCCGGCGGGAAAATATTCGCGCAGGAATGCGCCGAAGTGGTAATCGTGCGCCGAAGCCAGCGCGCCGCAGCTATCCAGCAGTTTGAGGTGGCTCAGGTGCGTGGTGGCGGATGCCTCGTCCAGCGCCTTCCATTCCAGCGTGTTCTTGTCCGGCTCGTACAGCAGCATGTCCAGTTTGCCGTTGAACTCCGCCGGCAGTTTGAACGCGGTGAGCTGTGCCACATATTCGGCCACCTTCTCCGCTTGCAGGCGCTTTTTCTCGGCGGAGGCGAGTGCGGCCTTGAGGTTTTCTTCCGGTGCCGCCTTGTAGCGGCCCTTGCCCTTGCGGTAGAAATACATCGGCGCGGCATGCAGGGCAATGGCCGTGGCGGCGGCCTGGACGGGGGTGGGCTTGGCGCCGTAATACTCGGCCGCCAGCTCCTCGAAACCGAACTCCTCCTGCCCGCAGCATTGCCACAGGAAATCGGATTCAAGGTTTTCGGATTCCGCCTGGGCTTGCTCCATGAAGCCGGACAGGCTGCCGTCGAACTTCAGCAGCACATTGGTCGATTTGATCTTGGAGCGCTTGCCGGACAGCGACTCGACTTGCAGCGAGCCGGGATTTTCGGCCATGACGGAAGCAGCCTTGAAGCTGCCTTCCTCTTCGTAAAAAACGTTCAAAAACAACCTTTCAAATTTGATGTTCGTTGGTACGGCATACGCACCGGTTACAAGCCGCCAAAATCAAACGCCAATTGCCGGTGATGGCGCACACACAGCAGGTAAACCACCTCCTGCCTCACTGTGTACAACAGCAGATAATCCGCCGTCAGATATTCGCGCACTTCAACCGCGCCAAACCGTGCTGAAATACGGTCTATGCGCCGCACCCCTTCCACCGAAGCCTTATTCAACGCATATAAACGCCCCATCAGCGGAAATTGCTCCAGATTGGGAATCACGGTTTCTTCAAGCGCATCTAGTAAACGGTCAAAACTATTCGCCGCCTCGTGCGCCTGCAAAAACGTCTGGATGTCGGCTAGGTTTGCGTTGAAATTGGCGGTAAACCTGACTTCCGCCATGGCTCAAGCCACCCGCTGCTTCCTGATGCGGGCAACCGCCTGATGCGCATTTTCCGTGCGCCCCGCGGCTACATCTTCCAGCCCTTTTTCAATCTCGTCGAGCAACAACAGGTGAATCTGCTCCCGTTCCAGCGCGTGGTAATGATCCAGCTTTTGCGCATCTATGATGGCAACATAACTCTCGCCGTTTTTGGTAATAATCTTCTCCGCCCCCGCCCTCACCTCGTCCAGCAACTCGGACAAATTGGCGCGCGCCTGGCTGAGGGGTATCACGTCCCTGGCAGCAATGCTCATCGTGGCTCTCCTGTTCAGCGTTTCATTAAAATGTACAAAATTCAGTACATTTTAACATGCCATGCACCATCCATCCATTATTGTAGGTTAGGCCGAGCACAGCCCAACATTGCAACACTTCAAGCGTTGGGCTTCATGCTTCAGCCCAACCTACGCCTGCTGAAACTGACTGAGGTCAATTCCTAAAAGTTTGGCAAAAATACCTAGCGCTGAAAGAGCTAGTACGCTCTTTCCAAGCTCCCATCCTTGAGGGGCTAAGTCAAATTTTGCGAATGACACAAATCTCTCCCGATATTAGGTCTAACGTTGGACATAAGGGGCGCGCTTTAGCGCGTCCCGCTTGATGGGTGGGTTCTGGATATGCGCGCTGTCGCGCAGCATGATTTCCAAGGGCTAGCCTCCAGTCCACCAAGATCCAAAATATGGTTTTTTAATAAGGCGTAACATCTTCACCAAAACAACTGATAATACAATCAGGGTTAAAACGCCGCTTATGAAATCTAAGCGGCTAGTCTCCTGAAAGAACAGGTGGAACAGTTCGCCAATCAACTCGCCTATTAGTAGAACTAGCAATAACCACCAACCAGAACGTTTTCGATTAAGCATAAGACCTCCAGCGACCATGATGAGCCCACCGAGCAAGGCCATATAGATTGCATCTAGCTTGGCACCGTCCGTAACCATCCACGCATAGTTGCTTGATCCATAACGATTCAAAATTTCGATAGCAGAGGCCTTGGTATGCCAATAAAGTGCTGGCGCAAGAATGAGTATTAACAGCCCCAACCCGAGAACCCAATAGCTGATGCGCTTCACCAATACCCCTAACATAATTTAGACATCACAATTATCCTCGCTCCACCGAATAAATCACCTTCAGCGCATGCACCTCCCCCGCCGCCACTGTTACCACATTCTTTGCTGAATTTGCGCTCTCCACGCAGATCATGTGCTTGTAGCCCTGGTCGCCCATGTCGCCCATTTCATCAGATTTAACCGCCCACGGATTCCACACCACCGTGGTTGCGCTGCCGGTTTTGGCGATGTGGATGCGGCGGCCCAGCTTGGCGTCGTGGATCACGCAATCCGAGGTGGTATCAAGATAAACGCGGTCAATCTCGGCGCTGACCGTAATTTCGCCAACCTGGTGAAAACGCTTGAAATCTTCCACCTTGTCCAGGTAATCGCAATCGTCCAGGCCGGTGACCCTGACTTGGTTGATGTCGCCGATGGCAAAATAGGTGTGCAGGGCTTCGCCAATGACAAAAGGCTCGCTGCCGGTGTTTTCGGTTTGCAGTTCCATCACCAGCGTTTTGCCAACGGTAACCAGCAGCCGCAGTTGGCACGGATGCGCCCATTGCGCGCGGGCGGTGTCGCTGGGCTGCAATTCAAATTCGATGCGGGTGGCGCCATCTGCCAGCGCTGCACTGGCGATAACGCTCCACATTTGCGTGCGCGCGAAACCGTGCGCGGGATAACTTGCCTCGCTGGCATGCACGCCGAACCACGGCCAGCACACCGGCACCCCGCCGCGTACCGATTTTCCGACAGCAAATCTGGCCTGCGGGCTGAGCCAGATCACCGGCGCTTCGCCCTTGGGCTGCCAGGTTAGCAAATGCGCGCCCTGCAGGGCAATCTCGGCTTCGGCGAAGCCATTTTCCACGCGCGCCACCGGCAGGCCACCGGCGCCTTCGACAAAACTTAACACGCCGGGAATGCCGAATTGCCGGTTGATGTGCTGGATGTCGGCCATGCTTAATAATCCTTTTTCTCAAATCGCCCGAAGTGCAGCATGATGGTGGGCAGAATCAGCAGATTCAAAATAGTGGAAGTCACCAGGCCGCCAACGATGATGGTGGCCATCGGGCCTTCGATTTCGCGGCCCGGCTGGCCGCTGCCGGCTGCCAGCGGCAACAGGCCGATCGCGGTGACCAGCGCCGTCATCAGGATCGACGGCAGGCGCTCGGCGGCGCCGCGCATGGCGGTTTCCAGCCCCCAAACGCAGTCTTCCTCATCCACCAGGTGCTGGTAGTGCGACACCATCATGATGGAGTTACGCAAGGTGATGCCGAACAGTGTCACAAAACCAACCAGCGAGCCCAGCGAAATCCAGCCGCCGGTGAACATCGCGGCCAGCACGCCGCCGATCAGCGCAAACGGCAGGTTGGCAAACGTCAACAGCAAATTGCGCAAGCGGCCAAAGGCGATATACAGCATCAGGAAAATACCGACGCCGGCCAGCAGGGAATGCACGACCAGGTCTTCGCGCGATTTGGCGTTGGCTTCCGCCTCACCGGTGAACGTGGCGAAGTTGCCGGGGGCAAAGCGCACGTCGTCGCGGATGCGTTTTTTCAGTTCGGCGGAAAAACTGCCGATGTCGCGGTTGTGCACATTGCAGGTCACCGTCTGGATCCGCTTCGCCCCGGCATGCAGGATTTTCGAGCGCCCGGTTTCCTGGGTGATGTCGGCAACCTGCTTCAGCCGGACGATTTTCCCGTCCGGGTTTTTTAGCGGCAGGTCGCCGATTTCCCGCAGGTCGTCGCGCACGTCGCGCGTGAACATCACGTTCACGCTGATCACCCGGTTGCCCTGGTACACCTGCGCCGCCTGCACACCTTCATATGCCGCCTGGATGTTTTCCAGCACATCCAGCGACTGCAAGCCCCACTGCGCCAGCCGCTCGGGGCGCAGGCGGATGGTGAGCTGCGGCGTGCCGGGCGGCGACTGCATCTGCACGTCGGCGGCGCCGGGAATGCTGGACAACACCCTGGCCACCGACCGCGCATCGCGATCCAGTTCATCCAGGTCATGGCCGTGGATGTTGATGACCATGGCTGCGGTATAACCGGAGATGGTTTCCTCGATGCGCTCGGTGAGGAAGGTATTGATGGCGAAATTGACGCCGGGCAATGGCGCCACCTCGGGGTTGTCCTCGGGGTTGTCCTCGTCATCACCCGCCATCGCTTCGCGGATTTCCTTCAGCACCCGGCGCTGTTCCGGGCCGGACAGGTTGCCCAGTTCGATTTCGATTTCGCTGTAATGCGTACCAAACGTGTCCGCCGCGTTCGGCGCGCGCCCCACCCACTGCGCGACGGATTTCACACCGTCGATCTTACCGATGATCTCCGTGACCTTGTTGCCGATACGCAGCGACTCATGTACCGAGGTGCCCGGCACCGCCGTCATGTGCAGGATGTAGTGCCCTTCGTGCAGGTCGGGGATGAACTGGCTCTTGAACAGCGGCAATATCCCCAGCCCCAGGGCGATCCCCACCGCCACCAGGCTGATGACCGCCTTGTAATGCCGCTCGATACGGCGCAGCAGCTTCTCGTAGCCGGTTTTCATCCAGGCGATCAGCGGCGGGTCGCCGCTTTCCAGCTTGCCCTTGGAGAAGAACAGATAACACAGGGCTGGCGTCAGCGTCAGCGCCACCAGCAGCGATGCGCCAATGGCGCAGATATACGCATAACCCAGCGGGGCAAACAGCTTGCCAGCCACGCCGGACAGCGTGAGCAGCGGCAGGAACACCAGGATCACGATGATGGTGGCGTACACCACCGAGCTGCGCACTTCCATCGAGGCGTCGAACACCACCTGGTAGGTAGGCCGCGGTTGCTCCAGCAGCCGGTTCTCCCGCAAGCGCCGGAAGATGTTTTCGGTGTCGATGATGGCGTCGTCCACCACCTCGCCCAGCGCAATTGCCAGGCCGCCCAGCACCATGATGTTGAGGCCGATGCCGAAATACCCCAGCACGATCGTCGCCATCAGCAGCGACAGCGGGATCGCCGTCGCCGAAATAAACGCGGTGCGCACGTTGAACAGGAACAGGAACAGCACCGCAATCACCAGCACCGAGCCGATCAGGATATCGGTCTTGACGCCGTCGATGGCGGTTTCGATGAAGTTGGCCGGGCGGAACAGGCGCGCATGCAGCTTGACCCCTTCCTGTTCCAGTTCCGGTTCCAGTTCGTGCATGGCTTTTTCCACCGCCTCGGTAACCGCCTTGGTATTGGCCCCCAGTTGCCCCTGCACGGAAAAATACACCCCTTGCTTGCCGTCAATCGCCGCCGCGCTGATGGTAGGCGCCGCCCCCTCCACCACCTGTCCCAGGTCGCCCAGGCGCACGGTTTGCCCGTCGCGGTGCAGTATCGGCATCTGCGCCAGTTGCATCACATTTTGCGCCTGGCCTTCGGTGTTGATCAGGATGCGCTGGTTGTTGTTCTCGATATAACCCGCGCCGCGCACGCCGGTGACCCGGGCTGCCGCCGCCAGCACTTCCTGCACCGACAGGTTGTAGCGGATCAGCTTTGCCGGCTCGACCTGGATCTGGAACTGGCGCACATCGCCGCCCAGCACGTTGACGTCGGCCACACCGGGCACCGCCATCAGGTGGGGTTTGATCGTCCAGTCCACCAGCGTGCGCAATTCCATCAGCGAGCGCTTGTCCGACGTCACCCCCATGCCGATGATCGAACTGGCGCTGGATGCCAGCGGCGTGATATTGGGCACGATATTCCTGGGCAACTGCGCGGACAGCGTGGACAGCCGCTCCGCCACCACTTGCCGGTTGCGGTAGATATTGGTGCTCTCGTCGAAGATCATGGTGATGACCGACAGCCCGGGGATGGACTGCGAACGCATGGACGTCATCCCCACCGTGCCTGACAGGGTGCTTTCGATCGGCTGGGTGACCAGCATTTCCACCAAGTCCGCCGACAGGCCGGGCGACTCGGTCTGGATCACCACCTGCGTCGGCGCAAACTCCGGGAATACGTCCAGGTTGGTGCGTGTCAGGCCGTACAGGCCGTACACCACCACCAGGCATGCCAGCCCGACAATCACGCCGTGAAAGCGGATGGCGAAACGAACCAGGGCGGACATCATCGTAGGTGCGGCCTCAGTCTTCGTTCTCGTTGACGATTTCGGATTTCAATTCTTCCGACAGCAGCAATTGCGCGCCGCTGGTCACCACCTCGTCCCCGGCCTTGAAACCGGCGGCATTGAACCAGCCGTTGACGGTTGCGCTGTTCACTTCGACATCGGTATTGACGGCGCGGCGCACGAACTTGTCGGCGCCGGTTTTCTGGTACGCCCAGGCCTTGTTGGAATACCACACCACCGCCTCGTGCGGCACGACCACCCCGGTGGTGCTGGCGCGGCCGGATGCATTCAGGCGTGCCGTCACCCGCATGCCGGTGCGCAAATGATCGGCAGGCGCGCGGTAGAAAAAGGTTTTGCCTTGCACCGTGTTATCGGTTTGTGGCGAATCAGCCACCCATTGCGCCTTGTCAGCCTGCCCCTGCGCGCCAATCGGCGCCACCAGCAGCACCGCGTGCGGGTCCGGGGCGGCATCGTAAGGCAGCGTGACCTTCAGCAGCACATCCCGGTATTGCAGCAAGCGCTGGAACGCCTCGCCGGGCACCGGTTGCGCCGCCCAGGCCGCCAATGTTTCGCCCCACTGCTGGCGCATGTTGTCGCGGATGCCGCGCGCTTGCGTCTCCGCCGCCGCCAGCCTGGCCTGGTCGCCCTTCCACACCGCTTCCGCCGCCTGCACCGCGCGGTCGGACACGTTGCGGTTATCCTGGTTGAGCAGTTGCAGGCGCTGGTAATCCTGCTGGGAATTGGCCATGGCCGCGCGCACCACATTGGCATCCGCCAGCGCCGCCAGGTAGCGCGTGCGCAGTTCCACCAGGGATTCAATGCCGACCACCACGCCAAAGGACGACAGCGCCGCCTGGTGTGTTGTCGCTTGCAGCCTGGTAGTGAGGATGCCGCTTTGCCGCTGCGAGGCCGGCGTCAGCGCGATGGTGGCTGCTCCCTGGCCACCATCCTTGCCGGTGACTACGTGCGAGGCCGTTTTGATTTGCTCTTCGCCCTCGCCGACCAGTTCTTCGTATTCATCCTTGCCGTAAAACACCAGCAGCCAGAACAGCACCACAATGATGAGGGCTTGCAGCGCGATGATGATCCAGGTTTTTTTGTTCATTTTTCCTCCTGCAAGTCTTCGGCATCCAACCTGACGGAACCATCCAGGGGCTGCTGCACGGCGTCTTCCAGCCGGCCCAGCCACTGCTGCACCCGAATCTGCGCCTCGCTCGCCACGTTTTCGGCAGTGACCAGTTGCAACCGGGCAAAATTAAGTTCCAGCCGGTCGATCTGCCCCAGGTCGAACTGGCGCCGGGATTGCGCCAGCCGTGCCTGCTCGGCCTTGACCAGCGCCTGCGCCCGCCCGGCTTCGGCCATGGCCGTGGTCAGCACCGCCAGCGCCTGCTCCTGTTCGCCGATTACAGCCGCCTGCAGCGCTTCGAACTTGCGCGCCTCCAGTGCACGCTGCGCCTCGGCCTCGGCGATTGCGCCTTCGTTCTTGTTCGCCAGCGCCAACAGCAAAGACACCCCCAACCCCCAGCGGTTATCGCCTTGGTCCCAGCCGTAGCTTGGCCCCAGGTTGAAATCGGGAATCTGCCTGGCGATTTCCAGTTTGAGCCTGGCCTCAGCGGCGGCATAAGCCGCCAGCGCCTGGCGCACGTCCAGCCGGTTCAGCAGCGCTGCGCGCTGCACTTCTTTTGCCGGCAGATTGCCCGGCGTTTTTTCAAACGCGGCATAGGATACCCGCCCCGGTTCCACCGCGCTTTCCGGCAAACCGATCGCCGCCGCCAGGGCAGCGACGGCTTCACGCAAGCGCACCGTTTCGTTATCCAGCGCCGTCTGTGCCCGGCGCAGCTGCAGCCTGGCATTCGACAACTCGATGCTGCTGGCCAGACCGGCATTGAAGCGGGCTTCCAGTTGCGCCGCAATTTCCGCCAGCACCTGCTGTTCGTCCTGTAGCCGGGCTATCCGGCGCTGTATCGCATACCCGTCCAGCAAGCTGTTGCGCAGTCGGCTTCTGACCTGCCAGGCGGTTTTGGCAATGTCCAGGCGCGCCGATTCGCTGACAGCGGCCGCCTGTTCCATGCGCGTAGCGCGCTTGCCGCCGGTTTCGATGGGGATGCCCAACGCCAGGCTGAATGTCCAGGGGGAGACGCCATCCGCCTTGCCGTGGTGCTCGCCCCCGGCGGAAATGCTGGGGTTGGCCTTTTGCCCGGCGGTGGTTTCGGCGGCACGCGCCGCTTGCCACCGGGCCTTTGCCGTCTGCATGTCCGGGTGCAGCCTGACCGCCGCCTGCGTCAGTACCGCCAGATCCCACGCCGTCGCATCCGCCAGGCCGGCATCGGCGGCGGTACGCGCCAGGAACTGCTGCGACACCTGCTCAGGCGCAATGGGCTTGGGTGTGTACGTCTGCGTGGCGCATCCGGCCAGCACCAGCGCCAGCAATAAGAAAAAGGCTCTCACTCTCCGGGTAACTTTCTGAAACTTGTGCAACATCGCCGGGGACCGCATCCACGCCGGCCTGCTGTTGCAGGTTTCTCCATTCTGTCATTTTTGCAATGCGGCGATAGTACCTCGCAGGCGGGGTTGCGGGCAAACCCTGTCCCTGCCCATAATAGGCGCATGGCCACCATACATATCAGCAGGGTCCACAGCTTGGGGCGGGAAACCGCGCGCAGCACGGCGGAACGGATCGCCCGGCAACTGGAAGACGAACTGAACGCCAAGTACCAATGGCACGGCGACAGCCTGGATTTCACCTGTCCCGGCGCCAAAGGCTACATCCGCATCAGCGAAACCCTGGTGGAAGTCAGCGTGGATTTGTCTTTCCTGGTGCGCCCGCTCAAAGGCAAAATCGAGCGCGAAGTGAACCAGCAACTGGACCAGTTGCTGGGGTAAGCCGTTATTTAACCAACAATCTCCGCTTCAACCGCAGATAACGCATCCTGCAAGGTCTCCTCCGGCAGCGCGTTGACGCGCTCGGCCAGCAGCTCCGCCGCTTCCATCGCGGCCTTGGGCACATCAAAACTGCTGATTTCGGCGATAAAGCCGGCGGCGGCACCAGTCACCTGCAGCAAAGCCTGGCGCTCTTTCATCAGCATTTCCAACTCTGCGCGCAGCATGGCGATCTCTTCTTCGTGTACGGTGTGTGGCATGGTCCTGCTCCCTTGGGTGTATTAGGGAAACCTTGAACAACTGGCTACACGGGCGAATTGCTGCGTTGCGCGGTGCTCGGAACCTCGCCGTACTCCTGGTACTGTCTCGGTTCCTGCGCTCCGTGCGCCTTGCACTTCATCCCGCTCGCTCACATGTTCAGGGCTTCCTTAGACGCCTGTTTGCTCCGGCGTCTTTCAGTTATGTTTGCTTTTTTCATCATGCTGCGGGCAGAACGCAATGTCAATGCGGCGCCGCGGCGGAAATCGCTATTCCAGCAAAGCGCGTGCTCGGTTAGAATAGCGCCTCCATCGTGCGGCGGTGGTGAAATTGGTAGACACAACAGGTTTAGGTCCTGTCGGGGGCAACTCTGTGGAGGTTCGAGTCCTCTCCGCCGCACCACAAAACTATCTTACTTTTTCTAATTTTCAAAAAACAATAGCAATTTAAAGCGGTTAGGTTTTAATATTGCCGGACTTTTATCACTGTTTTTCGCAAAAAGTGAAAACAATTATCGCCAAATTTCCGCCAAATTTACGCCATGTATATCCGTAAGCGTGGAAATTCCTGGCGCGTGGAATTGGCTAATGGGGAGTCACGCTCATTTAAGTGCGAACACTTCACTAAATCCGATGCGATCTTGTGGGGTAAGCGACGTGAAACAGAGATTGCAGACAGGTCAATCGGTAAAATAATAAAGCGCACCGTTAAAGAGGCTTTCGACCAGTATGCAAATAAAGTTTCACCGCTGCATAAAGGAGAACGCTGGGAACGTGTACGGTTAAATATGCTGCTTAGATACATGCCAAGTTGTGACATTGGCAATGTGACTCCTGCCGATATATCCAAACTACGTGATGATCGTATGGAGATGGTAACAGGCGGCTCTGTACTTCGTGAAATGCAGTTGTTGTCGTCTGTATTCGAGGCGTGTATCGAGTGGGGATACTGCCGCGATAATCCAGTCAAAAAGACCAAGAAACCAAAAGCCAATAAAGCGCGTAATCGCGTTATTACCGATCATGAAATAGAAATGGTTGTTGCTGCATTAGGATATGCGGATGATGCGATAGTCAATACATTTAATCGGCAAGTGGCGGTAATGTTTATGCTTGCGCTGGAAACTGGAATGCGTGCTGGTGAAATTGCATCGTTAGAATGGTCAAGAGTATTTTTGGATAAGTCGTTTTTGCATTTGAATGAAACAAAAAATGGTGTTGAACGGGATGTACCGTTATCAACAAGAGCTAAAACACTACTTGATAAAATGTGTGGCGTAGACGATGTAATAGTGTTTTTAGTATCTGGACAAACGCGCGATACCATTTTTAGAAAGGCAAGAAATAAAGCCGGTCTTAGTGGATTTACTTTTCACGACTCCAGACATACAGCGGCAACAAGAATTGCAAATGAATGGATTTTAAGTGGTGGAAAGCGCGGTTTTGACCTGGCCTATTTGTGCAAAATGTTTGGATGGAAGAATCCTAAACAGGCTATGGTTTACTACAATCCGACAGCCAGCGATATGGCATCAAGACTTGATTAAATTGAATATGGGTGGCCTGTGCTGATCTCAGGCTTTGATGTGTTAACCCGCGTCACTTCTGGACGTGCAGACACGTTATGTGCAGCGGCCCTCAAAACTGCAACCAATCCAGCGCATCAGCCTGCGCATTCACCCATACGGCCGCATACTTATGTGGTAGGCAGAATTATCTAGAATTTCTCCGGTCGCCACACCACTTCAAACACCAAGCCGGACGTGTAGTATGCATGCGTATAGGTGCCGCTATTTCCCGGCTGCCATAGTTTTTCATGCCATGGGTTTACTATCCCATCCGTTGTGTTCGAGTTTCGGCTGCATGCCCCTAATTGCACTTTTTAATGCCGTCTCCTGACGGATCAAATGTCAGTTGCGCGTGAGATAGTACGAACAAGTTGGAATCTGGCGCTCAATGCTCACTAATGTCACCGGACATTTTGTGCAGATTCCATTACTGCTATAATAGCACATGGTAAAAAAGATACTGTACTGGCTTGTTTTTATAGCCGTTGTACTGCATGTGTTGGCCTTCATAAGCGGGCATCCGATAGAAACTGGAATTACTGACGGGATTCACTGAATCTCTTTGCCATCGTTTCCTGGCGCTCTCTTACCTTATTGATCTTATCGCGCTTCTCATCAGAAGATAAAGAAGCGTTTCGCTCAATTGACCTGATTTGCTCGTTGTTTCTCGACGTCATTGCCTTAAGGTTTTCAACCTGGTGATATTTGCGCAGCATTTCAACATTGTCACCCCTAAACTCCTTGGCATCGTCTCGATTTCCTTGCTTGATGAGGCTACGATATGTTCCATAGGCTTGCTCAATCTCTTTTGCCTGGTCATACATCTGGCTGACGTATCTGCTTTGGGTTTCAGGCAGCTTTCTTGCTAACCCGCCAGTAGCCATCTTCAGGTAATCTGGTGTTGCGTTTGATGGCTGTGATGTGGCTGGGCGAGCCAAATAATCTCCAGCTCCAACAACGAATGTGCCAAGCCAACCAAAATACCCTTGAATCAGATGATCAACCTGAACCGGCGACATAAAATGCTCACCAGTGACCATATTTCCCGCCGTCGAAATACCACGGGCTGCCATACTGGTATGCTGATTAAACCTGTAATCAGGCAGCAATCTTTCCATGCCCATTGTTTCGATAGGTCTACCGGTAAAACTGTCCTTATTGGCGTATACATCCAATATCGGTTTTACCAGTTGCGGTACTGGATTCATTGATAGATTGTCTGAAAGTAAAGCGTACAGACGCTTTCTAAAGCGGTCTCCAGTCATTTCATCGGACGAATACAACTCAACGCCACGCTCTGCCAGGCTGGCAATTGCGCCGATTTCAAATGGTTTTGGAATGCGGAATGCCGTGCCTCCGAATTTGAACCACCAATAATTATCTCGATCCCAATCTTCGCGCTTTTTCCAGTCGTCATCATCTGAATATGCCAACATCAGAGCGATTGAAAACATCGCCGTAGCACCCAATACGGCACCGAATCTTGCTGGATCATTCTTGGCTGCTTTGCCAAGTTTATATAGGCCCTGAATGCGCGCATTCATGAAAGGCACTGTCTGCGTCAGGAAGCGTATGGAAGTCCATGACCCTCCCATTGAAAAATCAAGCAAATCCCTTGCCTGTAACGAAGCCTCAGCATGCCCAACACCCTGCTTAATCAACTGGTCGTATAATGCGGCACGGTTGATAGCTTCGCCACGATTTCCTAGTTCATTATATGCATTGACCGCTGGCTCAATGTTGCGCTTATAAAACGCATTGAGCTTGCTCTCATTGTCCAGAATGGTGCTATCGTCCACACCAGATTCAACCAGAGAGCGCACACGGCGTGACTCGCTCCCCTCAAGCATGGTGGCAAAGTGAATCGTTCCACCACCGGCCAGCAATTTAAAGTAGGCATCACCTTTGGGATTGGTCAATGCAAACCCTTGTTTAATATTTTTTGCAGGGTTGTAGCTCAGTCCAGACACGGCTATTGACTGAATTGAGTCCCGGATATCCCTCACCTCACCGATCATCAATACATCCGCGTCAAGACGCAATGCGCCAACAATTGCCTGGTTATACTCGCGTAAACGCACGGATTCGTCAGCGTACTTCTTGATCACCGTTTGAACGGCGTCCGGCATTGGGATTTCGGCAGGGTCTTCAATCGTGATCAGATTGATTTCATTATTCGACTCTTGAAGGATGGACGTGCATATCGTAGCCAACGATGTTGTCTTGCCAGACCCGGTAGGCCCAGACATGAACATAATCGATGAAGGCAACAATTTCAGATACTCGATTTGCTCCAAATGGTAAGACTCCCATCCCAATGTTTCCAAGGACGTATGCTCTTCGGCCTTACGCAAAAGCCGGGCATTCATCACAAACCCTTCTTTTGTCGGAGCCGTTTCAATACGGATTGCATCCAGTCTGTCGTGCCCAAGATGCGATGCGGTTGAAATAGAGGCGGATTGCCTGTCTCTGGTATTAAACGGATTGCCGGCAATGGATTCCGGATCAGTTAAGGATGAGTAAATCGAAGTGCATAGACGGAGGCCATAGTCAGGCGAATCCTGATGGATCTCTACCATATCCCCTTTAATGCGAAACCAAATGTCCATATGGGCGCGGTTGACCCGCACCCTTATTTCAGTGGCGCCTTGTTCGGTTGCCTGGACAAAAAGGTCAATGGCGCGTTGTTCAAAATTGGTCGTGGTTTCGGCAGCGGTTAGCTGATACAATCTTATCTGACATCCGCAAGCAGGAAGCTATATTGCAAAATGAAAGTGGCTGGGGATCGATTTACCGCGTTGATATGGAAATAATCCGTGGTGATCGGTGCGCCAAAGTTAGAACCGGATGGTTATGCACCACTGACTCAGCCAAATTTGTAACATGCTATGTGATTGGAGAATGCGATGAAATTGCTTGATGTTGTTGCAACACTTAACGATGTTCCGGAAGTACATCTAACCAAAGGGCAGGTAGGAACTGTTGTCGATGAACTGAGTGGTGATGTGGTTTTGGTTGAATTTGCAGATCTTAGTGGTGCGGCTTACGCCATTGAGCCAATTTCGGTGAAAAATCTTATTGAGCTTCACCACGCGCCGGCAATGGCCGCCTAATTGGCGGCCGCATACTGAAGATTGCTGCGACGCCCAACATAAATATCCGACCGTCCCCACACTGAAATCCGAGACATTCCACACAAATCGGATTCGATCTGCATCAGTCTCGCATCAAGGTTCCCACACTAGTTTCCGAAGAGCCCAAATAACGGGCGCCAAACCCGCTCCCGCTGCCAGCACGCTCATACCATTGCCTTCCGGCCCGCCTTCGTTCATAGTCATCCATAAAAACAACCTGTATGAACTTATGAAACTCGGCTTTTATGGCGCCGCGGGCGAAGTCACCGGCTCGTGTTACCTGCTCAATACGGCTTCGGCCAATTTCCTGGTCGATTGCGGGATGTTCCAGGGTGGACGCGACGCCGACCTGAAAAACCGGCAGTTTCCCCAGTTTGAAGTGGCCGAACTGGATTTCGTGCTCATCACCCATGCCCATATCGACCACTCCGGCATGTTGCCGCGCCTGGTGGCCACCGGTTTTACCGGCCCCATCTATTGCACCGAAGCCACCGCCGACCTACTGGAAATCATGCTGCGCGACAGCGCGCATATCCAGGCCAAGGAGGCGGAATGGCAGGAGCACCACCTGCGGCGCGGGCAAAAAGTGACCGAGCCGCTGTATTCGCTGTCCGATGTCGAACTGGCGTTGAAACAGATCAAAACCGTGGAATACGACACCATCCAGCAGCCGCACCCGGATGTCAGTTGCGCGTTCCGCGACGCCGGGCATATCCTCGGCTCCGCCATCATCGAAGTGTGGGTGAAGGAATCCGGCAAGCAGAAGAAAATCGTGTTTTCCGGCGACCTCGGCCAGCCTGACCGGCCCATCCTGCGCGACCCGACGCCGATCCAGGAGGCCGACATACTGCTGATCGAATCCACCTACGGCAACCGCTTGCACAAAAGCCTGGCGGAGTCCACCAACGAGCTGGTGCATGCCATCCGGCACACGCTGGAACACAAGCACGGCAACGTCATCATCCCGGCATTCACCGTCGGCCGCACGCAGGAAATCCTCTACCTGCTGATCGACCTCACCCGCCAGCGTCGGCTGGAAAACCTGAAGATTTATGTTGATTCGCCGCTGGCGCTGGCCGCCACCGAAATCACCATGCGCCACCTGGAACTGTTTGACCAGGAAGCGCAGTCGTTGCTGGCCTGGGGGCGCGAACGGCGCCGCGCGATGCCGCAGATCAACTTCGTGCAGAACGTCGAAGAATCCATGGAACTGAACCATGTCCGCTCCGGCGCCATCATCCTTTCCGCCAGCGGCATGTGCGATGCGGGGCGCATCAAGCACCACCTGCGGTGGAACATCAACCGCCCGGAATGCAGCATCATCATTACCGGCTTCCAGGCCATCGGTTCGCTTGGGCGCCGACTGGTGGACGGCGCCAAGCGCGTCAAACTGTTCGGACAGGAATACCCGGTGCGCGCCGACATCTACACCATCAACGGCCTTTCCGCACACGCCGACCGCGACGCCCTGCTGGGCTGGCTGGGGCATTTCAGGAAACCGCCGCAGCAGACTTTTGTCGTGCACGGCGAATCCGCCACCGCCGAAGATTTTGCCAACCACATCCGCGACGGCCTGGACTGGAACGTGCGGGTGGCGGAACTACAGGAAGAAGTAGAGGTTTAACCGCACATGGATACGCTCAGCCACGCGCTCTGGGGTTACGGCCTGTTCGGCTACAAGCGTTATGCCGCGCTGGCGATTTTTTTCGGCGCCATGCCCGACCTGATTTCGTTCGGCCTGCTGATGGTGATGGACGTGTTCAGCAACGGCTTGCACTGGCATGCCGGGCCGCCGCCCATCGAATCGCTGCCGCAGTGGCTGTTCCGGAGTTATGCCGTCGGCCACAGCTTCGTGGTGAGCTTTTCCGTCATCGCGCTGGTGGCGTGGTTCCGCCGCGGCATTGCCTTTGCCATGCTGGCCTGGCCGTTCCACATCGTGCTGGATTTCCCTTTCCACTCCTTCAAATACTTCCCGACACCGATGTTCTGGCCGCTGTCCGACTTCAAAATCGACGGCATTCCCTGGTCGCACTGGTATATCTGGTGGCCCAACGTGGCCGGGCTGGTCATCCTGCTGACCTATCGGTACCGCCAAAAGAAAAAACGTCAGCCGGGCTGATGAGCCAGCAGTTGCTCAAACCCGCTGGCCGTCAGCACGCCGTTGGCGCGGCAGTAGTCCTGCCAGCCGTCGAAATCCGTCCACTGGCTCAAAAACACACTGTCCAGCCCGGCACGGCGTGACGCCTCGACGTCATAACGGCTGTCGCCGAAAAACACGCCCGGGTGCCGCAGGTTGCCGTTGGCCAGTTCGCGCGCCAGAATCTGGTCCTTATTGAGCGGGCTGCCGAAAATGCCGCCATCAAACCACTCGGCAATGCCGCGCCGGGCAAACACGTCGCGCAGTTCGTTTTCGTCGGCGCCGGAAACCAGTATCCAGTTGGCGTCCGGCGTGGCTTCGCGCAGTTCCTTCAGCCCTGCCGCCAGTTCGCATTGCAGCAGGCCGATGGTGGCCTCGGTGGTGAAGTTGTGCAGCAGCGTTTTCATCGCTTCTTCCGTCACCGGCACGCCCACCATGTCGCGCAGCAACACCTCGAACTTCACGTAGCGCGACACCCCGCCGTGCAGGATGTGGTACGCCTCCAGCGCCTTGGCATGCTGCTTGCCATATGGCAATGCCGAGTTGTAGAACGCCCTGGCCCTGACCTTGTTGGAATCCAGCACCACGCCGTCGCAGTCGAACACCAGCGATTTGTATTTTTTCAGGTCCAGCATAGAATCCCTTGGGGTTACCTTCGGTTCAGCCACTGCCGGCGCCAGAACAGCAGCCCCATGAAAACAAAGATGGCCGCCATCATGCCGATGGCAAACCAGAAACCTTCGGGGTTGTCGAGCAAGGGCATAATCTTGAAATTCATGCCGAAAATCCCGGCAATCAGCGTCGCCGGCATGAACAGCATGGCCACCACCGTCAGCGCGCGTACTTCCATGTTGACCCGGTTGCTGATGCTGGACAGGTAAATATCCAGCATGCCCGCCAGCAAGTCGCGCAACGATTCCAGCGACTCGATGAAATGTACGGTGTGGTCGTAGACATCACGCAGGTACAGGATGGTTTCGTGGTTGAAATACCCGGATTCATTGCGGATCAGGCTGTTGACCACCTCGCGCAGCGGCCATACCGCCCGGCGCAGCTCCATGCTTTCGCGCTTGAGTTTGTGGATGCCCTGCATCACTGAATCGGTCGGCTTGTGCAGCACCTCGGCTTCCAGCGCTTCGCAGTCATCATTGATCTGCTCCAGCATGACGAAATAGCGGTCCACAATCACATCCAGCAAGGCGTAGGTCAGCCCGCCAGCCCCGGCGGCACGCAAATGCCCGCGGTTGGCCCGCAAGCGCTCGCGTATCGGCTGGAATGCCCCGCTCCTGCGTTCCTGAAAGGTCAGCACGAAACCATGCCCCAGCACGATGCTGACCTGTTCCGAGCCAATCAGCATGTCTTTCGGGTCATAATCAAAAAAGCGCGTCACCAGAAACAGGCCGTTGTCGTAACTATCCAATTTGGGGCGCTGCTCGGTGTGGAGAATGTCCTCCAGCATCAGCGGGTGGAGCTTGAATATCCGGCCGATCTCGGCGATCACCTCCGGCTGGTGCAGGCCGTGGACATTCAGCCATAACGTGCTGTTGGGAATCGGCTCAAGGTCGAATTCGGAAACGCTCGCCGCCGCTTGCTCGGTCAATGTTTCCGCATCGTAGCGGAACAGGGTCAGGTCGGTGCTGCTGCTTTTGACTTCGCCGACATGCACCAGCGAGCCCGGCGGCAAGCCGGCTTTTCTGGCGCGCGAGCGACGGTTTTTCTTCATGGGTGGCGGTCTCGTTCACTGGATGTTCCAGCCATTGTAACGCGACATGGCCGCCCGGTTACTGCTCAGAGCCTGAGGTCTTCAGGGGCCACTTCCATCTGGTCGAGCGCGTGGTACTCCTGCATGATCCTGGCGATCACGCCCTGCTCGCGCAGCCGGTGGAAGCCATCAACAACTTCCGTATCAAGATGGACGCCGCGCTGCGAATCCATGCACTCCAGCGCCTGCTCCACGCTCCACGGCTCCTTGTAGGGGCGGCGCGAGGTCAGCGCGTCAAAGATGTCGGCGGCCTTGGCGATCCGCGCGGGCAGCGGTATTTCATCGCCGCGCAACCCCTTGGGGTAGCCGCTGCCGTCGACGTTTTCGTGGTGGCAGGCGGCAATGTCCCGCGCCATTTCGTAAAACGGGTTATCGCCCAGGATGCGCACCCCGTACTCCGGGTGGCGCTTCATGATCTCCCACTCCGCCTCATCCAGCTTGGCCGGCTTCTTGAGGATGATGTCGGGGATATACAACTTGCCGATGTCGTGCAGGATGCTCATCACCCCCATGTGCTCGGCCTCGGCTTCAGGCACGCCCAGTTCCACCGCCAGCGCTTGCGTATAAAACTGGACGCGGCGGACATGAAACCCGGTGTCCTCGTCCTTGCCTTCGCAGGCCACCGACAGCATGGTCACCGCGTCCAGGTATGCGGTTTTCAACTGCTCGGAAGCCTCCTTGAGCTTGCGCCCCAGGTGCAGGCTTTCCAGCGCGCGCACCACGGTCAGGCGCAGGTTTTCCGGCTCCCACGGCTTGGTGATGTACTTGTAAATCCCGGCTTCGTTGACGCAGCGCACCAGCGATTCCATGTCCGAATAACCGGTCAACAGGATGCGGATGGCCTCCGGCTGGTGCAACATGGCGAATTTCAGCACGGCATCGCCGGTGACGTCCGGCATGCGCTGGTCGGAGATAATCAGGTCGAACGGCTCGCTGCCCAGCAGATCGATGCCGGCCTGGCCCGAATTGGCCGTCATCACCTCGTAATCGCGGCGGAACGTTCGCTTGATGCTGTCGAGGATGTCCGCCTCGTCGTCCACTACCAGCAGCCTGAATTTTTGTTCTTCCATGGTTTAGTCATTCTCCCCAGAACTCTTTACCGGCACCGCCTGCATCGGGATACGGATGGTGAATTCCGTGCCCTTGCCCACCTCGCTGGCAACCTCCAGCAACCCGCCGTGCTGCTCGATAATGCCGTACGAAATGGAAAGCCCCAGCCCCGTGCCCTCGCCCACCTTTTTGGTGGTAAAAAACGGATCGAAGATTTTCCCGATGATGTCCGGCGGAATGCCCTTGCCGCTGTCGGCGATCCTGACCACGGCGAATTCGCCCGCCTGTTGTGTGGAAATACGCAGCGTACCCTGCGTTTCCATCGCCTGGATGGCGTTGTAGATGATGTTCATGAACACCTGGTTGATCTGCCCGGCACGGCACACCACCGGCTGGTTGAGCTGGTAGTCCTTGGTGACTTCAATGCGGTTGCGGACATGGTGGTTGAGGATGGCCAGCGTATCGTTGATGCCGTCTTCCAGCAGCACGCTTTTCAGTTCGGCCTCGTCCAGGCGCGAGAAACTGCGCAGCGAGGACACGATCTCCTTGATGCGCGAAGCGCCGGACTTGCCGCTGCGGATGATCTTGAGGATGTCCTCCTTGATGAAATCGAGGTCAACCGCCCTGATTTTCTTTTCGATCTCGGCTTTTTGTCCTTCATCCATCGGCAGACTACGGAATGCCTCGATCAGTTCGATCAAATCGTTGGTGTATTCCTCCAGGTGCGGGAAATTGGCATAGATGAAGCCGATGGGGTTATTCAGTTCGTGCGCCACCCCGGCCACCAGTTGGCCGAGCGAGGCCATTTTCTCCGAATGCACCAGTTGCCCCTGCGCCGCCTTCAGGCTTTCGATGGCGCCGGTCAACTCGTGGTTGGCGGATTCCAGCGCCCGGGTACGATCCTGCACGCGCTGTTCCAGCGTTTTGTTGAGCAACTCCAGCTCGGCCACGAATTTTTCGCGCTCCAGCGAGGAACGTTGCAGGTTTTCCGCCATGTTATTGAAGGTCTGCGCCAGCGTGCCCAGTTCGTCCGCCGAGACAATCTCGGCGCGACTGGAAAGATCGCCAGAACGGGTAATCCGCGACACCACCCGGGTCAGCGATACCACCGGCGAGGTCAGCCGGTTCGATAGCCAGCGGATGGCAAACACAATGGGAATCGCCAGCAGCAAGCCCAGCCCCACCAGTTTGATCGCCACCGTACTGATGGGCTGGTATGCCACTTGTGCGTCCTCAAGCACCGCGACGTGCCAGCCCTGGAGCAAAGGATGGTTTTTCGCCGAATATCCGGCGACGTAACGCGTGTTGCCCAACAGCATTTCGACCGGGTGCTGGGTCAATTCTGCAAACTCACCGGCAGCGATGCTTTCAGCGGCGCTGCCGGCAAAAAGCACGCTGTGCTGGGCATCGGTATACAGCACCACACGATGGTTCTTTTCCGTCAGCATGCGCTCGATGCTGGCCCAGGGCATGGTGACCACCAGCGTCCCCAGCACGTAATCGGGCGAGAAGCTGGCATGCACGGCGATGCTCAGCGCCACCACGTCCTCCTTGCCATAAGGCTGCCGGTGCTTGTCTATCAGCCGCAAAGCGCCGGTGTCGTTCTTCCATTGGGGCGGCAACTCGCCGCTGCTGATCGCCAGCCGCGCATCGGACGAGGCGACCAGCTTGCCCTGTGCATCGAATGCGTAGATTTCACCCGCCAGGCCGTATTGCCCCTTTAACCCGGCCAGGGTGCGCGCCACCCGTTTGTCCACATCGCCGGAAATCATGTCGTTCATCACTTCCAGTTGCGACCATGCGTGCAGGTTGGTGGCCACGCCGGACAGGTTGCTCGACACCAGTTCCAGCTTCTGGTTGGCCAAATAGGCCAGGGACTGCACCTCCGACTTGGTCATTGAGGCGCGGACGCTGGTATAGACAAAAACAGCCGTGAGCAGGTAGGTCAGGAAAAATATGCCGACGAAGGAAGCAATCAGCTTGCGGCCGATAGACCGGGATAACCAGTTGATCATGGGATTCTGGACAGCACCTTGACGTTTTGCGGCTGCGTGGCGGCGCTGATGTAGCCTACCGCTCCCGGCACCTTCTGCACGAACGCCAGCACCGCCTGGTCGGATTCCTGGATCAGCGGCGGCACCTTGCCCTTGAAGTGCATCTGGTTCCAATAGGCGTTCAAGGCGTTGGGCGGCTGGCGCAGCACCGCTTCTGAAAACGCTTCGCGGATGCGGCTGGAGGCTTCGCGATTGACCGGCACCACGTTCCCGCCACCCGGCCAGGCCGTCATTTTCAGCAAGTAGATGGCGGCCAGGTCGTCGCTGGAAACATTCGTCACCGAAACGCTGGGATTGGCGATGACGAGCAGTTCCTCCGCCAAGCTTGCGGAATGCCAGGCGAGCGTACACAGCAACAGGAAAAAACGGAGCACGCGCATCAGAACAGCACCGAGAAAGATGCGAACAATCCGGTATCGATATCGATGATCGCACCGCCGTTCTTGATGTATTCCACCTTCCACACCATCGCCGGATCGGGCCGGTAAGCCAGCCCCAGCAAGGTATTGTGCGATTCCCCGGCGGTTTCGCGGTCGGCGAAATGCTCGTGGCGGGCCATCAGGCTCAGTTTGTCAGTCAGCGCGTAGGCGCCCAGCAGGTAAGCCCCCCATTCGCTGCTGCGTACCCGCGCCAGATTGCTGCCGCTGACATGGGCGAAAGTGGCCTCGGTTTCAAACTGGAATTTGCCCAGCGTTTTCCTCGCATTAAAGCCGTACAGCGTCTGCGCTTCGTCCACGCCGTTCACGTCCGCATGCTGCAGCGAAATCCCGACCTTGTCATTCAACCCGATGGGCCAATTCACGTGCAGCCCGGCAACGCCGGTATATTTGCGCACCACCAGCGAATCAGGCTTGGCCACCAGTTCCCCGCCCGGCTGCCAGTACGCCTGGAATTCGGGGAGTTTCCCGTCGGTGGGCGCATAACTGAGCGACAGCCCGGAGGTGTACTCGTTGAAACCCCGGTAAGTCGTCATCGGCCGGCTGGTCGTCCACACCAGCGGCGCGGCGTGGATGGTGTTCCACTCGCCGATCGGCGTCAGCATCTTGCCGATGCGCAAGGATAGGCTGTCGGTGAGGAAACTGTCGTTATACAGCCGTTCCAGCACCAGTCGCGGCCTGGTATCCGAAAGCAATGAGCCGCCTTCGCGCCAGATGGCGCCTTCGGTCAGCTCGCCTTCGAAAAAGGGGTTGAAATACCGGTTGAACC
The DNA here is from genome assembly GCA_964511385.1 of uncultured Methylophilaceae bacterium. Lineage (GTDB taxonomy): Bacteria > Pseudomonadota > Gammaproteobacteria > Burkholderiales > Methylophilaceae > CAILHX01. Next base: position 111,677 of record CAZEFE010000006.1, on the reverse strand, counting down.
GCCCGGTGATGAACAGGCTCAGGTCATCAACAATCAGTTGGGATCGCCCATGCACCGGCGCATCGGCAACAACATTGACGTAGCCTGCGACATTGACGTTTCCGCTGGTGTAGCCCTGGCCGAGATGGTATTCACCCGCCGTGGATTGCGGCGCGAACACCATCACCGCGGAGGCCAGAACCCCTAATTGGAGAAATCGCATAGGCACAATCCAAATAATGTTTTTGCGCCATTCTACAACGAAGGAATGGATTAAAGCGCAGTGTTAGCCTGGAACGCCTCGCCAATGGCCATAAAAGCGCCGCTGGCAACGTGGTGGATGGTGCGCAATTCCTCATGCCCCTCGAAATGCCAGCGGAATTTCCCGTCCTTGTTTTGGGAAAACACCCGCTCATCGGCTTGCGCCGCCACCACTTCGGCCAGGAATAGGTCATAGGTGTTCTGGATATGCGGCTCGGGGATAATTTTGCACTCCAGCCACGCCACGCAGCCCTCCACCAGCGGCGCATCCACCTTGGCAGCCGCAAAGGTCGGCAGGCGGAATGCGGCGAATTTATCGGCTTCCGCCTTGCCCAGCAGTTCGCGCCCTGAACTGGAACCCACTCGCACCACCATATCGGCCTGCGCGCGGCACGGTACGTTGATGGCGAAACTGCCGGAAGCCTCGATCAACTCACGGGTATACGTCTTTTTATCGATGACAATCGCGATCCTGGGCGGGTCGAAATCCAGAGGCATGTTCCAGGCGGCGGCCATGATGTTGCGCTGCGGGCCGTGGGCGGACGTGACGAGTACCGTAGGGCCATGGTTGAGCAGGCGGTAGGCTTGGGGCAGATCGATCGGGGTACGCATGGACGGGATTATATCGGCATCAATGCCTTGTTGACGATTCCAAACACACAAAGTAGACTGATCTGTATATGGCGACATGCCGTATATAAAACAAACACTTAAAACAACTCAAGGAGGATGTATGGAGATTTTGCTGATAGGCGCCACCGCCTGCATGTTCGCACTTATCGCATCGGCGTGGCTGATGACCTTTGCCCGCTGGTGGCCTATCCAGGGCATCGATGGCGATTTCCTGGTGGATTACAAAACCATGATCCGGGCGCACGTGGATTACGCGCTGATGGCGGTGTTCAACCTGGGCTTCTACGGCCTCGGCATCGAACTGCCGGTGATTGCCTGCTGGTGTGTCGCCATTGGCGGCTTCACCAACCCGACGGTGTTCGTCATTGCCGCCTTCGACCCGGAATTCTGGAACAAGAAAAAATGGCGCGTTTATTCGGCCATCAGTTTTGTGATTACGACGATTGGTTTTGTCGGGGTTGGCTATACCCTGCTGAAGCACGCGCTAGCGTAAGTTTTGACGTGGGCAAATGCTTGACAGCTTTTGCCCACCCTATCAGGCTATCTCGAACTTACAGTCCTAATTCAGTAAGCGAACTTTGTATATTGGCCTTAATTATTAATTCAATCTCAGATCTAAAATCTTCAAGCAATTGGTCTGAAATATTGTTTTTAAGTTGATCATCCCATGAGATTTGAGTCTTGCCGTACGCACTAGATATTGCTCGTACATATTTCGTAGTGATTGGTTTCAAGGTTTTTCCATCAAGAATACTAATTTCAAACAATGCAAATGGCCTAAGTAAAGGATCAACTAGCGGCATGGAGCGGTAATAAATCCCATATCCTTCAACAAAAACACTAGTAAATGCTACCGGATCCTCAGCTCTAACTTTGTGTACCAATACAATAGCATCGACAGGACTGTCATTTACCTGACGTCTTATTTCATGCTCTATTCGCCCTATATCTGTATATGCTCCCCAATTTTGAGGGGATTTATAAATTTTAAATAGCTCCGAGCGATCGAACGGTAAAGAAACCACTTTAATATTCGAAGATGAGTTATTTAAACCTTCAACTATAGCTTTTTGAACTGTATCGTCCAATTTCCAAGTAGTTACATTTTTTGTGAATCCATCATTATTAAAAACAGTAAATCCGACTTTGGTGAAACTGAGTTCATCCCCTAGGAGGGAAACTACAGAAACACTATGAATATTAGCCTTTTGTTCGGGCTTAATAGGAACAGTACCAATGCATCCTGTCAGGAAAAAAGAAAGCAGAAAAACGGAAATGATTTTTTTCATAAATTACTCCCTAAAGGGCTAGCTAAATTTCTCGATTATTTTTGCCAAGCATCCCGTAGCGTCACCGTCCGATTGAACACCGGCTTTCCGGGCTGCGTATCCTTGCGGTCTGCCACGAAGTAGCCGTGGCGCTCGAACTGGAACTTGCTGTCGGCTGGCGCGTTGGCCAAGCCGGGTTCCACCCAGGCGGTAATCACTTTCTTGCTATTCGGGTTGAGGCAATCGAGGAAATTGCGGCCGCCGGCATCGGGGTTCGCTTCGGTGAACAGGCGGTCGTACAGGCGCACTTCGGCCGGCACGCCTTGCGAGGCGGAAACCCAGGTGATCACACCCTTCACCTTGACGCTATCCGCGCCCGGCGTACCGCTCTTGGTGTCGGGCACAATTTCGGCCAGCACTGTTGTGATATTGCCGGCGGCATCCTTCTCGCAGCCGGTGCACTTCACCACAAAGCCATATTTGAGGCGCGCCATGTTGCCCGGGTACAGGCGGTGGTAGCCCTTGGGCGGTTCTTCCATGAAATCTTCGCGTTCGATGTACACCTCGCCGGTCAGGTTGAACTGGCGGCGGCCTAACTCTTCATGGTGCGGGTGCACCGGGGCGGAGCAAGGTTCGGCATGGTTGGCGCCGAACAGCGCATCCCAGTTGGTGAGCTTGAGCTTGACCGGGTCGAGCACGGCCATGGCGCGCGCGGCCTTGCTATCGAGGTCGTCGCGCAGGGCGCCTTCCAGCGTGGAATAATCAATCCACGAATCAGCCTTGGACACGCCGATGCGCTCGGCGAACAACTGGATCGCTTCCGGCGTGTAGCCGCGACGGCGCAGGCCGACGATGGTGGGCATGCGCGGGTCGTCCCAGCCTTCCACATGGTTTTCAGTCACCAGTTGCATCAGTTTGCGCTTGCTGGTGATGACGTAGGTGAGATTCAAGCGCGCGAATTCGTATTGTTTCGGCAGCGGACGCGCCAGCAGGCCATTGTCCGCCAGGCGCTCCAGCACCCAGTCGTAGAACGGGCGCTGGTCTTCGAATTCCAGCGTGCAGATGGAGTGGGTGATGTTTTCCAGCGCGTCTTCGATCGGGTGGGCGAAGGTATACATCGGGTAGATGCACCACTTGTCGCCGGTGTTGTGGTGGGTAGCGCGCTTGATGCGGTAAATGGCCGGGTCGCGCAGGTTGATGTTGGGCGAGGCCATGTCGATCTTGGCGCGCAGGATCATGGCACCGTCGGCGTGTTTGCCGTCGCGCATTTCGCGGAACAGCCCCAGGTTCTCGGCCACCGGACGGTTGCGCCACGGGGAATCCTTGCCGGCTTCGGTCAAGGTGCCGCGGTTGACGCGCATTTCCTCTGCAGTCTGCTGGTCGACATACGCCAGCCCGGCTTCGATCAGCGCCTCGGCGGCGCGGTACATGAAGTCAAAATAGTTGCTGGCGAAATACAGGTTGGTGTCCCCAAAGCCGTGCCAGGAAAAGCCCAGCCATTGCACCGAGTCGGTGATGGAATCAACGTATTCCTGCTCTTCCTTCTCCGGGTTAGTGTCGTCGAAACGCAGGTGGCAGACGCCGCCAAAGTCGCGCGCCAGGCCGAAATTGAGGCAGATGCTCTTGGCGTGGCCGACGTGCAGGTAGCCGTTCGGCTCCGGCGGAAAGCGGGTGCGGATCTTGGCCGGGTCGGGTTCGCCGGTCGCCTGCTGCGCGGCGTCGCCCGGCGCATGGGCCCAGCGGCGGCTGGCATAGGTGCCGGCGGCAAGGTCGCGCTCGATAATGCTGCGCAGGAAATTGGAGGCAGGTGCTGCGGTTGTTTTTTCTTCAGACATGATGTTTCGACAAAGGGTGCAATGGTTTGATTTGGCGCTATTTTACACCGTGACTAGCCAATCACGGCTAACGGTTATAATCCGCACATCATGAACGCTTTCACTTTCCCCATCCTGCGCCTGCTGGCCGATGGCCAGTTCCATTCCGGCGAGGCCATTGCCAGCCATTTCGGCGTCACCCGCGCCACCGTGTGGAATGCGTTGAAAGATGCGGAAACACTGGGCGTGGAGCTGTATTCGGTACGCGGAAAAGGCTACAAATTGCCGCAGGCGCTGGATTTTCTTGATCCCAACCAAGTGCAGCAGGCGCTGGGCCAGACTGCCGGGCTGATTTCGCTGGAATTGCACGACATCGCCACTTCCACCAACAGCCTGTTGACCGAGCGCGCCGCCAAGGGTGCGGTCCACGGCGTCTGCATTGCCGCCGAACTGCAACAGGCCGGACGCGGCAGGCGCGGGCGCAGCTGGGTTTCCGGCTTGGGTTCCGGGCTGACATTTTCGCTGTTGTGGCGCTTCAACACTGGCGCCAGTGCGCTGGGCGGGCTCAGCCTGGCGGTGGGCGTGGCGCTGGCGAGGGGCTTGCGTGAAGCCGGCGCCGCCGATGTTGCGCTGAAATGGCCAAACGATATTCTCTACCGCGGCCGCAAACTGGCGGGAATCCTGATTGAACTACAGGGCGAAATGCTGGGGCCGAGCACCGCCATCATCGGCATCGGCCTGAATGTGCGCCTGCCGGATGAGGCGCGCAAGCAGATTGACCAACCGGTGGCCGACTTGGCGGAAACTGCCGCCGAAACCCGGCGCAGCGCCCTGCTGGGCAGCCTGTTGCGGCATCTGGGCGAAGTGCTGGCGCAATTCGAGCAGGAAGGTTTCACCCGGCTGCGCGACGAATGGCAACACCTGCATGCTTTCCATCAACAGGAAGTGCGGTTATCGCTGCCGGACGGCAGCACGAAACAAGGGATAGTCAGCGGCATTGCCGAAGACGGCACCCTGCTGGTGGAAATTGATGGCGCGCAACAGCGTTTTTCCTCCGCGGAAATCAGTTTGAGGGGCAGCGCATGAGCATCACCCTGGCGATAGATGCCGGCAACACCCGCATCAAGTGGGGCTTGCATGACGGCCAGCATTGGCTGGCGCAAGGCAGCGTACTGCACGCCGAGGCCGCCAGCCTTGCCGCTGCCTGGCAAGGCGCGCACATCAGCAGCGCCATTATTTCCAGCGTGGCCGGCAACGCGATTAACCAGGTATTGCACCAACTGCTGGATGAACTTGCCGTACCCGCCACCTGGCTGAAATCCAGCGCCACGGCGGGCGGCGTCAGCAATGGCTACGCCAACCCCACCCAACTCGGCACCGACCGCTGGGCAGCCGTGGTGGCTGCCTGGCAGCGTTACCACCAAGCCTGCGTAGTGGTATCCGCCGGCACGGCGCTCACCATTGACGCGCTGTCCTCTGCCGGTGAATTTCTCGGCGGGATCATCGCCCCCGGCCTGACCATGATGCAATCGGCACTGGTTGACAACACCGCCGCGCTCGAGCACGGCTCCGGCCGGTTGCAGGACTTTCCCGCCGCCACCGTGGACGCCATGTTTACCGGCGCGTTGCTCGCCATGGCAGGCGCGGTGCTGGCCATGCAAAACACGCTACGGCAACGCGAGCATGCCGCACCGCACCTGATCCTCACCGGCGGTGACGCCAATGCCTTGCAGGCCGCGCTTTCCGGACAAGGGGAGATTGTGGATAATCTGGTGCTGGAAGGCTTGATCGTATTGAAAGATTGCACATGAAGTGGCTGGTCTGGGTACTGCTGATTCTGAATTTCGCCCTGCTGGGATTTTTCCTCGCCAGCAGCTATTTTGCCGACCCTCCGCCGGAGCCCGCTCCGCCCGCCCCCTACACCGGCAACATCAAGCTGCTGACACCGGAAATGCTCGCAGCCATGCCAAGAAAAGCAGCGCCTGCGGCCCCTGCTGCCGAACCGGCACCCACAGCGTGTTACGAATGGAGCGGATTTAACCCGGCCGAAGCCGCTCGCGCGCCGTTGGCACTGAAACAACTGGGCTTGCAGGGAACCGCCAGGAAACGAGCGGAAACCAGCAAAAAGCGCTTCTGGGTCTACATCCCGGCGCAAAAATCGCTGGCACTGGCAGAAGCCAAAGTGGCCGAACTGCAAGCGCTGGGCGTCGCCGACAGCTTCATCGTGCAGGAACCCAGATGGCGCTACGCCATCTCGCTGGGGATATTCAAGGACGAAACCCTGGCCAGCGACTACCTGCAGAAACTGCGCGGCATGGGCGTCAAAACCGCAACCAAGGCAAAACGCGACGACGGCAACGGCAGCACACAAACCAGTTACCTCATCAGCGGTGTTTCCGCCCCTGAGATAGCCAAACTGGATGCGCTCAAGCCGCAATTCCCCGGCAGCGAACTGAATCCGGTAGACTGCCGTTAATCATTTTTCAGGAGAATACGTCATCATGGGCATCCTCAAAAACATCGCAAAAAAAGCGATCACCGCCGCCGCCATCTACGCCACCAAACGCATTGCCACCAAAGTGGTCGGCAAGGTGAAAACCGCTGTGGTGCGCAAAACCACGGGTAGCTAACCAGACGGCTTCCTCATGACATCCCCGCCCAAGGCCAATATCAGGACTGCCTATCTGGCCCTGGCGGTTATCATCACCTGGGCAGGGCTGGGCATGCAGTTTTACCTGTATCTCGATTGGGCGTTCCGCCACCAGTTGGGCGTGCCGGGCGCGATATGGAATTTTCTGAGCTACTTCACCAACCTGGCCAATCTGCTGGCAGGGATCACGCTGCTATACGGACTGAGCCATGCCTGCGGCCTCAAGCGCACCAGTATTGATCCCAGGAAAATCACCAGCCATGCCGTTTACCTCTCCATGACCGGCATTGTTTTTAATCTTGAACTGCGGCAACTCATGCCGCCAAGCGGCTTTGCCCGGCTAACCAATGTGCTGCTGCATGATGTCAGCCCGGTATTGTTCCTGATTTACTGGTGGTTGTACGGCCCGCACGCCAAACTGAGCTTCAGAACCGCCCACACCTGCCTGGCATTCCCCACCTTGTATTTTGCCGGCACCCTCGCCATCGGCCACTTCACCGGGCACTACCCCTACCCATTCTTCGATGTGAACAAGGAGGGCTACCTCTCCGTCTTTGAAACCGGGTTGGAAATGCTGGTCGGCTTTCTGGTGACGAGTTTGTCCCTGGTCGCGTTAAATGACTTCAAGGCAAAAAGACTACGGCCTCCGCAACCGATACCACTGCGCTGAACAAGGTTGACCTTGCTGTAGGGTTGGAGGAACATAAAGCCGGAAGCCAAGCCGGACGGCCAACAGCCATGGCGCTGAAAAGCAAAACGGCCCGGAAACAATCCGGGCCGTTGAAATCTGGTGGGGGAACGGGGGATCGAACCCCGGACAAACGGATTAAGAGTCCGCTGCTCTACCAGCTGAGCTATTCCCCCTTTGAGGAGGCGAGATTATCGTTATTGCCGGAGCAGTTGTCAACATGCCGGCAAATTTTTTAGCAATGAGGCTTACGCAAAAATGAATATCCAGACTGTTTCCACCCAGCCGTTCAACGACCAGAAACCCGGCACCTCCGGCCTGCGCAAGAAGGTCCCGGTGTTCCAGCAAGCCCATTACCTGGAAAATTTCGTCCAGTCCATTTTCGACAGTATTGAAGCGCCACCGGGCAGCACCATCGCTCTGGGCGGCGACGGGCGCTATTTCAACCGCGAGGCGATCCAGATCATCCTGAAAATGGCCGCCGCCAACGGCTTCGGCCGGGTACTGGTGGGCAAGGGCGGCATCCTGTCCACCCCGGCGGCGTCCTGCGTCATCCGCAAATACCATACCTTCGGTGGCATCGTGCTTTCCGCCAGCCACAACCCGGCGGGGCCGAAAGAAGATTTCGGCATCAAGTTCAACATCGCCAACGGCGGCCCGGCCCCGGAAAAAGTCACCGAGGCGATTTTTGCCCGCAGCAAAAACATCACCGAATACCGCATCCTGCAAGCGCCGGATGTGGCGATTGACGCCATCGGCGAAAGCAAACTGGGCGATATGGTGGTGCAGGTGATTGACCCAGTGGCTGATTACGCCGATTTGATGGAGTCGCTGTTCGATTTCCCGGCGATTCGCGCCCTGCTCGCCAGCGGCTTCCGCATGAAGTTCGATGCCATGCACGCGGTGACCGGGCCTTACGCCAGGGAGATTTTCGGGCGCCGCCTGAATGCCCCGGCGGATAGCGTGATGAACGCCGAGCCACTGACCGACTTCGGCGGCGGCCACCCCGACCCCAACCTGACCTATGCGCATGATCTGGTGGAAATTGTCTATGGCAAGGACGCGCCGGATTTCGGCGCGGCCTCCGACGGCGACGGCGACCGCAACATGATCCTGGGGCAGCGCTTCTTCGTCACGCCATCCGACAGCCTGGCGGTACTGGCGGCCAATGCCACGCTGGTACCCGGCTACAAAAAGGGCATCGCCGGCATCGCCCGATCCATGCCGACCAGCGCAGCGGCAGATCGCGTGGCGGCCAAACTGGGTGTGCCCGCTTTTGAAACACCCACCGGCTGGAAGTTTTTCGGCAACCTGATGGATGCGGGCAAGGTCACGCTGTGCGGCGAGGAAAGCTTCGGCACCAGTTCCGACCATGTGCGCGAAAAGGACGGCCTGTGGGCGGTGCTGTTCTGGCTCAACGTGCTGGCGGCCAGGAAGCAATCCGTGGAAGACATTGTCCGCGGACACTGGGCGGAGTACGGCCGCAACGTGTATTCGCGCCACGATTACGAAGCCATCCCGACAGAAGCCGCCAACGGCCTGATGCAACACCTGCACAACAGCTTTGCCAGCCTGCCCGGCGCCAAATTGGGCAACTACACCGTCAAGACGTGCGACGACTTCAGTTATACCGACCCGATCGACGGTTCAGTGAGCAAGGGGCAGGGCATCCGCATCCTGTTCACCGACGGCTCGCGCATTGTGTTCCGCCTCTCCGGCACCGGCACCGAAGGCGCCACGCTGCGCATCTATCTGGAAGCCTACGAACCGGATATTTCCAAGCATCAACTGGATGCCCAGGAAGCGCTTGCCGAGCTGATTTCCATCGCCGCGCAAATCTCGCAACTCCGCGAGCGGACTGGACGCGAGCAGCCCACGGTGATAACATGAGCCGGCTTAAAAACGCACCAATAATTCACCCATTTCACTCTTCAAAAGGGAAGGAAAATCAATGAGCAGCCTGTTATCTCAACTCAAAGACATGACCACCATCGTGGCCGACACCGGCGACGTGGAAGCGATCAAGAGCGTCAAGCCGGTTGACGCCACCACCAACCCCTCCCTGGTGCTCAAGGCCAGCGCATTGCCCGAGTACGCATCCCTGATTGACGATGCCGTGGCTTATGCCAAGGCACAAGGCGGCAGCAAGGAAGCCCAGATCGAAAACGCCGCCGACAAGCTGGCTGTCAGCATCGGCAAGGTGATCCTGCAAGTAATCCCCGGCCGCATCTCCACTGAAGTGGATGCCCGCCTGTCCTTCGACGTGGACGCCATGCTGGTCAAGGCCCGCAAGCTGATCAAGCTGTACCAGGAAGCCGGCGTGGACAAGAGCCGCGTGCTGATCAAGCTGGCCTCCACCTGGGAAGGCATCAAGGCCGGTGAGCAACTGGAAAAAGAAGGCATCAACTGCAACCTGACCCTGCTGTTCGGTTTCGGCCAAGCCCGCGCCTGCGCCGAAGCCGGCGTATTCCTGATCTCCCCGTTCGTGGGCCGCATCCTGGACTGGTACAAGGCCAAGAACCCAGGCACCGAGTACACCTCCGAAACCGACCCTGGCGTGGTTTCCGTGCGCAAGATTTACGCTTATTACAAGGAACACGGTTACAAGACCGTGGTGATGGGCGCTTCCTTCCGCAACACCGGTGAAATCACCGCACTGGCCGGTTGCGACCGCCTGACGGTATCCCCCAACCTGCTGCAGGAACTGGAAGCCACCGAAGGCACGCTGACCCGCGTACTGAAAGATGGCGGCGCCAGCAAGCAAGCCCCCGCCAAGATGACCGAAGCCGAGTTCCGCTTCGAGCTGAACCAGGACGCCATGGCCACCGAAAAGCTGGCTGAAGGCATCCGAGGTTTCGTGGCTGACCAGCTCAAGCTGGAAACCATGCTGGGCAGCAAGCTGTAATTTGCGGCAAAGCATCCGTCTTAGGACGATGCAATTTAATGGGGCTAAAGAATTCTTTAGCCCCATTTTCATATCCGCTGTCTGGTAAAATCGCGGTATTCCATGACCGCACCATCCGCTCCCCTTTCTCCGCATAAACTGCTTGCCCAGCTTAAGTCGCAGCTTGACCACTGCATGCTGGAGGACAGGTTTCCCCTGCAGCGCCGCATACAGCAAGCCCACACCTGGCTGGAGCAGAACAAACCAGCAGACAAAGCATTAAGCGAAATCGCCGCCCAGTTGCGCCACTCCGCCACGCGCAGGCAGCAGCGCCTGCAAAACCTGCCCAAACCCGAGTTTTCCGACGACCTGCCGGTCAACCAGCGTAAACGCGACATTGCCAGCGCCATCCAGCACCATCAGGTGGTCATTGTTTGCGGCGAAACCGGCTCCGGCAAAACCACGCAGTTGCCCAAGATTTGCCTGGAACTGGGTCGCGGGGTGTCCGGGCTGATCGGCCACACGCAGCCGCGCCGCATTGCCGCGCGCTCGGTAGCCTCGCGCATCGCGCAGGAGCTGAAAATACCGCTGGGCGAAGCGGTAGGTTACAAGGTCAGGTTCAACGACAAGCTGTCAGCCAGCAGCTACATCAAGCTGATGACCGACGGGATTTTGTTGGCCGAAACCCAGGGCGACAAATTCCTCAATGCCTACGACACGCTGATCATCGACGAAGCACACGAGCGCAGCCTGAACATCGACTTCCTGCTGGGTTATGTCAAGCAGTTGCTGCCGAAACGGCCGGATTTGAAGGTGATTGTCACCTCGGCCACCATTGACGCGGAGCGCTTTTCCAAACACTTCAACAACGCACCGGTGATCGAGGTTTCCGGGCGCATGTTCCCAGTGGAAGTGCGCTACCGCCCGCTGCAGGAAACCGAGGAGGACGAACAGGAAGAAACCATGGAAGCCGCCATCCTCGACGCGGTGGATGACCTGTCGCGGCTGGGCGGCGGCGACATCCTGGTATTCCTGCCGGGAGAGCGCGAAATTCGCGACACCGCCGAGCATCTGCGCAAACACCACCCCAAGGGCGCGGAAATCCTGCCGCTGTTCGCGCGGCTGTCGATCGAGGACCAGCAAAAGGTGTTCCGCGGCTCCAACGGCCGGCGCATCGTGCTGGCCACCAACGTCGCGGAAACCTCGCTCACCGTGCCCGGCATCAAGTATGTGATTGACACCGGGCTGGCCCGCGTGAATCGTTACAGTGCCCGTGCCAAGGTGGAGCAGTTGCAGATCGAGAAGATTTCGCAGGCGGCGGCCCGGCAGCGCGCCGGACGTTGCGGGCGGGTTTCCAACGGCATCTGCGTGCGGCTGTATGCGGAAGAGGATTTCAACAACCGCCCGGAGTTCACCGAGCCGGAAATCCTGCGCTCCTCGCTGGCCTCGGTGATCCTGCGCATGGCCGCGCTGCGGCTGGGCGATGTCGCGGAGTTCCCATTCATCGAGGCGCCCTCCTCCCGCCTGGTCAGCGATGGTTATTTGCTGTTGCAGGAACTGGGCGCGGTGGATGCCAACCGCCGCATTACCGATCTCGGCCAGCAACTGGCCAAGCTGCCGCTGGACCCCAAAGTGGGCCGCATGATACTCGCAGCAAAAAAAGAAAACTGCCTGAAGGAAATCCTCATCATCGGCGCCGCGCTGGCGATCCAGGATCCGCGCGAACGCCCGATGGACAAGCGCGAAGCTGCCGACCAGGCGCATGCCAAATTCGCCGACGAGCGCTCCGATTTCATGGGCTTTCTCAAGTTGTGGGACTGGTACGAGGACAGCCTGCGCCATAAGAAATCCAACCGTGACCTGCTCAACAAGTGCCACCAGAATTTCCTGTCGTTTTTGCGGTTGAAGGAGTGGCGCGAACTGCACGGACAACTGGCGGGTATCGCGGCCGACCTCGAGTTGCGCCCCAACGAGCAGGAAGCCTCCTACGACCAGATCCACCGCGCCCTGTTGGCCGGCCTGCTGGGCAATATCGGCTTCAAGGACGGCGAGGCGGAATCGTACCTGGGCGCGCGCGGCATCCGCTTCCACATCGCCCCCGGCTCCGGCCTGAAAAAACAGCGGCCGAAATGGGTGATGACCGCCGAGTTGATGGAAACCACCAAGCTTTATGCCAGATGCGTGGCGCGCATTGACCCGGACTGGATCGAGCCTCTGGCAAGGACGCTGACGCAGAGCCATTACTCCGACCCGCGCTGGGACAGGAAACTGGCGCAAGTCTCCGCCTGGGAGCGCGTATCGCTGTACGGCCTTACCATCATCCCCAAGCGCCGGGTGCATTACGGTCCGATCGACCCGGTCGAATCGCGCGAAATCTTCATCCGCGAGGCGCTGGCCAACATGGAATTCGACACCCGCGCGCCCTTCTTTGCGCATAACCAGAAGCTGATCCGCGAAATCGAGGAACTGGAGCACAAGGCGCGGCGGCAGGATGTGCTGGTGGACGAACACCAGCTGTTCGCCTTTTATGACGCACGCATTCCCAAAGGCATTGTTAACGGGGCCAGTTTCGAGCATTGGCGCCAGCAGGCAGAGCAGGAAAACCCGCAACGGCTCTACCTCACCAAGGCCGACCTGATGCGCCACGGCGCCAGCAGCGTCACGGAAGCGCAGTTCCCGGAAACGCTGGCGCTGGGCGAAACTGCCATGCCGCTCAAATACCGCTTTGAACCGGGCCACCCGCTGGACGGCGTGACGCTCACCTTGCCGCTACACCAACTCAACCAACTCGACCCCACCCACTGCGAATGGCTGGTGCCGGGCATGATCCGCGAAAAGCTGGCGCACCTCATCAAATCGCTGCCCAAAACCCTGCGCCGCGTGTGCGTGCCGGTGCCGGAATTCGTCACCGATTTCCTCACCACCAATCCCGACCAGCAAAAACCGCTGCAAGAACTGCTGAGCGCTTACATCTTGCAACGCACCGGGCTGAAAGTCAGCGATGAAGACTGGGACAGCGCCATCCCCGCCCACCTGCAAATGAATTTCCGCGTGGTGGATGACGCCGGGCGCGAACTGGGTATGGGCCGCCACTGGAACACGCTGAAACAACAACTGGGCCAGGCCGCGCAACTCACCTTCCGCGAAGCCTCGCCGGACATCGAACGCGAAGGCATCAGGCAATGGGATTTTGGCGACCTGCCGCAAAAACTCGACTTCACCCGCGGCGGGCAACGCCTCACCGGCTTCCCCGCGCTGGAAGACTGCGGCGACAGCGTCGCCATCCGCCTGTTTGACCGCGCAGACGCCGCGCAACAATCCCACCGTGGCGGGGTGCGCCGCCTGATGCGGCTGGAACTGAAAGAACAAATCAAGCAACTGGAAAAAGGCCTGCCCGGCTTCAACCAATACGCCTTGCTGTTGCGCAACATCATGAACCCGGACGAGCTGCGCGAAGACCTGCTCACCGCCATCACCGACCGCGCCTTCATCGGTGACGACGACCTGCCGCGCGGAAATGCCGCTTTCATGGCGCTTAAAGCCAGGGCCAGAACCCGGCTGCCCGCCGTGGTGGAAGGCCTCACCCGCCAGATGCAGGCCATTGCCACGGAATACCAGGCGCTGTCACAGAAACTGGGCAGCCTGCCGCCCGCCATGAACCGGCTGAAACGTGAAGTGGAAGAACAACTGGGGCAACTGCTGCCCAAACACTTTGTCAGCCTCACCCCGTGGGAACAACTGCAACACCTGCCGCGCTACCTCAAAGCCATGAAACTGCGGCTGGACAAATACTCCGGTGCCGTGGAACGCGACACCCGCCACGGGCAAGCAGTGACACAGCTTTGGCAGCGCTATATGCAGCGGCTGGAGGTTGAGAAAAAACAGGGCAAGCTCCCGGAAAAACTGCTGGAATTCCGCTGGCAAATCGAGGAACTACGGGTGTCGCTGTTTGCGCAGGAACTCAAGACGCCATTTCCGGTGTCGGTGAAGCGGCTGGAGAAGATTTGGAGCGAAATTTAAACTACCTCTAAAACAGGAGAGACGTCTTATGAACGAAACCCAAACCTGGGTGAAACATAGCGGCCCCAGGTTTCGTTTCACTCCACCGCTCCAGGCGCGGCAAAATGTCACGCCCCACCATTCCAAAATTCGGCATAAAATGCTCCCAGATATATCGTGTTTTCCCGCACCGCATTTTTCTTGAAGAGGGGCATTCATGATCACCATCAAACAACGCAAGGGGTTGCTGAGCGCCGCACTAAGCGGCAAGTGTGACTTTTCAGCCGCACGCGAAGTCCTGCTGCGTTGCGAAAAAATTACGCAAGAAACCAAAATCGCCAGAGTCAATATCCTGTTGGAGAAAGTGGATTCACTGAATAGCTGCATCATCGGCGCAATGCTGATGCTTTCTGACCTTGTCCATGGCAACTTAAAGGTTAAGGTGAGAAACTGCAGCCCTGAAATTCAACGGCTGTTTGAATCCAATTTCCTTACCCACTACCTCGACGTGATTTCATTATCCCCACTAAGCACAACTTGCTCACGCTGCTTCAGCGCAAATCAAAAACTAGATAGTGCAGAGTGTCTGGATTGTTCTTCAACTTGAACTGTTTTCCTGACTTATCCTGCCATCTCTCATGTCTGAGTTAATAAAGTACTCATTCTCATCCGGCATGCGCTTTTAGCGCACTCAGTGCTTCCATCAAAACCGGAAGTTCTGCTTGTGGCCTACCCTGGTTGTTTACTATGATGTCTACAAGCTTGCTCGTAGAACAATATAGCCCGCATCAACATGACGAAATTCCCGTTCCTGGCCATTCTGGACGCGATCACCGATGGAGTTATCACCATCGATGAATCCAGCACGATACTGAGCGTGAATCCCGTTGCCGCAGACATGTTTGGTTATGCGCCGGAGGAACTGCTGGGGCATGACGTCACAAGGCTCATGCCGAGGCCGCAGGCCGATGTGCATGACGGTTATGTGCGCGACTATGTCACCAGCGGCATCAAGCACGTCATCGGCATAGGCCGCGAAGTCACCGGCCTGCGCAAGGATGGCTCAACCTTTCTCCTGGAGCTGTCGCTCAGCGAGGTGAAAACCGATGACGGCCCCATTTTTATCGCCATTCTGCGCGACATCACCGAGCGCAAGAAAACCGATGTCATACAGGCGCATCTGGCCGCCATCGTCGACTCCTCCAGCGATGCCATCATCGGCAAAACCCTGGATGGCATCGTCACCAGTTGGAATCCTGCTGCCAGATACATGTTTGGCTACACAGACCATGAAATTCTTGGAAAGCCCATCAACCTGCTGATCCCGCAGGAAGTGAGCGATGAAGAAACCAAGATTCTGGCAAGAATCCTGAAAGGTGAGCATATCGAGCACTACGAAACTGTGCGCAGAAGAAAAAACGGCGAGGTGTTTCCAGTTTCGGTCAGCATTTCCCCCATCCGCAATGCCAGCGGCGACATCATTGGCGCATCGAAAATTGTGCGTGATATCACCCAGCGCAAAAAGGCCGAACTCGAGGGCCGAGAGAACCGTTTCCGCGCCCTGTTCGACACCGTGATTGACGGCATCATCATTATCAACTCCAAAGGCCTGATCCAGACCGTGAACCCGGCGGCGGTCAAGCTGTTCGGCTATTCACCGGTAGAAGCGCAGGGCCAGAACATCAAGATATTGATGCCGGAACCGTATGCCCGCGAACATGACGGTTACCTGTACAACTACCTCACGACCGGGGTCAAAAAAATCATCGGCATCGGCCGCGAAGTCACCGGCAGGCGCAAGGATGGCTCGACTTTCCCCATGGAACTTGCAGTCAGCGAAATGGAAGTGGATGGCGAGCGCATGTTCACCGGCATCGTGCGCGACATCACACAGCGCAAGGCGTTCGAAGCATCGCTGCACTTGGCCACGGAGCAGGCCGTCGAGGCCAGCCGGGCCAAAAGCGAATTCCTGGCCAGCATGAGCCATGAATTGCGTACGCCGCTCAACGGCATCCTCGGTTTCGGCCAACTTTTCGAAATGGACCCCGACCTTCCCGGAGCGTATCGCGATTTTGCCGGCGAAATTGTCCGTGCCGGCAATCACCTGCTGTCCCTTATTAACGACCTGATCGATCTCTCGCGCATCGAAGCAGGCAAGATGGAACTTTCTTTTGAAGCGGTACCGGTATTGGACGCCATCAGCGCCAGCCTGCATCTGGTCAGACCGCTGCTCGAACCGCAACAGATCAGGCTGATCAACCGCATCTCTCCAGACGAAAGCCTGGCGGTCCAAGCCGACTCCGTCCGCCTGCGCCAAGTGCTCATCAACCTGCTCTCCAATGCCATCAAATACAACCGCCTCAACGGCACCGTAACCGTATCCTGCCAGCAGGACGGAAACTTCGTGAATATCTCCATCGCAGATACCGGAACCGGGATTCCGGCCCAATTGCAATCGCGCGTATTCAATGCTTTTGATCGCCTGGGCCGGGAGAGCAGCGCAACAGTCGGTAGCGGCATTGGCCTGGTCATCACGCGGCGCATTGTCGAAGCCATGGGCGGCACCATAGGCTTCACCAGCATCGAAAACGAAGGCAGCACATTCTGGATCAGGCTGCCGCAAAGCAAGCCCACCCACCTGGATTTATCCGGCCAGCCCACCAGAACGGCCAGCATCGAAACGATCCGGACTGGCAAGGCACGGCGAGTGCTCTACATCGAAGACAATCCGGTCAACGTGCGCCTGATGCAGCATATCTTTGCCACCAAATACAAGGATATCGAATTGCAAGATGCGCAGACCGCAGAACTCGGCCTCTCGCTGGTGCGCTCCGAGCCGCCTGCATTGATTCTGATGGACATCAATTTGCCGGGGATGAGTGGTTATGAAGCGCTGAAACAGCTCAAATCAGACCCCAAAACGACGCACATCCCGGTAGTTGCATTGACGGCCAATGCCATGAAAGGTGATATGGAACGCGGCCAGGAAGCAGGGTTCGACAACTATGTCACCAAGCCCATCAATGTTGCGACGCTGCTGAACATTGTGGATGACTTGCTGCACTAGGCAACCTTAGTCGTACTTGATGTATTTGAACCGCTGATCCTCGTTGGGTGTGCCCTCCAGCGCCCCGCCCGCCTTGCCCGGCTGCCAACCCACCACTTCCTCGATTTTCCGGGCAAGTTCAAAGTCCTTGTCGGTAACACCTTTAGCGCTATGGGTGACCAGCTTCACGATCACGAACGCGTAGGAAACCGTCAAGTCGGGATGGTGCCAGGCGGCTTCAGCCAGGTGCCCGACGGTGTTGACCACCATCAGCGTGGCTTTCCAGCCGCTGGTCTTGTATTTGCGGCGTATCCAGCCGTCTTCATAAAACCAGTGCGGTAGTTCGGCGGCAAGTTTGGCGTCGATTTCGGCTGCGCTATAAACCTTTTCCGTTGTCATATCGCCCCCTTTCAGTTCAGCAATTCGCCATCACCCTTGAGGATGGCGGAAAAGCGGGCAACATCCCCTTTACCCAGGCAGATCACGGGGCAATCAGTCCGCGCCGCAAACTGCGGAAAAGCCGGATCGACCACGCCTTGTTCTGCCAGTTGCTGCGGGGTAAGCCGGGTAATGTTTGCCAAGGATTTCACCAGGATCAAGTGTTTGGCCCGGATACGCAACGCAAGCCATGCCGCCAGGCTGTCGGAGGTGATGTCCCAACTGGCGGGGATGCCGTCATCCGCCAGCACCATGCTGCTCGGCAGCCAGACGATGCCGCGGTGCTGCCAGCTACGCTCGGCCAGTTCCAGTTCCGTCGCTGCAGTCACCAATCCCGGTTCCAGCGCTGCCAGCGTATGGCCGTACTGATCCATGGCCATCACCGCCAGACGATGTGCGGCTGCGTCGTCAAACCCGGCGATTTGCTGCGCTTGCCGCACCGCATCGGCATACAAGCCGCCGCCGGGGACAATGATCACATGGCCGTCGCTGTTACTGGCGATAGTCGCCAGCCAGCGTTTCAACTCGGGGGAACCGAGCAGGCTACCGCCCAGCTTTATCACAATCATGAGCAAGCCTCCATCAGGCTGAGCATATTGGCCGCCTTATCCCAGGTTTCGCGGTATTCCTTGTCAGCCACCGAATCAGCCACAATGCCGCCGCCCGCCCAGAAGCGGATTGTCCCGCCGGAAAAAACGGCGGTGCGGATGGCGATATTGGTATCCATGTTGCCGTCGAATCCGATGTAGCCGATGGCACCACAATACACGCCGCGCCGGTGCGGTTCCAGCTCTTCGATAATTTGCATCGCACGCAACTTGGGTGCCCCGGTGATGGAGCCGCCGGGGAAACAGCCGCGCAGCAGGTGCAGTGCGGTATGGCCCGGTGCCAGCCGGCCGCTGACAGTGCTGACCAAGTGGTGCACATTGACGTAGCTTTCCAGTTCGAACATGCGGTCGGCGCGCACACTGCCGGGCACGCAGTTTTTGCCGATGTCGTTGCGCAACAGGTCAACAATCATCAGGTTTTCGGCGCGGTCTTTCAGACTGGAGAGCAGTTCATCCGCATTGGCCTGATCCTGGGTCGGGTCGACATGGCGCGGGCGCGTGCCCTTGATCGGCTTGGTTTCCACCGCGCCGCGCCTGACTTGCAGAAACCGCTCCGGCGAAGCAGAAAGTATCTGGACATCGGGCAGATTCAGGTAGGCGGCGAATGGTGCCGGGCTGCGCTGGCGCAATTGCCGGTAAGCCGTCCAGGCATCGCCTTCGGCTTGCGCCTCGAAGCGTTGCGCCAGATTCACCTGGTAACAGTCCCCTTCGTGGATGTAATGCTGGATCCGCTCGAATGCGCGGGCATAACTCGCTTCATCCAGGTTGGAACTCACCGGGGAAGTCACCTTGAACACGCTGTTCGCCGGTTGTTCCGTGCGGGTAAACACTGCCAGCAGGTCGCCCCAATGCTGGCGGGTCAACGGCGCGCGCCCATAACTCGCCAGGAATGCGCGTTGTTGCTGGTGATCCACCACCACCGCCCAGTCGTAGATGCCGACCTGCATTTCCGGCAGGTGTTCGGCGTCGTGCGCGGTGCTGGGCAGGTGTTCCAGGCGCCGCGCCAGGTCGTAGCCGAAATAACCCACCGCGCCGCCCATGAACGGCAGATCGCCCTGCGGCTCCGGCTGGCGCCCGAGATAGTCGCGCACCAGGCTAAACGGATCATCGCGGGAAATTTCGCGGCCGGTGGGGCTAATGATCTCGGTCAGGTCGCCGCGCGTGGTCAGCGTAATCACCGGATCGGCCACCAAAATGTCGTAACGGCCTTGCGGGAAGCGCATGCCCTCCAGAGCGCCGCTGTCGAGCCAGACCGCCCACGGGCGATGGGCGATCCGTGCGAACAACTGGCCGGCATCAGCGGAGTATGGGAGTTCTGTAATCAGCGGCGTCATGCTTGCTCCGCCAACCGGGCTACTGCATAGGCTGGCGCGCACACTGCCGCCCAGTCTTTTTCATTGTCGGCCCCGATCACCAGGTCGGAAAAATCCACGTAGTCGCGCTTCAGCATTTTTGCAATCTGCTTCACCACAAACCGTCCAGCGCCGGCGCCTATTAACGGGGTGGCATCCGCTTCGCCGGATACGCGCTTGATGGCGGCGGCGATATCCTGCGCATGGGCGCGAGCAATGTAATGCGCCAGCGCCTGCCAGGCCAGCATCAACGCGTCTTCAACGTCGCGGCCGACCATGCGCGCCAGGCGGCGGGCGCTGTCCAGCTGGGTTTTGCCGGCACCATCCGCGGTGTCGCTCATATCATGTTGTTCCGGCAGGGCTCCGGTCAGGCGATACACGTCCGCCAGCGTGGCGAAATGCTCCGCCACCACGCGCTGCATTTGCCCGTTAAACGGCACGCGCTGCACCACCGCCATCACCGGGGTGCGCACCACGCCGCTGTAAACCAGTTCTTCGCTGGTCAGCCGCTCGGCATCGGTGCGCCCTTGCGGCTGAGCCTTACCATCACGCAATGCCACAATGTCGGTCGTGGTGCTGCCGATGTCCACAAACACGCCGTTCCGGCATTGCTGCGCGGCAAATTGCGCACTGGCCAGCCAGTTCATCGAGGCGATGCTGGCGGTCATATTTTCCACCTGCAAAGGTGCGATAAAACCGTGTTCCCCGGCATAAATATTGAGTTCCGCCTGCGGCAGTTTCTGCTGCATGATCTGGCAAATCCGCAGCACGCCTTGATGGCGGTTGGGGAAAATATCGGCCAGTTCGCCGGTCATGGTTACGGCATGCCGAGCTGGATTGCCAAATTGTTGTAACACAGTATCCACCGCCTGCTCCAGATGTTCCAGGCCGCGCCACAACGGGCAGGCCAGTTGCAGCACACCCACCACTTTATCGGCATCATCCAGCAGCGCCGCTTTCACGTGCGCCCCGCCTATGTCCCAGCCTATGTATTCAGGCATATATCCACCACATTGCGTTCCATCCCGCTTAAATCCACTTGCCGCCGATTATAGAGCAAGTCCAGCACCAGCCCCGCCGGATTGAGGCCGGTGGCCCGGCGTAAACCAACATAAGAGGTGGTCAGCCGGGGATTGATCTCCAGCACAGTCAGGGTTTCACCCTGCACCATCAGGTCCACGCCCACATAACCCGCCAATCCGGGCAATGCTTGCGCGACCTGCTGCGCCAGTGCGGCAAAGGCTTGCCAGTGCTGCGCCATGCCATTGAGTTGTGTTCCCTGGTAAGACAGTTCGCCATTGTCGGCCCTGGCCACATGCTGGCGGTTGGCGCCCAGCAGCCAGGCCCGACCTTGATGACACAGCATGGACAGGCTGGCAGGCTCGCCGGGTTGCCAGGGCTGGATCACGTGGGAATGGCGCCGGCCAAGCGCCAGCCACTGCCGTAGGGTATCCGCGTCATCAAAATAGCGGGTTTCAAGGCAGCCGGCACCATCGTCCGGTTTGGCAACCCATGGCAGCGGTGTTGCCGGAGTTTCATCAACACGCCAGGTTGGTACCGCGGGGATGGCGTGCTGGGCAAGCACCACCGCAGTTGCCAGCTTGCTGCCGGCGATACTGACCGAAGCGGTATCACAGCCGAGTAGCTTTTCCGGCGGTACCATCCTGGTGAGCCGTTCAAGCATGCCATCGCTTTCCGGGGCAATCAGCCAGACCAGGTCAGCCTGGGCGATACTGTCTTGCCATAATGTCCAGGGGTCCTGGTCAACAGCCATCGTATCCACCGGCAGTGAAACCGGCGGCAACCGGGCATCGCGGCTGATGGTAAGAGATACACCGGGAATATCCAGCAAGTCTTGCAGCAGCGCGCGCAGCATCAAGTCGCCTTCGTCCGCCAAGGCTGAGGTCAGCGGTGCGTTATATAATCCGCCACCAGTGATGAATTCACAGACAAAAATTTCGAGTTTCTCAGCCATTCCGGTTCTGGATCTGATGGGCGGGAAAGTAGTACGCGCACAACGCGGGGAACGCCACGCTTACCAGCCCGTGGTTTCCCGGCTCTGCCACTCTTCAGCGCCGCTGGATGTGGTGCAGGCGTTGCTGGAATTATACCCGTTCACTTGCCTGTACATTGCCGACCTGGATGCCATCCAGCAGCGCGGCGCGCACAAAACAACGGTTGCCGCGATACGCAACAGCCACCCCGACCTGGATATCTGGCTGGATGCGGGAATATCCAGCATTTCCGAGTGGCAAGCCTGGCAACCTTTGGGCGTGCACTGCGTGATTGGCTCTGAAAGCCAGCACAATGCGGACTCTGCCCGGCAGTTGATCGCCCACATCGGTGCCGATCACGCCGTGTTATCGCTAGACATTGGCGCCGAAGGCCAGCGCGGCCCGGACAGCCTGTTTACCGACATTGCCAGTTGGCCGGCAAAAGTGATCGGCATGACCCTGGCGCGCGTGGGCAGCCAGCTTGGCCCGGATTGGGCCGTGCTGGATCAACTCCAGCAATATGGCCGGCGCGTCTATGCTGCCGGTGGAGTGCGCCATGCAGCAGATTTGCAGGAACTGAAGGCGAAAGGGATTGCCGGGGCGTTGATCGCCAGCGCGTTGCATGACGGCCACATTGGCGCCGCCGATTTGGCAAGCCTGTAGCAGCCAGTTTCACCCAATAAAAAACCGCCCCGTACTTTCGTCAGGGGCGGTTAGGCATGCGGATTCAAAGCAGCCCGGGCAAATGCCGGACTTACTTGGCTGCAAATGGGTGGGATGAATCCTTGTAGACCTTGACCACGTCTGCGGCCTTTGGCTCGCGAGCAACAGCGCTCTTGATAGCCTGTTTGGTGGCTTGGTAGTTCCAATCCTGGATACGCGCGTCGATATCAGCCTTGTGGTCGATAAACACACCAACGCAAATAAAGATGTCGTCGGCTTCTTCCACAGGGATGGTGCCGTCAGCGACACAATCCATCACCGCCATCGACACGCCGCGCTGAGCTGGGCCAAACATTTGAACAGCCTGACGGCCATTCTTGATGGTGACCTTGTTAAACATCACGGTAGCTGGCTTGGCCATGAGGTTAGGAGCAACAACGGCCAGCAAGCCGTTCACGCCTTCCTTCTGGTCGGTCAGGGTACGGCAAAAAGCGTCCTCGGCAGCGCTGCCGCGAGGTCCCATAATCAAATCAATATGGGCGACATTCAACAGATCCAGCCCACTTCCATCTGGGCGATTGTCAATTACCAACGCTTCACCCACCAGTACCCTATCAATCACAGCCATTTTTTTCTCCTAGTAAACAAGGTCTTAACTTGATGTTGTCCATCTCGTAAGCATCCATTAATCTCGAGGAACAAGCCTTTTGGGCTTATTCAGGCGCGCATTATAACAAGACCGCAAACAAAATGTTTTTAATATCTAAATAACTATTACATCTATCCAAATAATCAATTAAACCGAGCCTCAACGCATCACGTTCTTGCGCACTTTTTCGTTAAAGGCGAGCACTTCGTCCGCCACCGTGGATTCAATCCCTTTATTCTTCAAAACCGTGGCAAGAATTTCGGCAACGGCGTCAAACTGCGCGTTACCAATACCCAATGCAATCAGCTTTGCCGTAATGCGGACATCCACACCAGTGTTCGGGCCGCCAAACGAAGCAGTCAGAAACGCAATGTAACGCTGTAGCTGCTCATCCTTGCCATGCCCTGCGTCCGCATCAAAAAACTTCTTCAGTTGCTCGTGATTGATCGCTTGTGCGTAAAAATCCCGTACCAGGTCGGAAAGGACGGTTTCGCCACCCAAGCGACTGAAAAGGCTTGCGTTGCCAACAAAAGCCCCGGGGTTTACAGGTGCTAACTTTCTAGCATTTGCCAAACTGCCGTACTTGACGCTTTTTTCCATCGTGGCCTCCTATCAATACAACTATGCTTTTATATTAGTTATTGGATCCAATCCCCACCCTGTGCTGTGCGAGATTTAATCCCAGGCGCCAAGCGCATTGACCAGCAACGTTGCCACAGTCAAGTCCGCACTGGTTCCTGGATTAAATCCATTTTGCTTCAATTGCCTATCAAACCGCAACAGTTCCCCCAAATATTTTTTGGGATTTTCCTGGGTCAGCAAATCGGCCTCATGCTGCTTTGCCTGTTGCTGCACGGCCAGCGCCACTTCCGCGCCATATTTGCGCAGCAGGTGTGAATCGGGAAACTGCGCCATGAACCCCAGGTAAGTAGCAGTAGTCGCCCATGATTCGTTTTCCCAGCGGCTGAAAGTTTCGGTATATCGCGGCAGGCCGAATTCAAAAATATCCTGGAAATCATGCGCATATTGCCAGGCGATCCGATCATGTTCAGCTGCCTGCCGCATCGCCTGCAACAGCGTCACCGTTGGGGGTTCGTGCACATCATGCCGGGGGCTGCTGCCAAGCCCGGCGGGCGATGCCAGTACAATGGCCTGGAACGCATGAGCGGCATCCTGCACGGTGAGTGCGTGCAGCGTCTGATGCAGGCTTCGGCGATGGATGGCCGCATGTATCAGCGGCGCGGCAAGCAGGATGATGCCCAGGTTGGTGTTACAGGAGACTGCTTGCCAGGTGGCGGTGACCGCACGCAGGATGCGTTCGCCTACGGCAAGTTCTGGTAGCGCGATGACGCTGGCAGCAGCCTTGGCGCTTTTAACAAAATCTTCGACCACCATGTTGTGCCCGTCGGCAAACACATGCACATTCCCCGGTTTGATGGCCTGAAGTTCGGCCAGGCAGGCCGCTTCAAATATTTGCGCGATGGCCGACATGGCTGGTCGCTGGCAACCGGGAAATAAAATCGTCCACCAGCAACTGGGCGATATTCATGCTGCAAACACCCTGCAGGCCTTTCCATGCCGGGATGCTGTTGACTTCGAGTACGTATAACTGGCCGCTGCGGTCACGGATCACGTCCACGCCACAATAATCAATATCCACAGCCGCCGCTGCGGCCACCGCCAGTTCCGCCACTTCACCGACCGGCAACAACGGCTCGCAGCGCCCGCCCAGCGCCACATTATTCACCCAGCTACTGCCGTGGCGCACCATGGCTGCCACTGCATGGCCTTGAATGACAAACACGCGATAGTCATGCCAGGCACCTTCGCCGCTATCGATATAGCGCTGCAGGTAATACACACCTTCGACATGCTGCTCCATGGGCACCGGCATAACCGCACCCGCTTCCAGTTTCCTCACGCCCTGCCCCTGCGAGCCGAACAACGGCTTGATCACCAATGCATGCTGCGCCTGCGTTTCCTGCTGCAGGATTTGCAACGCCTGCTGGCGCGACTCGCACACCCAGGTGGGCGGCGTGGCAACCCCGTGCCGGTTTAGCAGGAAGCTCGTCATCGCCTTGTCCACGGTGCGCTCCACCGCCCGGCCGCTGTTATAAACCGTGACGCCCAGCAACTGCAGCATATGCAGGACGTTCAACCGGGCAATAACCTGCTGCACGGTGCCCCCCGGCACGCCGCGCACAAAAACGCCTGCAGGCAAGCCTCGCTCGAAACCGGGAATGACAACAGCCGGGCCATCCGCAGATTCCAGCGCCAGCGCGCAGTCCCTCAAGGAAACAAATACCGCCTCCAACCCGCGCGCGGAAAACGCCTCTTTCAGGCGCTTGCCGTGCCAGCCGGGATCGTCAGTAAAAACCGGGATACGCGGGTTCAGAGCAACCCTCTCATTCAAGCGCCGAAAGAGATATCCAGCAGTTTCTCGTCGATCTGACCGGCGCGGAAGCTGTTGCCGCTATCCATGTTGGTGACGATCACCTGCGCCGGAGCGAACAGCATCGGGTCTATCTTGTAGAAATCGTACTTCACGCTCTTGAAAATCTCGGCAAACGGCTTGCCGTAATCCGGCGAAGTACCGGAAGGCAACTTGTCGGCGAGGTTCTTCGCTTCATCATCGCCGCCCTTGACGAACAGGTGCACCTGCCCGCCATAGAGAATAGCGTCATTGGTGCGCCCCATGCCGGTGACAAAATCCTTGGCCGGAGGCGCAAACGGCGCCGCGGCCACACCGTCCACCACCTGGTCCAGCGCATAGCCCAGCGCATGTACTTTGTGCATAGCGACTTCCAGCACGCGCGCCACCACCTGGAACGAACCTGCCAACGAACGGGTTGGCGTCAAAATAAAGGTCAGGCGGTCTGCAGGCAGGCCGGTATCCCTGGCAACCTTTTCCACAATCTCGGCTGGCGGCAGCTTGTCCACTTCCAGCACCAGCACAGCGGCATCATGCTGATCCTTGTAACCCAGCTCCTTGTACAGTTCTTCCTTGACGGCCAGAGCGCGGCCAGGGCCGGAACCCAAGGCGAAGAAATCGCCGTGATTCAGGCTCCATCCCGCGTACTGGCTGCCGAGGCAGGCCAGCACGGGGTTGTTGCTGTGCACGCACAACTGGAATGGCCAGCGCCGCGATGGCGAGTGCTGCAATTTCACCGTGCCTAAGCCGCCCATGCAGATTTCGCCGATCAGACGCCCGGCTTCCAGGCCGCCGGCAAAATTGATGCCGGCATCAATGACCGTGGCACCGCTATCCAGGCGCTGGACACCAACGCGCAATGTATTGGCGTTGTCTTTCAGATGCTGCACCAAAGGTGCCGTGAGGGCGTTGACGCTTGGCCACAGGCTGGTATCGAGAGGGGCGTGACTCATGACTTGCTTTCGTAAAGGTCTTAAAGGCGTAATTGTGCATTAATTTGGCGTGCTCTGGCAAAAGCCAGTTGTTTGGCGGAGCCGGCATTGTGCGCATCCGCCAACACGCTGCAAAGCGGCTGGTCACGTCGCACCACGCCACCCGACTCCGGCCGATCCACCACCCAGTCCGGCCATGCAAACCGGTCTTGAATCAGGGTATCCCGTTCTGCATACACAATATGCTGCGCTTTCGCGCCAGACCATCCATCCGGCAACGGGGAAAGCTTTCCCGCACAGGCTTGCACATGCCGTTCAAACAGGTCTGGAATACCATACAAACCCATGGTCGCACTCAGTCTGGGGTTGATCTCCAGCACCACCGGCCCCTGCTCTGTCAACAGGCAGTCCATGCTGTTGATACCGCGCATGCCGGTTGCCAACGTCAGCCTTGCCGCCCAATCTGCCATCTGCTGACGTACTTCCTGCGGCAGTTCGGCTTGGCTGACCGCACCGCCGTAGCGATAGGGCATGTCGCTGGTTGGTGCCAGCCATTGCTCGTTATAGCCGATGATTTGTGCATTTTTGCCATCCGCCAGCAGCAGGATGGAAACCGGCACGCCTTGCAACTGGCGCTGATAATAATCCCCTTCCCGCGCTGTGCCGTGCAGGCGAATATGGGTACCGCCAGAACCGCCAGATGCTTTGAGCAGCCAGCCAGCATCAGTTGGCCGAGTATTGCTGACTTCCGGGTGGGGAATGGACAACTCATCCAGCAAGGTGAAAAACCGGGAAGGGTCTTTCAGCCGGAGCAGCACCTCCGGTTTGTTGCCCAGCACGTTGAAGCGTGCGGCAATGGCATCAAGCAGCATGGCCTGCTTTTCAAAGCCGCTGCCATAAGCCACGCTGGCACCAGCACCTGCATCAACATCTGCCAGCAGGTGCATCAGCGTTGGCGCATCGAAGCTGCCGTCATCAAACGGCACCGTTTCACTGCACACACAAAAACGCCGCGTATCGGCATCGTTAAAGATGTCGAACGCGGCGATTCGGTAGCCACTCCGCGCTGCGGCCTCGACATAAGGTCGGGCGCAGGCGGCGATAATGATGAGATTAGGCGAAATCCTTGCGTGCCAATTCAAACGCGGACAGGAAATCCAGGTAGACATGCGTCTGGCCTTCCAGCATTTTCTTGAACAGCAGGTTCTGCACCTGGTACTTGATGCTGCCGATAGCCAGCGCACCAAAACCAAAGGCATTGGTACCCTCGATCGGCTCGGCATCGGCCATCGCACCAACCCCTTCGGCACCGGTCGGCGGCACGGCATTCACGTCAGCAACCACTTTCAGGGTGGGCGAACCTGCCATTTGTGACAGTTCGATCACGCGCACACCGGCGGCGGCGCAGCACAGCACAACATCGGTATTGTGCAGGATGGCTTTTTTCAATGCTGGGGTGGTACCGTCCACATAGCCGATATTGGTACCGTAATGCTTGTTGTATGTTTCAGCCTTGGCCTGCACATCGGGCACCGAGCGGTGCGCCACCAGTTCCACGATTGCACCGTGCTTGGCCGCGATCACGGCAGTACAGCCGCCCACCGGGCCGGTGGCACCGAAAATGCTGACCTTGCGTCCCGCCAGGTCGCTACCGAATTTGCGCTTCAACTCGCGTTCCACCAATGCCATCATCGCGGCGGCGGTAGTAAACGCGCCGGAAGGGTCGGCAAACACGGAAACTTCGAAAGGAGGCACCATGGATTTTTTCGCAATCGCCAGCATTTCCATCGCCACTTCAATATCGCGACCGCCGATAAAAATACCGGTGCGCCATACGCCGCGCGGACCGCGCGAGAAAATGGCATCCTGTACCAGACCCATCACCTCGCTAGGCTGCACATTGATATAAGGCACCACCGCATCGTAGCCGGCGTCATACGCCATATTGGCGTCGAATGGGCTGGCATTTTTGGCTGGCGTAATAAAATGTAGTACGTTTGGTTTTTCCATCACATCACCTTTACGAATTATCAAAATCTAATTGGTTAAACTGGCTAAGCTAGCTTCTGGCTTTCTGGCATGACCGTACTGCCCTTGTTTCTGGCACTGCAACACACAACCTCAATTTGCGGAAAACGTTGCCGCACCTGCTGCGCCAGGCGCTCCGCTTCTAAAACATTACCAACAATGGCAAAGCCGGTCGGCCCCCAGGAACTCTGTCCGGTACATCCAACACCTTGCGCTCCCAGCCATTGCATCCCCTCCGCCACAGCAGGGCTGGCATATTGGCTGCCACCTTGCGCCGGGGCAAAATGGCGGCCCACGATTTCCTGGATTTCGCTGATCGCCTGCCCGAAAGGACCGATCTCCTGCTCCGCAACCGCCGGCAATGCCTGCATCAGAACCAGGCGTGCGATGTGCGCAGCCTGCTCCGCAGGAAATTGCGGCAGAGCCTCAAAAGCACTGACTTCCTGTGCGCCATGCACCCCCAGGGTCTGGCCTGGCTGGTGCATCAGCAGCAGTACGCGCCAAGTCTCTGGGAAATGCATACGCGCCAGAACCGGCGGAACCTGCGTATGTGCGCCGCGCCCGCCATCCACCAGCAACCCGCCCAAATCGAATGCGCCGACGCCAATGCCGGATCGGGCACCGCGCCCACTCAAAACAGCAATGTCACGAATGCCAAGATTCAATCCGTACAGCGCGTTCATTCCGGCACCAATCGCCAGCGCCAATTGCGTACCCGAGCCCAGGCCGGCGTGCTCTGGGATACATTGCCCCATCGTGAGATGCACGCCGCCATCAATGCCTGCCCGCAGGGCAAACTGCCGGGCATATTCCAGCGCGCGTTCAATGCCTGAGCCTTCACCGACAAAACGGGCATCGCCTCGTGCGGGCAGTTTGCTTAGCGCAACGGTGGTACACGGCTGATCGAGCGAAAGCCCGATGCTGCCAAAGCGGCGACCCAGCCCACCATGCATGTCAATAAAGCCCATATGCAGCCGGGCTGTGGTTTCGACGCGGACAGTTGAAAAAGTGGACATTGGCTCTGGCAAATTTGGGCCTGCACGATGGCATGCGACACGGCACTACCGGGAAAACACAGGACCACCATCAGCAAGCAGACAGTGATCCGGCACACCCTACGACCAGGTACTTACACCTTGAATTTACTGACCAACTCCCGCAAACGATCAGCCTGACCAGCCAGTGCCAGTGCCGCTCCCGCGGTTGACTGCACGCTCAGGGAGGTTTCGTCGGAAATCTCGCCAATCAACTCCATGTCGCGGCTGATTTTTTCAGCCATGCTGGATTGCTCTTTTGCCGCGTTCGCAATCTTGCCATTCATTTCGGTAATGGTTTTAACCATGTTGGTAATGGTTTCCAGTGAAACCCCGGCATGCCCTGCCTGGCGCACCGACTCATGCGCACGATCGCGCTCTTCAGTCATCACTTTTACCGCATGGCCGGATTCGGTCTGCAGGCGTTCGATTTTTTCCTGAATATCCTGCGTGGATTTTTGCGTGCGCTGCGCCAAGGTACGTACTTCATCCGCCACCACCGCGAAACCACGCCCCTGGTCGCCAGCGCGAGCGGCTTCAATGGCTGCGTTCAAGGCCAGCAAATTGGTCTGGTCGGCAATGCCGCGAATCACATCCAGCACCGTGCCGATGTTGCGGCTTTCCGTTTCCAGCACCTGGATCACGCCCACGGAGGAATCTACATCCTGCGCCAGTGTTTCAATCGATTGTTCCGCCTGCATCACCACTTCGCGCCCGGCAACCGATTCACGGTCGGCCTCCTGCGCGGCGCTGGATGCCGTCGAAGCGCTCTGCGCGACATCCTGCACCTTGCCATACATGCCTTTCATGGCAAGCACGACCTGATCGGTATGTTTTTTCTGTGAATCTACGCGCACCAATGATTCACGCGTAATTGCAGACAGTTCATCTGAAGATGCAGCCAATGCCAGCGAGGTTTCCGTCACGCTGTTCAGCAATGCGGCCACGGCCTTGCGCGCGGTATCGTACTCGTATGCCATCCAGCTGAACTCGTCCTTGCCTTCAACACGCACCCTGTTGGTCAGGTCGCCCTTGGCCATACTCCCCATAGCCTTGACCACGGTGTAGGCTCGGTTGCCTGCGCGGCTGCCCAGGTACCATGCGGCACCAAACATGATTAATGTCCCAATCCCAAACACCGAACCTGCCAGCACCCAATACAACCGGGTATCCATGGCATAAGTAATGGCATAGGCTCCCGCAAGCGTCATTCCAATGAATCCGATGAATCCTACAACCGCTAGCAACAGCATTTGCTTCTTAAGATTCAAACGACTGATAAAATTCATTTAACCCCTCCACAACACAAAGAACAGCCACGCTCAAGCATGGACTCATTGCTTATCTGTAGCCGAATCGTGACCGATTTTCTCGCACAACGCAAGCAAATGCCAGTAAAATAAGCGCCGGAATAGCGGTTAACGCACGCGCCAGCGCACCTGCCTGACTCAAGACATTGGATACAAATTTTGATGGATAACTTTGCTCAACCGGGCTCCCAGGACAACGTCACCTGTCCTTTCTGCGGCCTGCTCTGCGACGATCTCACCATCGCGCGGGATGAAGCCGGCAAACTCGCCGTGACCAAAAACGGCTGCCAGAAAAGCATTACGTTTTTTGGCCGCACGCCCGCAGCGCCTTCCCCACGCATCCACGGAAAACCCTGTTCGCTGGATGAGGCCGTTGCCAGGGCAACACAGATCATCGCCAATGCCAATTTGCCGCTATTTGCCGGGCTAGGCACCGAAGTACAAGGCATGCGCGCCGTCATGAGCCTCGCCGACAAGGCCGGTGCCGTCATTGACCATATGAGTTCAAATGGCTTCATGCGCAATATTCAAGTTGTACAGAATTCCGGCTGGCAAATCACTACCCTGACCGAAGTACGCAACCGGGTTGATCTGCTGGTGGTAGTGGCTACCGACATCGTCAGCGTCTTCCCGCGCTTTTTTGAGCGCGAAGTGTGGAACAAGGAATCCATGTTCGGCCAGGACACCTCCAAGCGTGAAATCGTATATCTGGGCGGCCGCAATATAGACACCTCCGCCGGCACCGCGCCTGACGGACGCAAGCCGGACGTGCTGCCGTGCGACCTGGATCGCCTGCCGGACGTCATCTCCGCGTTGCGCGCGCTGGTTGCGGGCAAAAAACTGCACGCCACGGAAGTTGCAGGAATAGCGGTTGCCGATCTGGAAAAACTGGCTGAACGCCTGAAAGCCGCGCAATACAGCGTGGTGACATGGGCTGCGGCACCGCTCAATTTCCCGCATGCCGAGTTGACGGTGCAGAACATCACCGAACTGGTAAAAACGCTCAACAAAACCACGCGATCCAGTGGATTGCCGCTGGGCGGCATCGAAGGCGACATGAATGCCAACCAGGTGTCCACCTGGATTTCCGGCTATCCGATGCGCACTTCCTACGCCCGCACCTATCCAGAACACGATCCTTACCACTTTTCCACCGACCACCTGCTGGCCAGCAATGAGGCCGATGCGCTGCTGTGGGTATCGTCATTCAACCCGGAACGCACGCCACCCGCGACCCAGCTTCCCACCGTGGTGCTGGGGCACCCCGACATGAAACTGGAACAGGAACCGGAAGTATTCATCCCGGTGGGGCTGCCCGGCGCGGATCACAAGGGCATCATGTTCCGCACCGACAATGTGGTGTCGCTGCCGTTGTACCAGTTGCGCAACAACCCGCTCCCTAGTTTGAGCGAAGTGCTCACCGCCATCGAACAGGCTCTTTAACATGCTAATCAAACTGACAGGCGGCAAGGTTTACGATCCGGCACATGGCGTTGACGGCCAGGTGCGCGATATTTATGTCCGCGATGGCCGCATCGTGGAACGTCCGCGCGACGGCGAGCGCATCGACCAGGAATACAACCTGGCTGGCAAGGTGGTCATGGCCGGCGCCATTGACATGCACACCCATATCGGCGGCGGCAAGGTCAATATTGCCCGTACGCTGTTGCCGGAAGACCACAGGGGCGATCCGGTTCCGCATAGCGACCTGTGCCGCGCCGGCTGCGGCCATGCGGTGCCAAGCACGCTGACCACCGGCTACCGCTATGCCGAGATGGGCTATACCGCCGGCTTCGAGCCCGCCGTGCTGCCGATGAACGCACGTCAGGCACATCTGGAAATGGGCGATGTGCCGATCATCGACAAGGGCGGCTACGTCATGCTGGGCAGCGACGACCTGCTGCTGCGCATGCTGGCGGCCAAGCAAGACCAGAACGCAATCAACGATTATGTCGCCTGGACCATCAACGCCAGCCAGGCGATGGGCATCAAGGTGGTGAATGCCGGCGGCATCAGCGCCTTCAAGTTCAACCAGCGCATGCTGGATCTGGACGAGCAAAACCCCTATTACAAGGTGACCCCGCGCGAGGTGCTGCAACGCCTGTCGCGCGCCGTGTACGAACTGGGCGTGCCGCATCCGCTGCACATCCACGGCAACAACCTCGGCGTTCCCGGCAACTTCCAGACCACGCTCAACACCATGGCTGGCGTGGAAGGCTACCCGATCCACCTCACTCATATCCAGTTCCACAGCTACGGTACCGAAGGCGACCGCAAGTTCTCCTCCGCCGCCGCCAGCATCGCCGAAGCCATCAACAAGAACAAGCACGTGTCCGCCGACGTCGGCCAGATCCTGTTCGGCCAGACCGTCACCGCCTCCGGCGACAACATGGCGCAGCACCGCAACCACGCCGCCGGCAGCCCGAACAAGTGGGTATGCATGGACATCGAATGCGATGCCGGCTGCGGCGTGGTGCCGTTCAAGTACAAGGACCAGAATTTCGTCAACGCCCTGCAATGGGCGATCGGCCTGGAAATTTTCCTGCTGGTGGATGATCCCTGGCGTATTTTCTTGACCACCGACCACCCCAATGGCGCGCCGTTTACCAGCTACCCGCACCTGATCAAGCTGCTGACGGACAAGACCTTCCGCAACGAAATGTTCTCGCGCATCAGCCCGGATGCCCAGAAAATGAGCACCCTGGCATCCATCGACCGCGAATACTCATTGTACGAAATTGCCATCATGACCCGCGCCGGCGCCGCCAA
Organism: uncultured Methylophilaceae bacterium; assembly: GCA_964511385.1. Lineage (GTDB taxonomy): Bacteria > Pseudomonadota > Gammaproteobacteria > Burkholderiales > Methylophilaceae > CAILHX01. The sequence goes on along the minus strand of CAZEFE010000006.1, from coordinate 78,247 downwards.
ACTGGTCGGCTTGCATGATCGCGGCCATCTGGGCGTTGGTGGCGCGGCTGACATCACCGTATATACCGACAATCCAGACCGCGAACAAATGTTCGCCAAGCCTGATTACGTATTCAAGGACGGCCAGTTGGTCGTCAAGGATGGCAGCATCGTCAAGGTCACCTGGGGCGCCACCCACGCGGTCAAACCGGAATTCGACCGCGGCATCGAGAAAGAAATCCGCAAGTATTACGACACCTATCACACCGTCAATATGGAACACGTCAAGGTTACCGACCAGCACATTGCCGATGACGGCAGGGGCCGCGTCAATGTCCAGGAATGCAGGGGACGCCGGGAGAAAACGGCATGATGCTTTTTAATTTTCATCATAAGGCTGCGCAATGATTATTAACGGCGTAACCATAGACGATACCTTTGCCGAAGCCTTCGGCATGCGCGGCACCCGCGTCATCATCACCGCGCAGAACCACAAGTGGGCCAACATCGCCGCCACCGCCATGACCGGCTTCGCCACTTCGGTCATTGCCTGCGGCGTGGAAGCCGGCATCGAGCGCGAACTCGACCCATCGGAAACCCCGGACGGACGGCCTGGTGTGTCCGTGCTGCTGTTCGCCATGGGCAGCGCAGTACTGATGAAGCAACTGGAAACCCGCATGGGCCAGTGCGTTCTGACTTGCCCCACCACGGCGGCGTTCTCCGGCATTGACGACGGCTACCCGGAAATCACCCGCATTGCCTTGTCCAAAAACCTGCGCTTCTTCGGCGACGGTTTCCAGATTTCCAAGCAGTTTTCAGGCAAACGTTACTGGCGCGTGCCGGTGATGGACGGCGAGTTCCTTTGCGAAGAAACCACCGGCATGGTGCGCGCCGTGGGCGGCGGCAATTTCCTGATCCTGGCGGAGTCCCAGCCACAGGCGCTGGCCGCTTGCGAGGCCGCCATCGAAGCCATGAAGAAAATCCCCAACGTCATCATGCCCTTCCCCGGTGGCGTGGTACGCTCCGGCTCCAAGGTCGGCTCCAAATACAAGACACTGATCGCCTCCACCAACGACGCCTTCTGCCCGACATTGAAAGGCATCACCAATACCGAGTTGTCGCCGGAAATCGAATCGGTGATGGAAATTGTAATCGACGGCCTGAGTGATGCCGACATCCGCAAGGCCACCCGTGCCGGCATTGCCGCCGCCTGCGAGCTTGGCGCGGCCAACGGCATCAAGCGCATTTCCGCCGGCAACTACGGCGGCAAGCTGGGCCAATTCCAGTTCCACCTGCGCGACATTATGAGCGGAGACGCAGCATGAGCGCCTTGACCTTTACCCTCAAATCACTGCCTCGCCAGCGCGTGGATCTATCGCCATTGACACCGGACCACCTGGCCGGGAAATCGCTGGCCGACATTGCCGGAATCGAACTGCAAAGCGGCAACAAGAAAATCCGTACCGATGCGTTGTTCTCCATCACCGGTGACGACACCACGCAGATCGAGATCCGGAACAGTTCATCCAAACTGGATTTCATCGGCTCCAAGCTACAAAGCGGCCAAATTACCGTGCATGGCGATGTTGGCTCCTATCTGGGTTTCCAGATGAAAAAAGGCACAATCCAGGTGTTTGGCAATGTTGACGCCTATGCCGCCAGCGGTATGGCCGGGGGCAGCATCAGCATCAACGGCAATGTGGGCGATTTTCTCGCTTCCGCTATTCCTGGCGATCGCAAAGGCATGAAGGGCGGCGTGGTGATTGTAACCGGCAATGCCGGCGACCGCGTTGGCGACCAGATGCGGCGCGGCATCGTCCTGATCGAAGGTAATGTCGGCGCCTATTGCGCATCACGCATGCTGGCGGGCACCATCGGCGTACTGGGCACCGTTGGCGAATATGTCGGTTTTGGCATGCGCCGCGGCACGCTGCTGTTATTTTCCACGCCCAAGATGCACACCACATTGCAGGACTGCGGCAACCACACCCTGCCATTCCTGAGCTTGATGTTCAAGTCCTTCCAAGGCTTGCCGAGCAAATTTGCCGGACTGAACAAAAATCGGGTACGGCGTTATGCAGGGGATATTGCTAATGACGGAAAAGGCGAAATCCTGATTTTCCAGTAAGCCCAGCACCGCTCATGGTCGCCTAGTCTTTAGGTGCCATGAGTACATCTTGCACAGAGAATAACTGACAATGACTGCTTGGGGCACCTTGCACCTGCCCTCAAGCACATATATAACAATCATCTGCGCGAATGAGCGATTTATATGTCTTTTTAACGGAAAAAATGTATTATTGCACCCTGTAATTGCAATCATGCATTAACACCAAATTATCATCTCTTAACCATTCGGAGGACGTAGCATGGCATTGACCCAAGTAGCATTAGATTCACTGGATTTCGACGCAACGGTCGCACTCGCAACCAAAGTCGCACCTTACGTTGACATCCTGGAAATCGGGACCCCTTGCATCAAGCACAACGGCATCAAGCTGCTGCAAACCCTGCGTGCCAAGTTCCCAAACAACAAGATCCTGGTTGACCTGAAGACTGCTGACGCTGGTTACTACGAAGCCGAGCCTTTCTTCAAGGCTGGTGCTGACATCGTGACCGTTCTGGGCACCTCCGACATCGGCACCATCAAGGGTGTGATCGACGTTGCCAACAAGTACGGCAAGAAGGCACAAGTCGACCTGATCAACGTGGCTGACAAGGCTGCCAAGACCAAGGAAGTGGCTGCCGTTGGCGCCCACATCATCGGCGTGCACACCGGCCTGGACCAACAAGCTGCTGGCCAAACCCCGTTTGCCGATCTGGCACTGGTGACCGGCCTGAAGCTGGGTGTTGAAGTTTCCGTGGCTGGCGGCGTTAAGGCTGCTACCGCTCAACAAGTGAAGGATGCAGGCGCTACCATCATCGTAGCCGGCGCTGCCATCTACGGTGCTGCCGACCCTGCTGCTGCTGCCAAGGAAATCACTGCTATCGCCCACGGCGGCAGCGGTGGCGGCCTGTTTGGTTGGATCAAGAAGCTGTTCGGCGGCTAAGCTAAGCTACCGATCAACTGGCATCAAAATCAAAAGCCCCGGAGCGTAACGTTCCGGGGCTTTTTCTTTGCTATTGCCCGAACAAAACCATTCAGGCAAAAAAAGCCCCTGTCACTGACAGGGGCGAGTGCGGACATCAGAGATGATCAAATTCTTTCTAAAATCTTAGAAGCGCTTGCCAATACCGATACCGAACAGCCATGGATCGATGTCGAGATCATCAATCTTCACGAAGCCAGCGCCAGCGTTGACCTTCACGTCAGTACCGATAAATGCCTTCTTGATGTCGGCATTAATTTGCCAGCCATCCTTCAGATTGAAGTCAACACCAGCCTGGAAAGCCAAACCCCAGCTGTTGCGATCAATATGGATAGGCAAACCGGTAAGCACCGCAGTGGTAGCCAAATTACGGTCTAAAGCGCGCGTATAGTTCACGCCAGCGCCAATGTAAGGATCAAAAGTTTGATCCGGCAGGAAGTGCCATTGCAAAGTCAGCGTAGGTGGCAGCAAGTTCACCGACCCCAGTGGTTGGTTACCCAAGGCACCACCATTCCCAGTGATACTGACATCATGGCGGGTACCAACAGCCAGAATCAATTCAGCCGCAATGTTCTTGGTGATGTAATAAGAAAAGTCAATTTCCGGAATGGTATTGCTATCAACAGCCAGTTCAGCGCCAGCCGCAAAAGCACCAGGAACAGCAGCCGCGCCAATAGAACCCAGTTGACTATCTTCATCCGGACTCACATGCACAGCACGCAGACGCACCACAAAATCACCAGCCTCAGCAAAAGCCATGGCAGGAGCAAATGCTGCGGCAATCAGTGCAACAATCAGTGTTTTCTTCATTTCACAATCTCCACTAGAAAAATAATTTAGGACTTATGTGTCTTTAATGCTGTAAGTAAATTCTATCAAGCCTCCAGCCAGCCAGCTTGATTTACATCAACAAATGGGAAGTGACAAACAAACCGGGAAGCAACCGTTGTAAATACGCAACACCCTGGTTACAAAATGGTTACGATGACAGCACAGCTGAAGGCAGAAAAGCCGGAATATCTGCCAGACGGTATTTACCGACCACTACCGCCTCGGCCAGCTTATCCAGCGTCTGGCCTTGCAAAAGGTCAATAATGCCTTGTTTGATCGGTGCCCAGCGGTGATGCATGGGGCAGGCGGTTTCGTCACTGCAGCGTTTCAGCCCGAGCACACAGCCTTGGGTGAACTCTGCACCTTCGGTCACGTTCAATATGCTCATCAGATCAATGCGTGAAGGGTCCGTGCGTAACGCGAATCCACCCTGCCGCCCGCGAAACGAACTCAACAAGCCGCCGCGACACAGGTTTTGCATGATTTTTGCCAGGTATGGCGCCGGCACGTTCAGGCGCGAGGCTATTTCCCGGTTGAGTATTGGCTGGGTTTGTCCTTGGGTCGCAATATAGATCAGCGCCTGGATCGCATATTGACTCGTGCGGGAAATGATCATGCATCCGTACCAGGCGAACCAGTCACAGCCTCATTCCTTCGCTTCAGACGGCGGGATGATTACTGTATCTTCGCGATACCCGTGCACATACCTTGATGACGTTGCAGTGTTCAAACCGGCTTTGCCAAACTTGGCAAAAGTGCTTTCCGCCTGTGCATTTTCGCCAAGCGAAAAACTGATGACTGTTTTCTCGGTGCCTGCAATCAAATGGATCTGGCGCAATTGCTCATAACTCCCGCCATTGACCAGGACCGCTGAACTGATTTGACTGAGCGGCAGGGAACTGTCTTTTTTAAATTGCTGCAACGTTTTGTCCCAGCCAATAAAATGAATGGCATCTTTGCCCAGAATAACGTGATTGGAACGGAGATTAACGGTTTTTGAATCCACGGACGTTGTGCCAACCCAGGCCTTGATTTGCGTATCGCCGGCTGCAGGTTCGACCCCCAGATCGGAGAGTTCTTGCGCGCTGATGGCCCCCACTTCAGTAGCTTTGGGTGCCTCATAAGTTTCCTCAACCGTATCCCACAGCGAACCGAACATCGAGCGCGTTTCATAACACAACGCTTCCAGCGCCATTTCCGATTCCGTACCGGGCGCAGGAACCTGCCATTGCTGGGCAAAACCCATGGCTTCGAGGCGAATCGGGTCAATACTGTTTTTTGCATTCAGCAAATCTTCAACCACCCAATAGCGGCGCGATTCGCAATTGGCCATACGGTACGTGACCCGGCTGGTCACTTCGGCACCGTTACTCCGTTTGGGCTTGGCATATTCAAACTTGACCCACCCCTTGACCACAATATCGCGATCAACTTCAACCGAGTTACCGTCCACAAACACGGTGGTCCCCTGTAGCGCTTTGCCGCGGAATTCTTTCCAGTCAGCGGCATGCAGCGGCCTGGCAACCAATAACAACAGAATGGTCAACGCAAACGCCTTGATCATCAGATGTTGTGATTTAAGTTGTTTCATCGCGGCGGCACGGGTCACTTGCATGCTGTTCTCCTTTTAATGGCGTATGCGTCTCAAGAGGCACTTTTTTTGGCATTCTAGCCTAAAATGGCATCAGTGCACGGTTTGGGAACATTCCATGAAATTTTTCCTGACAGGCGGCAGAAAACCATTGAGAAGTGGCCTCCCCGCCAGGAATCGAACCTGGAACTGACCCTTAGGAGGGGTCTGTAATATCCGTTTTACTACGGGGAGCGCGCGGCGATTTTAGCATGCCAGCCATGCAAACCGGAAAACCGCTAACGTACTTCATCCAGCGCATCCAGATAAAACCAGTGCCCCCGCTCAAGCACAAAGCGGCTGACCTCATGCAGGCGGAACGCGCGCCCGTTCACTTTGTAACGCGCCACAAACTCCACCAGCGCATGCGTATCATCCAGCGGCTCATGCCGCAGCACCTGTAACCCCAGCCACTTGGTCGGCTCGCTTAAATCCAGCGTCGACGGGCGGGTCGAGACATGCCAGGATTGCAGCAGGTAATCCTCCAGGCCCAGCACATACGCACTGTAGCGCGAGCGCATCAACGTCTCGGCATTGTCGGCTGGCTGCCCCAGATGCAAGCGCTCGCAGCACTGCGCATAGGTGCGGCCGCTACCGCAACAGCATGGGATGGAGGGTTTGCTCATGATGCCGGCATATTACCATTTGACCGCAGGCCGCCCGCGTGTTTGAATACCGAACAGAAATCAAAATGGAGTTTTAAATGGCAGCCAGAGGCGGCAAACGAGAAAATGCAGGACGCCCGCAAGGCACCGGCAAATATGGCGAACCCACCACCGTACTGCGCGTGCCGGCCAGCCAGGAGCACACCGTCAAGGATTTCCTCGGCGCGCTGGAAAAAAAACGCCTGCGCGAAGGCCAGGACAATGTCGCCGAGATTGTTGCCGTGGGCGAAGACACATCCGCTCTGGCGTTGCCGCTCTACACCTCCAAGGTGTCTGCCGGATTCCCCTCCCCCGCTGACGAGCATGTGGAAAAAAGGCTGAACCCCAGCGATTATTTGATCGATAACGATACCGAGACTTTTTTCGTACGGGTCAAGGGTGATTCCATGATAGACGCCGGCATCTTTGAAGACGATGTGCTGGTGGTGGATCGCTCGCGCCTGGCGCAGATCGGCGACATCGTGCTCGCCGTGCTGGACGGTGAATTCACCGTCAAAACCCTGGGCAAATCCAAACACGGCCCGCGCCTGTTGCCGGCCAACAAAAACTACCCGGTCATTGAAATCACCGCAGAACAATCGTTTCAGGTGTGGGGCGTGATTACCGGTTCGATGCGTAAATTCAAGTAAGCCATCAGCAACCAGCCATGACTGATCAAGGCACAGAACTACGCCGGGCCGCGTTGTATTGGCTCGCCGCGACAGACCCGGAAGCCAAGGCTGAAGGCACCATGCAACTGGACGAAGATTGGGCCGCCGGCCGACTGGCGCTGGACGCCACAGCCAACATCCCGGCACCGGCCGGCATCCCGGGCCGACCACAAAAACCGCCGCTGGTTGATCCGCGCACGGTCAAACGGCGCACGCTGCAAACCAAAGCTGGCCGAGCCGCCATGATCCACGCCCTCGCCCACATCGAATTCAACGCCATCAACCTGGCGCTGGATGCCGTCTGGCGCTTCCCCGGAATGCCGCAAGCCTATTACGCCGACTGGCTGCACATCGCGGCAGAAGAAGCGCTGCATTTCAACCTGCTGGCTGCGCACCTGAACAGCCTGGGTTGCGCGTACGGCGACCTTCCCGCACACGACGGCCTGTGGGAAATCGCAGCCAGAACCAGCGGCGACCTCCTCGCCCGCATGGCGCTCATCCCCCGCACCATGGAAGCCCGCGGGCTGGATGTCACGCCCGGGTTGCGCACCAGGATCGTACAAGCCGGCGACCAGGCAGCGGCAACCATCCTTGATGTTATCCTGCGTGATGAAATCGGCCATGTGCGCATCGGCAACCGTTGGTACCATTGGCTGTGCGAACAGCGCGGGTTGGATGCAATAACCTGCTACGCGCAAATGGTCGAAACCTATCAAGCGCCGGTACTGCGCGGACCGTTTAATCTGGATGCCCGGCGTGAAGCGGGGTTTAATGAAATGGAGATTGCAGCACTGGGAAAGTGAATTCCGCCTTGCGCCAACAATAAAACCAAATGCCAACGATCGACCCAACGTTACAGAACATCATCAACATCATCCAGGCGCACATTACCGATCCGTTGGTACTGCTTGCCATCTTTGCAACGGCGTCATTCGTCATGATCTGGCGCCTCCACGCCATGGAGAGCAAAGGCTTCGAAGGCACCGTGCTGGGCACGCTGATCATGCCTTACTGCTCGGGATTTGCGAACCTCATCTTTGCCTATGTCATGAGCCGTTCTGCCAGCAATGGCGGGCTGGTCATCGAAAACTGCCTGGTTAACAACGCCACCAACCTGACGCTGATACTCGGGCTTGCCACGATTTTCGGCACGACGGCACCCCAAACCGGCAACCAGAAAAAACATGCGGAATTCTTCCGCATCAACCGGCTTAATTTGCTGTTTACCCTGATTGCATTGTTCCTGTTCACCGGCACACTCTGGGCGCTGGCAAAAGACCGTGTGCTCGATTTTTACGACGGCCTGGTGTTGGTTGCGTTATTCGTTTTTTGGCAAATACTGCATGTTTTTGAAATACTGAAAGACAACATCAGGAAAAACAAAACATTCCACTGGCTGCTCGTCGTTGACCTGGCGCTCATCGCGGCCAGCGCTTATTGCATCTATTTTTCGGTGGACCACCTGGTGGAATGGATATCGACGGCGGAAAACCGGTTCTTCAGCCTGGCCAAGCTAGGCTGGTTGAGCGGCGCGCTGATGGTATTGCCCAACGCATTCATCGCCATGTATTACGCCTACATCGGCCGGCAGGACATCGTGCTCAGTTCGCAAATCGGCGATGGACACATCTGCATCCCCATGTGCATCGGCCTGTTTTCGCTGTTCAACACCATCCAGGTGCCCGCGTTTTTTCAGATGGGCAGCTACATCATCCTCGGCGCGGCAGCGGTGCATTTCCTGTTCATTGCCGCCATCGGACGGCTGCCACGCCCCATAGGCTTCGGCCTGATCGGCGCTTACGGACTTTTCCTGTATCAGGGGCTTATCAATTAGAAGGGCCTGACACCTCCTCTGCGAGAGCAGGCTGAGGTAAATGGGCGGGTGGAACACGGATTGCCCATTAGGCCGCGAGCCTTGTAGGAGCCCAACTTGTCGGGCGATCTCTCGCTTAACCTGCGTTCAGCGTCACCTGGTTACGCCCGCCGGTTTTGGATTGATACAAGGCTGCATCCGCGGCCGCCAGCAACTCCTTGCTGCTCCCCAGCCGCTCGCCAAAAGCAGCAACGCCAAACGACATGGTGACCTTCAGCCACTCCCCATCCACCACCTTCCCGTCATGCCCCACCTTGATGAAATTGTGGTTCTCGATGGTTTGGCGCAAACGCTCCACCAGGCTCATCACATGCTCCACAGCGGTATCCTCGCACACCAGCAGAAACTCCTCGCCACCATAGCGCCCGGTAGCATCAATGTGCTTGCGTAACGTGGTGTCCAGAATGCCGCCCACCTCCTGCAACACTGAATCGCCCTGGATATGCCCGTGCTGATCGTTGATTTTCTTGAAAAAATCAATATCCGCCAGGACGATCGCCCCCGAACCGTCCTTTTTCCGTTTCTGCCGCTGGAATGCGCCTTCCAGCGCCTCACGAATGGCGCGGCTGTTCAACAGGCCGGTCAAGCCATCATAACTCGCCAGTTTCTCGAACTGCGTTTTCATCAACATCGCGCTCAGCATGTTGCACATGATCTCGCACACCCGCGCCTCATGCTCCTGCGTGTCCGACTCATCCCCCAGAAAATCGCCGGCCAGCAAATAACCGAAACCCAGGCTCTCCGGCAAATAAATCGCCCCGACAATATCGCTGCCAATACCGGGCACATTGATGGCCGAAACATCCTGATGCTTGAACGCCAGCACCTCGTTAATGAAAGTAGGCGGAGGGTTATTGATATCCAGGCAGATCTTCATCCCCTCGCGCAGATCGGGCCGGTCATGCTGCGGATTGCTCACCGAGACAACCTCCAGAATCAGGTCGTTTTCAATCACGTTGGCGATCTTGTACAACACCCCGATATGAAAACCCAATGCCTGATTGATAATTTGCAGCGGCTTATCGAAATAGCTTTTGTCCTCATAAGCGACATCGCTTAAGTGCGAACTCAAGTCCCCTAACCTGTCCAACAGATATTCTGCCGAATGTATAACCTTGCTCATCTAATACGCTCCTTGAAGTTGCCGCAATGTTAAAGCATCCAGCGGAAAAGGGCATTGCCATATGCAGATCGAATCACTGCCCACCCACACAAGACGAGATTCGACCCCTACGGTGGCTTATTCAAATAAAAAAGGCCACCCGAATGGGTGACCTTTTTCAATTTGGTGGAGCCGGGGGGAATCGAACCCCCGTCCGCAAGCCCTCCACAGACAGTTCTACATACTTAGCTGTGTTGTTTGATTTAACCTGATGCACACCAACGAGCAAGCAAACATCAGGCGAGTTACCTTGGATTTAATGTTGTATTAAGTAACCCAATACAACACGAGTCTCTCTTTATGACGCTGCTGCCAGTTGCCTGACCCGACCGAGAGACCCTTCGGTGCAGCGTCTAGCCGGGATTAAGCGGCCAGAGCGTAAGTTTCGTCGTTTGCGACTATACTTTTTTCCAGCTTATTTACGAGGTGGCGGGTCCTCGGTATGCCCTGCACTGCTTTGTAACCCACGTCGAAACCTGGTCGGCCCCCACGATGCTTACTAAGATGGTGACTTTTACGTTAAGTTCAAGTCCCAGCCGAAATTATACGCTGCTATTGCCCAACTGGCCGCGGCTATTTGTTATGGGCGCGCACCAAGCGGCCTTTTTCGCGTTCCCAGTCCCGTTCTTTCTCAGCCTCTCGCTTGTCGTACTGCTTTTTGCCCTTGGCCAGGCCAATCTGGATCTTGATGCGGCCTTTGTTGTAGTGCATGTCCAGCGGCACCAGGGTATAACCGGCGCGCTCCACCTGGCCGATCAGTTTGGCGATCTGCTCGCTGTGGAGCAGCAGTTTGCGCGTACGGGTGGCGTCGGGGCGTACGTGGGTGGAAGCCGAACCCAGCGGGGTGATATGGCAGCCGATGATGTAGATTTCACCACGCTGGATCACCACGTAGGCTTCCTTGATGTTGACCTTGCCTTCGCGGATGGCTTTGACTTCCCAGCCGTCCAGCACCACGCCGGCTTCATATTGATCTTCTATGAAGTAGTCGTGAAACGCCTTTTTGTTGTTTGCTATGCTCATGCTTCAGCTTTGAATCGCTTAGAATTGCCCATTTTAACCCATACCCCTTGATCGCCTCATCATTTAGCATGACCCAAGTCGAAAAAACCGTACTGGTTCCCTACTCCGCCGAGCAGATGTTCACTTTGGTGGATACCGCAGAAAATTACCCGGAATTCCTGCCCTGGTGCGGCGGGGTGGATTTGAAATGGCGCACCGACACCAGCACGTCGGCAACGCTGCACATCAACTACCACGGCATCAAGCAGAATTTCACCACGGAGAATGCCAAGCAGTTTCCCAAGCGCATGGATATTGGGCTGGTAGACGGCCCTTTCCGCCGCCTGCACGGATTCTGGCAGTTCACGGCGCTCAGCCCGACTGCCTGTAAAATCGAGTTCGAGTTACACTATGAGTTCTCCAACGCCTTGTTGGAAAAAATCATCGCCCCGGTTTTCAGCCACATTGCCAATACTTTTGTAGACGCGTTTGTGGCACGTGCAGAGAGAGTGTTGAATGCCTAACCAGATACATGTTGAAGTGGCCTATGCCCTGCCGGATACGCAACTGATCCTGCCGGTTGGCGTTGCGCCAGATACCACGGCCGAACAAGCCATCATTGCCTCCGGCATCCTGCAGAAGTTTCCTGACATTGACTTGACCAGCAACAAGGTCGGAATTTTCGGCAAACTGGTCAAACTCGATACCGTGCTGCGTGAAAAAGACCGCGTGGAAATTTACCGCCCGCTGATTGCCGACCCCAAGGAAGTGCGCCGCCAGCGCGCCGCCGAAGGCAAGGTCATGAAAAAAGGCGGCGGCGATCTGGAAGGCGCGTAAGCCGCCTGAATCCCCGCGCCCAGGCTGGACGCATACAAGTAATTGGATATATGTAATTTACCGGTCACCCGGCAGCCTGTATAATCTCGTTTTGCCACGAAGGATACTTTCATGCGCCTGTTACAAAAAGCGCTCACATTCGACGATGTGCTGCTGGTTCCCGCACATTCCGACGTTCTCCCGCGCGATGTGAGCCTCGCCACCCGTTTGACCCGCACCATTTCGCTCAACATTCCGCTGATTTCCGCGGCGATGGATACCGTTACCGAAGCGCCGCTGGCCATTGCGCTGGCGCAGGAAGGCGGCATCGGCATCATCCACAAGAACATGAACGCCGCCCAGCAGGCCGCCCACGTGGCACGCGTCAAACGCTTTGAGTCCGGCGTGGTCAACGACCCGATCACCATTCCGCCGACCATGACGGTGCGCGAAGTGCTGACCCTCACCCGCCAGCACAAGATTTCCGGCCTGCCGGTGGTGGAAGGCAAGCGCGTGGTGGGCATCGTCACCAACCGCGACCTGCGTTTTGAAACCAACCTGGACCAGCCCGTCAGCAACATCATGACGCCCAAGGATCGGTTGATTACGGTACGCGAAGGCACCAGCATCGAACAGGCCACGCAACTGCTGCACAAGCACCGCCTGGAGCGCGTGCTGGTGGTGAACGAGGCTTTTGAGCTCAAAGGCCTGATTACCGTCAAGGACATCCAGAAGTCTTCCGACCACCCGCTGGCCTGCAAGGACGAAGCCGGCCGCTTGCGCGTCGGCGCCGCGGTGGGCGTGGGCGAAGGCACCGAAGAGCGCGTGGCCGCGCTGGCCGAGGCCGGTGTGGACGTGATTGTGGTGGACACCGCCCACGGCCATTCGCAGGGCGTGTTATCCCGCGTGCAGTGGGTGAAAAAGAACTTCCCGCAGATTCAGGTGATCGGCGGCAACATCGCCACCGCCTCCGCCGCCCGTGCGCTGGTGGATCATGGCGCCGACGGCGTCAAGGTCGGCATCGGCCCCGGCTCGATCTGCACCACCCGCATCGTGGCCGGTGTCGGCGTGCCGCAGATTACCGCCATTAGCAACGTGGCCGAAGCACTGGAAGGCACCGGCGTGCCGTTCATCGCCGACGGCGGCATCCGCTACTCCGGCGACATCGGCAAATCCATTGCCGCCGGTGCTTATTGCGTCATGCTCGGCGGCCTGTTCGCCGGCACCGAGGAAGCCCCCGGCGAAATCGAACTGTTCCAGGGTCGTTCCTACAAGTCCTACCGCGGCATGGGCTCGGTAGGCGCGATGCAGAAGGGTTCCTCTGATCGCTACTTCCAGGACAACGAAGGCAATGCCGACAAACTGGTGCCGGAAGGCATCGAAGGCCGCGTGCCGTACAAGGGCAGCGTGCTGGCAGTGATCCACCAGTTGATGGGCGGGCTGCGCGCCTCCATGGGCTACGTCGGTTGCAGCACCATTGAAGAAATGCGCAACAAGGCGGAGTTTGTGCAGATCACTGCCGCTGGCATGCGCGAGTCACATGTGCATGACGTTCAAATTACCAAGGAAGCACCAAACTACCACGTCGAGTAAGCGTGATAACTAGGGTGTGAGGCTTTCGCCTCCACCCATTCCTTGCATTTACCCACCTCACCCTGCACGGAAAACCATGCATAGCAAAATTCTCATCCTGGATTTCGGTTCCCAAGTTACCCAACTCATCGCCCGCCGCGTGCGTGAAGCGCATGTTTATTGCGAAATCCATCCCTGCGACGTGTCGGATGAGTTCGTACGCAATTTTGGCGCGAACGGCATCATCCTTTCCGGCAGCCATGCCAGCGTGTATGAAGAAGAAACCGACAAGGCCCCGCAGGCAGTGTTCGAGCTTGGGGTGCCGGTGCTGGGCATTTGTTACGGCATGCAGACCATGGCGCAGCAACTGGGCGGCAAGGTCGAGGCCGGGCACAAGCGCGAATTCGGTTATGCCCAGGTGCGCGCCCGTGGGCACTCTGCCCTGTTCCGCGACATCCAGGACGCCACCAACGCCGAAGGCCACGGCCTGCTCGACGTATGGATGAGCCACGGCGACAAGGTCACCGAACTGCCGCCCGGCTTCAAGGTCATCGCTGGCAACGACACCACCCCCATCGCCGCTTTTGCCGATGAAACGCGCAAGTTCTACGGAGTGCAGTTCCACCCCGAAGTGACGCACACCCGGCAGGGCCAGGCCATGCTGGAACGCTTTGTCCTGGAAATTTGCGCTGCAACCCCCGACTGGGTGATGAAAGACCACATTGCCGAAGCCGTGGAAAAAATCCGCACCCAGGTGGGTGATGAAGAAGTGATCCTGGGCCTTTCGGGCGGCGTGGATTCCAGCGTGGCGGCAGCACTCATCCACCGCGCCATTGGCGACCAGCTCACCTGCGTGTTTGTAGACCACGGCCTGCTGCGCCTGGACGAAGGCAAGATGGTGATGGACATGTTTGCCGGCCGACTGCATGCCAAGGTCATCCATGTGGATGCCACCGCGGAGTTTATGGGCCAACTGGCTGGCGTCACCGACCCGGAAGCCAAGCGCAAGATTATCGGCCGCGAGTTTGTCGAGGTGTTTCAGCGTGAAGCCAAAAAACTGGCCAATGCCAAATGGCTGGCGCAGGGCACCATTTACCCCGACGTGATCGAATCCGGCGGCGCGAAGTCGAAAAAGGCCGTCACCATCAAGAGCCACCATAACGTCGGCGGCTTGCCGGAAACCCTGGGGCTGAAACTGCTGGAACCGCTACGCGACTTGTTCAAGGATGAAGTGCGCGAGCTTGGTATTGCATTGGGCCTGCCGCACGACATGGTGTACCGCCACCCCTTCCCCGGTCCCGGCCTTGGGGTGCGCATCCTGGGCGAAGTGAAAAAGGACTATGCCGACCTGCTGCGCCGCGCCGATGCAATTTTTATCGAAGAGTTGCGCAATACCCTGGATGAAAAAACCGGCAAGACCTGGTACGACCTCACCAGCCAGGCATTTACCGTATTTCTGCCGGTCAAGTCGGTAGGCGTGATGGGCGACGGCCGCACCTATGACTACGTGGTCGCGCTGCGCGCCGTGGTCACCAGTGACTTCATGACCGCGCACTGGGCGGAATTGCCCTACAGCCTGCTGGGCAAGGTGTCCAACCGCATCATCAACGAGGTGCGGGGAATTAACAGGGTTGTTTACGATATTTCCGGCAAACCGCCCGCGACGATTGAGTGGGAATAAGCCATGAGCCGAGCATTTCTTAACGAAGACAAATTCGAGCAGGCAGGCGACGAACTGGTCGAGCGGCCTATCAGCGACGACCCTAACTACGTCACCACAACCGGATTACAGCAACTGCAACAGGAATTCGATCGCCTGGAAGCGCGGCGCCTGGAATTGAGCGAAAAAAAGGATGACCCTTTTGCCGCCCAGGATCTGGCCGAAGTGGCGCGCGACCTGCGCTATTACGCCGCTCGCCTGGAAAGCGCCATTCTGGTGGATACCAGCAGCCACCCGCAGAATGAGGTGCGCTTTGGCGCCATTGTCAGCGTGGAAGAAGAAGACGGTACGATCCTGGAATTCCACATTGTCGGCGAAGACGAGGCCGACATTGCCCAGCACAAGGTAAGCTGGGCTTCACCGCTGGCTAAAGCGCTGATTGGCCACAAGGTCGGTGAAACCGTCACCTGGAAACGTCCTGCCGGACCGGTGGAACTGGAAATTACTGGCATACGCTACAATCACGCGTGATACAATTTCCGCGAAGTTGGTCAATCATTTCCGTAACGAGTAAATGAGCGCAGACAGCAAAATCAAGACTCTCCTGATCGTTGACGATAGTCGCGTCTCGCGCATGATTATTCGCGCCATGGTGCAAGGCCGCCGCCCGGATTGGCTGGTGCTCGAAGCGTCAAACGGCGAGGAAGCCATCCAGACCGTAGAGCGTGACACGCCAAACTACATCACCATGGACTTGAACATGCCGGGCATCGATGGCTTGCAGACGTCGGAGCGCATCCTGCAACAAGTCCCCGCCACCAGAATCGCCGTATTCACTGCCAATGTCCAGGACAGTACGCGCAAAAAGAGCGCGGAACTCGGCCTGATTTTCATCCCCAAACCGATCACCCAGGAAGGGGTGGATCAGGCACTGGCTTTTTTTGCAGGCAACGGATGATTGCCATCACTGAAATGCAACGCGATGCGTTGCTGGAAGTGTTCAACATAGGCCTGGGCAAAGCTGCGGCCAGCCTCAGCACAATGGTCCGGCAAGAAATCAGGATGGCCGCTCCCAGCCTGGAGATCTACAGCAAGGACGCACCGCAGCCAGCGCTGGCCGAAACGGAAAAACAGCGCATTTCTGCGGTATCGCAGCGCTTCAGCGGCGCCTTCGACGCCGATGCCATGCTGGTCTTTCCCGAAGACAAGACCATCACCATCGTGCACAAGATGCTGGGGGAATCCGTGCCGCTGGCCGAACTCACCGAGCTGGAACAAGAGGCGATGAGCGAGATCGGCAACATTATCCTCAACGGCTGCATCAGCGTGATGGCCGACCTGTTCCGCACCGAGTTCAGCAGCACCTTGCCGGTGTACCATTTGGGAACCCCGGCAGAAATCCTGAGGGCTCCCTATTTGAAGGATGATTCGCTGCTGCTGATCCTGCATGTAGACTTCCACCTGACCAAGGATGAAATACGCGGCTATGTCGCCTTTTTGCTCAACGTATCTTCCTTCAAGCACCTGTTGGCCCAAATAGATGCCTATCTCGACGCCTGCATTGGATAAATCGGCCACCGCAACAGCCGCTGACACCCTGCCTGACCTGCTGCAGGAAGCGTGCAATGTGGCAACTGTCGGGCTGGTCATTGTTGATGCCGAGCACCGCATCTGCCTGTGGAACAACTGGATGCAGGAAAAATCAGGCATCCCCGCAGTACTGGCGAACGGCTCCATCCTGTTCAAGCTGCTGCCGGAACTCACCGGTGGCCGCATTGAAACCGCCATCAAATATGCCTTGGAGCACGACCAGCCATCGCTGCTTTCGCAACTACTGAACAAGGCGCCATTTCCCCTGTACGACCAGTTCCCGTCAGGATCGGACGCCCCGCGATTGCAGCAGGCAATTCATATCATGCCGATCAACCGGCCAGGCCAGCCGCGCCATTGCCTGATACAAATCACTGACGTCACGGCGTCGGCCAACCGCGAACGGCTGTTGCGCGAACAAGCACTGGAACTGCATGCCAGTTCCTATCTTGACGGCCTCACCGGCATTGCCAACCGCCGCCGTTTCAACGAATACTTCGAAAGCGAATATCGACGCGCACAACGCGCCGGCACCCCGCTGTCGCTCATTCTGCTGGATATTGATTTTTTCAAACCCTATAACGACCATTATGGTCACCAGATGGGCGATGCCTGCCTGACCAAAGTCGCAGAAGCGCTGAAATTGAGCCTGCAGCGTACCTCCGACCTGGTTGCGCGCTACGGCGGCGAAGAGTTCGCTGTTGTCCTGCCATCCAGTGACAGCGCGGGCGCCACCTTTTTGGCTGAACAGTTGCGCACCGAAATTGCTTCCATGCGCATCGCCCATGCCTATTCAGGCGTGGCGGAATACATCACCATCAGTTTGGGCGTTGCTTCCATTGCCCCGGTAATCGGCTCTTTACCAGAGCACCTGTTGCGTGCTGCCGACTGCGCACTGTACGAGGCCAAAGCGCAGGGCCGTAACCGTTGCGTGACACACTCGGAACAGCAACTGTGCGATGTCGAACATTGCACCATCGACACCGATCATTGCGTGTTCCAGAAAAACCCTGTTACCTGACTCAAATCCAGGGCATCCATTGCCCGCCACTGCCCAAATCCGGTTTATTCGATCTCTCCAGGAAAGTCCATTTGATGAACGTCATTGAAGCCATTCAAACCCGCCGTGCCATTAAGGCTTACGACCCGCAACACCGCATCAGCGACGCCGAGGTCGAGCAACTGCTGGGGCTGGCCATGCTCTCTCCCACTGCGTTCAACATCCAGAACTGGCGCTTTGTAGCCGTGCGCGATCCGGCACTGCGCAAACAGATACGCGCCGCAAGCTGGGACCAGGCGCAAGTGACCGACGCGTCCTTGCTGGTGATCCTGACCGCGGATACAAAGTCCTGGGAAAAAGACCCTTCCCGTTACTGGAAAGATGCGCCGCAGCCGGTGCGCGATTACCTGGTGCCGGCCATTGGCCAGTATTACGCCGGCCGCGATCAGGTGCAGCGTGACGAAGCCATGCGTTCTTGCGGCATGGCGGCGATGACGCTGATGCTGGCCGCCAAGGCAATGGGCTACGACTCCTGCCCGATGGACGGTTTTGACTTTGATGCCGTAGGCAAGTTGATCAACTTGCCGCAAGATCACGTCATTGTCATGTTTGTCGCCATCGGCAAGGGCATCAAAGACCCCTGGCCACGCGGCGGGCAGTTGCCCCTGAATGAAGTTGTCATCACGGACAAATTCGCTTAACGACGCTTACAACATTTCGCTTTCAATTGCTTACCCGTTTTAAGGAACCATTTTGTTAATCACCAGCAACCTCACCATCCAGTTCGGCGCCAAGCCATTGTTTGAAAACGTCTCCGTCAAGTTCGGCGACGGCAACCGTTACGGCTTGATCGGCGCCAACGGCTGCGGCAAATCCACCTTCATGAAAATCCTCGCCGGGGTGCTGGAACCCTCCGGCGGCAACGTGTCGCTGGACAACCACGAGCGCATGGCATTTCTGCGCCAGGACCAGTTTGCCTATGAAGACCAGCGCGTACTCGACGTGGTGATGATGGGGCACGAGGAAATGTGGCAAGCGATGCAGGAACGCGACGCCATTTATGCCAACCCGGATGCCACCGAAGAGGATTACATGAAAGCCGCCGATCTCGAGGCCGTATACGCCGAATACGACGGCTATACCGCCGAGGCGCGTGCCGGCGAATTGCTGCTGGGCGTGGGCATCCCCACCGAGCAGCACACCGGCACGATGAGCGCCGTGGCACCCGGCTGGAAACTGCGCGTGCTGCTGGCGCAGGCACTGTTCGCCAACCCCGACATCCTGCTGCTGGACGAACCGACCAACAACCTCGACATCAACACTATCCGCTGGCTGGAAGACGTGCTGAACAACCGCAACAGCACCATGATCATCATCTCCCACGACCGCCACTTTCTCAACCAGGTCTGCACCCATACCTGCGACATGGATTACGGCACGCTCAAGGTCTACCCCGGCAACTACGACGACTACATGGAAGCCGCCCAATCTGCCCGTGCCCAGCAAGCCAAGGACAACGCCCGCGCCAAGGAAAAAGTCGCCGAGCTGCAGGAGTTCGTGCGCCGCTTCTCGGCCAATAAATCCAAGGCCAAACAGGCCACCAGCCGCCTGAAGATGATCGACAAGATCGAGATCGCCGAATTCAAGCCGTCCAGCCGCCAGTACCCGTTCATCCGCTTTGAATTCGACGACAAGGAAAAGCTGCACCGCCAGGCGGTGGAAATCGAGAAACTCAGCCACGGCTTCGACAAGCCGCTGTTCAACGATTTCAGCATGATCCTGGAAGCCGGCGAAAAGGTGGCGATCATTGGCGAGAACGGTGTCGGCAAGACCACCCTGCTACGCTGTATTGCCGGTGACCTCAAGCCCAACCACGGCAGCGTGAAGTGGGCGGAAAAAGCCAGGATCGGCTACTTCGCGCAAGACCACGAATACGAGTTCGACAAGGGCGAATCGCTGTTCGACTGGATGTCGCAGTACACCCAGGCTGGCGACGACGACCAGGCCGTGCGCAGCATGCTGGGGCGCCTGCTGTTTTCCGGTGAAGAAACCAAGAAATCGGTCAAGGTGCTGTCCGGCGGTGAAAAAGGCCGCATGCTCTACGGCAAGTTGATGCTGGGCCGCCACAACGTGCTGCTGATGGACGAACCGACCAACCACATGGACATGGAATCCATCGAAGCGCTGAATACCGCGTTGGACAGGTACAAGGGCACGCTGCTCTTTGTTTCGCATGACCGCGAATTCGTGTCGTCGCTGGCAACACGTATCATCGACATCCGTCCGGAAGGCATCGTCAACTGGGCCGGCAACTACGAGGACTACCTGGCCAGCCAGGGCGTCGAATAGCGCCAGTTAGCCGTGACGCTAGTAATTGGCGCTACGGCCGGTTGAATATCCTGCCGGGATGTCTTCCTGGTACTTATCGCATTCGGGACAGTGATGGTCCCGCATGGTGGGGCAATAAACGAGATGATCGTGCCCGCAGAAGCGGCATGCCAGCGGTGTCTTGGCGGCCTTCAGGTCGTGGTGTTCGTGTGCGACCTTGGTGCTGCCTAAAGCGTATTTGTTATCCATGATGACCTCCATAGCTAACTTGCGTGCAGATGCTTACAGTAGCAGAATTTTCAGCCAGTGGCAGGCATTTTCAGAATTGTCTGGTAGGATAAAAGCCAACCAGCCACGTTAAGGTCACCCCATGTTCATGCTCTACGGTATCCGCGACCCCGTCATCACCGGCACCATCGAAGACCTGGGGCGCGTCAACGCCCTCACCCGCAGCCCCGCCATCCGCAGGATTGTCGCCAAAAACAATGAACTGGCTAGCGTTGAGCCCGCTTATGGCGGCAAGCCGCATGAACATGCCATCAAGGCCTATCAGACACAGGTGCAGCCGGATGTCGAGCGCGGCCCGCTGTATCACGCTTACCAGATCATGACGCGCGAAGTGATTACCCTGGGCGACGAAGACAGCGTTTCCCACGCCTGGCAGGTGTTCCGCGAGCACCGCATCCACGAAGCGCCAGTGCTGAACGCACAGCAACGGCTGGTCGGCATCGTCAGCGAGCGGGATCTGCTCACCACTATCAACATCGAAGACGGTAAAGTGATGGATGCCATGCACCGCAAGGTGAGCGACGTGATGACCTCACCGGTAGTGGCGGCAGAGCCGGGAACCGACATCCGCAAGATTGCCACGGTCATGCTCGATCACGGCGTGGATGGCGTGCCCATCGTCAACGTCAATCACGAGCTGGTGGGCTTTATTTCGCGCACCGACATCCTGCAGGCGGTGGTGGCTGACCCGCCGGTCAGTTTGTGGCGCTAAATGACAGCAATGGGATAAGATCCCAGCACCTTGAGAAAAGAAGCTTTCTGCTCCAGCGTTGCCAGCGCCCTGGCGACCTTGGCATCATCGCGATGCCCTTCGATGTCCACAAAGAAGACATACTCCCACAATCCGGAATGAGCCGGGCGCGATTCCAGCTTGGTCATGGAGACTTCGTTCTGCGCCAGCGGGGCGAGCAGTTCCACCACGGCACCGGGAACATTGCGCACCGACATCGCCAGCGAGGTCTTGTCGCGGCCTGACGGGGCGACATCGTGATCTGCAATCACCAGGAAACGCGTGGTATTGCGCGGATCATCCTCAATATTTTCCGCCAGCAGGTTCAAGCCATAAATTTCACCCGCACGACGGCTGGCAATGGCAGCCACACCGCTGCCCTCGGCTGCCAGACGCGTTGCTTCGGCATTGCTGGCCACCGCCTGGCGCTCAGCATGGGGCAGATGGGTATTCAGCCATTCGTGGCATTGCGCCAGTGACTGGGCATGGGAATAGACTTTGCGGATGGTTTCCATCCCGCCCTCTTTCGCCAGCAAATTGTGGTGCACCGCCAGGTCCACCTCGCCGCAGACCTGTAGCGGGCTAGCCAGCAACAAATCCAGGGTACGGCCGATAGCGCCTTCAGTGGAGTTTTCCACCGGCACCACGCCGTAATCCGCCTCACCGGCTTCCACCAGCCGGAATACTTCATCAATTGAAGCACACTGGATCGGGTTGGAAAGCCCGCCAAATTGCTTGATCGCAGCTTCTTCGCTGTAGGTGCCGAGCGGGCCGAGAAAAGCGACGGACAGCGCCTTTTCCAGCGCGCGGCAGTTGGACATGACCGTACGGAAAATGGCGGTGACGGCTTCATCCGACAACGGACCCGGGTTCTGATCCAGCAGGCGGCGCAGCACCTGAGCCTCGCGCTCAGGGCGGTAGATCGGCCCCCCCCCCTTGAGGCTGCCGATGGTGCGTGCATGCTGCGCACGCTCACTCACCAGTTTCAACAACTGGGCGTCGATCGCGTCTATTTGTTCGCGGTGTTTTTTGAGTTCGTCGCTCATCAGCCACGCACTTTCGCAAATTCCTGCATGAAGTCGACCAGCGCCCTGACGCCGGTTTCCGGCATGGCGTTGTAAATCGAGGCGCGCAGGCCACCCACCGATTTATGGCCTTTGAGGTAATGCAGACCAGCCAGCTCCGCCTCTTTCAGAAACACCGCATCCAGCGCGGCATCCCTGAGCACGAACGGCACGTTCATGCGGGAACGGCCGACGCTCTCAACCGGATTCAGGTAGAAACCGTTGCTGCCATCAATCGCGCCATACAGCAGCCGCGCCTTGGCAATGTTGGCCTGCTCGATGGCGGCAACACCGCCAAGTTTCTTCAGCCACTTGAACACCAGGCCGGCGACATAGATGCCGAAGGTGGGCGGGGTATTGAGCATGGAACCATGCTCGGCCATGACGGAAAAATCCATGGTGCTGGGCAGCGTCGGCACAGCCCTGCCGAGCAGGTCTTCGCGCACGATACAGACCACCAGCCCGGAAGGGCCGATGTTTTTCTGCGCACCGGCGTAAATCAGGCCGTAGCGGGAAACATCCACCGGCCGCGACAGGATGTGCGAACTCATGTCGGCCACCAGCGGCACGCCACCGGCACGGGCGGCCAGCGCTGCGCAGTCATCCTGCACCTCGACCCCGTAAATGGTTTCGTTGGTGCACAGATGAAGGAAAGCGGCGTTGGGATCAAGTTTGATTTCCTCATCGCGCAGCAGGCGGGTAAAACCGTCCGCTGGCGCGCCCTTGGCCGCTGTGCTGCCGGCAACCCTGGCAGCGCCGGCAATAGGCGCCACGCGCTGCGCTTCTTCCACCGCCTTTTTCGACCAGGAACCGGTCACCAGATAATCGGCGGACCGGCCCGCGGCCAGATTCAACGGGATCTGCGAAAACAGCTGGGTTGCTCCTCCTTGCAGGAATAACACCTTGTAATTGGGCGGTATCGCCAGCAAGTCGCGCAGATCGGCTTCGGCGGTCTCGATGATGGAGGTGAAATCCTTGCCGCGATGCGACATTTCCATCACCGACATGCCGCAGCCGTGCCAGTCCAGCATTTCGTCGCGAACCTGCTCCAGCACTTCCAGCGGCAGCACCGCGGGGCCGGCACTGAAATTCCACACGCGTGACATTTATGCCTCTGCCTCGTCTTCGGTTTCCACGACCTTTTCCAGGCCGGACAGCGTTTCGCCCTCGCCCAGGTTGATCAGCGTCACGCCCTGCGTGGCGCGGCCCAGTTCGCGGATTTCCTTGACGCGGGTACGGATCAGCACGCCGCCGGTAGTAATCAGCATGATTTCGTCGTCATCGGCCACCAACTTGGCAGCCACCACCTTGCCGTTGCGCGCCGAGGTGGCGATCGCGATCACGCCCTGCGTGCCGCGGCCGGAGTGGCGGAAATCGGCCAGCACGGTGCGCTTGCCGTAACCGTTTTCGGTCGCCACCAGCACGGATTGTTTGTCATCCTCGGCAATCAGCAGCGACAGCACCTGCTGCTTGGCCTGCAGTTTCATGCCGCGCACGCCGCGGGTGGCGCGGCCCATGGCACGCACGTCTTCTTCGTCGAACCACACCGCCTTGCCGGCATCCGACACCAGCACCACGTCGTTGCTGCCGTTGGTCACCTCGGCGCCGATCAGGTAGTCACCGTCATCCAGGTTGATGGCGATGATGCCGGAACGGCGCGGGTTGGAGAATTCAACCAGCGCGGTCTTCTTCACCGTGCCCTGGGCGGTGGCCATGAAGATGAAGTGATTCTCGTCGAACTCCTTGACTGGCAGGATGGCATTGATCTTTTCGCCTTCCTCCAGCGGGAACAGGTTGACGATAGGCTTGCCGCGGCTGATGCGGCTGCCCTGCGGCACCTCGTACACCTTGAGCCAGTACACCCGGCCGCGGCTGGAGAAACACAGGATGTAGTCGTGGGTGTTGGCGACGAACATCTTGTCGATGAAATCGTCTTCCTTGGTGGCAGCGGCCTGCTTGCCGCGCCCACCGCGACGCTGGGCGCGGTATTCGTCCAGCGGCTGCGATTTGATGTAGCCGGTATGGGACAGCGTCACCACCACGTCCTGCGGCGTAATCAGGTCTTCCAGGCTCAGGTCCTGGGCGTTGTGCACAATCTCGCTGCGGCGATTGTCACCGAATTGCTGCTTGATGGCGGCCAACTCGCTGACGATGATTTCGGTCACGCGCTCCGGCTTGGCCAGGATATCCAGCAGGTCGGCGATTTCGTCCATCACTTCCTTGTACTCGGAAACAATCTTGTCCTGCTCCAGGCCAGTCAGGCGCTGCAGGCGCATTTGCAGGATTTCCTGTGCTTGCACATCGGACAGTTTGTAGCCATCGGGATGCAGGCCGAATTCCACCGACAGGCCTTCGGGACGCGAGGCATCGGATGCGGCGCGCTTGAGCATTTCCTCCACCACCGGCGATTTCCAGGTGCGCTCCATCAATGCCACCTTGGCGTCCGGCGGCGTCGGTGCGGCCTTGATCAGGGCGATCATGTCGTCCACGTTGGCCAGCGCCACGGCCAAGCCTTCCAGCACGTGCCCGCGCGCGCGCGCCTTGCGCAGTTCGAACACGGTGCGGCGCGTCACCACTTCGCGGCGGTGACGCAGGAAAGCCTCCAGCATCTGCTTCAGGTTCAACAGGCGCGGCTGGCCGTCCAGCAGTGCCACCATGTTCATGCCGAAGGTATCTTGCAGCTGGGTCTGCTTGTACAGGTTGTTGAGCACCACTTCCGGCACTTCGCCGCGCTTCAATTCGATCACCATGCGCATGCCGGATTTGTCCGACTCGTCGCGCAGATCGGAGATGCCTTCGATTTTCTTTTCGTTGACCAGTTCGGCGATTTTTTCGATCAGGGTCTTCTTGTTCACCTGATACGGCAGTTCATCGACGATGATCGCCTGGCGTTCGCCCCGGCCAATCTCTTCGAAATGGGTGCGGGCGCGCATCACGCAGCGGCCGCGACCGGTACGGTAACCTTCTTTCACGCCTACCGTGCCGTAGATGATGCCGGCGGTAGGGAAATCCGGTGCCGGCACGATTTCAATCAGGTCCTCGATACTGATCTCCGGATCCTTCAGCACCGCCATACAGGCATCAATCACCTCGTTCAGATTATGTGGCGGGATGTTGGTGGCCATGCCCACGGCAATGCCGGAACTGCCGTTGACCAGCAGGTTGGGGATCTTGGCCGGCAGCACCAGCGGCTCGTGCTCCGAGCCGTCGTAGTTGTCGCCGAAATCCACCGTTTCCTTGTCCAGGTCGGCCAGCAGTTCATGCGCAATGCGCGCCATGCGGATTTCGGTATAACGCATAGCTGCCGCGTTGTCGCCGTCCACCGAACCAAAGTTACCTTGCCCGTCCACCAGCATGTAACGCAAGCTGAAATCCTGCGCCATGCGCACAATGGTGTCATACACCGCGGTATCGCCGTGCGGGTGGTATTTACCGATGACGTCACCAACGATACGCGCCGATTTCTTGTACGGGCGGTTCCAGTCGTTGGAAAGTTCGTGCATGGCGAACAGCACGCGACGGTGCACGGGTTTAAGACCATCCCGGACATCCGGCAACGCACGTCCCACAATCACGCTCATGGCGTAATCGAGGTAGGAACGGCGCATTTCTTCTTCGAGACTGATGGGGAGTGTTTCTTTGGCAAACTGTTCCATAAACCGGCTTTTTATTCTGGCATTAAGAGGTTCGATTTTAGCATGATAAAGCCCGTGAGACAGCGTTTAACCGCCACGGCCGACACAGCGAACAGCAACCTTTCCGGTTAAAAGCCACTTTTGGTTCAGTGTTGAATTGGCACGGGTCTTGACGCATGATATGTGCCTGCAAAAACAACTGAAAAGGAGAACGTCATGGCAAGCACCGTCACACTGAAAGGCAATCCGGTCGAGGTTTCAGGCGATTTTCCAAAACCCGGACAAACGGTTCCCGATTTCACCCTGGTCGGCCAGGATGCACTGGATGTTTCTTTGAGCACCTTCAGCGGCAAGCGCAAAATCCTCAACATTTTCCCCAGCATCGATACCCCGACGTGCGCCACCTCGGTGCGCAAGTTCAACCAGACCGCCAACGACCTCCCCAACACCGTCGTACTGTGCATTTCGATCGACACGCCGTTCGCGCAAAAGCGCTTCTGCGGCGCAGAGGGCCTGAGCAACGTCATTACGCTGTCCACCATGCGCGGGCGCGAATTCCTGCACAATTACGGGGTTGCGATTGCCACGACAAAACTGGCCGGCGCAGCCGCACGCGCTGTGATCGTGCTGGATGAAAACAACAAGGTGCTGCATAGCGAACTGGTCGGTGAAATCACGACCGAACCGAATTATGATGCTGCACTGGCCGCACTGCGCTGACCTGCTCCCACAGCAGTCGCGCACGTGCGACAATGCTGGCTGCTGCTAACACATAACCTGTTTCACAAAGGAGATCACAATGGCCGTACTCGTAGGTAAACCCGCCCCCAGTTTCACCACTGCCGCGGTGCTGGGCGACAACACCATCACCGATAACTTCAGCCTTGCCAACCACATCAAGGGCAAGTACGCGATCCTGTTTTTCTATCCGCTGGATTTCACCTTTGTGTGCCCGTCGGAACTGATCGCTTTCGACCACCGCCTGCAGGAATTCAAGAATCGCGGCGTTGAAGTCATCGGCGTTTCCATCGACTCCCATTTCACCCACCTGGCCTGGAAGAACACCCCGGTTAATGCCGGCGGCATCGGCAAGGTTGGCTACCCGCTGATTGCCGACCTCAAGCATGAATACGTCAAGGCTTATGACGTCGAAGCCGACGGCGGCGTGGCTTACCGTGGCACGTTCCTGATCGACAAGGCCGGCATCGTGCGTCACCAGTACGTCAACGACCTGCCGCTGGGCCGCAACGTGGACGAGTTCCTGCGCCTGGTTGACGCCCTGCAGTTCACCGAAGAACACGGCGAAGTGTGCCCGGCCGGCTGGAGCAAGGGCAAAGCGGGCATGGATGCCAGCCCGGAAGGTGTGGCCAAGTACCTGGCCGCCAACGCCGACAAGCTGTAATCGGTCGCATCCACAAAATAAAAACGGGGCTTATGCCCCGTTTTTATTTTGCATTAATACACGTTGCGCGCCAGCCGCAGCAGCTTTGAACTGATGTTGAGCTTGGCGCGCCGCGCCGCGCTGGCGTTGATATTAAATGCAATTTTCCGCTCCTCGACCACCATGCTGACAATCACCCCGGAATTCAAGGGCACAAAGCCGTCCGTCACCGTTAATACGGGAACGTCTGCCAACGCGTTAATCATCCGCTGCGCGTACTGGCTTTCCTGCTCGCCGATAAACACCATCTGGCAACCCTGCACTTCTTTCGGGCTGGCAATCTGGTAGATATTCAGCCGCCGCTGGTTAACCTGTTTCCCCCGTATCTGGTTGAATGCATCGCCAAAGCGCTCTTCCCCCAGCACGCAAAGATTGAGCGTATCGCCAACCTCCTCTGGCCATTCCGTGTACAGCGCGAAGTTGTACAGATAGGTCGCCTTCATCGTGTACTCCGGCACCGGCTCGGCAACAATTGCCGGGGTCCCGAGTAACAGCGCAACGAGGAGGAGTAGGCGGGCCATGGTGTTTACCTGAAATCGTAAGTCAGGTTCAGCCAGAAACTCCGGCCATCCATTTCCAACACATCCTGCGTCAGCCCGCTGGTCACCGCCAGATAGTGCTTGTCGAGCAGGTTGCGCAGGGTAGCCGATGCGCTCAGACCGTGCGGCAGATCAGCCGTCACTGTCAGGTTGGCCAGCGTATAGCTGCCCAGATTGCGGCCACCTTCCGTCCGGCGCGCGCCTACATACTGCAGTTCAAGCCCGCTGCGCACCCGCGGACCGTAAATCGGCAGGCTCAGGTTCAGCTTGCCCAGGTGTCTGGGAGCGTTCACCGCCTGGGTGCCACTCCAGTTCGTCGCATTCTGATAGGCATAACTGGTGCGCAACCGCACCCCGTCCTGCCAGAGCCGCTCCAGTTCCAGTTCCAGGCCTTTGGTATGGCTGCTGCCGACACTGACGAATTGATCGGAACCCGACGGCTGCGTCACGGCATCGATCAGGTCTTCCGTCCGGTAGCGGTACAGCGACCCGGTCAAGGTGAAATCCGGCGCGAATTCATGCCGCACTACCAGTTCCATCGTTGTCACGGTTTCCGGCTGCAGGTCCGGATTGGCGATCTGGCCGTCATTCGCATTGACATAGTATTTTTCATACGCTGCAGGCATGCGGAATGCCGTGCTGTAAGCGCCCTTGACCGTCGTCCTAGACGTGGGCGACCAGATCAGTGCGATGCGCGGGCTCAGGTTGCCGCCGACATCGCTGCCATGGTCATAGCGCGCGCCCACATTCAGCAGCCATTGCCGGTCCAGCGTAATTTCGTCCTGCGCATACAGGCTCACCGTCTGGCGGTCATGCTCGGAAGTGTCCGTGGGATTGGATAGGCTGAAGCGGAAATCGTCGCGATATTCCGCGCCAAAAACCAACTTTTGCCCCGTCATTCCGGTGTAGACAAATTTCTGGTCTATCCCCCACCACTGCCCACGGTTGAATTCGCGGAACGTCCCCGGCAACAGGGCAAGCGCATCGAAGGTGTAAATGCCGCGATCCATGTATAGCCCGGTATAAGCATGGGTGGATGCGCGCAGGCTGGGCCCGAAGCTGGTGTCGTAATTGGCGCTCAAGAAACCGTTTGCATCCCGGAACAGTTGATAGCCGTTGAACTGCAACCCGCCGCCGCCGGTAGGCACCGCCTTGCGTGAGTCCACATAACCGCCCTCGATCGTCCATTGTTCGTAATGCAGCTTGCCGAACAAGCGGTTGCTGTGCTGGTAATCCAGGTTTTCCGCCACGCCGTGGTTGGTAGCGGGTGTATCGAACTCCGGGAAATACCAGTTTTGCCCGTCGCTTTTCAATGACGAGGCTGACAGCAATACATCCGCGCCGTTATCGAGTTGCGTGCCGAACGTGGCGCGCGCCTTGCGGCCTCCATGGCTGAATACGTCCACCGCCGCCTGCGTACCGCCGATATCGCGCCCTTTTTTGGTGGTGACGCTGATAATGCCGAAATAGGCATTGTTGCCGTACAGCACCGAACCGGTACCGGGGATGTATTCCACCCGTTCGATCAGTTCGGTATCAAGCAACCCGGAATGGTCGAGATAAATCTGGTTGTAGATATTATCGTTGGCGGCGTAACCGTCGATCAGCAGGAGGATGCGTCCGGCATAGTCGCCGGGGCGGCTGAATCCGCGCCCGCCCAGGTAATCGAACGCATGGTCGTTGGTGGTGTACAGCCCGCGCATGGAGTTGAGGATGTCGGCCAGCGTGCGGTAGCCATAATCCCGGATATCCTGCGCCGTGACGACCGCCACCGCGGAAGGCGCATCGCTGACCTGCCGTGCCAGCCGGGAGGCAGATACCACCTCCATCTGCATCAGGTCTTCAATGGGGATGTCTGTCAAATCCGGGTATGCCTCACCGCCCGCAGCAGCCGTAGCCTGCAGCAGCAGCGCCCCGATACCAAGCTTGAACAGGATGTTTTTTTTCATTTTTTGTTATTCGCCGCAGCCTCCAGTAGCGCGTTGTATAACTCCGCCACCTGCACCGGCTTGGTGATGAAACCATCCATGCCGGCTTCAAAACAGACCGCCCGATCCTCCGTCATGGCATTGGCGGTCATGGCAATGATCTTAATGCCTTGCAGTGCCGGGTCGGCACGTATCAGTCGCGTCGCCTCCAGGCCATCCATTTCCGGCATTTGCACATCCATCAGCACGCAGTCGAAGGGATGCCGCTTCAACTGTTCTAAGGCTTCGCGGCCGTTGCTGACCACATTTAGCGACACCCCCACCCGCTCCAGCAGCCGGATTGCCAGCCGCTGGTTGAGCTGGTTGTCTTCCGCCAGCAGCACCCGCAGGTTTGCCAACGCCGAATAATCCCTGGTGGTCACCACCGGCTGCGCTACCACGGCCTGGTCGAGTTGCTGGAAACCCTTGTCCAGCCAGGCAGTGAACCAGAACGTGCTGCCCTCTCCGGGCGCGCTTTCCAGCCCCACCTCGCCCCCCATCAGCTCGGCCAGGCTCTTGCTGATGGCCAACCCCAGGCCGGTACCGCCATACTTCCGGGTAGTGGAAACGTCCGCCTGACTGAACGACTGGAACAAACGCTGCTGCTGCTCTGCCGACAGGCCGATCCCGGTATCGCGGACATCGAACCGGATCAGGAACTGGCTGTCCGTTTCTCCGGCAATCCGTGCGGAAATAGTGATACTGCCGTGGTGGGTGAATTTGATGGCGTTGCTGGCGTAGTTGCACAGAATCTGTTTCAGCCGCAGCGGGTCCCCCAGCACGGCACACGGCAGTTCCGGCACCTGCCCCACCTTCAGTTCCAGCCCCTTGGCTCGAGCGCTGGCCCCGACCAGGCTAGAAAGCTGGGTGAATATACTGTCCAGTTCCAGCGGCACCCGTTCCAACTGCAGTTTGCCGGCTTCGATCTTGGAAAAGTCCAGGATATCGTCAATGATGCCGAGCAGGTGTTCGCCGGATTGGCGGACTTTCAGCAAATAATCGCGCTGCTCCGCGCTCAACGGCGTTTCCAGCAGCAAATCGGAAAAACCGATCACCGCGTTCATCGGCGTGCGGATTTCATGGCTCATGTTCGCCAGGAACTCGCTTTTGGCGCGATTGGCCGCATCCGCCATTTCCTTGAGCGCGCTCAGCCGCTGGCTGTCCTCATACAGCCTGTGATCGCGCGATTCGATTTGCTGTAGCATGTCGTTGAAACCATCGACCAGCGTACCGATTTCATCGTCGGAGGTTTTTTCCAGGCGTAGCGAGTAACGGTGTTCAACGGATACCCGGCGCATGGTGTCTGCCAATTTGGCGATAGGGGCAATGGCAAAGCGCAACAAGCTTCTGGCGAAGGTAATAGCCGCAACAGTGGCCAAGGCGGCGACCAGCAGCAAGGTCACCACTTCTTTCAGCACGTCTCGCCACATCGGCATCAAATCCATCAGCGCATAGACGGTGGCAATCTGCTCGCCGCCAGCCGCTACCGGCGCCGACACCACGAACGAGGTACGGAACACGCCGAATTCGCCCGCTGTTTTTTCCAGCACGGCCATGTCTCGCTTTCCGGCATCATGGCGCAGATAGAGGGAAAACGGGGCGGCGGCGCCAGGCCGGGTGACCCATGCCGCAATCACCTCGGGAGACAGCCGGGAAACCTGCAACACCTCCTGTGTCGAGTTTTTATCCAGGAACAGCAGCGATGGCTGCACCTGGATTGCCAGTGCGTTGACCCAGATCACCCCGCGCTGGCGGCTGCCTTCGCTGGTCGACACCGCTTCCTGGATCATCCCCAGCACCAGCACCAGCGCAAAACCGAGCGTAATGGAGGTGGCAAGGATGCGTGACAGGCGATCCGTTAGCAGGTTGGTCTTACCCAACCATCTCAATTTCAGTGTGTCACGCATAGTCCATGTTTGCTCCATGGGTTAAGTGGGGAGATTCTAGCAGCCTGACACACACGAAAGTAAAAAAATCAAACCCCGGCCGGGAGGGCCGGCCAGCGCCCCGCAGTGCGGGGCGCATGGGGTATGCCCTAACAAAAATGCAGGTCCGCCTTGATGTCATCCACATTTTCCAGCCCGACCGCGATGCGCACCAGACCATCCCCGATGCCGGCAGCCGCACGCGCTTCCGGCGTAACGCGGCTGTGCGTGGTGGTGGCCGGATGGGTGATGGTGCTTTTGGCATCACCCAGGTTGGCGGTAATGGACAGCAAGCGCGTGCCGTCGATCAGCCTCCATGCCGCCTCCTTGCCGCCCTTGACATCGAACGACACAATGGCGCCGCCGGTTTTTTGCTGCCGCATGGCAAGCTGGTGCTGCGGATGCGAAGCCAGCCCCGGGTAATACACGCGCGCGACGCCCGGCTGCTGCTCCAGCCACTGCGCCAGCGCCAGCGCATTCCTGGAGTGCGCCTCCATGCGCACAAACAGCGTTTCCAGCCCTTTCAGGAACACCCAGGCATTAAATGCGCTCATGGTAGGGCCGGCGGTACGCAAAAAGCCGTACACCGGTTCCAGCACGTCCTTCTTGCCCAGCACCGCACCGCCTAGGCAACGCCCCTGACCGTCGATATATTTGGTGGCGGAATGCACCACGACGTCCGCGCCCAGTTCCAGCGGTTTTTGCAGCGCCGGCGAGCAAAAGCAATTATCCACGGCCAGCAGCGCCCGGATCCGGTGCGCCAGGGCCGCCAGTGCTGCAATGTCGCACACTTCTGTCAGCGGGTTGGATGGCGTTTCCACAAAAAACAGCTTGGTGTTGGGTTTGACGGCGGCTTCCCATTCCTTGATATCCGTCAGCGACACAAAGGTCACATCCAGCCCCCAGCGCTTGAGGATGTTGCCGAATAATTGAACAGTCGTCCCGAACACACTGCGCGAAGCCACCACGTGGTCGCCCGCCGAGCACAACCCCATGACGCAAGCCAGGATGGCGGACATGCCGCTGGATGTGGCCACGCAAAACTCCGCGCCTTCCAGCGCGGCCAGTTTGTCCTGAAACATGGTGACGGTGGGATTGGTGAAGCGCGAGTAGATGTTGCCCGGCTCCTGCCCGCCAAAACGCGCGGCAGCCTGGGCCGCACTGTCGAACACAAAACTGGAAGTGAGGAACATCGCCTCGGAATTTTCGCCAAACGGCGTATGCTGGCTCCCGGCGCGAACCGCCAGGGTTTCTGGATGGAACTCCAGTGGTGAATCCTGATTCATGATGTACCTCGTCAAATAACAGGCACAAAAATGCCCGGTTTGGAAAGGCCAAAACGGGCATCGTGTATTGCTCGCTTTAGCAGTATTTTTAACGCGCCCGCAAGCTGAGTCGGTTTTACTAACTCAAGTACCACCTCAAATCGGCGCAAGCCGGAAGATAGTCCGGCGCTCATCATTTGTCAACTCAGGCGAGTTCTTCCTCTTCCACGCTGACCAGGTTCAAATCCAGTTGCGTTGTGGAATTAGCCGGTTTTCTCACCTTGGCGCCATCGCGTCGCGCGGCTTCAATCGCATCCAGATAAGCCTCGTCAATATCGCCGGTGACGTATTGACCATCAAAACACGAGTTGTCGAAACGGGTAATGGACGGGTTGCCCAGACGCACGTCGCGCACCAGGGCATCCAGGTCCTGGTAAATCAGCGCATCGGCACCGATGGCCTGGCAGATTTCCTCATCGGAACGCCCGGTGGCCAGCAGTTCGTCGCGGCTGGGCATATCGATGCCGTAGACATTGGGGAAACGTACCGGAGGCGCGGCGGAAGCAAAAAACACCTTGTTGGCGCCGGCTTCCCGCGCCATCTGTACGATGCGCTCCGACGTCGTGCCGCGCACGATGGAATCGTCCACCAGCAGCACATTCTTGCCCTTGAATTCCATGCCGATGGGGTTCAGCTTCTGGCGCACCGATTTCTTGCGCAACGCCTGCCCCGGCATGATGAAGGTGCGGCCGATGTAGCGGTTCTTGATGAAGCCTTCGCGGTAGGTCAGGTTCAGCGCATTGGCCAGCTGTAACGCGGATGGCCGGCTGGTATCAGGAATGGGGATCACCACGTCGATGTCGTGCTGCTTCCATTCGCGATGGATTTTCTCGGCCAGGCTCTCCCCCATGTGCAAACGCGTCTGGTACACCGACACCCCATCAATCACGGAATCGGGACGCGCCAGATACACATATTCGAAAATACAGGGGGTCAGCACGGCATTTTCCGCACATTGCTGCGCATAGAAGTGGCCGTCCATGTCAATGAATACGGCCTCGCCCGGCGCCACGTCGCGCACCAGGGTAAAGCCCAGCACATCCAGCGCCACGCTCTCGGAGGCCACGATATACTCCGTGCCCTTGTCAGTTTCGGCACGGCCTATCACCAGCGGACGAATGCCGTGCGGATCGCGGAACGCCAGCAGGCCGTAACCGGCGATCATGGCCACCACCGCATAAGCGCCACGACAGCGGCGATGCACGGCAGACACGGCGTTAAAGATCACCTTGTTGTCTAGCGTGGTGCTACCGGCTGTCTTTTCAATTTCATGTGCCAGCACGTTCAGCAGCACTTCCGAATCCGAGGTAGTGTTGATGTGGCGCAGGTCTTGGCGGAACATTTCCTCCTTCAACTGCGCCGAGTTGGTCAGGTTACCGTTGTGCCCCAGCACAATGCCGAACGGGGAGTTGACGTAGAACGGCTGCGCTTCCGCCGCTGAAGACGACCCCGCCGTGGGATAGCGCACATGGGCAATGCCGGCGTTACCCATCAGGCCGCGCATATGGCGGGTATGGAACACATCCTGCACCATGCCGTTGTTCTTGTGCATGTAGAAGGTGTCGCCTTCGCAGGTGACGATCCCGGCGGCATCCTGCCCGCGGTGCTGTAGCACCAGTAACCCGTCATACAGCAACTGGTTGACTGGGTTTTTACCTACAATGCCAATAATTCCACACATAGCTCAAGTCTTACTCTTAGTCGAATTTCAGATGTTTTGTCATGTCTGCCGGTAGCCACGGCGCCGCTGCCAGCACCATCGCTTCCAGCGGCGCGCTGAATGTGGCATCGCGCCATTCCTGGCGCTGCGGCAAACTGGTCATGCCGCCCAGCAGCACCAGCACGCCCACGATCAGCAGCCCGCGGATCCCGCCGAACACCAGGCCCAACGCGCGGTCCAGCATGCCCAGCCCGATTTTCTTGACCACTTCGCTGATCGCCACGGCAAGCAGGCTGGCAATCAGCAACACGCCGAGAAACACTACCAGGAAACCGGCCAGCATGCGCAGGCTGTCATTCGGGATCGCATCCGGCAGGACGCCGGCAGCTTGCACGCCATAACTGCGCGCGGCCAGCAAGGCAACGACCCAGCCGGCCAGCCCCAGCGACTCCCTGACAAATCCGCGCATCAAGCCCAGCAAAACAGAAAAACCGATGACGCCAAGCACTACGTAATCAAAAACTGTCACTGATGGCTAACCAGAATGGTGTTGTTAAATCCGGCCGACTTGAGGCTTTCCTGTGCCTTTTCAGCCTCGGCCTTGCCAGCATAAGGGCCGCAACGCATGCGCACCTTGACACCGGTTTTGGTATTCAGCGGCTCGGTACCGCACTTGATGCCCAAGCCGGACAGCTTGTTCTTGATTTGCGTGACCTTGTCAGAATCCGAAAACACACCCACTTGTATGGACACGCCCTCAGCCTTGCTTGTTCCTGCCTTCTCAGCCGCAGCGGGGGCAGGCTTCGGTTTGGCGACCGGGCTGCTTTCGGCTTTGGGCTGTTGTTTGACTGCCGGCTTCACTGGCTCAGGTTCTGGTTTGGGTTTGGGTTCTGGTTTAGGCTCTGCTACTGCTGGCGCAGGCTCTGCCACGGCGGGAGCGGCAACGGGCGGCGGCGGAGCAACCGGGGCGGCGGCAGGTACTGCCGGCTGCACTGCGGTATCCGGGGTTGCCGGGGTAACATTTGCTGCCGGCGCCGGCACAATCTTGGAGGCAAAATTGCCGTCGTCCTGGCTGGGGATACTGATGGCCACATCGGGGTGCGGGGCTTGATCGCTACGGTCATCGAGCAACATCGGCAGCACGGTCACCATCAGCAGCACGAGAGCAACCGCGCCGATCAGGCGTCGGCGTGCGCGCTTTCTGAATTGTTTTTCCTGATCGGTCAGTGCTTCAGCAGCCATAGTTGACGTCCAATTAAGACAACCCACTCAGTTAACAGTTAAATCAATGCGCGCAACACATCGGCCACGGTGTAGAACGAGCCGAACGCAACAATTCTATCATTTTCGCCTGCGCTCCGACAGGCTTGTGCAAATGCCTCTCCAACCGTGACGGCAGTCGAGACTTGCGCCTGCGGCAGCACTTCCCGCACCAGGCCGGCCAGCTTGTCATGCGCCAGCCCGCGCGGCTGCGGGATTCCCGCCACATGCCACTCGTCGATCTCATGCCCCACTGCGCGCAGCACCCCGGCAATATCCTTGTCCGACAACATGGCAAAAACGGCAATGGTTTTGCCTTGCCTGTACGCGCTGCGCCGCAGGTTTTCCGCCAGTCCCCTTGCGGCATGCGGGTTGTGGGCGACATCCAGAATCACGTCGGGCTGACCCGAGCCTTCCCGGGATATCTTCTGAAAGCGGCCTTGCAGCGCGATGTCCAGCAACCCTGTGCGCAGGTCTTCCGTGTCGACCTGCAGCCGAGATTTCAGCACTTGCAGGGCTTGTAGCGCACAAGCCGCATTGGCCAACTGAAATTCACCGGACAGCACCGGCAACGGCAGGTCTTCGATGCGCGCAACACCCGACCAGAAGTGCCATGTCTCCTGATGCGGCTGATGCTCGAACCCAAAGTCCTTGCCGATGCATTGCAAGTCGGCACCGATATTCTGCGCATGGTGAACCAGGGCTTCCGGCACATCGGCATCGCCGCACAGCGCTGGCTTGCCGGTGCGGAAAATGCCGGCTTTTTCGAAAGCAATGCTTTCGCGGCTGTTGCCGAGGAAATCAATGTGGTCAATATCCACGCTGGTCACAATGGCGCAATCGGGATCGAATACGTTCACCGCATCCAGACGCCCCCCCAGGCCGACTTCCAGAATGGCGACCTGGACTTGCTGCCGGGAAAAATGCCAGACGGCGGCCAGGGTACCAAATTCGAAATAGGTCAGCGGCGTATCGTCGCGCGCCTGTTCCACTGCGGCAAAAGCCGCGCACAATTCGGCATCGCTCACTTCCTGGCATGACACACGCACGCGCTCGTTGTAGCGCAGCAAATGCGGCGAGGTGTAACAACCCACGCGATAACCGGCTGTCGTCAGGATGCGCTCCAGCATGGCGCAGGTAGAGCCTTTACCGTTGGTACCGCCTACGGTAATCAGCAGGAAATCGGTATCCAGTGTCAGCCGCTGTCTGACCTGGCCCACCCGCTCCAGCCCCAGCGCGATCGCCTTGGGATGGAGTTGCTCCAGGTAGGAAAGCCAACCCGCCAGATCGGCGGGTATGTTGGGATTATCGAGCATGCGGAGATGGCGCAGGTTGGCCGGGAGCAGGAGCTTATGGATTAGCCGGCAGGCGCATCAGATTGGAAATCAGCACCGCCAGTTTGTCGCGCATTTCTCGCCGGTCGACGATCAGGTCAACCGCGCCGTGCTCCAGCAGGAACTCGGCTCGCTGGAACCCATCCGGCAGGGTTTCGCGCACCGTCTGTTCGATCACGCGCGGCCCGGCAAAGCCGATCAATGCGCCCGGCTCGGCCACAATCACGTCGCCCAGCATGGCGAAACTGGCAGACACGCCGCCCATGGTCGGGTCGGTCAGCACCGAAATGAACGGCAATTTTTCGCGCGCCAATGCCGTCAGCGCCGCACTGGTCTTGGCCATCTGCATCAAAGAAAACAGCCCTTCCTGCATGCGCGCACCGCCGCTGGCGGAAAAGCAGATAAACGGCATTTTGTGCTCGATACAGGCATTCACCCCGCGCACAAAACGCTCGCCCACCACCGAACCCATGGAACCGCCCTGGAACTTGAACTCGAATGCCGCTGCCACCACCGGAATATGCTTGATGCTGCCCTGCATCACAATCAGCGCATCGGTTTCGCCGGTATCGGCCTGGCTGGCCTTGATGCGGTCGGCATAGCGTTTCTGGTCCTTGAATTTCAGCGGGTCCAGCGGCGTGACTTCAGCGCCGATTTCAAACCGGCCTTCCGTATCCAGCACCTGTTCCAACCTTGCCCTGGCGCCGATGCGGTTATGGAAACCGCACTTGGGGCAGACTTCCAGGTTCTTTTCCAGGTCGGTGCGGTAAAGCACCGATTCACAAGTGGGGCACTTGCTCCACAACCCTTCCGGCACCACTTTCCTGGCGGTGCTGGGGCTGCGTTTGATTTTCGGTGGAAGTAGTTTTTGTAACCAGCTCATGTGTAAACCTCTTGTTAGACCCTATTTCAGTAGGAAACGAATGTGCGCCGACCATGCATTGCGCGCAGGGCTAGGCGAGAGCCACGCGGTTTGGTCATTCCAAACAAGCGGCGAGCAACAACGCCATGCGCGCAATGCATGGCCGGCCCGGAGGGTTTGCACACAAAAAGGTGTCTGCGGCGTTGCATAGCTTGCGAATGGAATAACCATTCGCCGCGCTCCGCGCCTTGCATCCATCCTTTTTGTGTGCAAACGCATCTTTCGTTTCCTACTGAAACAGGGTCTTCGCGTCGATCGCGCTACGCAATTCAGCGATCAGTTTGCCGACATTGGCGGCTACTTCGTTTTCAGGTGAATTTTCGACTTCCTGCACGGTACGGCTGCCCACCACCACGGCATCGCCGATTTCGGCAATGGCCCTGGCCGTTGCCGCATCGCGCACGCCGAAGCCAACGCCGACGGGCAGGCTGGTGTGCTGGCGAATCGCTGCCACCTTCTGCGCCACATCGGCAATATCCAGATGCGCGGCACCGGTCACGCCGCGCAGGGAAACGTAATAGATGAAGCCGCTGGCCGCCTCGACCACACGCTGCACACGCGCTGGTTCGGTGGTCGGCGACAGCAGGAAAATGGTGTCAATGCCATGCCGCTTGAGCACGGCGACGAACTCGGCGCACTCTTCCGGCGGATAGTCCACTGTCAGCACGCCGTCCACGCCGCTGGCGGCGGCCTGCGCCGCAAACTGCTCGTAGCCCATGGCTTCGATCGGGTTGGCGTAACCCATCAGCACCACCGGCGTTTTGTCATCCTGCTGGCGGAACTCCGCCACCATGCCCAGCACCTTGCGCAGCGATACCTTGTGCGCCAGGGCACGTTCGCTGGCACGCTGGATCACCGGGCCGTCGGCCATCGGGTCGGAAAACGGCACGCCGAGTTCGATCAGGTCGGCGCCGCCCTGCACCATGGCATGCATCAGCGGCACGGTCTGCGCGGGGTTGGGGTCGCCGGCAGTAACAAAAGGGATCAGCGCCTTGCGCTGCTGTGATTTGAGGAAAGCAAAAACGGCTTGGATACGGCTCACAGAGTAATTCCTTTGATGCGTGCAACGGTGTTCATGTCCTTGTCGCCACGGCCCGAGAGGTTGACCAGCAACACTTTGTCCTTGCCCAGAGTCGGCGCAATCTTGAGCGCATGCGCCAGCGCATGGCTGGATTCCAGCGCGGGGATGATGCCTTCGAATTTGCACAACGCATCGAAGGCGGCGATGGCTTCGTCATCAGTGATGGCAACGTACTGCGCGCGGTGGATGTCTTTCAATAAACAATGTTCGGGGCCGACGCCGGGGTAGTCCAGGCCGGCGGAAATGGAGTGGGTCTCGATAATCTGGCCGTCCTCGTCCTGCATCAAATAAACTTTATTTCCGTGCAGCACGCCGACCTTGGCATTGCCGGTGAGCGGCGCCGCGTGCTGCCCGGTGGCGATGCCGTGGCCGCCAGCCTCCACGCCGATCAGTTGCACGCCTTCCTCCTCGATATAGGGGTGGAAGATACCAATCGCATTGGAACCGCCGCCGACGCAGGCAATCACCGCATCCGGCTGGCGTCCGATCATCTCCGGCATCTGCACCTTGGCCTCGTTGCCGATCACGCACTGGAAATCGCGCACCATCATCGGGTACGGGTGCGGGCCCGCCGCCGTGCCGAAGATGTAGAACGTGCTTTCAACGTTGGTCACCCAGTCGCGAATGGCTTCGTTGCAGGCATCCTTGAGCGTGCGCGAGCCGCTTTCCACCGGCACCACGGTCGCGCCCAGCAATTTCATGCGGAACACGTTGGGCGCCTGGCGTTGCACATCCTCAGCCCCCATGTACACCACGCATTCCATGCCGAAACGCGCCGCCACGGTGGCCGTCGCCACGCCGTGCATGCCCGCGCCGGTCTCGGCAATCACGCGCTTCTTGCCCATGCGCCTGGCCAGCAGCGCCTGGCCGATGGCGTTGTTGATCTTGTGCGCGCCGGTATGGTTGAGGTCTTCGCGCTTGAGGTAAATTTGCGCGCCGCCGAACTGTTCGGACAGGCGCTTGGCGTGGTAAATCGGGCTGGGGCGTCCGACGTAGTGTTTCAATTCGTAGGCGAATTCGGATTTGAACTCGGGATCATCGCGGAAATGCAGATACTGCCTGCGTAATTCCTCCACTGCCGGGATCAGCGTTTCCGCCATGTAGATGCCGCCGAACTGGCCGAAATGGCCTTGCGTATCGGGAAAGTCGTATTTACCCATGTGATGCTCCAACTCCTCGCATGAACGCAGCCATCTTGTCTGCGTCCTTGATTCCTTTTTCTCGTTCCACCCCACCGCTGACATCCACGGCATAGGGGCGTACCTGTTTTATGGCAGCCGCCACGTTTGCCGGACTCAACCCCCCGGCCAGGATCACCGGTTTGGTCAGGTTAGCGGGGATCAGGTTCCAGTCGAACACCTGCCCGGTACCACCCGCAACCCCTTCCTGATAAGCATCCAGCAGCAGGGCTTTGGCCTTGCCGTAGGCAGCCGCGTATTCTACCAAATTTATCTCCGGCCGGACGCGCACCGCCTTGATATAAGGCGTGGCAAACGCTTCGCAGTACTGCGGCGTTTCATCCCCATGAAATTGCAGCAGGTCCAGCCTGACCGTGTGCAGCACCTGCTCCACTTCTTGCTGGCTGGCATCCACAAACAAACCCACCGCATGCACAAACGGCGGCAGGCAAGCCACAATCTCTGCCGCCCGCTCCGGCGTGACGTAACGCGGGCTGTTGGCGTAAAACACCAGCCCGATGGCATCGGCGCCGCAGGCAACGGCTGCCAACGCGTCTTCCACGCGGGTGATGCCGCAAATTTTGGAACGTATACGCAATTGGGAATCTGAATTGAAGAAAAACGTAGGTTATCCCAAACACTATCACCTGTCAGCCCGGAAGGCGCAAGACACAGCAACCAGTGGTGGCTGAAAACAGCCAAATCTCCTTGGTTTTCCGCCGCGGCAGCATGCAACCATTTAATTATTAAGAATATCCAATTCGAGCGCGGAAATTGCTGTAATCAATACGATGCAGCCGGAGTGAACCTTATTCGATTCCGCCCGCACTAATAGTCGGGTTTCGGATAAACTCGCCGGCCATAATAAATTTTCACCTATGGAGATTAACCACATGAAACATCCTTGCCGCGTGTCGAAAGTATTGACCGCCCTTCTTTTCGCCTCGTTGGGGCTTGGCTTCACCACAAGCGCGACAGCGGGTTCCAAAGGCGTCGCTTATGTTTCCAACCAGGATGGCGGCGTCACCGTGATCGACCTGGAAACCCTGGAAACCACTGCCACCATCGATATCCAGGCCAAAGGCCCGCGCGGCATCGGCATCACCGCCGACGGCAAACTGCTGGTCACCGCCAACAAGGACGATAACAACATCTCTATCATCGATACGGCCAGCGGCACGGTTTCCAAACAGATCGCCATCGGCAAGAATCCGGAATTCGTCCGCGTCTACGGCAATCGCGCTTATGTGACCTACGAACCCAGTCCCAGCACCGGCGGCGGCCCGGCAGCCACCGAGGCTAAACAGGACGATGACGACAACCGCGAGCCGGGGCATATCGCGATTGTTGACCTGAAATCAGGCAAAGTCGTCAAAGATATCGTCGGCAAACCGGAAACCGAAGGTCTGGAATTCTCCAAGGACGGCAAAAAACTCATCGTCACCAACGAATCCGACAACACCATCACCATCCACGACCTCAAGTCCGGCAAGTTGCTCAAGAGCATCCCGGTCGGTGCTTATGGCGAGCGCCCACGCGGCATCAAAGTCTCCCCGGATGGCAAAACCTACGTCACCACGCTGGAAATGTCCGACAAGCTGCTGGTGCTGGACAGCAAATTCAAGCCGGTAAAAACCATAGACACCGGCAAATCGCCGTACGGCGTGTCGTTCGACCATGACGGCAAACGCCTGTTCGTTGCCTCCTCCAGGGAAAAGGCATTGCAGGTATTTGACGCCAAGACCTTCGAGAAAATCAAGGACATCCCCACCGGCAACCGTTGCTGGCACTTCAGCTTCACGCCGGACAACCAAGACATCCTGCTGGCCTGCGGCAAATCCAATGAAGTCGTAGTAATAGATACCAACAAACTGGAAGTGACCAAGCGCATCGGCGACAAGGACATGCCATGGGGTATCGTGACTTATCCGAAGTCACTGGGCAGCATCGACCGGCCTTGATTCCGGCATGACAAAAAGGCTCGCAACTGCGAGCCTTTTTTATTTGAGCAGTGTGATGCCCCGCTCGCATTGCGGCAAACCCCACCTGGCGTCGTAATGCACACCGGTAAGGTATAAGCCGTCGGATGAAAATGTCGGGGCGGCAAAAGTCCAATTTTTCTGCCCCAGCAGTGGCGGTAGGGTGCGCTGTGTGCTTGCTGAACAACCTCTTGTTGCGCGTTACGCAACACGCTATCATGACGTCATGATTACGTCGTTTCGACACAAAGGGCTGCGCAATTATTTCGAGTCGGGCAACCTAGCGGGAATCCAGCCCGCTCACGCCAAACGACTGCAAATGCAATTGGCTGCGTTGGATACCGCCCAGACGATTGACGATATGAACATCCCCGGCTTCCGGCTGCATCCGCTGAAAGGCCATGAACAAGGACGCTGGTCTATCTGGGTAAATGGCAACTGGCGCGTAACGTTTGAATTTGAAAACGGCAATGCAATGATTTTAGATTACGAGGATTATCACTGATGACTATGCACAACCCACCCCACCCTGGCGCGTTTATTCAAGAGGTTTACCTCACGCCAAACGAAATCAGCGGCAGGGAGCTCGCCCTGAAACTGGGCGTTGCCGCGTCCACCCTTAACCGCGTACTGAACGAGGTCAGTGGGGTTAGCCCGGAAATGGCGTTACGGCTATCCAAGGCATTGGGACGCTCACCGGAAAGTTGGCTGACGATGCAGGATAACTACGATTTATGGCAGGCTAAACAAACGGTGGATTTGGGTAAGGTGAGTGCGATTGAATTCAGGGCGGCGTAAGCAAGCGTAGCGTGGGCTTGCAGGTTGGCACTGAATGCAATGAAGCCCGATGTTTACCGCGATTGTCGGGCTTCGCTACGCTCAACCCAACCTACCGCGCTGTTCCGGAGCGAAGGATAGTGGCGGTAGGGTGCGCCATGCGCACCACAAGTTATTGAATGGTGCGTAGGACGCACCCTACGTTTACTCAGATCACATCGTCTTTATCAAAAGAAAATTTCTTTTCGTCTTCATACGGATGGTCGCTTGGCGTTGCAACCACCTGAATAAGCACAAACAGATGCTTGTGTAGCTGGTAACTTAGTATGCGGACTGTGGTGCCAGCGGGTAGATAGTCTGAACCCCGTTCAGGGCTATCCTTATCAAGGCATTCCAAACCCATACATACTTCATCTTTTCGATTGAGATCACGGTCTGCATCAGGAAAAAAATCATACCTAAGCCTGGCCGAGCGCTGTAAAACCACCACAGTACCGGGAGCGGGCGCTTGAGTGCTGCCAAACAAAGCCTTGATATCACCCTGCCGATTGGCGGAAGCCATCTTATCAATCCGCAATAACCCAACCTGCCCCGCGCAGGGGTCTACCATGTAACAATTTTCTGCCAACACGCTTGGATTAAAACCACAGGTCGATACGATCAGTAGCATTTTTACAATAAAATTTTTCATACAATAGCCCTCCTCTCTGCATCATTCGCCACCCCACCCCGCCATCCCTCCACCATCACCCTATCCCCCGCCGTCACCACCGACGCCGTGTCTTCCACAATACTGATGCGATCCTGGTTGTTGTTGAGCAAGCGTAGCGCGGGCTTGTAGGTTGACGCTGAATGCAATGAAGCCCAACGTTTACCGTGATTGTCGGGCTTCGCCATGCTCAACCCAACCTGCTTTTCTTCATCCTTCTCGCTCATTTATTCAGAACCATAGGGTTAGTATTGATCATGGATAGTGATTAATTCAAATTGCCATGCCGCTTGGCAGCATACATCCCGCCGCAGACCGCTCGCATTGCGGCAAACCCCACCTGGCGTCGTAATGCACTCCGGTAAGGTATAAGCCGTCGGGTGAAAATGTCGGGGCGGCAAAAGTCCGATTTTTCTGCCCCAGCAGTTCGGCGATCCACTCCGGCGGATGCTCGCCTTTGCCCACGTACACCAGGCTGCCGACCAGGTTGCGCACCATGTGGTGCAGGAACGCGCTGGCGGAAAACTCGAACAGGTAAAGCTCGCCATGCTGGCGGATGTCGGCCCGATACAGTTGCTTGACGGGCGACTTGGCCTGGCATTCCGCGGCGCGGAAGGCGCTGAAATCGTGTTCACCGGGGAGATAAGCCGCCGCCGCCCGCATCGCCGCCACATCCAGTGGGCGGTGGTACCAGCCCACCTTGCCGTGCAGTACCGCCGGCGCCACTTGGCTGACTTGCAGCAGATACTGGTAACTGCGGCGCTCGGCACAGAATCTGGCGTGGAATTCAGCATCCACTTCGCGCGCCCAAAGCACGCGCACCCCGGCGGGCAAAAACGCATTCACACCGCGCACCCAGGCGCTTTCCGGCCTGGCGACCTCGCTATCAAAGTGCACCACCTGGATCATGGCATGCACGCCGGTATCGGTTCTGCCCGCGGCATGCACCCGCACCGGGTGGGCCGCCATGTGCGCCAAGGCCGACTCTAGCGCGTCCTGCACGCCGCAACCGCCGGGCTGGCTTTGCCAGCCGCAAAACGGTTTGCCGTCGTACTCCAGCCCCAGTGCTATTCTCATCTCGTCCTCATGCCAGCCACCAGACCAGGGGTATCCATGCCAGCAGCACCAGCCCGTCCAGGGGGTTGATTCGCGCTAGGCCAAGCTGTATTTGCGCCGGGCCTTGCGTATGGTTGTTCATCAGCACATCCAGGTTCCAGTGATGTTCCCGCAGTTTTTTCACCATG
The DNA here is from genome assembly GCA_964511385.1 of uncultured Methylophilaceae bacterium. Classification (GTDB taxonomy): domain Bacteria; phylum Pseudomonadota; class Gammaproteobacteria; order Burkholderiales; family Methylophilaceae; genus CAILHX01. Next base: position 33,342 of record CAZEFE010000006.1, on the reverse strand, counting down.
CCGGAAGGTGCATTCTCGACATAATGCAAGGTCAGCCACAGCCTGACGGCAAAACGCTCAGGCGATACGCCGAACAAGGCCAGGGGGCGCAGCAGCGTATAGATGCCGGATATCCAGGTTTCGCGCGAACCGGTTGCCAGCAGGCAGGCCAACGCAGCCAGCATTACCGTGAGCCGTAACGCCTGCATCAGGCCGCTGTGCAAGCCTTCGTAAGTTGGCGCAAGCAACTCGGGAAAACCGGGCACAAACTCGCCGGGCGTGGCGTAAGCATAGATCAGCAGCAGCGACAGCAACAACCACCGGGCACGCCGCAACAGCCGCCGGAAATCCATCCACCCCAGTTGCGACAGCCACAACAGTAGCGCCGCCAGCAGCAGAAGCAGCCCGCGCGCATGGAGCAGTTGTGCGCAAACAGCCAGCATGAGCAGGCTGACGATGCGTACGGCGGGATGAAGGTTGATGTGCATGGAGTGGCGAATAAAAAAGGCCGGGATACCCGGCCTGGTTTAAGTCCTGCCCGTCAGCCCAGGCTTTCCAGCAGCTTTTGCGCCTTGGCAATCTGGTTGGGGCCGCCCTCTTTCAGCACTTCCTGCAGCAACTCGCGGGCGCCCTCTTCATCGCTCATGTCGATGTAGGCCGTGACCAGATCCAGCTTGGTATCCACCTCCGGCGGTTCCGCACTGGCTGCCGCAGCATCCCCGGCAGGGGCGCCGCCGACATTCAGGCTGATGTTGGAGAAATCCAGCGCCGCGACTTTTTCCGCCGCGGCCGGTTTGGCCGGGGTCTTGGCTGCCACATCCCCCAGATCAATGTCAAAGCCGAAATCAAGATCGTTCAGGTCGGCGACGGCAGACTCGTCAAAAGCCGCAGCCAGGGCTTCGGAGTGGTCGTCCGTCTTCGCCTCTACCTTGGTTGGAGGCTCTTCTGCCGGCATTGCGGCAACCTCTTCCACCGGCAGCGGCTCAGCCTGGGTTTCCGCTGCCGATACCGCTTCTCCGGCCTCGGTCGCTGCTTCGTCAAACACATCATCCAGCGCGAACTGGCCTTCCGCCTCGACATCGCCAGCTTCCATCGCCATTACATCATTGGCTTCTTCCTCCGCCAGTGCCGCCGCCGCAATATCTTCAGCGGTAGGCGCCGGGTGCGTAGCAGCCTCTGCGGCAAATTCTGCCAGCGCGGCTTCGGAGTCGAACACATCCTCGACATCAAACGCGGTTTCCGCCTGCGGCGCTGTTTCTGCAGCAGGCTCAGGTTCGGCTACGGCTGCTGGCGCCGCGCTCTCTGCGAACACATCATCAACGTCGAACGGCTCAGCTTCCAGCGCAGTTGCATCCGTGGTCACGGCTTCAATTGCCGGTTCTTCCACTGTAATTGCAGCGGCAGGAACTGCTGCCTCAACCTCCGCAGGCGCGACCGCCTCCTGTTCGGCAACTGCGATTTCATTCGCAAACACATCGTCCACGTCAAACGCGCCGACGCTTTCTGCTGGTGCCGGTTGCGCGGGTTCCTCGGCAACGACCGGGGCGCTCGCTTCTGGTTCTGGCGCCGGTTCTGCTGCTGCGGCAGCAGCCTGTTCCATCGCCGCGATCAGTGACATCGCATCCTGCGCCTCAACCGCGGATGCCGGAATCTCGGGTTCCGATTCTGGTTGCGGCAACTCAGCCACCGTCTCTTCAGCCACAGCCTCTTCAGCCGCCGGTGTTTCAGGCACCGTCTCGGGCATCAGCGCTGCGATGTCATCCAAATCCAGCACCGCATCCGAGCCAAACACCGGCACCTGCTCGGACTCAACCACCGAGCTGGGTACCGCCAGTTCAGCGACTGGCTCCGGCACAACAGGAGCGGCCTCTTCTACCACGGGCACTGGTGTCGGCTCGGGCTCGGGCGCAACTTCAGCCACCATCGGCGCGGCAGCAGGCGCCGCCATGTCTTCGGTCGCTGGCGGAACATCCGCGACCGATTCCGCACCTTCCTTTTTGCGGAAAAAGCGCACCAGCAACGCCAGCACCAGCAGCACAAAGGCAGCAATACCGCCGATCGGCGCCCATGTCGGGTGGTGCTGCAGTTGCTCTTGCACCGTGGTCAGCCACCCCTGCCCGGGTGCCGCTGCAGCCGGCTTGGCTGGTTCGACCTTCTCCGGCAGTGCCGCTGGTTTACGCAGTTCCAGCAGTTTGTTCGCATCCTGCAACTGCTTTTCCAGCATGGCGATGCGTTCGTTGGATTCCTGCAACGCCTTGTCGCGGGCGATCAGCTCTTCTTCCAGTTCGGACTTGCTCTGCTTGCCTTTCCCCGCTTTGCCGGTGTTGTCGGCATCTGCGCCGGACAGCTTGACCACGTCCCGTGCGCCACTAGCCGCGGCCTGATCCTGCACCGAATCAATCTTGCCGCTGACGGATTGGGCAGCGGTCTGTTCGTCCCTGGCCGGTTCCGCCTTGGCCACCGTGCCGGCCAGCTTGTTGCGGTAGACGTTCCAGTTTTTCGCATGCATATGAACTTCGCGTTCAGCATCGGCCTGGTTGATTGCCTTGATTTCACTGGTGCTTGGCGCATGCAGGATCACGCCTGTCTTCAGGCGATTCATGTCGCCTTTGACAAAGGCATGGGGATTAGCGCGATAAAGCCCTGCCATCAACTGTTCCAGGCTGGTGCCGTCCACACTTTTCTGTACCGCGATGTTGCGCAGGGTATCGCCGCTTTCCACGGTGTAATCCGGGAGCGCCGCCGCCGTGGACTCCGCAGCAGGTTCTACTGCTCTGGCAGGTGCGGCCTGAATGGTATCGGCAACTTCTGCGGCAGGCGCGTCTTCCGACATGTTTTCCGCCGGGAGCACCTCTTGCAGTTCGCCCAGGTCTTCAGCGATGGCGACGTCTTCAGTCTGGCGATCAGCCTCGATCTCTTCGTCCGTCAATGCCTGGTAGGGGAGTTCTTCTGCCAGCGCCGGCAAGGCGACTTCAGCCTCGGCATCTTCAGCTGGCGCCGCTTCCAGCGGTACGGCATATTTGTTCACCAGGCTGCCGCCATCCCAGCTCAGGTCTATCAACAGGTCGAGCGACGGGCTGGTGATGGCTTCAATCGTGCTCAGCCGCAATACCGGCTTGCCATCCGGGCGTGTGTCCACGTCGAACTGGACAGAGGAAAGCTCCGCCGACAGTTGCACGCCGTGTTCTGCGAATACCGCTGCCGAAGCCAGTTTGGCTGACACTGTGGCCAGTTCCTGCTCGCTGGCGGGAATGATGTCGATTTCCGCATGGAGCGGCTGCCCTATGTTGGAAAGCACGGTGAGCGCGCCCAGCGACGCGGCATGCGCGGCCTGTGCGCCCAGTGATAAAGAGGCGGCCAGTAGAAAATGCTGCAGTTTCAGTTTATGCATGCTCTCACCCTTATCTTCATCTTTAGCCGGCGCCACGCTCACGCCCGGTATTGTTGCGCCACTCTAACACGCCCTGGCATATGCCCGTCAATTTGCCAGCAACACTCGCAACATGCGACGCAACGGCTCCGCCGCACCCCATAACAACTGGTCGCCCACGGTAAATGCCGACAGGTATTCGCCGCCCATGCTCATCTTGCGCAGGCGCCCCACCGGCACCGACAGCGTGCCGGTTACCGCAGCCGGAGTCAGTTCCTTCATGCTGGCCTCGCGCTCGTTGGGCACCACTTTCACCCAGTCGTTGGCGGAGGCGATGATGGCGTTGATCTCGTCCAGCGGCACATCCTGTTTCAGCTTGATGGTCAGCGCCTGCGAATGGCAGCGCATGGCGCCGATCCGCACGCACAGGCCGTCGATCGGCGTCGGGTTGGCTTCGCGGCCGAGAATCTTATTGGTTTCGGCAGCGCCCTTCCATTCTTCCTTGCTCTGGCCGTTGCCCAGGTCTTTATCAATCCAGGGGATCAACGAACCGGCCAGCGGCACGCCGAAATGCGCGGTGGGCAGCTTTTCGTCACGCAACGTACCCGCCACCTCGCGGTCAATGTCGAGGATCGCCGAAGCCGGATCACGCAACATATCCTGTGCCACGCGGTGCACCTCGCCCATCTGTTTCAGCAGTTCGCGCATGTTCTGCGCGCCGGCGCCACTGGCCGCCTGATAGGTCATGGAGGTTGCCCAGTCCACCAGGTTTTCACGGAACAGCCCGCCCAGCGCCATTAGCATCAGGCTGACGGTACAGTTGCCGCCAATCCAGTTGTTGCCGCCCTTGGCTAACGCATCCTGGATCACGTTCAGGTTCACCGGGTCGAGGATGATGACCGCATCCTGTTCCATGCGCAGGGTGGAAGCCGCGTCGATCCAGTGGCCTGTCCAGCCGTCAGCACGCAGTTTCGGGAAAATCTCGGTGGTGTAGTCGCCACCCTGGCAAGAGATGATCGCGTCCATCGCTTTTAGCTCGGCGATATCCTTGGCATCCTTTAGCGGCGGAACATCCTTGCCCACTTCCGGCCCTTTGCCGCCGGGGTTGGAGGTGGTGAAAAACACCGGATCAATCAGGTCGAAATCGCGCTCCTCGCGCATGCGCTGCATCAGCACCGAGCCGACCATGCCGCGCCAACCGATAAAACCAACTCTCATTTTGATTTTCCTTACAGGGCCGCGACGACTGCGTCGCCCATGGCATTGCAACCGACCTTGTTGCAGCCGTCAGTGTAGATATCCGCAGTGCGGTAACCTTGCGCCAGCGCTTTCTTCACCGCGTTCTCAATACGAATCGCATTGGCCTCGTCGTTGAAGGTGTAGCGCAGCATCATCGCGGCCGACAGGATGGTCGCCAGCGGATTGGCCACATCCTTGCCTGCGATGTCGGGCGCGGAGCCGTGGCTGGGTTCGTACATACCCTTGTTGTTGGCATCCAGCGAAGCGGACGGCAGCATGCCGATGGAGCCGGTCAGCATGGAGGCTTCGTCGGACAGGATGTCGCCGAAAATGTTGCCGGTCACCATCACGTCGAACTGCTTGGGCGCCCTGACTAATTGCATCGCCGCGTTGTCGACGTACATGTGGCTGAGTTCCACCTCTGGATAGTCTTTGGACAACTCGATCATCACCTGACGCCACAACTCGGTGGTTTCCAGCACGTTGGCCTTGTCCACGGAACAGACTTTCTTATTGCGCTTCATGGCGATATCGAACGCGACACGGCCGATGCGCTTGATCTCGGACTCGTTGTAACGCATGGTGTTGATGCCTTCGCGCTCGCCGTTTTCCAAAGTCGAAATCCCGCGCGGCTGGCCGAAATAGATGTCGCCGGTCAGTTCGCGCACAATCATGATGTCGAGTCCGGATACCACTTCCGGTTTCAGTGTGGAAGCGGACGCCAGTTCCGGGTACAGCAGCGCCGGACGCAGGTTGGCGAACAGGTTGAGTTCTTTTCTTATCCGCAACAGCCCGCGCTCCGGGCGCAGGTGGCGCTCCAGTTTGTCGTACTTCCAGTCGCCCACGGCGCCAAGCAGCACGGCATCGGCTGCTTTCGCCAGTTTGAGCGTGGCTTCCGGCAACGGGTCGCCAGCAGCCTCGTAGCCTGCACCGCCGATGGGCGCCTCTTCCAATTCCAGGCCGATGTTGAGCGCTTTCAGCACCTTGACGGCCTGCGCCACGATTTCGGGACCAATGCCGTCACCCGGCAACACTGCGATTTTCATGAAACTCTTCCAGATACAGTTAGTTAAATAGCCACGGCTGGGCAGCTTTGTGCTTCGCCTCGAATTCCTTGATCTTGTCGGCATGGCGCAATGACAAGCCAATGTCGTCAAACCCGTTCAGCAGGCAGTACTTGCGGTGTGCATCCACGTTGAAGCCAAACGCTTGCCCGGACGGCGTGGTGACGGTCTGCTGTTCCAGGTCCACGGTCAGCTTGTAGCCTTCTGTCGCCGCCACTTCCTTGAACAACTGGTCCACAATCGCCGCATCCAGCACGATGGGCAGGATGCCGTTCTTGAAGCAGTTGTTGAAGAAAATATCGGCAAAACTGGAGGAAATCACGGCACGGAAACCGTAATCCAGCAGCGCCCACGGCGCATGCTCGCGACTGGAGCCGCAGCCGAAGTTTTCACGCGCCAGCAGTACCGAAGCACCCTGGTAACGCGGCTGGTTGAGCACAAAATCTGGGTTGAGCGGACGCTTGCTGTTATCCATGCCCGGTTCGCCGTGGTCGAGGTAGCGCCATTCGTCAAACGCGTTGGGGCCGAAGCCGCTGCGCTTGATGGATTTCAGGAATTGCTTGGGGATGATGGCGTCGGTATCCACGTTGGCGCGATCCAGCGGTGCCACCAGCCCGTTTAATGTCGTAAATGCTTGCATATTATTTAGTTGATTTCTGTATGGCTTCGCCAGCTTTTTCCAGGTCCTTGCCCACACCTTTCACGGTGTTGCAACCAGCCAGGATCAAGGCCATGGCGATAAAAGCGATAAACTTGTTCATCTATCCTCCGCTTAATTAAACGAGTTGCCGGACGTCAACAAAATGGCCGGCAATCGCTGCCGCCGCCGCCATTTCCGGGCTCACCAGATGGGTGCGCCCGCCCTGCCCCTGCCGCCCCTCGAAGTTGCGGTTGGAGGTGGAGGCGCAACGCTCGCCCGGCTCCAGACGGTCGGCATTCATCGCCAGGCACATGGAACAGCCTGGCTCGCGCCATTCGAAACCGGCGTCCTTGAATATCTTATCCAGCCCTTCGGCCTCAGCCTGTGCCTTGACCAGACCGGAACCCGGCACCACCATCGCCAGCTTGACGTTGGCGGCCACCTTGCGGCCCTTGGCCACGCTGGCTGCTGCACGCAGGTCTTCGATGCGGGAATTGGTGCAAGAGCCGATGAATACCTTGTCGATCTTGATGTCGCTGATCGGCGTATTGGCGGCCACGCCCATGTAGGCATAGGCTCGTTCCCAATCGCTCTTTTGCACCTCGTTCCTTGCTTCTGCCAGAGCAGGTACGCGACCATCCACGCCCACCACCATTTCCGGCGAGGTGCCCCAGGTGACCTGCGGCTGGATTGCGGCAGCATCCAGTTCCACCACGGCATCAAACTTGGCGCCGTCGTCGCTGTGCAAGGTTTTCCAGTACGCCACAGCAGCATCCCATTGCTCGGGCTTGGGGGCAAACGGGCGGCCCTTCACGTAATTGATGGTGGTGTCATCGGCTGCCACCATGCCGGCGCGAGCACCGGCCTCGATCGCCATGTTGCACAGCGTCATGCGGCCTTCCATGGACAGCGCGCGGATCGCCGAACCGGCGAATTCGATGGCGTAGCCGGTGCCGCCCGCGGTGCCGATCTTGCCGATCACAGCCAGTGCGATGTCTTTTGCCGTTACGCCTTTTTGCAGCACGCCTTCCACCTTGACTTGCATGGCTTTGGATTTTTTCGCTACCAGGCATTGCGTGGCCAGCACGTGTTCCACTTCAGAAGTGCCGATGCCATGCGCCAATGCGGCGAACGCGCCGTGGGTACTGGTATGCGAATCGCCGCAGACCACGGTCATGCCGGGCAGGGTCGCGCCCTGCTCCGGGCCGATGACATGCACAATGCCCTGGCGCACATCGTCCATCTTGAATTCGGTGACGCCGAACTCGGCGCAGTTCTGATCCAGCGTATCCACTTGCAAGCGCGAAATGGGGTCGGCGATGCCATGGGAACGGTCTGTGGTCGGCACATTGTGATCCGGCACTGCCAGGATGGATTGCACCCGATACGGTTTGCGGCCAGCCAGCTTCAGTCCCTCAAAGGCCTGCGGGCTGGTCACTTCGTGTACCAGGTGGCGGTCTATCCAGATCAGCGCCGTGCCGTCAGTTTCCTGATGCACCACGTGGGATTCCCACAATTTATCGTAAAGCGTTTTTGCAGCCATGCTGTTCTAGTCTCTAAAATTACCGTATTTCAATGGAAAATCCGTGATGGATTTCCGTACCAACGCAATGGCGTCTTGCAGCACATCGCGCTTGGCGCCGTTGACGCGGATTTCGTCGCCCTGGATGCTGGCCTGCACCTTGAGGCCGGAATCCTTGATCAGTTTGACAATTTTCTTCGCCAGGTCGCTGTCAATGCCATCGCGGATTTTCATTGCCTGCTTGACCTTGTTGCCGGAAATCTTCTGCACGTCCTGTAAATCCATGCGCTTGCTGCTCTCGGCTTCCTTTTTCTCCATCGCCGGGAACAGGATGTCCTTGATCTGGTCGAGCTGGAAATCGGAATCGCCGTACAGGGTAATCAGCTTGTCTTTTTCGTTCAGCTCAACCTTGGCCGAGGTGCCCTTGAAATCGTAGCGATTGGTGATCTGACGGTCGGCCACGTCAATCGCGTTCTTCAACGCGACCATGTCGGCTTCGGACGTGATGTCAAATGAAGGCATTGTAGTCTCCTAAAAACGGCTGGTTTGTACGCCGGCCGGGCAAGGCGTTAGTGCGCAAACAGTACATTAAGTACGGCAAGCACTCGCAACGCAGCCTGGGCAAGCGCAAGCCGCCGCATTATTCAAAATGGCAGACGTAGTCCAGCATTTCGGTGGTTTCAATATCGAAGCTGGAATTGCCCGGCACGGCAAACTTGTCGCCTGCCTTGTAGGTTGTCCAGCGTTCTTCACCCTTGAGACGCACCTTGCATTCGCCCAGGTTGATTTCCATCAGTTCCGGCGAACCGGTGTTGAAGGTCAGCGTGCTGGGGAAAATCACGCCCACGGTGCAGCGCGTGCCGTTTGGCATCAGCAGGGTGTGGCTGACGCACTTGCCGTCGAAATAGACATTTGCTTTTTTCTTGACGCTGACATTGTCGAATTGAGCCATGATTTAAGCCTTTCTGTTCTTGAGGTTGGCCGCGATGCGCATGCGCAGGGCGTTGAGTTTGATGAAGCCGCCCGCGTCCTTCTGGTCGTAGGCACCTGCGTCGTCTTCAAACGTGGCGATGGTCGGGTCGAACAGCGAATCGGTCTTGCTGTCGCGGCCAACCACAATGACATTGCCCTTGTACAGTTTAATACGCACGAAGCCGTTGACGCTCTTCTGCGTGTGGTCGATCAAGGTTTGCAGCGCCACGCGCTCCGGGCTCCACCAGTAGCCGTTGTAGATCAGGCTGGCGTAGCGCGGCATCAGGTCGTCCTTCAAGTGGGCGACTTCGCGGTCCAGGGTCAGCGATTCGATGGCGCGGTGGGCACGCAGCATGATGGTACCGCCCGGGGTTTCGTAGCAGCCGCGCGACTTCATGCCAACGTAGCGGTTTTCCACCAGGTCGAGGCGGCCGATGCCGTGCTTGCCGCCCAGGCGATTCAGTTCGGCCAGCAGTTCGTGCGGCGCCAGCTTCTTGCCGTTGAGCGCCACCGGGTCGCCGTTGACGTACTCGATGTCTAGGTACTCGGCTGCGTCCGGTGCCTTTTCCGGGCTCACCGTCCAGCGCCACATGTCTTCCTCGGCTTCTGCTGCCGGGTTTTCCAGGTGGCGGCCTTCGTAGCTGATGTGCAGCAGGTTGGCGTCCATGGAATACGGGCTGCCGCCTTGCTTGTGCTTCATCTCAACCGGGATGCCGTGTTTCTCGGCGTAAGCCAGCAGTTTTTCACGCGACAGCAGATCCCACTCGCGCCAGGGGGCGATGACCTTGATGTTCGGGTTGAGCGCATAAGCTCCCAGTTCAAAACGCACCTGGTCGTTGCCCTTGCCGGTAGCGCCATGCGAAATGGCATCAGCCTTGGTTTCCCTGGCAATATCGATCAGGCGTTTGGCGATCAGCGGACGCGCGATGGAGGTGCCCAGCAGGTATTCGCCTTCATACACGGTGTTGGCGCGGAACATCGGGAACACGAAATCGCGCACGAATTCCTCGCGCAGGTCGTCGATGTAGATTTCCTTGATGCCGAACTTCTTGGCCTTTTCGCGGGCCGGTTCCAGTTCCTCGCCCTGGCCGATGTCGGCGGTAAAGGTCACCACTTCGCACTTGTATTCGTCCTGCAGCCATTTCAGGATGACCGAGGTATCCAGCCCGCCGGAATAGGCGAGTACTACTTTTTTGATGTCGCTCATTACTTCACTTTTCCTAACATTAAATATTCCATGAGAGCCTTTTGCGTGTGCAGTCTGTTTTGGCTACGGCCGCCACTTCGCGGCTTAACATCGGCTACGCCGAGGTTAGCCTGCGCCGAAATCGCCTTCACGCCACCCCTTGTTACGCCTTAATCTTCCCCAGCAAAAGGTACTCCATTAAAGCCTTCTGGGTGTGAAGGCGATTTTCCGCTTCATCCCACACCACCGAATGCGGACCGTCGATCACTTCCGCCGCCACTTCTTCGCCGCGGTGCGCCGGCAGGCAGTGCATGAACAGCGCGTCTTTGGCCGCAACCTTCATCATGTCGCCGTCCACCTGCCAGTCGGCGAAGTCGCGCATGCGCTCTTCGTTTTCCGCCTCGAAGCCCATCGAGGTCCACACGTCGGTGGTGACCAGGTCGGCGCCGCGCGCGGCTTCCATTGGGTCGGCGAACTCCTCGTAGTGCTCGTGGCCATAGAGGCCGGCGCGTTCCTGTTCCACCTCATAGCCGGGCGGCGTGGAAACGTGCACGTTGAAGTCCAGCACTTCCGCCGCCTGCAGCCAGGTGTTGCAGACGTTGTTGGAATCGCCGATCCATGCCACGGTCTTGCCCTGTATCGGGCCCCGGTGCTCGATGAAGGTGAAGATGTCGGCCAGGATCTGGCACGGATGGTACTCGTTGGTCAGCCCGTTGATCACCGGCACGCGCGAGTTGGCGGCAAAGCGCTCGATGATCTCCTGCTCGAAGGTGCGGATCATGACGATGTCCGACATGCGCGAGATCACCTGTGCTGCGTCCTCCACCGGTTCACCGCGACCCAACTGCGAATCGCGCGTGTTGAGGTAGATCGCCGAGCCGCCCAGTTGCTGCATGCCGGCTTCGAAGCTCAAGCGGGTGCGCGTGCTGGCCTTCTCGAAAATCATCACCAGGGTGCGGTCGGTCAGCGGCCAGTACTGCTGGTAGGCCTTGAACTGTGCCTTGATGACACGGGCACGCTCGAACAGGTAGTCGAGTTCTTCGCGGTTCAGATCATTGAATTGCAAAAAATGTTTAATTGCCATGATGATTGGCTCAAAAAATTATTGGCTCAAAAAGTTTTTTACCAGCGGGGCCAGCGTGGCCACCAGTTGCCCGGCTTCTTCCTGGCTCATCACCAGCGGCGGCAGCAGACGAATCACCTTGTCTGCCGTCACGTTGATCAGCAGCCCGGCGGCCAGCGCCTGCTTGACCAGGTCGCCGCACGGGCGATCCAGTTCGATGCCGACCATCAGGCCGGCATTGCGCACGGTCACTACACCGGCAACACCCTTGAACTGCTCCAGGAACGCCTGCTTGATCCAGTTGCCAAGTTGCTCGGAGTGTTGGCACAACCCTTGTTTCTCTATGGCATCCAAAGTCGCCAGCGCCGCGGCACAGGCGAGCGGGTTACCGCCAAAGGTCGAACCGTGATTGCCCGGATGGAATACATCGGCAGCCTCACCGCGCGCCAGGCAAGCGCCAATCGGCACGCCGGAGCCCAGCCCCTTGGCCAGCGTCATCACGTCCGGCTTGATCGTGCTGTGCTGGAAGGCAAACCAGGTGCCGGTACGCGCGATACCGCTCTGCACCTCGTCCAGCATCAGCAGCCAGCCGTTGTCGTCGCAGATGCTGCGCAAGCCCTGCAGGTAGGCCTTGGCGTCCTGCGGGATCACCACGCCACCTTCGCCTTGTACCGGCTCCACCAGCACCGCCACCACGTTGGGGTTGTGCTCGGCCACATGCCGCACCGCGTCCAGGTCGTCGAACGGCACGCGCACGAAACCCGGCACCAGCGGCTCGAAGCCGGCCTGCACCTTGCGGTTGCCGGTGGCCGACAACGTTGCCAGGGTACGGCCGTGGAATGCCTTGTCCATCACCACAATGGCCGGGTTCTCGATCCCTTTGTTGTGGCCGTGCAAACGCGCCAGCTTGATTGCCGCCTCGTTGGCCTCGCAGCCGGAATTGCAGAAAAACGCCTTGTCCATGCCGGCAAGCGCAGTGATGCGGTCTGCCAGTTGCACCTGCTCGGCGATCCGGTAAATATTGGAAACGTGGATCAGCCGGGCGGCCTGCTCGCTGATCGCGGACACCAGCCCGGGATGCGCATGGCCGAGGCCGTTCACCGCAACGCCCGCCAGCGCGTCCAGATAGCGCTTGCCCTGGTCATCCCACAGCCACACGCCTTCGCCCTTCACAAAAGTGACGGGCTGACGTCCATAGGTATTCATCAAATGTTGCGTCATCATTCATCCAGCCTGATAAAAAACAAACGGCGGCTGCAAGCCGCCGTGGTGCAGCTATCAAAAAATCAAATTCAGAAAATGCTGTGGCTCAAACCGTTCGCCATGAAAAACAGCATCGGGATGGACAGCGCGGTATTGGTTCGCGATGCCAGAAATGCCACGCGTCGCGCCTTGGCCTTTTCATCGTCCGTGGCAGGTTTGATGCCCAGGATTTTTTGCTGGTTAGGCCAGATCAGCACCCACACGTTAAACAGCATGATGGTACCCAGCCATGCGCCAACACCAATCGCCGCATACGGCCCTTGCAGGGTAAACGCCGGTACGAAGTTGGCACCGAGCAACGCAGCGCCCGCCAGCCAAGTCACAATGGCCGCATAGCGGAACCAGAACAGCGCGCGCGGCGCCACATGCTTGGTAATGCCCGCCGCCGTACCGTCGGCCGCCGCATCTTTCAGCGCGGCCACTTGCACCAGATTAAAATAATAAAGCAGCCCGATCCAGGTGACACCCGCCAGGAAATGCACCCAACGCGCAATTGCAGGGACGAATTCCATATCACACCCCCGCCAGAATGAAGTTTTTCAGAAACAAAACCAGCACCAGCGTCAGGACCAGACCCGAGATCACGGTGCCACCAATGGTATCAAGCGGATTTTTCATTTTGTCCTCGCACTCATTAAACTCACACGCATTAAAAATGATGGGATTTTTATTATTGTGTGAGGTTATATGAAAACCCGGCTTCAAGCAAGATTCCAAAAGGAAAACGGCTGCTCCGCAAGCCCCGCTCTACCTGCCTTCGTCGCCCCCGCCTTTGAGGCCGCACGGCGCTTATCCAGCAACCCCATTGTTGGCTTGGTGGCGCGCGGAGTTCCCGGCGTCTGCTGACAATCGGCCGCCAAAAGTCTAGGATATGCCTAATCTGAACCGGCAGGAGGTTTGCGCATGCATAAAGTTTTACCGTTATTGCCTGTACACAGTATCAACCGCCGTTACGCCGCCGCCAGAAAAATCACCGCCGGCAAAACCTACGTCCACCAGCTATTGCAACAACACCGCTACCAGATTGAACAACTGCGGCGCGACCTCAAGCGTAGGGTGCGTCCCACGCACCATTCATTAACTTGTGGTGCGCACGGCGCACCCTACGATCACTACCGATTCGGCACATTCACCGTCAACGGCCAAGTCAAGCAAATGGCCTCAACCGATCTCACTGCCGACACGCAAGGCACGCGTGCCACCGTGGTGCCGGAAGGCATCCTGCTGCAAACCAGCGGGGGTGAGATCACGCTCATCGTCACCAAAATCGAAGACGAATCGCACCTCAATGTAAACCAGGATCGCGTCAGCATCGTAGAAGACACCAATTCGGTGGTCACGGCCGCTGATAGGGAGCGGGTGCAAGCATGGCGGGGTAGGGTGGCGAATGATGGGGAGTGGGAGCGAGTCGCATGAAACCAGAAAAGCAAAATGTGGTTTTGCAAGACCTGACCCCGGGATTTACTAAGATTTAACGGGATTTAAGGATTTAAGGGATTTAATAACGGGATTTAATAACGGGATTTAACGGGATTTAATGATGGAGAGTGGAGGGTAAGGGCATGAGAAATAGAGCAGCAGTCCCCATCTTGTCAATGCGTTTGTTTTTTATAGTTCTCGTTATCGCAATGTTGGTAAGTGGAGTAATTGTTTTGGGCGCTGTTCAGCATAATCCACAAGAAGAATATTGTGAATATGTTGGCTATTCACTTTTGAGAGAGGATGTTGAATCAAGCCGATTAGGACAAGCATTTGTTTATAAATTTCCTAAATTTGAAACTTATAAACACATAAAACACAAAAATGTATACGAATTGTATATTCAGGCAAAAGGCAAAAATATTCATCAAGCCAACTTTTTTGTTGGTGGTGATCCATGTCATCTGAACTTCGAGGAAATAAGTAGTTTGTATTTATTTACGGCCTTTTCATTTTTTGCAATTTTGATATTGATAGTTGCACTCGTCAGATATCTATTAGCATTTTTCTAAGAGCATAAAAATTACTAGGAGATTTAAATGGCTTCTACTGTTCCTATTTTAAATAAAGGATCTGACCGAATAAATAGTATTCTGCACAATACAAGTGCTATTTTTGAAATATCGAGAAATACTCAAGCTGATGGAAGTCGTCCATTGAACTCTGTTCGGTATTATGGAATTGCTGCTGTAGATAGCTACTCGAGTTACATTGATAGTAAGGCCGCTATGGCTGGAATTGACCCGGCTGTAGTAAAAGCCATTATGTATGTGGAAAATGCTCAAGGCTGGTATGACGGCTTTAAGCCAGCACCTGAGAGCTTATTGCCAATGAATGTTAGGCCAGATATATGGGGTGGCTTGCTCGGTAACAATATTAACCTTAATGATCCTTACAGGAACATTGATGCTGGAATTACCTTAATTTCTAGAATTCAGCAAGCGTAGGGTGCGTCCCACGCACCATTTCATTGCCAACAACGGTGCGCATGGCGCACCCTACCGTAGATTTTTTGATTAATGCCTGAATACCGCCGCGCCAACACCAAAGGTGGCACTTATTTCTTTACGGTCAACACCCTGCGGCGGCAACCGATACTGACCGAGCCATCCATTCGCCGAGCCTTGCGCGAGGCCATTTCGCAAACACGAGCAAGCTACCCGTTCGAGATTATTGCCTGGGTGTTGTTGCCCGATCATCTGCATTGCATCTGGCGCTTGCCGGAAAACGATGCGGATTTTCCCAAGCGCTGGGGGATGATTAAACGGCATGTCAGCCGCCAATGTGCTGCTGAGTTCAATCACCCGGAGTGGTTAAGCGAATCGAGAGTTGCACGCAAGGAAACCAGCCTGTGGCAGCGTCGTTACTGGGAGCATTGCATTCGCGACGATGCCGATTTGATGCGGCATGTGGAATATATCCATTGGAATCCGGTGAAACATGGCTTGGCCAAGCGTGTGGCCGATTGGCCGTATTCGACGTTTCACCGGTATGTGACAAATGGAATGTATCCGCCGGATTGGGGCAGCGGGGAAATCTCGTTTGATGGTGGATTCGGGGAATAAGGCAAGGGGTGCGTGGGATGCGCCCTTTGACTGGTGCGCATGGCGCACCCTACGTCATGGGTTGTTCCGCAAGCCCCGCGAGCACCCTTGACGTAGCGACCAATCCAAACGTCGCCGTCACGCACACCGAAGAGCCGAATCCGGCGCAGCTCAGGCCCGCCGGCGCGCTACCCTGCCCGGCCGCACAGGCTTCCGCCATCGGATATTTCAGCGGCTCTTCCGAAAACACGCATTCAACGCCGAATTTCTTTTTTGCATCCTTGGGGAAACCGTATTCTTTACGCAACAAACTGCGCACTCTTGCCGCCAGCGGGTCCTGGATGGTCCTGGATAAATCATCAACCTTGATGCGCGCCGGGTCCGTCTGGCCGCCGGCGCTGCCGGTGGTCACCAGCCTGACGCCGCGCGCCTTGCACCAGGCGATCAAGGCTGCCTTGACGCGGGTCTGGTCTATCGCATCCAGCACGAAATCGTAGCCGCGGTCCAGCAACTCGGTCAGATTATCCGGTTCGACAAATTCCTCCACGGCATTTACCCGGCATGCCGGATTGATTGCCAGCACACGTTCCGCCATGGCCTGTACCTTGGCTTTGCCGTATTCGTCGCCCAGTGCATGAATCTGGCGGTTGGTATTGGATTCGGCAATATGGTCGAGGTCGATCAGGGTGATCTGCCCGACCCCGCTTCTGGCCAGCGCCTCCGCCGCCCACGAACCGACTCCGCCCACCCCGATCACGCACACGTGCGCCGCCAGGAAGCGATCCAGAGCCGGCCGCCCGTACAGGCGCGCCACGCCGCCGAAACGGCGCTCAATGTCTACTGCATCAGAAACCATGGTTTGAAACGCTGAACTTGGATCGGGAAATATAACAGCATCCTGCCTCATATGCAGGGCTGCACACCGTCATGGGCTTGAAAATTTTAGCCGTTAGGGCAGAATGGCGCGCTCATTCCCAGCCATTAATTATTGCAAGACTTATGTCCGGTTTTGCCCTACCCACATCAGCCAACCCGCTTGCCGCGGCCTCGCGTTCAACCTCAGCCGGAGTACAGCTGCCCGTTTCCTGGTATGTTGACCCGGCCATCTATGCGCTGGAGCAGCAGGTACTATTCAGCCAGGCGCCGAACTATATCGGGCACGAACTGATGGTGCCCAATATCGGCGACTTCCATACGCTGGAATGGATGAACCACGGCAAGACACTGGTACGCAGCAGCCATGGCATCGAACTGCTGAGCAATATCTGCCGCCACCGCCAGGCAGTAATGCTGAAAGGTCGCGGCACTGCAAAAAATATCGTCTGCCCGCTGCACCGCTGGACTTACGACCTGCACGGCCAGCTCATGGGCGCCCCGCATTTCAGCGAAAAACCCTGCCTGCACCTCGACCAGACGCCGCTGCAGAACTGGAACGGCCTGCTGTTCGAGGGCCAACGCCAGGTTTCCGACGACCTCGCGCACCTGGGTTTTCTCAAGGATTTCGATTTCAGCGGCCACGTGCTGGACCGGGTGATGATTGACGAATACAACTTCAACTGGAAGACGTTCATCGAAGTCTACCTGGAAGACTACCACGTCGTCCCCTTCCATCCCGGCCTGGGCAACTTCGTGGACTGCAATGACCTGAAATGGGAATTCGGCCAGTGGTACAGCGTGCAGTCGGTCGGCATCAACCGCGGCTTGAGCAAATCCGGCTCGGCGGTCTACCAGCGCTGGCAGGAGCAGGTACTGAAATACACTGGCGGCGCCGCACCCAAATACGGCGCCATCTGGCTGGTGTATTACCCGTTCCTGATGATCGAGTGGTACCCGCACGTGCTGGTGGTTTCCAACATCATTCCGCGCGGGCCGACCTCCTGCACCAACGTGGTCGAGTTCTATTACCCGGAAGACATCGCGCTGTTCGAACGCGAATTCATCGAAGCCGAACAGGCCGCCTACAAGGAAACCGCGCTGGAAGACGAAGAACTCTGCCAGCGCATGCAAGACGGGCGCAACCATCTTTACGCACAAGGCCGGGATGAATACGGCCCGTACCAGCACCCGATGGAAGACGGCATGGAGCATTTCCATCGCTGGGTGCGCCAGCAGTTGGAGCCGCATATCTAGCGACCATGCGACACAACCCCGCCCTCACCAGCCTGTGGATGCTCGCTGCGGGGCTGCTTTTTGCCGTGATGGGGGTTTGCGTCAAGCTGGGTTCCAGCCATTTTTCCACGGCGGAACTGGTGTTCTACCGTTCGCTGTTCGGTTTCCTGGTCATCCTGGCGTTCGCTTTTTCGCGCTCTACCACGCTGGCCACGCCGTATTTACTGCTGCACCTGTCCAGGAGCTTCAACGGCTTCATCGCGCTGATGCTGTTTTTCTATGCCATCACCCACCTGCCGCTGGCGACGGCGATCACGCTGAATTACACCTCGCCGATCTTCATGGCGATTTTTACCGCCCTGATGCTGAAGGAGCGCTTCCAACCGATCCTGATCGTGACGGTCATCACCGGATTCATTGGCGTGTTCCTGCTGCTGAATCCGGAAATGCACTGGCAAGCCCTGTCTGCCAGCGGCCCGGGGCTGCTTTCCGGGGTGGTAGCCGGGTTCGTCTATACCCAGGTTGCGCAGCTGGGGCATTATGGCGAACCGGCCTGGCGCATCGTGTTTTATTTCACCCTGGTGTCGCTGCTCGGCAGCGGTTTGTGGATGCTGGCCGCCGGCTTCCAGCCGCTGGCCTTCTCCGACCTGCCGCTGCTGGTCGGCCTGGGCGCCTCGGCAACCGCCGCGCAGCTATGCATGACCAAGGCCTACGGCGAAGGCAATCCTCTGACCGCGGGCAGCCTGGCTTACAGCACCGTACTCTTCGCCTGCCTGTTCGACGTGCTGCTGTGGAACGAACATTTATCGCCCTCCAACTGGGCGGCAATTGCGCTGATTATTGCCAGCGGTATACTGAGCGTTAAATGGACAACCAATAAAACCAAAGTGATCGGGACATCACCATGATACGCATCTTGATTAGAAGGTTCGGAAGCCTGGGGGTGACACTGGTGGCAAGCCTGCTGTCGGTGTGCGCTTCCATTGGCATGACAGCGGTTTACGACCTGTTGCTCAAGGGCCAGCTGTTAAGCAACGACCTGCTGATCGGGGCCATGGTGTCGGCTTCGGTTTCCCCCTTGATCATCTACTGGCTGGCCACGCTGTCTTACGAACTGTACCAGTCGGAGCAGCGGCTTTCCGCGCTGTCGCAAAAGGACCCGCTGACCGGTGCCTACAACCGCCGTTATTTCGACGACCAGGCCAAGGTGGAATGTGCCCGCGCCCACCGCTATGGACAGGCGCTGACGGTGCTGATGCTGGACCTGGACAAGTTCAAGCTGGTCAACGACACCCACGGCCACGCCGCGGGCGATGAAGTATTAAAAGCCGTGGTGCGCGTAGGCACCAGGACATTGCGGAAATCCGATGTGCTGGCGCGGTATGGCGGCGAAGAATTCGTCATCCTGCTGCCGCATGCCGGCATCGTCGAAGCGAAAATGCTGGCAGAGCGGCTGCGCAAGGCCATCGAGGATACCATCATCCCCTACGAGGCATTGCTGCTCAAGGTCACCGTCAGCATCGGCGCATCCACGCTGGCGGAGCATGAAGCCGACATCAGCGCCATGCTGGCACGTGCCGACCAGGCGCTGTATGCGGCAAAAGCCAACGGCCGCAACCGGGTGGAAATCACCCCGACGCCGGTCATTGACAGCTGACCCCGCTCAGGGGTCAATCAGCCCGCAACGCATCGCGGTCAGCGCCAAATCCGCCGACGTCGAGGCGCCCAGCTTCTGCTTGATGTTGTACAGGTGCGTGCCCACCGTGCGCGGGCTCAGGCATAACGTATCCGCGATGTCATTGGTGGTCTTGCCCTTGGCCAGGGCGATGAACACTTCAAACTCCCGCGCCGACAGCACGTCCACCGGATTCTGCTCGCCGGACAACTGCTGGATCGCCATTTGCTGGGCAATGCCCGCCTCGATGTATTTCTTGCGTCCGGCCACGGTCTGGATCGCCTTGATCAACTCTTCCGCCGCGCTGCGCTTGGTCAGGTAGCCCAGCGCGCCCGCATTCAACACCCGTTTCGGATGCACCGAATCCTCGTGCGCCGACAGCACCAGTATGCGCGCGCGCGGGTCCTTGGCCATGATGCGCTCGATCGCCTCCAGCCCGCCGATACCGGGCATGGTAATGTCCATCACCACCACATCGGGCTGCACCTCGCCGTACAGTTTGATGGCCTGCTCGCCGCTCTCCGCCTCGGCCACCACCTTGATGTCCGACGCCGAATCCAGCAGCAGCTTGAACCCCATGCGCACCACGGCATGGTCATCCACCAGCATTACATTAATCATCCCCTCGCCTCTCCAGAAATTTCCGCGGGTATTTCCACATGGATGCACACGCCCTGCTCCGGCGCCGACTGGATATCGAACACCCCACCCAGCGCCTGGGCGCGCTCGCGCATGCCCAGCAGGCCGAAATGGCGGGTCTGGTCCACATTGCACACATTCACGCCCACGCCATTGTCGCTGACTGTCAGACTGACGCGATTCTCAGGAGTTCGCGCCAGCGCAATACAAATCTCCCCCGCGCCGGAATATTTCAGCGCATTGGTCACCGACTCCTGCACGATGCGGTACAGGTTGATGTTGATGCTTTCGCCCAGCGTATCCAGCTTGCCTTCCAGATTCAGCGCAAACCGGATGTGCGGATGCTGCGACTGCCACTGCGTGACTGCATCCTGCAGCGTTTCCGTCAGCCCCAGGTTATCCAGCGCACCCGGACGCAACTGGCGGATGATGTTGTGCATGCCGTCATAGATATGGTTGGCCGCCGCAACAATGGTCTGCGCGCCCGACGCCACCTCCGGCAAGGTTTTTTCCGCCTTGTTGGCTATCGCCACGGCAAACGTCTTGATGGCGGTGACATACTGCCCCAGTTCGTCATGCAGCTCGCGCGCCAGGCTGCGCCGCTCGTCTTCGATATGGCGGCGAATCAGCTGCGTCAACTGGCGGTTTTCCTCCAGCTTGCGCTCGGCCTCTTCCACCCGCTTGTGCTCGGTGACGTCGCGCATGCTGCAGATCTCGCCGACCACCCGGTTTTCGTGCGGATCAATCAGCGGCGCGGCGGACAGCGCCACGTCCAGCAGCTTGCCATCCTTGGCCAAGCGCTGCGTTTCAAAATTATCGATCAGCCGCCGTTC
The DNA here is from genome assembly GCA_964511385.1 of uncultured Methylophilaceae bacterium. Classification (GTDB taxonomy): domain Bacteria; phylum Pseudomonadota; class Gammaproteobacteria; order Burkholderiales; family Methylophilaceae; genus CAILHX01. Next base: position 12,765 of record CAZEFE010000006.1, on the reverse strand, counting down.
GGCAATCACCGCCAGGTTCTGCTTCAGTTCCTGCTCCCGCCCCGGCGGCATCAGCAATGTGGCCGACTGGCCGACGATGTCCTGCGCCGCGTAGCCGAACAGGCGCTCCGCCGCCGGGTTCCACAGCGAAATGCGGCCCTCCAGGTCGTGCATCATGATGGCATCGCCCGTTTGCTGAACGATCAGCGCCAGGCGGCGGCTTTCCTCGGTGCTGGTTTCCAGCGAGGCGGCCATGCGATTGAAGCTCTGCCCGATGTGATTGAACTCCGGCAGGGCGTAACGCGGCAGCCTGGCCGCCAAATCGCCCTGCCCCATGCGATGGATGGCTTCCAGGATACCGCTCATCGGCAGCAAGGCGCGGCTCAGCTTCCAGTTCACCACCAGGTTCACCAGGACAAAAAAGATGCCCGCCATCCATAACAGCGGCTTCAGCGCACTCCAGGCTTCACGGATGGCGCCGCCGGGATTGGAAGTGATCACCAGCGTGCCATACTGGATACGCCGCGTCACCGTCTCCGTCTTGGGCTTCACCAATACGCTGAACCAGGCCGGCGGCTCTTCATCCACCCGGTACCTGGAAGGCGGCGAATGGTAAATCAGCCGGCCGGACGCGTCATACAACAGGATATCGTTGCTGCGCACGTGCCCAAGCGAAATCAGGAACGAATGCAGCACTTCATGCGTAGCGCCCAGTTCGGGGTTGCGGAACGCGCTGACAATCACCGTATCCAGCAATTGCGTGGTGACCCGTGTTGCGGTTTCCACGCCTTCCTGGATCGAGGAACGCGTACCCTTGATGATCACCGTGCCCATCGCCAGCATGAACAGCAGCATCAGCACGGTGATCAACAGGTTCAGGCGAAAACGCAGGCTCAATGTCGTCATCTTTCCAGCTTACAGGCTTTCGCTAAAGCCCGCCAAGGCTCTTGATATGCGCCGCCACGCTGCGCCCCAGCGCATGCAGGGCGTAGCCGCCTTCCAGCGTGGAAACGATGCGGCCCTGGGCATAGCGCCCGGCGACCTCTTTCAGCAGTTCCGTCACCCAGGCGTAATCGGCTTCCCGTAGCGCCAGCCCGCCCATGTCGTCTTCCCGGTGCGCATCGAAACCGGCGGAAATCAGCAGCAACTGCGGCTGGAACCGCTCCAGCGCCGGCAGCCAGTGCCCGGTCACCGCATCGCGGAACTCCGCCCCGCCGCTGCCCGCGGCCAGCGGCACGTTGATGATGTGGTCGTTGCCGCTGTCGGCGCCGCAATATGGGTAATACGGGTGACGGAAGGTCGAGCACAGCATCACGCGCGGGTCGTCATGGAAAATATTTTCCGTGCCGTTACCGTGGTGCACGTCGAAATCGGCGATTGCCACCCGCTGCAGCCCGTGCTGTTCCAGCGCGTGCAGCGCTCCCACCGCCACATTGTTGAAAATGCAGAACCCCGCCGCGCTGGCGCGCCCGGCATGGTGCCCCGGCGGGCGGATGTTGCAAAAAGCATTTTGCACCTGGCCGGCCATCACCAGGTCCACCGCCTTAACCACCGCGCCGGCAGCGTGCAGCGCCGCTTCCAGGCTGTGGGCATTCATCGCCGTGTCACCGTCCAGAGGCACCAGCCCGGCCTGCGGCGCGTGGTCGAACACCCAGTCGACATATTCCGCGGCATGGGCGCGGAGCAGTTGTTCCCTGCTGGCCGCGGGAGCTTGATACTGGCAGAGGAAATCCAGCATGCCGGAGGCGATCAGCTGGTCTTCAATGGCGTGAATCCGCGCCGGACATTCGGGGTGGTCCGCGCCCATGTCGTGCCTGAGGCAGGACGGATGCGTCAGGTAAGCCGTGTGCATGCGCCTGCCTACAACGCCTTACGGACGATCTTGACGCTGTCGTCTTCCGGGCTGGGGTCGATGCTGAAACCCAGCCGCTTCATCAGCTTCAGCATGTTGGCGTTGTTGTTCAACACCTGGCCTTCGATGGTTTTCAGCCCCTTGCCGCGCGCCGCATCCATCAGCGCCGTCATCAGCTTGTGGCCCAGCCCCTTGCCGCGCATGTTGTCGGCGATGACCAGGGCGAATTCGCAGCTTTCGCCATCGGGGTTGATGGCGTAGCGCGTCACGCCCAGTTCAACCTCCCGGCCCTGTTCCTCGCTCACGGCGATCAGCGCCATCTCGCGGCTGTAGTCGATTTGCGTGAAACGCACCAGCATGCTCTGGCTGAGTTCCTGCACGCTGTTCATGAAGCGGAAATAACGCGATTCTTCCGACAGGTTGTGCACAAACTCCTGTTCCAGTTCGGCATCTTCCGGGCGGATCGGGCGGATCACCATATTGGTGCCGTCGGCCAACTGCCACTCGCTCACCAGATGCGTCGGATACGGGTAAATCGCCATGTGGGCATAACGATCGGCGCCGGGCTGGCGGAACTCCACCACCACGCGCGCATCGGCCGCCAGCGCGCCATGTTCGTCCACAATCAGCGGGTTGATGTCCATTTCCATCAGCATCGGCAGTTCACACGCCATTTCCGACACGCGCAGCAGCACGCTTTCCAGCGCTTCCATATCCACCGGCGGCATGTGGCGGAAGGCGCCCAGCATCCGGGCCACGTGCGTGCCCTGGATCATATCCCTCACCAGGAAGCTGTTCAGCGGCGGCAGCGACACCGCGCGGTCGCCCATGATCTCCACCGTGGTGCCCCCCGCGCCGAAGGTGATCACCGGCCCGAACACCGGGTCGTTGATCACGCCGATCATCAGCTCGCGCCCGTTCGGCTTCACGATCATCGGCTCGATGGAGATGCCCTCCACCTGCGCATCCGGGCGGTATTGCCGCACGCTTTCTATGATCTCGTGATACGCGCCGCGCACCGCCTGCGCGTTGACCAGGTTGAGCCGCACGCCGCCGGCATCGGTTTTGTGGGTGATGTCCGGCGAATTCACCTTCATCGCCACCGGGAAACCCAGCTGCTGCGCGATCAGCAGCGCCTCGTTCGGCGAATGCGCCACCATGGTCTGCGCCACCGGGATATGGAACGCCGACAGCAGCGCCTTGGATTCCATCTCGTTCAGCACCTTGCGCCTGTCCTGCAGCGCGCCTTCGATGATCATGCGCGCGCCTTCCACGTCCGGCTTCACCTGGTGAGACAGCGGGCCGGGCACCTGCATCAGCAGCTTCTGGTTCTGGTAATAGGCGGAGAGGAAGGAAAACACCTCCACCGCCGGTTCCGGGGTGCGGAAGCTGGGCTTGCGCGCCTGGTTGAACGCCGCGCGCGCTTCCTCCACCTGCCCCCCGCCCATCCAGCAGGCCAACAGCGGACGGCTGTACCGGTTGGAAAGTTCGATCACCGCATCGGCCACTTCCAGCGGCTTGGTCATCGCCTGCGGCGTGAGTATGGTCAGCACGCCGTCCACGTTGGGGTCTTCCAGGCACGCCTGCACCGCGTGCTGGTAGCGGTCGGCCTGCGCATCGCCGATGATATCCACCGGGTTACCGTGCGACCAGGTGTGCGGCAGCACCTGGTTGAGTTGTTCTATCGTCGCCTCGGACAGGGTTGCCATCACCAGCCCCAGGTCGGAAGCGCAATCCGTCGCCATCACGCCGGGACCGCCGCCGTTGGTGACGATCGCCAGCCGGTTGCCGGTGGGGTGAAAGCCACAGGAAAGCGCCTTGGCCGCGGAAAACAGCTGGGTAATGGTCTGCACGCGCACCACACCGGCGCGCCGCACCGCAGCCTCAAACGCATCGTCCGACCCCACCAGCGAAGCGGTATGCGACATCGCCGCCTTGGAAGCCGCCGCATGGCGCCCCACCTTGACCAAGATCACCGGCTTGACTCGCGCCGCCGCGCGGATCGCGCTCATGAAACTGCGCGCGTTGCGGATGCCCTCGATATACAGCAGGATGCTCTGGGTTTTGACGTCCGAAACCAGGTAATCGAGAATCTCGCCGAAATCCACGTCCACCGACGAACCCATGGAAATCACGCTGGAAAAACCAACGTCGTTGGATTTGGCCCAATCCAGAATCGCCGTGCACAACGCGCCGGATTGCGACACAAAAGCCAGGTTGCCGGGGTTGGCGATACCCTTGTTGAACGTGGCGTTGAGGCCGATCTCCGGGCGCATCACGCCCAGGCAGTTGGGGCCGATCAGGCGGATGCCGTAGCGCTGCGCGTTCTCCACCACCGCGCGCTCCAGCGCCTGGCCCTCGGGACCGGTTTCGCCGAAACCGGCGGTAATGATCACCGCCGCCTTGACGTTATGCTTGCCGCATTCCTCGATGATGTCCGGCACCGTTTTCGCCGGCGTGGCAATCACCGCCAGGTCGACCGGCTCGCCGATCTGCCCCAGCGAGGTATACGCCTTGCAGCCCTGCACCTCGGCGTGGCTCGGATTGATGGGGTAAAGCGCACCCTGGTAGCCGCCCTGCAGCATGCCCTGGAACACAATCTGCCCCACGGCATCGGTGCGGTCGCTGGCGCCAAAAATGGCAACCGATTTAGGTGCAAAAAGCGGTTTGAGATAGTGCTGACCCATGATGTTCGGCTTGCCGTGGACGAGAAGCCATTATGTTAGCGGATTGTGATGCCTGTGCTACAAAATTCCACCGGATCACGCGCGCTGCTCATGACACCTCTCATTTGACGCCTTGGTTTAAGGCTCTAAGGTGTTTACTGCATCAGGTGTGATTCATGGTGAACCGCAGGGTTATGTTTCATTGACCAATCCCCGCTCAAGGGCAGAGGCCTGATTCTCGAAGATGGCCATTGCTGTTGTCATTCGCCTGAAACCAAGACGGCGATAAAAAGACTCCTTGCCCGGAGCAGAGTAAAGCAGGATTTTCTTGTGACCGGCCGACAATGCAATGAGCTTTGCGACGATTTCTTTTCCTAAGCCTATGCCTTGGTGTGTGGGGAGAACTGCGACGTCACAGATGTAAGAACAGTCCGCACCGTCAGCAAGTGCTCGACCGACACCAACCAAACGGCCAGCGTCGTAAACGAAGAACCGAAACATGCTGTTTGAGAATGCCTTCTCAAGATCAGCAGGATTCTTCTCGCCCAGCGGCGCCGCCAGATAGAGGGCCGAAAGTTCCCGCCAATCGACACCCTCGAGGGTTTCCCTCCATTCAAGCTGCAATCAAGCCTCCCGATGAAACATAACGTGGAACTCACCGGCGCGGAGCCGCAGGCGTAGCATCCGGGTTGAGCGCCACGTTGGGCCGGCCAAAGTGCAGCAGTGTATCGCTACTCATGATGAGTATGCATATAACTGCGCTCAAGTTCCACCAGATGCGGCAGAATCTCAGCATTCTTTTGCAGGTGAAAAATGAAGCGTGGCACGTCTCGCTCACTGGCCTGTGCCATGAACGGCTCGCCCCAGAAGCTGAGCAGCGCTTCCGTCCCACCGCTCAGTTGGCTATCGGCAAGAATGTACGAAACAGTCTTATCCAAGCGGTACCAGCGGGGCTCCCTCACCTTCGCGTTACCGGAACAGGCAGCAATCCTGGGCTGTATGAATTGTCGCCATAAATCCTTTTGACTTTCATCGAGGATGAACTGGATCGAGGACACCATCGGATTGTCCACCGCCGGACGCAGCAATGCATCAAATAATGGTTGTGGCTTGTACATCGACAGGCAGACATTGAACCAAATGGTGTCTCCGCTCATATGCCTAATAAATTGCTCGTTCGTGGAGCGCAGGTGGCGTGGCCCGACCAGAAGCACATCAGGATGCTTTAGCGCCGAGTGGATACTTTGAACCGTATGAGCCGTGTGATCAACCTGTTCGGCGGTGAGATCATTACTTCTTGTATGCCGCATGAAGTTGATGAATAGCAGCGCCATCAGGGCAAGAATGATGGGCAAGATGACTTGCTCGTCCACAACATGCAAAAAATGAAGAACGATAGCCGCTACCGCAGCTACGATTCCCGCGATCGCATCCCATTCCAGGCTGAGAAATCTCTTGGCTTTCATGTGTGGCCCAACGTTTGGATTAAGCCGCGCCGCGGAGCGACGTCGGCTTGAATGAATTGTTAGGTGCTGCGATCCAGAATCTGCTTGAGCACCACCGCCTCATTGTGCAACTGATCCCTGGCTGCGTAAATAAGGGTGATGTTTCCTTGACGCGAAAGCGCTTGTAGCTCTGCCAATGCGGGATTATTTTTCAGCTCAGCGCAATACCGCTTTTTGAACTCCAGCCATTTCTCCGGGTCATGCCCAAACCATTGGCGAAGCTCGGTAGATGGTGCCACGTCTTTTAGCCAGAGGTCGATCTTAGCGTTGACCTTAGCCAATCCACGCGGCCAGAGCCGATCTACAAGAATCCGCTTACCGTCGGTTTCGGCTGGATATTCATAAGCTCGCTTCAACATGACGTCCATGATTCCCTCACATGAGGCACCTAACGTTTGACATAAGGGGCAACTGGAGGCGGGCGAAACATGACGGAAGCTGTCCCCTCGATGCAAGCTGCCAAAGCGCGCCTCACAGAAGATTGGGGTTCATCTGCCACACCGACCACGTGAGCAACGATGCGAAGCTTACCCACAACAGGTACGGAACCAACAGCACAGCGGCTAGCCGACTGCTGCGCCAAAAAGTGATTGCGGTACACACGATTAGCGCAAGCAGGACCAGGACTTCCACCGCAGCCAGCGCCCCGCGATGCCAGGCGAAGAACAGCCACGACCAAAGTGCGTTTGCCGCAAGCTGAGCGATGAACAAACCCAGCGCACCCTTGCTGGAGCCAGACGACCGCCACACCAGCCATGCAGAAACACCCATAAGGGAGTACAGCGCGGACCAAACCGGACCGAAAAGCCACGCTGGCGGAGCCCACGACGGCTTGCCCAACTGCGCATAAAACGCCGCTGCATCAACGGAGGCGATTGCCCCGATCGCCGCAGCGGCGAATGCAACCAACAGCCAGCCAAGCAAGCCGAGGATTTGCGATGCGAGAGAGCGCGGCGGCATAGAGAAGAAAGACCAAACGTTTGACATCAGGGGCGCGCTTTAGCGCGTCCCGCTTGATGAGTTAGGGTGAGGTATGCCAAGAAATATCAATTTTTCTGTGGCTTGACACACAGTCACGCAGATAAAGATTGATCAGGCTCTGATAAGGGACCCCCTTTTCGTCGGCCATTTGTTTGAAATACCCAATAACATCCTCACTTAATCGCATCGTGACAGATTTTTTTAGTTTTGCCGCATAAGGGTTTTTGCGGGATTTCATTTTTGACAGATCGTATTCGGTTTTCATGGCTTAACCCCTTGGTAATAGTAGCTCTCGCTCTTCGTGGCTTTTCTTGCTGAAATGATCCGAACGGTATTGCCTTGGTCACGTTCGCAATGACAAACAATCAGAAGACGAGCCTCATCGCTGAAGCCGAGCATTAAAAATCGATCCTCTGCCGCGGAGCCATCCTCGTCAAAGAATTGCACAGCAAATTCGTCGTAGAAAACAGATTGTGCCTCCTCAAACGAAACGCCATGTTTCTTTTTGTTTGAGATGGCTTTGGTCGCGTCCCACTCGAATTTAATCATAACTACATTGTATGTACATTCGAGTGATTGTCAATGTGATCCCTAACGTCTGACATAAGGGGCGCGCTTTAGCGCGTCCCGCTTGATGGATGGGTTAGCCCTGATGTGTAACATAGCTAGACAGAAAAAACGGGGATAAAGGGCTCGCCCCAATTTCTAGGACACTTAATGGCGTGGCGGCATACTCGCGACAGCATGAATAGCCAAGAATATCCAGAGCCTCTAGCTGAAAAGCGAAGCTTTTCGTGAACCCATAGACTAGCAAAGGGCTGATAACTAAAAGTGCTATAACACGTTGAACCTTTATTAGAGGGAACGCTAAATGCATGCAAACCACGCCGGCAGCAGCAGCCGACGCAACCTGAATGATTGTGAAAATAACGGGTTCTAGTTGGATTTCGACACCAAAGTATTTATAACCGGCAAAAAGAACAAGAATTGCCGGAATGCTCACGATTGCAGGAGCGAAAGAGACAAGCGCCAAACGTATCAAAGGATTCATGGGGCTAACGTTTGACATAAGGGGCGCGCTTTAGCGCGTCCCGCTTGATGGAGCGGTTAGGTCGCATTATCGCTCCTAACTTTGAATAGGTTGATTGAGAGTGCAATCAGCAAAAGAGGCAAAATAAAATTGTAGTAAGTTGTGGACGTAATAATTCCCCATGGAATGAATCGAATGCTTCCATCTACTATAGCCCTTAAAAATCCCTGATAAACGATAAAATCGAAAAGTAGGCTGCTAGAAACAAGCAAAACTGTTGTAGTCAAAATAATCCATTTAGAAATCCGCTTGGTAAGGGCAGTTAATAGCCAGCCAACAATGGCAACAAAAATTAAAGCAAGATAAGAAAACCATTTGACCCACAGTAGCTTTTCATGATCTTTTGCTGTGGAAATATACTGTTGCATTTCATGTTTCCACTCGGGTTCATTGTACTGTTCTGACAGCACTTCTGTAGATTCAGCCAGTGATTTCTCGAGAATTTCGACATTAAGCGCCACTTCATCTGGCGGTAATGGAAAAAGACGAGGGATACAACTTAGCCACAAAAAAATACCGGCCATTCCAAGAATTTTGGCTCGATTCATTTGGACCTAACGTTTGAATTAAGGGGCGCCGTGAGGCGTCCCACTTGAATGATGGGTTAGCTTATTGCCTATTGCGAACAAAATTGGAATAGAGGTGATGATGCCAATGACCGTGCCAGGCCCAGTGAAAGCGAATGTGGTTTGCTCGACATACCCCTCAGTAAGCGAGCGATAGACGAGGTAGCCGCCAAGAGGCAGGTTGAAAAGCATCGCAGTGGCAGTACCGGGCGCATATGAATGTAGTGCCACGGTTGCCAGAACGTGGGGGAATAAGACGTTAAGCACCATTGCAAGCGCATAGCCCGTAAGAAAGTAAGCCCCAAAGCTGTGCGCGCCACTAACCGAGGAAAGCCAAGCGGCAAATATGACAGCAGTGGATAAAACGAAAACGGCAAAACGGAAAGGGAATGCACCAATCTGCACATGCCAACGGCCAGCACGTGTTGACCAAGCTGGAAGAAACAGAGCCTCTTCGATGTTATGTATTACAACGCCGAGTGCGAACAGCCAACCAAGTAGCGAAAAACTCATGAGAAAGCTAACGAATGAAGGTAAGGGGCTGGCTGGAAGCGGGCGAAGCCCGCTGTAAGCCAGTCCTGCTTGACCGCCCTGTTAGGGGCGCATTTTGTACTGGGCAGTACCCGACGAAACGGAGACATAAGGGGTGGCCTTGGTTAGTCTAGTTTTTACTGTGACTGGGGCTTGATTCCCATATTTAATAGTGACGATACCCTTGATGAAAGAGAGATCGACGGGGGCGCTGGCATCCAAAGGTATGTTGGCGAGCGAGGCGACGGATTTTTCTTTTCCATCCTCAATGACACGGTAGCCGACGGTTAGAAATGGAGAATTGCCACCGTTTCGAATAATTAGAAATTGGAAGCTTTCATTTCGATTTGGCCCCTGAAAGAACCCCACATACGCGGCAGCTGGCCATGAGGCGCTGCTATCAAAGGCAGTGAGACTAAGGGACGTAGAAATAGTTACTGTCTCGGCGGAATCACCAATAGGGTTTGCAAGAAACTCGCCCGGTTTGGCCGAAAGCTGCAATGTCTCAGCACTGGCGGTTTGGAGAGCCAGGGCAAGAAGTACTGCGGTAAGTGCTCTGAGCATACAAGGCCCTAACGTTTGACATAAGGGGCGCGCTTTAGCGCGTCCCGCTTGATGGATGGGTTAGGGGGATGGCTTAAAAACATAAATGCGGATAGCAACCTTGATTAGAAAAAGCGTGGCAAGGAGCGACGAAATATATAAAGAAAAATTAGAGTGCCTCCAATTAGAAAGACTGCTAACTTTGCTAGCGATCGTATTATGGGGTGCGAATTTTCGTTCTCTGACACCTTAATGATTTTTTCACCTTGGTGAATTAACGCCCCAAATATTTTTATGAGTGACATAGCTCCGGGGCACCCCGCGAAGTACCAAATTGCAAGTGCCGCTAGTGATGCTAAAAGTACTATTTCGTTTGTTCCCAGCATATGAACCCTAACGCAGAGGTGAGCCGATGACAAAAGCGCAGCTTTTGGCAGTCGGCTCGACCGCCGGGTTATGCCCGGCGCTTGATACGGAGAACGACATGGAGCATTTCAACAGACTGACTCCGGCTGAAGCGGAGCGGCTGGCGCTGCTGGCCGAAGAATGTGGCGAAGTGATGCAGGCAATCGGCAAGGTGCTGCGCCACGGATTCGAGAGCACGCACCCGGACGGTGGCCCGACCAACCGCGAGGCGCTGGAGCGCGAATGCGGCGACGTGTATCACGCGATTTGGCGCCTGATCGGAGCCGGCGACATTGACGGCAACGGGATGTCGCAGCGCGCCGACGACAAGGCAAAGAGCGTTGTGCGCTACCTGCACCACCAAGGGCATAACGTTTGACATAAGGGGCGCGCTTTAGCGCGTCCCGCTTGATGGATGGGTTGGGCAGCATAAAGTGCTTAGCGATCAACAATGCACTCGGGTTGCCAAGGGTAATTGGCTAGGTTGTTCAAGGCTAGTTGGTTGTTACCCCATGCCTGCTTTACATTGGAAGCGTCAACCTTTTCAAGGAACTGGAATACTATTTGACCATCACAGCCATCAGCAAAGAAGCGCATCACGCTGGACTCGGATAGCTGACCACTAATCGGCGGGTTAAGGAAGCGGGCAAAAGGTTTGCCGCCGATAAAGTCGATACTGTAATACGGACGAGGGCTGCTGGCATCAAAGTAGGATTTCACATCCTTGGCCAATGCTTCTTCCTTCAAATGCACATGGGGCGAATATTGGATGATCACCATGGAAGTCCATTGATCCTTAGTTTCGTTGCCGGTCGTATAGCGGTAGAACAACTTATTACCCTCTGCCATCTTGGCAGCAGAGGTCAGCTGATAACTTTTGCCGCCATACTCAAGCGTCTGAGGTGGCTTCAGTTCCTCAGCATGAGCGAGTGAAGCAGCGTTCGCCGTTAGTAATACCGAAATAAAGAATCGTCTAACCATGAATTTCATCCTGTAGGTATTGAACTGATTGTTGCGCAGTGCCCAACGTGGAGGTAAGGGGCTGCGCTTTAGCGCAGTCCCAGCCCGAAGGGCGAACTTGACCGTAGGGTTAGAAGGTTTCATGTTCGTAGCTCGGATCGTCAAAGGCGAGGAAGCAACCAGACTGGGTATCTTCATAGGTTACAACGGTACCATCGTAGCAATAGTTTCCGTAAGCATGCTGACGATGCACTTTGATTTCCGCCCCCACTAAACTGTCAGCGAGCGGCCCACGCTCAAATGCCAGCAGAACTATAGCGCGGTCTTCGTTTCGTAGGATTTGGGTTGCACGATTGCCAGCGCGAAACTCGTCCATGGCAATTTGCTTAAGCGAAGGTGGTAACTGGAGCCAAAACTGGTTGGCCTCTAGTTCTGCGAACGCAGTCCCAAGCCAAGTGGGCCGTTCAATGAGGGCTGTTGAGTCGAGCTGACGCTTCAATTTACGGTACCTTCTAACGTTGGACATAAGGGGCGCGCTTTAGCGCGTCCCGCTTGATGGATGGGTTAGGCAACATTTTCATGTGCCTTTACTTCGACGATCGTACCAAGTGGGCATAGGTCTGAGCACAGCAAGGCTTCATTTGGGTTTGATTCGGAACATACCAGACCCACTAATGTTTCGTTCAGCGCAAGGCGATCAATGTACTCGATGCTTTTGACAGGGATGTTCCAGTAAAGCTTGCTATCAATCCAAATGGAAACAACCATGCCTGGGCTTATTTCCCCATCAGCGATGGTGCCAGTAATAACAAACTCATTCCGGCTGGGAAGGCGAATAACTTCACATATTTCAAATGAGGCCATCGGGTTGCCTAACGCCATTGAGTTAACAGGCTGCGCGTCAGCGCAGTCCAACGACCGGAGGGAGTGATGTTGAACGAATTGTTAGGCAAGCGGGTGCTTGACCCGTGCTGTGGAAGCCGAATGATGTGGGCGGACAAGAAAAACGCTGATGTGGTTTTTGGCGATTGCAGAAAAGAAACGATTGTGGTGACCGACCAATCTAACGGGCGAATTGGAGGAACCAGAACGCTAATAATTGAGCCGGACACGATAATTGATTTTCGTGCGTTGCCGTATCCAGACGGGGCTTTTAAACATGTGGTTTTTGACCCGCCGCACCTGCACACGGCTGGGCCGCGAAGCTGGCTGGCGGCCAAGTATGGGAAGTTATCAGATAACTGGCGCGACGATCTGCGCCAAGGGTTCGCGGAGTGCTTCCGAGTGCTGGATAAGGATGGCACTTTGGTTTTCAAGTGGAACGAAACCCAAGTGAAGGTTGGTGAGGTTCTGGCGCTGTGCCCGCACAAGCCAATGTATGGGCACATTTCAGGCCGTAAAGGTCTGACACACTTTCTGGTGTTCATGTTGCCTAACGCCGAGTTCAGCGGCAGTTTTTAAGTTGTGATTTTATGGAATACTTTTGCGCAGCAAAACCATAAAGCCGCGACTTAAAAACTGTCCAGCGCAGGCACGAAGTGCTGGAGCGGTGCTGCAACGACTTGTTAGATGACTGAGTTTATTAGTGGGCACTTGCTTTGGAAAGCAAGTTTAAAACTACTACACCACTAACTATGAGCCCCATACCTACAAAGCCCCACGCATCAAGCTTTTGCCCATGAAGCAA
>CAZEFE010000005.1:0-243033 GCA_964511385.1 uncultured Methylophilaceae bacterium | reverse complement strand
AATACCGGCCTGTCACGCCGGGGGTCGCGGGTTCGAGTCCCGTCCACTCCGCCAATAAGAAGGTGGGCTAGATGCCTGCCTTTTTATTTGTCTGAATATTGTCAATTCCCCACATTCGGATTTTGCAGTTATAGGGAATTCCCCTCATTGATGCTTGTCGCTGTGGCATAATTCCCCACTTCATTTTTACACCGTATCCGAGGTTATCAAACTATGTTGGAAGCCATACGCGAACGTTCGCAGTCCTGGATTGCCAAGTTGATCCTGGCATTGATCACCATTCCATTCGCTATTTTTGGCGTTGACTCGTACCTGAAGAATGCTGGCTCCGGTGCTGCTGTTGCAGAAGTCAATAAAGAGGCGATTACCATCCAGGAGTTTGGCAAGTCACTGCAAGAAACCCGGAGCCGTGCCGAGGGCAAGGTTGATCCGAATTTCGTCAACGATCCACAAGTGCGTACGGCAGTACTGGAAAAGTTGATCAACATGCGTTTGCTGCGTGATGAAGTCAAACGCGGCGGCTATACAATTTCCGACGAGCAGTTATCAAAACTGATCGTCGCGATGCCTGAATTCCAGAAAAAAGGCCAGTTTTCCCAGGAAGTGTACGACCAGTTACTGGCTTCCAACGGGCTGACCCCCAGCACTTTTGAAGCCCGCTTGCGCAATGATCTGCTGGTACAGCAGGTGCGGGACGGCATTGCCGGGATGGCGTTTTCCCCGGATGCGGTGACCAACAACGCTTTGCGTGCCAGACACCAGCAGCGCGAAGTAAGTGTAGCCACGATTTTTGCTGAAGACCTGTTTGAAGCCGAAAAGGCCGATCCGGCTGCTGTTCAGGCATATTACGACAAGAACAAAAGCGAGTTTGCGATTCCTGAGCAGGTGCAGTTGGAATATGTGGTGTTATCCACGGCAAACCTGATGAGTGGCATCCAGATTCCTGAAGATGAGATCAAAAGGTTTTATCAGGAAAATGTCTCCAAGTTCCAAGGTGACGAGGAGCGCCATGCCAGCCATATCCTGATTACTTTTGGTGGCAAGACCGATGCTGCGGCCAAGGCTGCAGCCAAGAGCAAGGCGTTGGCGGTACTGGCCGAGGTCAAGAAAGCGCCAGAGAAGTTTGATGTCCTGGCCAAGAAATATTCGCAGGATCCGGGCTCTGCACAAAATGGCGGTGATCTTGGCGCCGTGAAGCGTGGTGTCATGGTGAAACCGTTTGAAGATGCGGTTTTCAGCATGGCTCCCGGAAGTGTTAGTGACCTGGTGGAGACGGAGTTTGGCTACCACATCATCAAACTGACAGAAATCAAGGGTTCAGCGCCCACGTTGGAAGAAGTCAAAAATCAGATTCGCGGCGAGTTACTGAGCCAGAAGGCCTCGGCCAAGTTTGCCGAAGTGGCTGAGAAGTTCAGCAACACGGTATATGAGCAATCCACCAGTCTTGCTCCGGTAGCCCAGGAGCATCAGCTGGAAGTGCAGAAGAGTGGCTGGATGTCGCAAGCAGACGTGGCGAAATACTTCAAGGGCAATGAAAAACTTGCCAGCGTCGTGTTCTCTGATGCCGTCCGCAAGGATAAACGGAATACCGAAGCGGTTGAAGTTGCGCCCAATACGCTGGTGGCTGCCCGTGTGGTTGACAGCCGCCCATCAAGCACCAAGCCGTTCGCTGATGTGAAAGAGGCCATCGAAAAGAAATTGCGCCAGCAACAGGCAACCCAAAAGGCCGCGCAGCAAGGTGAACTGGCACTGAAAGCGCTCAAGCAAGGTGGAGAGGTCAAGACGCTGACCTGGAGCAGCCCGGCGATTGTTTCGCGCAAGGATGCGCAGGGGCTGACGGAGAGCGTTGTGGCCAAGGCGCTGCAGATGGATGTGAGCAAACTGCCTGCCTATGCGGGGGCTGTTTCTCAAAACGGCAGTTATGTGCTGATTCGGGTGAATGCGGTGTCGGACGATTTGCAGACGCTGGATGCCGACGCCAAGAACCGTGCGGTTGGGGAATACAACACGCTGTTAAGCGCAGAGTACCTGGCGGCGTATCTCAAGTCGCTACGGGAGCAAGGCAAGGTGGTGATCCACCAGGACCTGCTGCTAGGCAACAGCCAAGGGAATTAGGCTTAACCGGGGCCGATAACAAAAAAGGGCGCTTTCCAGCGCCCTTTTTTGTGCTTTAAACAATCAAATGATTCTGAAAATCTTGCTGAAGTTAGCGACTTCGATGATTTTACGGACGCTGGGGGGAGGGTCGCTGATCACAACTTCCATGTTGGCCGCCCGCGCTTTTTCGTTCAGCAGCAGCAACATGCCGAGTGCCGAGCTGTCGAGGTAATCGACCTGCGTCATGTTGAGGTTGATGGTTCTGGTCGCGGTGTTCTGTAGTGCCGCTTCGTAGCTGTTGCGGAAGTCCCGATGAGAGTTGAAGTCAAAGCGGCCAGAAAGCGCCAGCACAGTTTCAGAACCAGTTTGTTTTGTTGTGATATTCATGGTGGCGGTTATTCCTCTTAAAAAAAGCAGCGTTTCGGAATCAGAATGCGTAGGTAACGATAACTTCATTACCGGGCCCGATATATTCCATATGTTGAGCAATTTTCTTGACCAGATCAATACCCCGGCCATGCGTTAGTTCGTGATTTTCCATTTTTCTCATGCGTTCCTGGTAATCAAATCCGGGGCCGCTGTCTTTGATATGTATTTTCAGCTGTCGGCCATTCACTCCCGGCAGGTTTTCAAAGTCCAGGTCCAGCATCGCGTTGATATCCAGATTCGCGAGGCGCTGCGTGCGCTCGTTCAAATACAGTTCGAATCCGTCCGGCAGGTTCTTCATGTTGGAATCAAGGCCCAGCAGGCCATGATCCAGCGCATTGTTGAACAGTTCGGACGTGATCAGGAACAGGCTGCTCAAATGCGAGTCTGAAACCTGCATTTTTTTGAGCAGATCAATAACAAATGGAATAGGGTCAAGCACTTGCAACTCCCGCGAACCCAGGCGGAGCGTGACGCGCCAGCCGCTTCCCGCATGGGGTGGCGATGTTGTCGCAGAGTGCACATGGATTTTGTCCGAGGCCTTAAGCCGATCTGTGGATACGATGGCCAGGGAAATATCGTCGTGCGACTTTGCCGTGCCCAGGTGGTTTTTCACGAAATGGCGGATGTTCGCCATCCGTTCAGCCGCGGTGGATGAGGTGCACAGCTCCAGCAGGCGTTCTCCGCCTATCGGTTCGCCAGTCGTGTTTCCGGCATCGACCAGGCCATCCGAATACAGGATGACTTGTGCACCGGGCTCAAAGCGGATGGTCTCAATGGATGCATCAAAGTCGGCAGGGTCACGCACGCCAATCGGCAGGTGGCGTGATTCTGCGCTGTGCAGCAGTTTGCCTTCGGCATTCAGCAGCCATGCCGGCGGGTTCCCGCCATTCCAGATTTCCACTACCTTTTCGATCGGGTTAATGGAAATCAGGGTTGCGGCAATGAAGTGGTCGGTTGGCAGCAGCGATTTGATTTTTGCGTTCATCTCGGCGGCAATGCTGCCGATCGGGTGCGCAATCGCGGTCATGGCGTAAAAGATGTGCGGCAAAGGCATCACGTCCAGTGCCGCCGATAAGCCGTGTCCGGTGCCATCCGCCAGCAGCAGGTGCAGCGCGCCGCCGGGCGTGCGCGCTGCGGCAATGAGATCCCCGCTGCAATGCTCGGTGGGTTCCAGCCAATGCTCGAGCGCTGCGTCATCCAGCTTTGCCGATTCCGTCATGCGCTGCATGATGTGGCTGGTCACCCGCATTTCATCTTCAGCGGCAAAATAATAACGCTCGAGTTCCTGCGTCTTTTGCTCAATCTGGCGCTGGATTTCCACGGTGTGCGCAATGGTGCGGATTTTCGCCTTGACCACCTGCACCTTGATCGGTTTGGTGAAGTAATCGTCAGCACCGGCTTCCATGCCTTTGATCAGGTCGTCATCCCCATCCAGCGCGGTGATGATGATAATGGGCGTGAGCCGCCCGATGCTGAGTGACTTGATGCGCGCAGTCGCGCTCAGGCCGTCTTCCACCGGCATCATGACGTCCATCAGCACCATGTCGGGAAGCTCCGACTCAAACATGGCAACAGCTTCCCGTCCGTCTTCGGCCAGGATGGGGTCATGCCCCATCTGCGTGACCAACGCGGCAAGCACCGCACGGTTGGTGGGGTTATCGTCGGCGATGAGTATTTTCATGAAGGCACTCCGGAGCGGGGTGCTTACTCCACTGTTGCGGCAGCGGTCGTGTTAAAGCCACCGTCCACATAAGTGATTTCGCCGGTAACGCCGCTGGCCAGGTCGCTGCACAGGAAGGCGGACACATTGCCAACTTCCTCAATGGTGACGCTGCGGCGCAGCGGGGCGTGCTTGTCGTTGAATTCGATCATCTTGTCGAACCCGGCAATGCCGGAAGCGGCCAGGGTCTTGATCGGGCCGGCGGAAACCGCGTTGACGCGGATGCCCTTAGGCCCCAGGCTCTGTGCCATGTAGCGCACGGTGGCTTCCAGGCTGGCCTTGGCCACGCCCATCACGTTGTAGTTGGGCATGGTGCGCTCCGCGCCCAGGTAGCTCATGGTGATCAGCGCGCCGTTGCGGCCTTGCATCAAGGGCAGGCCGGCCTTGGCCAGCGCGGCGAAGCTGTAGGCGCTGACGTCATGCGACAGGCGGAAATTCTCTCGCGTTACGCTGTCCAGGAAATCCCCGGTCAGTGCTTCGCGCGGGGCAAAAGCCACGGAGTGCACGATGATGTCCAGGCCGTCCCAGCGCTTGCTAAGCGCAGCAAACATGTCATTGATCTGGGTGTCGTCGCTGACATCGCAGGGCAATACGATATCGGAGCCGAATTCGGCGGCAAGCTTGGTGACGCGATCCTGGAACCGATCCATCTGGTAGGTAAACGCCAGTTCCGCGCCTTCGCGCTTCATGGCCTGGGCGATGCCGTAGGCAATGGATCGGTTGCTGAGCAGGCCAACAATCAGTGCGCGCTTACCGGTAAGGAAACCCATATCAAAAACCTTTCAAGACAAAATGGACAAATTATTTCTTTGTTCGGGGGTCGAGCGCATCACGCAGACCTTCGCCAAGCAGATTATAGCCCAGCACGGTGATCAGGATGGCTAACCCCGGGAACAGCGACAACCACCAGGCAAACTGGATGTATTCCTTGCCGTCAGTAAGGATGTTGCCCCACGATGCTTGCGGCGGCTGTACGCCCAGCCCCAGAAAGGACAGGCCGGATTCCACCAGTACTGCGCTGGCAATCCCCAGCACGGTGCTGACGATGATCGGCGTCAGGCTGTTGGGCAGCAGATGCAGGAAAATCAGCCTGGCATCGCTGGCACCCATGGTTTTGGCCGAAAGCACGAATTCACGCTCGCGCAGGCTGAGGAACTCGGCGCGCACCAAACGGGTGACCCCCATCCAGGAGGTCAGGCCGATCACGATCATGATGTTCCAGATGGATGGGGTGAGGAAGGCGATCACCGCCAGGATCAGGAAAAAGGTGGGAATGGACAACATGACATCCACTGTGCGCATGATCAGCACGTCCACCCAGCCGCGATAAAAGCCGGCAATCGCGCCGAGCACCACGCCGATGATGGTGGCGATGCCCACGGCAACAAAACCGACCAGCAGGGAAATCCGGGCACCAAATAACATACGCGAAAACACATCGCGCCCCAGGCCATCCGTACCCATCCAGTGCGTGGAAGAGGGCGCCAGCAGGATCGCCTTGACGTTGATGGCGTCCGGGTCGAATGGTGCAATCAGCGGCGCCAGCAACGCCAGCAGCAGGATGGTACTGATAATTGCCAAGCCCCACAGCGCCAGCGGATTCTGTATAACGCCTCTCATTGAGCCACCCCGCGCCGCACCCTGGGGTCGGCCCAGGCGTAGGCAATATCGGCCAGCAGGTTGCCGATGAGGGTTAACGCCGCGCCGATGGTGAGGATGCCCATAATGGTGGGAAAATCCCGCATCAGCACCGAGTCATAAAACAGTTTGCCCATGCCGGGAATGGCGAACAGCGATTCGGCGATCACCGAACCGCCGATCAGGCCGGGGATGGATAACCCCAGTAGCGTAATCAGCGGTAGCCAGGCGTTGCGCAGGGCGTGGCGGTAGATCACGGTGTTTTCGCTCAAGCCCTTGGCACGGGCGGTGGTGATGTAATCCTGGTGCAGGACGTCCAGCATGCCGTTTTTGACAAACAGCGAAATTCCCGCCAGCCCGCCGAGCGAGGAAATGAATACCGGGATCAGCAGATGCTTCGCGGTATCAAGCAACTGCGCCAGTTTCCCCATGTTGTCGTGATCCAGGCTGTGCAGCCCGGAAATGGGCAGCCAGTCGTGGGTGACGCCCAGCCAGTACATCATCATCAGCGCCAGCCAGAAGCCGGGGATGGCGAAGCCGACAAACAGGAACACGGTGATGCCGCGATCGGTCGGTTTCTGGTGGGTGAGTGCCGAAATGACCCCCAGCGGCAGCGCCGCAATGAATATCAGCACCATGCTGATGACGTTGATCATGACGGTGACAGGCAGCGCCTCCTGGATCAGCCCCTTGGCGATGTTGCCATTCTCATCTTTTTGATCAAGTAGAACCGGGCGTTGATGGGTGGCGAACGAGGTGCCGAAATCGAGCGTGGCCATGCGTTTGAGCCAGTAGCCGTATTGCGTGATGACGGGTTCGTCCAGATGGTAAAGCTTGCGCAGTTTTTGTACGGATTCCTGGCTGGCCTTGGGGTTGAAACTGGCTTCCGTGGTGGTGATGTCGCCCGGCGCCAGATGCATGATGAGAAACGAAATCAGGCTGATGCCTACCAGCAAGGGCACCATCCAGAACAGTCGTTTAAGCACATAGCGGATCATTGGGCTGAAATTTCCGTGCGGCGCAGTGGTTGCGGAATGTACCAGTCCTGAGAATTATGCCCGATCCCGGCGGGCGGGGCCGGGTTGTCTATACCGCGAACGCGCTTGTGGATCGCGGGCAGGCCGTAACCCTCGAACAGGTAGACGATAGGGCTGTCTTCCAGCAGGATTCTGGAAAATTCATGATAAATCTTCATGCGTTTGTCGGGGTTCAGTTCCAGGCGGCCTTGCTCCAGCAGTTTGTCTACTTTCGGGTTGCTGTAGCCGATGAAGTTGAATTGTCCCGGCTGGGTCTGCGAAGAGTGCCAGATGTTGTACTGGTCCGGGTCCAGCGACAGGCTCCAGCCTAGGATCACCACGTCGAAATCGCCGGTCTTGATGTAGCGGCCAAGGAAACTTGCCCATTCCAGCACGCGGATTTTAACGTCGATGCCGATTTCTTTCAGGCGGCGCTGGATCAGCACGGCAGTGGTGCTGCGCTGTTTGTTCTGGTTCACCAGGATTTCAAAAGCGAGCCGCTTGCCATCCCGGTCCAGAAAGCCATCGCCATCGTGATCCTCGAATCCTGCGTCCTTGAGCAGTTGCAGCGATTTCTCCGGGTTGTACGGATAGGGTTTGAGGTCAGGGTTTTCCCAGCGCGTCCCCGGTTTGTAGGGCGATGCCACCGGCTCGCCCAGCCCCAGCAGCACGCCGTCGATGATTTCCTGCTTGTCTATTGCGTAATTGATGGCTTGCCGGACGCGTTTGTCATTAAACGGCGCGTGCTTCTGGTTGAAGCCGAGATAGGTGTAACCGTTCCCCAATTCCTTGTACAGCGAGATTTTCCGCGAAAGTTCGGGGCGGGCAGGGACAATGCGCGCGTACTGGATCGGGTCCAGGTTCATCACGTCGATATTGTCCGCCATCAGTTCCAGGAACTGGGCGGCGGGGTCTGGAATGAAACGCGACACCAGTTTGTCGATGCGCGGTTTTCCCTGCGTCGCATTGGGGTTGGCTTTCAGCACAATACGCTCGCCGTTCTTCCATTCCTGCAACTGGTAATAATGGCTGCCAACCGGTTTGCGCGCAAAAGGCGTGTTGTTGATGTCCTGCCCCCGCAGCAAGTGTTGAGGCAGGATTTGCAGCCCGGCCCAGGAGTCCAGCGCCGGGGCGTAGGGCTGTGCGTACGAGGCACTGAATGTCAGCGGGTCTGGGGCCTGCGCCTTGGTCACCAGCTTGAAGTCGGAGCCGTACGGCGTGCGGGTTTTGTCGTCGGTTACCAACTGCCAGGTGAACAGCACGTCGGCGCTCGTCAGGGGCTCGCCGTCGGCCCATTTCAGGTCGGGCTTCAGATGAAAGGTGATGGTTTTCTGATCCTTGGAAATTTCCCAGGATTTTGCCAGTTCGCCTTCCAGTTCCAGGTTGCGGTCATATTTCAACAGGCTGTTGAAAATATGGCTGGCAATCGCCGATGCGGCAGATTCGCCTGCGATCATCGGGATCAGCCCGGAGGGTTCGCCGGTCATGGCGTCTACCATAGTACCGCCGGATTCGGCGGGAAACGGTTGATCCAGATTGATGTCAGGCGTTGGCGGGGGTTTTCCGCAGCTTGCCAGCATGCAGGACATCAGCAGGCAGATGTTGATAACGTGGCGCGGAAGTCTAGGCATCGCGGGTGTCTATCCGTCAGGCTGCGTCCGGCTTGTAGATGGCCAGCTTGCGCCCGGGCGCCAGGCGGGAGCCGCGGAGTTTGTTCCAGCGCTGCAGTTCGCCCGGTTCAACATTGAATTTTTTGGCAATGCTGGAAAGGGTTTCGCCGCGCTTGACGACGTAGTTTATTTTTTCCGGGCCACGGGCTTTGGCTTTGCTTTTGGTGACTTTTTCCCTGGATTCGTCCGCGCGGTTTTTCTCGCTAGTGATGACCAGGACCTGGCCTTTGCGCAATTTGCCATTTTTCAGGCCATTCTGTGCCAGCAACTGCTTGCTGGTCAGGCCGTAACGCTTGGCGATGCTGAAAACGGTGTCGCCGTTCTTGACCGTGTGGCGGATGACGGCCGGCTTGGCATCCGCCGGCGCTGGGCTTTTTTCGGCAACAGTGTCCGGCACGGCTGCGACCGCATGGTCAATAACCCCACCCGTGGCGGGTACCAGCAGCGGCTGGTTTGGCCTGAGCCGCTGCTTGGCCGACAGGTCGTTGGCGTCGCGTAACTGCGCAACGCTGATCCCGTATTGCTTTGCGATGGTGCCGAGGCGCTCGCCACGCTTGGCGTAATGGGTTTGCCAACTCACCAGCGGCTTGTTGTAGTTGGCCAGGTTTTCGGCAAACTCATCTTCCGTGCCCGTGGGCAGCAGAATGTTCTGGGTGCCGGTTGCGTTGGCCATGACCGGACGGTTGTGCGCCGGATTCAGCTGCGTGAATTCTTCAACCGACACGCCGGCCAGTTTGGCGGCAAGTTTGACGTCAATCTTGCCCGGCGCGGTAACTTGGGTGAAATAGGGCTTGTTGTCGATGGGTTTGATGTTCAGGCCATATTGCTCCGGGTTGGCCACAATGTTTTTGACGGCCTGCAGCTTGGGAACGTAGTTTTTGGTTTCCGGCGGCAGCTGGAGGCTCTGGTAATCGGTCGGCAGCCCTTGCCTGCGATTGCGCTCGATCGCCCGTTGCACCGTGCCTTCACCGGCGTTGTAGGCTGCCAGCGCCAGTTCCCAGGTGCCGAACATGACGTGCAGTTTTTCCAGGTATTTTAATGCTGCATCGGTTGCGGCGGTGACGTCGCGGCGGTTGTCGTTCCACCAGTCCTGCTTCAGGCCAAAATCCTTGCCGGTGGCAGGAACGAATTGCCAGATGCCGGCCGCTTTGCTGCGGGAGTAAGCAGTGGGGTTGAACGCGCTTTCGACCATGGGCAGCAGTGCAATTTCGGTGGGCATGCCGCGTTTCTGCACTTCTTCCACGATGTGGTAGAGATAGCGCTGGCTGCGGTCCACCATGCGCTGGACATATTGGGGGCGCGCCGCATACCAGGATTCATGGGTCGCTGTGAACGGCGATTGCAGGTCGGCCATGCCAAAACCATTGCGGATGCGCTGCCACAGATCAGTGGAACCTTCAGCCGATGGCGTGGCAGGGTTGGCGGCGGAAGTGTCCGGGATATCGGGAAGCACCAGCCCGGTAGGCAGGTTTTCACTGGCCAGCAGTCGCCTTTCCTCGTCGGTATAACCGGGAGCGACGAGAATGGGGTCGTCGCTGGAGGATATGGACTCAGCCTGCGCGGATGCCATTGGTGCCAGCAACGCAGCCAACAGCAAGGGCGGCAGCAAGCAGGAAAAGAGGGGAATCCGGGACATGTAGGGATTTGGATTTTCTGACCGGGCGATACTACCGGCAACCCCCGTCCGCGTCAAGCTGGGCGCGCCTTTGCGTGTGTTTGCAACTGGTTGATTAGTAGCTGTTTTTTAGCTGCCTGATAGCGCAAAAAATACTGGTTTCGGATTCTTCCAGATCAGGGAAAGCTTGTTTCGCGGCAGCCTGGATGGAGGCGGTAGAGCAGCGCAGGAAGGGATTGGTCGCTTTTTCCAGCGCAATGGTACTGGGAACGGTCGGCGAGCCTCCGGCAATGCGTTCCCGGTCAGCGATCTGCCTGGCGCGCAGGGCGGCATTGTCAGGGTCTATGCTCAGTGCAAAGCGCAGGTTGTCCAGGGTGTATTCGTGGGCGCAATAGACGCGGGTGGCATCGGGCAACTGCGCCAGTTTTGCCAGTGAAGCATACAACGCCTCGCAGCTGCCATCGAAGACGCGGCCGCATCCGCAGCCAAACAGGGTGTCGCCACAGAACAGGGAATTTCCTCCATAATACGCGACGTGATTTGCGGTATGTCCGGGCACGCCAATGACGGTCAGGCTCAGGTCGAGCGCGGCAAGCTGGATGCGGTCGCCATCCGCTACTGGCTGGTAGGGAAAATCCAGCATCCGGCCGGGAGGAGAATAGACTGGAACGTCGTACCGGGTCAGCAATTCCGCCACGCCGCCGATATGGTCGTGATGGTGATGGGTGATCAGCATGGATGTCAGGCTGAGGCCATGCTGGCGCAGGTAAGCCAATACGGGTTCGGCGTCACCGGGATCAACCACTGCGGCGGACTGATCCTTGATGATCAGCCACAGGTAGTTATCACGAAAAGCCCTGACAGGAACAATAAGCGAATCAGTCATTATGCCAAGCATCATAAGCGAAACCGAGTGGCTTGCCACCCCATTGGGGGCTTATGTGGCATCACAGGAGCAAGCCATGTTCGATGCGGCAGTGACGGACATTTTCGGCTTCAATGCAATGCAGCTCGGCATGCCGCAACTGGATTTGCTGCGCGATTCGCGCATGCCGTTCCGCTGCGCGGCGTCGAGCGGCGGCAGCACTGCATTACGCTGCGAATTTGAGCAATTGCCGCTGGCGACCGGCAGCGTGGACCTGCTGCTGTTGCCGCATGTGCTGGAATTCGCCGACAATCCGCACCAGGTGTTGCGGGATGCGGAGCGCGCACTGGTGGCAGAAGGGCACATCGTTATCAGCGGCTTCAACCCGATCAGTTTCTGGGGCTTGCGCCGCGCCTGTTGCGAAAAACGCGGTTATCCCTGGCGTGGCCGCTTTATTTCGCTGATGCGGCTCAAAGATTGGCTGGCGCTGCTGGGATTCGAGATTGTTGCCGGGCGCATGGCCTGTTACACCCCGCCGTTCGTCCGCGAACAATGGCTGTCGCGCACGGCATGGATGGACAAGGCCGGCGACCGCTGGTGGCCGATGATGGGCGGTGTATATTTTCTGGTGGCCAGGAAGAAGGTCGTCGGGATGCGTCTGATACGGCCACAATGGAACAATAATCTGGCGCGGGTGTTTGTGCCCAAGCCCACACAAAAAACAGAATGTCAGAAAGAAGTGATTGATCGTGCAGACTGAGTTGATAGAAATTTTCGCCGATGGTGCCTGCAAGGGGAACCCCGGCCCAGGTGGGTGGGGCGCCTGGTTGCGCTATGGCCAGCATGAGAAAGAGTTGTTCGGCGGTGAGTTGGAAACCACGAATAACCGCATGGAGCTGACAGCTGTCATCCGTGCGCTGGAGCAGTTGAAAAAGCCCTCGGTGGTGCGCGTGGCGACCGACTCGCAGTATGTGCAAAAAGGCATGACCGAATGGATCAAAGGTTGGAAAGCACGCGGCTGGAAAACCGCCGGCAAGGAACCGGTGAAGAACGCCGATTTATGGCGTTTGCTCGATGAAACGGCCAGCCGGCACCAGGTGGAATGGATATGGGTCCGGGGACATGCCGGGCATGACGGCAACGAGCGTGCGGATGCGCTGGCCAATAAAGGCGTGGAACTGGTGCTGAACCCATGAGACAAATTTTCCTGGACACCGAAACCACCGGTCTTGACCCATTGCAGGGGCACCGCGTCATTGAGTTAGCCGCGGTGGAGGTGATCAACCGCCGCATCACCGGCAACCGCATCCACCATTACTATAACCCGGACCGCGACATTGATGCCGGTGCGCAGCAGGTGCACGGCATCAGCATCGAAGACCTGCAGGACAAGCCACGTTTCAAGGACGGCGTGCACGAGTTCCTGGATTTCATCAAGGACGCCGAACTGGTGATCCACAACGCACCGTTCGACGTGGGGTTCCTCAACCGCGAACTGGGAATGATAGACCTTGGCAGCGTTGGCGATTATTGCGCCTCGGTGGTGGATACGCTGAAAATGGCGAAAGACCTGCACCCCGGGCAGCGCAACAACCTGGATGCGCTGTGCCGGCGTTATGGCGTGGACAACTCCGGACGCACGCTGCACGGCGCCTTGCTGGATGCCGAACTGCTGGCCGACGTCTACCTGGCGATGACGCGTGGGCAGGAAAGCCTGGTGATGGACATGGATTTGCAACCCGAAGCCGTGGCCGCCGCGAGTTTTGACCGCCAGCAGCCGTTGCTGGTAGTGACGGCGACAGTTGAAGAAATCGAGGCGCACCAGCAATACCTGGTGGCGCTGGATAAAGCCGCAGGCGGTGCCTGCGTGTGGAATCAATAAGGAAAACAATGAATAACACGATTTTAGTCACCGGCGGCGCAGGGTTCATCGGTGCCAATTTTAGCTACGGCGTAACGCGCTTACGCGCATTAGCCTCCACTGAAATCGGCACCATATTGCAGGGGGTGATGCTTTGATACTGGTCACTGGAGGTGCGGGGTTCATTGGTGCCAATTTTGTGCTGAATTGGCTGGCGGCTGGCGGCGGCACGGTGGTGAACCTCGACAAGCTCACCTACGCCGGCAACCTGGAAAACCTGGCCAGCGTGGAACACAACCCCGGCCATGTATTTGTGCAGGGCGACATTGGCGACCGCGCATTAGTCGCCCAATTGCTGGCCGAACACCGGCCGCGCGCCATCGTCAATTTTGCCGCGGAAAGCCATGTCGACCGCTCCATCCACGGCCCGGAAGATTTCATCCAGACCAATGTGGTTGGCACCTTTCATCTGCTGGAGGAAACCCGTGCCTATTGGGGGGCGCTGAGTGAGGCCGACAAAGCCGCATTCCGCTTCCTGCACGTGTCCACTGATGAAGTGTATGGCTCGCTGACACCGCAAGCCCCTGCCTTTGCCGAAACCACGGCGTATGCCCCCAACAGCCCCTATTCGGCTTCCAAGGCGGCTTCCGACCATTTGGTGCGCGCCTATCACCACACCTACAAGTTGCCGGTGCTCACCACCAATTGCTCCAACAACTACGGCCCGTACCAGTTCCCGGAAAAGCTCATTCCGCTGGTGCTGAACAATGCGCTGCAAGGCAAACCGCTGCCGATTTACGGCGACGGCAGCAATGTGCGCGACTGGCTGTACGTGGGCGACCATTGCAGCGCCATCCGCGCCGTGCTGGCCAAGGGGCGGGTAGGGGAGACTTACAATGTCGGCGGCTGCAACGAAAAAACCAACCTGCAAGTAGTGCATACCCTGTGCGACATCCTGGACGAACTGAAACCCAAAGCCAGCGGCAGTTATCGCGACCAGATCACCTTTGTGATCGACCGGCCGGGACATGACCAGCGCTACGCCATCAATGCCGGGAAAATTCTCGCGGAACTGGGCTGGCAGCCGCAGGAAACTTTCGAAACCGGCATCCGCAAAACTGTCATTTGGTACCTGGAACATCAGGAATGGGTGAACAATGTCACCAGCGGCGAATACCGCCATTGGGTGGCGCAAAATTACGCGGAGCGCGCAGCATGAGAAAAGGCATCATCCTCGCCGGCGGTTCCGGCACCCGGCTGTACCCGGTGACGCAGGCAGTATCCAAACAACTGTTGCCGGTATACGACAAACCCATGGTGTATTACCCGCTGACCACGCTGATGCTGGCGGGGATACGCGACATCCTGCTGATTTCCACGCCGGAGGACACGCCACGCTTTGCCCACCTGCTGGGTGACGGCAGCCAGTGGGGCATCAACCTGACCTACGCCGTGCAGCCTTCCCCGGACGGGCTGGCACAGGCGTTTATTATCGGCCGCGAGTTCATCGGCAGTAATGCCAGCGCGCTGGTGCTGGGCGACAACATTTTCTACGGCCACGACCTGGGCGAAGGCCTGGTGACCGCCTCGCAACAAACACATGGCGCCACCGTGTTCGCCTATCCGGTCAATGACCCGGAGCGTTACGGTGTGGTCGAATTCGACGATGCCGGCCAGGCCGTCAGCCTGGAAGAAAAGCCGAAACAGCCGAAATCGCGCTACGCCGTCACTGGCCTGTATTTCTACGACAACCAGGTGTTGGACATCGCCGCCAACCTGAAACCGTCTGCTCGGGGCGAGTTGGAAATCACTGACGTCAACAAGCGTTACCTGGCGCAGGGTGAACTGAATGTGGAAGTGATGGGGCGCGGCCATGCCTGGCTGGATACCGGCACGCACGAATCGCTGCTGGAAGCCTCGCTGTTCATCGAGACTATCGAAAAGCGCCAGGGGCTGAAAGTCGCCTGCCCGGAAGAAGTGGCTTACCGCATGGGCTACATTGATGCCGCGCAGGTGCAGGTGATCGCCGACAAATACAGCAAAAACAGCTACGGGCAGTACCTGCTGCGCATGCTGAAGGAAAAGGTATTCTGATGCAGGCAATCCAGACCGCAATCCCCGATGTGATGGTGTTCGAGCCCAAGGTGTTCGGCGATGCACGCGGGTTCTTTTTCGAAAGCTATAACGAAAACGACTTCTTTGCTGCGACCGGGCTACGCCCCAGTTTCGTGCAGGACAACCACTCCCGTTCCGTCCAAGGTGTGTTGCGCGGGCTGCACTACCAGGTTCAGCAGCCGCAGGGAAAACTGGTACGGGTGACAGCGGGCGAGGTGTTCGACGTTGCGGTGGACATCCGCAAGTCATCCGCTACCTTCGGGCAATGGGTGGGAGCGCACCTGTCCGCAGAAAATCGCCGTATGATGTGGATACCGGTTGGCTTTGCGCACGGGTTCCTGGTGTTGTCGGAGTCAGCGGAGTTTTTGTACAAGACCACAGATTTCTATGCCCCGCAGCACGAGCGCTGCATCAGTTGGGATGATCCGGAAATCGGCATCCGGTGGCCGCTGGAAGGCGCGCCGCTGCTCTCGGCCAAGGATCAGCGGGGGGTATTGCTTAAAGACGCGGAGGTGTTCGCATGAAAACGATACTGGTGTTGGGCCGCAACGGCCAAGTCGGCTTTGAACTGCAACGCACGCTGGCGCCGTTGGGCAAAGTGGTGGCGCTGGATAGCTGGCAACTGGACTTGAACAAGAGCGATGTTATCCGCCGCGTGGTGGGTGAAGCGGCTCCGGCCATCATCGTTAATGCCGCTGCCTATACCGCGGTGGACAAAGCGGAAAGTGAGCCGGATATCGCCATGCGGGTCAATGGCGAGGCTCCCGGCGTGCTGGCGGAAGAAGCAAAAAAACTGGGCGCGTTGCTGGTGCATTATTCGACTGATTACGTGTTCGACGGCGGCAAGTCCGGTGCCTATGTCGAAACCGATGACGCGACCCCGACCAGCACCTATGGCCGTAGCAAGCTGGCCGGCGAACAGGCGATCCAGGCGGTGGGGGGGCAGTATCTCATTTTCCGCACCAGTTGGATTTACGGCGTGCGCGGCCACAATTTCCTGCTTACCATGCTGCGCCTGGCTAGGGAGCGCGACCGCCTGCAGGTGGTCGCCGATCAGTTCGGCGCTCCGACCTGGAGCCGCATGATCGCCGAGACTACGGCACTGGCGCTGGCCTCGCGCCAGGATCAAGCCGGCATCTATCACCTCACCAGCCAGGGGCATACCAGTTGGCACGGCTTTGCCCAGGCCATTCTCGCCGGCTATCACGAACGTTATGCCCACCGGGGATGGCCGCAGTTGAAGGTGCAAGCGCATCAGGTCGAGGCGATCACCACTGCGCAATATCCCACCCCCGCCCAACGGCCGGCGAATTCGATGCTGGGCAACATGAAACTGCTGCAGGATTTCGGGCTGGCATTGCCGGATTGGCAGCAGGCGCTGGCGCTGGCGCTGGATGAGGCAGCGGCGCTGGCGATCTGATTTACGGCCGCGCGGATGGCGTGCAGCAAGGCAAGGTCGCCCGGGCGCCTTGCGATAATGGGCTATTTGACCGCGTCCACCCAGCTATTCGGGGTTTCAAACAGTCGCACGCGTTCCAGTTGCAGGTGGTTGCCGTAGGTGTCGCGGTAGCAGGCTTGCAGGATGCGGAAAGCTTCCGCCGCCATGTTTTCGGCAGTGGGCACATCGCGCATGACCACGGTCTTGTGGTTGGGCAGGGAGTTGAGAAAATCCAGCACGGCGGTATCGCCTTGATACACCAGGAAGGCGTGATCCCACTTATCCACTACTTCGCGGCGGGCGATCGCTTTGACGTCGGAAAAATCCATCACCATGCCTTGTTCGGAGATGCCTTCGTTCTGGATGATGTCGCCGGACAGGGTGATTTCGATGCAATAGCGATGGCCGTGCAGATTGCGGCACTGGCTTTTGTGGCTGGGGATGCGATGACCGGCATCGAATTCTAGGCGGGTGGTGATTTGCATGGGGGCATTATAGCAGAGCGTTCAGACCAGTCCGGCCAATGCCCGGACATGGCCTTCGGCGCTGTCGGCCAGTGCGTGCAGGTCATAGCCGCCTTCCAGCGCCGATATCACGCGATTGTGGGCATAAGGCTTGGCCAGTTCCATCACCCGCTGCGTGACCCATATATAGTCTTCGCGCAGCAAGTTGAGCCCGGCCAGCGGGTCGTCGCGGTGCGCGTCGAATCCCGCCGAAATGAACAACATCTGCGGTTTGAACGCCTCCAGGGCGGGCACGAATTCGTGCTCTACGGCGTCACGGAATGCCTGGCCATCGCTGCCAGCCTTGAGCGGTACGTTGATCATGCGCTCGCTGCGCGATTCGGCGCCGCGATGCGGGTAGAGCGGGTGCTGGAAGGTGGAGCACAACATGACGTCGGGATGGTCGCGGAAAATATTTTCGGTGCCGTCGCCGTGGTGCACGTCGAAATCCACAATCGCTACGCGCTGGATGCCGTATTTGGCGATGGCATACGCCACGCCTACCGCGATGTTGTTGAAAATGCAAAAGCCCGCCGCGTTCGACCTGCCTGCATGATGGCCGGGTGGGCGCACGCAGCAAAAGGCGTTGCGGGCCTTGCCCGCCATCACCAGGTCAACCCCCAGCGTCACGGCGCCGGCGGCGTGCAGCGCGGCGGAAAGCGTCATCGGCCCCATGGCGGTGTCGGCATCCAGGTGGACTTTCCCGGCGTGCGGCGCAATGCTGCGGATATGGTTGACATAGGCGTGGGCGTGAACGCGCAACAATTGCTCATCGGTTGCCAGCGGCGAGTCGTACACATGCAGATGCTCGTACAGCCCGGTGGCGATCATCCGCTCCTTGATGGCGGAAAGGCGGGCGGGAGATTCGGGATGGCCGCCATCCATTACATGCAACAGGGTGTCTGGGTGGCTGATAAAAGCAGTTGGCATAAGAATTCAACCTTTGTTGCAATGTGGATTGTTTAATTATGCCGGTTTTGCAGTAATCCGGTGATAACACTGCAAACGCTCGTCACTGATTACGCCGCTGTCCACTGCGGCGTGTAATGCGCAATCCGGTTCGTTCAGATGGCGGCAGTTGTTGAAGCGGCATTTGCCCAAGAACGGCCGGAACTCGATGAACGCCTGTTCGATCTGTTCCGTAGTCAGGTGTGCCAGCCCGAATTCCTGCAAGCCGGGGGAATCGATCAAAAAGCTGTCGGCATTCAGTTGGTATAGTCGGGCGGCGGTGGTGGTGTGTTTGCCGCTATCCAGCGCCGAGGAAATTTCGCGGGTGCGGGCCAGCGCTTCCGGCAGCAGGGCGTTGACCAGGGTGGATTTACCCATGCCGGATTGCCCGACCAGGATGCTGGCCTGGCCTTGCAGCCAGGGCAACAGCGGGGAGGCGTCCTGTTGCGCCGACAGGCTGAGCACCGGGTAGCCCAGGCGCTGGTAGTATGCCAGTTTGGCCAGGCTGGCCGCGCTTTCAGGCAAGTCGGACTTGTTCAGTACGATCAGCGGGCGGATGTGTTCGCTTTCCGCCGCAACCAGGCAGCGGTCGAGCAGGTCGGGATAGTAGGAAGGCTTGGCCGCCAGCACGATGACGATTTGCGTGACGTTGGCGGCGAGCAGTTTTTTTCGGTATTCGTTACTGCGGTAGAGCAGGCTGCTGCGCGGCAGGAAATCGTCGATCACCGCCTCGTTCGGGCCGGTGGGCTGGATGCTGACCTGGTCGCCGCAGGCTAGCTCGCTTCTTTTTCCGCGGGTGACGCAGCTCACCAGGCTGCCATCGGGCCGCACCACGTCGTATCGCTTGCCGTGCGCGGCGGTGACTAAGCCTTGCGGGCATGGGCTCTGGGATGTCATGTCGCAACCTTGGTGGGTTCTTGTTTTGCCATCTGGGTTAAATCCCTGTTCAGTCTGGTCAGTATGCCGTGCCAGTTGCCGGTGTTTTCCTGGCGGTACAGCTTTGCACTGGGATACCATGGGCTGTCTTCCCTATCCAGCAGCCAGCGCCAGTCGGGAGAAAACGGCAGCAGTATCCAGGTTGGCTTGCCCAGCGCTGCGCTCA
Source organism: uncultured Methylophilaceae bacterium (assembly GCA_964511385.1). Classification (GTDB taxonomy): domain Bacteria; phylum Pseudomonadota; class Gammaproteobacteria; order Burkholderiales; family Methylophilaceae; genus CAILHX01. The sequence goes on along the minus strand of CAZEFE010000005.1, from coordinate 224,016 downwards.
GGTGGGCGATGCTGGTGTCTACGCTAATCACCAGGTTCATCTGTTCGCATAGCGCGGCGGTGTCTGTGAAGTCATGCAATTCGTCACCAAAATGCAGAATATCCGGGAACTGGCGCAACACCTCCATGTCGGCGGTGCGTACATCACGCTGCAAACTGATGTACTGCAGTCCATCCGGTAGGTATTGAAGGAGGCGCTGTAGCTCAATACTGCGATTATGATCATTGATGTGGCCCGTGCTCCCGCTCCAGGCCAAACCAATGCGGGGTGCGTCCTTAGCGCCTAGTTTCTTCTCCCAATACGCACATTTTTCTGTGTCGCTCGACAAATACCGGGCTGCGCGGGGAATGGAGCCAAGGTCTGTTTTAAACGCGTGAGGCGCACTCAGTAGCGGGCAATGGTAATCAAAATCAGGCAATGGGGCGCCCTGGGTAACGAGTTCCGATACACCGTCCAATTTATCAAGCAATCCTGATAACGCAGGGGGTACTTCTAGAATGACTCGGGTGCCTAAATCATTCACCAATTTGGCATATCGGCAAAATTGCAAGGTATCTCCCAAACCTTGTTCGGCGTACAGCAGAATGGTTTTGCCGGAAATGGATTCTGCACCTGACCAGCGTGGCTGAGAAAAATTGCGCTTTTGCAGCCCTGTTTTTTTGTTTTCCCATCGCCACTCATAAGATATCCAGCCATTAACAAAGTCTCCGGAAAGCAAAAGCGCCATAGATTTGTTTGCTTGTGCTTCCGCGTGGTCTGGCTGCAGGCGGATAGCTTGGTCATAACTGGAAATGGCTGCTTCAAGTTGATTGAGAGCCTGCAGTGTTGCGCCAAGATTAGAGTAGGCTTGGGCATGGTCCGGTTTGAGGACGATGGCTTGATAATGGTTGGCAAGCGCGGCTTCCAGTTGGTTGAGGGCTTGCAGTGCGGTGCCACGGTTGGAATAGGCCTCGGCGTAGCCTGGGTTCAGGGCAATGGCCTGATTAAAATCTGTAATTGCGGCATCCAGCCGGCCAAGGGCCTGAAGCGTTGCACCACGATTAGAGTAGGCTACGGCACTATCTGGTTTGAGGGCAACGGCTTGGTTATGGTTGGCAAGTGCGGCATCCAACTGGCCGAGTGCCTGGAGTGTCGCACCGCGATTGGAATAAGCCTCGGCAAGGTTCGGTTTGATAGCAATGGCCCGGTCATGGCAGGCAAGCGCGGCATCCAGCTGGTTAAGTGACTGGAATGCCAGTCCGAGGTTTGTGTATTCTTCAGCGAGGTTGGGATTCAGCTTGATTGCTTCGCTGTAATCCGCAACAGCGGCACTGGGCTGGTGGGTGGCTTGGAACGCCAAGGCACGGTTGGAATAAGCTTGAACATAGTCTGGCTTGAGCGAGATGGCTTGCGAGTAATCGGCGATAGCGGCATCCGTTTGATTAAGCTCGTAGCGCGCCAAGCCACGATTAAAATAAGCTTCAGCATGATCCGGCTGGAGCGCGATGGCTCGTGTGTAATCGGCGATAGCGGCATCCATTTGCTTAAGCCCGTGGAGTGCAAGGCCGCGGTTAGAGTGAAACCCGGCGTTATTCGGGCAGTTGGTGATGGCTTTGCTGATCAGATCAACGGCCTTGGTATGGTCGCCTGTCTGAAGTGCAATTACGCCTAGTAAGTGCAGGGCATCCGGATTTTTTGGCTGCGCAATAAGGATTTGTTCATAAAGCGCTTGGGCTTGTAATAGTTGCCCATTTTGGTGGAGTACCAATGCTTGTTGAAGTTGTTGTTGCATCTGGATTGTTAGGACTCCATCGGAGAGCCACCCGGCTAACCGGGTTTAAAGATTATTGTCAGCAATCAATTTGAGAATTTGTAATAAGTCTGGTTGAGGTAGGCCGCGACGTGCATTTCTTCGTCGTCAAACCATTTCAGGCCGAGGTTGGTGTTGCAGTTGCGCACTTGCTGTACCAGTCCTTTGGCGGTTTTGACGATGTGGTCTTCACGGGTGTAGATGGCGGAGCCGTCCCCGCCAAAGCTGGAGGCGTGGCAGTTAATGCAATGCTTTTGCACCATCTGCTTGCCTATCTTGGCATCGCCCCCGGCAAACGGATCGGCGCTGGCCTGGTGAGCCAGGCATAGCAGTAAAATGGCAAATATCTTGCGGGGCATGGGTTTCTCCAGTTTATCCTGCCAGCAGTTGCAGCCGCGCTACGCGCAGGCTGGCAGGCGGGTGCGAGTCATAAAACGCCGAGTGGATCGGGTCCGGCGTGAGTGTGGAGGCGTTGTCGCGATACAGTTTGACCAGCGCCTCGATCAGGTGGCGGGCGCTGCTGTGGGTCGCGGCATATTCGTCGGCCTCGAACTCGTTGGCGCGGGAATAGGCGGCAAACAGCGGGCGCAGCAAAAACATCAGCGTCGGCGACACCAGCAGGAACAGCAGCAGCGCCATGTGGTTGCTGGGGGTGGCCACGCCCAGGCCGTGGAAGAACCAGTCCTGGCCGACCAGCCATCCCAGCAGCGCCAGGCCGGCAAAGCTGACGGCAAACATCATCACGATGCGCTTGATGACATGGCGGCGCTTGAAGTGCCCCAGTTCGTGCGCAAGCACGGCTTCGATTTCATCGGGGTTAAGGCGTTCCAGCAATGTGTCGAAAAACACCACGCGCTTGTTGGCGCCAAAACCGGTGAAATAGGCATTGCCGTGACTGCTGCGGCGCGAGCCGTCCATCACGAACAGGCCTTGCGACTTGAAGCCGCACTTGGCCAGAAGCGCTTCTATGCGTGCCTTGAGCGGTTCGTCCGCCAAGGGCGAAAACTTGTTGAACAGCGGGGCAATGAAGGTAGGGTAGATTGCCAGTACCAGCAGGTTGAACACTGCCCACACACACCACAGCCATAGCCACCACAGATCGCCGGCGCCGCGCATCAGCCATAGCGCGGCCAGCAGTAGCGGCAGGCCCATGATCAGGCCGACCAGGGCATGCTTGAGCAGGTCTTGGAAAAACATGGCAGGTGTCATTTTGTTGAAGCCGAAGCGTTCGTCGATGACAAAGTTCTTGTAGTAATCAAACGGCAGATCCAGCAGGCTGGAAATCGCCAGCGCGGCAATGATCACCAGTACGCCTCGCAGCAGGGTCTGTTCCGGCAGTACCGCGAGCAGGCTCTGGTCTATCCACTGCAGCCCGCCGCCTACGGTCAACGCCAGTAGCAAGGTCGCATGCATGAAGTTTTCGTTCAGGTTGAGGCGGGATTTCGCTACGCTGTAATCAGCGGCTTTCTGGTGCGCTTCCAGGCTGATGGTGTCGGCAAAAGCTGCGGGAACCGCGCTGCGGTGCGACAACACATGCGCGATCTGCCTGCGCCCGAGCCACTGCTGGGTGAGGACGGTGATGGCGAGAACCAGAACGAACGAGTAAGTAAAAGCAAGCATGGTGAATTTAGATTGGGTAATTTAGTTTAGAATCCGGTTAAACCGCCGGATGGCATTATCCACTTGGAACAGAATAAACGAGCGAGGTTCATTATGTCACAGGACAAAGACAATCTGATATGGCTGGATATGGAAATGAGCGGCTTGCTTCCTGATTCCGACGTGATACTGGAGGTGGCGATGGTGATCACCGACATGCACCTGAACGTGGTGGCGGAATCCCCCGTGCTGGTGGTGCATCAGCCGGACCCCATCCTGGACAGCATGGATGACTGGAACAAGAAACATCATGGCAAATCCGGGCTGATCGAGCGCGTCAAGGAGTCATCCCACAGCGTTGCCGAAGTCGAGGAACTGATGCTGGCATTCGTAAAAAAATACGTGCCCAAGGGCAAGTCACCGATGTGCGGCAACTCCATCTGCCAGGACCGGCGGTTCATGGCGCGCTATATGCCGCGACTGGAAGCGTATTTCCACTACCGCAACCTGGATGTGACCGTGTTCAAGGAGTTGGCCAAACGCTGGCGTCCGGTGCTGTACAACGGGTTCAAGAAAGTCAGCCGGCATGAGGCGCTGTCCGATATTTATGAATCCATTGATGAATTGAAGTATTACCGCGAACATTTTCTCCGGTTGGAGTAATGCCGTCTGGGGCGTGGCACAGCGCCCGCGCTGTCAGGACTTAAGCAAGGCGCGGTAGATTGCCAGGTATTTCCTGGCGCTGGGAGCCCAACTCAGGTCTTGCTTCATGCCGTTGAGTTGCAGCGTGGTCCAGGACGGCTTGTGCTTGAATAGCTGGATCGCGCGCCGGGTACACGCCAGGAGCGCCGCAGGCGTGGCATCTTCAAACACGAAGCCCGAGGCGGTCTCCGAGTTCTTCAGCGTCACTCCATCCGCCGGGTCTGTTTCGGCATCCACCACTGAGTCAGCCAGTCCGCCGGTTTTCCGCACCACCGGTGGCGTGCCGTAGGCCAACCCGTACATCTGGTTGAGGCCGCAAGGTTCAAAACGTGATGGCATCAGGAAAATATCCGCCCCGGCCATGATCTGGTGTGACAGCGATTCGCTGTAACCCACGGTGACGCTGACGCGTCCCGGATGCGCTTTCGCTAACTGGTTGAAACCATATTCCAGGGTCGGGTCGCCGTTGCCCAGAATGGCCAACTGCGCGCCGTCATGCACCAGGGAGCTGGCGCAATCGAGCAGGAGGTCCAGGCCTTTCTGGTGCGCCATGCGGCTGACCACGGCCAGCAGTGGCGCTTCCGCATCGTGCTCCAGATCCAGGCGGGTTTGCAGCGCCACCTTGCCGGCCTGTTTCCGTTCCAGATGCTGGTGGTCATAGTGGCTGGTCAGGTGCGGGTCGATGGCAGGATTCCATTCGTTGGTATCGATGCCATTGAGTATTCCGTACAAATTGTCGCGTTTGGAGGAAAGCAGACCTTCCATGCCATAGCCGTATTCGGCTGTCTGGATTTCCTTGGCGTAGGTCGGACTGACGGTGATGATGCTGTCAGCGTAAAACACGCCGGCTTTCAGGAACGACATCTGTCCGTAAAACTCCAGCCCGAACGGCTGGAAACTATGGGCTGGGAGCCCCAGCCTGCCGACCCAGCTGGGGTCGAAGATGCCCTGGTAGGCGAGGTTGTGGATGCCCAGTACCGTCTTGGCCCGTGCAGTGCCGAAAAACTGCAATATCGCCGGCGTCAGCCCGCTTTGCCAGTCGTTGCAGTGCACGATGTCAGGGCGCCAGTCCAGTGGGCTGAAGGCTGCGCCAAGGACGGCGGCGACATGGGATAACACGCCAAAACGCAGCGCGTTGTCGGTCCAGTCTTGTCCCTGCGGGTTTTGGTACGGGCCGCCTTCGCGCTCATAAAGCGATGCACATTTGATAACGTAGGCCGGGACGCCGGTATCGGGCATTTCGCCTTGTAGCAAGGTTACGTTGCCGATCTGGGGAATAAAATCCAGTTCCAGGACATTGGCAAGGTTCTTGCATTTGGCAAGCACCTGCGGATAACCGGGAATCAGTATCCGGGTATCTGCTTTCAGTGTGCGGAGAGCGGCTGGCAGCGACCCTGAAACATCGGCGAGACCGCCGGTTTTGATCAGTGGGTATGCCTCAGAGGTGACAAACAGTATACGCAAGGGAACTTTGCTTGTTGTTCTGTATAATAACGGAATTATTTTTTCCGGGTGTCTATGCAGAAGCCAGCACCCTTGGGTCGATGATACTCGCCACCCGCTTGATGGCGCAAGGCTAAACAATAGTGAACAGGAGAACCAAGATGAAAATCGGTATGGTAGGTCTGGGCAAGATGGGCGGTAACATGGCAAGACGCTTGCGTCGTGCGGGGATTGATGTTGTCGGCTTTAATCGCGAAGAGTCAACCACGCAGGAAATTGCCAAGGAAACCGGCCTGATCGTCGCCACTTCGCTGGCCGACGTGGTGGCCAAGCTGGAAGGTCCGCGTGTGGTCTGGCTGATGCTGCCGGCGGGCGAGATCACCGAACAGAACATCGTTGCCCTGAAGAGCATGCTGTCCAAGGGCGATATCGTGATTGAGGGCGGCAACTCCTATTACAAGGATTCCCAGCGTCGCCATGCGTTCCTGAAAGAAGCCGGTATTGGTTATGTGGATGCCGGTACCTCCGGCGGTGTGTGGGGCCTGCAATACGGCTATGCATTGATGGTCGGCGGCGACAAGGAAGTGGTAGCCCAGGTTGAGCCGTTCCTCAAGGCACTGGCTCCGGAAAAGGGCTATTTGCACTGTGGCCCCAGCGGTTCCGGTCATTTCACCAAAATGATCCACAACGGCATTGAGTACGGCATGATGCAGGCTTATGCCGAAGGCTTTGCCCTGCTGAAGGGTAAGGAAGGCTTTGATCTGGACATCGCCAAGATTGCCGAAATGTGGCGTCACGGCAGCGTGGTGCGCAGTTGGTTGCTGGATCTGACGGCGGAGTTCCTGGCGAAGGACCAGGAACTGGAAAACCTGGAACCGTTTGTCACCGATTCCGGCGAAGGTCGCTGGACGGTGTTGGAATCGGTGGAGCAGGGCGTGCCGACGCCGGTGATGACCATGGCACTGATGCGCCGCTTCGGTAGCCAGGGCAAGGGGGATTACTCCAACAAACTGCTGGCCATGATGCGTAGAGGTTTTGGTGGTCATGACATCAAAACCGGAAGCTAAGTCTGAATTCAAATCAGGAAATTTTATTTAATTATGAGCAATAAAGAAGTTATTCCGGGGCCCTGCCACTTCGTGATTTTTGGAGCGACGGGCAATCTTGCAACCATCAAGCTGCTGCCTTCGCTGTATAACCTTGAGGTTGCAGGCCGGATACCCGGGGATATGAGCATCCTGGCGCTGGGGCGTCAGGAACTCACGCAGGAGGCCTGGCTGGACCATCTCGACAAGGTGGTGCATGACAAGTTCGGCGATAAGGTCGATGCCGAGATATTCAAGCGTTTCGCCAAGCGCTTTTCTTATTTGAGTGGTGACCTGAGAGAAGGCGCGCTCTACGAGAACCTCAAAGCCAAGCTGGCTGAACCCAGGGAAGGCGCCTGTAGCAACATCGTGTTCTACCTTTCCATTATTCCGAAGGATTTCAACACGGTCATCAACTATCTGGATGAGTACGGTTTTTCCCAGCCGCGCGGCCTGCACCGCATTGTGGTGGAAAAACCGTTCGGTACCGACCTGGAAACCGCGCAGGAACTCAACCGCTCACTGCACAAGCATTTTGATGAAGAGCAGATTTACCGCATCGACCACTATCTGGGCAAGGAAACCGTGCAGAACCTGCTGGTGTTCCGTTTTGCCAACACCCTGGTCGAACCGCTGTGGAACCGGAACTTCATCAACCACGTGCAAATTACCGTGGCGGAAGATCTGGGCATCGGTACACGTGCCGACTATTACGACAAATCCGGCGGTGCGATGCGCGACATGCTGCAGAACCACCTGATGCAGTTGCTGACGGTGGTTGCCATGGAACCACCCGCGACGATGGAAGCGGATGCCGTGCGCGATGAAAAGGTCAAGGTGCTGAAATCCATGCGCGTCATCCCTGAAGACAAGGTGACGGAGCATGTGGTGCGCGCCCAGTACACGGCAGGTACGGTGAAGGGGCAGGCCGTGCCTGGATACCTGCAGGAGCAGGGTGTTGACCCGGATTCCGGGACCGAAACCTTTGTGGCTGCCAAATTCTATATCGATAACTGGCGCTGGCGCGGCGTGCCGTTCTTCCTGCGCACCGGCAAGCGCCTGGCAAAAACGGAGTCCGCCATTTCCATCCGTTTCCGTCATCCGCCGCAGCACCTGTTCCACGACGAGGAACTCGGCAACATCGAGCCGAACTGGATTCACCTGCTGCTACAGCCGACCGAACACATGAACATGGAAATGCATGTGCGGGCGCCGGGGCTGGGGATGAATACCCGTACCGTGTCGCTCAATGCCTCTTATCGCCAGGAGGATGACGACAAGCCGCTGGAAGCTTATCAGGCACTGATCCTGGACGTGATTCGCGGCGACAAAACCCTGTTCATTCGTTTCGACGAAGTGGAATGGGCATGGCGTGTGGTGGACCCTATCCTCAAAGCCTGGAGCAAGACCAAGAGCGATATGCAGAGCTATCCTGCAGGTACATGGGGGCCGGAAGCGCAGCACGTGTTCGACTGCCACGACCAGGAGTGGCGCAACGGCTGATGAACGCTGGCGGATTCCTCGCTGTCGGAATCGGCGCAGCCATTGGTGCCTGGTTGCGGTGGGGGCTGGGTCTTGCGCTCAACCCCGCTTTACCGGCACTGCCGCTGGGGACCTTGGCGGCCAACTTGGTCGGTGGCTACCTGATCGGGCTTGCCACCGGTTTTTTTGCCCATGCTGCAACTATTCCGCCGGAGTTTCGCCTTTTGGTCATCACCGGCTTCCTGGGCGGGCTCACCACGTTTTCCACGTTTTCTGCCGAAGCCGTCACCTTGCTGACGCGCCAGCAATATGGCTGGGCGGCCATGCACGTCGGCTTGCACCTGCTGGGCTCGCTCGGCATGACGGTGCTCGGTATGCTGACCATCAATTACCTGCGGAGTTGACGATATGGAAGGAGTCCTTCTCAAGCTCTTTATCCCGGAAGCTGCCAGGCACGATGGGGAGTTGCTCTACGAGTGGGTGCTGGACGCGGCGCGCGCGCAGAATATTCGCGGCGGCTCGGTATTCAAGGCGATTGCCGGGTATGGCCGCCATGGGCAACTGCATGAAGAGCATTTTTTCGAGTTGGCCGGGGAGTTGCCGGTCAGCGTCGAGTTTTTTGCCGATGCTGAAGCTATCAACCGCTTGCTGAATCTGCTGCAGGCGGAACAGATATCGGTCTTTTACGTCAAGACCCCGGCGCTGGGCGGGCTAACCCTGTAACGCCAGGGATTCAGTTGTTAGGCATCAGCACCACGCTGATGTTCAGTTTCTTGATCTTGTTTCTTGCCGCGTCGGCTTTTGCCTTGTTGGCAAAAGGGCCAACCAGCAGGCGCGTTTCTGTGTGCGCCGGCAAGCCGTGTTCGCTGAGGCTGGCTTGCAGCCGCTTTGCCTGATCCATATCCGCATATTGCCCGGCCGCCAGTGACTGCCCTCTGGCACTGCTCTCGATATTGTCGGCAAGGGTGATGTTGATACCGGAGCTGCGAACTTTCTCGCGCGCGGCTTCCGCTTCTTCTATGCTGGGGAACGGCCCGATCCTGAGTTTGGTGCTGGTGTGCGCTGATATGCCGCTGGCAGCGAGCTTGGATTGCTGCTTCCTGGCGTTGCCCATGTCGGCAAAAACCCCTACCTGGAGGATATGGCTGCCGGTTGGCGAGGTTTCCAACTTGGCAGCGGCCGGTTCGGGCTTATGGGCTGCGGGCTTTGCCGCGGGCTGCGGATTTTGCGCAACCTCAGCGGGTGCCGGTTTGTTTTCCGGCGCGGGGGCTGCTGCTGGCTCAACCGGAGCTGGTGCTGTCGGCTCTTCGGCAGGAGCGGTAAATGAGGTATAGACGGGGTCCGGTGGGGCAACCGGCGGCTTTGCATCAGGTTCTTTTACTGCCGGGGCTGGCTTGGCCGGCGGCGGTAGCGGCGCAGCTTTGGGCGCGGCAGTTTTGGCGGGTGCCGCGGCGACTATGGCGGGGGTGGTGCTTTTCGGCAGTGATGGTGTCTGCTCGTTGAGCATCAACAGGCTGCCGGCAGCGACCAGCAGCAGTGCGATGGCAACGCCAACCCGGATTTTGGCTCGACGCATGATGGGGCTTTGGTCTTCTATAGCGATGAGGGACATGGCTTTTCCTTGAGTTGTGCGCATGTTAACCAGTTTTGCGATGCCACGAAAGGGTGTGCTCGGTGAAAGGGTTTGATTGCTGCCCTTGTTTTGCGTATAATCGCGCGTTTTTGGTTCTGGCATAACCTTAATCCTGAGGTTGCTGGTGCCGATAACCTTGCTTCACCGCGTGCGCATCGCGGGAGGCTTTACATCCAAAAGGAGAGTTCATGCGACATTACGAAATCGTATTTATCGTTCACCCTGACCAGAGTGAACAGGTTCCTGCCATGATCGAGCGCTATCGCGCCCAGATCACTGCCAGCGGTGGCGCAATCCACCGTCTGGAAGACTGGGGTCGTCGCCAGTTGGCATATCCCATCCAGAAAATCCATAAAGCGCATTATGTGCTGATGAACATTGAAGTCAGTCAGGAAACCCTTGACGAGCTGGAACACGGCTTCAAGTTCAACGATGCCGTGCTCCGCCACCTGACCCTGGTGACCAAGGATGCAGTGACTGCACCTTCTCCCATGATGAAGGAAGAAAAGGCCAAGACCATCGTCGGCAAGCCGGCTGAAGCGCCTGCTGCTGCGGAGGCTGCTGCTGCCTGAGGTGGAAAGCAACCGGCTGGAGCTTTCGGGCGAGGTGATTTCGCTTGAAATGCTGCGTTATACCCCGGCAGGCATCCCGATACTGGATTTTGTCTTGCGTCATGTTTCCTTGCAGCAGCAAGCGGGGATGAAGCGGGAAGTGCAGTGTGAGGTCCCTGTGGTGGCCATGGCGGAGCTGGCAAGCAAGGCGAAAGCGCTGAGCATGGGCAATCAGGTCAAAGTCACCGGATTCCTTGCCAGGAAAAGCCTGAAAAATGACCGGCTGGTGTTGCATGCAACCGAACTTGAAACTCGATGATTTAACACTCGATCAATAGAACAGAATATTTTAGAAAGGCGATACACCATGTCACGCGATATGTTCAAACGCAAGCGCTACTGCCGTTTTTCGGCAGATGGCACCGTAGAAGTAGATTACAAGGACGTTGAAGTGCTGAAGGACTTCATTACCGAAAACGGCAAGATCATTCCTGCCCGTATCACCGGTACCAAGGCCCGTTTCCAGCGTCAACTTACCACCGCAGTCAAGCGTGCCCGTTTCCTGGCCCTGCTGCCGTACACCGACAAGCACTAAGGGAGATAGACATGCAAATTATTCTTCTGGAAAAAGTGAGCAACCTGGGTCAACTGGGTGACGTAGTCAAGGTCAAGGACGGCTATGGCCGTAACTTCCTGATCCCGCAAGGCAAGGCCAAGCGTGCGACGCCTAACAACATTGCCGAGTTCGAAGCCAAGCGCGCCGAACTGGAAAAGAAGCAGGCCGAAATTCTGGCTGATGCTACTGCCCGCTCCGAAAAGCTGGCTGGCCTGTTGCTGCAAGTGTCGCAAAAGGCTGGTGTGGATGGCCGTCTGTTTGGTTCCGTGACCAACCATGACATCGCCGAAGCACTGAACGCCCAAGGCCACAAGGTTAGCAAGGCTGAAATCCGCATGCCAAACGGTCCGCTGAAGACCATTGGCGACCACCCTGTCAGTGTTGCATTGCATCACGACGTAGTGGTGGACATTACCGTATCGGTGCTGGGCGAACACTAAGCTTTTACTGCAAGTCAAAAAAGGCTGCTTCGGCAGCCTTTTTTGTTGTCTTGGCATAGCAGGCGATCACCATTCAGCATGCTAAAATCACGCGGATTAACGAATAGACTTTTACCTGATTAACCAACAATGAGCAAAACCCTCCAGGCCGTACGCGGCATGAACGACATCCTCCCCGCAGACGCCGCGTTGTGGGAGTTTTTTGAAGACACCATCCGTGCCTGGTTGCACGGGTACGGCTACACCCAGATCCGCACTCCGATTGTTGAATCCACGGACTTGTTCGTGCGCTCCATCGGCGAAGTCACCGACATTGTCGAGAAGGAGATGTACAGTTTCGAAGACCGGCTCAACGGCGAGCAACTGACGTTGCGGCCGGAAGGCACTGCTTCTTGCGTGCGTGCCGTTGTGCAGCACAACCTGCTGTACAACGCTCCGCAACGGCTGTGGTACACGGGGCCGATGTTCCGCCACGAGCGCCCGCAGAAAGGGCGTTATCGCCAGTTCCACCAGGTGGGTGTTGAGTCGCTGGGCTTTGACGGCCCGGACATGGATGTCGAACACATCCTGATGACGGCGCGGCTGTGGAAATTGCTGGGGTTGCAGGACGTGAGCCTGGAAATCAATACGCTGGGCTCGGCGGAAGCCAGAAAACAGTACCGCAGCCGGCTGATCGCTTATTTCGAGCAGCATCTGGATGTGCTGGACGAGGATGCCAAGCGGCGCCTGCACAGCAACCCGCTGCGTATCCTGGACAGCAAAAACCCGGCCATGCAGGCAATCTGCGAAGCAGCTCCGAAGCTGACGGATGATCTGGATGATTTTTCGCGCCAGCATTTCGAATCATTGCAGGCGACCCTGGATGCGGCGGGCATTGCGTATCGTATCAACCCACGTCTGGTGCGCGGGCTGGATTATTACAATGCCACGGTGTTCGAGTGGATCACCACGCGCCTGGGCGCGCAAGGGACGGTGTGTGCCGGCGGCCGTTACGACAGCCTGATCGAACAGATCGGCGGCAAACCCGCGCCTGCCTGTGGTTTTGCTATGGGCGTGGAGCGTTTGCTGGCGTTGCTGCAGGAACAGGGCGCGACCCCGCCGGCACTGGCCGCGGATGTTTACCTGCTGCATGCCGGGGAAGCCGCGGGTAACATGGCGCCAAACCTTGCCGAATCCCTGCGTGATGCGGGTTTGAGTGTCGTGTTGCACTGCGGCGGCGGCAGTTTCAAGTCACAAATGAAAAAAGCGGATGCCAGCGGCGCGCGTTATGCGGTGATTCTTGGCGATGACGAAGTGGCGGCAGGGGAAGCCAGTATCAAGCCCTTGCGCGAGAGCGGCGAACAGCGCCGCGTGGCATTAGGCAACCTGGCGGAATTCCTGGAGTCCCTGGCTGAATGAGCGCGTTATTGACCGTTGAAGGCTTGAGCATTGCACCTGCAAGCAATTTGCAGCGCCTGCTGGTCAACAACGTGTCATTTTCGCTGCAACCCGGCAAGACCACTTGCATCGTCGGTGAATCCGGCAGCGGCAAAAGCCTGACCGCGCTATCGGTGATGGGGCTGGTGTCCCCGGCGCTGACCAGGGTTTCCGGCAGCATCCGCTTTCAAGGGCAGGAGCTGGCCGGATTGAGCAATGCGCAAATGACCTCCATCCGCGGCAAGGAAATCGGCATGATTTTCCAGGAGCCGATGACTTCCCTCAACCCGGTGTTGACCGTGGGCTATCAGATTGGCGAAAGCCTGGTGGCGCATCTGGGACTGAGCGGCAAGGCGTTGCAGGCGCGCATTGCCCAGTTGCTGGAAAGCGTGGGCATCCCTGCCGAGCGCGCCAGGGCGTATCCCGACGAGTTGTCCGGCGGGCAGCGCCAGCGGGTGATGATCGCCATGAGCATCGCCTGCGAGCCGAAAATGCTGATTGCCGACGAACCCACCACCGCGCTGGATGTCACCGTGCAAGCGCAGATACTGGCCTTGCTCGATGAACTCAAGCGGCGCATGAATATGGGCATGCTGTTCATCACCCACGATTTTGGCGTGGTGGCGGATATCGCTGACGATGTGGTGGTGATGTTCCGCGGTGAAATCGTGGAAATGGGTGCGGTGACGGATGTGCTGGGCAGCCCCAGGCACCCGTATACCAAGGCGCTGCTGGATTGCATCCCGGATGCGGAAGGCAGGAAGCCGCTGAAGCCGATTGATTACGCTTGGCTGAAGGATGTGGCATGAGCGAGATTATCCTGTCCGCCAGCGGCCTGACCAAAACCTATCGCCAGCGCAGCGGGCGTTTTGGCTTTGGCACGCGCATCGTCAAGGCGTTGGATGACGTCAGTATTGCGCTCAAGGCCGGCACCACGCTGGCCATTGTCGGCGAATCCGGCAGCGGGAAATCTACCCTGGCACGTTGTCTGCTACAATTGCTGCCCCTGGATAGCGGTCAAGTGCTGTTTCAGGGCCGGGATCTGGCCTCTTTAAGCGGCGCGGAATTGCGCACAACGCGACGCGATTTGCAGATGGTGTTCCAGGACCCGTTCGCTTCCCTCAATCCGCGCATGAAAGTTGGGGAGATCGTCGGTGAGGGGCTGCTGGTACATGGCTTGGGCAGCGCGAGCGAGCGTGCCGAAAAAGTGCTGCGCATGTTGAAGCGCGTGGGGTTGAGCGAGGCGGATATCAACAAGTACCCGCACGAATTCTCCGGCGGTCAGCGCCAGCGCATCGGTATCGCCAGGGCGCTGGTATTACAGCCCAAGGTGGTGGTGTGCGACGAACCGGTATCCGCGCTCGACGTTTCCATTCAAGCGCAGATACTGTTGCTGCTGAAGGAATTACAGCAGGAAATGGCGCTCAGTTATTTGTTTATCAGTCACGATTTGCGCGTAGTGCGCCATATCGCCGACGAAGTCGCCGTGATGCATCGCGGCAAAATTGTTGAACAAGGCGAGGTGCAGGCGCTATACGAGGCGCCTCGCGAGCAGTACACGCAAGACTTGCTGAAAGCGATTCCGGGTCGCAGGTGGCATGCGGCCTGAACAAGGTGTGATTAATCAAAGCAAAACTCAGGAACTTAAAGAAGATGGCATACGATTTGGAAGAGCAGGAACAACTGGATACGCTGAAAGCGTGGTGGAAAGAACACGGCAACAAGGTGCAGTGGGTAGCGATAGCGGCACTGGCGGCACTGGCTGCGGTGCAAGGCTGGAAGTACTACCAGCATCAACAGAATGCGCAGGCATCGGCACAGTTTGATGCGCTGCAACAGTTGGACATCACTAATATCAAGGCCGTGCGTTCGGCCTCGGCCCAGATCATCGAACAGTACTCCCGTACACCCTATGCCGCGCGTGCTGCGTTGCTGGCAGCCCATGCCAATTACAAGGCAAATGATCGCAAGAGCGCTGCGGCGCAACTGGAATGGGTGATTGCCAACGGCAAGGATGGCGCGATCAAGGCGATTGCAGCGCTGCAACTGGCCGGCATCAAGTTCGAAGACAAGCAATATGATGCGGCGCTGAAAGTGCTGGAACCCCAACATGACCAAGGCTTTGCCGGGCTGGTCGCCGACCTGAAAGGCGACATTCTCGCCGCCCAGGGTAAAAAGGCAGAAGCCAAGCAGGCTTATGAGCAAGCCCTGAAAAACCTGGACGACAAGGCCAGCTTCCGCAAATTCACCGAGAACAAGCTCGATGCCTTGGGCCGCTAGTTTGGAGGCCGGCAAAGTGCTGCGCCGCGGGATACTGCTTCTGGCAATAATGCTGGCTGGCTGCAGCAGCCTGACGGACCTGAAAACCGATATTTCGGAGCGCATGTTCGGGCGTGAGTCCGATGAGCCGCCAACGCCGCTCAAGGATATCCAGGCGAGCAGCGAAGCAAAAATTCTGTGGCACGCCAGTGTAGGCGCATCCCCGGAGTACGATTTCATGCCGGCAGTGGATAAAAACGCCGTGTACACGGCCAGCCAGAGCGGCGATATCACCCGCATCGATCCAGCCACTGGCCAGGTCGTATGGCGCGTGAATGCCGGGGAGGGGATTTCCGGTGGGGCGGGGGCAGGCGAAAACCTGGTGCTTGCGGGTACCAACAAAGGCGTGGTGCTGGCATTCGACCAGGTCACCGGCAAGACCTTGTGGAAATCAAAAGTTGCCAGCGAAATACTGTCTGCACCGCAGATATTTGGCGGCGTGGTGGTGGTACGTAGCGGCGATTCGCGGATTTACGGTATTGATGCTGCTGACGGCAAACGCAAGTGGGTATACGAGCGCGTGACGCCTACTCTGTCGCTACGCAGCAGCGCGGGCGTGGTGATTGATGGCCAGGGTGTGGCTTTTGTCGGTTTTGCCGGCGGCAAGCTGGTGGCTATCAACACTGCGGATGGCAAGGTGATCTGGGAAGCTTCGGTAGCCTTACCCAAGGGCACGACGGAAATCGAGCGTATCGCTGATATCACCAGCCTGCCGGTGTTTGATGGCCGGTATGTTTATGCCGCGGCCTTTCAGGGCCGGACCGTCGGCATCGAGCGTGCCTCTGGCCAAGTGTTGTGGAACCGCGACATCTCGAGCTACAAGGGGCTGACGTCGGATGGTTCTATCGTGTACGTCACCCAAAGTTCAGGCACGATCTATGCGGTTGATTATGCCTCTGGCAAAACCTACTGGCGGCAGGGTGATTTGCAGTATCGGCAGACCACGGCCCCGCTGGGCATGGGGCGTTTTGCCGTGGTGGGTGACCTTGAAGGCTGGGTGCACGCCTTGTCGCGTGACGACGGTACGTTTGTGGCACGTATCAAGACGGACAGTAGCGCGGTGATGACGCAGTTGCTGAACCTGGGCGACGGCGTAGTGCTGGCGCAAACACGTGGTGGCGGTTTGTATGCCATCAAGATCAAATAATGATTCCTACCCTGGTACTTGTTGGCCGACCTAACGTCGGAAAATCCACATTATTCAATCGACTCACCAAAACGCGTGATGCGCTGGTGGCGGATTTTCCGGGTTTGACCCGGGATCGCCACTATGGGCGTGGCGTAGTGGGCGACCAGCCCTACCTGGTGGTCGATACTGGCGGCTTCGAACCCGCTGCGGACACCGGTATTCTGGTGGAAATGGCGCGGCAGACCCTGCAGGCAGTGGATGAGGCCGACGTGGTCATTTTCATGCTGGATGGACGGCAGGGGTTGACGCCGCAGGACAAGGTGATTGCCGAAAAGCTGCGCCGTAGCCGGCGCCCGGTGATTCTGGTGGTCAACAAGTGTGAGGGCATGAACCGCGCGGTGGTGGTTGCCGAATTCCATGAGCTGGGGCTGGGCGAACCTTACGCCATTTCATCGGCGCATGGCGAAGGTGTACGCGATCTGGTGCGCCTGGCGCTGGCCGGTTTTCCTCCGGAGCCTGAAGTTGAAGAAAGCGAAGAAAGAGTACCTAAAATTGCCATTGTTGGGCGTCCGAACGTTGGCAAGTCGACATTGATCAATACCTTGCTGGGCGAGGAGAGGGTGATCGCCTTTAACCTGCCTGGTACCACGCGTGATTCCATCAATATCGATTTTGAGCGTAACGGCAAGAAGTACACGCTGGTGGATACGGCGGGCATTCGTCGGCGCGGCAAGGTATTTGAGGCGATTGAGAAATTTTCTGTCATCAAGACGCTGCAGGCGATCGAAGACGCAAATGTAGTCGTGTTGGTACTGGATGCCCAGGATGCCATCACTGAGCAGGACGGCAGCCTGGCGGCATTCGTGCTGGAAACCGGTCGGGCGCTGGTGGTGGCGGTTAATAAGTGGGACGGGTTGAGCGAAGAAAAACGCGAGGACGTCAAGAAAGACATCGACCGCAAGCTGCATTTCCTGACCTATGCCAAGTTCCATTACGTATCTGCCTTGAAGGCGCAAGGTTTGCCGCCGTTGCTGAAATCCGTGGATGCCGCCTATGCGGCGGCAATGGCCAAGCTGTCCACGCCCAAGTTGACGCGCGTGTTGCAGACGGTGACCGAGCAGCACCAGCCGCCGATTTCCGGCGGTATTCGCCCCAAATTGCGTTATGCACACCAGGGCGGGCAGAATCCGCCCATCATCGTGATTCACGGCACGCACCTGAGTTCCATTCCTGCCAGCTACAAACGCTATCTGGAAAAAAGCTTTCGTGCGGCTTTCGAGTTGACGGGGACGCCATTGCTTATCCAGTTCAAGCAGGGCAGCAATCCATTCGACGATAAAACCTGATTCATTAGCCATGCGCCTTGCTGACAAGCTGCTGCGTGCGTTACCCTAGCAGGCATCAACCACGCAACACGCTCAGGGGAGAAGATGGATAACGCCACACCTCAGGAAAGTAGCGATCAACAAGCGGCAGCACTCCAAAACGAAGCGGATTTAAGGCTGTATCGAGGTATCTTCGAGAGCAGCGGCGAAGGCATTGTGGTAACCAATGCCAAGGAAGAAATCGTCGCCGTCAATCATGCGTTCACCGAGATCACGCAATACGAGTTGAGTGATGTCGTCGGTAAGACCCCTCGCGTTATCGGCTCCGGGCGGCATGACCAGATTTTTTTCGAAGAACTCTGGTCCGCCCTCAAGCAGCGCGGTCATTGGCAAGGCGAGATCTGGAATCGCCGCAAGGACGGTAAAGTGTTTCCCGCGTGGGTCAATATCAGCGCGGTCAAAGGCGCTGATGGCAAGGTTACCCACTATTTTTCCACCTTTTCCGATATCAGTGGCCATATGGCGGCCGAGGAGCGCATCCGCCAACTGGCGTTTTATGACGCACTGACCGGACTGCCCAATCGTTCAACGTTTTATAGCCTGATCAAGCAAACACTGGTGCTGGCGCGCCGCGATGATGTCGCTGGCGGCATCATGTTCATCGATCTGGACCGTTTCAAGTATGTGAACGATACCCTGGGGCACGGCGCCGGTGATGAGTTGATCCGCCGGGTCTCGGCCCGGCTGAAAAGCTGCCTGCGCTCGTCCGACGTGGTGGCGCGGCTGGGGGGCGATGAGTTTGTCGTCGGCTTGTTTGATATCAAGGCGCAGGAAGATGCTGCCGTGGTTGCCAAGAAAATGCTGGCGACGTTCGCTACACCGTTCCTGATCGATGGCCACGACCTGTCGATTTCCGCCAGTATCGGCATCAGCGTTTACCCGAGCGATGGTGTGGATGTGGATGACCTGATCAAGTATGCGGATATCGCGATGTATCGTGCCAAGGATCAGGGACGCAACAAGTACTTGTTTTATTCCAACGACATGAATGAACGTTCGCTGGACAAGCTGGCCATGGAAAGCAGCCTGCGGCGTGCGCTGGATCGCAAGGAACTGCTGCTGCACTACCAGCCGCAAGTGGATATTCATACCGGTGAGATGACCGGGGCGGAGGTGCTGATACGCTGGCAGCATCCGGAATTGGGCACGGTGTCGCCGGGGCAATTCATTCCCTTGGCCGAAGAAACCGGGCTGGTGGTTCCGATCGGGCGCTGGGTGATGGATCAGGCGGTGGCGCAGAACAAGGCCTGGCAGACGCGAGGGTTGCCTATTGTCAAACTGGCCGTCAATCTTGCGGCACAGCAATTCCACCCGTCACTGGCGGATGAAGTGTCTTCAGTGCTGATGCAGCATGACCTTTCCAACCAGTTCCTGGAACTGGAAATCACGGAGAGCATGGTGATGAACAATGCTGACCAGGTGGTTGAGATGTTGCGCGAGATGGACAAACTCGGGGTAAAAACTTCGCTGGATGATTTTGGCACCGGTTATTCGTCGCTGTCGTACCTGAAACGCTTCCCGATCTACAAGCTGAAGGTGGACCAGTCATTCGTCCGCGGCCTGCCGGGGGACACGGACGACGCCACGATTACCCGTGCCATTATCGGTATGGGTAAGAGCCTGGGCTTGAAGGTTATTGCGGAAGGGGTGGAGACGCGCGAGCAGCTCGATTTCCTGCGCGCTGAAGGGTGCGATGAAATCCAGGGGTTCCTGTTCAGCAAACCAGTCGTTGCGGAAGAGTTTGCCAAACTGCTTACCGCAGAACACCGGTTTGAAATCTGAATACGGCCAAACGGATTATTTGTTGCCGAGGAGACCTTCCCAGAATTTCCACCACACCTTTTGATCCTGAGGCACTCCGGCAGTGTTGAAACGGCTTTGCGGGAAGTTGGTTTTTAGGACGCGCAAGGTGTCCTGCTTGTAATCGTCCAGCCCCATCAGGTCATACGCGCTTATCATGATCACCAGTGCCTCTTCCTGCGATGGCGACTCTGGATATTTTTCCAGCACGTATTTGCAGCGGTTGACCGCAGCCAGCCATGCGTTGCGCTTCATGTAATAGCGCGCGACATGCAACTCATGTTCCGCCAGGGTGTTCACCAGATAACCCATGCGCTGGGTGGCATCTTTGACGTATTTGCTGTCCGGGTATCGCGTGATCAGTTCCTTGAATGAGGCGAATGAATCGCGCAAGGTTTTAGGGTCGCGGTCGCTGATTTCCTGTTCGGTCAGTTTTTCAACAATGCCGCGCTCGTTGAATGTCGCCAAGCCCTTGAGGTAGTAGGCGTAGTCCACGTTGGGATGGTGCGGGTGAAGCTTGATAAAGCGATCGGCAGCGGCAATGGCGGGTGCCGGGTCCTGTTTCTTGTAATAGGCATAAGCAATTTCGAGTTGTGCCTGAATGGCATATTTGCCATGCGGAAAACGCGATTCGATGATCTGGAAGTATTTGATTGCCTTGTCGTAATCACGATCACGCATTCTTTCTTCGGCTGCGGCGAAGATTTTCTGTACTCCCCAGCCCTTGGTTTCGTCGATTTCCGTTGGATCGCCAAAAATAGCGCAGCCTGACAGCAGGCTCACCAGCAAAATCGAAATAATAAATGGCGTAAACCGGAGGCTAAATTTCATGGATGCAGCTTTCATCGGTACAATTGTGGATGGTGTTTCCCCCGAATTATAACTGAACGGCTTTTTAATGCCTCAAATTGCACAATCCCCGGAACAATATACCCTGACGATAGCGCCGGAACACGCAGGTTTGCGGCTGGATCAGGCGCTGGCCAAACTGTTGCCGGCTTATTCCCGCAGCCGGATACAGTCCTGGATCAAGGATGGCAACGTCACTCTGGCCGGGCAGGTGGTTGATACCAAGCACAAGGTGTGGGGCGGCGAGCAAATCATGGTGACCCCGCAGCCATCTCCGGAAGAATCGGCTTTCAAGCCGGAGGATATTCCGCTCAACATCGTTTACGAAGATGCCCATATCCTGGTCATCGACAAGCCCGCCGGCTTGGTGGTACATCCTGCAGCCGGAAACTGGCAAGGGACCTTGCTGAATGCGCTGCTGCATCATTACCCGGCGATAGAGGCTGTCCCGCGTGCCGGCATTGTGCACCGGCTGGACAAGGAAACCAGCGGCTTGCTTGTCGTGGCCAAAACCATTCCGGCACAAACCAGCCTGGTCAGGCAACTGCAGGCCAGGACGGTGAAACGCGAGTATCGCGCCATCGTCTGGGGCGTGGTGCATGGCAAAGGGACGGTCAATACCTTGATCGGCCGCAATCCGCACGACCGCACCAAAATGGCGGTGGTCAAACATTTCGGAAAAACGGCCATTACCCATTACGAAGCGCTGGAAACCTTTTCCCATCACAGCTACGTGCGATGCCTGCTGGAAACCGGACGAACCCACCAGATACGGGTGCACATGCAATCCATCAAGGCACCTTTGGTTGGTGACCCGGTGTATGGCCACAAGATGAATCAGCCGGGTATGCGCTTGACTGAAGCGTTGGCCAGCGCAGTTAATAACTTTGGCCGGCAGGCGCTGCACGCGGCGCGGCTGGGGCTGATTCATCCTGAGACCGGGGAGGCCATGCAGTGGCAATCGGAACTGCCTGCCGACATGAAGGCGCTGCTGGCGCAACTGCGGGAAGACGCGCGGGTTGCCGTGCTGTCGGCCGGTGATAACCAGAACGAAGTATGGTGGGATCCAACGCAAGCCTATGACATTGATGACTTCGAAGATGACGATGACTGGGAAGAAGAGTAGTTCCGCACTGGCATGAGGCGAAACTTCATTGTTCCCGACTGGCCCGCGCCAGCCAATGTGCAGGTTTTGCAGACCACGCGGCAGGGCGGCTGTAGTGCCGCACCATTCGACAGCCTCAATCTGGGCAGCCATGTAGGGGATATACCTTTGCTCGTGGAAAAGAATCGGCAGAGTTTGGCTGAGTTGCTTCCCAGTGAACCTATCTGGCTGGAGCAGGTGCACGGTACCCGTGTCGTCCAGGCTGAACAAACAAGCTGCCATCCTGCGGCCGATGCATGTGTGGCGCGTACTGCAAACGCGGTATGCGCCGTGATGACGGCAGATTGCCTGCCGGTGTTGCTGTGCGATCAGGCCGGGACGGTGGTTGCGGCAGCACATGCGGGCTGGCGCGGGCTGGCGGCAGGCGTGATCGAGGCTACGGTTGACGCCATGGACGTGGCGCCTGGGCAGTTAATGGCCTGGTTAGGGCCAGCCATCGGCCCGTCGGCGTTTGAAGTGGGCATGGAAGTCCGCGATGCTTTTATCCAGCACAGCCCGGTTGCCGCCACGGCTTTTACGCCTCGTGCCGAAAAATACCTTGCCGATATGTACGGCCTGGCCCGCCAGCGGCTATCGGCACTGGGCGTTCATCAGGTCTTCGGCGGCCAGTTCTGCACTTTCAGCGACCCGCAACGTTTTTTCTCTTACCGCAGGGATGGGCGGACGGGGCGCATGGCGACCATGATCTGGCTGAAGGGCAGCCAGGCTTGACACGGCTGATATACTGATAAGAATGAATACCTTGACCGCCATTATCTTCGCCAGTTTTCTCGGTGGCATTATCAGTATTGCCGCTGCGGCGATTGTTGCATTGAATGCCCGTACCTCCTGGGTGCCGGTGCTGGTCAGTTACGCGATTGGTGCCTTATTGGGCGCAGCGTTCCTGGACATTATCCCCGAAGCCTTCAGTGGCGCGGCCTCCCCACAGAGCATGGCGGCCACGATCCTGGTTGGCATCCTGGTGTTTTTCGTGCTGGAAAAACTGGTGCTGTGGCGCCATTGTCACGTTGAAGAGTGCGAGGCGCACGCGCCGGAGCATGAGCACGCCCAAGCGCATGCTCATGTGCACCAGCACGATCACGGCAGAAGCGGCTTGATGATCACCATCGGTGATACGTTCCACAACTTTGTTGACGGGATTCTGATCGCGGCGGCATTCCTGGCGGATTTTAACCTTGGGGTGGTGACCGCTCTGGCAATTATCGCCCATGAAATCCCGCAGGAAGTCGGGGATTTCCTCATCCTGCTGCACTCGGGCTACAACCGCAAACAGGCGATCACGCTTAACTTGCTGTCCAGCGTTGCCACGCTGGTTGGCGGGGTACTGGCTTATTACGCGCTGGGTATGATGCAGGAATGGGTTCCTTATGTGCTGGGCCTGGCCGCATCCAGCATGATTTATGTCGCGGTTGCCGACTTGATCCCCGGCCTGCACAAGCGCCCGGAAATTCACGCAACGATACAACAGGTGGTGTTAATCAGCCTTGGGATCAGTACTATCTGGCTGACCAGGGTCCTGCTGGGCAATCTTGGCTAGCTTGTTGCGTTTGCGCTGCGGCGTGCCAACAATCCATAACAGCAATGCGCAGGGCAATAGCCCGTAAAAGGTAAAGCTCAGCAGTGCGCCAGGCACGCTGCGTTCGGTGACCGCTATCATCAGTGCGACGTACAGCCAGGTAATTGCAACGATATACATGAAAGTCAGATTAGCATGAGTAAAGCGCTTCCCCAAGTCGGTTTCGTTTCTTTAGGCTGCCCCAAGGCATCTTCCGATGCCGAGCGTATCCTGACCCAACTCCGTGCCGAAGGTTACGAAATTTCCGGCAGCTATCAGGATGCCGACCTGGTGGTGGTTAATACCTGTGGTTTTATTGATGCTG
Organism: uncultured Methylophilaceae bacterium; assembly: GCA_964511385.1. Taxonomy (GTDB): domain Bacteria; phylum Pseudomonadota; class Gammaproteobacteria; order Burkholderiales; family Methylophilaceae; genus CAILHX01. Next base: position 200,733 of record CAZEFE010000005.1, on the reverse strand, counting down.
CGGTAGAAGAATCGCTGGATGCCATCGGCGAAGCGCTGACGGAGAACGGCAAGGTTATTGTCACCGGCTGTCTGGGCGCCAAAGGCAGCGTGGTTCGGGATGCCCATCCCAGTGTGCTTGCCGTGACCGGCCCTCATGCCCTGGATGAAGTGATGGAGGCGGTGCATGCGCATTTGCCCAAACTGCATGACCCGTATACCGACCTGATTCCGCCGCAGGGTGTCAGGCTGACACCGGATCATTACGCCTATCTGAAAATTTCCGAAGGCTGTAACCACCGCTGCAGTTTCTGCATCATCCCGTCCTTGCGCGGCGATCTGGTCAGTCGTCCGGTGGGGGAGGTGATGAGCGAGGCGGAGCGTCTGGTGGAAGCCGGCGTCAAGGAACTGCTGGTGATCTCCCAAGACACCAGCGCTTACGGCGTGGATGTAAAGTACCGGACCGGCTTCTGGAATGGTCGGCCGCTCAAGACGCGCATGACCGAACTGGCATCCGCCCTCGGTGAATTGGGGGCTTGGGTACGGCTGCATTATGTCTACCCGTACCCGCATGTGGATGAAGTCATTCCGCTGATGGCGGAGGGGAGGATTTTGCCCTATCTGGACATTCCGTTTCAGCATGCCAGCCCGGCGATCCTCAAGGCCATGCGCCGCCCCGGCAACATTGAAAATACGCTGGAACGTATTCGCGGCTGGCGTGAGATTTGCCCGGACATTGTCATTCGCAGCACGTTTATCGCAGGTTTCCCGGGGGAAACTGACGAAGACTTCCAGATGCTGCTGGATTTCCTGGAAGAAGCGCAATTGGACCGAGTCGGCTGCTTTGCCTATTCGCCAGTGGAAGGCGCTGCGGCCAACGAGTTGCCGGGTGCATTGCCGGAAGCCGTGCGGCAAGAGCGCCAGGCCATCTTCATGGAAACCCAGGCCGACATCAGCGCAGCAAGGCTGGCCAGGCATATAGACCGCACCATGACGGTGCTGGTGGATGAAGTGACGGAAGAGGGCGCGGTGGCGCGCAGTTATGCCGATGCACCCGAGATTGACGGGTTGGTCTATATTGCCGACGGTGATCAACTACAGGTTGGTGACTTTGTCGAGGTGCTGATTACTGACTCCGATCAGCATGATTTATGGGCGCAACTGGCGTGATATGGTCATGACAGTTGGCCGGACGGTGTTATCCGCATTGACTAAAGAAAGTGGTTGTGGTTAAATGCCGGCCTTCTTGGGCGGTTAGCTCAGCGGTAGAGCACTGCCTTCACACGGCAGGGGTCACTGGTTCGATCCCAGTACCGCCCACCAGTAATACACCAAGATAAACCGTCACTTAGCCGGTTTTTTCTTTTGCGTTACTTTGCACCATTTTGCATGTTTCAGCACAATGATTGTGCTGAAATTGTGCTGACCAATGCAGCAATCTGCTTGACGAATGAAAACCCGCTCATACATAATCAACTCGTGAGCCGTTGATTGTGCTTGCCAAACTATCCTGGCTGGAGATTGATTATCAAAAAGCCTGAAACCAAGGGGTAGCGGGGGCCAAGTCCATCTGAAGGCGAGTCGTTGCCGTGCATAAGGGCGCACGGAGCATGTTGCGACGCGCCCTGCAATGGGATCAGTCCGAGCCAAGGCATATCACGCTTACCGCGTCCGGGGGAAGTAATTTAGAGACCTAAAAACCGGGACGGCCATCCATGGCCAGCGGGCCAACCACCCGCCGCGACAACTGCATCGTCCATGCCCTGATTACCCTTGCTCGCTATTCAAGCGCGGGCTGGGTTCCATTGGGACGATGCCATGCAAAACCAACATGAACAGAGCCTTGATTTCCTGACCATCGAGGAAATCGCAAAACTACTCCACAAGAGTGTTGCCAGCGTCTACAGCGACATTCACCGCAACCCCAAGTCCTTACCCCCGCACTTCTCCCTCCCCGGCTCTCGGCGGAAGCTATGGAATAAAACTGTGACCATGGAATGGTTACGGCAGCACGGCGCATTCGATGGGCTACCCCAACCACAAGAGCCGTCAGGAAATAATCGGGGCCGCCCCAAGGGCACAACCAGGTCGGCGATGGAGCGCCGACGTCAATCCTCAACTTCTGCTGCTGCATCGCGATAGGTGGTCAGAATTATGAGCGAGCTTAGCAACATCGAAATCCATCGCCTGGTCGCCGATCTATTAGACCCCAAGGACGTAGTTGCATTTAGACCAGCGCTGGCCCGAGCTTTAGGGGCTACAGCAGCTCTATTTTTATGTCAGGCAATATATTGGCACAAGAGGACTGACAACAAGGCTGGATGGTTCTACAAAAATCGAGATGCATACAGGGTGAATGGGATCATGATCGAACCAGGCACAACCATAAAAAGGTCAACTGGCGACGGAGAAGTAAAAGACTTCGTTGTGCCGCAGAGTTGGGAATGGGAACTTGGTTTATCGAGAAGCGAACAGGAAACCGCTCGCAGGAAACTGGTCGAAGAATCTATTCGGATGGGCGAACGGTCTGGAAATACGAAAGATTTAGTGCAATATCCAATCAACGTGGTGGAAAAATACCTGTCGATTCTCTCTGAGGAAAAGTTAATCGAACGGGGCGCTAAGGTGCGGATGCAGCGCGAGCGAGAAATCGCGAATGCCAAGCACCGCACCCACCAAACCCAGGACGTGGTTATAGATGAGAAGTCGTTTTCGGTTGGAACCGCAGTGCTGGAAAAGATACGAAAACAGCGTGGGCAGACCTCGGCCTCACAGGCAACATCCTAACGCCACATTACATCCCCATCTTTTTTGGCTTTGATGGAGTTTCTTCCGGAGATGCGGTGGCCAAGTCATCGACCTCATCGACCTCATTCGTTTGCAATGAAGCAGACGGCTCTGGATTCTGTAGCTGCTGCTTCTTTTCACGCAGTCTTCGCCTCTTATTATCAATGGTGATACTGAGCTGGGTTCTCATCTCAGACGGCATACTCAATACGATGCTATCAAGCTCAGATTCGCTTGATGCACATTCAATTTTCGTTTTCATGCTCTCCTCATCCATTTCAAACCCCAAATAGAAGTCGTTAACGCGTCGAATATGACACTTTTTCGACTTGCGCGAAAGGTGTCCAAGACATGTCGAATTCGACATGTCGGGGTGGTTGCGGTTTTTAGCCTTGCCGTTTCGTTGGTGGGGTTCAAGTGGTTTGTGCGTTGGCACTTTCAGGATTGGCTTTGCCTCCCCGCTTGGATCAGCCAAGCTGATCCAAGCGGCTCGCCTTCGTCTTCGCCTTGGCTTCACCTTTGTTTTTCTCACACCCGACGCACCTTTGGTGGCACGCCGGGCGTCTCGCCTTTTAGCGAGACTTTGCCGACAGGCTAAGCAATAGTTGGATTGCGTGCGTCATCTGCTCCGTTACTTCATCGATACGCATTCCGAGCAAATGGGCGCGAATGAAATCATCTCGCATGCATGATTGATGCATCCTTTGGAACTGCTTTGTATTTTGAGCGATCCTCACCCGGCCTGGGGTTCTATGGATTTCTTTTTATTCATGTATTCAGATTAGGCTTGCTGTCTAGTACGTATCGCTTACTGTGTCTTTTTCGCTACGCACATGTGCGTATCAAGAAAAATGTTTCGTAATCGAAATTATCATGATTAATACATGGATGCGGACTCACTGATTACAAAGAATATTCACAGACGCCCACTCTGGATTGATGTTTCGTTTATATCGCTGTGAAAGTGTAATCAGATTTTGTTTGTATCGTGTATATCATACTGAAAATAAACGCGATTCTACGTGATAAATACCGATTGACCACCGCCGTTGCGCTGAGCTAATAATGGAATCAACAGGGAATTCCTGTGGATTTTCAAGGAGAGCACGATGGCACAACAAACATCACGTCCAGTCAGTGTCAGATTGCCTGAGCGCGTGGCCGATCAGGTTGCGATGCTGGCAAATCGCAAAAATCAGTCCGTTGCAGACTACCTGCGCCAAATCGTTTTTGAGCATTTGAAAGATCAGTCTGAGATAGATCGCCTGGCCGGGCTTGAAGCTCGGCTGACGGCGAGGCTAGATGGTTTGGACAAAACAATGAACAGACTGGTCATGATGGCGGAGGCAGCATGAGCGGCATAACCACTACTTCACCATCCTCCAGTGGGCAAAATATTACCGTGAGCCAAATAGCGAACGAGATTGCTCCCACGCTCGCGAGGTTGGTAGTCGAATTCCTCGACGCAAAAGTGTCGCAAGAGCACGCGGCGGAGCGTGCAAGCAACTGGCTCTCTTCTCACACACGCGTGACCGGGCGTTTTTCTATGCCGCTGGAGCCATGCTCGACAAGGAGCTTGGCTACGTCGCCATGTCGCGCCACAGGGATGTGTGCGAGCTGTACTGCAGCGAACATCAGATCAAAAATCAGATTGAACGTGCCGCTGCTGAGCACGACATCGAGGCAACGCCGAGCATGGTGTCACTTGCCGACAAAATCGCCGAGAAAATTACAAAAGCCAATCCTGCAAGCCCAGTTGTGGTGCTGCGCGAGCAAGTTCGCACCACAGGCGACAGATTCTTGGACGTGCGCGACTTCCTGAACAACTACGCTAACACGCAGATCCTCGACCCAAAAGACCCTCTTGCTGGCTTTGACCACATGGCAACGCTCAAGGAGCTTGCCAGGGCACTGACAAAGAGCAATGCCAAAGACACCACGCTCGATTATTCCGAGGTGGAACGTGAGATGCCGACAACTGCACCAAACACTGGCAGATCGAGCAGCGTCAACTCTGCGGGGTACGTCATTACCGTCAGACACATTAACAAGCCGCCTTGTCTCAGTGCTGTTGCGTATGTAACAATCGCCACCACCAAGCCAATCAGAAAAAGGGCTGGAATTACTTCTGCCAAAAAATCTTGATGGAAACAAAGAACGTTCTCCCACGGGAACCCCCTATCAGGGAGTGAGCATCCCAAGGAAGTCTGAATTTGACGTTGGATAAGCTGCTGAATGATGTTGGTCATGAGTCAATTCCTCAAGTAATCAGGAATGGTCATGCTAAATCAAAGTCGATGACTCATCAGTTCCGAATAACACTGCTTTACTGGCTTTATTCAACAGCACAAGAATCAAAATTATGTGATACGGAAAAGCGAAATTCCTTTGATTCTTGTAGTTTATAAGTTACAATGACGCCATGATTGAAGTCCGCCGATACCAACGAACCGATGGCCGCGTGCCAATATCGGAATGGCTATCTTCGATGCGCGACAAAATTGCCCAAGCTTCAGCACGTACTCGCATTCGGCGCTTAGAGGCAGGAGTCTTTGGTGATTGCAAGCCGGTCGGCGATGGTGTTCTTGAATTGCGCATAGACGTTGGAGCCGGGTATAGGCTTTATTGTGCTAGGCACGGCCAATCCTTGGTGCTGTTGCTATGCGGTGGCAACAAAAGCTCTCAAGACGAGGACATAAAGCAAGCAAAGGCTTATTTGCAGGATTGGAAACGGAGAAACTCATGAAAAATCTAGATAGAGCATCGGTCTCTCATCATGAGGCCGAAATCGAGGAGCTGCGAGCGGATCGCGAACTTGCCATTGCTTACCTTAAGGCCGCAATGGAAGAACTGGACGACCCCGACAATAGGGCAGCAGGGCTGCTTGCCTTGCGTGCGGTTGCAGAAGCCTATGGTGGTCTTGGTGCCGTTGCTTCGCAGGCGGGGATCAGCCGGGAAGCACTTTACCGATCACTATCCCCCAAGGGCAATCCCACCCTCAAAACCTTGCTTGCGGTGCTAAAATCCGTGGGCATGCGATTATCCGTTGAGCCGGAGAACCACGCTCACGCTTAACCTAATCGACTGCTTTCGTGTTTTCGTAGTCGCTCCACCAACTCATCAGCAGTTGGGTTGTAATACCTGGCTAACGTATTCAAATCCCGCCATCCTCCAACCTTGGCCAACTGGCGAATGTCATAGACCTTTGCCAGTCGGCTGGTAGCCTCGTGTCGTAGGTCGTGAAAATGCAGATCAACAAGCATTTTCGCAAGCGGCGTCTCATTGGCTTTTTTGCACTCGGTCTCGTAGACCTTCCTAGCGCGGTCAACGGCACGGCTAAAACCCTTTTTAACCGCATCGGCGGTGGTTGGGAATATCTTACCCCCAATATCACGTGGCAACGCCTCTAAAAGCTCTAGTGCGCGTTTCGAAAGTGGCACATCACGGCTGACTGGTGCCTCTTCCCCTTTGCCTATTTTTGTGTCGGGTATGTGCGCGATGCCCCTGGCCTTATCCACATACTGCCATTCAAGCCCAAGCAGTTCTGATCGGCGCATGGCAGTTTCCAGGGCAAACTCAGCCAATGGCCGTAGCCAGATATTTTGCGGGCCGGTAAAACGCCCACCTTCGCGCTCAGTAACTGCCAAAGCTTCAAGAAGACGCCGCTCTTCCTCGCCAAACAAGCGACGATCTCGGTGCTCCGGCTCAGGAGGGCGCTCGACAAGTTTCACTGGGTTATCAATATTGAGCCGCTTTTTCTTGATGCCAACATTGATGGCGGCGGACAGAAGGTTGAGATAGCGATTGATTGTCGATCCTTTGACCTTGTTTTCCTTGGTGTAGCGATTGCACCAGGCCTCGATCACATCATGCCCAAGCGCCGCCATGCCGTATTTAGCCAAATCCGAATCCAAAAGGATGTTAAGTCGCACCAGGTCAACATCCTTCCCTTTGTTCTTCTCCAGGTTGTTGTCTCGGTAGTGCTCAAGGATTTGCTTGAGTGTAGTGTTAGTCGCGGTGCGCCTATCTTTAAATTCACCGCGATCTATGTCACGCTCAACATCACGAGCCCAGATTTCCGCGTCAGTTTTTTTATCGAACGTGCGAGTCTGGGAGGGATACCCTTTGCGACGTATTTGAGCCTGCCAAGTACCATGAACTGTTTGCCTGATTGTTGCCATCGCCATCCCCTTAAAAAAACAGCGCGTGCTGATTTTGTGCTGATAAATAATACACAAATTCAAAAACCCGCGTCACTACTTATTTTCAAGGGTTTAATCTACAGGATTCACACGGCAGGGGTCACTGGTTCGATCCCAGTATCGCCCACCAGAAATACACTAAGATAAACCGGCACTTAGCCGGTTTTTTCTTTTGCAGAATCTAGCAGCATTTAGCATGGTTTAGCACTAAATTTCTCCCCAAGTGTCCCCGTTTTGTCCCCGTGAAAGGTGAGAAACTATTTTCACATTCTCACCCTACATCATTGTTTTGTATATTATTATTGGCGTGCGTTAGCTAGACGCGTAAAAAGTTAAGCATCGATGCACTTCCCCAAATATCGAGCTGCAGGGGATTTGCTGATTACGGATCCATCGTTAAGGGCGCCGCCATCGTCAGGCAGCGGCGCACTGGCCTCGCCAGCCAAGCTCCAACTGAATCTGTTGGAGGAATCATGAATGAAAACATTCAGTCGACTCTCTGGGGCGTCGACGAACTGGCCAGCTTTCTAAAGAAACATAAGACATCGCTCTACAGCGACCTCCGGAGGAATCCTGGAGCGGTACCTCCCCCGATCCGCCTGCCGGGATCAAGCAGACTGCTCTGGGATCCCGACTTTGTGAAGGGATGGGTTAGACAGTTTCAAACTGGCACGACCACCATCTGTCACGTCCAGCCGTTTCTGAATTCTTCAGAAATGCCGCCCGCACCGGCCAAGCGTAGCCGTGGCAGGCCTAGGAAAATGGAAATGCTAGGGGGTGTGGCGTGAGCATTATAAAAACCCCGCCGAGCTCACCTTATGAGGTTTTGCCGAGATCGATGCTCCAGGACAAGTCGATCCCTCTGGACAGTAAGGGGATGTTGGTTTTTCTGCTCTCACTGCCGCCCAGTTGGGCTCTAAGCGTAACTTGGTTGAGGGAACAGTTTGACCTTGGGGAACTGAGAATGGCCAGAATTTTAAGGGACTTGGAGCGATCTAGATACCTGCGCCGCTCCAGGATCAGAAAAGAGGATGGGACCTGGGAGTGGGTTTCAAATATCTACCGGGAACCATACCTTGATTAGTCGGGTACCAAAATCGGCAAGGGGGAAGATGCACCCGTCAGCCGGGATGTCCCTCTCTCAAAACGCGCCCTGGAGATACTGGAGGCTTTGCCGCGTGACATCGGAGGTAAGGTATTCCCTACCACCGCAGATGCGGTAAAAAAGGCCTTTACGCGCGCCGTAGAGCGTGCGCGAAAATCCTACGAGGTGGAATGCAGGGATGTCGACGAAACGCCCCTGGCCAGGATGCTGGCCAACCTGCACTTCCACGACCTGAGGCATGAGGCCACAAGTAGACTGGCCAAAGTCTACGATATCCGCCAGTTGGCCAAGGTCGGCGGCTGGCGGGATCTCAATACTCTGGCCAGATACTACAATCCAACGGCGGATGAGCTTGTAGAAAGGATGCAGCAACATGAGGTAACCATTTTTAATAAACTTGGCGTGGCTTAAGGGATAGGCTGTCCCCGTTTTGTCCCCATAATTATGCTAAAATTGCTGCTAGCCGCGTAATTACTAGGCCCCTTTTTAACATTCACACGGCAGGGGTCACTGGTTCGATCCCAGTATCGCCCACCAAAACATATTACAAAAACCGGCCTATGCCGGTTTTTGTTTTTGCGAAAGACTTTCATGACCGTCCGCACCCGATTTGCTCCTAGCCCTACCGGTTTTCTCCATATTGGCGGCGCACGCACCGCACTGTTTTCATGGGCGTATGCCCGCAAACACGGCGGCACATTCATCCTGCGGATTGAAGACACCGATGTGGAACGTTCTACACCCGAGGCCGTACAGGCCATCCTGGATGGCATGCAATGGCTGGGGCTGGATTACGACGAAGGCCCGTTCTACCAGATGCAGCGCATGGAGCGTTATAAAGAAGTCATCCAGAAACTGCTGGACGAAGGCAAAGCTTATCGTTGTTACTGTAGTCGCGAAGAATTGGATGCCATGCGCGAAAGCCAGATGGCGGCCAACCTGAAGCCGCGTTATGACGGCCGCTGGAGGCCGGAGCCGGGGAAGGTGCTGCCAGAGCCGCCGGCAGGCGTGCCGCCGGTGATCCGCTTCAAAAACCCGACTGACGGCGTTGTTGCCTGGGACGACCTGGTCAAGGGCCGTATTGCGATTTCCAACCAGGAGCTGGACGACCTGATTATCGCCCGTGCCGATGGCACGCCCACCTATAATTTCTGCGTGGTGGTGGATGACCATGACATGGGCATCACCCAGGTGATCCGCGGAGATGACCACGTCAACAACACGCCGCGCCAGATCAATTTGCTGCACGCGCTGGGTGCGACCATTCCACAATATGCCCACCTGTCCATGATTCTGGGGGATGACGGGCAGAAACTGTCCAAGCGCCATGGCGCTGTGAGCGTGATGCAATATGACGAGGATGGTTATCTGCCGCAGGCGGTGCTCAACTACCTGGCGCGCCTGGGCTGGAGCCATGGCGATGATGAAATCTTCAGCATGGAGCAATTCTGTGAATGGTTTGATCTTGACCATATCACCCCATCTGCTGCGCAATTCAACACCGAAAAACTGAATTGGCTGAACGCGCACTACATCAAGCAATCTGACAATGCCGAATTGGCCGCAGATATCGAAAAGCGGCTTGCGGCTCTTGGTATTTCAATCCGCGGTGGCGCCGATCTTGCGGGAGTGGTCGGGTTGTACAAGGACAGGGCGGCAACTCTGAATGAACTGGCGGAATCCATAGCCTATTTTTATCAGCCGGTTGAGCCGGCGGCGGAACTGCTGGAAAAGCATGTTACGGCCGATGTGGTGGCGCCGCTGCAAGCGCTTGTTGCGCAATTACAACAGTCTGAATGGACGCAAGAAACGCTGCATGCCTGCATAGAGCAAGTGGTGAAATCCAACGGGTTTAAGTTCCCCAAGGTCGCCATGCCGCTTAGAGTCATGCTTACGGGCGGTGCGCAGTCGCCTTCCATTGATGCCGTCATGCAGCTCTTAGGCAAGCCAGACGCGCTCGCGAGGCTAAATAGGTACTTACCTGCTGCTTAAAATCCTGTTACGATTACGGGGAATGTAATACTTTACGAATCAACCGCTTCAAGGGAACAATAAATGAAACTGACAAAAATCGCTTTGCTGATGTGTGCGTTGATGGGTAGTCAGGCAGTGTTGGCAGCCTCTGCTGACCTGGGGGCCGCCAAGAGCCTGATCGAGGCTGGCAAGCCCGCAGAAGCCTATGCGGCCTTGGCACCATTCGAATTCGAACAGGCGGGGGATCAGGATTTCGACTACTTGCTGGCGGTTGCTGCGCTGGATAGCGGACAACCAGAAAAAGCAATCCTGATTTTTGATCGTGTGTTGTCGGTCAATCCCAAGTTTGCCGGTGCGCGTATGGATTTGGGACGCGCCTATTTCGCCTTGAAAAGCGATACCGCGGCGCGTGAGCAGTTTGAAATCGTGTTGAGCGAAAATCCTCCCGAGCTCGCCAAGAATACCGCGCAAAAATATCTGGATGCGATAGAGGCGCGTAGCGCGGCCAAGGCGAATCGCTGGACCGCCTACGCAGAAGCGACTTTTGGTCATGACAGCAATGTGAACGGCTCTACCAGTCAGGGACTGATTACAGTTCCTGGCTTGGGTGGCATCCAGGTGAACCTGGCTCCGAATAACCTGGAAACTTCCAGTCTCTACGGTGCGGTTGCGGGTGGCGGTGAATATACTCATAGCCTCACCCCTAGCTTGAGGCTCTTTGTGGGGGCGGATGTCAAGAAACGGAACAGCCCTGATGCTGCTGCGTTTCATAATGGCACCATTGCTGGTCACGCCGGTTTGCGCTACGGCGATGATGACAATAACTTTACCGTGTCGTTGCAAAAAAGCCGCTTCTATCTTGCTGGTGATCCCAATCGCGACACCACTGGCGTGACTGGCCAGTACCAGTATACGGTTAATCCACGGTTCCAAATCAGCCTGTTCGGCGCTTACAACTTGACCCGCTATGTACCTGTGGGCTCCCAGCCGGAAGATAATGATCAAACCATTGCTGGTATTGGTTGGCTGTATGCTCTTGATCCGGAAGGTAAAACGCTGCTCGCAACCACTGTGTATGCCGGGCATGAATCCGAGCATCGCACTCGCGCAGATGGCAGCAAGGATCTGAGGGGTGTCCGGGTCGCAGCACAGCATAGCTTGCGCGACGACTTGGCGGTGTTCGGCAGCGCAGGTGTACAGTATGGCGATTATGACCGGCTTAATGCGGCGTTCCTCAATACCCGCGAAGACTGGCTGCTGGATGCCAGTGCCGGGTTGAATTGGAAGGTGGCTGACCAGTGGTCGGTTCGCCCGCAGGTTTCCTGGAGCAAGAACAACTCCAATATCGTGATTTATGATTACGACCGTACGGATGCTTCGGTGACGGTACGCTGGGACTTCCGCTAAAGTTTCAAGGATTTAAAATGATAAAAACAACCGTTCACTACGTAAAACCTCTAAGTGTTGCGTTGCTCACGGCACTTTCCATTACTTTTTCCGGGTCGGTGTTTGCGGTAGCTGGCAAGTTCCAGTTTGTGAATGGCGAAGTGCAGGTGATAGACACTGCAGGCAAGTCAAGGCTTGCACAAAAAGGCGGTGCGATTGACGAAGGCGAAACGGTATCCAGTTCTGGCAATGGTTTTGCCCAGATCAAGATGGAAGACGGCGGTTTTTTTGCCGTGCGTCCTGACACGCAATTCAAGGTAGATACCTTCCAGTTCAACGGCAAGGAAGACGGCAGCGAAAAAGGCGTGTTTTCCCTGATCAAAGGCAGCCTGCGCTCTGTCACCGGTCTGATTGGCAAGAAACACAAAGACAACTACAAGATACAGACAGCCACTTCCACCATTGGTATTCGCGGTTCTGGTGCTGACGTAGGGCACAACGATGCGATAGGCACGGCGGTGCGCACCCTGTTTGGCGGCCACAGCTTGACCAGTGGCGGCAAGACCATTGTCACCGGTCCAGGCCAGACCGCGCTGGCGCCTCCTGGGCAAGAGCCACGATTCGTACCTAACTTCCCCTTTAATTCCGGAACTGGCGCTGGTGGTCAAGGGCAGGGGGGCAATAACGCACCCAATGGTGGGGGCTCAGAGCAACAAAAAGAACCAGAAAAAACGGCTGATACAAATTCTCCTCGGCCCGTGGCAGAGCAGACACCGATTATTCCGATAAAGGATACCTCGGGCAATAACTTCACCACCAACACCGATTCAAGTGGTTCAACCATTGGTGGTGATACGATCCCTGGAACGCTTGCACCGATTGGTAGCGGCGGTTCTGCGGTAAGGCTGGTGTCCTATGTTTCAAACGGCGTTACTAGTCCGCCGTATGGGCAAAATTACTTTGATGTAACCGATCAGCAACATTTTTCCGCCTACTTGGATACAGATGGCAACGTGGTTGGTTGGAAAAGCACGTTCAGTGACCCGATGTATACAAATACCACCATATTCAAATTGGGTGCCGCAACGCTGGTTCGTGATGGCGTGGATGCTGGAGAAGGTGTTGTTTGGGGGCGCTGGAGTTCGGGTTATACAGCATCCAGTACCAGCACTTACAACGGGCAAACCAGCACCGATACTATTCAGCCAATAGGCGGCTTGCTTTTTATTACTGCCGCGCATATCACAACGCTGGGTGAGTTGGGTAACTATGCCAGTTGGACGCCTGGCCCCGGATTGGCGATGGGTGGTGTTAGTGGCACTTATGTCCTGGCTCCCGGCAGTTTCCCGACAGCGGTGAATGGTGTTATGGGTGGCAGCATTACTTCTGCCAGTGCATCGGTAGATTTTACTAGCCTGCAAATTACCAGCTTCAATGTGGCCGGCAATGGCGGGGCGTTCGGTTCGTGGAGCGCGAGCAGTACCGGGACAGCCTCAATTTACGGGGCGAATGGAGCCGCCGGAGGCTTTAATGTGCAACTGTCGGGCGGGTGTTCCGGCGGTACCGGGTCTTGCGCTTCGCCGAATACCATCATGGGCTCTGCGGTCGGTGGTTTTGTTGGCGCACAGGCGCAAGGGATGATTTCAACTGTTGGCCTGATTGCGAATGGCGGCGGTGAGGCTCTCGGCGGCGCTGTGTATATGAAACGAGGCGCGTTGCCTTAATTAGGATAGGTGGTCTGCCGTCAGGGAAGAATGATGGCAGACCACCGCGAGCCCTAAGGGATTCCCTTAGGTGAAATTCAGGCGCTTGCTGCGCCGAATCCAGCTAGACTTTCAACAAGTTTCCAAAGGCTTTTTGCAGCAATGCTGTGGCCGATTCCTGCTTAAACCGTTTTAGGGGTGCAAACAATGAAAACAACCGTTCACTACGTAAAGCCACTGAGCGTTGCGTTGCTAACCGCGCTTTCCATCACTTTTTCCGGGTCGGTGTTTGCGGTAGCTGGCAAGTTCCAGTTTGTGAATGGCGAAGTGCAGGTGATAGACACTGCAGGCAAGTCAAGGCTTGCACAAAAAGGCGGTGCGATTGACGAAGGCGAAACGGTATCCAGTTCTGGCAATGGTTTTGCCCAGATCAAGATGGAAGACGGCGGTTTTTTTGCCGTGCGTCCTGACACGCAATTCAAGGTAGATACCTTCCAGTTCAACGGCAAGGAAGACGGCAGCGAAAAAGGCGTGTTTTCCCTGATCAAAGGCAGCCTGCGCTCTGTCACCGGTCTGATTGGCAAGAAACACAAAGACAACTACAAGATACAGACAGCCACTTCCACCATTGGTATTCGCGGTTCTGGTGCTGACGTAGGTCACAGCAACGCCATTGGTACCGCGGTGCGCACGATCTGGGGCGGCCACAGTTTGACCAGTGGCGGCAAGACCATTGTCACCGGCCCGGGCCAGACCGCGCTGGCGCCTCCCGGCCAAGCGCCCGGCTATGTAGCTAATTTCCCATTCAATACGGCGACTGCGCCTGGTGGTAACGGGCAGGGAAATAAAAACGAAAACAATGGCACGACTGGTAATTCCGAACAGAAGCCAGGCGAAAAGCAGGGCTCTCACAAGAGCGACAAGCCTGAGCCGCTGGTTGTAACGGAGCAGAAAGTGGTGATCCCGATCAAGGATACGGACGGCAACGACTATACCAAAAACACGGATGCCAGCGGTGGGGATATCGGAGGAGGGATTGTCCTCCCAGCGGGCAATTATATGCACTTTATCAGTGCGGTTAAAAACGTTGGGGCAAACCAGTTTATCGAGGCTGAGCAAGGTGGTTTGAATCACAGTTTGTCTGGCCATCCTGCGTCAAATTATACTTTTGATAGCAATGGGGTATTGATGGGTGTAGCCGACTCGGAGTTGGAGGTGTGGGGCGCTTACAGCAACCCTCTCGTGGCCTCAACTCCATCCAGCCTGTCCGTGGTTGGCGGTACTGCAAGTGACGCCTACCATACGCCGGATAACAGTATTTTCATTTCGCGTGGTAGCAACGTATCAGTCAACACAACATGCTCGGTTTGCAGTGGAACTGATACCTTTGTCAGCACCCAGCAGATTGTTGGCCTGCTGGCTGCACCTGCCCTTGTGCAAACGCTGACTGGTACAACCAACTATACGCTGGGGGGCAGTACCCATCCTACAGATGCCTTTGGCAATGTTGGTACGTTGAACAGTGCGTCACTGACGGCAAACTTCACCAGTCAGCGTGTTGATTATGGTGTCAACCTGACCATTGCAGGCAAAACGCTGGATGCCTTTGCCACCAACGTCCCGATTGTCGGCAGGCAGTTCGACGCGGAAACTGGCGGGCTGTTGACTGTAAATTGTACCGGTGCCTGCGGAAGTGGCTACAACGGCTCGCTGGGTGGGGCTTTCTTTGGTAATGCGGCAGCAACTGCGGCATTGGGCTATGATTTTTCACCGGTAGGCATGTATTCCCCTGGAGATCCTTATCCTGATTACATCCACGGCCTCGTGGCGTTCACTGGCACGACGCCTACGGCAACGCCTAGCGTATCTGGTACGGTGGGTGGTGGTGGTGCCGCAGTCGGTCGCATCAATACGTGGCCTGGGTACTTTAACGATTTTAATGTGGTTGATAACATCAAGTTCGGGACACGTCATGACCTCTCCGGCAATGTGATTGCGTGGGAAAAAGCATCAAGCATGTATGGCCAATTCAGTTTTGGTGCAGCGACTGGCTCGGTTGTGCAGGATGGTACCGATAGCTCATTGGGCGTGATCTGGGGCCGTTGGAGTGCTTACACTGCAACCAATCATTACAATGGGTTAAACACCGATCTCATGCCTATCGGAGGGCTGTCGTTTATTACCGGTACTCACATCACGACCATGGCTGAACTTGCGAACTATGCCAGCTTTACTGGCTCCGGATTGAGTATGGGAAACACCATTGGGACTTATAGTTTGGCAGCGGGCAGTTTCCCAACGGGAGTGAATGGGGTTTCGTCGGGTTCTATTACTTCGGCATCAGCCACGGTGAATTTCAGCGCTCTCCAAATCACGGCTTTTTCGGTGTCGGGTAATAGCCCTGCTTTTGGCGGTGCGTGGAATGTGAATGGCTCGGGAACTATCGCTGATTTCATGGCTAAGAATGGCGCAAGCGGAATTAGCGTATCAAATGGATCAACCATCACCGGTCAAGCTGTTGGTGGGTTTGTCGGCGCTCAGGCACAGGGCCTGATTTCAACCATCGGTCTGACCAATGGCCCTGATAAACTGGGTGGTGCGGTTTATATGAAGCGTTAATTACAGCTGCCGTACAAAACATAAAAGCCCCGTTATCGGGGCTTTTATGTTTTGTACGGCAGCAGATACGCCCGGCGCCAGCCAACAGCAGCTCCCTATAGCCAAGGTTGACGAATTGGCGTAGAGTTTTGCATATCCAACAACCCCACCCAAGAGGGATAACCATGAATGCCAAAGGCCAAACACTCCAGGATCCTTTTCTGAACACGCTGCGCAAGGAACATGTGCCAGTGTCGATCTATCTGGTTAATGGCATCAAGTTGCAGGGGCAGATAGATTCTTTTGACCAGTATGTGATCCTGCTGAAAAATACGGTCACCCAGATGGTATACAAACATGCCATTTCGACCATTGTGCCTGCACGCTCGGTCAGCCTTGCTCCTTCTTCTTCTGAACCAGTACATGAAGCTTGATGTTTGACCGACCGCAGGGCGGCGAAGCCGCTGTGTTGGTGAGTCTGGATTTCAGTGATGCTTCGTACAGGGCAGCCGATTACGCAGACAGCCTGCAAGAGCTCCATCATTTAGCCGAAAGTGCGGGATTGTCGGTGCTCGCCGTTGTAGAAGGACGCCGGCCACGACCGGATGCCGCGCTGTTTGTCGGCTCCGGCAAAGCAGACGAGTTGCGGGCGGCCTTGCATGGTTGCGATGCTCGACTGGCCATTTTTAATCACGAGCTATCCCCCGCGCAGCAGCGCAACTTGGAGAAGCTGCTGGAATGCCGGGTGGTGGATCGCACCGGCCTGATTCTGGACATTTTCGCCCAACGTGCCAAAAGCCATGAGGGCAAGTTGCAAGTGGAGCTGGCGCAATTGGAGCATCTGTCCACCCGGCTGATTCGCGGCTGGACGCACCTGGAACGGCAAAAGGGCGGTATCGGCGTGCGTGGCGGCCCGGGTGAAACACAGCTGGAACTGGATCGCCGCATGATCCGCAGCCGAATCAAGCTGCTGAAGGACAAGCTGGAGAAGTTGAGGCAGCAGCGCGCCCAGCAGCGGCGCTCGCGAAGGCGCTCCGGCGTGATGTCGGTGTCTCTGGTGGGTTACACCAATGCCGGCAAGTCGACCTTGTTCAACCGTTTGACGCAGGCCGGTGCGTACGCGGCTGACCAACTGTTTGCCACGCTGGACACCACTTCCCGCAAATTATTCATCCAGAACTGCGGCTCGGTGGTGTTGTCGGACACCGTGGGTTTTATCCGGAATTTGCCCCATACCCTGGTTGAGGCCTTTGGCGCAACGCTGGAAGAGGCGGCGCAAGCGGATTTGCTGCTGCATGTGGTCGACATGGCTAGCCCCGCGCGTGACGAGCAAATTGCCGAAGTGAATCGTGTACTTGGCGAGATCGGGGCGCAAGACGTGCCGCAGATTCTGGTGCTGAACAAGATTGACTGCACCGGTATGGAGCCGGGCTTGGAACGGGACGAGTATGGTAAAATCTGCAAGGTTTGGGTTTCCGCGCAGCAGGGCTTGGGGCTGGAGCATATCCGGCAGGCACTGGTGGAACATCGCGCAGCAATGGAGCCTGGACATTCGGTCAATTTAGAGGCGGTTTCGGAGTGATTTATGGCATCAAATGACCCCGGCTGGGGTGGTGATAATCGCGGTAAAAATAACGACGGTCCTCCCGATCTGGATGAGTTGATGCGTGATTTGACGCGCAAGCTCAATCAACTGTTTGGCAAAGGCTCAAAGGGGCCTGCCGCGCCTTCGCCAGCGCCGCGGCCAGTTAATTCTGGCGGGGTTGGCGCCGTGCTGGGCTTGGTGTTCTTCATCTGGCTGGCTACGGGGTTTTATATCGTGGACCAGGGCAAGCGCGGTGTAGTGCTGCGTTTTGGCAAGCTGGTGGAAACCACGATGCCGGGTCCGCGTTGGCACATCCCTTATCCAATCGAGTCCGTAGATGTCGTCAATCTGGAGCAAGTGCGCACGGTTGAGGTGGGCTATCGCGGCCATACCGAAGGCGGGGCTGCCCGTAGCCGGGAGACACATGAGTCGCTGATGCTGACCGATGATGAAAACATTATTGATCTGCAATTTGCCGTGCAATATAACTTGAAGAGCCCGGAAGATGCGCTGTTCAACAATCGCTCAAATGAGGAGGGCGTCAGGGGCATTGCCGAAACAGCTATTCGGGAGGTTGTCGGCAAAAGCCGTATGGATTTTGTCCTATATGAAGGCCGTACGGAAGTTGCGCAGAGAGTGAAAGTGCTGATGCAGGAAGTGTTGGACCGTTACCAGTCCGGAATCAACGTGGTGAGCGTGACCATGCAGAACGCCCAGCCGCCCGAACAGGTGCAGGCGGCGTTTGATGATGCAGTCAAGGCCGGACAGGATCTGGAACGGCAGAAAAACGAAGGCCAGGCGTATGCCAACGACGTGATTCCCAAGGCGCGCGGGAATGCCGCACGGTTGCTGGAAGAAGCCAACGGCTACAAGCAGCGCGTGATTAACGAAGCGCAAGGTAATGCCAGCCGCTTCAGTCAGGTGCTGGCGCAGTACGAAAAAGCACCGGAAGTGACGCGCAGCCGCCTGTACATCGAGTCGCAGGAGCAGGTTCTCTCCAATACCAGCAAGGTATTGGTAGACCAGAAGTCCGGCAACGGCAGCTTGCTGTACCTGCCGTTGGATAAGTTGATGGGGCAGCCGGCCGCTGCTGCACAACCTGCTGCTACCCCAACACCGGCGCAGCCCAGTACGCCAGATGCTGCAGAAATATTAACGCGGTCGCGCGATGCCTTGCGTAGCCGTGAGCGGGAGGCAAGACCATGAAGAATGTTGGAACAGTGGTGGGCGCATTGATCATTGCGTTCATTATTGCAAGCCTGTCCGCCTTCACGGTGGATCAGCGCGAATATGCAATCGTTTTCCGCCTGGGTGAAATCGTATCGGTCAAGAAGGAACCTGGCCTGTATTTCAAGGTGCCGCTGGTTGAAAACGTCCGTTACTACGAAAAACGCATCTTAACCTTGGATTGGGTTGAACCAGACCGTTTTATCACCAGTGAGAAGAAAAATGTGCTGGTGGATTCGTTCGTGAAGTGGCGAATTATAGACCCGGCCAAATATTACGTTTCCGTGCGCGGCGACGAAGCACAGGCTGAGGCACGGCTGTCGCAGGTGGTGAATGATGGCCTGCGTGCCGAATTTGGTAAGCGCACGATTCATGACGTGATTTCCGGCGAACGCGCCAGGATCATGGACATCCTCCGCGCCAAGGCTGACCACGATGCGCGCCAAATGGGTATCCAGGTGCTGGATGTACGCCTCAAGCGGGTGGATTTGCCGCAGGAAGTCAGCGACTCGGTGTTCCAGCGGATGGAAGCAGAGCGCAAGCGTGTTGCCAATGACTTGCGTTCACAGGGGGCAGGCGCCGCGGAAAAAATCCGCGCCGACGCCGACAAGCAGCGCGAAGTGATTATTGCCGAAGCTTTCCGGGAAGCGCAGCGCATCAAGGGCGAAGGCGATGCCAAGGCTGCAGAAATTTATGCTGCGGCCTATAACCGCAACCCGGAGTTCTACGCCTTTTACCGTAGCCTGGAAGCCTATCGCAATAGTCTGCGCAATAAGTCCGATGTGCTGGTGCTGGATCCCAGTTCCGAGTTCTTCAAATATCTCAAAGACTCCGGTGCCCACAGGCAAAGGAAATAGTCTTGAGCAAGAGCCTATTGATGGCGTTTGGGCTGATGCTGGTACTGGAGGGAGTGCTGCCGTTGTTGGCGCCTGTCGCCTGGAAGCAGACGTTCAAACGCATGCTCGAGTTTAGCGATGGGCAGTTGCGTTTTGTGGGGTTGGCTTCGATGCTTGCTGGCCTGTTGATGATTACGTTGGTGAGTTGATGGTGAATTCAGTGTTCAAACCTGGCTCCAAAGGCAGTTCCCGTCACTGGCTGCTGCCGGAGTTTATCGAGGATATCCTCCCGGCAGAGGCTCAGTTGGTCGAGCACGTTCGCCGGAAGCTACTGGATCTGTTTCGTTCCAATGGCTATCACTTTGTGATTCCGCCGCTGCTGGAATATCTGGAATCGTTGAATGCCGGAATCGGCAATGACCTTGACCTACAGACGTTCAAGGTTGTTGACCAACTCTCCGGTCGATTGATGGGTATTCGTTCGGACATTACCCCTCAGGTTGCGCGGATTGACGCGCAGCGCCTGAACCAGCAGGGGGTGACCCGCTTGTGTTATGCCAGCAGCGTGTTGCGCACGTTGCCGGATGGCGCCTCGCAGACCCGCCAGCCATTGCAGGTTGGTGCGGAGCTGTTTGGCCACACCGGTGTAGAAAGCGATATGGAAATCCAGCGCTTGATGGTGCAGGCATTGCGGCTGTCGGGTATTGCGGAGCCCATGGTCGACCTCAGTCATGTTGCAATTTTTCGGGCACTGGTGACACGTGCAGGGCTGGCTGCCGAGGTGGAGGGTGACTTGCTGGAAGCATTGCAGGCCAAGGATGTTGGCGCGTTGAGGGATATTGTCTCCAGCGCTGACAGCACTACAGCCGAGGCATTGATTGCCCTGACCGGATTAAACGGCGGGCTGGAAGTGCTGCAATTGGCACGGCAACGCTTGCCGCAATACGCTGAGATCGAAGTTGCCCTGCAAGACCTGCAGCGCGCCTATCAGCAGTTGAGCGGCCTGGGCGTGGCCGTTAGCTTCGACCTGGCCGAGTTGCGCGGCTACCATTACCACAGCGGGATGGTGTTTGCCGCGTATGCCGCCGGGCATGTGGGTGCCTTGGCGCAAGGTGGGCGATACGATCAGGTGGGGCAGATTTTTGGCCGGGCACGCCCAGCAACCGGGTTCAGCCTGGATATGCGGGCATTGCTGGATCTGCTGCCCATGCCGGTGCTGACGCCGGCAATACTTGCGCCTTACGAAGAAAACAATGCTGCATTGCAGGCAAAAATCGATGTGTTGCGCGATGCCGGGGAAATTGTGGTTGTTGATCTGCCGGGGCATGAACCGCATCGCGCGGAACTCAACTGCGACCGCATGTTGGTCAATCATGGCGGAGTTTGGGAAGTCGTCAGGAAAAACTGAGCCGTACTCGTTCAAGTAGTGCTTATTAGAAATAGTCTGGGTTGAATATGGGAAAAAACGTTGTTGTCATCGGCACCCAATGGGGCGATGAAGGGAAGGGCAAGATTGTTGACTGGCTGACGGATCATGCCCAGGGGGTAGTGCGTTTCCAGGGCGGTCACAACGCAGGCCACACGCTGGTTATTGGCGACAAGAAGACGGTATTGCACCTGATCCCATCGGGCATTTTACGCGGCGATGTGCAATGTTATATCGGCAACGGCGTGGTGCTGTCGCCGCAAGCGCTGCTGAAGGAAATGGCGGAACTGGAAGCGGCGGGCGTGGATGTTCGCTCGCGCCTGAAAATCAGCGAAGCTTGCCCATTGATATTGCCATACCACGTGGCGCTTGATCAGGCGCGCGAAACCGCCAAAGGCAGCGCGAAAATCGGCACGACTGGCCGTGGTATTGGCCCAGCTTATGAAGACAAGGTGGCGAGACGCGCTATCCGCCTGCAGGACTTGTTCTATCGTGAGCGCTTTGCTGCCAAACTGGGCGAGGTGCTGGACTACCATAATTTCGTGCTGAAAAACTACTTCCAGGTGGCTACGGTAGATTTTCAGCAAACGCTGGACGAGACGCTGGCGCTGGCAGAGGAAATCAAGCCTATGGTGGCCGATGTTTCCAACCTGCTGTATCTGGCCAATCAGGCCAACCAGCCGCTGCTGTTCGAAGGTGCACAAGGCGCCTTGCTGGATGTGGATCATGGCACTTATCCGTTTGTGACTTCCTCCAATACCATTGCCGGGGGTGCAACCACCGGCAGCGGTGTGGCGCCGCAGATGCTGACGTATGTGCTCGGCATTACCAAGGCCTATACTACCCGTGTTGGCTCTGGCCCTTTCCCGACCGAACTGTATGATGCCGTGGATAAGCTTGACCCGATTGGCAAGCAACTCGCCACTCGCGGTCACGAGTTTGGCTCGACTACCGGGCGCGCTCGTCGTTGCGGCTGGTTCGACGCGGCGGCGCTCAAGCGCTCCATTCAGGTGAATGGGGTTTCCGGGCTGTGCATTACCAAGCTGGATGTCATGGATGGCATGGAAACCGTGCAGATCGGTGTCGGCTACAACATCGGCGGCGTGAAGCACGATATTTTTCCGGTCGGGGCGGAAGCGCTGGAGCACTGCGAACCCATTTATGAAGAAATGCCGGGTTGGAGTGAAAGCACGGTCGGCATCAAGCATTTTGACGATTTGCCTACTGCGGCAAAAAACTACCTCAAACGCATGGAAGAAGTGTGCGGCGTACCGGTGGACGTGATTTCGACCGGTCCTGAGCGGGATGAAACCATTGTGCTCAGACACCCGTTTGAGGTCTGATTTTGTCAGTCAAGCACGAAAAACAGCGCATCGCTTGGGCAATTACCGGTTCAGGGCATTACCTGCGGGAAAGTCTGGAGATCATCCACAAGCTGGAAGATGTGGATTTGTTTCTGAGCAAGGCCGCGACGGAAATCCTCACGCAGTATGGCTACGAGCATCGTATCGGCCGCGTATTCCAGGATAAGACTGCCAGCGCAGTACCGGTGGAGTTGTTTTATCACGGGGTTTATCACACCGTCGTGATCGCGCCGACCAGTTCCAATACGGTTGCCAAGATGGTGGCGGGGATTTCCGATAATCTGGTGACCAATATCTTTGCCCAGGCCGGAAAATGTCGCATCCCGAGCATTGTGTTCGCCTGCGATACCGAGCCGGAAATCGATACCGAAGCGCCTCGAGAAAACATGGTCAAAGTGTATCCACGCCGCATTGACCTCGAAAACATGGAAAAGCTGAAAACTTTCGAGGAAACAACCGTTGCGGCCGATATGCGCGAACTCGACGCAGCAATTCAGGCCCGGCTGGCGTGTCTGAAAACTATCTCTTCCTGACAGGCAAACTAGCTGCCAACAGCCTGCAGCAGGTGTTGGCGGACCTGCAGCCGACACCTTTCACCTACCGGGTAGCCCCGCTCGGCATTAGCGTAGCTGCCTTGATGACCCCGGAATTCATAGCCCGCCGGCTTCCTGATGTGCAGGGTGTCGATAAGGTGATTGTTCCCGGCTTGTGCCGCGGCGAACTGTCCCAGTTGCAAGAAAAGTACGGCATCCCGGTCGAACGCGGGCCGGAAGACCTGAAAGACCTGCCGCAATACTTTGGGCGTGGCGGCAAACCCCCGGATTTGTCGCGGTACGCAGTGAGTATCTTTGCTGAAATTGTCGAGGCGCCGCAATTGTCGGTAGAGGAAATCCTGGCCCGCGCACAGCATTTCCAGGGACAAGGTGCCGATGTAATAGACCTTGGCTGCCTGCCCAACACCCCATTTCCGCACCTGCAAGAATCGATTCAGGCGCTTAAGTCAGCGGGTTTTCAGGTCAGTGTTGATTCCTTGAACACGGATGATTTGTTGCTGGCGGGCCGCGCCGGCGCCGATTATCTGCTGAGCCTGACGGAAAAGACGTTGTGGGTGGCGGACGAGGTGGCTTCAACGCCGGTGCTGATCCCGGCACGCTCTGGCAGCTTGCCTTCGTTGTATCGGGCGATCGAGAGCATGCGGCAACGTGGCAAACCGTTTATTGCCGACCCGATACTTGATCCTATCCCATTTGGCCTGACGGGTTCCATTGTGCGCTACCATAAGCTGCGCAAGAAATATCCAGACATTCAAATCATGATGGGTATCGGCAACCTGACCGAATTGACTGATGCGGATACCACAGGCATTAATGCCGTGCTGTTCGGCATGATTGCCGAATTGAAGCTGACTGCAGTGCTGACCACTGCGGTGAGCCCGCATGCCTGTAACGCAGTGGCTGAAGCCGATATCGCCCGGAGGGTGATGTTTGCCGCGGTCGAGGATAGCCGGCTACCCAGGGATTATTCCAATGGCCTGCTTGGGTTACATGACCGTCGGCCGTTTGCCTACAATGCCGCCGAAATCGCTGAGTTGGCGCGACAAATCAAGGACCCGAGCTTCCGTATCCAGGTGAGCGATGAGGGCGTGCACATCTATAACCGGGATGGCTTGTTCCAGGACACGGACCCTTTCCGGTTGTACCCGTATCTAGGGGTGGACGATGATGCGTCACACGCATTTTATCTGGGGGTTGAATTGGCTCGCGCGCAGATCGCCTGGCAGTTGAAAAAACGCTACAGCCAGGATGAGGAGTTGCAATGGGGCTGCAATACTGCGGCCAAGGATCAGCGCGGGCGCGTGGCGCACCGCGAAGCTTCCGTTAAGGAAAAGCAGGGCAAAGGCGACAAGACATGATTTTTGAAACCATCGTGACCAGTACCAATGCCGATGGCAGCCCGCATATCGCGCCATTCGGTATTCGCGAGCAGGATGGGATGGTGCTGATCGCGCCATTCAAACCATCGGCCAGCCTGGATAACTTGTTGCGAGATCGCTGCGCAGTGATCAACCTGACCGATGATGTACGGTTGTTTGCCGGTGCGCTGAGCGGTCATCGCACATGGCCTGTGGTGCCGGCTGCCTGCGTGGCGGGTTGGAGAGTGCAGGGGGCGCTGGCGCACCGTGAACTGGTCCTGGTCGAGGTGGTGGAAGACGATGTCAGGCCGCACCTGTGGTTCAAGGTGTTGCACGAAGAAATGCATGCGCCGTTCCGGGGTTTTAATCGTGCGCAGGCTGCGGTGGTAGAACTTGCCGTATTGGTCAGCCGCTTGCATATGTTGCCGATGGAAAAGATAGATGCCGAACTTGGGTATTTGCAGATAGCGATGGAGAAAACTGCCGGAGAGCATGAATGGCAGGCATGGGGATGGTTGATGGAGAAAATTGAGAATTTCAAGGCGGCGCAGCGCGGGGAGAATGTGGCATGACGGCATTTCTGGCCAGCGTTACCAGCGTGGATGAGGCGCGAATAGCGCTTGAATGCGGGGCAGACATCATTGATCTGAAAAATCCGCGTTTTGGGGCGTTGGGTGCGTTGCCGCTTGCAACCGTCAGGGACATTGTCAGGTTTGTGGATGGTCGCAAGCCTGTTAGCGCCACGATTGGGGACCTTCCCATGCAGCCCTCGTTATTGCTGGATGCGGCCGGTGAAATGGCTGGCACTGGTGTGGATATTGTTAAGGTCGGATTTTTTGAGCCTCCTGTCGAGTTGGGGCAGCATGAGGCTTGTGTGCAGGCTCTGGGCAGGCTGGCGCAGAACATCAGGTTGGTTGCCGTACTGTTTGCTGACTTGAAGTTCAAACCAGCAATCAAGGATTTTGCCGCAGCGGGTTTCCATGGGGTAATGCTGGATACCGCCACAAAGAACGGGTTAAGCCTGGGTGATTTGTATACACCGGAGCAACTGCATGATTTTGTCAGGCAAGCGCACGAATATTCGTTGTTAGCCGGATTGGCCGGCGCGCTGAAATCGCATGACATTCCAGAAATGGCGATGCACAAACCCGACTATCTCGGTTTTCGGGGTGCATTATGTGAAAACGCAACAAGAACCCTGGCAATCAACCGGAGCAAGATGGAGCATTTATATCAGTTGTTGCGGGAATGCAACAGTATGGAAGAATGCACCGCGGCATAGCCGCGCCAATGCTGGAATCATTGCAAAACGCCATGTCAATGCGTATAGTTGCTGAAAGTCAATAACATCAAGGATCCAACGATGAAAACCAAGCTGATCACCCTTGCGGTTGCTGCCGCTCTGAACCTGACTGCAACTGCAGTTTTTGCTGATGACGAGGCTTATCAGGGGTCTTGGTATGTGATGCCGACTCTGGGTGCCATTCATGCTGATAATGATCTCGAAGCGGACAATAACGACCTGTCGTATGGTGTTCGTTTGGGTAAGGTGTTGAGTGAGCACTGGGATGTGCAGCTTGGTTTGACGCACGCCAAGGTTGATGCCGACACCCCGATTGGGGGCGCTGCTGCAACGGGCGATTACAAACAAACGATTCTGGGTTTGGATGCCCTGTATATGTTCAGCCGCGACAAATTCCGTCCTTTTGTACTGGCCGGTCTGGGCGTTGCGCGTAACAGGATTGATTACACCGTGGGCGGTGTAGCAATCAATGGTTCGGATACTTCCTGGATGGCTAACGTGGGCGCTGGTTTCCAGTATTTCGTTAACGAAACCATCGGTCTGCAGGCTGATCTGCGCCATGTGTGGAGCAATGCTGAAGCCAGCGTGAATGCCGCAGGTATTTCCACTGACCAGACCGTTGGCAATACCTATCTTAACTTTGGCGTGATTTTCAATTTCGGTGCGCCGAAAAAAGTGGCGGAAGTCGTGACTCCGGTTGAACCGATTGCTTCGGGTTTGCCTGATGTGGCCCCGTATGAAGATGAGCCGTTGCCACCGCTGACAGATGCATCGGCTGAGCCTGTAGGCCCGGCACCTGCGGCGTTTGAAAAAATGACGCTGCAAGCAGAAGTGCTGTTTGCCTTTGACAAAGACACGCTGAAGGATAGCGGCAAGAAGGTTCTGGACATAGAGGTCGTGGAAAAAATGCGCGCGCATCCGGAAGTGGAACTGGTGTTGATTACCGGCCACACCGATCGTATCGGTGATGACAACTACAATCAGAAACTGTCCGAGCGCCGCGCAGCGCAAGTCAAGAAGTACATTGCCAGCCAAGGTATCGATGCCAGCCGCCTGCATGCAGTTGGCAAGGGTGAAAAAGAGCCTGTGGTCGATTGCAAGGGCGTACGTGGCAAGAAGCTGATTGAGTGCCTGCAACCTAACCGTCGTGTTGTGGTTGAAATCGAAGCGCAACGCCAGCCTGCGCAATAAGTAGGAAAATTTAAGTAAAAAAACCCCGCATGTCGGGGTTTTTTTACGGCTACCGATTATTCACGAGACTTATGCCTTGATTCCTGTTGATACGCTGATTCTGCCAAAATGGTTGGTGCCCGTACGCCCTCGCGGGGCGGTACTGGAACAGCATGCGCTGGCTGTAGATCAGGGGCGGGTGCTGGAGATACTGCCGCAATCCGAAGCCATGGCTAAATATGCGGCAACAGAAATCATCCAGCTTTCCGATCATGTCGTTTTCCCCGGGCTGATAAATTTGCATACGCATGCCGCAATGAGTTTGATGCGCGGCCTCGCGGATGATTTGCCGCTCATGCGCTGGTTGAAAGAGCATATTTGGCCGGCAGAAAGCACCCATTTATCCGAGGCTTTTGTGCAAGACGGTTCGCTACTGGCATGTGCGGAAATGTTGCGTGGTGGCACGACGTGTTTTCTGGATATGTATTTTTATCCGGCACAAACCGCGGAAGCGGTGGGGCGGTTCGGCATGCGCGCTTGCCTTGGGTTGGTTGTGCTCGATTTTCCGACGCCTTACGCAACAGATGCCGATGACTATTTGCATAAGGGCCTGACTTTCCGTGACACGGTACATGGCAATCAGCGCATCAGCACGTGCCTGGCCCCGCATGCACCGTATACTGTCAGTAACCGTAGTTTTGAAAAAATACTGACTTACGCGGAGCAGCTTGATCTCGCCGTTCATACACATTTGCATGAAACGCGCAGTGAAATCACGCAAAGCGAATCGGAGTTCGGGCTAACACCGATCCAACGGTTAGCGAATCTCGGGGTGTTGGGCCCTAATTTCATTGCGGCACACGGCGTACACCTGAACTCCGCGGAAATCGAACTGCTGGCACTACGTGGCTGTCATATCGCGCATTGTCCGACATCCAATCTCAAACTGGCGAGCGGCATTGCACCGCTTAGACTGCTGACGGATGCTGGTGTGAATGTGGGGTTGGGGACGGACGGAGCCGCTAGCAACAATTCGTTGGACATGTTTAGCGAAATGCGTCTGGCAGCATTACTGGCAAAGAGCGCCAGTAGCGACGCGGAGGCCGTCCCCGCCTGGAAGGCGCTGGAAATGGCGACCATCAATGCGGCTCAGGCGCTGGGGATGGATGGGGAGATAGGTTCGATTGAGCCAGGCAAGTGTGCTGACCTGGTTGCACTCGATTTGTCCGCGATTGAAACCATGCCGTGTTATGACCCGGTTTCGCATCTGGTCTACGCCGCGGATCGCCGGCAGGTAACGCATGTCTGGGTTGATGGTACCCTGTTGCTGGAAGATGGCACGCTACTGAATGTGGGCAGTACAGAGATTTTGGAAAAGGCAAAGGCATGGCAGAACAAGCTGCAATGAATACGAAAAACGTGGATCAGCAAGAGTTGGGGAAATTCGCGGCACTGGCCCATAAATGGTGGGATACCAGCAGCGAATTCAAGCCCTTGCATGACATCAACCCGCTGCGCCTGGACTACATTGACCAGCACGCTGGGTTGGCCGGAAAAACTGTGCTGGATGTGGGGTGTGGCGGCGGCATCCTGTCGGAATCCATGGCGCGCCGTAGCGCTCGCGTTACCGGGATTGACATGGGTGAGAAAGCGCTAGGGGTTGCCAGGCTGCATCAGTTGGAAAGTGGTGTGGACGTGGATTATCGCTGCATCGCCGCCGAAGCCTTGGCTGCTGAGCAAGCCGGAGCCTATGATGTCGTCACTTGCATGGAAATGCTGGAGCATGTGCCGGATCCCGCTTCGGTGGTCGCGGCCTGTGCGGCCCTGGTCAAGCCTGGTGGGCAGGTATTCTTTTCCACACTGAACCGAAACCCCAAGTCATACCTGTTTGCGGTTATTGGTGCTGAATATCTGCTCAATTTGCTGCCGAAGGGGACCCATGAGTATGAAAAATTCATCAAGCCCTCGGAGTTGTCTCGCTGGTGCCGGAATGCTTCACTGCAAGTCAACGAAGTGACCGGTATGAACTATAGCCCGTTCAGCAAACGCTACTGGTTGAGCCAGGATGTTTCTGTCAATTACATGGTAAGAGCGACAAAATCTTGAAGCTGCAGACGGTATTGTTCGATCTGGACGGCACCCTGGCTGATACCGCACCGGACCTGGGCCTGGCATTGAATATGCAGCGTGCACGCCATGGGTTGCCTGCGTTGCCGCAGGAAACCATTCGCCCTTATGCGTCTCATGGGTCAAAAGGGTTGTTGGGCATTGGCTTTGGCCTGACGCCGGAACACCCGGATTTCGCCGCCCGGCGTGAAGAGTACCTCGCCTTGTACGACGAGGTGTTTTGCCGCGCTCCTGCGCTGTTTCCCGGCATTGCGGAACTGTTGCAGACCATCGAGCATCAGGGCTTGCAATGGGGCGTGGTGACCAACAAGCCACGGCGTTTTACCCAGCCGCTCATGCAGGCGCTTGGCTTGGCCGATCGCGCCGCCAGCATTGTGAGCGGGGACGATTGCCCCAACCCTAAACCTCACCCGGATACGTTGTTATTGGCCTGCCAGCAGTCCAACAGTCGCCCGGAATGCTGCGTATATGTCGGGGATGCGGAAAGGGACGTGGTTGCCGGGCTGGCTGCCGGGATGGCCACGGTCGTGGCGCTTTACGGCTATCTGGATGAGCATGATCGTCCGGAAAGCTGGGGCGCACAGCACATGATTGCCGCGCCGCTGGAACTGCTGCGCTTACTTTAAGCTGCGGCGTTCCAGCATCGCTTGCGCCAGCGTTCCCACGTCCACATGCTCGATCTCTCCGCCCATCGGTAGACCACGCGCGATACGGCTGACCTTGAGGCCGCGCGACTTGAGCAGTTCACCCACGTAATGCGAGGTGGCCTCGCCTTCAACCGTGTAATTGGTTGCCAGGATCACTTCCTGCACTTCGCCATCCTGGACTCGCTTCAGCAGGCGGTCCAGATGGATTTCCCTGGGACCTATGCCATCCAGCGGCGACAGGCGGCCCATCAACACAAAATACATGCCGTTGTAGGTTTGCGTCTGTTCCAGCATCAGCAGGTCGGTGGGCATTTCCACAACACATAACACATGGCTATCTCGCGTACCGGAAGAGCAAAGTGAGCAGATTTCGGTTTCGCTGAAATTGTTGCATTTCTGGCAGTGATGGATTTTATCCAGCGCTTGCTGCAAACCCAGTACCAAAGCCTGAGCGCCATCCCGGTCGCGTTGCAGCAGGTGGTAAGCCATGCGCTGCGCCGATTTCGGCCCAACACCGGGCAGACAGCGTAAAGCTTCGACCAGATGCTCCAGCGCGGAAAGGTTTTTCATGGGATTGTTTGGATAGTAGAGGCCATGGCTGACCTCTGGTATCTGGAGGCTATCTCAGAATGGCAGCTTCATTCCAGGCGGGATGGGCATGCCTGCCATGGCGCTGCCCATGCGGTCCTGCGATGCCGCTTCGATTTTTTTCACAGCGTCATTCAGTGCAATGACCAGCAGGTCTTCAAGCATTTCCTTGTCTTCCTGCAGCAGGCTATCATCAAGGCTGACGCGCTTCACCAGATGCTGGCCGGTCATAACCACCTTGATCGCGCCGGAGCCGGCTAGTCCTTCTACCTCCATGTTCGCCAGTTCTTCTTGCGCGCGTTTCATTTTTTCCTGCATTTGCTGAGCCTGTTTCATCAGGTTGCCCAAGCCGCCTTTCATCATGGTGTATTGCTCCTCGTATCTATTCGAATCAAATGGGTTTGATGCTGGAAGGGATGACCGTGGCCCCAAAGTCCTTCAGCACATCGCGCACAAAAGCGTCTTCACGCAAAGACTCCTCGGCGCTGGCCTGCCGTGCGGCTTTTTCTTCGGAGATCTGGGCGGCCGGGGTGTCCATGCTGTCGCCAGCTTCAATCCGAATTTGCAGCTGCGCGCCGAATCGGTCTTTCAGCATACTTTTCAGCATTTCCTGAAACTTCGGTTCCAGCAGGTGTTTTTGTCCCTGCGGCACATTCAGCAGCAAATGCTTGTTATCAAAGCTGATCAGCGCGCAGTTCTGTGCCAGCGTTTTGGCAAATCCGGGTTTGATGGTGTCCACGAAACCACGCCAGTTGCCATCAAATGTTGCTGAAGGTTGCACGGGGGCCTCAGCCACAGGATGTTCCAGCGCAGGAGCACTGCTTTCTGCTGGCGGCTTCATTGTGGTGGTGCCGGGGGCTGGAGGTACAGCCGCTGCGGTTACCGGCGGCGTGCCGGTGCGTGTTGCCGCAGTTTGATTGGGCGCGAACGCCAGCATGCGCAGCAATGTCATGCAGAACCCGGAAAACTCATCTGGTGCCAATGCCAGGTCGCGCCGCCCCAGCGTCGCAATCTGGTAATACAGCTGGGCATCTTCGGCGCTCATTGCTTGCGCGAGCTGCAGAATGCGTGCGCGTTCCGGCACATCGTCCGCAATGCTTTCCGGCATGGCCTGCGCCAGGGCAACCTGGTGCAACAGCATGGCCATATCCTGCAACGCGGTGTCAAACGACAGGCTACGCTCATCCATGACTTCTGCCTGGCGCAGCAGTCCCGAACCATCGCCGCGAATGATGGCTTCCAGCAGGCAGAACAGATAATCCTGATCGATGGCACCCAGCATGGCGCGGACTTCCTGCTCATTCACGCTGCCGGCGCCGTAGGCAATGGCCTGATCCAGCAGCGACAGCGCATCACGCATGCTGCCTTCTGCGGCGCGTGCCAACAGATTCAGCGCGGCGGGCGAGGCCGGGATGGATTCCTGCTGAAGAATGCGATCGAGATGCCCGGCAATCGAGGAGGGCACCATCTGCTTGAGGTTGAACTGCAGGCAGCGTGACAGCACGGTCACCGGTACTTTTTGCGGGTCGGTGGTGGCCAGGATGAATTTGACGTGGGCGGGCGGCTCTTCCAGCGTTTTCAGCATGGCATTGAAGGCGGAGCGCGACAGCATGTGCACTTCGTCAATGATGTAAACCTTGAACCTGCCGGCAGTAGGCGCATATTGCGCGTTGTCCAGCAGGTCACGCATGGCGTCCACTTGGGTATTTGAGGCGGCATCCACTTCCAGCAGGTCAACAAAGCGCCCTTTGTCGATTTCGGTGCAGGCAGTACATACGCCGCACGGGGTAGGGGTGATGCCGGTTTCGCAGTTCAGCGCCTTGGCGATAATGCGTGCCAGCGTGGTTTTCCCCACACCGCGCGTACCAGTGAACAAATAGGCATGATGCAGTCGCTGCTGCTCCAGCGCATTAGTCAGTGCCCTGACAACATGCTCTTGACCGATGACTTGGGCGAAGGTCTTGGGGCGCCACTTACGTGCAAGGACTTGATAGCTCATGGTCGCAGGAGTTTATGGGAAACGTATGGCGGATGCAACGAAAGGGCGAGCCTTTACCCCGGCACTTGCAAAAGATAACTGTGGCTGCTTCCTTCCGGACCTGACCAGGTTGGCTACCCTGCAATGCGGGGAGGCCCGCCAGCGCTATTTTAAACTATTTTCCCGTGCTCTGGCGGGATAAAACCGTTGGTGTGCTAGATGTCACCAAGTGTCGCTACGGATGAGATGGTATTGCCAACAGGCATCAGGTATAGTTTTCATGCCATTGTATTCAACATCTGGAATTCGGCATCGATAAAATAAAAAATCAATATTAATCATGCAACTAAAGAATACATATCATCATATTTATGAGTTCTTCAATGAGCTTAGCAACCCCACCGGCGGGGCTAACCGCGGGGTGGCTGTTATTCTCGGGCTCATGGTGGGTGCGCAAACCCTCATCAATATTTTCTGGATCAACGTGTTCAGCAATCTGGGCGGCGGCTATGCGTTCATGGTCCTGTTCCCCTATGCATACATCACAATTTCATATACCAGCCTGCTGGTGTTTTATCGTCTCAAACGCACCAGGTACTTCACCTTTACGCAGTTGGCCATGCTACTGGTCATGCCATTTCTGATGCAGTGGATTATTGGCGGGTTTGAAGCTTCCAGCAGCATTGCCATGTGGGGCATTCTGTCACCGGTAGGCGCCATGCTGCTGCTGGGACGCCGTCAGTCAACGCCGTGGTTCCTGTTGTTTGTGGTGTTAACGACACTTTCCTGGGTCATGAATGATACGTTCGTGAGTTTTGCTCCGAATATCCCACTGCGGATAAAGGAGTACTCATTCCTGATCAATGTGGGCGGCGTGGCGCTGATTCTGTATTTTGTGATGCGCTATTTCCAGGCGCAGACAGAAAACGCCATGGTTGCCTTGGTCAGCGAGCAGGGCAAAACCGATCGCCTGCTACTGAATATTTTGCCCAAGGCCATTGCAGATCGTCTGAAGCAGAGCAGTGATCGGATTGCTGACCGATATGATTCAGTGACCATCCTGTTTGCTGATCTGGTGGGCTTCACTACCATTTCTGCCGGTATGCCGGCAGATGACTTGGTGGACATGCTGAGCCGGGTATTTTCCAGCTTTGATGACCTGGCAGAAAAACATGGCGTCGAAAAAATCAAAACCATAGGTGATGCCTATATGGTGGTGTGTGGTGCCCCGGAAACCAGAAAAGACCATGCGAATGCTATTGCTGATCTTGCTCTGGATATGGTCAGGAAGTTGGAAGAGATAGCCACATCTACCGGTCTGCACTTGATGATGCGCGTTGGCATCAACAGTGGTCCCGTCATTGCGGGTGTGATCGGGAGTGCAAAATTCAGCTACGACCTCTGGGGCGATACCGTCAACATGGCGAGCCGCATGGAGCATTACGGCGTGCCAGGGCGTATCCATGTCTCGGAAGCCAGCTACCAGTTGCTTAAAAACCAGTACCGGTTTGAATCGAGGGAACCGATAGATGTGAAAGGCAAAGGATTGGTGCACAGTTATTTCCTGATTGGAAAGAACGAGTCTGTTACAACGTTGATTGATGCCAAGGCTGCATCAAAAATTTAGTACAACCTCAGTTCAGGGTTTCACAAAGCCAGCGACTTGAGTTACAATTCGCCCCCTTCGGAGAGATGGATGAGTGGTTTAAGTCACCACCCTGGAAAGGTGGCACAGGGGTAACCCTGTCGCGAGTTCGAATCTCGCTCTCTCCGCCAGTCATCAAGCATTAAAGCGCCTTCCAAGGCGCTTTTTGTTTTGCTCGGCAAACATCTTAGGATAGGGAGTTGCTCTAAATGACACAGCGTACGGAAAAGGAAATGACCGCCTTGTTATCTAAAGTTGCCGAGCAGGTTGGTCCGCTCGACAAGTGGTCGGATCAAGCGCTTGAGGTTTTCAGCGATTGGCTGGCAGAAACCGGCGCGACTGTCGAACATGAATGGGTCAAGCGCGACAGCGACAGCGAAGCCGACGCATAGTCAGGCCACATTCCCCCAAACGATTCTTCAGACCGGATGATGCATCCCGGATCCGGCTGGGAAATCCGCATCATTACCCTGAAATTCCATTCAGGACGTTCCCCGAATATACTGACCGCATCATAGGGTATCGGCGCTTCAATCTTTCGCTTGGGGAACGTTATGCCACACCTGAGACTACATATAACCTCGTTGTTATCTGCGGCTGACCGCCGTCTGATAGACGACGAGCATGCGCACCTGGAAAGGTTTCTGCGAGACCTGTGCGACACCTGTTGTCAGTTTGAATCAACGGTCGATTGCCAGCGGTGCAGCAAGGAACAAATTGCGTCATGTCGGGGACGGCTGCCATCCTTTTTTCACGATTTTCTTGATCTGGTGTTTGAGCATTTCGAAAATGAGGAAAAGCTTATGCGGAATGTTCTGCAGTCGCCTGACGAAACCGATTATCTGTGGCGCCACCACGAGGAGCACAAGAATTTGCTGCGCGACGTGAAACAGCAGATACAAGCGTGCTCCACGCTCAGTCAGCAAGGAAATACCGCCGAGGCTATCCGGGTGTTCCATCAGCATGTCAGTGAAATATTCAGTGAACATGCCCGGGCGTTTGATAGTGCGCTACTATAGCCGGTGACTCATGGCCTATTGTCTTGGCTGTGTTTTAGTCGTATAAATGTAGCCGTAGGTTGCTGTGGATTGCTAACCGTAATCAGGAGGCGACTATTGAGTCATCGAATCAAACTGATCTGCTGTAAGTAATTTAAGCCAGTTTAATCTGGTATGCCGGTTGCCCATAAACCGATAGATAACGCCGCGCAAAGCGGCGTTATTGCTTTGTAGGGAGGGCGTTTAAGTAAAAGCCCTTATTGTTCCCCCTGCCGCCTCGGGCGAGAATGGCCGCGTACGCACTCCCACAGCGGCACAACCCAATAAAGCCGGAGGTCAGCATGCCTATTGGTGAAATATGCAACCGCGAAGTCATCGTGGTTCAACGTGATGACACCGTCCTGCAGGCCGCTAAACTGATGCGGCAGTACCATGCAGGCCATGTGGTGGTGGTCGAAAACCGTGGCGGGCGCCAGGTGCCCATCGGCATCGTCACCGACCGTGACCTGGTCGTGGAAATCGTTGCCCCAGAGCTCAATTCCAACGTCATTACCGTCGGCGACATCATGGTGGCAACGCTTGCCACAGTGCCGGAAACCATCGGTGTGTTCGAAGCCATCCAGTACATGCGGGACAAGGGCATACGCCGCCTACCGGTCGTGGATGGTGAAGGCGCGCTGGTCGGCGTGGTTACGCTGGATGATCTGCTGGCATTGCTGGCAGAAGAGCTTGGGGCTTGCTCCCAGTTGGTGACGCGTGAGCAAAAAAACGAGGCCAGCCATCGCCGATAACCGGCCAGTTACTTTACCTGTGTTGAATTTTACCCGGAGGACAAGCTAGATGAAGACCATCGTTGTAGTTGTCAATGGCACGCGCGCCCGTTTTTTTACCTTGCAGCCGGCTGAACTGCCGGTCTATGAATCAGGCCCGCGCCTGGTCGAGCAAGAGTGTTTGGTCAACCCGGAGCAGGAGGCGACAGGGACCGATTTGTGGTCGGACAATAGTGGTGGTAACCGCAACAGTAGTGGCGGTGTAGGGCATGGCCTGGATGATCATCGCGATCGGCATGTGGCCGAGTATGAGCGCCGCTTTACACAGTCGGTGGCAACGGAGGCGCTGAAACTGGCGCGTGACCAGAAAGCCTCGCAGGTCGTGCTGGCAGCAAAAAACCGCGTGCTGAGCCTGTTACGCGAAAAACTGTCCAGCAGCAATGGATTCGAG
Source organism: uncultured Methylophilaceae bacterium (assembly GCA_964511385.1). GTDB lineage: Bacteria > Pseudomonadota > Gammaproteobacteria > Burkholderiales > Methylophilaceae > CAILHX01. Next base: position 164,973 of record CAZEFE010000005.1, on the reverse strand, counting down.
TTGAAAGAGGTTGCCAAGGATTACAGCAAACTCACAGTGCTGGAGCTGCAGGAACAGTTGGCCAGCCTCAATCTGGTGCCGGCGCTACGCGGGCTGACGGGGCAATGACGGGAAATTCCGACAGGATGTTTCATGACCGGGTGGTTGCCGCACAGCAGTTGGCCAGTCAGTTAAGTGCCCTGAAAGGTCGCCATGCACTGGTATTGGCCATTCCGCGTGGCGGGGTACCAATGGGGCGCATTATCGCCGATGCGATTGATGGAGAATTGGACGTGGTGCTGGTACGCAAGCTGCGCTCGCCCTCCAATCCGGAATTTGCTGTCGGGGCGGTCGATGAGCATGGTTCCATGCTGGTTTCGGAGCATGCAGCCATGGTTGGTGCCGATGCAGCCTATCTGGAAAACGAAAAGGAAATACAACTGGAAACCATGCGCCAGCGGCGTGCAGAGTACACCCCGGTGCGGCCGCCCATCAGCCCTGCCGGACGTATCGTGGTGGTGGTGGATGATGGCCTGGCAACCGGCGCTACCATGATGGCTGCGCTTAATATGCTGCGGGAGAGCAAGCCGGAATGGCTGGTCTGCGCGATTCCGGTGGCGGCGCCGGATTCGTTGGGCAAGGTTGAGGCCTTGGCTGACGAAGTGGTGTGCCTTGCCGCACCGGCTTATTTTCAGGCGGTAGGGCAATTTTATGAGGATTTTCCGCAAGTAGACGATGCGGAGGTGATTGCGGCGCTAGGCAAGGCCTGATACGCCTTGCAGCCGGTCAGTCGTTGGCAGCAACGGCGTCGAAATGGCGCGCAAACCAGTCGGTTGCCAACTCGGCAACCTTTTCCAGCGTGCCTGGTTCTTCAAACAAGTGCGTTGCTCCCGGCACAATCACCAGTTCCTTATCGCAGAACAGATGCGTATAGGCCAGGCGATTCAGTTCAATCACGGTTTCGTCAAAACCGCCGACGATCAGCAGCGTAGGGCAGTTTACGGCTGGCAGCAGTTTTGATCCCGCCAGATCCGGGCGTCCGCCGCGAGAAACCACGGCCGAGATGTCGGTACGTGCCGCCGCGGCCTGCAGTGCCGCAGCGGCGCCGGTGCTGGCGCCAAAATAGCCAACCGGCATATCCCGCAGCGCCGCTTCGCTGCGCACCCAGTCCGTGGCCTGGAGCAGTCGTTGCGTCAGCAGTGCAATGTCGAAGCGCGCTGCTACGTCCTGGTCTTCCACCGGGGTCAGCAGATCCAGCAGCAAAGTACCCAGCCCTGCGGCGCGCAGTTCGCGGGCGACAGCATTGTTGCGCGGGCTGTGGCGACTGCTGCCGCTGCCGTGAGCAAATAGCACCAGGCCACGGGCATGGGTTGGCACTTCCAGCATGCCTTCCATGTGGCCGGTAGGTACCGGGATGGTCAGCAATTGCGCGATGGGCTGTGATGTTGTCATCATTTAGCTCCTGGGCTGCATGACGATGGGGATGCGACGGCGGCCGAAGGGTTGTTCGAATTTCTCGAAATGGCCGGAAACCGGTGTGGCGCAGTGCGGGCAGATGCCGACCTCTGTCAGGCGGTAGTCGGAAATCAGATGCCAGTCGCGCACGATCAGCGATTCGCCGCATCCGGCGCAGTGCGTGGTACCGCCTTCCACGTCGTGCACGTTGCCGGTGTAGACGTAACGCAGGCCTGCGCTGTGGGCGATGCGGCGGGCACGCATCAGGGTTTCCGGCGGCGTGGCGGGCAGGTCGGTCATCTTGTAGTCCGGGTGGAAGGCGGTGAAGTGCAACGGCACGTCAGGGCCGAGTTCCCGGGCAATCCAGTCGCACATGGCGCCGATTTCGGCATCCGAGTCGTTGCAGCCGGGAATCAGCAGTGTGGTGATCTCGAACCAAACCTTGGTTTCATGCCTGAGGTATTTGAGCGTATCCAGCACCGGCTGCAGGTGCGCGCCGGTGAGCTTGAAATAAAACGCGTCGGTAAATGCCTTGAGGTCCACATTGGCCGCGTCCATCTTGGCGTAGAATTCGCGCCGCGGCACATCATGCATGTAGCCGGCGGTCACCGCCACAGTCTTAACCCCGTAGGCATGGCAGGCATCGGCTACGTCCATGGCATATTCGGCGAAAATCACCGGGTCGTTGTAGGTAAAGGCCACGCTTTTGCAGCCATGCGCTTTGGCCGCTTTGGCAATAGCTTCCGGGCTGGCCTGGTCGGCCAGGCGGTCGAAATCGCGCGACTTTGAAATGTCCCAGTTCTGGCAGAACTTGCAGGCCAAATTACATCCTGCCGTGCCGAACGACAGGATGCTGGAGCCGGGATAGAAATGGTTGAGCGGTTTTTTTTCGATGGGGTCCACACAAAAGCCGGAGGAGCGGCCGTAAGTGGTCAGCACCATTTCATCGTCAACCCTGGCGCGCACAAAACAGGCGCCGCGCTGGCCTTCGTGCAACTTGCAGTCGCGCGGGCATAAATCGCATTGAATCCTGCCGTCGTCCAGCATGTGCCAGTAGCGGGCGGGATAGGCTTCGTCGATTTCGATGGCTTCCATGTTCACGCGTACTCTTTCCATTTGCTCACGGTATAGCGTGACAGTCTGACCTCGTTCGCCCAGAACTGTTCCGGCAAACCGGCCTTGCGCTTGAGGTAAGCCATAAACTGCTGCGGCGTCGGCAACTGTTCCCACACCTGCGGTAGAAAGGTGCTGCGATAGCGGCCATATTCCAACACGACGCCGTCTACGCCGGGGCGCAGTTGTGCCAGCGCATCCGGTTCGTCAGTAAAGGACATGGCCTCCTGCGGCGACAGCAAGGAAACCTCGACTTGCGTGATGTCCAGTTCCTCCGCCGTCAGCGGGCTGAAGCGCGGGTCGCGGAAGGCCGCGGCTACGGCATTGGCACGCACATCTTCCAGCAACGGGCGATAGGCCTCCAGGCTGCCGATGCAGCCGCGCAGGTTGCCGTTTTGGGTGAGCGTGACAAATGTGGCGGCAGTCTGCTGCAGCCATGCTGAAGTGTCCGTCATGGCTTGCGCAGACTTGAACTGGCTGGCGATGGCGTGGCGCGCATGTTTGATTAACGTCTGGCCTTGTTCCTGCTCATGCATGGCGGGGTTCCTCGGTGAAAGCAAAAGCGGCGTAACCGACCACGCGGCTTTTATCGCCAGCCGTGTCACCGGAGTTGCGCAGGTCGAGCAGGTGCGGCGTCAGGCCGTGGCGTTGGGCGCTCAGCAGCAGGCCATTCAGCGGCGTGCCGCCGCAAGCTTGTTCGTGCGAAACCGGTTGGCGCAGGTTGAGGATGGCCTGCACCGTAGCGCCATCAACGCGTTGTGCTGTCTCGTAAGGCAGGAAATGCGACAGGTCGGAGCTGATGACAATCAAGGTTTCCTCGCCGCCCCACAGCGCTTCCAGCACTTCAGCGACTTCTTCGGCGCTGGCCATGCCCACGGCCAATGGCAGCAGTTTGAAGTCGGGCAGCAATGCCTGCAAAAACGGCAAATGCACTTCCAGTGAATGTTCCAGGGCATGAGCCTGTGGGCTGACCGTCACCTGAGGCAATCCGGCAATCATGCGGGCTGCTTCGCAGTCTATGGCTACCGAACCGAGCGGCGTAGCAAAGGCATCTACGCCCGGCAGCGCCAAACCGCGTACGGCAACCCGGTGCGTTGGCCCAAGTAGCACAACGCGGCGGATGCGATTGACGATGGGTGCCAGCAAGGCATAAGCGCTGGCGGCAATCGCGCCGGAATAAATGTAGCCGGCATGCGGCGCAACTAGCACCTTGGGCGTCAGTTGCGGCGCGCGCGGTTTTGCCGCGTTGAGCAGGGTATCGACATCGTGCGCCAGCTCCTTGGCCGTGCCGGGGTAGAACATGCCAGCAACAGCGGCTGGGCGAATAGTGGACATCTTTGGTTCCTCATCAGGGATTGTTGATGAAATGAGGGCAACGTGTTGAAAATCAAGCCAGTTTACAACCTATTGGATTACTTTTTCTGCAAGTTTCTGCCTGCTGCCTGGGCGATGGCGGATGGCCTGGTTCGGAACTATACTGAAAACAATCAGCGCAGCTTAAAGGAGCGATGGGAATGAGCGATGAAAAACCGCAAGGGGAGCGTTTCTGCCTCTACACGCCTCCGCAAATGGATGCCATTCTGGATGGCATGGCGCGTCAGGCGGCAGGCCTGCTGACTGGTAGCGAGCGGGGCATGATTGTTGGCGTCCTGCGCCGTGGCGCACCGCTGGCTGAGATGTTGCACGCCAGGCTGGCCAGAAATTTCAATCTCGGCAACCTGGCGCTGACCCATCTGAAAATCAAGCGCTACTCGGATGATCTGACACTGCTGCATCCGGACACCAAACTCACGGAAAACCCCGAGCATGCTGCGCTGGACCTTGCCGGGTTAACGGTGCTGGTGGTGGATGATGTGATGTACCGCGGTTATTCCATGTTGCGTGCAGTGGAATATCTGGCGCAAAAACACGCGGCGGAAATCCGTACCGTGGTGCTGGTGGATCGCGGCGTGGCTAAGTTGCCGGTGCGTACCGATATTGTCGGAGTAAGGCTGGATGTGGCGCCGACGGACATTGTTGAATGCAATGTGCCGCCGTATGAGGCCGAGTTCAAGATAGAAGTGCTACGGCCAAACAAGCCGTTTGCTTGACCGTAGCCGGGTTACAGGCAGGGGTGATTTAAGGGCGCGAGGATCAGCGGCCCAGTTTTTCAATGATTTTGCTGAGTTTTTCTTCCAGGACGACGGCGGTGAATGGTTTGACGATGTAACCATTGGCACCAGCCTGGGCGGCGGCAACAATGTTGTCATTCTTGGCTTCGGCGGTTACCAGCAGCACTGGCAGGCTTTTCAGTTTTGCGTCGGCGCGGATGCTGGTGAGCAGTTCCAGGCCGGTCATGTTGGGCATGTTCCAGTCGGTGATCACGAAGTCAAAAGGTTCACCCTGCAGTCTTTTCAGGGCAACTGCACCATCTTCAGCCTCCTCGATATTCGAGTAACCCAATTCCTTCAGCAGGTTGATGATGATGCGACGCATCGTAGAAAAATCGTCCACCACCAGAAACTTCATCTTCTTGTCAGCCATTTACATGCTCCATCGGGTTTTTTTGAGTTGTGACACTACATTCAAGATTCGCATATCGTGCCAAGAATCCGGTGAAATATCAATCCCGGAACCGGCATCAAAGGGCTGTATTCTGCCCGAGGATGCAAAGTTTAGGGAGTTTATCCGTTGCTGGCCAAGCATTCCCAGGTACATTCCGGGCTATAATTTCGCATGGCTGACGATACCCTGGAATTTCTAAAACTTCCCCCGCATTCCGTTGAGGCTGAACAATCCGTTCTGGGCGGCTTGCTGCTCGAGAATGAGGCTTGGGACCGTATTGCCGACCTGATCGGTACCGAGGATTTCTATCGCCACGACCACCGCCTAATTTACGAACATATCTCTCGCCTGGTTGAACACAACCGGCCGGCCGACATGGTGACGGTCGCCGAATCCCTGCAAAACACCGCGCAGTTGGATAGTGTGGGCGGCATCGCCTATCTGGGAGCGCTGGCGCAGAATATTCCGAGTGCCGCCAATATTCGCCGTTACGCCGAAATCGTGCGTGAACGTGCCGTGATGCGACGGCTGGTGGAAGTGGGCTCCAAAATTGCAGACAGCGCGTTCAACCCGCAGGGGCGGGATGCGGCGACCCTGCTGGATGAAGCCGAGGCCAAGATTTTCGAGATCAAGGAGCATGGCGCTCGCTCCGACCAGGGTTTTATCGACATCAAGTCGGTGCTGCCGCTGGTGGTGGAGCGTCTGGACAAGCTGTCCACGCTGGATGACCCCACCGGCGTCACCGGCGTGCCGACCGGTTTTACCGATCTGGACAACATGACTTCCGGCATGCAGCCGGGGGAACTGATTATTATCGCCGGCCGGCCGTCGATGGGTAAAACGGCATTTGCGCTGAATATCGCCGAACACGTGGCGCTCAATGCCGATCAAGCGGTTGCCGTGTTCAGCCTGGAAATGCCCAGTACGCAACTGGCGATGCGTCTGATCGGCTCGGTTGGACGCATAGACCAGCACAAGATGCGTACCGGACAGTTGGAGGATGATGACTGGGAACGCCTGACCTACGCGCTGGGCAAGCTCAATGACGCCCCCATCCACATCGACGAAACCGGCGGCATCAACGCCATGGAACTGCGTGCCCGGGCGAGGCGCCTGAAGCGGCAGTGTGAGGCGATCGAAGGCAAGAAGCTGGGACTGATCGTGGTGGACTATTTGCAATTGATGACCTCGGTGCGCCAGACGGAAAACCGTGCGACCGAAGTTTCCGAAATCTCCCGCTCGTTGAAGTCGCTGGCCAAGGAACTGGAAGTCCCGCTGATTGCACTATCGCAAGTCAATCGCAAGATCGAAGACCGCACCGACAAGCGCCCGGTGATGTCCGACTTGCGCGAATCCGGCGCTATTGAGCAGGATGCCGACGTCATCCTGTTCCTGTACCGCGACGAGGTGTACAACAAAGACACCCAGTTCAAGGGCACAGCCGAAGTCATCATCGGCAAGCAGCGTAACGGCCCGATCGGCTCCATCCGCCTGACCTTCCTCGGCGCCCACACCCGCTTTGAGAACCACGCTTCCGGGCATATTGCGGATCAGTACTAATTGGTTTCAAAACGCCCCATCCTGGCCACTATCCACGCCGCAGCCTTGCGCCATAACCTGGGCGTGGCCAAGTCCCATGCCCCGCAATCCAACATCATGTCCGTCATCAAGGCCAACGCCTACGGCCACGGCCTGCTGCGCGCGGCAAAAGCGCTGGAAGCCAGCGACGGTTTTGCCGTGCTGGGCATCAATGAAGCAGTCACGCTGCGTGAGGCCGGTTTCCGGCAAGCGATATTGCTGCTGGAAGGATTGTTCGACACAACTGAGGTCGCGGTTGCCATCCAGCACAAGTTGACGGTCGTAGTGCATTGCGAGCCGCAGCTGCACATGCTGGAAGCCTACAGGGGCGACGGCCGGGTGAACGTCTACCTCAAGGTGAACACCGGCATGAACCGGCTGGGCGTGCCGGTGGGGCGGTTCTGGAGCTTCTTTGATCGACTCAAGGCATGCAAGGCGGTGGGACAGGTGACGTTGATGACGCACTTTGCCACGGCTGACGAAGCTGCTGGCGTTGCCGAGCAGTTTGCCCTGTTCGATGAGTTGACGCGCGAAATCCCCCGTCCGCGCAGCATGGCGAATTCCGCCGCGATCCTGCGTTACCCGCAAACCCATGCGGACTGGGTGCGCCCCGGCATCATGCTGTACGGCGCCACGCCTGTCGCCAGCCAACCGGCGGCGGAATTCAACCTGCAGCCCGCGATGACGCTGTCCAGCGCGATTATCGCCGTGCAGCAATTGCAGCCGGGGCAGAGCCTGGGCTACGGCCATCGCTTTACCGCCGATCGCCCGACCCGCATCGGCGTTGTCGCGTGCGGTTATGCCGACGGTTACCCGCGCCATGCGCCCAACGGCACGCCGATTGCCGTTGCCGGCAAGCTGACGCGTACGCTGGGCCGTGTTTCCATGGATATGTTATATGCCGATTTAACCGATGTGCCCGAAGCCGATATCGGCAGCCCGGTGGAGCTATGGGGCGTGCAAGTGCCAGTGGATGCCGTGGCGGGGGCTGCCGGTACGGTGGGTTACGAGCTGCTTTGTGCGGTGGCGCCGCGGGTGCCGTTCTCGGAGCGCTGAAACGGGCTCTGCCCGGTGGATGGTGACCCCCGGTCAGTCGATTTTCAGGCGATGGCCGCGCGTCTTTTTTGCGTCCTTGGGCAGTTCTACCCTCAGTACACCATTGCTATAGGTTGCGCGTGAGGCGTCTGGCAATACGACGCATGGCAAAGGCACGACTCGCTGGAAACTGCCGTAGGCGCGCTGCATCACGCGCCATCTTCCCTGTGTGTTTTCCTGTTCGAAACGTTTTTCGCCCGATACCAGCAATTCGCTGTTGCGCACCTCGATTTGAATGTCTTGTTTGTCCATTCCCGGCAATTCAAGACGCACGACCAAGCGGGCGTCATCCTCAAAAATCTCGCCGCCGAGCATTGCCCAACTCCGGGTGGGAATGAACCTTTCGTCATCGACGTCGCCTGCGTTGGGCAGGTTTGTGTTGGCCCCGGGTACGAAACGGGTGATGGCACTGGCAGCGCTTTGCCAAAGATCTCGCCAACCTTCCGCCAGGTTGTTCCAGAAAGAACCGAATTGATCCTTCAACTGATCCAGACTCATTTTCGTCTCCTTTGCTGAAAAAGCCCCGCCCCATCAGGGGCGGGGAAACGGCTGCTTTAGTAGTCCATGTCAGGCATGGCGGGCGCCGCGGCTTTTTCTTCCTTCGGTGCTTCTACCACGCTGGCATCGGTGGTGAGGATCAGAGCCGCGATGGAGGATGCGTTCTGCAGGGCAGAACGCGTCACCTTGGTCGGGTCGACCACACCGGTTTCCACCAGGTCGCCATAGGTGTCGTTGGCGGCGTTGTAGCCGAAGTTGCCCTTGCCTTCCAGCACCTTGGCGATGACCACGGATGGCTCGCCACCGGCGTTTTTCACTATCGCCCGCAACGGTTCCTCAACGGCACGCATCACGATCTTGATGCCGGCATCCTGGTCGTGGTTGTCTCCATTGAGTTCGCCCACCGCAGTGCGGGCCCGCAGCAGAGCCACCCCACCGCCGGGTACGATGCCTTCCTCGACGGCAGCACGGGTGGCGTGCAGCGCGTCTTCCACGCGGGCTTTCTTTTCCTTCATCTCGACTTCGGTCGCAGCACCTACCTTGATCACGGCAACACCGCCGGCCAGTTTGGCCACACGTTCCTGCAGTTTCTCGCGGTCGTAGTCGCTGGTGGTTTCCTCAATCTGGGTCTGGATGGTCTTGACCCGTGCCTTGATCGTGTCTTCGGCGCCGGCACCGTCGATGATGATGGTGTTTTCCTTGTGCACTTCGACGCGCTTGGCGCGGCCCAGGTCTTCCAGCCCGGCCTTCTCAAGCTGCTTGCCGGTTTCCTCGGAAATGACGGTGCCGCCGGTGAGGATGGCAATGTCTTCCAGCATGGCCTTGCGGCGGTCGCCGAAGCCCGGGGCCTTGACCGCAGCCACCTTGAGGATGCCGCGGATGCTGTTGACCACCAGGGTGGCGAGCGCTTCACCTTCCACGTCCTCGGCGATGATCAGGAGCGGCTTGCCGGCCTTGGCCACGTTTTCCAGCGTAGGCAAGAGATCGCGGATGTTGCTGATCTTCTTGTCGTGGATCAGGATCAGCGGGTCTTCCAACACTGCGGTCTGCTTGTCCGGGTTGTTGATGAAGTAGGGCGACAGGTAGCCGCGGTCGAACTGCATGCCTTCCACCACTTCCAGTTCGTTCTGCAGCGACTTGCCGTCCTCGACGGTGATGACGCCTTCCTTGCCGACCTTGTCCATGGCATCGGCGATGATCTGGCCGATGGAGGGGTCAGAGTTGGCGGAGATAGTGCCGACCTGAGCGGTTTCCTTGCTGGTGGTGACCGGCTTGGAAATCTTCTTCAGTTCCTCGGTGATCGCACCTACCGCCTTGTCGATGCCGCGCTTGAGATCCATCGGGTTCATGCCGGCGGCGACGTACTTCATGCCTTCCTGCACGATGGCCTGCGCCAGCACGGTGGCGGTGGTGGTGCCGTCACCGGCCACGTCGGCGGTCTTGGAGGCGACCTCCTTCACCATCTGGGCACCCATGTTCTCGAACTTGTCCTTGAGTTCGATTTCCTTGGCCACCGAAACACCGTCCTTGGTGATCAGCGGGGCGCCGAAAGAGCGCTCCAGCAATACGTTGCGACCTTTGGGGCCGAGCGTGACCTTGACGGCATTGGCCAGCACGTTGACGCCGTTGACGATACGGGAACGTGCGCTATCGTGGAATTTGACTTCTTTAGCTGCCATATTGTTACTCCTTTATGACTGTTGAACCTGATCAGGCGGCCTTCTTGAGGGCGGCCTGCTTTCCTTCGATGACGCCCATGATGTCTTCTTCGCGCATCACGAGCAGTTCCTCGCCGTCGACCTTGACGGTCTGCCCGGCGTATTTGCCGAACAACACCTGGTCGCCGACCTTCACTTCCAGGGCGCGCGTGGTGCCGTCCTGCAACACCTTGCCGCTACCCACGGCAACGACTTCACCCTGCTCGGGTTTTTCCGCCGCGGTGTCGGGGATGACGATGCCCGAAGCCGTCGTGCGCTGTTGGTCGATTCGCTTGATGACGACCCGGTCGTAGAGGGGACGAATGTGCATATTGATCTCCTGTATCAATCGGTTACATATCAAAATTACGAATATGGGAGCCGTCGCAGGAGTGGTCGAACGAGTCGTGACGCCCAACTTTCTGCGTAGCGGCTCACGGCAGCATGGCTGCCGTTGATCGGAAAAATAGGGACGGTTTTTATCTTTTCAAGAGGGGCGGAAAACTAGAGCAGAATGATGCGGTTGACTTTGCCAAGACGATAAGTGGTGCGCGCGGCGTGGCCACCTTTGGGCGGGCGTGGCGCAACCGGGCAGGGTGGCTCGCGGCTGCCGTCCGGGGCGAGCGTGTCATCTTCCGCCGTGGTCTGCCAGATTCCCCCCAGAACGGGGCGGAACAGCCAGCGGATGTAGCCAACGTTGGCGCCCAGTTGCATCATGTCCTCGCGGTCTGGGGCTTCGGTCACCAGGTGCAGATCCTCCGGCAAATCCATCGGATGCTCGCCGAAGGCCTGCCGGCATGCCTGGGCTTCGCGCGCATCGGCCGCGATGTAGTTGCAGGCGCGCCTTTCTTCCCGCTCCACGTCCCATGCGCCGAGTTGCCAGGCGGCGTCGAGCATGGCAGCGTCGATGTGTTCGACTTCATGCCAGCGCTCGTTGATCTGCAGGGCGGAGCCGGGGACGGGGAATGGCGTACTGTTGATGCCCGGCAGGTTGATCAGCAGCTCGCGGCGGAAGCCATGCCAGTGCAGCATCAGCAACAGCGGCGTGTCGCACCGTGCTGCCGCTGTGAGCGAAACGGCATACAGAGGCAGGCCCATGCTGGCGAGCTGGTCAGTGATTTTCTCCAAGATTTTCATGCGGAATCTCCCGAGTACGAATGCCGACGACAATAATTTAGCAGAGCTGCAAGCCGCGTCAATGCTGGCGATGACCAACGGAACTTTTGCAATTGGACTGAGACCAAAGCAGCCAGAAAGCCCTCCATAGCCGGGGGCGGTGTTCAACGCAGATTCGAAAGAGGTGTGAAATGAATACGATGCAATGGTCCAAGCCTATCAAGGTGGCCGGCATGGCAGCGGTATGTGCGGCAATGTTCGGTGCTGGATATTATTTTCAGAACCATTCCACCATCGGGGCGGCACATGCCATCCCCAACCCGGTTGCTGCGGCCCCGTCGATGCGGTTCGGCAACGCATTACCGGATTTCTCCAGTATCGTTGCCGAGCAGGGGCAGGCCGTGGTCAACATCAGTGTGACTGGCACGGTCAAAACGGCCAACCGCGTCATGCGCGGGTTTCCGCAACTCGATCCTGACGATCCGTTCTTCGATTTCTTCCGCCACTTCCAGCCCCAGGTGCCGGAAGGCGGTGAGCCTGTGCAGGCGATGGGTTCCGGCTTTATCGTCAGCCCCGATGGCACCGTTCTCACCAATGCCCACGTGGTGGCCGATGCCGACGAGGTCACGGTCAAACTGACCGACAAGCGGGAGTTCAAGGCCAAGGTGGTCGGCATCGACAAGCCGAGCGATGTCGCGGTGCTGAAGATCGACGCCAAAAATCTGCCGTCGGTGCGTATTGGTGAACCACAAAACGTCAAGGTCGGCGAATGGGTGGTGGCGATCGGCTCGCCCTTCGGTTTCGAAAACAGCGTGACGGCAGGCATCGTCTCGGCCAAGTCGCGCTCGTTGCCGGATGAAGGCTACGTGCCTTTCCTGCAAACTGACGTGGCGATCAATCCGGGCAATTCCGGCGGGCCATTGTTCAATATGAACGGCGAAGTGATTGGCATCAACTCACAGATCTACAGCCGTAGCGGCGGTTATCAGGGCCTGTCGTTCGCCATCCCTATTGATGTGGCGATGAAGGTCGAGCACCAGTTGCTGGACCATGGCAAAGTGAGCCGGGGAAGGCTGGGCGTCATGATTCAGCCGGTGGACCAGCAACTGGCGCAATCCTTCGGGCTGAGTAAACCCGCCGGTGCACTGGTGAGTTCGGTCGAGAAGGGCAGTCCGGCAGAAAAGGCCGGTATTGAGCCGGGCGATGTAATCACCAGATTCAACGGTACGGCCATTGCCCAATCCGCCGAACTGCCGCCGCTGGTGGCCGACACCGTGCCTGGGAGCACGGCGAAATTGGAGGTCTGGCACAACGGCAAGTCGCATGAAGTTAGCCTGCGCGTCGGCGAAATGAAGTCGGAGCAAGCCAAAGCCGAGTCGGATGAGCCCAGCAAGGTGAAACTGGGGTTGGCGGTTCGGCCTTTGACTGATGAGGAAGAGCGTGAGGCGAATATCAGCACCGGCCTGGTGGTGGAAAACGTCAGCGCCGGCCCTGCGGCCAAAGCAGGGATTCGCCCCGGTGACGTCATACTTTCGGTCAATGGCAAACGGGTCGAATCCGTGCAGAACCTGCGAAGCCTGGTCGACAAGCATCAGAAGCATCTCGCTTTGCTGATCATGCGGGGCGACAGCAAGAGGTTTGTGACTGTGCCGATCGGCTGATGATGACAAAGGCGATCATCTTGCCATTTGCAGCCTCTTGAAAAGAGGCTGCAAGATACTATTTTTTCAGTAGTGATTACGGTGACGGACAACCATGATGAAAAGGTTAATCTCACGAGGTATGTTTGCACGGGCGACAGCTTTCGAACAGGATGGGAAATCTCCATTGACTTTCTATCAAAGCATAGAAAGCCTGGTGGCTTTTGTGCTGACGGTCGTCATCGCGATCGTCATTTTTGTGGCACTCTACCGCTTGGTCGTGGACACGGTTGGCAATCTGCTGTTCGGAGCCGCCAACCCATTGGATCACAGGGTGTTTCAGGCCGTTTTCGGTCAGATTATGACAGTGCTGATTGCGCTGGAATTCAACCACACGCTCCAGTATGTGGTGACGCGCGAACAAAGCATTATCCAGATCAAGACGGTACTGTTGATCGCGCTGCTTGCGCTGGCGAGAAAATTTATCGTTCTGGACCTAGCAGAAATATCTCCGGAACACTTGTTTGGCTTGGCTACCGTTACCCTGGTATTGGGCGTGACTTATTGGCTGATACGAGAACGTGATGACCGGCTGGGGAAAATGGGTTGATGAGCCTGGATTGGGTGCGCCGGGCGTTCTGATGGTATCCAGAACGAATTGGAGGCGGGCATGCTAATATGCCCCGCTATTGGCAGCAGCGGGGCAGGAGAAAAGTGGTGGAGAGCAGAACAATCGATTTCAACCCGGTCGGGTGTAAGGAATGCCGTGATTTATCGGCACTCGGCATTGATTTCACGATGGCCTTTCAGCCCATTGTGGATGTGACCAATAAAGGCATTTTCGGCTACGAGGCACTGGTGCGGGGCGTGCAGGGTGAAGGTGCCGGCTGGGTGCTGGCACAGGTCAATGATGCCAACCGCTATAAGTTCGACCAGTCCATTCGTGTCAGGGCCATCGATATGGCCAAGAAGCTCGGCCTTCAGGGGATGCTCAGCATCAACTTTCTGCCCAATGCGGTCTATCGGCCGGAAACCTGTATCCGGGCGACGCTGGAGGCCGCCAGGGAGCTCGATTTTCCGACCAACCGCATCATGTTCGAGGTGACGGAAGGCGAAAAGGTCAAGGATCACGAGCATCTGCGCAACATTTTCATCGAATACAAGAAACACCAGTTCACCACGGCTATCGATGACTTCGGTGCCGGCTACGCTGGCTTGAACCTCCTGGCGGACTGGCAACCCGATATCATCAAGCTGGACATGGCCCTGACCCGGAATGTCGATTCCGACCGTGTGCGCCGTTCTATCGTGACTGCCATTCTTGCCGCATGCCGGGAGCTTTCCATCCGGGTGATTGCAGAAGGTATCGAGACGCAGGCAGAGTTCCTCACCTTGGCCGACGCAGGGGTGGAATTATTCCAGGGGTACTTGTTCTCCCAACCCGGCTTCGAATGCTTGCCGCAAGTCGATGCTGCAGTTTTCGCTCGATCCTAGCCTGGGGTAACTGCCGCCATGGCTAAAGCAAAAACCGTCTACACCTGCACCGAGTGCGGTGGCCAATCGCCCAAGTGGCAGGGCCAGTGCCCGCATTGCCTGGGCTGGAACACGTTGGTGGAAACCATTGCCGAGGCGCCTGCCACCAACCGCTATGCCGCGCTGGCGCAAACCGCCGAGGTGCAGAGTCTGGCGGAAGTCGAAGCCGTGGACGTGCCGCGACATAGCTCGGGAATACTTGAGTTCGACCGTGTGCTGGGCGGTGGGCTGGTGCAAGGAGGGGTAGTGCTGATCGGGGGCGACCCCGGTATCGGTAAATCCACCTTGCTGTTGCAGGCGCTGTGCCACATCGGCGGCAGCCGCCGCGTGCTGTACGTCAGCGGCGAGGAATCCGCGCAGCAGATCGCATTAAGGGCGAAAAGATTAAGCCTGGATGCCAGCCAGGTGCAGTTGCTGGCGGAAATCAGCCTGGAGAAAATCAGCGCGGCGCTGGCTTCGCACAAGCCGGAAGTGGCGGTGATCGATTCCATCCAGACCTTGTATTCGGAGGCGCTGCAATCGGCGCCCGGCTCGGTGGCGCAGGTGCGCGAGTGCGCGGCGCAACTGACGCGCATCGCCAAACAGTCCGGCATCACCATTATCCTCGTCGGCCATGTGACCAAGGAAGGTACGCTGGCGGGCCCGCGCGTGCTGGAACATATCGTGGATACGGTGCTGTATTTCGAGGGCGACCAGAACTCCAGTTTCCGGCTGATACGCGCGTTCAAGAACCGCTTTGGGGCGGTGAACGAGTTGGGTGTGTTCGCCATGACGGAAAAAGGCCTGAAGGAAGTCAGCAACCCATCGGCGCTGTTCCTTTCGCACCATGCGGAGGAGGTGGCCGGTTCTTGCGTGACGGTGACACAGGAGGGCACGCGGCCGTTGCTGGTGGAAATCCAGGCGCTGGTGGACGAAGCGCATGCGCCCAACCCAAAAAGGCTTTGCGTCGGGCTGGAACAGAACCGGCTGGCGATGCTGCTGGCGGTGCTGCATCGCCACGCAGGGGTAGCCTGCTTCGACCAGGACGTGTTTGTGAATGCGGTGGGTGGCGTCAAGATCGGCGAGCCGGCAGCCGATTTGGCGGTGCTGATGTCCATTGTTTCTTCTTTGAAAAACAAACCTCTATCTAATAAACTTATTGTTTTTGGTGAGGTTGGTTTGGCGGGGGAGGTGCGGCCCGTGCAGCGCGGGCAGGAGCGGCTGAAAGAAGCCGCCAAGCTGGGTTTTACTCATGCCATCGTGCCCAAGGCCAACCTGCCCAAGCAGTTAATCAAGGGCATCGAAGTGTTCGGCGCCGAGCGGGTGGAACAGGCGTTGGGCAAAATGAGAGAATTTTGAAACCGATATGACAACTTGCAAGAGCATCATTTTCGATCTGGATGGCACGCTGATCGACTCCTCCAGCAGCATACTGGCCAGCTTCGACAGCAGCTTCAAGGCGCTGGGCCTGGTTCCTAAGCGTCCGCTGACGGATGAAATCGTCGGCCCGCCGCTGATGGCGATCCTGGCCATTCTGGCCGGGACGGAAGACGTGCAGGTATTAAATGCGCTGGCGCAGCAATTCAAAGCGCATTACGACAGCGAAGGCTACAAGCAGGCCACGGTGTTTCCCGGCATTGAAGCCATGCTGGAGGAACTGGCTACCGCTGCGAACAAGCTCTATATCGCCACCAACAAGCGTCTGCTGCCCACCACCAGGATCATCAGTCACCTGGGTTGGGATAGATTTTTTGCGGGGGTATATGCGCTGGATTATTTCGCGCCGCCGCTGGCCAACAAGTCGCAGATGATCGGGCGCATCCTGTCCGACCGGCAGTTGCCTGCTGCCGACACCATCTATGTTGGCGATCGTTTTGAAGACGGCGTGGCCGCTGATGAAAACAAACTGGATTTCGCTTTTGCAACATGGGGTTATAACGACCAGGCGTCAGGCACGCCGCCTGACCATTGGCAGCGGTTTGAAACGCCTGAGCAACTTACACGAGGAATGATGAATGTCTTTGCCTGATATTGCCCAACTGGTAAGCCAACACTGGGCACAATGGATTCAATGGGTGAGCGACCATGTGGTGGTGGGAGCATTATCATTCCTGCACATGCAGGATGCGGGCGATCCCAGGGAAATCGCCGAAGCCGGCCTGTATGCGGTGCTGCAGATCAGCATCATTGCCTGTGTGTTCCGCCCGCTGGAGACCATTGCCCCCGCGGAGAAATGGGAAAACCGCGACCACACCAAAATCGACCGGTTGTATACGCTCATCATGCTGCTGGGCTTGTTTCCCCTGTTCAGCTACCTGGTGCTGTCGCCATTCGCGCACCTGCTGGGCGGGGCAGCGGAAGGCACGGCGGTTGAGGCCGTATTCAGCCTGAAACACCAGATTCCATGGCTGGCAGAACATCCCGCGATTTTGCTGCTGGTGTATTACCTGATTTACGACATGACCTACTACTGGATGCACCGCGCCGAGCACGTGATTCCGTGGTGGTGGGCCATGCACAGCATGCACCACAGCCAGCGCCAGATGAGTTGCTGGACCAATGACCGCGGCTGCTACCTGGATGGCGTGCTGCAATCGTTCATTCTCGCCTCGGTGGGTCTGGCGGTCGGCATCGACCTGTCGGAATTCGCGCTGCTGACGCTGATCAGCGAACTGGTGCAGAACTTCTCGCACACCAATACCCGCATCGGTTTCGGCCGCTTTTTCGAGCGCGTGTTTGTAGACCCGAAATTCCACCGCCTGCACCACATGAAAGTGGACGAAACGCGCCCCTGGCTGCACAACTGCAACTTCGGCCAGGTGTTCTCGATCTGGGACATCCTGTTCGGCACCGCGCTGTACGGCGAGCCGCCGCGCCCCACCGGCGTCAGTGACCCCGTGGTGGATGCCGACAACGAGCGCGGCCTGGTGATGATGCAGTGGTACACCCTGAAACGCTTCTGGGGCGCTTTCAAGCGGCCTGCAGGCTGGCGGCCGGGGGATGTCGGCTTTGGCGAGGATTACGAACCGATACCATCCAGCTACCGCAATCTGGAGCCGCAAGCAGCGGGGGCGGTGGAACGAGCAGGGGCTGGCGGTTAATCGCGGCGGCCGAACTTCTGCGCCTCGAACACCTGCCCGTTGACGCCGGCGCTTTCGTGGCCCATCAGGTACACGTACAGCGGCATGATGGATTCCGGCGTGGGTAATTGTTCCGATGTCTCACCGGGGTGCGATTTCCGCCGCTGCGGCGCCTGCACCGCGCCGGGGATGACTGTGTTCATGCGCAGGCGGGGCGTGGTGCCCAGTTCTTCCGACCAGATTTTGGCCAGGGTTTCCAGTGCGCTCTTGGATACCGCGTGTGCGCCCCAGTAGGCGGCAGGGTGGTGTGCTGCGGTGGTGGAGGTGAAGATCACGGAGGCGTCCGGCGAGCGTTTCAATAAGGGCAGGCAGGCTTTGGTCAGGAGAAACGGCGCCAGCACGTTGACTTGGAACATGCCTTTCATCTGCTCGGCAGTCTGGATTTCCAGCGGGCTCAGGTTATCGAAGCGCGCCGCGTTGTGCAGGAGACCGTCCAATTTGCCGAATTCCTTGAACATGGCCTCAGCCAGCGCGGTGTATTCCGCTTCGCCCGCCTTGGCCAGGTCCAGCGGGAAAATGGCCGGCTGCGGCGCGCCCGCTGCGACAATTTCATCGTAGACCTCCTCCAACTTGCTGACTTTGCGCCCGGTCAGGATCACGGTTGCGCCTTGTGCGGCAAAGGCCAGCGCGGCGGCGTGTCCCAGCCCCTGTCCGGCGCCGGTGATGAGGATGGTGCGATCTTGCAGGTGTTGGGTTGGGGTCATGATGAAGCTGCCAGTAGAAGTTGCGCACATTTTACCCCACTGCGCACCGCGCCTTCGAGCGTGGCTGGATAGTCGCCCGCGGTGTAGTCGCCGCTGACGAACAACCGCGGGTGTGCGGTGGTGTTGGGCGGCCGCTGCAGCCCTGGCGTGCAGGCGAAGGTCGCGCGTTTTTCCACGATGACCTGCTGCCATTCGGGTGGGGGCAGATCGGGAACAACGGCTTGCAATTGTGCATGGACATGCGCGGCGAGTTGCTCGTGCGGCACTTGCTGATACTGACCTTCGGCGCTGATGCTGGCCGCCAGCAGGCCATGCTGACCACTCAGGGCGCCGCGGTCGAACACCCACTGGGCATAACCGTCGCTCAAGCCCAGCATGGGGAAAGGCAGGCGGATGCCGGGCGGGTATTGCAGATACACCGTGGCAATGGGCTGATAGGTGAAAGCATCAACGGCGGACAGCGTTGCCGCGGCTTCTGGAATATCCTGCAGCAAGGCGGCCAACTGGTGCGGGGCGACGGCGCAAACGGCATGCGTGAACGCCTGGCCGTTCACTTCCACACTACGCTCCGCCACGCGCAGCGATTTGACCGGGGTGCCGGTGTGTACCGAGCCGCCATGCTGCGCGATAAAGTTTGCCGCAGCCTGGGGAAACAAGGTCGAAAGGTCGGTTCGGGGCAACAGCAGGTCGCTGTCGGCGCGGGCGCGGCTGAAGCTGTCGCGCAGCACGTTCAGGAACACCTGCGCCGAGGCCGTATCCATCGGCGTATTCAGAGCGGCGACGCAGAGCGGCTCCCACAGCCACTTCACCGCGGTGGCGGGCTGCCTGGCGAGCAATTCGGCCACGGTCCGGTCACGGGCCAGCCGGAAGTGTTTCAGCCGCAGCCCGGCGACGAAGCGCAGCGTTGCCAGCCGCTCGCCGATGCTCAGGCCTTGCGCGGCAAGCAGCCCGGCCAGCAAATGCAGGGAGGCGGGCAGGCAGGGCGTTTTGAGCCTGAACTGGCCGGGGATTTCCAGGGTAAGCGGCTGGCGCATCAGGGCGCTGCCGGCATCCACGCCCACGGTGCGCATCAACCGCAGGGTTTCGCGATAGGCGCCAAGCAGGATGTGCTGGCCGTTATCCAGCGTGGTGTGCTTGTGCCGGAACCCGCGCGCGCGGCCGCCCAGGTTGGGCGCGGTTTCGAATACGGTGACCGCTGTGCCGCGGGCAGCCAGCTCAACCGCGGTTGCCAGCCCGGCCCAACCGGCGCCGATAACGGCGACGTTCAGCCGAATACCCACGTTCTCCAGGCCAGCCACAGTTTGCGTAGCGGCGTCAGGCTGACGCGCTGCTTGAGTACTTTTTCGCTGCCTTCCCGCTCGATTTCTTGCAGCACGGTCTGGTAAATGGCTGCCATCATCAGCCCCGGCCGTTGCGCGCGGCGGTCCGCAGCCGGCAGGGCAGTAAACGCGCGCTGGTAGAATTCCTTGGCGCGGGCAATCTGAAAATCCATCAGTTGGCGCACTTGCGGGGTTTGATGGCCGTGCAGCAAGTCGGTTTCGCTGACGCCAAAACGCGCCAGTTCGTCCTGCGGCAAATAAATGCGGTTGCGCCTGGCGTCCTCGCCAACGTCGCGGATGATGTTGGTCAACTGGAATGCCATGCCCAGGTCGTGCGCGTATTTGAGGGTTTTGCGGTCGCTGTAGCCGAAAATGCTGGCGGATAGCAGGCCAACCACGCTGGCCACGCGGTAGCAATAAAGTTGCAGATCCTTGAAATCCCGGTAGCGGTTCTGTTCCAGGTCCATTTCCATGCCGTCGATGATTTCCTGGAAATGCTCCTCATTGAGGCCGTATTCCTTGATTGCGGGCTGCAGGGCCTGGGTAACCGGATGCTGCGGGTTGCCCTTGAACAGGTTGGCAATTTCCAGGCGCCACCAGGAGAGCTTGGTGCGGGCGATGCTGGGGTCCGAACATTCGTCGGCGATGTCGTCCACCTCGCGGCAGAAGGCGTAGAGCGCGGTAATCGCCTGGCGGCGTGGCCTGGGCAGGAACAGGAAGCTGTAATAGAAGCTGGAGCCGCTGGCGGCGGCTTTTTCCTGGCAGTATTGGTGTGGGTTCATATTATCGGGTGGCGGCTTTGAACAGCATGATGATCCAATCCCATGGCCGCAATACGGGACGGTGGTTGAAAACATCGCCGCGGCCTTGCTGCAGCTTGTCTAGTATCGTTTCGCCGCCGGCAATAATCAAGCGCATTTCCAACCCGATGCGGCCTTGCAGCACCCGCCCCAGCGGCTTGCCGCTGGCCAGCATCCGGCGCGCGCGCTGGATCTGGAACTGCATCAGCTGCCACCAGGCGGCGTGGGTGTTGCCGTTGGCGATGTCGGCTTCACTGATGCCGAACCGACGCAATTCGTCCTGCGGCAGGTAAATGCGGTCCTTCCGGTAATCAATGGCGATGTCTTGCAGGAAATTGATGATTTGCAGGGCAGAGCAGATGTTGTCGCTATAAGCGAGGTTTTCCGGTGTGGCCGCGCCGTACAGGTGCAGCATCAGCCGGCCTACCGGGTTGGCTGAGCGGCGGCAGTAATCCAGCAGCTCATCAAAATGCGCATAGCGGATTTTGGTGACGTCCTGGGTAAAGGCGTCCAGCAGGTCATATAACGGCGCCAGCGGCAACTGGTGCTGCTGCAGCGAGGCTGCCAGGGCGTCGAAGAACGCATCCTGGCAGGGCTGCCGCGCGGCAATGCGGTCGAGCTGTTGCCGGTAGCCAGTGAGCAGGGTGATACGGGCGTCGGCATCCAGGTCGCCTTCGTCGGCAAAGTCATCGGCCTGGCGTGCAAAGGCGTAAATCAGTGCCACCGGTTCGCGCAGATGGCGCGGCATCAGCATGGAGGCCACCGGGAAGTTTTCGTAATGGGTCTTGCTGAGTTGGAGGCTGTTGGCGACGGCATGGGACATGGTGTGGCGAGTATAACATTCTGTATTCGACCGCTCATGCGCTACAATCCGTGGAATTACCATCCATTGGAATAACGTTATGCTAGGCATCATCGGCGGCAGCGGGCTGACCAAGCTCGCCAACCTGCAAATCACCCACAAAAAAGTGGTGCGCACCCCTTACGGCGAGCCGTCCGGCGCCCTGACTTTCGGCCGCCTTGGTGAGGTGGAACTGGTGTTTCTTCCCCGGCACGGCTATGGGCATACCATTCCGCCGCATCTGGTGAACTACCGCGCCAATTTGTGGGCACTGGAGGACCAGGGCGTGGAAGACGTTGTTTCCGTGGCCACCGTAGGCGGCATCCATCCCGACCTCAAACCGGGCAGCATGGTGATCCCCGACCAGATCATCGATTACACCTGGGGCAGGAAAAGCACTTATTTTGACGAGGTGACGGAAAAGCCGGTCAACCATATCGATTTCACCCAACCTTACGCGCAATCGCTGCGGGCGATTTGCATGCGCGCCATCACCGAAACCGGCGAGACGTTTGTTGATGGCGGCGTGTATGCCGCCATGCAAGGCCCGCGCCTGGAAACCGCCGCGGAAATCAACAGGCTGGAGCGGGACGGCGCCACTATTGTAGGCATGACCGGCATGCCGGAAGCCGTTCTGGCGAGAGAGCTGGGTATCAATTATGCCGCCATCTGCGTGGTGGCCAACCATGCGGCAGGACGCGCATCCAGCGCCAATGGCATACGCTATCAGGATGTCGATGCGGTGCTGGCGGAAGCAATGACCAAGATCAGGGCAGCGCTGGTGCATCTGGTCAGTATTCATGGCAATTGATATTCAGCCATGAGTGTCAGGCCAGTACTCCGCATGGGAGAGCCTCTGCTGCTGCAACGGGCGGCACCGGTCGAGGCTTTTGATACGCCGGAACTGCAAACGCTGCTGCAGGATATGCGCGACACCATGGCCGCACTGAATGGCGCCGGGCTTGCCGCACCGCAAATCGGCGTTAGCCTGCGCGTGGTGATTTTTGGCGGTTTCGACAGCCCGCGTTATCCGGATGCGGTCAACATTCCCGATACCGTGCTGATCAACCCGCAGCTGACCCCGTTATCAGATGCCATGGATGAAGACTGGGAAGGCTGTCTTTCCGTGCCGGGCATGCGCGGGCTGGTGCCGCGCTACCGCCAGTTGCGATACACCGGCTTCGATGCCAAAGGGCATCCTGTCGATCGCACCGTGCAGGGTTTCCATGCCAGGGTAGTGCAGCATGAATGCGACCACCTGGATGGCGTGTTGTATCCGATGCGGATCAATGACCTGCGCAATTTCGGCTTCAACGAGGTGCTCTTCCCCGATTTGCCTCTGGAGGCGGATTAGCGCTCTGTGCTAGAATCCGCCCTGCGTTTTGCCGGAGCAGTACCCGGCGGCAAAACGCAACGGGAGGTGTGGCCGAGTGGTTTAAGGCAGCGGTCTTGAAAACCGCCGTAGGTGCGAGCCTACCGTGAGTTCGAATCTCACCGCCTCCGCCAGGACCCCCTTTCTATCCCCGCATAAAACCGTCAAAAACACCACTGAAAGCCTTATAACACGCGGCTTTCCACTGTCTCTTACTGTACCGCATTGTCACTTTTTGTATCTTTACATCCCACCGCTAGACGTATATCCTGACGTATATCTTCAAATATACGTCCGAAAAAATATACGTCATGCCTCTGAACGACACACAAATAAAGGCCGCACAGCCAAAAGAGAAGGTTTATTTACTATCTGATGGTGATGGACTGGCCCTCAAAGTTGAAACCACCGGGCGGAAGCTTTGGCGCTTCCGCTACACCTTCAACGGCAAGGAAAACATGATTAGCTTTGGCGGCTATCCAGAAGTATCCCTTGCCCAAGCCCGCGAGAAGCGCTTGGAGGCCCGCAAACTCCTTGCCCAAGGGGTGAACCCCAGCGAACACAGAAAAACGGTTAAACGCGATTTGCAGAAAGCCGCAGAAAATAATTTTGAGGCAGTAGCCAAGGCTTGGCTGGAACAGTGGCGTGTTGGCAAATCTGAAAGGCACGTGGGATACACGGAGCGCAGGCTGGCCGCTGACGTTTACCCAAGGCTGGGCCACCGGGCTATTGCCGACCTTCAAGCCCTTGAGCTTGTCCAGGTAGTGAAGGGCATTGCCGCCCGCGGCGCTGTTGATCTGGCTTTGCGCATCCACCAGACCATGAGCATGATTTTCCGCTACGCAGTCGCGCACGGCCTCGCACCACGCAACCCAGCCGCAGACGTGAGGCCCAGCGACATACTGCCGAGCCACAAGCACAAAAACTATGCCCGCGTGGACGTCAAGGAATTGCCGCAGCTCATGCGCGATATTGAGAACTCGACCTCGACGCCACAAACCCGCCTGGCCTTGAAGTTGATGGCTTTAACCTTTGTCCGCACTTCGGAACTGATTGAAGCCCGCTGGGACGAATTCGACTTTGAGGCCCGGCAGTGGCGCATTCCAGCAGCCAGAATGAAGATGAAAACGCCGCACATCGTGCCCTTATCCAGTCAGGCCGTGGCTGCGCTGGAAGCATTGCGGCCAATTTCAGGCCATACCGAGCTACTTTTTCCAAGCCGAAATGATGCTACCAAGGCAATCAGCAATAACACGATCCTGAAAGCCCTGGAGATTATCGGCTACAAGGGAAAAATGACCGGCCACGGCTTTAGAGGCATCGCCAGCACCGTCCTGCATGAGCAGGGCTACCCCCACGATCATATTGAATTACAGCTTGCCCACTCTGCCCGCGATGAAGTTTCAGCCGCTTACAACCATGCGCTTTACATCCCGCAACGCACACAAATGATGCAGGACTGGGCGGATTATTTAGACAGTATAAGGGCCGGCGGGCAGGTGATTGGGTTCAGGCACAAGGCCGCATAACTTTCGTTATCCGAACACGGATAAATAGTTATCCGTCAATGTGTTATGCGTTGTTTTTAAGCTAAGTATTTGATTTTGCTTGTGACCTTAAGAAATAGTGATGTATGTTATACATCATATTGATTTAATTGATAAAATGTCTTGACTTGTCCCGTTTTATTAATTAAAATACTTTCAATGGTTGTGGAAGGGGAAAAGGCTAGGCGATTCCCCTTTGTCAGCCCCAAACGGGGGCGGCCACCCTCACCAGGCAGCGTGATGAGGGGAGGGCTGAGAGCCATCAAATGACGCCTTGCAAAACTTCTTGACCGCGCGGGAGGCTGCACCCAGCGCGTGAAGCGCACCCACATGTAAGCCGCTTCGCGCCGCGCCTGGCAAGGAGTTTTTCATGTCAACACTTCCAATTTCCGCCCAGGAAATTGTTTTCAAAACATTCCCTGGACAGGCCTTTGCAGAGCTCAAGCCTGCCGCAAAGTTTATTGGCTATGCCTACCAAACCGCCCGCAACTTGATAAGCGAGGGAAATTTCCCTCTGCGCACAGTCAAAATCGGCAAAAAACGCCTCATTCCAATTTCGGAACTTATTTCTTTTGTCCAAAAAAAGAACGAGGAAGCAGGGGAAGGGGATGCGAAATGAAAATCCCCGCCACAATCACCGCCGCCCTGGCCAGCATGCCGCCCGACAAAGCGCAGTGGCTCAAGGCCCACTGCAAGCGCTTCGGGCATGACTTAGGCGAGGCAATTTCAATAGTTTGGCTTTACCGCGCCGCGCCCGATTTTGAAACGTGGTGCAAGGCCGTCGCCAGCCGCCTTCGCAACCATGCGCGGTGCATGCAACACGGCGCAAAAAACAGAAATTACCTGAAAAAACTGGCCTTTTGCTCATTCGACGACCTTGAATTGCTGGCAGGGGATGATTCCGACCCCTTGGGCTGGGTGCTGGGCATGGAAGCGCTGGAAAACTTCTCAAGTGGCCGCAAGCCGCGCAAAACCTCAGCCAGAGAGCTGGCCGAGGTTACGGGCCTCACTCCTCGGCAGTGCCGCAACGTGCTCAAAAAACAGGCTGAAATCGACCTGGTTCAGCTTGATTTCTGGGGGGGGTAGCAGCATGAAAAAACTGACAAGGGAAGAGGGTTTTGCCCGCAGACCGGAGGACGAGAGAGAGGATGGTGGAATAATCAGGGCCCCCAGCCGCCACCAATTTACTCAAATCCCGAATGAAAGCCTGCGGGATCCACGTCTAAGTTATAGGGCAAGAGGGGTTCTTGGACGACTTTTGAGTAACTCGGTTGGTTACAAGATGACGGCAAACGACCTGGCGCGGGAGGGAAGGGAAGAATTAAAGAGAAAGGGGATAGAGGCGATACGGGAGGGGAGAGACGCAATCAGGACGGCCCTTGGTGAACTGGAGGATGCGGGTTACATAGTGGTTGAGAAAGGCCAGGACGAGCGCGGGAGGTGGTACACAAAAGTGATGGTGTACGATGAGCCTCAAAAATGAAAACCACTCAAACCCCGCCACGGCGGGGTTTTTTATTGCTATATTTTGCTGTAGCAATTTGCTATAGCAAAATAAAGAGATATAACCTATTGATTTTAATGAAAATTGCATGAAGGTTTCTGGTTTTGCTAAGCAAACATTGTTTTTTGTATAAAAATCAACAAGTTAACATGTTGCACCGAAGCCTGAAAATCCGACTTCGGTTGGTCCGACTTCGGTTGGTCCGACTTCGGTTAATCAGGCTCTATATAGAATATCCAAGCAGTTATAAAATTAAAGAATAACAAGAAGAATCTTGTGACTTTGCTCCGCAAAATCACAGCAACTTTCCTTAATTCCAAATTAATCAAGATAACCCCTTACCTGCAGGCAAGAGCAGTTGGAAGTATTGCCGCTTTTTGGCAATACTTCTGCCTTTCAAAAACATTTCCGCCCCCGCGCGGCGCATTTTGCGGGCCTGTGGCGCGTTTTTTTGGTGCGGGTAAGGGGTTGGTATAGGCGCGGGATTTTTAACGGCTCTCAGCTCGATTCTGCGCGTCCATGCCCGTTTTTCCCGACCGAAGGGCGGGAAAACCGCCCTGGCGCGGAGCCAGTCGCGGGTTGTGAGGGGGCGCGAATTGCCCCCTCACGGTGTTAGGAATAATTAGCTCTCCACTCTAGATATAGTCGTTCTATCCAGGTGCTTGGAACAATCCCAGAATCAAAATCCCTTTGAATTTCTAGTTCATGCTTTTCAATAAGCATTAATGCCATTTCCCATGGCATCTTATGCCAGTCAAATAATGTTTGTCTGATAACTTCCTTGTATTCATCAACTGATGCCATAGCTAATCATCCTTGTTAAGCTGCTTTAACTTCCTGCAACAAATCTGGGTGGCGATCTAGCACCTTGAGCAGCTTCACCAATGCCAGGGGCGGTTTGGTTTTCCCGTTTTCGTATCTTGAGAACGCATTAACGCCGCCGCCGAAAATTTCAGCAGCTTGGCGTTGGTCAAGATTAAGCCTCTTACGCACCTGGGTGATATAGCCAGGGTCAACATAAGCCGCATTCACCTGTTTGTTGAATTGCAACATCAAATCACCAGTCCTGATGGACTCCGCCATTTCCAGCACCGCTTCGCCACAAGCCGGGCAGAAATCACCTGTCACATCATTTATAGTGGTGAACTCTCCCTTGTAGGAGTAGGGCATATCCCTTGTGTCATGTATCAATTCGGCTGCACCGCAAGCAGGGCATTTCATTCATAACTCCTTAAAAGAAACGATCAGCACGTCATCAATGACAGTCAGCTTCAAGTACACATCACCTGCAAGTGTTTTGGGGTGATAGACATCCTGCCATACCGTGTGATCTGCATGAGTAGTCATGCTCTTGTAAAAATCCGCTGTGGTGAGTGCCATAACAACAGCGAACATATCTGATACTCCGAACCCCATTTGCGCCGCGCTTTGCTGGGCTGAGTAGGTTGTTCGCACTTTACCAACCCTCACCAATGCCTGAACCTCGGATAGCTTGCAATGTGGCGTTCGTTTTTCCATCAGGACAATTTAACCTAATTGGTTAAATTTGGCAAGTAGGTTAATCGCTCTCCTAAAAATTTCCTCTGGTTGGTGAATGAAGTTGTAGCACATCACAACTTCATTTGGAGGCACCATGCAAAACCCCAAACCAAACCACAAAGCCACCTGGCTAGCGGCGATCCTGACCGTCTGCATAGCCCTCACCATCATCCACTTCGTGCCATGCAAAAAATGCAACAACCTGGCCGATCTGGAAGCCGCGCGCGCCACCGTCCAGGGGGTGCAGAAATGAAAAACACACAAGCACAGAAAAGCGAACTCCAGCACCGCGTGCGCATGCTGGCCGGCGGCGCGGGCCTTGGCGCAAGCCTTGGCATAACCGCAGCCGTGTCAGCTTTCAAAATCGAATACGGCGCGGCTGGGCTGGAACTGTCCAGCCAGTACATTTTTGCAAAATATTTTGAAGGCGTCCCGCTGATCGGCAGAGGTATCCACATCCATGGCCATTCCCTGGATGCCTGGGTGGCCGTGGTGGATGAAAAACTCCCCGTCGTGGTTCAAGCCGCAGCCAGCCTACAAACCTGGCTGCTTGCCGGCGGTATCGCGGGCGCAGTGCTGGGCGCGTTGGCCGTTGTGCTGTATGTCAACCGTCATGAAAGGAACTAAGAATGATTGTCGCGCTGCTTTTACTTTTTCAGGCATGGTCTATTTATTTTTGGATCGACCCCGCCGACTTCCCAAATTCTCGCCAGCTGTTCTTGTGGCCGGCGCTTGCAGCAGTGCCCGTGGCACTTTGGCTGGGCGACGCCGTGCCGGTCGCGCAAGGATTTATTTATCTTTCTTTTGGATCAATCCCGACCTGGTGGGCAGTACACAAAATTTTAACTTTCCTTGGATTTCTTGATAAAGCACCTCCCCCTGGATCGGAAAAACTAAAGCGCGGCGCGAAGATTCTGGACAACAAAACGCTGCAAAAAACCGCCCGTAAAGCAGGCCCCAGTGCCTTGTTTTTGTCCAATATCCCCATTCCGTACCAGCTTGAAAACCGCCATTTTCTTATCACTGGCAGCACTGGCGCGGGTAAGTCGCAGGCCTTTTATCAAATCGCTGAGCAGGCCAGGGCGCGGCAAGAAAGTGCGATTGTGCCTGATATAAATGGCGAATTTGTCCGCAGGTTTTATCGTGAGGGAGAGGACATTTTGTTATCCCCCCACGACCAGCGCAGCCCGGCGTGGTCACCACTGGCCGAAATGGCCGGCCCGTGGGACGCCGAACGAATCTCAAAAAGCATCATCCCAGAAGGCGAGGGCAGCGGCGCGGAATGGAGCCACTACGCTCAGGTTTTGCTGAATGCCATCCTCCTTAAAACGTGGCAAAACCGGGGATGTAACGGCGACCTGGTGCAGTCTGTTTTGTATTCCCAAAACGGAGAGCTGGGCGCGCTGGTTGCTGGCACCCCGGCGCAAATGATGTTTGGGGATGGAAGCGAAAAAATGCTGGCAAGCATCCGCGCAATTTTGGCGAGCTACACAGGCTGGCTTCAAGACCTACCACCAGCGGCAGGAGCCGAGGCTTTTTCAATCAGCCGCTTCGTTAAAACCACAGCCGAAAGTAACACTGGCGCATGGCTGTTTTTCCCGGTGCGCGACGATCAATTTAAGTCGCTGAAACCGCTCGTTGCGGCATGGATTGATATGTCCATATCTGCCTTGCTTTCGTCACAAGATGACGAAGACCGGCGCGTATGGTTTTTCGTGGACGAATTCGCAACGTGGGGCCGGATCGAAGGGGTTGAACCATTGCTGACCAAAGCCCGCAAAAAAGGCGGCGTTGGGGTGCTGGGGTTGCAGGCAATCTCTCAGCTTCGTGAAAACTACGGCATGCAAAAAAGCCAGACCATTTTATCCAATTCCGGCACCTGGCTAACCCTAAGGTGCGGCGACGCGGAGACGGCCGATTATATGTCCAGAACAATCGGCGAACAGGAAATCACCCGAATCGTAAATTCCGGAAGCGATCAAGGAGAAAGCTGGGGCGAGCAGCATAGCAAGCAGCGCGCAATCATGCCGGCCGAGCTTCAAAGCTTGAGTGACCTGTTGGGCATTCTGAACATCGTGGGAAACATACCTGCCGGCTGGGTAAACATCCCAATTTCAGGCCTGCAAAAAATCGCTGAGGCGTTTGTTTTTCCCGACTACTCCCCGCAGCAAAAGGAGCCGGAAAAAACCACCAGCAGAGAAGCCGAGCCGGACATTGAAAACGATCCGTTTAAATGATCCTCATGGGTTTAGCCATGCGGGCAAAAAACGCCCGCACGGCTGCCCGTACCGGGTAAAAACTTATTAGTACACACCTGACCCACCATGTGCACTACGTGCCCACGGATGCCTTACAGGCTGGAAGCCTTGCTGCGCAAGCCTTCCGGGTCAGTTGCCCGGCGCGTTTTAGTGTAAGACATTTGTCTTACAGCGTAATACAAAACGCCCGGAAAGCCGCGCTGTTGCTAGGTTTCACTGTAAGACATTTGTCTTACATGGCGCGATTAAAAGAAGGCGCATTTTTGAGCGTGTAAGACAAATGTCTTACATCACCAAAACCGCGTAATACAAACGTATTACAGAAAGGAAAAAGAACCATGAAAACCACAAGCTTTTCGATTCGTCTGACCGAGCAGCAAGCCATCAAAATCAAGGCGCTTGCAGCATCGTCTGGCATGACCAAAAGCGAGGTTGTGAAAGCCCTCGTCGAAGGCCACCAACTCACCCCCAAAACCGCGCCCGGTGAAGCCGGTTTACCACCTCAAAATCTTGCAGAAATTGAGGGGGTGCTATCTGACTTGCAGGGTGAATTTTCCGGGCTTGTTGACGCCGTGGCCGCACGTCTGGAAGCCATCGAAAACACCCTGTCAGAAAGGCTTGCAAGCCTCTCAGAAATCCGCCGTCAGCAAACCCAAATCGTCGAACTGCTGGCCGCCCAAAAATCCCCGCCGCAGGCGGTTGCAGTTCACCCGCCAGGGGGTGCAGTTCCGGCGCAGCCGGTAGCCCAGGGGGTTGCCCCCGCAGGGGGTGGCGATGACGAGCCGTTCCCGTTCTCCGAGTTCATGAAAGATCGCCCTCACAACGGCCCGCCGCAACATCTTCTGAGCCACCAACAATATTGGGCTGGCAAATACCAAAAAGCGTTTGGCGTCTGGCCTGCCGAAGTACCCAAGCCGGACTAAAAATTTCCGCCGAGTGTGGAATGTATTTGCAGGACGCTTTTTGAAGAAAGGAAACCACCATGAACCGCAAACAAAAACTGATCGAAAAACGCGACACACTGAGGCAGCAAATCGCCTCAATCAATCGCCAAATCGCAACCATCGAGGCCGACGAAAAGCGCCGCGAACAAGCGGCACTTATCGCCCGGCTGAAAGCATCCGGCTTGCTGGACAAATCGCCCCAAGAGCTTGAGCGAATTATCCAAGCCGCCACCAACCAAACCGAAGGAGCCTAAACCATGCCGCCTAAATTCAACCACCAACCGCAGCAAAACAACCTGGAAGAAACCGCCGACAAAATCATCGCTATCAATCGCCGAATCTGGCACATCATGGGGCGCTTGCCGCTGCTGCTGGCGCTCTTTTTAGTGACGTGGGTAATCCTGCTGTGGGGGCCGGTTTTCCTTGCTGGCGTCATCATGAAAACCCTGAGCAAGAAAGGCTAAACCATCATGCTATCAGTCAGCCCCATCAACGCAGGGCAGGGCGGCAGCGCCGCCGCCTATTATGAAGGCTTAGCGCGGGAAGACTATTACACCGCGGGCGGCGAACCGCCCGGCAAGTGGGTAGGCCGACACGCTGAAACGCTTGGGCTGGATGGTCAAACCGTCCAGCCCGGCCAGCTCACCAAAGGCTTGGAAGGGTTCCACCCTGAAACCGGCGAACCTCTCGCCAGAAATGCAGGCGAGCGCCACAAGCCAGGCTGGGACTTCACATTTTCAGCTCCAAAAAGCGTTTCAGCTGTCTGGATCACCGCGTCGGACGAACTGCGCCACGCTATTTCTGAGGCGCAGCAAAGATCCGTTGAACGTGCCATGGAATACGCCGAACAACACGCCTTCCATACCCGCAGCGGCCATGCTGGGGAGCATCATATCCAGCATACAGCAGGCATCGCCGTTGCGACCTTTGAACACAGCACCAGCCGCAACGGCGATGCCCAGCTGCACACTCACGCCATTACGCTAAACCTCACCCCCGACGGTAAGCGCATGGATTTTGATGCCCGCTGGAAAATGTCCGTCGGCGCGGTTCAACGCACCGCACTGTCCAGCGAGCTGCAAAAGCTGGGCTTCAAAATAGAAAAAGACGGCACCAGCTTCCGCATTGCTGGCGTGCCGAAAGAACTTGAAAAAGAACTATCCACCAGGCGAGCAGAGATTGAGGCCAGCCTGAAAGAAAAAGGCCTCACCGGCAGCGCAAAAGCCGCCGCCGTGGCAGCGTTGGACACCCGGCAGGAAAAAGGAGAAATTAGCCGAGAGCAGCTTGTCGCCGAATCGCGCGCCTTGGCCGAAAAACACGGCTTTTCGCGTCAGGACGCGGAAAATCTGCGCATAAACCCTCCCGTCCCGGAACCATTCGACCGTCAAGCCTTCGCTTTCTCAGTTACCGCCGAGGCCTCGACGCTGACCGAAATGCAGCTGCAAGCTAAGTTTTTCCAAGCCGCTCAAACCACCGGCATGACCATCGGCGAAGCCCAGTCGCTGCTTGACCAGATCAAACAAACGGATCTGGTGGAGCTCGTTGACCGCGAAACAGGCGAAACCCACTGGACGACGCGCGAAATGCTTGAAATCGAACGCGGGATTGCCGACACAGCCGAACGCTGGCACGGCGAGCAAACCCATGCCGTGCGCCCTGAAAGCCTTCAATCCGCAATGGCAGCCAAGACACTCAGCGAAGACCAGAAAAACGCCCTGGAACACATCATGAGGCCAGAGCGCGTTTCCGTGGTGCAGGGGCTTGCAGGCGCGGGCAAGTCATACATGCTAGACGCCGCCCGCGACGCCTGGCAGCGCGACGGCTACACCGTCCTCGGATGCGCCTTGTCCGGCAAAGCCGCCCTTTCGTTAAAAGAATCATCCGGCATGGATTCCGACACCATCCACGGCACCCTGATCCGACTTGAGAAGGGAGCGGCAGGCAAACCGGACGGGCTTGTACTGACAGAAAAATCCATTGTCGTCATGGATGAGGCAGGCATGACGGGCAGCCGCCTCATGCGCGACCTGCAAAAACACGTTGACGCAGCAGGCGCGAAGCTGGTTTTAGTAGGCGATACTCGGCAACTCCAGCCGGTGGACAACGGCGGAGCCATGCGCAGCGTAAAGCAGCGCATCGGTGCGGCGGAAATGAACGAAATCCGGCGGCAGAAAACCGAGCGCGAACGGGAAAAGGTCAAGGACTTCGCAGAAGGCCGCGCAGCCCTCGCCATCGAAAAGCTGGAAATCGACGGCCACATAAAAATCAGTGAAACCGCCGCCGATGTCCGCGCTGGCATGGCCGCCGCCGTCATTTCTGACATGAAGGAGGGCAAAACCTCGATCGCCGCCGTCTGCACCAACAAGGAAGGCCGCGAGATCAACGAGCTGGCCCGTGCCGCCGCAAAGGATGCCGGGCTTGTACGCGGGCCGGATAACACCTTTGAAGCCGAACTTGGCCAGCGACAGTTTGCCGAAGGCGACCGCCTTATTTTTCTCCAGAACGACAGGAGGCTGGACGTGTGGAACGGAACCACCGGCACCGTCGAAAAGGCCGCCGACGGCAAGCTGCAAGTCAAACTCGACAACGGAAAACTCGTTGAGTTTGACCAGGAGCGCTATGCCCACGTTGACCACGGCTACGCCTGGACGGTGCACAAGTCGCAGGGCGTCACCGTGGACACCACGCACTATTTGCCTGGCCGCATGTCTGATGCGGAGCTTAATTACGTTGCCTGCAGCCGCCACCGTGAAACCGTTCACGTGCACGGAACCGCAGAAAGCATCGAAGAATTCAAGCGCGGGGCGCACATCAGTCATGCCAAAGACACCAGCGCCGACTACCTCACACGCCCAGAAAGCGACGCCCTCAAGCAAGCCTACAACCCTGAAATCCGCGCAGCTGAAAAACAGCTTGAAAGCTTCAAGGAGTTTGAAAAGACCAAAACCAATTACAACAAATGGGCGGAGTTGGCCGAGGCACGCGAAAAAGCCGAAGCGCGGCTGCAAGAGCTAAAAGAAGGCGCAGCCGGACGCTTGCCGGATCGTGAAAAGCTACAGCAGGAATTCGACGCCGCCAAAACAGAACTTGAAGCCGCGACGGCCAGCCGCGACAAGTTCTACGACAGCCCCTTGCGCGGCAGTTTCGCCCAAGGCGACCAGGCCGAGCTGCAAGAGCGCAGCCAGCGCCTCGATGCCGCGCGGGAACGGTTTGCAAAGGCAGAAGCCCGCCTGCAAGCCGTTCAAAATCCCGCGCCTATACCAACCCCTCAACCCGCCCGTTTTGAACAGCCAAAACGCGACCAGAGCGCCGACATAAAGCGAGACGCCGATCTGGCCCGTGCTGCCCTCGAAACGACAGGCAAGATGCCCGAGGGCAAGACACTGCAAAAAGACATTGAGAAGGGAAACGCCAGCTGGACGAAGGACAGCCAGGGCGAACGGTATCTGCAATACCGCGACGGCCGCACCTTCAACCCGCAACTCCATGGCGCGAAGCGCGAAACCGAACTTCGAAACCTGGCCGGCCTCGGCATGACCACCAAAACCGCCCGCGTGGTGGACAAGCATCTGATCGACACAAAAATCCTTGGCAAGCGCATCCAGGCCATCAAGACCGGCAGCAAGGTACTTGTTGGCCGGGAGGACGTGAAAGGCCGCTGGATGGGCAAGCAAAAAGACCTCATGCACGAGCGCCACCAGCGCGACGGCAAGGGCGGCCTGTTACGCCAAGCCAACGACCACCTGAAAAACAAAGCTCTCACCAAAGGCGAGGGCTGGCGGGAGGCGACATTCATGGAAAGCATACGCGCGCGCCTCTCAATCAACCGAGAAGGCAAAGCCGACCGCGCCGAAGCCCGCGAACGTCTGGAAGGCAAGATCAAAGCCGCAGAAGCCCAAGCACAACAGCGTCAGCCGCAGGCTGAATACCGCGAACCAACGACCGCAGAACTGAAACAGCAGGCCGAACGCGCCCGCGATGAATATGTCAGGCTGCGCGACCACCCGGAACCCAACCTGTTCCAGAACCATGAGCGCAGCGTTGACGAAGCGCGGGAAAAGCTCGACCGCGCCGAGGAGCGTTATTCCTCAGCCATCCTTTCGGACATGGCTAAGGAACAGGAAAAACCGCACCACGCGCCACCATCGCCTGCGCCAGAGCAAAAGCAGCAAAACGAAAAGGCCAACAGCGGCCCGGAACTTGAACTTTAAGGAGAAAAAACATGAACCAACCCCCAGCCAGCCTTAACCCTCAAGCATGGCTCAAAAGCTGGCAAATAGCCCAGGCAACCATCCAAACCGCCCGCCAGTCTTTGCAGACACGCGAGCAAAAGCCACGCACCCCACTGCGTAGGAAGCAGTAAAGCAGAGCGCGGCAAGCCGCGCTTGTTGTGCCTCAAAGCCGTTTTAATCATCCACTCGCAGGCGATTAAATCTACTCGTCGGAGCCGCCCAAGCTGGCAGTGACGTGCAGACGGGAAAAAACGCACGATGTCGCGCCAGTCGCGGGGCTTTCGCGGCATAAAGCCGGGGTGCAAAAAACCGCACCCCTTTTTATTCCACGACCCCGCGCCTGTCACGCCATCCTGCAACCCGTCAAAACGCACGTCACTGCCAGCCAAGGGGCGAGGCGGCTCCGACGAGCAGATTTAAACAACCGACAAGGAGAAAGTGATGATGAAAACAACCGGCACAACACAAAACCGCGCCCCTTCGGCGCCCCGCGAGGCTCACCAACAAGCAGAATTTGGGGATCTGACTATCACCATCATGATGCCCGAGGAAGATTAAAAATTTCCGCCGAGTGTGGAATGTCATTAGAGAGGAGATAAACATGTGGAATTACATCAAGCGCGGTTTCGGTTATGGCCTTGGAGGCCGCATAGGCTGGGAACTCGGTGGCGTTGTATATCGCTGGGTACGCCGTGCAGTGCTGGCGATCCTGGCCTTTGCGGTCATGCAGTGCACGGGGCAGGGGCTGAGTGTTTACAGCGATTTGATGCATAAGAATGGGCAAGGTTTAGCGGCGCAGCAGAAATAGACAACGGATAAGGAGAAATGAGCATGGAACTTATTAAACTTAAAGTTACGGATGGCACAGTGGAAAACCCGTGCGGGGGATCGACCAACAATAAAACAAAGTGCTGGGGTGCGATTGTGTTGCAAGACAAAAGCGCGCCGGGCGGCTTGGCTCGTACATTCCTGAAAGGCAGGGAAGGCAAGGGCATCATCAACATAAAAAGTTTGCGGCCTGGGGAATACGTTGAGTTTGGGCGAAAAGTCGAGGTTTATGGGGGAGTTGATCATTACCTATATTTTCGTGTCGTTGAAAACACTGCCTCAGAACTAATTCTGGAACAGGTAAGCAAAGAGCTTGTTGGCAGAAAGAATGACTCCGCAGATGAAAACAGCACCCCACTTTCACTGGCATTGAGCAGGGTTGCAGAGCTAGAGCGAGAGCTAAAGCTTGAACAGGAAAAAACAGCGATTTACAGAAACTTTCTTAACAAAATAAGAAGGAAATCTGGGGAAGGAAAATTGACGCTTGAGGAGGTCGGCGAGGAAGTGGAAAGCTGCTATCAAAAAATCAAGATTCA
Organism: uncultured Methylophilaceae bacterium; assembly: GCA_964511385.1. Classification (GTDB taxonomy): domain Bacteria; phylum Pseudomonadota; class Gammaproteobacteria; order Burkholderiales; family Methylophilaceae; genus CAILHX01. The sequence continues at coordinate 129,182 of CAZEFE010000005.1, read as the reverse complement.
TTCTCCACACCAAAAACCAGACGCAGCAATTGGCGCTGCTGGCGCGGAATTTGAAAGGACTTAAACCATGAAAACCCTTATCACCATCCTCCTATTATCTTTTTCCTTAACCTCCCATGCTGGCAGCGGCCCGGAAGCCGGGGGTGCAACCGAAGCCACCCAACTCATGAACAACGCCGAGCTGGTCACCACCGCCAAGAATGCGATCGACACGGCCAGGAACAGCCTGGAAACGGCATATAACACCTACCAGGACTTGAAGCAGATGGATGTCGGCTCCATTGCCGAAATGACGGGTATTCCTGTCGGCGACTTGAAGACCATGGCGGATGCCTACCAGGTGTTTACAGAAGCGCAAGGTCTGTACCAGAACGCCGCATACAAGATGCTCGAAGTGCAGAACCTGTCCACGCGCCTCAATATGCCGCCATCGCAGGTGTTGCAGATCATGGCCGAGGAGGCTCGTGCCCGCGGCGGCGTGTACCAGCGCAACTACGACAAGGAAGTGGCCAAGATCGAAAAGGCCAAGCGGATTTCAGAGGCCGTCAGTAATTCCGCCCAAAAGGTTTACAAAATCGACTCCACCGTGGGCGGCGTACAGTTCCTGGCCAACCAGAACACCCAAACACAATCCATCCTGCTGTCGATCTCGGACAGCATTGCCACGGCCAACGCCATGGCGGCAAAACGCGAGCAGCAGCAAGCCGAGGCGGAAGCCGATGGACGTAATTCGCTGGCCAAGACGCAGGAGCAATACCGCGCCGCCAAGCAGAAGGCGCAGGGCATTCTTCAAATGCCGAACGAAGTGAAGCTCACAAAATGAACAAAATCCATCCTGTTTCCAGCCTGGTGGCTGGGCTGATCGAACCCGATCCAGAGAGCCGCGAGGCGCTTATTGCGGAAGTCACAGAAACGGGCGGCGAGTACCGGCGAGAGTGGGGCGGCTGGAAAGGTTTTCTGGTGCGCTTCGCCCACCATGAACCGTTTTATGTCTTGCTCTCGCCGCTGGCTTTCGGCCTGCTGCTTTTCGTCGTCATCCAAGGGGTGCTGTCATGAATTTTGCTGAATTGTCTGAACTGTTGCGGCCACTACTGGAAGCCGGCCAGCGGTACGGTGATGCGCTGGTACCAGCAGGATTGATCCTGCTTAGCCTGTCGCTTGTCTTAACTCTCGCCTCTGCCATATATATGTGGTGGCTAGGCGAGAAAGAGGGCGCAATGGCCAAATTCGGGCGCGGGTTCATCCTGTTCCTGATCCCCTTGGCGCTCCTGCAAAATGGCAACTGGACGACTGCTACCGGCCATCTGGCTCAATTCTTCCAGGTCGAACTGACCACACCGCTGCTTGAGCGCGGCGGCGCTCAAACTGGCGGCAGTGGCAGCGAGTTGGTCAAGGGGTTGATTACCAAAATCTCAAACTCGATCTGGGCAGACGCACCGAATAATGCTGCCGATGGTAAATCCACCTGGGATAGAACGCTCGAATTCCTTAAAAATCCCGCCGCCAGCATGGGCGACATAATTTTTGGAGGACTCACTGATTTTCTGTTACGGGGGTTGCTTACGATAGTTGGAATGGGCTTGATTCTGGCGATGCTGTTTGCCTTGTACTCGCCTTTAATCATGCTCCAGCTGGGCGTGATTTTCGGCCCCATCCTGATCTGCTGGTTGCCATTCAGACCTATGGAAAACCTGGCACGACAGTGGTTCAGGTTCATGTTGACCAGCGGCATGAGTCTGTTGGTGGGCGTGATGTTGGTTCTAATCTGCGCCGGTAGCATTGATGTATTCGTTTCTTCAATCTCGTCCGTTCAAAGCGCGGACTTGCCGTGGTTTATGCAGATCGTGGCGAAGTTTAGCGCTTTCATTGCTGCGGCTACTGCCATGCTGTTCATGGCGGCGATGATGTTTCGAGCTGACAACATCGCTGCCGCGTTAATCGGCGGCATGACCGAAGGCGGCAGCGTAGGGGCAGTGGTCATCAACACGATCCAGAAAGCCGCTGATGCTGGCGGTGCGCAACTGACAAAGGCACCACCCAAATAGAGATAACCGGGTTTCAGAATTCAGTTTGTGAAATCTGAAACCTGTTTCTTATTATGATTGTTGAAAGGAACATCAAATGAGCAATGAAATAATGTTTGGCCTCTCCGCGAAACTCGGCCAGCAGTCAGCGAAGGCGGCAGAAGCGGAGGTAATGCGCGAGCCAACAAGGAAAACATGGAAGGAAATGTTGAATGAATTGCGTGAATCGAAGACACCGCCGCCGAAGATGACATTGTTAGAGCTGTTGCACAACGGGGATTTTAGCGCAGGCTAATTTATACTGTAGGCTAATTTATACTGCGGTATAAATTATAGTGCAGGCTAATTTAAGCGGTTCACCCAGGGGCACCAAAAACCAGACGTATAGGAATCCGTATATGTCAAAAAACTAAAAAACTGGAAACCGCTTAAATACTGGCTCACAGCCAACATTATGAATGCCACCGCCTCCGCCAGTACCCCATCCTGCATCCCCTCCGTTCCCAACGCGTTGTGCAGCTATATCGCCGTGCCGCTTTCGTCGAAATTCAGTACGGTAACTTCCTGCTCCGCGTCGGTGATTTCCGCCTGCTTCAGCAGGCCGTTGGCGTGGAATTGATAGCGGTGTTGCAGTTCGATCTCGCCGTAAACCATTTTCTGGAAGCCGGTTATGCGCCCATCCTGGTCGAAAAAGGCGCGGAAGTAGGTATTGCGGTTGATGATGGCGCTGTCTTCCAGCGGTTGGCTGAGTTTGATCGGGAGTTTGATGCCGCTGTAGGTGGCGAAATAGCGGCAGGTCTCCAGGGAATGGCCGTCCATCATTTGATACGTTTTCTCTCTGCCGCGGAGTAGTTGCTGAAATGCCCCTCGCGCTTGGCCTGGGCGCGTGCACTGGCGATGATTCCAGCGCTTTGGCCGGGCGCGGCGGGGCGGGACAGGCATTTTTCCACATGTCCGCCGCATTCTGGGCAGACCGGTGTATCGGATGCCTTGACCAGCAGTTCAAATGTCTTGTCACAGGTTGGGCAATGAAAATCAAAGAGTGGCATGTGGCGTTCTCCTTCACTGATCCTGAGTCGTCAGGCTGAAAATTTGGCGACCGCTTTCTGCAAGTCGCCGGCGAGTTGTTCCAGCGTGTAGGACGCGCGCGAGGCTTCCAGCACCTGGGTATTGTTTTGCTTCGCCATGTGGGCGATCTTTTCGATGTTCTGTGCGATGTTGGCGCCGGTGGTGGTCTGTTCGCGGGTGGCCAGCACGATTTCGCTCACCATGCGCTGGGTGTGGTCGGCGCCGCCGTTGATCTGTTCCAGCGACTGGCCGGCGTGGGTGGCCAGCGCCACGCTACGCTCCGCCTGCGCACAGCATATCTGCATGGTGCCCACAGCGCGCCGGGTTTCTTCCTGGATGCTGTTGACCATGCCGGTGATCTGGGTGGTGGACTGTCCGGTGCGCTCGGCGAGTTTGCGCACCTCGTCGGCCACCACGGCGAACCCGCGCCCCTGTTCGCCGGCGCGCGCCGCTTCGATGGCGGCGTTGAGCGCCAGCAGGTTGGTCTGGTCGGCGATGTCCTTGATGACGTTGAGGATGGCGCTGATGTCGTCCGAGCGCCGATCCAGGTTTTCGATCATGCTGGAAAGCTGGGAAATGGCGCCGGCGGTATTCTGCATTTCCTGAATGGCGCTATGGACGATGTTGCGGCCTTCCTGCGACAACTCGCTGGCATTGCGCGAAATGGTTTCCGTCGAATTGGCATGGGAAGAGACCTGCGTGATGCTGGCGCTCATGGCGTCTACCGCACTGGCCGTGGTGGACGCGGCGACGTTCTGGTGATGCGAGCTTTCCGCCACTTGGGCGGAAATCTTGCTTAACGACGAAGCCGATGCGCCGACGCGTTTAGCCACGCCCAGCACGCTGTTGACGGTGTCGTCGATCTTGTCCACGAAGCTGTTGATCCAACGCCCCAGGTCGCCCACTTCGTCGTGGACCAGATCGCTCCAATCCAGGCGGTTTTCCAGCGATCCGCCGCATTCCGCGCTATCCAGCAGGAAGTGCGAGAGCGCATTGATGCGGCGCGATGCCGGGCGCAGGGTGGTGTAATGGAAAGTGGTCATGGTCAGCACGGTGATGGCTGACGCCATCAGCAGCATTTCGGAAGGCGCCGGCAGCAGCAACACCCAGGCCGAGTAAGCCAGCGCCATGCCGATAGCGCCAAAAACTGCCAGCCGCCTGGCAATGCGATAGGACAATGGACGGTGGCGGTAAACTTCCTCCAGGTCGCCTTCGCACATCATGCCCCACAGGTCGGGGGAGCCCGGCATGCGGAACGTTACGCCCTTGCCGATGACCGGGATGTGGCGGTAGTCCGGATAACCGGGGTAGGTGACGAACAGGTTTTCCCGTTTGCGTATGGTTTCGCGCACGCCGGGGTGTAGTTCATGCGTGGCGGGGTCGGTAAAGCGCAGTTCCAGTTCGGTGTGGTTCTGGATCTTGACGATGCCGAACGCGGTGCGCACGCCGTTTTTCAGGTTGTCGCCGCCGGTAAAGGAGTTGTCTTCGAAGCGGGAGCGCGACAGGGCGGTGCCCGGACTGATCCTGGCATCGAAGTTGGATTCGACCATGAAGAGGTAGTTGTCGCCGGAATCGCGATAGACATGGCCGGCTTCGCGCTGGATGATGTCGCTCATGACGTCGTTGGGGACGCGCCCGCACAGGCACCCCGTGGTTTTGCCGTCACTGATGATGGGATGGTAAAACATCAGGGTGACCTCGTCGTGAAACTTGGACGACGAAGGGCCGATGGCCTGGGTCAGAGGGTCGGCATAAGGGCCGTGCAGGAACTTGCCTTTCAGCCCGGCGGATAGCGCTCCGGGTTGCAGGTCGCTCATGTCGATATGCTTGGTGTAGCTGGAAGCCACCACCTTGCCCGACAGGTCGGTGACAAACAACTCGGAATAATCCTGGGCGTGAGCCAGCCATTCCTCCAACAACGCCTGCAGGTGGTGTTTTTCCTCGGCGATTTGCCGTGCCAGCGCTTCCAGGAACTCCCAGTTGCTTTCTGCCCAGTGGATAAGGTGTCGGCGCCGGGTGTCCGCAATACCCTCGAAGGTTTTTTCGACGATGGGATAATTATCTCTATTCAGCCAGCACGACCACGCCATGCGCAGTTTCCCGGTGGCGCCCAGCCATGGTAGCCAGCGTAGTTCGTGCGAAGATAGCGACATTTCGCGACTTTTCAGTTTCATGACTTCCCCCCATCAATGACGGAGCATTTCCTGCTCTCGTTTTATCGTTGCTTTACTGCGTTGGCCTTTCCCGTCATGCGGCCAGTGCTTCGCCGGTTTTTCCCGTCTGTAGCCATTCCGCAAATTGCGCCAACGGCATGTCGATGCGGGTGATGTTCTGTTCTTCGATGAACTTCTGTTCCATGCGCGTGAGCGGGCCTTCGATCACCGCCCAATGCCGGTCGGAAGAGCGCTTCATCACCTGCCGCGCATAGGTACGGGTGAGCTGGTTGCTGAAGCGGCAGCCGAGGAACAGGAAGTTCGCGCCGGTGCGCAGTTCCTGCACCAGCGGCGGGATCGGCGTCTGGATGTCGATTTCGGTCAACACCTCGACGAAATCGGAATCGGAAACGATGAAGTTTTTTGCCGGGGAAATGGCGCCCAGTGGCTTGTAGAGGACGATGTGCCAGGTTTCCGCCACCTTGGCGCTCACCGCTTCGCCCTGGTCATCGAAATAATGCACCCACTGACCGAAATGTTCCGATTGCGACACCCCCTGGATCTGCCCCCAGTTGCCGCGCTCGGACAGGGCGCGGGCCATGGCGTCGTCGTACCAGGTGTCCACGATCAGCAGCGGCTTCTTGCTGAGGCCGGTCAGGTAGCGGTGCAGGGCGTTGGGCTGTACGCCGGGCGAATAAGCCTCGTTCATCAGGCTGACCACGGATTTGCGGTGTTTGAAGTTTTCGATGAACTGGGCCGCGGCAGTGAGGTTGTTGCGTATCTTGTGCGGCACGCTGACCTTGCTGGTCAGCAGTTTGACCAGTTCATCAGGCGTTGCCGGTACCGTGCATGGCCCCAGCTTGAGCACTTCCGGCCCGAGGTAGGGGATGATGGTGCCGGCACCCAGGCCGGCGGTGATTTCGTTCAATGTGGTGCTTGTCATGTTCGCAGTCCTCAACACTAAAATATCTACTAGCCCCTAAAGATAAATCGCCGCGCCGGCACCGACGTTGATGGAGGCGTCCTTGGCGGTTTTGACGATGAATGCGACCTGGTCTTCGGTGACGTGGCCGTGGAAAGGCAGGGCGATGGCGCGGTCGGCGACTTTTTCGGTGACCAGGAAATCCCCTTTTCGCGTGCCGTACTGCTCGATGTAGGCGCGCTGTAGATGCAGCGGGCGGCAGTAGGCGGCGGCTTCCACCAGTTCCGTTTCCAGGTCGTCCACCAGCGCGTCGCGGCTGCTAGCGCTGAACCGGGTACCCAGGTGCACGGTGTAAAGCAGCCAGTGCACTTCATCCACGCCGGGCGCGATATAAGGCGGCTTGATGCCTTCAAAGCTGGAAATCTGCGCCTGGTACCATGTCTCCACCTGTTTGCGGCGGGCTAATATCTCCGGCAGGCGCTGCAGTTGCACCAGCCCCAGCGCGGCGGTGACTTCGGAAATACCTGCATCCAGCGGCGGGCGCAGGGTGGCGGTGAGCGAGCCGCGCTCGTCCTGGCGGCGACTGCGGTAGTGGCGGATTTTCAGCGCCAGCGTGTCGTCGTCGGTGACGATCATTGCCGCTTGGCCGCAGCACAGCGCGCTGGGCTGGGCGAAGTCGAATATGGATACATCGCCGAAAGTGCCGACCAACTTGCCTTGGTAGCGCGAGCCTATGGATTCGGTGGCATCCTCGATCAACAGCGCGCCGGTTTGCTGCGCCAGCGTGCGCAGCTTGCCCCAGTCGGCAGGGTGGCCGTTGGTGTTGGCGGCGATCATGGCCCGGGTGCGTTCCGTCACCTTGGCCGCGGCTTTTTCTGGAGCCAGCGTCTGCGACCAGTAATCGATCTCGGCCAGCACCGGCGTGGCGCCGCTCCACGAAATGGCGTGCGCTATCTGGCGCCAGCCGTAGCCGGGGGCGATCACCTCGTCGCCTGCCGTCAAACCGGCTGCTTTGAGCACCAGCAACAGGCCGAGGTTGCTGCTGGACACGGCGATGGCGTGGCGGCGCCCGGCATATGCGGCAAAGGCCGTCTCGAATGCGTCGGCCAGCGGGCCGCCCACCTGCTGCAAGCGGTTGAGGACGGCCTGTACCGCGGAATTTTCTGCCGCGGTATAGTCAGGTGCCGAGAGGGGAATCCAGGTGTCTGCCATGTCAGCGTTGCGCGACGACGATACCGGTTGCCATGCCCAGGTCGCTGGTGATGCGCACGCAGTGTTCGCGCGTGTCCAGCAAGTAAAGATTGCAATCATCCAGCTTGCGGAATGGCGGCTCGTCGATATCGCGAGCGGAAAGCCTGACGAAGCTGAGATCGGGGAAACAGTCCTTGAGCAGCGGCAGCGGGTTATTGGTGGCGCGCTTGAACTCGATGAGCGCCGATTCGATTTCCTTGAACATTTCTACGGTGATGCACATGACTTTCTCCTATTCGCCCAGACGGCGTGCTTCTACTGTGATCGGCAGCCGGGTATCCGCCGCCATTTCCGGCAGCGCCAATTGCCAGCCGTTACCGAGCTTGACCGTACCGCCCCATAAATCCGCTTTTTCCTGCTCGACAATGGGTTCTTCCAGGTCTTTCTTCGGCACGTAGGCCGAGAGTTCGCCTTTCTCGTTGCGCCTGATCATCACTTTCATGCTGCATCCTTTCGTTTGTTGGTTTGTTTAATTCACGCCGCTATCGGCAGCCCGCTCATGGGGCGGATGATGGCAACCAGTGTTTTCAGCACAATGTCGATGTCAGCCGCCGCGGTTTCTTCGGACAGCGAAAAACGCAGGGAGGAAAGCGCGTCGTCGCGGCTTAGCCCCATGGCGAGCAGGACATGGGAAGGCTCCGTGCCGCCGGCGGTACAGGCGCTGCCTTGCGAGGCCATGATGCCGGCTTGTCCCAGGCGGTGCAGCAGCTCCTCGCCGGAGCAGCCGGTGAAGCACAGGCTGGTGGTGTTGGGCAGGCGTGGTGCGCCGCCGTTGACCCGGGCGAACGGAATCAGCCTGAGCACGCCTTGCTCCAACTGGTCGCGCAGGCAAGCGACCCTGGCGGCTTTGTCGGAAAGATTGCGCTGAGCCAGGCGGCAGGCCACATCCAGCCCGACAATGCCCGGCAGGTTCTCGGTGCCGCCACGGCGGTTGCGTTCCTGGTGGCCGTAAATCAGCGGTTCCAGGGCAACGCCTTTGCGCACATAAAGTACGCCAACGCCTTTGGGCGCATGCAGCTTGTGGCCGGAGAACGACAGCAGGTCGCAGCCGAGTTGTTGTACGTCGAGTTCGATTTTTCCGGCACTCTGCGCGGCGTCGGTGTGGAACAACGCACCATTGGCATGAGCTATGGCCGCGGCTTCGGCGATGGGGAACAGCACGCCGGTTTCATTGTTGGCGTGCATCAGCGTGACCAGCGCGGTACCTGGCGTGATCGCCGCGGACAATGCCGCCAGGTCCAGCTTGCCGCTGTGTGTGACGGCAACCTCGACCACTTCCACGCCTTGCGTAGCCAGGTGGCTCAGCAGGCGGCGGGTCGAGGCGTGTTCCACCGTGCTGGTGACGACCCTGCGTTTTTCCGGATTGGCTGCCAGCGCGCCCAGAATGGCCATGTGGTTAGATTCGGTGGCGCCGCTGGTAAACACGATTTCGACGGGGCTGGCCTGCAGGAAAGCGGCAACCGCCGAGCGCGCCGTCATCAGCGCCTGTTTGGCGTATTGCCCCAGCGGATGGCTGCTGGAAGGATTGCCGTATTGCTCGCAGAACCATGGCCGCATGGCTTCCAGCACCTGCGGCAGGACACGAGTGGTGGCATTGTTGTCGAGGTAAAGCATGGGCGTGTTCACCCTGGTTTCGCGTCTGCGACGGGGGCGATTTGGGATGCCATCCGCGAAGCAAGACGCGCCGAATTGCAAGCCACTTCAAGCGGCTTGCGACAAAGGAGGGCGCCCAAATCGCCCCCGTCCCGAAGGGTTGCCCCGCTAATGCGCGTCTGCCGCGTTGCGAAACTTGCGAATGGAATAACCATTCGCTGCGCTCCGCGCCTTGCATCCATCGCGTTAGCGGGGCAACGCAGGCGTGAAACCAGGGTGAACACGCCCATACTCATCGCCAGAACTCCTTTTGGGGGTCGGCTATCAGCCGCGCCAGCATCGCGGGCAGGCTGAAGTATTCGGAATGGGCGCGCCAGCACTGCTTTTCGTCGTCCTTGCGGTACAGCCTCCAGAAATCCCCGGACTGGTATTCGAGGCGGGCGATGTCTATTTCGCCGCCGTCTGGATCCACCGTGCGTGAACAACAAGGGCTGCGCACCAGGTAGCCTTCTTCCGCAGGCAGTACTTTCGGCGCGACGTACTTGTAACGCTCGCGCTCGGCCAGCGTTTTCTCAATGCGCTTGCGGTCCACCTCGTTGGGGTGGGGGCAGGGCGGATCGTCATGGAGTGGCTCGGCGTTCATTGCAGTCGGTCAGGCTGGCGTAATTTCATTTTCGAACACGCCGACCACCTTGCCGTCGTGGAACTCGACCAGATACACCGGTTCACCGGTTTCTTCGACCAGCCCGACGTTGACGATCTCGCCCGGCGTGCCCTGGGCGGCCAGCAGCGCGTCCACGGGCGCATCGGGGTAACTGCCGTCGTTGATCAGTTCCATCGTGGTGGTCACGGGTTGCCCCCACTGGAATTTAGGTTCGCGCGGCTCAGCCATGTTTTTGCTCCTCTTCAACGATTGCTCCGCACAGTTCCAACTCCTTGCCGCGCATGCCGACGCGGTAGCCTAGTTCGTAAAAGTCGATACCGTAGATGTAGAACTGCTGCAAAAAGGTACCGATGCTGGTGACGTAACCGACATCGCCTTTCTTGACCAGGATGTCGCCGACTTCCTTGCCGGGGAAAGTGCCGTCGTTGCGCACGTATTTCTTGGAGCGCACCCGCTGGCCGTAATCAAATTTGGGCGGGTTGACCAGTTCGACTACGTCACTGTCGCGCACGATATTAGTGGCCATGGCTTTGCTCCTGCGTCGGGTTGAGCCGTTCGCGCGCGATGGCAGCCACGGCTTCGTCTTCATCCTTGGTTAAATCAGCCAGGTATTCGCTGGATACGCGCTGGGCGACCTCGAAGCGCACGCGCCAGTCGCTGTCGAAACGGAACGGCGGCAGCAGTCCGGCAGGCATGCGGCGGATGGCGGTGAGGCGCACTTCTTCCTCGCTGTCGTTGGCCAGCATGGGCAGCCATTCGTCGCTGATATTGGCGGCGACTTCGCGCCTGACCGATGAGTCCGGGTCGCGCACCAGATGGAACAGTAGCCCCGGCGCAATGCGTCGTGCCACAACGACCCGCACGTAATAATCCGGATCGTGCAGCATCGCCGCCAAGTCGGGCACCTCTAGCCTTGATGCAACGCGCACCCGCACTTCGCGGTCCGGGTCGTGGATGAGCTTGGTGAGCAGCTTTGGCGGCAAGCGCAGCGCCACGCTGGCGCGTACGGTTTCATCCGGGTCGTGGATCAGGCGGTTGAGTTGGAACAGGTCGAGGTATTTGGCGGCGACGGCGCGCACCTCGAAGTAGGGATGGTCGATATATTGCGCCGCCAAGCCGGGATGGGTGCCGAAAAAACGGTCTATGCGCTTGGCGTAGCGGTCGTGCACGCAGGAGCGTAGCGGCTGGCAGGTGCCGCGCGCCAGGCAGTCCTGATGTGCGCAAGCCGAGCAGTCGATGGCTTGGCCTTGCCAGTCGAGCGCTGGAATGTCCGACTCAATCATCGTAGTCGTCCTTGCCGATACGTTCCAGCACATCCAGCAACACCTGGCCGCCCACCTTGTTGTCCGGGTCGAGTTGCAGCAGCTTGTTTACCGCGTCGCGGCCTTCCGCCATGCGGTTCTGGCGCAGCAGCAAGTAGGCATAGGCTTTCAGGCAGAACAGGTAGAAGCGGTGCGCCGGTTCGTCGCCGCGGAAATTCGCGTGGTACGGCTCGACCGAGCGCCACTGCGACGGGATGTTGATTTCCCCCGCCACGATCACCAGGCAATCCAGGGCCACGTTCAGCGCTTCCTGCAAACGCCCTTTGTAGAAGTAGTAGCGGTATTCACCGATCTTGACCACCGGATTGCCAGGAGCGACGGCCCTGGCCAGTGTCAGGTGCATTTCCGCCTTGGCGCTGTCGGCGTAAGCCAGGCTTGCCAGCCTGAGCTGCTCCGCCGCGACCGCCGGCAGGGTGCGGTAGCGGTCGGCAAACCAGAGGTTTTCCAGCGCCTCGTATTCCATGTTCCCGTTCCGTCAGTGCCTGCGCTGGATGCTGGAAATGCTCACCGTGGCGGGGCCGGAATGCTCGCTGTGGCCGCCGCCGGAGCTGCTGCAGCCACAGCTTCCAGCGTTCTGGGTGATAAAAGTCAGCCCGGATTCCATCGGCGTGTCCTTGAAGTCGATGGTGGCGCCATCCAGCAGAATGCGCGATTCTGCCGGCAGGAACAGCTTGAGGCCGCCGGCTTCCACCACGGCGTCGCCTTCCAGCGGGCCGGCTTCCACGGTGAATTCAGAGCTCAGTCCGGAGCAGCCGCCGGGGCTGACCACCAGCCGGAACCCATGCGCCGGGGTGCCGCCGTTGAAGCGGATCATGCGGCCGATGAACTTCTCGGCCTTTGGGGTAAGAGTCAGTTCCATGATGGTACCTCAGGCGGCCTGGTAGCGCGGATAGCTGGTGTCGATGATGCAGGTCTTGTCCACCGGGCAGGCGGCCACGCATTGCGCTTCATCGAAATGGCCAATGCACTCGGTGCACTTTTCCGGCTTGATGAAAAACACGCCATTCTTTTCATAAATGGCCTGGTTGGGGCACTCCGGCTCGCATGCGGAGCAGCCGGTGCATTGGGAAGCGACAATCTTGTAAGCCATGGTGAGGTTCTCCTGTTGAAAAATTGGGTTAAGCGGCCTTGAATGCGCCCTGGCGGATGGCGGCATCGCCGCGCGGCTGGTGGACGATCTCACCGCTGGTGACGCGGGCGCGGTAATCGGCAAACCAGTTCAACGCGGCTTTCTCGATGTATTCAAAGGCATATTTGTCCACCGGCTCGATGCCGGCAGCCTTGAGTTCATCGCGCGGGCAGGCGCCGATTTTGGCCACCAGCACGGCGTGGCAGTCGTTGATGGCGTTGACGATGGACGGCAGTTGTTCGTCCTCGCCGAAACCGCCCTGGCAGTAGAGGTCGACGCGGCGGTGGCCGACAAACGTGGTCGAGGTCGCGGTGATTTCGTAAATCTGGAACTCGGTGGCGTGGCCGAAATGCTGGTTGACCTTGCCCTGGCCTTCGGTGGCCACGGCCACCAACACCTTCATGTCGGCATCGACGTTTTCCTGATCGAGCGCGGCGGACAGCGCATCGACCTTGGCCTGATGCTGCGACTGGCGCTCGGCTTCAACCTGCTCTTGATAGGCGCGGCGTTTTTCCAGGTCGTACACCACATCCATCTGCTCGATTTTGTCCAGGGTGAATTCATCGCTGCGGTCCTCGCCCAGCAGGCCCACCGCATCGGCGCGGCACTGGCGGCAGTGGCGCATCAGGTTGGCGCCGCCCATGCAGGCATCCTGCACGTCCTTCAGTTCTTGCGCGGTCGGGCCGCGCTGGCCGGTGAGGCCGAATACGGTGCCGTGCTCGGCTTCGGAAATCAGCGGCATGATGTTGTGCAGGAAGGCGCCGCGCGCTTTCACCGCCCGGTTGACCTCATACAGGTGCTCGTCGTTGATGCCGGGGATCAGCACCGAGTTGATCTTGGTGAGGATGCCCCGCTGGGTCAGCATTTCCAGCCCCAGCATCTGGCGGTCGGTGAGTATCTGCGCGGCTTCGCGGCCGTAAATGCGCTTGTGGTTGTAGAAAATCCACGGGTAGATTTTCTCGCCGACCTCGGCATCTACCATGTTGATGGTGATGGTGACGTGGTCGACGTTGTACTTGGCGATTTCGTCCACATAGTCGGGCAGGGCCAGGCCGTTGGTAGACAGGCACAGCTTGATGTCCGGCGCCTGCTCTTGCAGCATGCGGAAGGTGTCGAAAGTCTTTTTCGGGTTGGCCAGCGCATCGCCTGGTCCGGCAATGCCCAGCACAGTCATTTGCGGGATTTCGCTGGCGACGGCGATGACCTTCTTCACCGCCTGTTCCGGCGTCAGCTTCTGCGACACCACGCCGGGGCGCGATTCGTTGGAACAGTCGTATTTACGGTTGCAGTAGTTGCACTGGATGTTGCAGGCCGGCGCCACGGCAACGTGCATGCGGGCGTAGTGGTGGTGGGCTTCCTCGGAATAGCAGGGATGGTTTTTCACCTTTTCCCAGATTTCCGCCGGCATATCGCCCTGACCATCGGAGGAGCCGCAACTGGCCTTACCTTCGCCGCCGGTCGTGCCGCAGCCGGAGGCTGCCGGTTGGCCTGCGATTTCGACCTTGATCCCGGTTAATGGCCGGAGCCGGCTGGGTTGTGCTGTGCCACCTTGTGTTGCAAGTTCCATGATCGCGCCCTCGAAGTAAGGATTTGATCTGGGTATTGCAATTCGTGTGCCACATTTTTAATGCAATATAATCAATAAGTTGATTATATTTTTGGATTGTTTTGCCTTGTCGTGATTGCTACAAAACAATGTCTGTTGTCGGACAAGGCTAGAACTTCTTCACGGCGATGTTGTATTTCCTGAGCGCATAACCCATCTGGCGCGGCGTCAGGTTGAGCAGGCGCGCTGCTTTGGCTTGCACCCAGCCGCTTTTTTCCATGGCGCCGACCAACTGCTCGCGCTCGGAGAGCGATTCCGCCACGTCGATCACGTCTTCTGCAACGGTATCTTTTTCCGGCTCCGCCGCCACGGGCGCAATGGGGATAACCTCGCCCTTGGGCTGGTATTTCCACAGGCTGGATGACAGGCAGTGGTTGGTCTGGCAGGGCACGTCCACCTCGCGGATCACGTTGCTGCGCGACATGGTGGCGAAACGCTCCACGCAGTTTTCCAGTTCGCGTACGTTGCCCGGCCAGTGGCAGTTGACCAGCACGCGCATGGCTTCCGGCGTGATGCCGATTTTCGCCGCATTTTCACGGTTGAAGCGCGCCAGGATGTTTTCCACCAGAAGCGGGATGTCGTCGCGGCGTTCCCGCAACGGCGGCAGCGAAATGGAAATGACATTGATGCGGAAGTACAGGTCGGCGCGGAATTCGCCCTTGCTGACGGCATCTTCCAGGTTGCGGTTGGTGGCGCAGATCAGGCGCACGTCTACTTTAATGGTTTTGTTGCCGCCGACACGCTCGAATTCGCGCTCCTGCAACACGCGCAGCAGTTTGACTTGGAAAGCCGGGGAGACGTCGCCGATTTCGTCCAGGAACAGCGTGCCGCCGTTGGCTTGCTCGAAACGGCCCTTGCGTTCCTGCAGGGCGCCGGTGAACGCGCCTTTTTCATGGCCGAACAGTTCGGATTCCAGCAGGGTTTCGGTTAGCGCCGCACAATTGACCTTGATGAACGGCTTGTCCTTGCGCGAGGATAAAAAGTGGATGGAACGGGCGATGACCTCCTTGCCGGTGCCGGATTCGCCGCGCAGCAGGATGGTGCTTTTGCCGGGGGCGGCCATGTGTACGTCGGCGAATACTTCCTGCATGCGCTTGGATTGGCCGATCACGTTGTCCAGGCTGTATTTCCCTGCCAGTTCCTTCTGCAGGCGTGATTTTTCCTGGATCAGTTGTTCCCGGTCATCGGCGACCATCTGGTTCAAATGGATGCTCTGGCCGATCAGGTTGGCCACCATGGTCAGCAATTGCAGGTCGTCTTCAAAACCGCGCCATTGCTCGCTTTTTTCCCGCTGGAAGGAGAGCACGCCGATACATCTGCGGCCGACCTTGATGGGGACGCCGAGAAAGGAAATTGCCTGTTTTTCCGCCAGCTTGTGCGCGCCGGTACGGTTGAGGAACAGCGGTTCGTTGGCCACGTCTGGAACCACGGCGGGCATGCCGGTCTGGAATATCTTCCCGGTCACGCCTTCACCGATCATGAAGCGCCCGCGCTGGATTTCCTCCTTGGAAAAACCGATCGAGGCAATGATGCTGAGGTGATCGGACGTTTCGCGCGTACAGATCATGCCGCGCTGCATGTTGAGATGCGCGGCAATGACATTGAGTACCTGGCGCAAGGTTTTATGCAGTTCGAGAGATGAGCTTAATATTTTGCCGATTTCATAAATCGTAATCAGGGCAACTCTGCTGGAGCCTTGTGGATATTGCATTGCGTTCACTTGATGAAATTACTGTTAAATCCCTTCAAGCAATATGCGTGCCGCAGGCTTCCGGCCTGGCTGCCGCCATCGCGGGAAAATCCGGGTACGTGGCGAATTAGTGGCATAGCCTGCCTGCATTCAAGACGAATGCTTGCCGGGGCAGGTACCGCAAGCCTGAAAGAAACTCGACAGAAGATGATGTAGCCAATCGGACAATCGCGACAATTTGCCTTGCGCACCATCTTGGTGCCAGCAGTAAAGGCATTGCAAATCAATATGTTGAATGGATCATGCACCATGGCACGGAGATTGCTGGTTACGGTTTAACCAGTATCGTGAAGGATGTGCAGCATGAAAGAAATGCCTATTTATCTGGATTATTCCGCAACCACGCCGGTGGATCCCAGGGTCGTGGAAAAGATGCTCCCATATCTGACCGAACACTTCGGCAATCCAGCCAGCCGTTCCCATGCTTATGGCTGGGAAGCGGAAGCCGCGGTGGACCTGGCGCGTGAGCAGGTGGCCGCGCTGGTCAATTGCGACCCCAAGGACATAGTCTGGACTTCCGGCGCCACCGAATCCAACAACCTGGCGATCAAGGGTGCCGCACATTTTTACGGCCCCAGCAAGGGCAAACACCTGATCACCGTCAAGACCGAACACAAGGCGGTACTCGACACCGTGCGCGAATTGGAGCGCCAGGGCTTCAGCGCCACCTACCTGGCGCCGCTGGAAAACGGCCTGGTTGACCTGGATGCATTCAAGGCGGCGATACGCCCGGATACCGTGCTGGTTTCGGTGATGCTGGTCAATAACGAAATCGGCGTGATCCAGGACATCGAAGCCATCGGCGACATCTGCCGCGGTAAAGGCATCGTTTTTCATGTGGATGCAGCGCAGGCCACCGGCAAGGTGAACATTGACCTGGAAAAGCTGCCGGTGGACCTGATGAGTTTCTCCGCACACAAGACCTACGGCCCCAAGGGCATCGGCGCGCTTTACGTCAGCCGCAAGCCCAGAACCCGGCTGGAAGCGCAGATGCACGGGGGCGGCCACGAACGCGGCTTCCGCTCAGGCACCTTGCCGGTGCACCAGATCGTCGGCATGGGCGAAGCGTTCCGCATTGCCAGGGAAGAAATGGCGGAAGAAAACCAGCGCATCCGCACACTGCGCGACAGGTTATGGGCCGGCCTGAGCGATATGGAAGAGGTGTACCTCAATGGCGACCTTGAGCAGCGCGTGCCGCACAACCTCAACGTCAGTTTCAACTTCGTTGAAGGTGAATCGCTGATGATGGCCATCAAGGATATCGCCGTTTCCAGCGGATCGGCCTGTACCTCGGCCAGCCTGGAGCCTTCCTATGTATTGAAGGCGATTGGCCGCGAAGACGAACTGGCGCATTCGTCCATCAGGTTTTCGGTCGGGCGCTATACCACCGAGGCCGACATCGATCTTGCCGTCAGCCTGCTGAAAGGCAAGGTTGGCCTGCTGCGTGAGTTGTCGCCATTGTGGGATATGTTCAAGGAAGGCATCGACCTTGCTTCCGTGAGTTGGGTGCATGGCACGGAATCGCATCGCGGTGAAAAGCAGGGATTAGGGGCTAGGGGCTAGGGACTGGAAAACTGCGGGGTTGCTGTGGCTAGTCCCTAGCCTCTGGCCCCGCGACTGAAAGGAGCAACAAAATGGCATATAGCGACAAAGTACTGGACCACTACGAGAACCCGCGCAACGTCGGTTCCTTCAACCAGCAGGATCAAGATGTCGGCACCGGCATGGTGGGCGCCCCGGCGTGCGGCGACGTGATGAAGCTGCAAATCAAGGTGAATGAATCCGGCATCATCGAGGATGCCAAGTTCAAGACCTATGGTTGCGGCTCGGCGATTGCCTCGTCGTCCCTGGTCACCGAAATGCTCAAGGGCAAGACGCTGGACCAGGCGCTGGACATCAAAAACACCCACATCGCCGAAGAACTGGCGCTGCCGCCGGTGAAAATCCACTGCTCGGTGCTGGCCGAGGACGCCATCCGCGCCGCAATTACCGACTATCGCAGCAAAAACGACACCGGGGCGGAAGGCTACGACGCCTGCAAGTCCGCTGCCTGACATGCCCGGATATTCAAGGAGAACGAAATGACTGATACCGCCACGATGGAACCGATTATTTTCACCACCAATGCCGCAGGCAAGGTCAGCGAAATGCTGGCGGAGGAGGGCGATGCCAACCTCAAACTGCGCGTGTACGTCACCGGCGGCGGCTGCTCCGGCTTTCAGTACAGCTTCGCCTTTGACGACCAGGTGGCCGAGGATGACCTGGCGATTGAGAAGGAAGGCGTCACCATGCTGGTGGATGCCATGAGCTTCCAGTACCTGGTCGGCGCCACCATCGATTACCAGGAAGGGCTGGAAGGCTCGCGCTTCGTCATCACCAACCCCAATGCTACGTCCACTTGTGGCTGTGGCAGTTCGTTTTCGGTCTAGGAGGCAAACATGGCAATTACCGTAACATCTACCGCCGCCACGCGCGTGCAGAAATTCCTCGCCAGTCGTGGCAAGGGCATCGGTCTGCGCCTGGGCGTCAAGACCTCCGGCTGCTCCGGCATGGCTTATACCCTGGAATTCGTGGATGAAGCCGCACCGGAAGACGTGGTTTTTGACAGCAACGGCATCAAGGTGCTGGTCGACCCGACCAGCCTGGTTTACCTGGATGGCACCGAACTGGATTTTGCCAAGGAAGGGCTGAACGAAGGCTTCAAGTTCAACAACCCCAACGCCAAGGCCAACTGCGGCTGTGGCGAAAGCTTCAGCGTGTGATTCCATGCTGCATGCAGGCTGGTTCTGCGTGCGGCACTCAAGGGGAGATCATAATGGATGTCCTGACCAGCACCAACTATTTCGAGTTATTCGGCTTGGCCCCCCGATTCACCATAGACATGCGCAACCTGGAAACATCGTTTCTGCGACTGCAGGCCGAGTTCCACCCTGATCGCCACGTTAGCCGCAGCGATGCAGAACGCCGCATGGCGCTGCAGCGAGCTACCGCGGTGAACGACGGCTACCGCGCCTTGCGCCATCCGGCCAGCCGTGCGCATTGCCTGATCAGCCTGGCCGGGAAAGATAGCGCCACTACCGCGGTTGCGCCGGCTTTCCTGATGTCGCAGATGGAGTGGCGCGAGGCGATTGAAGAGGCGCGCTCCTCCCGCGATGTTGCCGCGCTGGGGGCATTGGCCCGCCGGCTGAAGCACAAGGTATCGGTGCAGGAAAAAGAACTGGCGGTAGCGCTGGACGAGCGCGGCGATTTCGAAGCTGCCGCCAAGCGCGTGAACGAGCTGCGGTTCTACGAAAAACTGCGCGCTGAAATCGACAACGCGCTGGATGCGCTGGAAAGTTGAAAGAACGTAAACATGGCATTGCTCCAAATTGTCGAACCAGGCCAAAGCGCCGCACCACATCAACATAGATTGGCGGTAGGCATAGACCTCGGCACCACGCACTCGCTGGTGGCCTCGGTGCGCAGCGGCAGCGCCGAAGTGCTGCCGGATGAAGCGGGGCGCGCCTTGCTGCCTTCGGTGGTGCGTTACGCGCCCGGCGGCGAGGTGGAAGTGGGTTGGGAAGCGCGCGATGGCGCGGCCAAAGACCCGCGCAACACCATTGTTTCGGTCAAGCGCTTTATGGGGCGTGGCGTGGATGATATTGCCGATATGGCCAACCTGCCGTACCAGTTCATCGAGGCGCCCGGCATGGTCAAACTCAAGACCGTCGCCGGCGAACTCAGCCCGGTGGAAGTTTCCGCCGACATCCTCAAGGTGCTGCGCATGCGCGCCGAGGCTAGCCTGGGTGGCGAGTTGTCCGGTGCGGTGATTACCGTGCCTGCCTATTTTGACGACGCCCAGCGCCAGGCCACCAAGGATGCCGCGCGGCTGGCCGGACTGAGCGTGCTGCGGCTGCTGAATGAACCCACCGCGGCGGCCATCGCCTACGGCCTGGACAACGCTGCCGAAGGCATCTATTGCGTCTATGACCTGGGCGGCGGCACCTTCGATTTCTCCATCCTGCGGCTGACGCGCGGCGTGTTCGAGGTGCTGGCCACCAGCGGCGACTCCGCGCTGGGCGGTGATGACTTCGACCGCGCCATCTACGGCTGGCTGCTGGGCATGCTCAACCTTTCAGCGCTTGGCGCGGAGGATACGCGCCTGCTGCTGACCGAGGCCCGGCTAGCCAAGGAGCGGCTGACCGATACCGCAACCACGGAAATCCACTGTACGCTGGCAAATGGCAAACCTGTCAGCGCCATCCTCAGCCGCGATATTTTCATCGAGCTGACCAAGCCGCTGCTGGGCAAAACCCTGGGCCCGGTGCGCCGCGCCTTGCGCGACGCCGGCTTGCAGGTGGACGAAGTGCAGGGCGTGGTGCTGGTGGGCGGCGCCACCCGCATGCCGCATTTGAGAAAAACCGTGGCGGAATTTTTCGAGCGTGAACCACTGACCAACCTCGACCCGGACAAGGTGGTGGCGCTGGGAGCGGCCATCCAGGCCAATGCCCTGGTCGGCAACCGGGGTGGGGACGAACTGCTGCTGCTGGATGTGATTCCGCTGTCCTTGGGGCTGGAAACCATGGGTGGCCTGAGCGAAAAAATCATCCCGCGCAACTCCACCATTCCCTCGGCGCGCGCCCAGGATTTTACGACGTTTAAAGACGGCCAGACCGCCATGAGCTTCCACGTGGTGCAGGGCGAACGCGAACTGGTGGCGGAATGCCGCTCGCTGGCGCGCTTTGAGTTGCGCGGCATCCCGGCTATGGTGGCAGGTGCCGCGCGCATCCGTGTGACTTTCCAGGTGGATGCCGACGGCCTGCTGTCGGTATCGGCACGCGAGCAGACCACCGGCGTCGAAGCGCATATCGAGGTGAAACCATCCTACGGCCTTTCGGATGATGAAATCGCCGGCATGCTCACCGCCGGGGTTTCCCACGCCGAGCACGACAAGCGCATGCGCGCCCTGCGCGAGGCGCAGGTGGATGCGCGCCGCCTGCTGGACGCCACCGAAACCGCCATGGCCGAGGATGGCCACGAACTGCTCAGCAAGCCCGAATGGGATGCCATCTGGAACAAAATCTATGAACTGGCGGAAATCATCATGCTGGGCGATGCAAACAGCATCGAGGAATTACGCCAGGCGACCGAGGCGCTCAACAACGCCACCGCTGAATTTGCCGCCCGGCGCATGGACGCTTCCATTCGTCGGGCGCTTTCCGGAAAACAGATCGAGACCATCGGCATATGACGCAAATCACCATACTGCCGCATCCGGAAAGCTGTCCTGACGGGTTAAGCTTCGACGCCAAACCCGGCAAGGTGCTGTGCGACGCCCTGCTGGCCGCCGGCGTGGAAATCGAGCACGCCTGCGACGGCGTCTGCGCCTGCAGCACCTGCCATGTGGTCATTAAGGAAGGATTCTCGTCGCTGCCGTCCGCCACCGACGAAGAAGAAGACCAGCTGGATGAAGCCTGGGGGCTCACCCCGACTTCGCGCCTGGCCTGCCAGGTCAAGGTAGGGCAGGTGCCGATCACCATCGAACTGCCGCGCTACAGCCTCAACCACGCCCGCGAACACGATTAATCCGCCCTTGTATCTACGGCGCTTCCCGTAGCATCAGCGCGAACACACCCCAGCCTAGGTATTCACGAGTGTAAGTAGCGTAGCGCTCGGGTTCCGAGGTCAGTTGGGCGCGAACTTCTTTGGTCAACTCGTCGTCGGGATTGGCTTCGAGCCATCGGCGCATGGTGAGCCATTTGGCTGCCTCGTATCTGTCCCAGCCGTCTTGGTCAGCCAGCACCATTTCAACGACATCGTAGCCAAGGTGCCCGAAAGACGCGAGAAGTTCGGGGAGCATGAGAAAGTCGGAGATCGAGTGGGCAAGACACCCTTGGGCAACATCTTCCGTCGGCGGTAACTGCCGCCAGTAGGGCTCGCCAATGAGGATGATCCCCCCAGCGCGCAGGCTTCGCGCCAGTAGACCGATTGTGCCGGCGACGCCCCCGCCGATCCAGGTGGCGCCGACACAGGCGGCCACATCGACCTTCTCGTCTGATACATGGCCTGCGGCATCGCCATGGACGAACCTGACTTGATCGGCGACACCGAGTTCCACGGCACGACGTTGTGCTTGCTCGGTGAACAACTGGCTCATGTCGATGCCGGTGCCGGTGACGCCGTGATCGCGTGCCCAAGTGCACAGCATCTCCCCCGAACCGCTGCCGAGATCAAGCACCTGTGCGCCCGATTCCAGACGCAGCGCCGCACCGAGCGTGGCAAGCTTTTCGGGCGTGATCGGGTTGTGGATGCGATGAGCGCTTTCAGTGATGTTGAAGATTCGTGGGATGTCCATTGTGGAAAGCTTCCTTACGGGTGTGACATGGATTCGGCATGCGGCGGATTACGCCTGTGGCTAATCCGCCCTACGGGGCCTTTTGATCCGCAATGCGAATAATTCTGTGGGCGATAGTTTCTAACACTTTAGAAGTGGCTTCGTTATTAATGTTGTGTCGAGAATGGGGGTGGGGAATTACACATTGCCGCACCTCCTCAATGCAAACTTTAGAAGCAAAGCCTTGTATTTTCTTCTCTGCAAGATATGCGGCCTCTTTCCCCATATCTTCTGCAACCTTTAAGCAATCACCGCAAGCAAGTGTATTGATACGATGCCATGGTGCTTCTGCATCAAATAGGAATCTTGTGCCAACAGGGAATGACCATTCACCATTTTTGTTTTTTCGCACTAATTCGCGCTTTTTTCTTTGGCATCCCGGGCATTCCCACTCTTCATCAATCTCAGCCCAGAAAGCTGAGTTTCCAACCAATCCTGCATGTTCTATTTCATTCCGCGAGGGAGGCTCTTTGACTTCAGGGTGTCGAGTCTGTCTCCAGGCGGAGATAGACCGAACGGGTTTAGTTTTGCGAGGGCCCTTCAGTTCATCAAGAACGCCATAAGCTCCTTTATCGAAAATTATTTGGGAGGCTATCCGAGAAATCTTTTCAGGATTGTTGCCGAATTCCCCAGGTTGGAACCAATGCTCGTTATTGGCAGCAATTTCAGCAATGCGATCAGCAATTTTTAGCCTGAGTTCAAATGTCTGTGCTCGTTCCATCCATATCGCCCTCGAAGTGTTTTTGTTGATTTCATGTGGTTGATTGGATGCAGGTTTGACAATTTGACGAAGTTCCTGAGGGGAAAATGAAAAGTCACTATGAGTGTGTGCTGCTTTTTTTGCTATCGAATCAGCATTGTTGCAATCAATACATACGATCGTGTTTTCAAATGCCGAAATCATCATTGAAGAGCGTTTCGCAAACCCTTCAGCTTGCGCATCAGCAATTACCTTTTCTCGATTTATTGAGATTTCTCGAAATCTGCGTTTCAGAACATCTTTCATATGATCGTGATGCTCTACCAAGTGGCACATAATCTCGCCTTTGGTATTTAGCCGAGCAATTTCTAGTTTTCCCCGGCCACAAGCAGGACATAACCAATATGTGGGGGTTTCTACCCACCACGAATTCATATCAAAGTTTGTGGTTCCTAAACGATTAGCTATAGCTTGTGAAATCGGTGACATTACTCCATCAAGCAAAGAAAGAGTGCCATTTTGAATGGCCGCGATTAATGCCGCCTGCCTTTTTTTCAAATGGTCTGACTCATTATCGCTACTCTCAAGATTGTGCATAGCACCTTCAATCTGGCTTGAAATGGTGGGGTTGTCGGCATCAATATTGTCGGGCACGCTGAATGCGCCTTTGGCAATGCCGATACGGTTATCGGGTGTGGTCATGGTGTAAGTGTATTCCCTATTTTATTTTGTGCAATCACTCCAAAAAACGTTTCTTGCATTGTCGCGTGATGCGTTATACGATACACATTAATGATTAAAAACTTCGCGCACAAAGGGCTGGAAAAGTTTTTCCTCACCGGGAGCAAGGCAGGCATCCGCCCCGACCATGCGAAAAAGCTGGGGCGGCAACTGGCGATACTGAACGTAGCCAGCACCCCGCAGGAAATGGACATGCCCGGTTGGAATCTGCATCCCTTGATGGGTGAAATGGCCGGCCATTGGTCGGTATGGGTCAACGGCAACTGGCGTTTGACCTTCCGCTTTGATGGCGAGGATGCCGAAGTTGTGGATTATCAGGACTATCACTAGGAGAGCTTGCAATGCGTATGCATAATCCCCCGCACCCTGGGGAAATTCTGAAAGAGGACATATTGCCCTCACTGGGGCTGACGGTGACTGAGGCCGCTGACCAGCTTGGGGTGTCGCGCGTGACGCTGTCGCGCATGATTAACGGCAATGCGGCCATCAGCGCCGAAATGGCGATTCGCCTGGCGCAATGGCTGGGCGGCAACCCGGAAACCTGGCTGCGCGCCCAGGTGCAGTATGACCTGTGGCACGCCGAGCATGAGAACACGATCAAGGTTAAGCCGGTTGAAAGGCTGGCAGCGTAAACCATTCAATACCATTCCCGCCGGAATTGTCGCAATTCCTACAAAACGAATTTTTCGTTTTCAATTCGTAATACATTGAATTAATTGCTTAAAGTTGCGCGCTCTGCTGTTGGCACGGCAGATGCTTCTTGGTACTCAAGACAACACTTGAGCCAGCCATGCGACAAGGCAACCCCATCATCAACGACACCACCCTGCGCGACGGCGAGCAGACCGCCGGGGTGGCGTTTACCCAGGCCGAGAAGCTGGACATCGCCAGCTCGCTTTCGGCCATCGGCGTGCAGGAACTGGAAATCGGCATCCCGGCCATGGGCGAGGCGGAAATCGAGGACATCCAGGCGATTGCAGCCCTGAATTTGCCCAGCCGGCTGATGGTATGGGGGCGCATGACGGAAGCCGACTTGGCGGCTTGCGCCCGCAGTGGCGCGGAACTGGTGAACCTGTCGCTGCCGGTGTCCGACCTGCATATTGAAAAAAAGCTGCGCCGCGACCGTGCCTGGGTGCTGGCGCAAATCGATTATTTCGTGCGCAAGGCGGTTGACCTGGGCCTGCGTGTTGCGGTGGGCGGGGAGGACGCTTCGCGTGCCGACCAGGCCTTTGTCCAGCAAGTGGTGGAAACCGCGCAGGTTGCCGGTGCGCGCCGCTTCCGCTATGCCGATACGCTGGGCGTGCTCGACCCGTTTGCCACGTATGACCGCATTGCCCGTCTGGCTTCCGCGACCGACCTGGAAATCGAAATCCACGCCCACGATGACCTGGGGCTGGCGACGGCCAATTCTGTGGCCGCCGTGCTGGCCGGGGCCAGCCACGTCAACACTACCGTAAACGGGCTGGGCGAGCGCGCCGGCAACGCGCCGCTGGAAGAAGTGGTGATGGCGCTGTGGAGCATCCATTGCATTGAAACCGGGGTGGACATGCAGCGGTTCCCGGCTATTTCCCGACTGGTGGCGGAGGCTTCCGGCCGCACCGTGGCCGCGAACAAAAGCATTGTCGGCGAGGCGGTATTCACCCATGAGTCCGGCCTGCACGTGGATGGCCTGCTGAAGGACCCGGCGATTTATGAAAACTTCGATCCGGCGCAGGTGGGGCGCAATCGCAGGCTGGTGCTGGGCAAACATTCCGGCAGTCACGGTGTCAAGCATGCCTATGCGCAGCTGGGGATTTACCTGCAGGACGACGAAACCCCACGCATGCTGGATCTGATCCGGCATTTCGCCAGCACGACCAAGCGTAATCCGCAACCCGAAGACCTGATGCGCATGTACCTGGAAACCGCGCAGCCTGTGTTTTCCCGGCAGTAGGAGCTACAGATGGACAAGCGACTTTCCCTGCGGCAGTTGATTACGGAAGACCTGAACTGCGTATTCGAGCGCGACCCGGCGGCGCGCAATCGTCTGGAAGTGCTGCTGACCTATCCCGGCCTGCACGCCATTATCCTGCACCGGCTGACGCATGGACTGTGGCGGCGCGGCCTGCGCTTCGCCGCACGCTGGCTGAGCTATTGCAGCCGCATGTTCACCCAGATCGACATCCACCCCGGCGCGACCATAGGCAGAAGATTCTTTATCGACCACGGCTGCGGCGTGGTGATCGGCGAGACGGCGGAAATCGGTAACGATGTAACGCTGTATCACGGCGTGACCCTGGGCGGCGTGTCGTGGAACGCCGGCAAGCGCCATCCGACCCTGTGCGACGGCGTGATGGTAGGCGCCGGCGCCAAGATTCTGGGGCCAGTTGTGGTGGGCAGGCACGCCCGGGTCGGGGCGAATTCCGTGGTAGTCCATGACGTGCCGGACAGCATGACCGTGGTCGGCATTCCCGGACGCATCGTGCTGCCGGAAAACCAGCGGCGCCAGCCGCAGCAAGGAATCGATCTCGACCATCACCTGATGCCGGACCCCGTTGGCCGTGCCGTGGCGACGCTGCTCGCCCGCATCGATGAGCTGGAAGCGCAGCTGGTGATGCTGCGGCGCGAGCAGACATCCGGCGGCGAGGAACTGGTAGAGGCGGGGACACCTGCCGGCAGGTCGCGCATCGTTAACATTCATTGAATTTAGAACCGGGAGCCATCATGAGCCAATTACTAGACACCATGCAGAAGTTTTCCGCCGCCGAAGAGTTTTTCGACTTTCTGGGCGTGGAATACGTCCCGCAAGTGGTCCACGTCAACCGTCTGCATATCCTCAAGCGCTTCCAGCAATACCTGGGCCGCGATCCCATTCCCGAGGGGCTGCCAGAGGCCGAAGAACGCGCCGCGTTCAAGTCCAGGCTGCAACTGGCCTATGCCGATTTTGTGAAGTCGGATGCCGTCACCGAGAAGGTGTTCAAGGTGTTCCAGGACAAGGCCGGCATGCAGACCGTGAGCGTGAACAAGTTGAAGGATTCGCTGCACGAGCGTCGCGCCTGATTGTCTGGTTTGCGACACAACCTGGAGTGCGGGGAAAGTGGCGTAATTGATTGAAATATTGGAATAAAAGTACTCTTTTCTGGTGGTGGCACAGAGGTTGCTGTAGTGAGTTCAAGTTGGAATCCAGGAGCGGAGAAAAATGCACATCGTCGTTTGTATCAAGCAAGTTCCCGATAGCGCGCAGATTCGTGTGCATCCGGTCACTAATACCATCATGCGCCAGGGCGTGCCCACCATCGTCAACCCTTATGACCTGTTTGCACTGGAAGAAGCATTGCGACTCAAGGATCAATACGGCGGCCGGGTGACGGTGCTGACCATGGGCCCGCCGATGGCGGAAGCGGCATTGCGCAAGGCTATTTCGTATGGCGCTGACGACGCCGTGCTGGTGACCGACCGCGTGTTTGCCGGTTCCGACACGCTGGCGACCAGTTATGCGCTGGCCTCGGCCATCAGTCAGATCAACAAGGACATGCCGGTGGACCTGGTGTTTACCGGCAAGCAGACCATCGACGGAGATACCGCGCAGGTCGGGCCGGGCGTGGCCAAGCGCCTGGACATGCAGTTGCTGACCTATGTTTCGAAAATCCGCTCGGTGGATGTCGAGAACAAGGAAATCGTCGTCGAGCGCCGTTCGGAAGGCGGCGTGCAGGTGCTGAAAACCAGCACGCCCAGCCTGATCACGGTGCTGGAAGGCAATAACGAGATGCGCTTCGCCACCATGGCCAACATGTTCCGCGCCGCGCGCTACCCGGTGAAGATATGGAACAAGGATGCGGCGGGCATCGAAGACCCGACCAAGACCGGCCTTAAAGGCTCGCCAACGGTGGTATCCAAGGTTTTTGCGCCGACCCCGCGCGCGGTCAAGGCCGAGATCATCCAGTGCGAAAGTAACGACCCCAAGGATTTGAGCGTGACCTTGCTGGCCAAGATGTTCACCAAATATCCCAAGCTGGAACAGGAAATCGCCAAACGCGCCGCGTAAGTGAGAGAAAGGTAAATCTATGAGCGAAGCAACCGAAGCCAAAAAGCCCGCGGGCAAAAAGAAATTCGAGCTGGATGAACGGCTGAAGGCCTACAAGGGCGTCTGGGTGTTCATCGAGCACGAGCGCGGTGCCATCCATCCGGTTTCATTGGAACTGCTGGGCGAGGGCCGCAAACTGGCCGACATGCTGGGCGTGGAGTTGGCCGGCGTGGTCATGGGGCCGCCGGGCGAGAACACGCGCAGCTTCTGCTTTGAAGCGTTTTTCCATGGTGCCGACCTGTGTTACCTGGTCGAAGACCCGCTGCTCACCGATTACCGCAACGAACCCTACACCAAGGGGCTGACCGACCTGGTGAACAAGTACCAGCCGGAAATCCTGTTCCTCGGCGCGACCACGCTGGGGCGCGACCTGGCGGGCAGCGTGGCGACCACGCTCAAGACCGGGCTCACCGCCGACTGCACGGAACTCAACATCGATCTCGACGCGCGCAGCCTGCTGGCCAGCCGTCCGACCTTCGGCGGTAGCCTGCTGTGCACGATCCAGACCTTGAATTACCGCCCGCAGATGGCCACGGTGCGCCCGCGTGTGATGGCGATGCCGGATCGTGATACGTCCAAAACGGGCCGCATCATCGAGGACACGCTGGGCATGGTGGAAAGTTCCATCATTACGAAAGTGTTGGAATTCATTCCCGACGAGATGCAGGACAAACCCCAGTTACCCTTTGCTGACATCATCGTCTCCGGCGGGCGCGGCATGAAAAAGCCGGAAAACTTCAAGCTGATCTGGGACCTGGCCAGCGTGCTGGGGGCCGAGGTCGGCGCCACGCGCCCGGTGGTGCAGGCGGGCTGGGTGGAACTGGATCGTCAGGTGGGCCAGTCCGGCAAGACGGTGCGGCCCAAGCTCTATATCGCTGTCGGCATTTCCGGAGCGATCCAGCACCGCGTCGGCATGGATGCCTCGGACGTGATCATCGCCATCAACAATGACCCCAACGCACCGATTTTCGATTTTGCGCATTACGGCATCGTCGGCAATGCCATGACCATACTGCCGGCGTTGACCGAAGCCTTCAAGGCGCACTTGGCAACCGCGAGAAAGGCAGGTTAATCATGTCAGTAGAGAGATTTGACGTTATTGTCGTCGGCGCCGGTCCTTCCGGCAATTCCGCCGCGCTCCGGCTGGCACAGGCAGGCTTGAGCGTGCTGCAACTGGAGCGTGGCGAGTCGTCCGGCTCCAAGAACGTGCAGGGCGCCATCCTGTATTCCGACGCGCTGGAAAAGCTGATCCCGGATTTCCGCGAGGACGCCCCTCTGGAACGCCATATCATTGAGCAGCGCATGTGGGTGCTGGACGACGATTCCTACATCGGTTCGCACTATCGTTCCGATGCCTTCAACAAGCAGCCTTATAACCGCTACACCATGATCCGCTCGCAGTTCGACAAGTGGTTCTCGGAGCAGGTGAAAGCGGCGGGCGCGCTAGTGATTTGCGAAACCACCGTCACCAACCTGCTGCTGGACGGCAACCGCGTGATCGGCGTGATGACCGACCGGCAGGGCGGCGAAATCTACGCCGATGCCGTGATACTGGCCGACGGCGTGAACTCGTTGCTGGCGAAAAAAGCCGGTTTCCACCCAGAGCTGCACCCCAAGGACGTGGCGCTGGCGGTGAAGGAAATCCACTTCATGCCGCAGGAACTGATCGAGCAGCGCTTCAACGTCAAGGACGAGGAGGGCGTGGTGATCGAGATGGTGGGCAAAATCACCAAGGGCATGATGGGCACCGGTTTCCTCTACACCAACAAGGAAAGCGTGACTATCGGCGTCGGTTGTATGTTGTCCGACTTCAAGAAGCAGGAAACCACGCCATTCGCGCTGCTGGAGCAGATGAAGGCGCACCCGGCCATCAAGCCATTGATCGAAGGCGGCGAGATGAAGGAATACACCGCGCACCTGATTCCCGAGGGCGGTTACAACGCCATGCCTGACCTGTACGGCGATGGCTGGATGATCGTCGGTGATGCTGGTATGTTCGTCAACGCCGTGCACCGCGAAGGCTCCAACCTGGCGATGACGACCGGCATGCACGCGGCGGATACGCTGATCGAACTGAAGCAGGAAGGCAAGGAATTCAGCAAGGCCAACCTCAAGCGTTACCAGGCCAGGCTGGACGAGAGTTTTGTGATGAAAGATTTGAAGAAATACAAAGACATGCCGGATGTATTTCATACAAATCCTCAATTCTTTAATGACTACCCCGAACTGCTGTCCAACGCCGCCCGCACCATGCTCACGGTGGACGGCGTGGACAAGAAAACCAAGGAAAAACAGATCGGCAAGAGTTTCCGCCAGCGCCGCTCGCTGTTCGGGCTGGTGGGCGATACGTTCAAGCTGTGGAGGGCATTCGAATGAGCGTGACAGTCAAGGTCGAGGAAAAATTGTTCCAGAACCGCTACAAGGTGGATTCCGGGCGGCCGCACATCAGCATCGTAGACGAGGACAAGTGCCGTAATGATTGCGAGGAGCGCGCCTGCACGGTGTGCTGCCCGGCAGGCTGCTGGACCATGGAAGGCAACGGCCAGGTCACCGTCATCAGCGACGGCTGCCTGGAATGCGGCACCTGCCGCATTATTTGCGACGAGCACCGTAACGTCGCTTGGGAATATCCAAGGGGTGGGTACGGAATATTGTTTAAGTTTGGTTGACCGGCTGGACTTGAAATGACGCAGCCCGTCTGGCTGTCGGAACGGGTGCAGTGGATCGGTGCGTTCGATCCCGGCATGCGCAGTTTCGACGTGATCCTGAAAACGCCCAACGGCACCACGTACAACGCTTATGCGGTGCGCGGCTCGGATGGTGTGGCAGTGATCGACACGGTCAAGGCGGAGTGTGCCGGGCAGTTCTTTGCCCGATTGGAGGCGGTGGCGCGATACGACGAAATTCGCGTCATTGTGCTCAACCATCTGGAACCCGACCACACCGGCGCACTGCCGGAGTTGATGCGGCGCGCACCACAGGCGCGATTGTACATCTCGCAATCGGCACAGTTGATGCTGAAGGCGCTGCTGAACCGCGCCGACCTGGATTTTACGCCGGTGACCACGGGCGATACCGTCAGCCTGGGCGACCGCAACCTGCGTTTCCTGCATACGCCTTACCTGCACTGGCCGGATACGCAATGTACCTACCTGGAAGAGGAATGCATCCTGTTTTCCGGCGACGTGTTCGGCTGCCATTTTTGCGACGAGCGGCTGTTCAACGACAAAGCGGGCGATTTCCGCTTTGCCTTCGAGTATTACTACGCCCACATCATGCGGCCGTTTCGCGAACATGTGGCCAATGCGCTCGATCTGATAGAACCGCTGCCGATCAACATGATTGCCCCAACGCACGGGCCGGTGCTGCGCGACCAGCCGCTGCGCTACGTGCAGCGCTACCGCGAGTTGAGCGGCCAGCGCCTGCACAGCGAGGTGAATGCGGACGAGAAAACGCTGATCATCTTCTACATCAGTGCCTACGGCAGCACCACGCAAATGGCGCAGGTGATACGTGACGGCGCCGAGGAAGTGCCGGGCGTGCGCGTGTCGCTGTACGACCTGGAAGGCGGTGATGCCGGCCTGTTCGTGGATTTGGTGGAGGATGCCGACGGCATCCTACTTGGCTCGCCCACCATCAACGGCGATGCGGCCAGGCCGATCTGGGACTTGCTGTCCTCGTTCGCCATGATCAACGTACGCGGCAAGCTGGCCGGAGCGTTCGGCTCTTACGGCTGGTCGGGCGAGGCGGTACGCATGCTGGAAGGCCGGATGCGAGGCCTGAAGATGCGCGTGCCGCTGGAAGGGGTGCGCATCAAGCTGATTCCGTCAGATGACGAACTGGAACTCTGCCGCAACTTTGGGCGCGATGCCGGTGAACACCTGATGGGCGTGAATGAGCAACGCGTGATCGATATGGCGGATTTGCTGGCATCCAGGCAACCGTCGCTGCAATGAACCAAACCAACACATTAGGGAGCCCCCATGGCTAAAGCTAAAGTCACTTTTTCCGACGTCAATGTCACCGTCAACGTCCCAGTCGGCACCCGCATCGTCGAACTCTCGGAGGCGGTCGGTTCCTACATCGCCTATAACTGTCGCGAAGGTGATTGCGGCGAGTGCCTGTTCGAGGTGACCAAGGGAGATGAAAACCTGTCGGCGATCACCGCGGAAGAACGGGCCGTGATCCGCGCACGCTTCCAGGAAATCCTCGACGAATGGCGCTCTACGCCAGATCTGGCCGCATTGCAGATCAAGATGCAGCGTGAAAATTTCGCCGGCAAGCACTGCCGCCTGGCATGCCAGACCCAGGTCTTCGGCGACGTCACCGTCGCGCCCTTGTAAGAGGTAACCATCATGTCCAAATACAGCATCACTTTCGCCGACATCGGCGCCATTGCCACCGTGCCGCGCGGTACCCGCATTGTCGAGGTAGCGGAAAAGGTCGGCACCAGCATCACCTTCGGCTGCAAGGAAAACGATTGCGGGGACTGCATGGTGGAGGTGCTGCAAGGCGCGGAAAACCTATCCGCGCCATCGGCGCTGGAAACCTCATTATTAAAAAGCAAACATGCCAAACCCGGATGCCGCCTTGCCTGCCAGGCCATGGTGCTTGGCGACGTCACGGTGAAGCCAGCGTAAAAGCAAATTCCCTCCTCATGCAGGGGAGTGGTTAAGAATTCAATTAACGTAAGGAGGCATCATGCCCAAGCCAGCAAAACACGTATTCATCTGCAACCAGGCCCGCCCACCGGGGCATCCGCGCGGTTCCTGTCAGGCCAAGGGCGGCAACGAAATCGTGCAGGCGTTCTGGCAGCAATCCCAGGCACGCAATTTATGGGACAAATTCTCTGTGACCTATTCCGGGTGCCTCGGCCCCTGCGATGGCGGCCCCAATGTACTGGTTTACCCGGAAGGCGTGCTGTACAGCGGCGTGACCAAGGAAGACGTGACGGCCATCATCGACGAGCATCTGCTGGGCGGTACGGTGGTTGAGCGGCTGAAGGCGCCGGAAGGTGTCTGGTAAGGTATTGCAGGGGATCGTGCCCAGCGAAGACCTGCCGCCGCGCGTGGCAGGCTATCTTTCCGCCGCCGCGACTGCGGCCGGCGACTGGCGCGAGGCCGAATCCCTGCTCTGGCGCGCGCAGGCGGCTGATCCCGGCTGCCTGCACGTGTATTACACCCTGTATAAGTTCTATTTCAACCACAACCGTCTCGGTGACGCCGAGCGCGCCGCCTGCCTGGCGCTGGATGCCGCCGCGCGCCAGGCGCACATCCCGGCGGATTGGCGTTTGCTGGACAGTACCGCAAGCGATTGGGGCAAGGTGGATGCGCCGCAACATTTTTACCTGTTCAGCCTGAAAGCGCTGGCCTTCATCCGCCTGCGCCAGCAGCGGCTGGCGGACGCCAAAGCGATACTCGCCAAACTACGCGAAATCGACCCGGCGGACTCAGTCGGCGCTTCGGTGATCGAGGCCTATGCCGCCGGGGCGCAGGTATGACGCTGCTGGCAGGCGCCTTGCTCGGCATACTGGAAGAGGCGGGAACATCTATCCTGACACTGACCGAAGGCCTGGAGCCGGACGATTTTTTCGCCAGCCGCCTTACCCGGAGGGAAACGCTGACGCAGATGCGCATCATGACGAAAACCGCCGCCAACCTGCCGGCCGGGATCAAGCAGCACATGGCGGAGATCGACTGGGCCGGCTGGTCCGGGCTAGGCGTGCAATTGACGCTGGCGGATGACTTCGAGCGCGATGCCCTGTGGTTCGGCATACGTTCGCTGGTGCCGGCGACGCTGATGTGGATGCGGGTTTACCGCAAAAATTCGCCGGAGCTGTTCTCGCTCACTACCTAGGATCAAAAGGTGGTCATTGGCGGACGATTACTCTTTACACCAGCCCGGGTCGGGCAACTCGGCAAATACGCGTTTCAGGCCTTCCGACCAGCCTTTGCGCAGTTGGGTGAAGTAGGGGTCGCTTTCGGTAATGCGTTGCTGGCAGTCCGTGTTATAGCTGTCGGCACGGTAGATGAACAGGTCTATCGGCAGGCCCACGGATAAATTGCTGCGGATGGTGGAATCAAATGAGATCAGCGTGCATTTTGCCGCCGCATTGAGATCGCTGCGGTTGTCGACGACCCGGTCCAGGATGGGTTTGCCGTATTTGGTTTCGCCGATCTGGAAGTAGGGCGTTTCCGCAACTGCTTCGATGAAGTTGCCTGCCGCATAGATGTTGAACAGGCGCGGCTTTTCGCCTTTGATCTGCCCGCCGAGGATGATGGACTGGTTGAACTCGGCCGAGTGTCGCTTGAGATGTTCGGCATCTTCATGGTGCACGATCCTGACCGCCTCGCCGATGATGCGCGCGGCTTCAAACATGTTGGCCGCGCTGTGCAGGTTGGGTTCGACGCCGTCGGCGATGTTCTTGTTGAGCAGGCTGATGACAGCCTGCGACACGGCGAGGTTGCCAGCGGTGACGGTCACCAGCACGCGCTCGTCGGTCCGCGAGAAAATGGTCATCTTGGGAAAGGTGGCGACATGGTCGACCCCGGCATTGGTACGGGAGTCGGCGGCCATTACCAGGCCGGTTTCGAGCAGCAATCCTACGCAATAAGTCATGGTGAATTCAACGTCATCAAAGTGCCCGACATCATAACGCCGGGAAAAAGAGGGCTCAATTATTGTTGTTGGGAAACTTGTACCTGTACAGCCATTTGCTCATGCCCGCCGCCCTTGCGGATACCGGCAATCGGGCAGGCATCCCGGTAATCCAGCCCGGAAGCCAGCCGCACATGGATGCCGTTGGTGCGCTGGCCGTTGGAGACATCGAAGCTTTGCCAGCCTTTGCCGTCCAGCCAGGCGTCAGCCCAGGCATGGCTTTCCACCAGGTTGCCATTGTCGGTGAACAGGTAGCCGCTGACGTACCGCGCCGGGACGCCCAGGATGCGGCAGCAGGCAATGAAGATATGCGCATGGTCCTGGCAAACCCCTTCACCGGCCTGAAAGGCTTCTGCCGCGGTGGTCTGCACATCGGTGGCGCCTTTGCTGTAGCGCACACGGGAACGAATGCCGTGCATGAGCGCGTTCAGCACGATCTCATTGACGTGGCCGGTGGCGGCAAAATATGCGGCGAACTCGCGCAGCGCCTCATCCGGCTGCGTCAGTGGCGTGTTGCGCAAATAAACCGGCAGCGCCAGCCGGTCTTCCCGCGGCGGCAGGTCGAGATCGGTTTCGACTTCGCCACGGGCAATGATGTCGACAAAGTCGTGCGGCGTATCCACCACCAGTGTATGGGAGGCGTTGCCGAACGCATCGGCAAACGGCGACATGTTGCCTTTGACGATGATTTCCCAGCGTTTGACGCGCTGGCCGAAGCCATCCTGCGGCGTCAGCCGCAATTGCTGGATGGTGTAATCCACCGGGGCGGCATAGGCGTAGCGGGTTCTATGTTCTATGGTCAGATGCATGGCATGGCCTTTCAGGTCATCGGGGCATTGAGGAAGGTGTTCTGGATTTCACTGCCCAGGCTGTTGTTATGGATGACAAAATCCTGCAGGAATTCATGCAGCCCTTCCTGAAAAATGTCTTCCATGCGGCCATAGTGCAGCCGGGCGTGTAATTCCCCGGCCTGGCGCAGGCATTCCCAGCCGCGCGCATCGCATAGCTGTTCCAGGATGGGCGTGATTTCGTCCATGCAAGCGTGCAGCGAACGTGGCATGTCGTCGCGCAGTACCAGTAGCTCGGCCACTTTCCACGGCTCGATGGTGTCGTGGAATACCTTTTGGTAAGCCTCGAAGGCGGATACCGAGCGCAGTAGCGAGCTCCATTCGTAGTAGTCCACCGCGCCGCCGACTTCTTCCTCCGAGGGCAGCAGCAGGTGGTACTTCACGTCGAGCAGGCGCGCCGTGTTGTCGGCGCGTTCGATGAACGTGCCCAGCCGCACGAATTTGTAGCCGTCGTCGCGCAGCATGGTGCCGAACGTCACGCCGCGAAACAGGTGGGAGCGCGATTTGACCCAGTCGCAGAATTCGCTCAGGTCGGCTTCGGCCAGGCCATTTTTCAGGCGCCCCTGCAACTCCAGCCACAGCGAGTTGACGTTTTCCCACATTTCGGACGACATCGCCACGCGCACCGCGCGCGCGTTCTCCCGGGCATTGCTCAGCGCGCTGACAATACTGGAAGGATTGTGCGGGTCCAGCGCCATGTAGTGCAGCACGCTGGCGGCGCTGTAGCTGCCGTAGTCGCGCTCGAAGGCCGCCATGTCGCCGGCGATGCGCACCGGCGGCTGCCACAGCGCGGATTCGCTCTGGGCGGCGTTGGGCACCAGCGACATCTTGTAGGTTACGTCCAGCACCCGTGCCATGTTCTCGGCGCGTTCGATATAACGTGCCATCCAGTAGAGGTGGTCGGCGGTGCGGCTCAGCATGATGCGGCCTCGTTCAACACCCAGGTGTCCTTGGTGCCGCCGCCCTGCGACGAATTCACCACCAGCGAGCCTTCCCGCAACGCCACCCGGCATAACGCGCCGGGCACCAGCGTGACGGTCTTGCCGGACAGCACGAAAGGGCGCAGGTCGACGTGCCGCGGCGCCACCCCTTGCTCCACCAGCGTGGGGCAGGTAGAAAGCGCCAGCGTGGGCTGGGCGATGTAGTTGTCAGGGTTGGCGAGGATGCGTGCCCGGAAGTCCGCGATCTGCTGTTTCGATGCGGTCGGCCCCACCAGCATGCCGTAGCCGCCGGAACCTTGCACTTCCTTGACCACCAGTTCATCCAGGTGGTCGAGCACGTATTTGCGGTCATCCTCGATGGAAAGCTTGTAAGTCGGGACGTTGGACAGGATCGGTTCCTCGCCCAGGTAAAAGCGCACCATGTCCGGCACGTAGGTATAGGTCGCCTTGTCGTCCGCCACGCCGGTGCCGATGGCATTGGCCAGCGTTACCCCGCCGTTGCGGTAGACCGCCGCCAGGCCGGGCACGCCCAGCATGGAATCCGACCTGAACGCCAGGGGGTCGAGAAAATCGTCGTCGATGCGCCGGTAAATCACGTCCACCCGCCGCGGCCCTTCGGTGGTGCGCATGAACACGGCATTGTCCTTGATGAACAGGTCCTGGCCCTCCACCAGTTCGATGCCCATTTGCTGGGCGAGGAATGCGTGTTCGAAATAGGCGCTGTTATAGGCGCCCGGCGTGAGCAGCACGACTGTCGGGCTTTGCACGCCGGGCTGCGCCACGGCGCGCAGGTTGTTGAGCAGCACCTGCGGGTAGTGCTCCACCGGCGCAATTGAATAGCGGCGGAACAGCTCCGGGAACAGCCGCATCATCATCCGGCGGTCTTCAAGCATGTAGGACACACCGGAAGGGGTGCGCAGGTTGTCTTCCAGCACGTAGAACTGGTTTTCGCCGGTGCGGACGATGTCGATGCCGGCGATGTGCGCGTAAATGCGGCCCGGTACGTCCACTCCCTGCATTTCCGGGCGATACATCTCGTTGGTGAGCAGCGAGGCTGGCATGATGCCGGCGCGGATGATGTCCTGATCATGGTACAGGTCGTGCAGGAAGGCGTTGAGCGCCCGCACGCGCTGGATCGCGCCCGCAGACAGGTGTTGCCATTCGGCGGCGTCCAGGATGCGCGGCAGCACGTCGAACGGGATCAGCCGCTCGGCACCGGCATCCTCGCCATAGACGTTGAAAGTGATGCCGACGCGCCGGAACAGCAGCTCGGCCTCCCTGGTTTTCTGCGCGAGATGGGCGTGGCTGATGCCGTTGAGCCATCCGGCAAAGTTACGGTAAATCTCGCGGACATCTCCCCCCGCTGCGTGCATTTCGTCGAATGCTGTATTGGTAGCCATAGTAACAATGCATGAGCAATCGTTATGCCAGCTTATTTAATCATCAATATCAATAAGTTAATTAATACCATGATGGAGGAATATGGTTTTTGCACCAGATCGGGGCAGGGTGGTGCAGGCGTATGCCCCGGTTTGGTGAGGCTCAGGCCAGGGTATAGCGCAGCAGTTGCAGGCATTCCGCCGTTGCCGCCAGTTCTCCCGCCAGGTAACCGTCGTCGGTGCGGATCAGCGGGTCGGCGCCGTTTTCCAGCAGCAGCTCCATCATGTCGGGCTTGCCGCTGGAGGCGGTGTACATCAAGGCAGTGGCACCGGTAAGGTTGCGGTTGTCGAGGTCGATACCGGAGTCTATCAGCCGCTGCACCAGGCTCGCGTTGCCCGACACGCAAGCCAGCCATAACGCGTTGTTGCCGTCGCTGTTGCGTAGGTGGATGTTGACACCGTGCGCCAGCAGTTCTGCGGCCAGGCCGTCGTTGCCCTGCAGCGCGGCGCGCATCAGCGGGGTGAGGGCATGTTCCCACGGGCTGTCGAGGTTGTCCGGGTCGAAATGGTGGGTGGCAATAAAATCGCCCAATGCCGGGCTGGATTGCACGCCCAGCGCGGGTGGGTCGGGCAGCACCGGCGCCAGCGCTTCATAGCCGCCATCCACGCTGTAGACCTTGGCAAAGCGGAAATCCGTAAACATGTTGGCATACACCTGGCTGGCGTTGCCGTGGTAGCAGTAGATCATCACCGGCACGTGTTTCGGCAGCGTGGCGATGGCCTGGCCGAAATTGCGTTCGGCCAGGTGGTCGGCGCCCTTGATGTGGGATTTGGCATAACTCGCCTCATCGCGGGTATCGAACAGCGCCAGTGTCTGGATGCCGGCGCGCGAGCGGCGAATGTGCTCGGCCGCTTGTTTGGGGGTGATACGGTGGTAGGCCGTCATGATGTCAGCTCCGGGTCGTAGGTGATTTTGGTTTCAATGCGCGCGTCCTCCAGCGCGAGGCCCACCGTGAAGTGGTACAGGCTTTGCAGGCACGTGCCATGCAGTCCCAGCAGGTCGTGGAACGGGTCGTCGAAATAACAGCCGATGCCGGTGCCGCTTAAATCCAGCGCTTCCGCCTGCAGGTACAGCGTCTGGCCGATCAGCCCGGCTTCGCGGTACAGCGCACGGTAAGCCGACGGATCGCGCTCGATAGCGGCATCAAAATCCGCCAGCATGCCCAGCGCCAGGCAAGCGTTGGCGGCGATGTCCTGATGGCAATGCAGGCTGCGGGCTACCCGGTGCAGTTCGGCGGGTGCCGTGGGCGCCAGCAACTGCAGCGCCAGATGTGGCGGTGCGCCGGCTACCGGCTGCCGCAGGAAGCGTTGATCCAGGCTTTCACTCAACAGTGCCGCAACCTGATGGCTGCGCGGCAGCAGGTACAGGCCGGGCTCCAGCCCCTGGACCCGGTGCACGAGCAACACCAGGCCGATGCGGGGCGTGGCGGAAAGCACATCCCACGGGGCCTGGCCGCGCGGCAGCATGGCATCCAGCAGCGCATAAAAGTCCTGTTGCGGCATGACATGGCGTGCATCGAAGCGCTGGGCGCTGCGACGGTGCAGGATCACACTTGCCGCCGTGATGTCGGTAGCGGGCGCGGCAACGGCATCTGCCGACAGTGGCGTTGGCGGCGGTTCCTGTGCCGCAACCCCATGCCGGCTGGCAGCCGCCACTTCTTCGATAACGGGCCACTGGTACATGGGGTGCCGGTCTATGGTGCTGGCGGTGCCGTACCAGCATGCGCTGGCGCAGGCTCGCTCCAGCCATGCCGTGCCGCCGGGTTCCAGCGCCAGCAGGATTTCGGCTTCTTCCAGTTCGGTGTCGGGATACCTCCCGGCGGGAAAATCTTCGCTGCGATCCAGCCCCAGCCATTGTTCCAGCGTTGCCGTGCCCACTTGCGGTTGCTCGGTGAGCGGCCAGCCGAGCAAGGCGGCGGCGTAGCGCAGGGCGCCCACGGCATGGCCGGTGTCGAGCTGGCAGTAGCGGAACGCGCGTTCGCCGTATTTCCAGGCTTCGCGCCACATGATGCTGGACAGGCCGATGAGCACCTGCGGCGGGCCGGGGCTGGCTTCGAATTCAGCCCGGCATTCCAGCGCGTGGTTATCCGGGCAGTAGTGGTACAGTCCGTCGAACAGTCCCGGAATGCCGCGCAGGAACAGGTAGCCCTCGACCGGGTGCAGGTTGCCGCTGGAAGGATTGGCGCGCACCGCCCAGCGGTCCGGCCCGTAGGTCTTCCACGCGGTGATGCCGAGCGCCAGTTGCAGCAGCACGCTGAGCGTTTCCAGGCTGGGCACCAGTGGCGGGGTTGGCGCGGTCAGCGCAGAAAACGGGCGACGCAGCGCAGCGGCGATCTGCGGGTGTTGTGCAGCCTGGCCCAGACTGGGCAGCGCAATGTGGGGTGTGCCTGCAAAATGGCGGAACGGCGCCGGCTGGGCATCCCAGTCCAGCGTCCCCGGCCCTGGCGCATAGGCCTCGAAGCGGTGTTTGCTACGCTGGTGGTAAGCGCGGACGGTTTGCAGCGCCGCTGGCTCCGGGTTCATTTTTCAGGGGCTGCGTCTTCCGGGCCAAAACACTTGCTGTAATCCACGCATACGCCGCAGGACGGCGATTTGCAGATGAAAATGTCGGCCCGTTCGCACAGTTGCTTGTAAAAGAATTTCTTCCACTTCATGTCGCCGGTATTCTTGGCGGAAAGCGCGGGGAAACGCGCCTGCATCAACTCGGACAACACGGCCCGGCTGGATAGCCCCATGTCCTGCCACAGGTGATTGTCTCCCATGCAGGCCGTGGCGATGAACACCGCCCAGTCGTGCGTTTCCCGGCTGTCATCGCATCCGTGGTCCAGCAGCAGTTCAACCAGGTCGTCGAACTCATCCATGCGGTTCTCCAGCCTGTCCGTCATGCGGACAGGTGCGGAACTGATCGGGATGGTTTGCGTGCGCATAACAGGGAGACTACGCCATCAAGCTGCGGCCGGTGCGTGCGTGTAGCATTTCTTCGGGCAGATCTTGGCGCAGGCTTCGCAGCCAACGCAGTTTTCCGGATGGGCGATGGTCATCACCTTCTTTTCGTATTCACCGTCGTCGTCATCGTCGCCCAGCGCTACGGCGATGCGCTCGCCTTCGTCATCGATGCCGACCAGCTGTAGCACGTCGCGCCCGCAGACGCGGAAGCAGCGGCCGCAACCGATGCATTTCTCTTCGGTGATGCTCTCGGCGAATTTTGGTGTCCAGACGATGCCGCCGGGTAAGGTTACGGTAAATGCCATGTTAGCCTCCTGCTGCCGCCAGCTTCTTCCTGGCTTCGGTAAGTTGTTCATATGCCTTGAAGGTTTTTGCCGCCACTTCGGGAATTTTCTCCCAGCCGGTGGGCAAGTCTTCGGAAAGGTCGTGCAAATCCATTTTCAACTGCGTGGCCTGGGCGTTGAGTTTCTTTACCTCGGCCTTGATGGTGTCGATGTCGCTCATTGCTCGCTCCTAGGTATTGAATATCAACCGTAATTCGCGACGTCCGGGAACTGGCGGATCATCGCCACCGCCAGCGCAACCTGCTTCTCGCCCTCGGCCGCCAGTTTTTCCATGCTCTCGAAACCGAAACGGTGCACGTCGCGCAGGTGACGGTTGACCACCACCAGCCGTCCGGCGGTGAGGATCATCTTGCCGAAGCCTTCGTGGTGCATCTTCATCATCGGCGACACCATGATGCCGGTTTCGCGCTCCACGGCCAGGCCGATGGCGTTGTAGAACAGTTCCAGGCGCCAGATGGTTTCCGGGTCGGGATCGCCGATGATGGGCATTTCGCGGCGCTGTTCCTTGGTAATGATGTAGGGGGCGAGCAGGGCGGCGTTATCCTTGCCTTCCCATGCGCCGTGGGTATCCTGGGCGCGCCATTGCTTGACCAGTTCCTTGACGAAAGACGATTCCCACGGATTCGTTTGCTCGTCTGCCGGTATTTCTGCGAGTGCTGCTGCGGTTGCTGACATGTGTTTCTCCTGATGCTGGGTAAGGGGTTAAACGGCTTCGTCTTCGAAGTCGAAAGTCTTTTCCTGATCCTTCAGCAGCGCCTTGCGCAGCCAGGGTGGCGGGGTGCCATTGAGCACGTCCTTGAGCTTGACCAGCACGTCCTCGATGTTTTCCGGCTCGTTGACCTTTACCGGGTGGATCTTGTGCGCCACCACCCGCGCCGCCGCCGAACCGCCGATGGCGGCCACGTAGAGCAGGGCGCAGTCCTTGATGACTTCCAACTTGGGGGCCAGTTT
Organism: uncultured Methylophilaceae bacterium; assembly: GCA_964511385.1. GTDB lineage: Bacteria > Pseudomonadota > Gammaproteobacteria > Burkholderiales > Methylophilaceae > CAILHX01. Next base: position 87,697 of record CAZEFE010000005.1, on the reverse strand, counting down.
GTCCTCGTTGCCGTCCTCCTGCAGGTCGCCGTCGAACTGCACGGCCTCGAGGAACCGGTGCTCGGTCGGCGTCAGTTCGTAAATGGCGATGTTCTTGGCCCAGCCGAAATGGGCATCCACCCGTTTCAGGTCTTGTGTGGCGAAGGCGACTTTCATGCTCTTGGTCCTTTCGATGAGTTAACTGGTTGCGGCCATGGGCGCGATATCCGCCGCACCCTGGCAACCGGCGCAGCCGCTTTCGGTTGCGCAAGGGTTGGCTTCGCCGGCCCAGGTGGCGGGCGTCGCTTCATGGTCGTTGGCGAGAAAGGTGTTACCGAGTTCGAAAACGAATTCCATGCTACCGCGGTAGCCCACCGTGACTTTGTGCGCCGCGCCCAGGCGGTCGAAAGTCGGAAGGCCGTAGCGCAGGAAAGGGATGTGCAGCCGTGACGCCATCTGCCGCCCGTGGGAATGGGTGATCAGCAGGTCGCAATCCCGGGCGCGGTGCTCCAGGTCTTCCAGGTCGCCGATCAGTACTTCTCCGATGGGCAGCTTTTCCAGTACCGGCGACTGGGTGGTGGTGACGGCGGCGGTCAATTCGCAACCCAGTTCCGCCAGGAATCCGCCTAGCGACCACAGCAGGTCGGGCTCGGCGCCGATGGCGACTTTTTGCCCGCCGGTGAAGAAATGCGCGTCCAGCATGGCGTCCTGCAGTTGGCTGCGCTGGCGGCGATACTTCTGCGGCACCGGTTTCCCCGACAGCGCGGACAGGTGTTGCAGCAGGCGGTCGTTGGCTTCCAGTCCGGTGAGGCGGTCGAACACGGCGTAGGGCACGCCGGTTTTCATTTCCAGTTCAATGGCGGCGGCGTGCATCTGTTCGCCGATGGCGATGGTCGCGCGTGCCGCGCCCATGGTGCGCAGTTGCTCGATGGTCGTGCCGCCCAGCGTGGTGGGCGTGAAGTCGTCCGGAATATGGCCGTCCAGCGAGCCGGAAAGGTCTGGGATGAATACCGGGGCCAAGCCGAAGGCTTCGACAATGTCGCGGATTTCGTTGATGTCGCCCGGTGTCAGATGCGAGCCGGGCAGGATGTTGATCCGGTCGATCTGCTTCACGGGGCAGGGCGTCGCCAGCTCCTGCACGATGCGTACCACCGCCTTGCTCCAGCCATCCTGGAAGGCGCCCTGGTAGTCCGGAGTTGAAACATAAATAACTTTTAAATCATTAAGTTCTGGATGATTTTTGTAAATCAACTTTAAGTAGGCATCAACGTCGTCGCCCTTGGTTTCCGTCAGCCCGGTGGAAGCCAGGCCGATCACGTCGGGCTTGGCGCGGTTCCAGATGTTGAGGATGGCCTGTTCGATGTTGTCCATGCCGCCGAGAATGGTGGTGACTTCGTTCATCGCCGTGGTCTGCATCGGGATCATTTCGCGGAAATGGCGCACGAACAGCACCAGGCCGAACGAGGTGCAGCCCTGCGAACCATGCAGCGTGGGCAGGCAGTGGTTGAGCCCCATGAACGCCAGCGCCGCGCCGATCGGCTGGCTCATTTTCAGCGGGTTGACGCTGCAGGCCTTGTGACTGAGGGTAACGGTCGCCATCATGCGGCCTTTGCTTCTACGTCGGCGGTGGGCTCAACGGCTTCCCAGGGCGCAGGTTTCCGGACTTGATCCCATACCGGGTGATACAAGGCCTGCTCGATGCGCTTGACCAGTTCCACCATGCCGATATAACCGGCATAGGCGTGATGGCGCTCCTGGTTGATGTCCAGCCACGGCATTTTTGCTTTCAGCGCCACAAACTGGCTGCGCCCGCCGGAGAGCATGATGTCGGCGCGCGATTCCCTGAGCATGGCGTACATGTCGCGCGGACGCATGTCGTCGAACATGTGCGCGTCTTCGCCCATCAGTTCCTTGATTTTTTCCTTGTCCTCGGCAGTGGATTTCTTCACGCTGGTGCCGGCGATTTCCAGCCCGGCTTCCTGCAATGCGGACACCACCGACCACGATTTGACGCCGCCGGTGATCAGCAGCACCTTTTTGCCTTCCAGCCGCTTGCGGTACTGGTTGATGGCCTCCCAGGCACGGGTTTCCTCGCGGAAGATGACTTTCTCGGTGCGTACGATCAGTTCGAACGGCGCGCCGCGCTGCACCAGCAGTTTGGCGATCTGGCGCAGGCTCTCGCTCATGTCGGAGATGCCGTAGAACGAACCTTCGAAGAAGGGGATGCCGTAGCGCTCCTCCATCTTGCGCGCCACGTTGATCATGGCCTTGGAACACACCATCATGGCGGCCTTGGCGCGATGGGAGGAGGCGACCTCGTGGTACTTGGCGTCGCCGGAAATGCAGGCCAGCACGCGGATGCCCAGTTCGTCCAGCAACGGCTTGACCTGCCATAGTTCTCCGGCCAGGTTGTATTCGCCGATGATGTTGATATCGTAAGGCGTGGTGAATTCCGGCTCTTCGGTGCCAATGACGTGTTCCAGCAGCGCTTCGCCCGCCAGCTTGTTGCCCAGGTTCTTGCTGCCGACGAAGCCGGGCGCGTTGATCGGGATGATGGGCTTGCCGAACTTGGCCGTGGCGGCTTTGCACACTGCCTCGATATCATCGCCGATCAGCGCGGTGACACAGGTCTGGTAGACGAAGATGGCCGGCGGGTCGTATTTGTCGAGGATCTCGCGGATGGACTTGTACAGGCGCTTCTCGCCGCCATAGACCACATCGAGTTCGTTGATGTCAGTGGTAAAGCCGGTGCGGTACAACTGCGAGCCGGACGACTTGGCGCCACGGTTATCCCAGCCGTTACCCTCGCAGGCAATCGGGCCATGCACCAGGTGCGCGACGTCGGTGATCGGCTGCAGCGCGATCTTGGCGCCGTCGAACGCGCAACCGCCTGCCGCTGCGCCCGGCGTCAACTGCTTGGTACAGCCTTTCTTGCGCTCCTTCTCGCCCTTGGCCTGGTTCTTGTCGCAGCCGGGCTCGTTGAAAACGTCCTGCACCTTCTCGCTGAGGGATGCCATGATGAAATACCTGTATCCGTGATGGCCAGACACCTGCAAACAACATGCCAGCGTAAATATTATATTTAACTATATGTTTTTTATGATGATGTGCGTGAATTGTCGTGCGTCGCAAACCCGACAAAACCGACGTTTTCACCGGCGTTTTCATAAATGCAACCGCATAGGCACCATGCTGGAAGCGCTGAAACCGTGTTGCGCATACCAACGCTGCGCAGTTTTGTTGGATGCATCGGTGAGCAGCGTGATGCGCTTGCATCCTTCCGCCCTGGCATGCGCAATGGCAGCCTCCAGTAGCAGCGTGCCGACACCGGCGCCACGCGCCTGCGCTGACACCACCATGTCTTCGAGCAGCGCAACACTCTCGCCAAGTGCGGTAGAAACGGTGTAAAGCAGGTTGACCATGCCGACGATTCCATCATGATCCCGGGCAACAAGGATAACGCCGACCTGGGGATGATCGACGATATGGGCCAAACCTCGCACCTGTGCCATTCGGTCTGGCCGGAATTCCTCTTCCTGCGCGAACAGCAGGGAGAGCAGGTCGGCAAGCGCCGGGATGTCGGCGTGGCAAGCTACGTCGACGGGAAACGCCAAGGGTTGGATAGTGGTGTCAGGCATTGGGTGCCTCCCGCGGTAATGTTTGCCGATGGCCGATTGTATCCGGACATTTCAAAAAAATGCCTCCGCTAGGGAGGCATAAAAACCCCGCGAAGGGGAATAAGAAGAATGCAAGCAAGTCAAGATCCAACCATGCCCGTAAGCGCAGGTTGGGGAGAAGGGCGGTTCCTTCTCCCCAACCCTCTCCTTATGGGAGAGAGCCAAAAGGTAAGCTAGAACTTGACCAGGATATCCTCGTTGCGCACGATGAACTGGCAGGCCAGACGCCATGGCGGGGGGATGTCGTTGGTTTCCGCGTTTTCGATCTGTTCCTTGGTGATTTTGCCGGCCAGCTTGAGCACGGTTTTTTCCTTCTCGGTGAGATGGACGCCCATCGGCTGTTTGTTGGCTAGGACAGAAACCTCGACCGCGCAGGAGCCGCATTCGCCGTTTTCGCACTCGAATTCCACCGGAATCTTGTGCTGTTTGGCCAAAGCCAGCAAGGTGCTGGTATCGCCCGCAGTCGCGTAGACCGTGAGGTCTTTCTTGATCTTGGGGGAGCTAAAAGTGACGTTTGCCATGTTTAAACCTCGTTAGGTGTTAGGGGAGGCGGGAGGAGGGGCGACCTTCCTCCCGCCCCGCGGCGTTAACGGATGATGTCGAAGCTGTAGTCCGTGGTGGAGATACCGTCGGTGTTGGCGTCCATCGTGTCGAATATCTTGTCCAGGATGGTAACCAGCACGTTGAGCGCGCCTTGATAGCCCCACACCGGGTAGCGATGCTTGTGGTGGCGATCGAAGATCGGGAACCCAATGCGGATCAATGGCGTCTTGGTATCGCGGTCCAGGTACTTGCCGTAGGTGTTGCCGATGAGGAAATCCACCGGTTCCGTGAACAGCAGGGAACGCATGTGCCACAGGTCCTTCTTCGGGTAGACCTTGCAGTTAGCGCCAAACGGGCTGGCGTCGAACAGCGCCTGAACCTTGGCGGCCCAGTCGGCGTCGCCGTTGGTGGACAGCACCGTGGTCGGCTCCGCGCCCAGTTCCAGCAGGAAAGCGGTGAGGCCCAGCATCAGGTCGGGGTCGCCGTACAGCGCGAACTTCTTGCCGTGGATGTGAGCGCTGGAGTCGGCGATGGCATCCACCAGGCGTCCGCGTTCCTTGGTCAGGCTGTCTGGAATAGGCTTGCCGGTGATGCGCGAGATTTCCATCAGGAACTGGTCAGTGCCAGCCACGCCCACCGGGTGGTGCAGCTTGACCACTTCCTGGCCTTTTTCCTCGATGTAGGCAGCAGTTTTTTCCGCGCTGATGGTCTGCATCACGATAGTGGCCTTGGCGTTGATGGCGTTGGCCGTATCCTCCAATGACGTACCGCCGTCGTACATGCGGAACTCGCCATCGGTCGGGGTGTTCCAGGCGTCGGACGGGTCGCACAGCATGGTGTACTTCACGCCGAACTCGCCGAAAATGCGCTTTATTTCCGGGTTGTTGCCAACCACGTAGCCGTCAAAGCCGCCGATGAAGTTGATGCTGTCATTCGGCTTGCGCTCCAGGGCAGGGGCCATGCCGGCCTTGCCGTCCCAGAAGTACTTGAGCACGCCCAGCAGTGCGTTGTCGTAGCCGGTGATATGGCTGCCGACGAAAGCCGGGGTGTGGGCAAACGGCACGTCGAATTCCACCGGGATGGAACCCTTTTCGCGTGAAGTCTTGATGAAGGCGTTGAGGTCGTCGCCGATCACTTCCGCCATGCAGGTGGTGGAAACCGCGATCATCTTCGGCTTATATAAACTGTAAGAATTCGCCAGGCCGTCGATCATGTTGTTGAGGCCGCCGAATACGGCTGCATCCTCGGTCATGGAAGACGACACGCAGGAGGTCGGCTCCTTGAAGTGGCGGCTGAAGTGCGAGCGGTAATAGGCTACGCAGCCTTGCGAACCGTGGACGAAGGGCAGGGTGCCTTCAAAGCCGTTGGCAGCGAACACCGCGCCCAGCGGCTGGCAGGCCTTGGCCGGGTTGATGGTCAGCGCTTCGCGGGCGAAGTTCTTTTCCTGGTATTCCTTGGTCTTGGCGTATTCCACCTGGCTTTGCACTGCCTCGGCAGGCACGGCGTATTCGAACTCGGTCTTCTTCCTGGCGAACATCGCCTTGTATTCGTCCGAGCGGAACAACTCGAAGTGGTCTAAAACTTTTTCAGCGCTTTGGCTCATTTCAATTTCCTTTCATTCGTAGGGTGGGCACCGGGGTGCCCACGTAACTCGTCCGGTTTGCGCGTGGGCAATCAATTGCCCACCCTACAAGCTGGTTAAGCAGCCTTTTTCCATGGGGCCTTGGTCAGTGCCCAAACCGGGCTGTTGATGGCCATGTCCATGTCACGGGCAAAGATGGCGAAGCCGTCATAACCGTGATACGGGCCGGAGTAGTCCCAGCTGTGCATCTGACGGAAAGGCACGCCCATCTTCTGGAACACGTACTTTTCCTTGATGCCGGAACCGACCAGGTCGGGCTGCACGGCTTCGACGAACTTCTCGAACTCGTAGCCGGTGACGTCGTCATAGATCAGCGTGCCATCTTTTACATAGTGGGTGGTGCGCTGGTAGTCGTCGTTGTGGCCGAATTCGTAGCCGGTGCCGACCACTTCCATCCCTAAGTCTTCATAGGCGCCGATGACGTGGCGCGGACGCAGGCCGCCGACGAACAGCATGACCTTCTTGCCTTGCAGGCGCGGCTTGTACTTGGCGATCACCGCATCGGTCAGCACCTTGTACTTGGCGATCACGGCTTCGGTCTTTTCCTTGATGCTGTCGTCGAAGAAACCGGCGATCTTGCGCAGGGATTCCTCGATCTTGGACGGGCCGAAGAAGTTGTATTCCACCCATGGTATGCCGTACTTTTCTTCCATGTGACGGCTGATGTAGTTCATCGAGCGGTAGCAGTGGATCAGGTTAAGCTTGGCCTTGGGGGTGTTTTCCAGCTCGGCGATGGAGCCGTCGCCCGACCACTGGGCGATGACGCGCAGGCCCATTTCTTCCAGCAGGATACGCGAAGCCCAGGCATCGCCGCCGATGTTGTAGTCGCCGATGATGGTGACGTCGTACGGGGTGGACTCGAACTTGTTCTTGTCCGGGTCGGTCTTGTCGAACACAAAGTCGCGCACCGCGTCGTTGGCGATATGGTGGCCCAGGGATTGCGACACGCCGCGGAAACCTTCGCAGCGCACCGGCACAATGGTTTTACCGTTGAGTTCCTTGGACTTCTTCTTGGAAACGGCCTCGATGTCGTCGCCAATCAGGCCGATCGGGCATTCGGACTGCACGGAAATGCCCTTGTTGAGCGGGAACAGCACCTGGATCTCGTCGATGATCTTTTCCAGCTTCTTGTCGCCACCGAACACGATGTCCTTTTCCTGGAAATCGGAGGTGAACTGCATGGTGCCGAAAGTATCGATGCCGGTGGTGCCGATGTAGTAGTTGCGGCGCGAGGCCCAGGAATACTGGCCGCAGCCGACCGGGCCGTGGGAGATGTGCACCATGTCCTTGATCGGGCCCCACACCACACCCTTGGAACCGGCGTAGGCGCAGCCGCGGATGGTCATCACGCCGGGCAGCGACTTGATGTTGGATTTTACGTCGCACTCGGACTTGCCTTCTTCGTACACGCCGAGGTGCTTGGCGCGCCTCTTGGCGGATTTTTCAGGATAGGCCTTCAAGACCTCCTGGATCAGTTCCGCGCCATCGACGCGGGCTTCAGCAGTAGCACTCATTTCATTCTCCTGTGGCTATCTAATAGAAACTGTTTCAAAAATTGGTTGCGCTGGCCCCCGCAACTTTTGGAACAGCTTCCAAGGGGGCCGGCGGGGAGTTGTCTCCCCGCCAGATTCACTACTTACGCCGCAGCGGCAGCTTTGCCGATGAGGCTTTCGTCTTCCTTCTTCATGATGCCGAAGTCCATCAACAGATCTTCCAGTTCGTCCATGGTGATCGGGGTCGGGATGGTGCCGTTACCCGCATTGGCGTGAACCTTTTGCGCCAGCTGACGATATTCGCCAGCCTGCTTGGAGTCCGGGGCGTATTCCAGCACGGTCATGCGGCGCAGCTCGGCGTGTTGCACGACGTTGTCGCGCGGCACGAAGTGGATCAGCTTGGTACCCAGCTTGCCGGCCAGGGCTTCTGCCAGTTCCAGTTCCTTATCGGTCTGGCGCTCGTTGCACACCAGGCCGCCCAGACGCACGCCGCCGGAGTTGGCGTACTTCAGAATGCCCTTGGAAATGTTGTTGGCCGCATACATGGCCATCATTTCGCCGGACATGACGATGTAGATTTCCTGCGCCTTGTTTTCGCGAATAGGCATGGCGAAACCGCCGCACACCACGTCGCCCAACACGTCGTAGGAAACATAATCCACGCCGTCATAAGCACCGTTTTCTTCGAGGAAGTTGATGGAAGTGATCACGCCGCGGCCGGCGCAACCAACGCCGGGCTCAGGGCCACCGGATTCCACGCAACGGATGTCGCGATAACCGATCTTCATCACATCCTCGATTTCCAGGTCTTCCACGGAACCGGCTTCAGCAGCCAGCGACAGCACGGTGTCCTGTGCCTTTGCGTGCAGGATCAGGCGGGTGGAGTCGGCCTTGGGGTCGCAACCGACGATGAGGATTTTTTGACCCATTTCGGCCAGAGCGGCCAGGGTATTTTGGGAGGTAGTAGACTTGCCGATACCACCCTTGCCGTAGAAAGCAATTTGACGCAATGCAGCCATTTTAATGCTCCTTTCAAATTAAATAATCTGTTATGCCGTACGCAGTCCGCTTCCGCTTCCAAGTCGCAACCAAGTCACTCTTCTTATCCGGCGCAGGATGGTTTCGTCGGCCATGCAACCCTGTCATTGCAAAGGCTGTGCCAACATGTAAATATTTTTTTAACTCATTGAAAAATAAATATAAAAAATTCGTCTTGTGCCAAAAATGGCGGCTTTTATTCGCTGTCGCAAACCCGACAAAGCGGGTGGGGCACGTTGCATAGCGGACAACGGCATCCTCTTTTAAAAAGCCGTAAAAATCGCTGCTTCTCCCAGAGGCATCCGTCCGTAAGCCGCGTGTTTACTTGATGTGTGGACTAGATGCCGTTATTTCCGGAATGCTGGTACGACACTTGCAGGAAGGTGGTTCATCGAATCACGACCTTATATGCAAGAACATGACCAACCCGTTCTCTCCCGAACAACATCCTGGGCTGCGCCCATTGCCGCAGATTCAGAACAACCCGCACTTCGACAACATTGGCGGCGAAGCGCCTATCGCCCGGCTGGTGGAACGCTTTTACGCCTATATGGATACGCTGCCCGAGGCTGCTGGCATCCGCAGCATGCACGAACCCGATTTAAGACATGCCAAACAGGTATTGCATCAGTTTCTGACCGAATGGCTGGGCGGCCCCAAGGTGTATTCGGCGGAGCGCGGCCATCCGCGCCTGCGCCAGAAACACATCACGTTCCATATTGGCGAAGCCGAGCTCGATGCCTGGATGCTGTGCATGCGCCGCGCCATGGATGAGGTGGTGACCGACCCCACGCTACGCCAGCAACTGGACCAAGCTTTTTTCAAAACCGCAGATTTCATTGTTAACGACAGAGGGAGTAACCACGCATGACCACTTTAGATAAAACCGCCTTCGCCCGGCTGGAAGCCGAAAAACGCCTGCAAAACCCGGTGCTGAAGGAAGCCACCAAGAAGCCGGGACGTTTCGGCTTCCGTGGCGAACTCGCCATCAAGTTCGCCGCTCAGGTGGCTGACGAAGCGCGCCCACCGGAAACCACCTGCGACCAGGTGATGGCCATCGCCAACGAAGGCGAAAAGGGCATCCCGTTTTTTGCCGGCTACCTGCTGTCGTTCGGCTACCTCGATTTACTGGTCGAGGCGCTGGGCGAGACGCTGATCCCGGAAGGCAAGTATTTCCTGTTCTGCAACAACATCGACCTGCTGAAGAAATACACCGTCAAGATGAAAGGGGCTACCTTCTACATCCTGCCGATCGACGAAGCCACGGTGTATAACGAACTGCTGGAACTGCTCAAGCTGGAAAAGAACGACCTCAAGAAACTGGATACCGCCAGCAAACTGGACGTTGTGGCCGACAAGGCGCTCAATTTCACTGCCAGCTATCCAGAAATCAGCTATGAAGAAGGCCTCAAGCTGATGGGGCCGGTGCGTAACCCGAACGAGAACCGTCCTGTCTGAGCAGTCCACAGAAACCGATCCGCAACGCTGGTATTCCACCAACCTGGTGGGCATACCGGCGGGGCTGATTGCATCCCTCGCATTCAACGAACACCCGCAGCGCCTGCGCATCGCCGGCACGCAGGAAACCCATCGCGGCCTGTTCCGCCTGCTGGATGAGGCACCCAGCCTGCCTGATGCCGCCGCGCGCTTTCAGCGCTACATGGACATCGTGTTCGACCTGCAGGCCACCGATTACGAAATCAGCCACGCAAAAGAGCGCCGCTTCAGGCCCAGTTATTTGAAACTGATGGAAGGCTGGGGCTTCGACTCCAACAGCCCGCAGGGCGCGGTGCTCAAGGGCTGGGTAGAAAGCCGCTTCGGTCTCGCGCCCACGTTCCACCGCGCGCCGCTGCACCGCTATCCTTCCACGGCATGGATGCGCTACCTGGAAGAAAAATACGCCAGCCGCTTCCACAGCGGCAGCATCCACCAGCAGCTCGACCTGCTGTACGAATACTGCCAGTTCGCCATCCAGCGCTTCGGGTTGCCGGCAAAGGATGTTGTCACCCTTTGGCGCGGCGTCAATTACCACGACGAACCCACCATGAGCGGCAGCGAACTGAAAAAGGGCGAATGTGTGGTGCGCCTCAACAACCTTGTCTCGTTCACGACATCACGCGAAAGGGCCGACGAATTCGGCGACTGGATACTCGAAGCCCGGGTGCCGGTGGTCAAGCTGCTATTTTTTCCCAGTCTGCTGCACAACCAGCCGTTATCGGGGGAGGGAGAAGTTCTGGCGCTGGGCGGGCTCTACAAGGTAAAGGCCAGTTATGCCTGATCTCTACAACCGCGCGTTGGGCGCTTATCTCGGCCTGGCGGTGGGCGATGCCCTGGGTGCGCCGGTGGAGTTCCTCACCGCGCGCGAAATCGCGCACAAAGGCACCCACACGGACATGACCGGCGGCGGCTGGCTCAAGCTCAAGCCCGGCCAGATCACCGACGACACCGAAATGTCACTGTGCCTGGGCCGGGCCTGGATCGAATCACAAGGCTGGGATGCAGCCTGCGCCGCCAACCATCTTGCCGCCTGGCTCAAGCGCCATCCCATAGACGTCGGCAATACCTGCCGCCGCGGCATCCGCCGCTACATGCTCAACGGCAGCCTGGAAGGCCCCATGAGCGAAAGCGATGGCGGCAACGGCGCAGCCATGCGCATCCTGCCTATCGCATTGGCGACGTTTGGCGACGATGCCGCTTTTGCCCACGCCGCCATCCAGCAAGCCCACATCACCCACCACCATCTGCTGTCGGATGCCGCCACGCTCACCCTGGGCCGCATGGTGCATGCGCTGCTGGCGGGGCAGGGCGTCAAAGCCTGCCGTGCGCTGGTCAACCAATTGATTGAACAACACCCCAAGTTCAGGTTTTCGCCTTATCCGGGGCGCGCCAGCGGCTACATCGTGGATACGATGCAAACCGTGCTGCACCACTTCTTTACCACCGACAACTTTGAAAGCTGTGTGGTGGAAACCGTCAACCGCGGTGAAGACGCCGACACCACCGGCGCCATCGCCGGCATGCTGGCGGGTGCCCTGTACGGCGTGGACAGCATTCCGAAACGCTGGCTGGCTAGGCTGGATGCCATGGTTGCACTGGAAATAAGGCAACAGACACAGGAACTACTCAGGAGACGCCTCAGATGACCACCGTGATTTTTTACGAAAAGCCCGGCTGCGCCAATAACACCAAACAGAAAATGCTGCTGGCCGCCGCAGGCCACACCGTGCTTGCCAAAAGCCTGCTCACCGAACCTTGGACCAGGGAGCGGCTGCTGGAATTCTTCGGCACCAGCCCGGTGGCGGAATGGTTCAACCGCGCCGCGCCCAGAGTTAAAAACGGTGAAGTGGTGCCCGAAGCACTGGATGCCGATACGGCCATCGCCATGATGCTGGCCGAGCCGCTACTCATCCGCCGTCCGCTGATGGAAGCAGAAGGCCGCAAGGAAGTAGGTTTTGACCCGGAGATGATAGACGCCTGGCTAGGGCTGACCAAAAAACCGGAAGGGGATTGGGAGAGTTGTTCAAAACGGCATGAGGCCAAGCCGTGTGATTGAAATTTCTGTTGTTGACAGCACATCAGCGAGGTATATACTAAATAGCATATACTTATGGAGCCAGCATCATGAAAACTGCCAAACTATTCCGCAACGGCCAAAGCCAAGCCGTCAGGCTTCCCAAGGAATTCCGGTTTGAGGGGGAAGAGGTTTACATCAAAAAAACTGGGAATGTGGTCATGCTCATCCCCACCCAACAATCCTGGGATTCTCTTCTGGAAAGTCTGGATCAATTCACCCCGGATTTCATGGAAGACCGCAACCAGCCAGGCCAGCAAGAGCGTGAGGACGTTTTTGCATGAAACTGATGCTGGATACCAATATCTGTATCGCCATCATCAAGCACAAGCCAGCCAAGGCGCTTGAACAATTCAAGGCTCACCAGGTGGGTGATATCGGCATTTCATCCGTCACTCTGGCGGAATTGCGTTATGGCGTTTCCAAAAGCCAGCACCGGGCAAAAAACCAGGCTGCGCTGGAAGCATTTTTATTACCCTTGGAAATCGCCCCTTTTGATGACTTGGCAACTGTTGCGTATGGAGAATTACGAGCAGATTTGGAAAAACAGGGTAAGCCGATTGGCCCGCTTGATATGATGATTGCTGCCCATGCGCTGAGTTTAGGAGTAACACTGGTTACCAACAATCTCAGGGAATTTTCCCGCGTTGAGGGGCTATCTATCGTGGATTGGGTGGCGGATGTGGAGCGTAGCTGAGCGTTATTGGCGATAGCAAAAGGGAACTAGCGCTGTAAGGCGAGTGCGCCCTACGCGGGCAAATTGAGAATCACGCAGGATAAGGATATGGAACCAAATCAGCCTCATGACGATATGCAAGCCGCACCGCCGAGGAGAGTCAGCTTCAAGTACCGCTCCGGGCCTGCCGCGCTGCGCTGCCTGTCTGACGGTTTGGCTTATTTCGCAAAACCATCTGAATTCAACGACTGTCTCGAAGCCAAGTTCGACCATCCCAGTGCGGTTGAATATATCGAGCGCATGGATCGGGCAATCAGAAGTGTGGCTGAACAGCGCGGTTGTGCTGGCGGATATAAAGTGCCAGAGGAAGAGCTTGCGTTGTTTGAAGCGAAGAACATCCGCGAGAATGCAAACTTCTTGGAAGCAACTCAGCGAGTCGGTATTTATTCGACGGCGAGCAGGCCAGACAACCAACCCATGTGGGCCTACTACTGCGACAACTCAAAGGGCTTCTGCTTCGAGTTGGAATGGCCAGATTCCGTGTTGGGGCAAAACCAGATTGTTCCAATCGGCGTGCTTTACTCATCTGCGGCACGTGTGCACAACCGTGCTGAGATATTTGGCACCTTGATCCGTGAAGAAGCTGAATTGCATCCTGAATGGTCGATGGACCGAATCCTTGAAGAAACCCGTTCTGAATTCTTTAGCATTCGCTTTCAAATGCTGAATACATGCCGCGCCGTGTCAATTAAGCACAGCGACTGGTCGCACGAACGCGAAGTCCGGTTTGTCACTCCTCGCGTCGGCCCCTTACCGATTATGAGCCAGATACTCAAACGTGTTTATTTCGTGCGCACGGATTTCCCCGAGTGGGGTCCGGTGATGATGTTGCTGCATCAACTCTACCCGAACGTTGAGTTGGCGCAGTTGACCTTTCAACACGTCGAGCCATATGTGAAAGTTCAGGAACTGACCAAGAAACTGGTGCCGATTCAGCAACTTAAGCCGCACCCCGATATTGGCACGGCATTAGAATAACTCGGCCACTTCGGCTTCCGGCGTCCTGGGCTTAAAGTCACTCAGTAACTGGTTCACCATCATGCCGTTTTCGGCAAACAGGGTGACGGCGCGTTGCGCCCGGCCGGCGTATTCCGGCGGGATGGCGCTTAAATCCAGCTTGGGCGAAGTCCAGCAGCCTTCAAACTTTTGCTCGTTAGGCGTGCCTTCCAGCGCCACGGAATAGGCGCGGTGCAGTTCGGTGCCTTCCGGTGCATGGGTGGGCAGGGTGCAGGCTTCCAGCGTCAGGTAAACGTGGCCTTCGGCGTCGTTGGGCATGAAAAGTTCCGCACTTTCTTCGGCGCAGGCGGGTATGGCAAAAGCTAGTTGCGCTGCCAGCACCATTGCAGAATAGGCAATACGGCGGGTGAGGATGGATTTGATGAACATTTCAGTTCCCCTTTCGTAACAATTGAGCTATGGCCTGGCCGCGGCTAACTGCCCCGGAATGGGCCGAACCTATCGGGCGCGAACGCCCCGATACTCCTTGGGGTACTGCAACTGCACTGTTATTTGAATGCGTGGCCAACTTGCACCACGTTCAATACGCAGCATTAACCGTGCCAGCCGCGCAATGGGGGCGTCGCTGCCCCAGGCCGCGCCACTGCTGGCTTGCCAGGCGGTGTGGGTGTGCATGCTGGTAGCAGAACATGCACCACCCTTGTGCAATGCACATGCGCCGGCTGTGGGTTCCGTGTGCCTGATTCCCGACTGCTTGGCCTGAAGCCTTATGGTGTATATCCGGCCATGCGGATAGAATGGCAACGAGTCAATTCATTCGAAATTTAGCCATGAAATCCATTCCACTTGCCCGCCAATCCATCTCCGATCAAGACGCTTTGGCGGTGGTTGAAGCTCTGCGCGGCGACTGGCAAGCCAAAGGGGAGGCCGTGGGGCGATTCGAGCGCAGTGTCGCGGAGTATTGCGGTGCGCGCTATGCCGTAGCCGTCAGCAGCGCTACTGCCGCGTTGCACATTGCGTGTCTCGCTGGCGGCATGGGGCCGGGGCGCTCGCTGTGGACATCGGCTAATGCTTTTGTTTCCGCTGCGAACAGCGCCCGCTATTGCTGGGGCGAGGTCGATTTTGTCGATATTGATCCGCAAAGCTTCAACATGGATGCGACCTGGCTGGAACAAAAGCTGGATTGGGCGGAGCAGCAAGGTCGTTTGCCGCAAGTGATTTTGCCGGTGGATTTTGCTGGGCAGTCCTGCGAGATGGCGAGCATCCGGCAACTGGCCAGCCGCAATGACATCACCGTGATCGAGGATGCATCGCAGTCGTTGGGAGGCCAGTATCTGGGCCACCGCGTCGGCGGCTGCCAGCACGCGGACATGACGGTGTTCAGCTTTGCGCCAGATTCTTTGGTAACCACGGGCGAGGGCGGCATGGTTGTCACCAATCGCCTTGATCTGTACGAAAAGCTGCTCAGGCTGCGATCCCACGGTTTGGCAGCCAGGGACGGTGCTCCACAAAGCAGGGCGGAGCAGGTCGAACTGGGTTATTACTACCCGGTGACCGATATCCAGGCCGCGCTGGGGGTGAGCCAGATGCAGCGGCTGGACGCCTTTATTGCCCGCAGAAGCGAAATCGCAGCGGAATATGACCGGGCGCTGGACGATCTGCCGCTCGCAACCCCATGGCGGCACCCCGATGTAGTTTCTACCTGGGCGCTGTACGTGGTCCAGCTAAACGATGCGGCTCGGCGCGATGCCGTGCTCCAGCAACTGCGCGATGCCGGTATTGGTGCCGAGGTGCATTACAGCCCCGTGCACCTGCACCCGTATTACCGTCGGCTGGGGTTCAAGGCCGGGGATTTTCCGGTGGCCGAGGCTTATGCCGCGCGCGCCATCTCGTTGCCCATATCTCCCGCGCTGCTGGCGGATGAGCAGGCGTATGTGGTTGAGACGCTACGCCAGGCGCTTGGCCAAGGCGCATAAGGCCCGCAACGCCTACCTCAAATGACTTCCACGCCTTCGTTGCCCAGCATGCGGGTCACCGCAATCAGCGGCAGCCCGATCAGTGCGTTGGGGTCATCACCGCGCATCCATTCGATCAGGGCGATCCCCAGGCCTTCCGATTTGGCGCTGCCGGCGCAGTGGTAAGGCTGTTCTTTCAGCAAATAATTTTCGATCTGCGCATCGCTTAGCGGGCGAAACTTCACCTCGTAGCGCACGACCTCGGCCTGCATGCGCCGGCTGGTGGAATTAAACAGGCAGAGGGCGCTGTGGAACGTGACGATGCGATCACGCATCAACTGCAGTTGGCGGGTCGCATTATCGTGAGTCAGGGGTTTGCCTAGCTGGAGGTTGTCCAGGGTGGCCACCTGGTCGCAGCCGATGACCAAGGCATCGGCATGGCCGGCACCAACTTTTCGTGCTTTTTCCTGGGCCAGGCGCAGCGCTGTCTGATCCGGGGTTTCGCCGGATAACGGGGTTTCGTCCACATTGGGCACTTCGACGCTGAACGGCAGTTGTAGCCGCTCCAGCAACTCTTTGCGGTAAATGGAGGATGAGGCAAGGATCAGATTCATTGAGTAGCACCAGGGCACAAAAAGAAAAGGCCGACTGGGCAGTCGGCCTTTTCCGGGTTGATGGAGTTACTGGATTTCAAGCAGCGACTCATCTGGAGTCACGCTATCGCCCTTTTTCACATGAATGGCAACAACCACGCCGCTTTTGGCCGACTGGATTTCGTTCTCCATTTTCATCGCCTCGATCACCAGCACGCCGTCACCGGCATTCACCTTGTCGCCGATGTTGACCTTGACATCAACAATGGTGCCCGGCATGGCGGTAGTGACACAGCCTTCATGCGAGGGGCGAGGGCGCGAGCCGCCATTGGACGCAGCGCTAGCGCTCGCAGCCGCTTTTTTCTTGCTGCCGCCGGAACTGCCGCCACCAGAAACTTCCATTTCGCTCAGGGTTTCAACCACCACTTCTTCGGAAACGCCATCGACCGAAACATAGAATGGGCGCTGCTCTTCGCCGGGGTGGCCGCTGCCGGTGAGCCTGATATGGAAGGTTTCGCCATGCAGCGTGACATTGAATTCATTAGGCGCATAACGGGCGGCTGAAGGCGCAGCCGCTTCCTTGGACAGCAACGGCTCGACCCTGAGGGTGCCGGCGTTGCGTTCCTGCAGGAAGGTTTGCGCCAGGTCGGGGAACATGGCGTACGTCAGCACGTCTTCTTCGCTCTTGGCCAGGTTTTCAGACTGCACGCGCAGGTTGGCCATTTCGTCTTCCAGCAAGTCTGCCGGACGGCAGGTCACCACGTCCGCGTTGCCGACTGCCAACTGCTTCACTTCGTTGTTAACCGTGCCAGGAGCCTTGCCGTAATGGCCGAGCAGGTAGTTCTTGACCTCGTTGGTCACCGACTTGTAACGCGCGCCCGTCAGCACGTTGAGCACGGCCTGCGTGCCGACGATTTGCGAGGTTGGCGTGACCAGCGGCGGGAAGCCGAGGTCTTCGCGGACGCGCGGGATTTCCGCCAGCACGGTGTCCATCTTGTCCAGCGCGCCTTGTTCCTTGAGCTGGTTGGACAGGTTGGAGATCATGCCGCCGGGCACCTGATTGACCAGCACGCGGGTATCCACGCCGGTGAAGTCGCTCTCGAACTGCCAGTATTTCTTGCGCACTTCGCGGAAATAAGCGGTGATTTCCTGCAATGCAGCCAGATTCAACCCGGTGTCGTATTCCGTGCCTTGTAGCGCGGCGACCAGGCTTTCGGTGGAAGAGTGGCTGGCACCCTCACCAAAGGAAGAGTTGCAGGTGTCAATCATGGTTGCACCGGCTTCGATACCCTTGAGGAAACTCATGGCGGAGAGGCCGGAAGTGGCATGGCTATGCAGGTGGATCGGCAGGCTGACGTCCTTGCGCAGCGCGGCGACCAGTTCGGCCGTGGCCTTGGGCGTCAGCAGGCCGGCCATGTCCTTGATGGCAATGGTGTCGCAGCCCATGGCGGCCATTTCCTTGGCCAGACCGACGAAGTGCGGGATATCGTGCACCGGGCTGGTGGTGTAGCTGATGGCGCCTTCGGCGTGCTTGCCGACCTTTTTGACAGCCTCGACCGACACGCGGATGTTGCGCATGTCGTTCATGGCATCAAAAATGCGGAACACATCCACGCCGTTATCGGCGGATTTCTGCACGAAAGCGCGCACCACGTCGTCCGAATAGTGGCGGTAGCCCAGCAGGTTCTGGCCGCGCAGCAGCATCTGGATGCGGCTGTTGGGCAGAGCCTTGCGCAATTTGGCCAGGCGTTCCCACGGGTCTTCCTTGAGGAAACGTACGCAGGCGTCAAAGGTTGCGCCACCCCAGGCTTCCAGCGACCAGAAACCAATGCTGTCCAGCTTGGCGCAGATCGGCAGCATGTCTTCAGTACGCATGCGTGTGGCGATCAGCGACTGGTGGCCATCGCGTAAAGCTAGTTCAGAAACAAGGACTTTTGCCATATTCGTGTCTAAATAATTAAAGTTAAAATCAAATGCCTTCGTGCGCAGCGATAGCAGCAGAAATTGCAGCGGCTACAAGTTCCGGAGGTAACTTGGTGGTGTATTCCGTCAGTTCCGGGTGCGCTTCGACAAAACTGGTATCGAACTCCCCGGCCTTGAAGTCGGGGTGCTTCATGATTTCCTGGTAATACGGAATGGTGGTTTTCACGCCATACACCACCATGTCGTCCAGGGCGCGGCGACCGCGCTCGACCACGCTGGGCCAATCCAGCGCCCACACTGTCAGCTTGGCGCACATGGAGTCGTAGTAGGGCGGTATGACGTAGCCCGAATACATGGCGGCATCAATGCGCACGCCGGGGCCGCCGGGGGCATAGTAGCGGGTGATCTTGCCGAAGCTGGGCAAAAAGCCGTTTTTCGGGTCTTCCGCATTAATGCGGTATTCCATGGCGAAACCGCGGAACTGGACATTTTCCTGCTGGTATTGCAGCTCCAGCCCATAAGCAATGCGGATCTGCTCCTGGACAATATCAATCCCGGTGATGGTTTCCGTCACGGTGTGCTCCACCTGCAGGCGGGTATTCATTTCCATGAAGTAGAAGTTATTGTCCTGATCCAGCAGGAATTCCACCGTGCCGGCGTTTTCATAGCCTACCGCCTTGGCCGCCTTGACTCCCAGGCCGCCGATATAGTCGCGCTGCGCCTGACTTAACTGGGGCGAGGGGGCGATTTCAATGAGCTTTTGATTGCGGCGCTGGATGGAGCAGTCGCGCTCGAACAGATGAATGACGTTGCCGTGGCTGTCGGCCAGCACCTGAACTTCGATATGGCGCGGATTGACCACGCACTTTTCCAGGAATACTTCCGGCTTGCCGAACGCCTTGCTGGCTTCGGAAATCACGCGGTCATAGTTGGCCAGCAGTTCTTTTTCGTCGTTACAGCGGCGTATGCCGCGGCCGCCACCGCCATTGGTGGCCTTGAGCATCACCGGGTAACCGATCTCGGCAGCCAGCTTGCGCGCCTCTTCAACGTTTTCCAGGTTGCCGTCACTGCCCGGCACGCAGGGGATACCTGCGGCAATCATGGCGGTTCTGGCTTGAATCTTGTCGCCCATTTGCGTGATAACGTCAGGGCCGGGACCGATGAATTTCACCCCGCGCTTGGCGCAGATGTCGGACAGCACCGGATTTTCGGACAGGAAACCATAGCCGGGGTGCAGGGCGTCGCAACCCGCGGCAACTGCCAGATTGACGATATTGTGTGCATTCAAATAGCCTTGCACCGGGTCGGCCCCGATGTTGTAGGCTTCGTCGGCCTTCTTTACATGCAAGGCGTGACGATCCGCATCGGTGTAGATCGCCACCGATTTGATGCCCATTTCGGAGCAGGCGCGGACGATACGCACAGCAATCTCGCCACGATTCGCAATAAGAATTTTCTTAAACATGTAAAATGCGCTTTGCTCTTTAGAAATTAGTTGCCGGTACGTTTTCAGCACTCAAAACCGGCAAATTGTATCATGCGAGCTACGCTGATTGAATATCCAGAATGCGACGACATGCATCTTTCAGCGCAAAAAGCCGCCCCGGTGTTTTTACCGGACTGGATTAACCTGAAATATGCACGGAAAATGTACGCACAATTTAAGAGAAAACAGGGCGCCAGAAACAAATGCTGATTAATTCACTTGAGTTTGCCAAGCAATCGCTTGAAATTCATGGTAAAATCCGCGCCTCTCAGCTTCCAGGGGTCAGCGAAGTCCTGTTTCGGGAGGACGATGATGCTGAAATCAGCTACACCCTGAGAGGCGCTACATCGAGTACTGGCAAGCGTGGATTGTGGCTGGAACTGGATGGGCAGCTTGATTTGCGTTGTCAGCGTTGCCTGGGTGCGATGCAGTTTGATCTGCATACCCGCTCTTGGTTCGAGTTGGTTGCAAACGAGGCGGAACTGGCGGAATTAAGTGCCGACGAAGATGATGATGTTGATTATCTGATCGCCGACCAGAATTTCGATGTTGATGCGTTGGTGAGTGAAGAGGTGTTGCTTGGCCTGCCGTATGCGCCGAAACATGAAAATGTTGATTGCGCTGAACTGGTCGGCATCAAGACAGAACAAAAGCCTAACCCTTTCCTTGTGCTGCAGGGACTGAAGGGAAGCAAATTAAGCAGTGAGTAAAGCGGTAGTAATCCAGATTACGTGTTAGTTTTTTAGTTTAGGAGTATCGAAATGGCTGTTCAACAAAACAAGAAGTCCCCATCCAAGCGCGGTATGCACCGTTCGCATGACTTTCTGACCAACCCTCCGCTGGCTATTGAGCCAACCACGGGTGAAGTTCATCTGCGTCACCATGTGAGCCCGTCCGGCTACTATCGTGGCCGCAAAGTGACCGCGGCCAAGGGTGAGTAATCCGGGTTGCATCGCATCTGCGCCGCGCCCCTAAAGCGCGGCGTTTTCATATATGGATGTTACTTTAGCAATTGATGCCATGGGCGGCGATCATGGCCCCCATGTCACCATTCCCGCCGCACTTGCCGCGCTGAAGCGCCATGAGCAGCTCAACATTGTGCTGGTTGGGCTTGCTGATGCCATTCAAGTCGAACTCAAGGCTCACGGGGCAGAGCAAAACCCGCGCTTGCGTATTCACCACGCCAGCGAAGTGGTGACCATGGACGAATCCCCGCAAAGCGCATTGAAGAACAAGAAGGATTCTTCCATGCGCGTGGCGATCAATCTGGTTAAAAGCGGCGAGGCCAACGCCTGCGTCAGCGCCGGGAATACCGGTGCGCTGATGGCGACGGCGCGTTTCGTGCTCAAGACCCTGCCTGGCATCGACCGTCCCGCCATCGCGTCCACGCTGCCCAGCCGTAACGGGCATACTTACATGCTGGATCTTGGCGCCAACGCCGACTGCACACCAGAACACCTGTTGCAGTTCGCCATCATGGGCGCCATGCTGGTATCCTGTGTCGAGCATAAGGAACGGCCGACGGTAGGCCTGCTCAATATCGGTTCGGAGGATATCAAGGGCAATGAAGTGGTCAAGCAAGCCGGTGAACTGTTGCGGGCCAGCCACCTCAATTTTTACGGTAACGTCGAGGGCGACGATATCTACAAGGGCACGGTTGACCTGGTGGTGTGTGACGGCTTTGTCGGCAACGTGGTGCTCAAGGCTTCGGAAGGGCTGGCTCACATGATGGGCGGTTTCCTGTCGCGCGAATTCAAGCTGAATCTGCTCACCAAGCTAAGCGGATTAATTGCACTGCCGGTGCTCAGGTCTTTCAAGCGCCGCCTTGACCCGCGCCGTTACAACGGCGCCAGCTTTCTCGGCTTGCGCGGCATTGTGGTCAAGAGCCACGGTGGCGCCGACAGCTTCGCTTTCGGTTTTGCCATCGACCAGGCGATAGAAGAGGCTTCCAGTGGTATCCTGAGACGCATCAGCGACCAGATTGCACTTGATGCGCATCCTATTCCAGCAGAGATTTTTTCTACCTGATGACATATTCCCGTATTGCCGGTACCGGCAGCTACCTGCCCGAATACATCCTGACCAACGCGGAGCTCGAAAAACGCGTTGATACTTCCGACGAGTGGATTGTGGCGCGCACCGGTATCCGTGAGCGCCACATTGCCGCCGAGCATGAGTTGACGAGCGATCTGGCATCCCATGCGGCACTGCGCGCGATAGCGGCTGCCGGCATCACTGCCGATGCAGTCGACCTGATCATCGTGGCTACGACCACGCCGGACAAGGTGTTCCCCAGTACCGCCTGTATTCTGCAGCAGAAACTGGGCATTTCCGGCTGCCCGGCTTTCGATATCCAGGCCGTTTGCAGCGGCTTTGTCTACGCGTTGGCCACAGCCGACCAATTCATCAGGTCCGGCGCGGCACGTTGCGCGCTAGTGGTGGGTGCCGAGACGATTTCGCGGATTACAGACTGGGCGGATCGCAGCAACTGCATTTTGTGGGGTGATGGCGCAGGCGCCGTCATTCTGACCACCAGCGACGAACCCGGCATTATCTCCAGCCATCTGCATGCTGACGGAAAATACGGCGACATGTTATATGTGCCTTCCGGCGTTTCCCAGAAATCGGGCGACGCGACCATACGGATGGAGGGCAACCCAGTATTCAAGATCGCCGTCAACACGCTGGACCAGATCGTTGATGAAACGCTGGAAGCCAATGGCATCCAGAAGTCCGATATTGACTGGCTGGTTCCGCACCAGGCCAACATCCGTATCATCCAGGCAACGGCAAAAAAGCTGGGGATGGATATGGAGCGGGTAGTGGTGACGGTGGGCCAGCATGGCAACACCTCGGCAGCCTCCATCCCGCTGGCGCTGGATGTTGCCGTGCGCGACGGGCGCATCAAGCGCGGCGAAACCATACTCATGGAAGCCTTTGGTGGCGGTTTCACCTGGGGTTCAGTGTTACTTAAGTACTAAGAGAGTCCAAAGATGGCATTTGCATTTCTTTTTCCCGGTCAAGGTTCACAATCCGTCGGCATGATGCAAGGGTTTGGCGATTCGAGCGTGATCCGCAACACCTTTACCGAGGCATCCGATGTGCTGGGCGTAGATTTCTGGCGCATGGCAACCGAGCCGAACGACGAGTTGAACCGCACTGTCAACACCCAGCCGCTGATGCTGGTTGCTGGCATTGCGACGTGGCGGGCATGGCTGGAAACCGGTACCGCAAAGCCAGCGGTGGTAGCAGGGCACAGTCTGGGCGAATACACTGCCTTGGTTGCTGCTGATGCCGTAGCTTTCAAGGATGCGCTGCCGCTGGTACGTTTCCGCGCCGAAGTCATGCAATCTGCCGTGGCGGATGGCGTAGGCGCCATGGCCGCTATTCTCGGGCTGGACGATGACACTGTGCGTGCTGTCTGCCAGGAGGCAGGACAAGGCGAAGTGCTCGAAGCCGTAAATTTCAATTCGCCAGGGCAAGTGGTGATTGCCGGACATAAAGCGGCCGTGGAGCGAGGGATGGAAGCGGCCAAGACCAAGGGCGCAAAACGCGCCCTGATACTGCCGGTGAGCGTCCCATCGCACTGCGCATTAATGAAGCCGGCCGCCGAAAAACTGAGTGCGTATCTGGACGACGTTGCCGTTGCTGCGCCGCAAACACCCGTATTGCACAATGCCGACGTTGCCAGCTATAGCGATGCTCAGAGCATCAAGCAGGCTCTGGTGCGCCAGTTATACAGCCCGGTACGCTGGGTAGACACAGTACAGGCCATGGCGGCCCAGGGCGTGACGCTGGCGGCAGAGTGCGGCCCAGGCAAGGTGCTGGCCGGCTTGAACAAGCGTATCGTGGCCGACATGCCTTGTCATGCTCTGGTCAGCCAGGATGCGCTGGCGGAATTCAAAACACAAATAGAAGCTTAAGGGGAGGGTGGTATGCTGAACGGACAAATTGCATTGGTCACAGGTGCCAGCCGCGGCATTGGCGCTGCGGTTGCGCAGGCACTGGGCACGAAGGGTGCGGTAGTCATTGGTACGGCCACCACTGCCAATGGCGCAGAGCAGATTAGCCAGGCATTGCAGCAGGCCGGCATCAAAGGTACAGGACTGGCGCTGGACGTGAACGACGGCACCCAGGTTGATGCTGTGCTGAAGAAGATCGCCGACGAATTCGGTGCCATTTCCATTCTGGTGAATAACGCGGGCATCACCCGTGACATGCTGCTGATGCGCATGACGGAAGATGACTGGGATGCCGTGCTGTCAACCAACCTGAAATCTGTGTTCCGCCTGTCCCAGGCCGTGTTGCGGCCGATGATGAAGGCGCGTTATGGCCGCATTATCAGCATTTCCTCGGTGGTCGGGCATATGGGCAACGCCGGTCAGGCCAATTATGCCGCTGCCAAGGCCGGCATGGCGGGCTTTTCCAAGTCGCTGGCACGCGAGGTTGGCAGCCGCAACATTACCGTCAATTGCGTGGCGCCAGGCTTCATCGATACTGACATGACCCGTGCCTTGTCAGATGACCAGCGCAACGGTCTGTTGCAGCACATTCCATTGGGTCGCCTGGGCGCGGTGGAGGACATCGCTTCTGCGGTATGCTTCCTGGCATCACCCAGCGCAGGCTACATCACCGGTGAAACATTGCATGTCAACGGCGGTATGTACATGGCCGGATGACAGGTGGCTCAGGCCATATTCCATCGGCACCACAATCGCTTTTTTGAAATCCGCCGGAGTTTTGATAAAATGGCTCCAGCTTTCCGCTACACAATTTAACAAAGGGGTAATTTAGATGTCTGACATCGAACAGCGCGTTAAAAAAATCGTCGCCGAGCAACTTGGTGCAAATGAAGCAGACGTAAAGAATGAATCATCTTTCGTTGATGACCTTGGTGCAGACTCTCTCGACACTGTTGAACTGGTGATGGCGCTCGAGGAAGAATTTGACTGTGAAATTCCTGACGAAGAAGCAGAGAAGATCACCACCGTGCAACAAGCCATTGACTACGTCAACGCACATCCCAAGTAATAACTACTTCCTTTCCACCTGATTTCATTCTGGAGTTACCTTGTCCAAACGTAGGGTCGTGATTACAGGCCTCGGTATTGTTTCGCCCGTGGGTATCGGGGTGGACAATGCCTGGGCCAGCATTGTTGCTGGTCGTTCAGGCATTACGCGAATTACCAAGTTTGATCCGGAAGCGTTTGCTTCCCAGGTGGCAGGGGAAGTCAAAGGCTTTGACGTCACGCAGTACTTGTCGCCCAAGGATGCCCGCCGCATGGATACTTTCATCCAGTACGGCTTGGCCGCCGGGATAGAAGCGTTCAAGGATGCGGGCATCGAAGTCACCGAACAGAATGCCGAGCGCATCGGTGTTGCTATCGGCGCCGGTATCGGCGGCCTGCAATTGATCGAAGATACCGACAAGGTCTTCATCGAGAGCGGCCCGCGCAAGATTTCGCCGTTTTTTATTCCAGGCACCATCATCAACATGATCTCGGGCAACCTGTCCATCATGTACGGCCTGAAAGGCCCCAACATCGCTATTGTTACGGCCTGCACAACCGCCACGCACTGTATTGGCGATGCCGCGCGCTATATCGAATACGGCGATGCGGATGTGATGGTTGCCGGCGGTGCTGAAGCGGCGATTACACCGCTAAGTGTTGGCGGTTTCGCTTCGGCGCGCGCGCTTTCAACGCGCAACGACGACCCCGCAACAGCCAGTCGTCCATGGGATGTTGACCGGGATGGGTTCGTCATCGGTGAAGGCGCCGGGGTATTGGTGCTGGAAGAATACGAACACGCCAAAAAGCGCGGCGCCAAGATTTATGCTGAAATCGCCGGGTTTGGCATGAGCGCGGATGCGTATCACATGACCGCGCCAAGCGAAAGCGGCGAAGGCGCTGCACGTTGCATGCGCAACGCCTTGCGCAATGCCGGTATCAATGCCGACCAGGTGGATTACGTCAATGCCCATGGCACCTCGACTCCGGCAGGCGACGTTGCAGAAACCCAGGCAGCCAAACTGCTGTTTGGCGATCATGCGTCAAAAATCGCCATGAGTTCGACCAAATCCATGACAGGACACTTGCTGGGAGCTGCGGGCGGGGTAGAAGCCGTATTCTCTGCACTGGCCGTGCGCGACCAGGTGGCGCCGCCCACCATCAACATTTTCAACCAGGATCCGCAATGCGATCTGGATTATGTGCCCAACACGGCCCGTAACATGAAAATTGATGTCGCCATTTCCAATTCTTTCGGTTTTGGCGGCACCAACGGCACCCTGGTATTTCGCAAGATTTCCTAAATTCTGATTGACTTTTCAACAAGCGCCGCGCTCTGCGGCGCTTGTTTTTTGTCGTTTTGTTCACACCCGCCGCCTGATTCCAAGCCGAATTCAGAACATGTGTGCATTTGCGTGTCAAGCACCAGCCCGATGTTATAACCTTATGATTATTATCATAATGATTTGCGCATATTTTTTCTGCAATTTTGCAAAAACCTAATTGAAAGCACGAGTTAGCACGCTTCCTAAGAGGTCTTCCACAGTGTTATCCACAGTTTTTGTGGATGAATAATGTGCTATTGCCCAATTGAATAGCGCTTAGGCAAAACGCGCATAACCGGTACAATGCCGGTCTATGTCTGTGGAACCCTCATATCTGATTAATGGCCGTGTTGATGCCGCGCTGACTCCGTTCGACCGGGGGTTTGCCTATGGCGATGGCGTGTTCAGAACGCTACCGGTTATCGATGGAGTTCCTCACTGCTGGCGGCGCCATTTCCGCCGCCTGGAAGCGGACTGCAACGCGCTCGGCATCGTATGCCCATCCGAAGAAACCCTGCGTGCGGATATTGAGACGCTTTACCAGGCAGGCAAAGGCATGGATGCCGTCATCAAACTCGTGGTAACCCGTGGCGAAAGCGCGCGAGGTTATGCCGTGCCGCCATTGGCGCAACCTTCAAGAATTGTTATCAGGACGCCGTTGCCACAATATCCGGACACCAGTTTCAGCGACGGCGTTGCCCTGCATTTATGCCAAACCCGGCTGGGGCGCCAACCCCGGCTGGCCGGCGTCAAGCACTTGTGCCGCCTGGAGAACGTTCTGGCGCGCATGGAATGGGTTGATGCCCACATTATGGACGGCTTGATGCTGGATGAAGGCGGTGACGTCATAGAATGCACCAGCAGCAACCTGTTTGCCCGCTTTGGCTCCACCCTGGTGACCCCGGACCTGAGCCAGTGCGGTGTGGCAGGCGTGACCCGGGATCGCGTGCTTGCAATCGCGCCCAAGCTGGGATACGCCACGGAAATTCGCCATTTGCGCCTGTCGGAGTTCATGGATGCCGATGAAGTGATCATCTGCAACAGCCTGTTCGGCGCGATGCAGGTCAGAAGCCTGACCAGCGTTACCTGGCCGCTAGGCGTGCTGGCCACCCACCTGCGCACGCTGCTGCAGTTGGATGATGAGAGCGATCATGAAATCACTGGCTAGATTATTCTTTTTTGCTGCGGCGCTGCTGGCGGCCAGTATCGCTTGGTTATGGAACTACACGGAAACGCCGCTGACGTTCGAGCCGAGCCCGCAAACCCTGGTTGTCAAATCCGGCAGCAACATCCGCACGGTTGCGCGACAACTGGTTGAGCAAAATATCCTGAAAGAACCCTGGGGTTTCATAGTGATGGCGCGGCTGACTGGCCGCGCGTCCCAACTTAAGGCCGGCAACTACCTGGTGACTACCGGCACAACGCCGTATGACCTGTTTGAAGCACTGACGAGCGGGGATGTTTCGCAGGTCGGGGTGACTTTTATTGAAGGCTGGAACTTCCGCCAAGTGCGCGAGGAACTGAATCGTCGCGAAGATATCGAGCATGTCAGCATGGCGCTGACCAACGAAGAAATACTGGATCGGATAGGTGCAACCGAACGCCACCCGGAAGGGTTGTTTTTCCCTGATACCTATTATTTCAGCAGCGGCATGACCGACCTGGACATTCTGCAGCGCGCTTACCAGGCGATGCAAAATAAACTGGAGGCTGCGTGGCAAAATCGGGCGCCGGGGTTGCCTTATGCTAACCCATACCAGGCGTTGGTGATGGCCTCCATTGTTGAAAAGGAAACGGGGAAAGCCTCTGAGCGGCCGACTATTGCGCGAGTGTTCCTGAACCGCCTGAAAATCGGCATGCGCCTGCAAACCGATCCCACGGTGATTTACGGACTCGGTGAACATTTCGATGGCAATCTGCGCAAGCAGGACTTGCTTACCGACACGCCGTACAACACCTATACTCGCAACGGTTTACCGCCAACACCGATTGCCATGCCGGGGATCGAAGCCATCGAAGCAGCATTGCATCCGGCTGACGGTGTGCCATACCTGTATTTTGTCGGCAAAGGCGACGGCAGCCATTTCTTTTCAAAAACGCTGGATGAACATAACCGTGCCGTGGCGCGGTTCCAACTGGGTAAACAATAGCATGCGCGGCAGATTCATTACTCTGGAAGGCGTGGACGGTGCCGGTAAAAGCACGCACATCCCATTTATTGCGGACCTGTTATCCGCTCAAGGCCACGAGGTTATCCTCACGCGCGAGCCTGGCGGAACCGCGCTGGGTGAAAAATTGCGAGAACTGCTGCTGCATCAGCCCATGCATGTGGAAACCGAAACACTGCTGATGTTTGCCGCGCGCAGTGAGCATCTGCAACAAGTCATCAAACCCGCACTGGCCAGAGGCGACTGGGTGCTGTCGGACCGGTTTACAGATGCCAGTTTTGCCTATCAGCATGGTGGCCGCGGGGTTGAAGCCGACAAGATTAAAACCTTGGAACACTGGATACAGGGTGATTTGCAGCCGGACTTGACGCTGCTGTTTGATGTGCCGGTAGAAGTCAGCTGCCGCCGACTGGCGGGCGCCCGCGACCCGGATCGCTTCGAGCAGGAAAGTGCGCCATTTTTTGAGCGCATTCGTGCCGCTTATTTGCAGCGGGCTGCCGATTTTCCCCAACGATTCAGGGTCATTAACGCAAACCGCCCGCTGGAAGACATCCAAACCGAGCTGGGCAGCATACTGGCATCGTTTTGAATATCACCGAGCTACATCCGTGGAATGCTGATCTGTGGCAGCGCTTGTCTGCCATGCGGGACCGTTTTCCCCATGCTTTGCTGCTGCATGGCAGGCAAGGCATCGGCAAGCTGGATTTTTCCCAAGCGCTAGCGGCATCGTTGCTGTGCGAATCGCCGCGATCCGAAGGTCTCGCTTGCGGCACTTGCTTGAGCTGCGGCTGGTTGGAGCAATGCAACCACCCCGATTTCCGCATGGTGGAGCCGGAAGACCGGACAGAAACGGATGCCGAAACCGAATCTCCCGGCAAAGGCAAAAAGAAGAGCTTTATCACGGTGGACCAGATCCGCGCCCTGAACGATATGGTCGGGCTCAGTTCGCACCGCCACGGGATGCGCGTGGTCTTGCTGCACCCGGCTGAGAGCTTGAACATGGCGGCTGCCAATGCGCTGCTCAAGATGCTTGAAGAGCCGCCGCCAGGTACCGTTTTCCTGCTGGTTAGCCACCAAATGCAGCGGCTGCTGCCCACCATCCGGAGCCGCTGCCATAAAATCACGATGCAGCGGCCATCGCGGCAGGAAGTGCTGTCCTGGCTGGCAAGCAAGGGCATTAGCGACGCGGAGTTCTGCTTGGCGCATGCCGGCGGGTCACCGTTGCTAGCACAGGAGGCCGGCGATGCAACAAGCCGGACAGAAACCGAGGCATTTGCCAGACATTTGGCGCAGGCGACCAATATCGATCCATTTTCTGCCGCAGCGCACTGGGGTAGGGAAGGGCTGCTCACCGCCGTACAATTGTTACAGAAATGGGTGCATGACTTGTTAAGTGTTCGGCTGAGTGATGCGGTGCGGTATTATCCGGCGCACCTGGCTGCCTTGAAAGCGCTGGCCAAGCGGGCGGACATGCGCCGCCTGCTGGATTTTCAACGCCAGTTGAATGAAGCCAGAGCGCACGCCACACACCCGTTGAATGCGGAGTTGCAGCTAGAAGCCTTGCTGCTAAAGTATTCCCAGATTTTTACTGCAAAGCTGTAATGCCTATGTTCATTGACTCTCATTGCCACCTCGATTTTCCCGAACTGGCCAACAATCTGGATTCGGTACTGGCAGCCATGCGCGATAACGACGTTGGTTATGGTTTGTGTATCAGCGTCACGCTGCCCGATTTCCCCAAGGTGCTGGCGGTTGCGGAGCAGCATGCCAATTTGTTTGCCACGGTAGGGGTGCACCCGGATTATGAAAACGAAGTGGAACCTAGTGCGCAGCAACTGGTTGAGCTTGCCCGGCACCCCAAAGTCATAGGCATAGGTGAAACCGGGCTGGATTATTTCCGGCTGCAGGGTGATCTGGAATGGCAGCGGCAGCGGTTTCGCACCCACATTCAAGCAGCTATTGCTGCCGGGAAACCGCTGATTATCCATACCCGATCCGCCGCCGCAGATACGCTCAGAATCATGAAAGAAGAGGGCGCCGACCGGGTAGGTGGCGTCATGCACTGCTTTACCGAAAGCTGGGAAGTGGCGCAAGCAGCCATTGACTTGGGTTTTTACATTTCATTCTCGGGGATTGTGACGTTCAAGAATGCCACGGCGCTCAAGGACGTGGCACAACGCGTGCCGCTCGAGCGCATGCTGATCGAAACGGATTCCCCGTATCTGGCACCGGTGCCGTTCCGCGGCAAGACCAACCAGCCGGCATTCGTGCGGCATGTGGCTGCAGAAATCGCCTGCCTGCGCGGCATTGCGCTGGATGCAGTAGGCGAAGCCACCAGTGCCAACTTTTTCCGCCTGTTTTCGCACGCCATGCCATCATGAAACTGATTATGCTTGGTGTCGGCTCCAGCAGCGGCACACCGCAGATTGGCTGCGAATGCGCGACCTGCACCTCCGGGGATCCACGCAACAACAGAAGCCGCTGCTCATCCGCGATCGAAACCGACAGCGGACAAGTCATTCTGATTGATACCGGCCCAGACCTGCGCACACAAGCCCTAAGGGAAGGGCTGAAGCGGGTGGATGCCGTATTGTATACCCATGCCCATGCCGACCATCTGAACGGCATTGACGACCTGCGGGCTTTTTGTCTTCGCCAGCATACCCAGATACCGCTCTATGGCAATGCGCCAACCATTGAAAACATATCAACGCGCTTCGGTTATGCCTTGCGAGAACCACACGCCAACTGGGAGCTACCCACCTTAAGCGCCCATGTGGTTAACGAGCCGTTCGAAACCTGTGGCGAACGCGTCACGCCGATTCCGATCACGCACGGCAGGGCCGCAATCCTGGGTTGGCGCATCAGGAACTTTGCTTACCTGACGGATGTGTCCGCCATTCCGCAAGAATCCATGGCACTCCTGGAAGGGCTGGATGTACTGCTGCTGGATTGCTTGAGAACCCGGCCGCACAATACCCATATCAACGTGGAACAAAGTCTTGAATACGCCGGTCTTATCAAGGCTAAAATAACCTATCTGATTCATATGACGCACGAACTGGAATATGAAACCTTGTCGGCGCAGCTCCCTGAAAATATAAAGGTCGCCTACGATGGACTCAGGCTTGATTTGGCATGAACATCCTGCCAGTGCGATAATTCACCTACTTTATTAAAGGAAACAACCTATGCACATGAAACAACTGATGGGCGTTATCGCCATTGCTGCCTCGATGGCGTTGAGTGCAGCTCCCGGGTACTCAGCCGATATGGCTGCAGACTCTGGCAAAAAAACCAGTTCAAAAAAGACTGGTAAGAAAACCTATGATGAAGCCAGTTTCGTTAAACTCATCAGCAATAAATCCAAACAGCAGATTACCGATTTGCTGGGAACACCTGTCAGCAAAGCGCAAGCAAGCAAGCCATCTGGTGCGGAAGCAGCCGTGCAGAAATTCGGTACGCTGGACAACACCAAAAAAGACAGCGTTGAGATGTGGTACTACAAAAACCTCGTGAAGTCCGATGCAAAACATACGTTCAGCAAAGTGGAATTGACCTTTGTTAATGATCGCTGCCAGAACGTAGCGTACTTTAACGAGTAATCAAATAATACGAGGCGGCATGCCTCGTATTATTTCAGCAAGTTACTTCGCATAATGTATAAACAGCGGAGTAAGTTATGTAAAAGACTAGCGCCAGGTTAATGAGGGATAGAGCAGGGCATTAACGGGCTTTTTTGGTGAACCTTTAGAAAGGTTCATCATGGCGCTAGCCACGCGATTTACAAGGGTTGTTTTCAATTCCAGCCGTCCAGAACTTGAAGGGCGGCGCGGCACTGTGAAGGCTATAGCCTTCGATTCTTTTAGCGGCGAATTGCTGCTCACCGTTTCACTGTTTACCGAAAAGGGCACCCCGGACGATAGCGCCGGGGCGCTGGTGTTCGCCTTTGCGCATCAGATCGAAGTCGATGATTCAACCTTTGATTCGCTACGCTTTCTTGAGGTGTGCGGGTGGGAGGTGGAACTGTGAAGCCAGAAACCCGTGCATTTTTGAAGCGTTCACCAGCCGAAAATATGCGGCTGGTTGCGGAGGGGTATTTCGCGCGGTTGCCTCGGTTGTGGCAAAGCCAAGCGCGGGAAAAGTATGCGGAATTGTCGAAGGCGTCAATCGTGGAGGCGATGCGCTGGCTTGGCGGGTTGGTCGCGCCGTTGTCGGAAAAAATAGACATTGCGGCGAATGATGATGACCTGAAAATGCTGGCGGATGAGTGCGCTTTCCGCTGCCGTTCGTTTTTCGCTGATTCGCTGGATGGGTTTTTGCGCGGTACGAAGTTAGCTAACGGGCTGCGCTGCTGCCATGAGCTTTGCGTTTTTTACGGGGTGCGCTTGCCGTTGGAGTTTGACCAGAACCAGCAGCGGGCGCGGCTGGTGGATGAGGTGTGGTGGTTGCGCAACTTGCGCAACAGCCATGCCAAGGCGCGGGAGCATGCGGCGATTGGTGCGGATAAGGTGCATGCGCGGGGTGAAGTGTATTGCAGCGATGACACGCTAGACCGGCGCGGCCAACAGTTGCGGCGCAATGCGCAATTGATGGCGGATATTGAGTTGGTTTCGCAAGAAAGCGGCGAGGTGATTTCGCTGCAAGCGGCGGCGGCGGCTGGCATGGCTAATCAGGAAAACAGGCGCAATGAGTTGATGACACGGATTAGAGGTTTTGAGGAATTGGCGGCGCGGCGTGGCGATGTTTGCACGTTTGTAACTGCGACGTGCCCGGCTAGGATGCATGCCATGCTTCACAACGGAAAGCGCAACCCGAAGTATGACGGCACAACGCCAGATAAAGCGCAGAAATATCTGACCGAATGCTGGGCGCGTGTTCGCGCGGCATGGGCGCGGGTGGGTGTGAGGGTGTACGGCTTGCGCGTTTCGGAGCCGCACCATGACGGCACGCCGCATTGGCATATGGTTTTGTTTCATGGAGGCGGCTTTGCCGAAACCGCGCTTAGGTCATACATCACGGCTTACTTTTTGGCGGATAACGGCAATGAGCCGGGCGCGGCGGAAAACCGCGTCAAATTCGTTCGCATCAACCCGGCCAAGGGCACGGCAACCGGTTACGTCATGAAGTACGTTGCCAAGAATATCGGCGGCATCCACGGCGAGGAATCAGACGAAGCGGAGGCCAGCAGTGAATCTCTGGCGGCGCGGGTGGAGGCGTGGGCGAGTACATGGCGCATTCGCCAATTCCAGCAGATAGGGGGTCACTTCGTCACCATCTGGCGCGAGTTGCGCCGGGTGGATGGGTTCGCGGCGGCGGCGGCGGGTCATGCGGTGTTTTGCGCGTGGCAGGCGGCACAACGCCGGGGCGAGGTTAAGGCCAGCTATGCGGCCTTTATTGAAGCGCTGGGCGGGCTGGATGTTTCGCCGCATGAAGGGGCGGTTGCCTTGCTGGTTGTCTACGAGGATATAGCCGGGCGCTACGGCGACACGGTGCGGCGCTTTCACCGTGGCGTACGTGAACGCTTTGGGGTGCGCGTGGCAATCAATGACCGGGAACACTGGCAGCGGGTGTAGTGGTTTGGTTTTTCGGCGCGGGGCTTCGCCCCGTGCCCCCTCGGACTTGTGTAAATAACTGTACGCGGCTTTCAGAAAGTCGCGCGCGCATACAGTGCAAGCCACGGGAATAACCCCGCTAACCAATCAGAAAGGGCTGCAAAATGACTTACTCTCTCGCTGGTATTCGCCAGCATCAAAAGACCGTGAAAATGGCGCTGGTCGCCGCTTCTCTCGGTTTCAACGGCAACGTGGAAGCCACGTTGAAAATTGTTAACCCCAAAACGCTGACTTTCAGCGCTGACGTGAAAGTGTTCACCGGAGATGCCACTACGCCGCATGTGGTGTACACCCCGGCGGATGACGGCGGCAAGGTAAAGGTATTCAGCGAAGTTGACAAGCTGATTCAGTGGATTAACGGCGCACTCGAAGGCGTCAATGACCTGAAAGTGTTTATCCCGGACGTGGAGGATACGGCCAAGGTTTACGTGCCGCCCACCGACCCCATCGCGGACGCTACCAAGAAGAAAGCCAGCGCCGAAAAGCTGAAAGCGGCGGCGCAACTGCGACTGACTGACGCAACAAACGCAGTCGCGGCTGCGGTTGGCTTGGGCTGGGATTTGGGCACCGCCCACCCGGCGCTGCAAGCGCGTTATGCCGCGCTGGTGCTCGAAAAGAACACCGTGCAGGGCTACGTCAACACCTACACGGCGGAAATCGCACGGCTGACCGCAATTATCACCGGCTAAAAAAGGGGGCAGGTTGCCGGGTTCGCGCCCGGCAGCCTGAATCAACATGATAAACAGCCGTTCACTTGACGAATTGACGCCGGAAGCACGAAAGCTGGCGCTAGAGTTCGCGTTTCAATGCAAGCAGCAAGGCATTGAAATCCTCATTTATTGCACATACCGGGACGCAGAGGCGCAGGACGCGCTGTATGCGCTTGGCAGGACAAAAAAGGGGGTTGTGGTCACCAATTTGCGCGGGGGGGAATCCAGTCACCAAAAGCGAATTGCATTTGACTGGGTGCCGATGCTGAAGGGTAAGCCGCAATGGAACAACGACCAACTTTTTAACAAGTGCGGGGCAATCGCGGAACAGGTGGGGCTTAAATGGGCTGGCAGGTGGCGCGGAAAACTGCGGGAAAAGTGCCACTGCGAGTTGTAGGCATTGCCGGGGCAAAAAAAATGCGAACCGTTACGGGAGTTGTGAAAGGGGTTGCAAAGAGGTTGTGACCCCCGTAACGGTCAAACACCAAAAAACACACTTAAAAGGATTGAAAAATGGGAAATACAGCATGTAGCATGATTTACGAATGGGGGAAACGTCAACTGAAACAGCCTAGCACTTGGCGGGGCTTTGCTTTGCTCGCAACGGCTTCTGGCGTGTCTATCTCGCCTGAACAGGCGCATGCAATTGTTGCTTTGGGTGCCACGCTGGCCGGGGCAATTGACGTTTTCAAGAATGACGAAAAATAAGCCGTGAAAACCTGCATTTTAACCACAATGCGGCTTCATTCCGAAGGCGACCTGTATAGCCCGGTCATGGTGGCCGGGTTGTACGAGTTGCACTCGCAAAGCGGGAATGTGCTTGTCGGTTTCCGTGGTGCCAACTATCGCTTTGTGGACGCTGCAACGGCTGAACGCTGGCTTGCGTCTAACCTCACCCGCGCGGCGGCTGGCGTCCCAATCAGCCAGACGCATATAAACCGGCTTGTACAACTGCAAGTGGAGCTTGTGCAGCCGTACCTGCAAAACGAGATAGACAACGCTTTTTCGTTCAACGCGGGGGCATGGCATGCAACGGCTCCAGCATCCTCACCTGGAATAAAAGGGGACACGGGCGAACCGGGGGAAATTGGTCCACAAGGTCCACAAGGTCCACAAGGTCCACAAGGTCCAGCAGGTCCAGCAGGTCCAGCAGGTTCGGGCGGCGGTGCGAATGTCAGCCGCGCGGTGCTGGCGGCGGATACCAACGTGGGGACTACTTCGGTGCTGGCGGAAATATGCACTCTGCCGGTAACGGCGGGGAAGTTTTACCGCGTGAAGGCGATGGTGATGGTGTTGGGCGGAAACGCGACAGATTACATGGGCGTTTTTACGGATGGCGGGGTGGGGGCTGACGGCTGGATTTACGAACGCAACAGCACGACTAACATAGTAGGCACGATGAATCAGGCATTCAGCGCGGGTATTGTTGGGGCAATGGTGGTTTTCGAGGGGTTGTTCGCGGCGGCGCAAACAGGCTTTGCGCGGTTCAAATATGGCAGCACGGCGGCGGCAGGTGTCCGCAAGATACGGGCTGGGTCTTTTTTTGAGATTGAGGAATTGAACTAATGAATACATGCCCGATAACAACGCTACGCCTGCACGATGAAGGCGTGATTTTCTCGCCGGTGCTGGTGGCTGGTAAGTGGCAGTTGCAAAGCGCACAAGGCCACGTGTTAACAGGCTTTCGCGGCAATCCGTATGATTTTGCAAGCGAGGAAAACGCGCGGCTGTGGCTGGATAGCAACCTGCTGCGCTTGTCGGCTGGCACGGATACGGCAGACAGCCATATCACTAAGCTGGTGGTACTGCAAAGCAAGATACAGCAGCCATTCCTGCAAGTCGAGATAGACAACATCATCAGCCGAAACGCTGGCGATTGGAATGTGCAGCCTCCGGTGCATTTTTTGCAGGGAGTACAGGGTCCACAAGGTCCACAAGGTCCGCAAGGTCCACAAGGCCAACAAGGTCCAGCAGGACCGGCTGGCGCTGGCGGTGGTGGTGAAAAATTGGCGGTACGGGTGCCGGGGTTGTATGTGACGCCAAATGTGATTGGCGCTCCGTCAAATTCGGTAACAACAAGCACAAATTTACTTTTTAGGCCGATTCAGTTTGACGAAGCGGAGAGTTTTACAGGTGTTGCGGTGTCTGTTAGCGGTGCCGGGGCGGCGGTTGGAAATTACGGGCGGATTGCGATTTACAGTAACGCGCAAGCTAACGGATTCGATGCGCCGGGGGTGCCGCTTGATGATGTGGTTATTGATTACAGCACGGCGGGGTTAAGGGAAGCTGCGCACAATTTCAACTTTCAGGGAGGGGTGCTGTATTGGTTGGCTTATCAATCCAAGGCGGCGGTTAGTGTGTCTGGTCATGGGTCAAACGCTCTGCCTTCGCTGGGTGCTGGTCAGGTGGTTAACCTTGCCCCGCAAAACTTCTTGCAATGTTCTCCAGCCAACAACTTATTGTCAAACGGTTTGCCAAGTAACCCAACATGCGTTACGGCATCGGGGGTTTTCCCTGCAATCGGATTTAAGCGGTAGGGAGGGGGTGTAATAGTGGGCAATCTGTTCAGAATCTTTGAAACGCTGGGAATCCCGCGCTGGGCGGTTTCCGGCGTCACGCGCATCATTGACGAAGCTGTGGCGGCGCTGGCGCGGGGTTATGCGGCTGTGCGCAACACAAAAACTTATCGCAAAGGGGTTGAGGTGGGCGCGTGGGTGTTCATGGTAGGCTGGATTGAGGATTTATATGAAAAATCCGGCGTGCATCAGATGTTTAGCGAGGCCTATTTGATGGCGAATGGCACGATAGACGACATTATTTTGGGATGGATGGGGTACGTTGTCGGCGTAAAACCTGACGGCCTGCATGCGGAGCAGTTGAAAACGTGGGCGGGTAAAATTGTCGGCAAACAGATAAAACAGGCCACGGGTTGGGAAATAAGCACGGTATGGCCGCCAGAAGCGTTAAAAACCGAAGTTGTCGCAATGGTCACCGGGGCGGTGGTCAACGGCACAGGAATGGTTGGCACTTTGCAAGTGATGTCGGGCAGCCGCGCGGTGCAACTGGCAAACACCATCACCACAAATTACCTGAAAGAAAACAGCCACAAAAACACGCTGCACAAGCAGCAAAAGGCAACATGGCGGCGCAATCATCCTATGGTACAGCTTCGCTATGACACACGAAACCCGATACACAACAAGCTGGTAAAGGAAGCCATTGCCGCGATAATCGCGCGGCGCAAGGTGTTACGCGCGGCGCGTTATGCCGCGATGGCCGGGGCAGGCAATCCGAATGCCGGAGGGGGGGTGTAATAGTGGGGCTATTGGCACGTTTTTTCCAACGCATCGGCGTAAGCAACACCGCGTGGTTTCAAGAGTTTTCGGCCATGATTCAAGCGGCAGCGGCGAGGCTGAGCATGGGCGGCATGACCGTATGGCAAAAGCTGGACTGGTTAGGGTCTGCGGCGATGGGTTGGGCTGTTCTTCACGCTAATGATTTACCAAAATACGATTGGCGAGAGTTGGCAGGATATGAACCAGTAACTCATATGAAATATGCTATATACAAAGTTAGCGGAGTGCAGCTGGAAACAGTAGATGAGGCGGGGTTTCGTCAATGGATGGGGAAATTTGCAGCAAAAAACGTCAATGAATCGCTGGGCGTCAACGTCACAACGCTGCAAACAACGGAAGACTTCACCACACTAATCAATCAACTGGTGGACGAAGCAGTTAAGGACCTGACAGGCGACGAACTGGCGCAATATAAACTGGTTGACTACGAACACGCCAACGGCTTGCGGAGGCAAGTCGCCAACGTAGTGCAACGCGGCAAGGGGCTGGCAGGGCGCGGCGGGTTCACATTATTGCCGGTGGACAGGGCGCAGATGCTCAACAAATTGAGGCAGCAACGCTACAGAAAAAAGCACCGCGCCGGGCTGTTCTACGATAATTTTTTTACTGACCCGATGATTGATAATATCATTATCACCTTGCGCAACAACCTGGACGCGCTGCATCACACAACACCGCCGCCGCCGCCATAAAGGCGGGGGTGTAATAAGCGGCAATGGCCGTTGGAACTCTGGACGCGTTAAAAATAAGTGCAAAGGGGTGGATATGGAAGCAATCGAAAAAACGCCGCAAAACGCGATAGCGCAAGCCGAAAATCTTGTGGACGGGAAAAAGGGTTTCGATTGGCGTGAAAATTTCGTTGTGCGTGTAATACTATTGGCCGCTGTGCTTTTTGGGGTAAGTTATCTGGTCGATGAGATAATTGCGCCAAAATACAGCAATTTTGCCGGTTTCGCGGCTTTTTTGTTCGTGTGGGGCTACTTGCTGGAAAAGGTGCTTGTAGTGTCAAAATGGGGGGCAACAAAAGCGGCGCTGGTGCTGGTAGCCATATATATATTCTCGCATGTTGAGGTATGGCAATTGCTTTATGGTTGGGCGTGGTTTGCGTGGCAACTGTTAAAAATGTGGCTAGGGTTTATGTAATGAAAAAGCCGGGGAAACCAGGCTTTTTTCATGCCTATCGAAAACGCGGCGCGTACAGATCGGCAACGCCAGACTGACCGGAATGCAGGGAGGCAAGGTTATCAAGGTGCCGGTTGATAAGTTTTGTAAATGAGCCGTCACGCTTTGCACATTTTATTTTATTGGCGACATCCCAATGTTTAGCGTAATAATTGCGCCGTGGTGAATCGCGCGGTATTTGCGGTACAGCGTCGAGCCACAATTCAACATCGTCAAGGGTAACAACAACTTCACCAAACAAGTCTAATTTGTCCATGTTGCTAACTCCAACATGGGCGCGGGTCTAGAGCAAGTTACTTCGCATAATGTATATTATGTAAAATACCGCGCAGACTGAATAAGAACCGCTTTCTTGCTACGTACATAACACTAAAACTGTAGCTACTTTTACACTAAAACTGTAGTCAGACCCCATTCTACTCTTCCGTCACTGCTTGTTACTTCGCAGCTAGTTTTTTCTCGGTCAGGCTGAGTTTCTTGGTGGTTTCCTTTTGTTGCCTCTTAACTTCGGTCAATTGCCCATTCATGGAACCCAGTCTTTCCCTCAAGTCGGAATTTGCTCTCTGCAGTGAGGCTAGCTCTTTTAGATGCTGCCTTTTGTCGTCCCGCAGAGCATCACCTGACTGATTCAACTCCATTTCGAGTTTGACCGTACGTTGCCGTTCACGGTCGACTTCAAGCAGGGATTTGGCCTCCAGTGCTCGATACCGCTCTTCCGCCTTGGACAGAGCAATATTTACCTTATCCAAATCACTGCTGAACCCTTTTCTTGCAGCTTCAAGCGACTGATCCAAATGGTCGCGTTCCCTCTGAAGCGTTTTAAGCGATTTTTCCAAGGCCGCCAAGGTGGAGATATCAGCTGCATGATTTTTCTCGGTCTCAGAAAGCTTCTGGAGGGTATTTTTTAGATCGGACTGGGATTCTGTTAGTGCGGCTCTCATTCTTGAGATATCTTGCTGCATTGCCTCAACCTCTTGCTGTGCTT
This sequence comes from uncultured Methylophilaceae bacterium, assembly GCA_964511385.1. Classification (GTDB taxonomy): domain Bacteria; phylum Pseudomonadota; class Gammaproteobacteria; order Burkholderiales; family Methylophilaceae; genus CAILHX01. Next base: position 47,754 of record CAZEFE010000005.1, on the reverse strand, counting down.
GTGTCACCTTCTCATTCGCTTCGGCCATTTGAACGGAAAAATTAGCTTGTGCCGCTTCCTGTGCTTGCGTCCAAAGCGTTGCCACAAAATTTCCTGCCGCCTCCTTAAGCGGTTCCGGCAGATCGGGGCGCTCGATACGGATTCGGCTCTTCTCGCGGAGTTCAAGCCAGAATCTATTGAGCGCGTCCGCAGGCGCCGACATGCTGCCCTTGCGCACATACTGATAAAGCCTGTTGGCGGTCGGTGTAATTCCGTAGCGGAAAAACAGCAGCAAGCATGCCTCGCGATACAAATCACGAGTCTGGGGGAATTGGGTTTTCAGATGATCAATTTCGGCCTGGATTTGCTGTTCATTGATTGCGGAAATGTTCATGGCGGCAATTAATCTGATGCGATGCTAAATAATACAACGTAATACGTTATGTATATTGTTTTTTGTGAGTAATTTTTGACATTATTACTCTAATGTCAAATAATGTTCGTGGGATGCCATTGCAAAAATGCTGGGCTAAAAATGAATTTGCATACAGAATTGACAGTTGCTACGGCGATTACCCTCATAGAGTCAGCTAGATTCACTCCTGCCAACGACGGTAGCTCAGGCCTTAATCGCGCGACTGGCAACCGTCCGCAGATCACGGCCAATACAGACCTAGACGCCATCAAGGCTTGGCTCGCCCGTTTCGTCGACACCAAGACAACCTTCGACAATTATCGTAAGGAGGCCGAACGCCTGTTGCTGTGGTCGGTGATCGAGCTAGGCAAACCATTGTCTTCATTGAGCCATGAGGATTTGCTGGTCTACCAGCGCTTTTTGGCTGACCCGCAACCAACTGAACGTTGGATCATGAAGAAACGTAAGGTTTCACGTGGCGATCCTACCTGGCGTCCATTTGCCGGCCCCCTCTCCCCTACCAGCCAGCGCCAAGCCATTGTAATTCTTAACGCGCTGTTTTCCTGGTTGGTCAATGCCGGGTACCTAGCCGGCAATCCACTCTCATTATCACGGCAGCGACAACGCAAGGCGAAGCCCAGGATTACGCGCTTTTTGGACGAGGATCTGTGGAGCGAGGTGAAAATGACCATTGAGCATATGCCGCGGGAAACCAATCGCGAGCGCGAGCACTATCATCGGGTGCGCTGGCTGTTTTCATTACTGTATATCACTGGCATCCGAGCATCAGAGGTGATCCAGAATGCGATGGGAGGATTTTTTTGTCGTAGGGACAAAGATGGGGAGTTACGGTGGTGGCTGGAAATTACCGGCAAAGGCGACAAAACGCGCATTGTGCCGGCAACCAACGAGTTGATGGTCGAGTTGAGCCGTTATCGGCGAGAAATGGGATTGGGCCTAAGTCCCATTGAGGGCGAGGCCGTCCCATTGCTATTACCGATAGGTGGCAAGCAGCGTCACATGACGAGAAGCGCTGTTCATCTGATTCTCAAACAGATTTTCAATCAAACGGCAGACCGGCTGCGGAAGCGTGGTTCGGAGTCAGTCGACCAAGTCAGCAGACTCAAAGCCGCATCTGCTCATTGGATGCGACACACAGCAGGCTCCAATATGGCAACCGCGATGGATCTACGACATGTACGAGATAATCTCGGACATGACTCATTGGTCACGACAAACAATTACCTCCATTCCGAGGACGATCATCGCCATCAAGAAACCGAGACTAAACACAGGCTCGGCTGGTAAACCCCGAACTCATTTCCTTACGTCTATATCGGTTAAAGATTTGCATGTCGGGGCGCTTCCACAGTAATTATGAGCGCATAACGGATTGAAAGTGGCTACTCTATAAGAAGCGGCATCTAGTTGAAATGTGGATGCTGCCCACTCGGTAAATTTATGAGTTTTCGGGAAGTGTGTCTGTATTTGTCGGATTTAGCATAGAGGTTGCCGCGATCAAACCAGCCCGAACCAGTAACTGCTCTGGTATGGCTTCATAAGTCTCGCCACCGACTTCAACGGTTCGGCATTCATGGTCGCCACATTCGCTGTGGTGAATATTCTCACCAAAGCTGCCGGGTGTTCGCATTGCAAACTTGCCATGCATTCGCATCCCAAACCTGCCAGCTATCGTGGTGGCAAAAAATCAGATTACTTGATGAGTCTAAAGCGAAGCTTTTTCCAGTGTTGCCGTATTTTAGAGAGAGTTAAGCGATCAAGCTCAGGACAATGGAACTTCATGCTGTAGCCTTCGAGCATAACGCCCGCCTTGTCGATGTCGGGAGTTGAGGCTGGCTTTTTATTCAAAAGCAAATTCTTCAGGTAGTAATTGGCCAATTCCTGCCCGACCCACCCCATACCCCCAACTTTGCAAAGTTGGTCTCCAAAGCAGTAAATGATCGAGAACTCAATATAGTCGGAATGATCCTGAATCAACGAAAACTCAAAGACTCCAATTTCTTCCATGTTTCAGAACCGTTGAAATGCGTACCAAGATCACTGGTATGAAAATGCCGTCAGGCATTTTCATACCAGCCTTTACTGCGATTCACTACCCGCACAACCAGCAGCATCACCGGAACTTCAATCAGAACTCCAACCACGGTCGCCAGCGCTGCCCCGGAGTTAAAGCCGAACAGACTGATGGCAGCAGCCACTGCCAGTTCGAAGAAGTTGCTGGCGCCAATCAGCGCAGATGGGCATGCAATGTTGTGCTTTTCACCTACCCTCCTGTTGAGCCAGTAGGCCAGCGAGGAATTGAAGAACACCTGAATCAGGATGGGCACGGCCAGCAAGCCAATGATCATCGGCTGCTTCAGAATGGCTTCGCCCTGGAAGGCAAACAGCAGCACCAAGGTGAGCAGCAGCGCACTTATCGACCACGGACCAATCTTGGTCATCGCTGCATCAAATGCCGCCTGCCCATTCTTCAATAGCGACTTGCGCCAGATTTGGGCCATGATTACCGGGATGACGATGTACAGTACCACCGAGGTGAACAGTGTCGCCCAGGGCACGGTGATTGAGGCCATGCCCAGTAACAGGCCAACGAGAGGTGCGAAGGCAAAGATCATGATGGTGTCGTTCAGGGCCACCTGCGACAGCGTAAATAGCGGGTCGCCATTGGTCAGTCGGCTCCAGACAAACACCATGGCCGTACAGGGTGCAGCAGCCAGCAAGATTAGGCCGGCGATGTAGCTGTCGATCTGATCGGCGGGCAGCATGGGTGCGAACAGGTTGCGGATGAACAGCCAGGCCAGAAACGCCATGGAGAACGGCTTAACCAGCCAGTTCACGAAGAGCGTCACGCCTATGCCTTTGACGTGCTGGCGGACTTCATGCAGGGCACCGAAGTCCACCTTGACCAGCATGGGGATGATCATCACCCAGATCAGCAGTCCGACCGGGAGGTTGACCTGGGCCACCTCGATATGCCCGATAGCTTGGAACAGACCAGGCATCCATTGACCCAAGACGATGCCTGCGACAATGCACAGACCAACCCAAAGGGTCAGATAGCGTTCAAACACACTCATTTATTACTCCGGTTTGGTGTTGCCAATATTATCCATTTCACGCTTGATGGCGAATCTGTCTAGCTTCTCCAATGGCAGGCAGGAGAATATGTCGATGCGATTTCTGATCTGGCGGAAAATTTCCCTGAACTTGGCTTGTTTCTCCTCATCTGCTCCTTCGACTGAAGCGGGGTCCTCGAAACCCCAATGGGCGGTGATAGGCTGCCCTGGCCACACTGGACAGAGTTCACCTGCTGCTCTGTCACAGACTGTTATAACGAAATCCATGACTGGCGCATCAGGTTGGGCAAACTCATCCCAATTCTTACTGCGTAGATACTCTATCGGGTAACCCGTAATTTTGACCATCTCGATAGCAAATGGGTTTACGCTTCCTGCCGGATGGCTACCGGCACTGTAAGCCTTGAATCGCCCCTTCCCGATGGTGTTAAACAGTGCCTCAGCCATGATGCTGCGAGCCGAATTACCCGTACACAAAATAAGTACATTAAAAACTTTGTCCGCCATTTCAAGCTCCCTGGTTTAAATTAGAAAGTTCCAGCAGGCGATCAACGCCGATAGGCTCATGTTTGAGCATGGGTACAACTGCGTAACGCTGTGCATGCTGACTGGCCACCGCATTAATCTCATGTAATTCATTGGCGGCCCTCTGGCGCAGCAATCGAGATTTCGCTGAGGCTGCTGCAACGCTGGTATTGATGATCCAGGCCCAAGGCTCAATGCCAGCACGCCGCAAATCAGCCTGGAGGTTCGCAGCTTCCAGCACCGGGGTAGTTTCAGCCAGAGTCACGATCAGTACCTTGGTTTGCCTGCTGTCCTGTAGCCGCATCATGGGCGTGGTGTAGCTCATGCCAGACTTGCCCATCTGGCGGGCAACTTCGCGATGGTAGGCTCCCGTGGCATCGAGCAGCAGAAGAGTGTGGCCGGTTGGTGCCGTATCCATCACTACAAATTTTTTGCCAGCTTCACGAATGATGTGTGAGAACGCCTGAAATACGGCAATCTCTTCCGTACACGGGGAGCGCAGATCTTCCTCCAGCAGTGCCCGACCTTCCGCATCGAGTTGTGCGCCCTTGGTTTCCAGGACGTGCTGACGGTAACGCTCGGTTTCGGCGTGAGGGTCAATGCGGCTGACCGTTAGGTTGTCCATGGAGCCAGCCAGCGTTTCTGTTAGATGGGCTGCCGGATCGGACGTGGTGAGGTGTACTAGGTATCCACGGTGGGCCAATTCCACGGCGACAGCTGCTGCCAGCGTGGTCTTGCCTACACCGCCTTTGCCCATCAGCATGACAAGGCCGTGGCCATCTTCTGCAATGCCATCTACTAAGTCTGACAAGCGGGGCTCGTCCAGTTCAATCGGGGCATCGATATCCACACAGCAATGTTCCGGCGTACCGGTCAGGAGTTGCTTCAGCGCATCCAAACCGACCAGATTGAATGGCTTGAGCATGACATGATCAGTCGGCAAATTACGAAGCACTTCAGGAATCTCGGTGAGTGCGACTTGCTCCCGCTCATGGATGGCGGCGGCCAGCGGATCTCCATCCGTCGCGGTTTGCGGAAGGATACCGTTGATCACCAGGTATTGCTGTTTCAACCCGATGCCAGCCAATTCCTCATGGGTGCGCGCTACCTCACGCAGTGTGGCTTGCTGGGCACGCGCCACCAGAATCAGCCGGGTGCGCTCGGTATCAGACAACGCATCAACGGCGGACTTGTATTGTTCACGCTGTTTTTCCAGGCCGGCCAGAGGCCCCAGGCAGGAGGCGTCGCCTTTGCCCTGTTCCAGAAAACCACTCCACGCCCCCGGCAGTTGCAGCAGGCGGATGGTATGGCCGGTCGGTGCCGTATCAAAAACGATGTGGTCGTAGCTCTCGGTATGCATGGATCCAGTCAGCAGGCCGGTAAACTCATCAAAAGCTGCAATCTCGGTTGTACAGGCTCCGGAAAGCTGTTCTTCGATGCCTCTGACCACCGTGTCAGGAAGCACACCACGTACCGGTCCGACGATGCGGTCACGATAAACCTGAGCTGCGGCCTGGGGGTCGATCTCCAGTGCAGCCAGGTTGGGAACGGCCGGAATCTCGGTAATCTTGTTGCCAATACTGATACCAAACACCTGGCCAACATTGGAGGCGGGGTCTGTGCTGACCAATAGCACGCGTTTTCCGCTTTCTGCCAGCTGAATGGAGGTGGCGCAAGCGATCGAGGTCTTGCCGACACCGCCCTTACCGGTAAAGAACAGATACCGTGGCGGTTGCTCCAAGAATTTCATTATTGGGCCTCTTAGCAGCACTTGCTGCCGCTGCAACAGGAAGATGCTGTTGGCTGGATTTCAATGGCTGGCTTAGCCAGTCCGGCCCAGCGGGCAATTTCCGTACGATGCGGATAACGGCCAGCCAAAGCCACTTCACCGTCCACCAGAATCAGCGGTAATGCCTCGTCACCGGAACGTTCCAGGAAGTTACGCACCACCTGATTGTTGGCAATCGACATCGGCAGCAAAGTTGACCAATTGTTGGTCAACTTCAGTACCGCAGACGCCAGTATTGCAGCACATGGCAGGGTCATAGACTTGAATGGTTTTCATGCTGATACCTCCGAAGGAATATCGACGGCGATCTTGTCCATCGCCGCCTTGAGTGCAGCCTTGTCATTTTTGAGTGTTTCAATTGGCAAGGCGAAGAACGCTTCGATGCGCTTGCGCAGGATGGAATAGGCCTTTACGAATGCCGCATCGATTTCCTCTTCCGTGCCAGTCACATGGGCAGGGTCTTCCACGCCCCAGTGCGTGCGTGTTACCGGGCCGAGGTAGGCCGGGCAGGTTTCATTCGCAGCATTGCCGCACACCGAGATCACGATGTCAGGCGTGGCCGGCAGGTTCTCCCAGGACTTGCTGTGGTAGCCCTCGGTATTGATGCCTTCACGCGCCAGCAAGACCAGCGAGCGCGGATGGACATAGCCAGTCGGCTTGCTGCCAGCGCTCATGGCTTTCCAGCCAGCCGGAGCAAGATGGTTGAAGGTGGCTTCGCCGAGGATGGAACGGCAGGAGTTGCCCGTGCACAGGAATAGAACGTTCATTATTTGTCTCTGTTATGAGGTTTCGGGAAATTTGTCAGGATTTGTCGGATCGAGCATGGAGGTTGCGGCAATTAAACCGGCTCGAACCAGCAATTGTTCAGGGATAACCTCATAGGTCTCACCACCAACTTCCATGGTTCGACATTCGTTGTCGCCACATTCATTGCAGCACTGACTGCTGCCCGCTTGGCCTTCAAGCCAGTCCTCCATGGGCTTGCCGGCGATCCAGATGCGATTGGACTCTGTGGGGCTGCTTTCAAAGGTGGACTGATCAAGCTCACGCACCTCCAGGGTGGGCTCTACACCCAATGATTCCAGCGCATATTTCAAACGCTCGAAAGCACGTTGAACTTCTTCCCCCGTGCCGTGGCATCGAGGGCAGGTGGTGCCGGCGGAACTCACCAGGCGCTGCCAGATGATGGGCAGGGTTTTCATTCAGCTTGCTTCAGTGACCGGGTCAGCACATTCCGAGCAGATCGAATGGGGAACGCACTGCTCCTGACCGCTGCAACATTCCTCGGTCAAATAGGCAATCAAATCCACCATCAACGCCAGGTTGGCTCGATAACGTTGATAGCGACCTTCTTGCGTTACGGTGACTATCCCTGCGTGTGTCATGGCCTTCAGGTGAAACGACAGATTGGTTGGAGGCACGTCCAGGGTGCTGGCTATTTCGCCAGCCACCATGCCATCCAGGCCCTGCTTAACCAGCAGGCGAAAGACGTCCAGGCGTACGCCGGAAGAGAGGGATTCGAATACTGTTGTTGCAGTTAATTTGTCCATTCGAACATAATACAATAATTATTGAAATATTGCATTATTATGTGTAAATACTCCATGACAACGATCACATAAGGTGAATAAATGACCCTTAAAGCGTTAAAGGGCTATCGTACGGTCATAAGTGGGTGTTGAGCGGCCGCCTGTTCAGATTGACACCAGACGACCAATAATGTGAAGAGTGCCCGCTATGGGAAAAATAATCGAGCATCCGTTCTTGGCCGACAATTGTCAGCTAAACACCATCCAATCGGCGTCCACTTTCATCTGGATGGCATTCATTACACATGACGGTCTCTAAGCGACCCAATGCAGACGGTCAACATAAAGGTTTAAGAGGCTGCGCGCTTTTGTACGTCCCCATCTGACCGTAATGTTACGGCTTGTCAGCCATGAATCACCATATAGGCGGCAATAACAACCAACAGAAGCGCTACATATCGCTGGAATTTTTCCCGAGACATGCGTTCAATGACTTGCTTTGCTGACCACGTTCCCAGAATCATCGCACTTCCCATGAGTACTGCCAAAAACCCGAACTCCCGATCAAGAGCAATGTAGTGCTGGTATACGACTGTCTTTACGCCGTGTATCGTGAGTGCAGTCACCGCCTCGCTGGCTATATAGGCTACGGGAGGCAACCCCAGCGAAAGAAAGATGGCGGCTCCCAGCGGACCAGCGCTACCTACCAGCCCGGACAGAAATCCGACCAATCCTCCACCACCGACCAAGAGTGCAGGACTGGCTTTTATCCTCAACGCGCCAAAATAGTTGAGTATCACGAATAACAGAATGGCTACTCCAATAGAACGGGTCACTAAGTCCTTTGGTAATTGGACGAATGAAAGTGCTCCCAAAATACTGAACGGAATAGCCCCGAGCAGAAACAGTCCTACAGGTTTCCACTGAATGTGCGAAAAACCGAAACTGGCCCGTGCAAGATTGCCGACAAATTGTGCGATGGTCAGCAGTGGAACAGCTTGCGTTGCACCTACGGTTACGACCAGTAACGGTAACAGCAAAAGTGCCCCTCCAAATCCTGCTGCGCCTGAAATGGCGGCGGCGGTAAATGCTGCAAAAAAGAGAATGGGGAGTTCAAACATCTAGTTCTTCATGCCTAACAGTTAGTATAGATTGGGATGTAGTCATGAACGACCGCTTTGGGGCGGTAAGAAGCGGACACTCGATCTCTCCACGTCCTGTCAGGCATTGTTTGAATCGTCTCGATGCCGTTATATGCTTGTTTAGGTTTTGCGAGCACTGACGCCACCATGCATGCCATGCACTTGCCCCCTCGCGTGATTCGCTCCGGGGGGCGAAGGCTGTGATAACTCATTCAGGATGCCACAGTGGGCTGCGTCTCGGCCCTCATGACATCGTTCACGCAAGCTCTTGAGGTGTTTTTCCAGCGCACGAAGTTCTCTGATGCGTGCAGCCACATGGCCGATGTGCGCATCCAGCAGTTTATTCACTTCACCGCAGTCCTCAGCGGGCGCGTCTTTGAATCGCAGCAGAATGCGAATCTCGTCGAGCGTCATGTCCAAAGATCGGCAATGGCGGATGAACGACAGCCGCTCGGCGTGAACGTTTGCGTAGATACGGAAGTTGCCCTCGGTACGCGCTGGCGAGGCCAGCAACCCCTCTCGCTCGTAATAGCGGATGGTCTCTATTTGTGTACCAGTGACCTTTGCCAGTTCGCCAATTTTCATGTCACTCACCATTAACGGTAGGATAAATACTGTTTCCACATATTATGTGCTTGACTCTGTAGTTGCTACAGGTAATTAAATAAGCAGCATAACCAAACATAGAGAATCGATCATGAGCGAATGCAAAGCCAGCGAATGCGGTTGTTCATCCGTGCCGCCACCACTGATGGAACCATCCCCTGTCGGCCCCAGCAAGACACTATTCCGCATCGACAACATGGACTGTCCCACCGAGGAAGGCTTAATCAGAAATAAGCTCACCGGCATGAACGGTGTGGCAGCACTGGATTTCAATCTGATGCAGCATCGCCTGACCGTAACACACGCACCTGATTCGCTGGATTCGATTGTGGCCGCCTTGAAGGCTATCGGCTTTGAGGCAAAAATTGAGTCGGATGCGATTACACCAGAGGAAGCATTACCCAAGACCAATTGGTGGCCGTTGGCGATTGCCGGGGTCGCTGCGATGCTGGCCGAGGTCTTCGTTTGGCTCATGGGTGAGAATCACTGGGCCGTCTTGCTACTCGCGTTGGCGGCGATTTTTACAGGTGGCCTGCCGACCTACAAAAAAGGCTGGATCGCGCTCAAGAACCGTAATCTGAATATGAACGCGCTTATGTCGATTGCCGTGACCGGCGCGATAGCCATTGGGCACTGGCCGGAAGCGGCGATGGTGATGTTCCTCTTTGCCTTGGCCGAGGTGATAGAGGCGAAGTCGCTCGACCGGGCGCGCAACGCAATTCGGGGCTTGATGAGTCTCACGCCCGAAACCGCAACCGTGCGCCAGCAGGATGGAAGCTGGCTGGAGATGCCAGCCAAGGCCGTGCCATTGGGGGCTGTGGTACGGTTGCGGCCCGGTGAGCGGATTGCACTCGACGGCGTGGTGACCAGTGGACGCTCTACCGTGAATCAGGCGCCTATCACCGGCGAGAGCCTGCCGGTGGATAAGGCCGAGGGCGACAGTGTGTTCGCTGGCACGATCAACGAGGCAGGCTCATTCGAGTATCGGGTAACGGCGGAAGCGAATCATTCAACTCTGGCCCGGATCATTCACGCCGTCGAGTCGGCACAGGGTAGCCGCGCACCGACACAACGCTTTGTTGACCAGTTTGCCAAGATTTACACACCGACCGTGTTCGGACTCGCACTTCTGGTAGCTGTTGTGCCTCCACTGGCCTTCGGTGCGGCGTGGCTGGACTGGGTGTACAAGGCGTTGGTGTTGCTGGTGATTGCCTGTCCGTGCGCACTGGTGATTTCGACCCCAGTCACCATAGTCAGCGGCCTTGCTGCTGCGGCTCGCAAAGGCATTTTAATCAAAGGCGGCGTCTATCTCGAAGAGGGTCGCAAGCTGGTTGCGGTAGCGTTCGACAAGACCGGCACGATTACACACGGCAAGCCAGCACAGACCGACTTTATCGCTCTGAGCGGGGATGCGAATCAAACCCGCACATTGGCTGCCAGTCTCGCCATGCGATCCGATCATCCAGTTTCACTGGCTATCGCCCATGCTGCGACTGAGGTGGGGGTGGTGTTCCACGAAGTAGCCGATTTTGCTGCCATTCCTGGTCGTGGGGTGCGAGGCATCATTGACGGTCATTTGTATCAACTCGGCAATCATCAGTTAATGGAGGATCTGGGGCTGTGTTCAGCGGAAATCGAGGCCAAACTTTTCCCTTTGGAGCGCCAAGGCAAAACCGCAGTGCTGTTGGCTAACCAGACCGGAGTGCTCGCCATATTCGCTGTCGCTGACACGGTACGCGCAACGAGCCGTGAGGCTATCGCGGATTTGCATGCCCTTGGCGTGAAAACACTGATGATTACCGGCGATAACTCCCATACGGCTGAAGCCATCGCCCGAGAGGTGGGGATTGATGAGGCAAGGGGGAACCTGCTTCCTGAAGGCAAACTCGAAACCATTGAAAAGCTCCTGACTAACGGGAATGGTGGCAAGGTTGGCATGGTGGGTGACGGCATCAATGATGCTCCTGCGTTGGCTCGCGCAGATATTGGCTTTGCCATGGGTGCTGCTGGCACGGACACCGCCATCGAGACGGCTGACGTTGCGCTGATGGACGACGACCTGCGCAAGATTCCCGCCTTCGTAAACCTATCGCGGGCCACTGCCGCGGTGTTGACCCAAAACATCGTGCTCGCACTCGGCATCAAGGCGGTATTCCTTGTGTTGACGTTAATCGGGCAAGCATCGATGTGGATGGCGGTTTTCGCCGACATGGGAGCAAGTTTGTTGGTTGTGGCAAATGGACTCCGGCTGTTACGGAGATAGGGGGATATTTCCCTTGATGCAGAACAGACTGAAGGAGATTTTGAAATGAAAAAGACAGCTTTGATAGCAACATTGGTTGCCGCCGCATTGTCAGCCACGTCGGCAATAGCCGATAAAACGGTGCCCTCAAAAGGTGCGCAAACGCAACAAAATGCACCGAATGTCGCCGAATTCGACAAGCAAATGCAACAGATACAGGAAAACATGAAAAAGATGCAGGATGAGATGGACAAGATTCATCAGACAAAGGATCCGCAGACGCGGCAGAAACTGCTCAAGGATCACTGGTCTACCATGCAGAACAACATGCAGATGATGGAAGGGATGTGGGGGCCGGGTGGCTGTATGGGGGGAGGAATGGGGCATGACATGATGATGGGTGGGCACATGATGGGTTGGGGGGATATGGACGATTATTATTCCAATCTGAGTCCCGAACAAATGAAACAGCGCCAGTACATGATGGATCACTACATGCCCATGCAGCAGATGATGATGGACCATATGATGCGGCATCAACATGAAATGTGGATGCAACCTCCTCGGTAAGAACACTGGCTTGGTTCCGCCGATGGTTACCTGGCACATAAGGCCCAACCATTTCAGTTGAGCCTTATTCCCGGTTGTCGGGCGGATATAGGGTGAAGTCAGTCTGACAAGGTGAACTTCAACTGCTTGCTATCAACAATGTAATTGCCAGATTTGCGTGAGTTCGTGTTGATGCGGAGGTTAGATGCCATCACTCCGCAATACTAAGCTCAGGACTCGCCGCACCGATACTCACCTTAACGCGGCGGCGCTTTCGGTGCGGGGTCCAACAACTGAGAGGCAGCGACCAAAGCAGCTTTCAGAAAGAGTTTCTCGGGAATAACCTCGAACGTAGTTCCCCCTACCTCTACTGTTCGACAATCGGATTCGCCACAAACAGAACAGCAACGACTGCTCCCGACTCCCGCGCCGAGCCATTCTTCTATGGGTCTGCCCGCGATCCAAATGCGGTTGGACTCGGAGGGGTTGGCCTTGAATGATTTTTCGTCTATTTCTCTGATCTCAAGGGTTGGCTCAATGCCCAAGGGGCGGAGCGCTTCCTTGAGTTTACTGATGGCCCGCTGAATTTCCTGATACGTGGCATGGCAGCGATCACACGTCTTTCCGCCTGAGCTCACGAGCCTCTGCCAAATTATCGGTAGCGATTTCATAGAAATGATCCCTTTCTGAAGGGTCTAACGCCTTGCTAAGGGGCAACTGCACGGCCGTCCAGTAAGCTCATCGGACGACCATGAGCAAATTGTTATGTGGACGTTTATTTAGCATCGCCGACCATTTTAATCATCGAATTTTCAACTTCATTTGCGATTTGAATCAGTGATGAATCGTTTGATAAAGCACCGAGCATTTCTATTGGTTTGACATAACCGATTAGAACTTTACCTTTCTCGGTATAAACAGAAATACGACACGGTAAAGCCATATTTAAGCGCATGTCTACCGAAAGAACTTTAGAAGCCTGTCCTGGATTGCAAACTTCGAAAACTTTGCACTCTTCTTGGAAGTCGATGCCCTTACTTCTGAGTGTTGCACCTAAATTGTGAATATGAAGAACACCAAAGCCATTTTCTTTTACAGCCAATTCGAGATCATTTGAAGCAGCCTCGAACGTTTTATTGCTTTCTACGATGTAATACATTTTGTTCTCCGTTGGATGTGTTGGACTAAGTTCGCATAATAGTAATTTTATGGAATCGGGATGGCGGAAGTAACTTCCGATACAACAATCCAACCCGCATCGTTTGCTCCCGTATGGGTGGCTTGTCTGAGGACGGCAACTACGTCATCCACATGGCCCTCGTCGCATAGCAGTTCCAGCTTGTATTCGTCGATGACCGACTCGGCCAGATCAACTGAGTAGTGCTGCTCCTGCTGATAAGACGACTTCAATACGCCATGCCCCGCATGGACAAACAAGTTGTGGCAACTGCAACCAACCTCCGCGTCAAGATGGCCGGACTCTTTCAGCGTCTGGATCACGTCGGCGATGCGATGTTTGTGGATATATGCCTTGATCTCTTTCATGTGTTTTCTCCATTCATGGGAAGATTGGCCGGAGCGTTAACTCCGGCCGCCTCATCAGCTAGCAGTGGCCACCTATTTTTGTTCGCGCCGTGTTTCCGCCCACTCATACATTAGCGGCAATAGAAGCAGGGTCAGCGCCGTGGAAGTGAACAATCCGCCCACCACCACGGTGGCCAGTGGTCGCTGGGTCTCGGCGCCAACACCTTGCGACAACAGCATTGGGATCAACCCGAGGATGGCAACCGACGCCGTCATCAGCACCGGGCGCAACCGTAGCGCCGTTCCCTGGCGCACGGCTTCACGGATGGATAAGCCCTGACTTCGTCTCTCGTTGAGGAACGAAACCAGCACAATGCCGTTCAGCATGGCTACCCCGAACACGGCAATAAAGCCGATGGCCGACGGTACCGACAGGTACTGCCCGGTCAGGAACAGGCCAAATACCCCGCCCACAATGGCGAATGGCACATTGGCGATGATCAGCGTGGCATGGGTAAGCGAGTTGAACGCCGTATAGAGCAAGATGAAAATCAAACCGATCGTCAACGGCACGATCACCGCCAGTCGCGTCATCGCACGCTGCTGGTTCTCGAAAGCACCGCCCCATTCGATCCAGTAACCGTCAGGCAACTTCACCTGACTTTGGATTTTGGCTTCTGCTTCCTTCACGAACCCGTCAACGTCCCGGCCTTTCACGTCCATCTGGATCACGGCGTAACGCTGCAACTGCTCGCGCCGCACGAAAGAGTAACCTTCGTCCATTTCGACGGATGCCACACGCGACAACGGTACGAGTGCACCGTCCTGGGTACGAATGGGAATGTTGGAGATTGCCTGCACACTGTCGCGGAATGGTGTATCCAGCCTGACCGCGATATCAAAGCGCCGCACGCCGTCGATCAGCGTGCTGACGGCCTTGCCGCCGATACCGGCTTGCACCACCTCCAGAATCTCATCGGCGTTGATGCCGTAGCGTGCCGCCTCCTGGCGATTGACCTTGAGTACCAGTTGCGGCTTGCCTTTATTGGCTTCCAGCGACAGGTCGGCGACGCCTGGCACCTTGCCCAATACGCCTTGCAGTTCTGCGGCCAGGCGATCCAGTGTCGTGAGATCGGTACCATAGACCTTGAGCGCCAGTGTCGCGCGCACCCCGGAAATCAGTTCCTCCACCCGCATCTGGATCGGCTGGGTCGCGGCCAGAACGACGGTCGGGATGGCCTGCTCCAGCTTATGCTGCATGGCTTCCGACAACTCGGACATCGGCATTTGTTCCGGCCACTCGTTTGCGGCTTTCACATCGACCAGGATTTCCATGTAATTGACATCGGCAGTCTCGCCTTTCTCCGCCCGCCCGATCATGGCCAGCACCGATTTGGTTTGCGGGAAGTTCTGCTTGAGTACAGTGTCAATTTGCTGCGAGATGCGGATTGACTCCTCCAGCGATGTGGAAGGAATACTGGTGACGCGGAACATGATCGCGCCTTCCTGCAATGACGGCATGAACTCCTTGCCAAGCAGCGGGAATAGCGCTGCGGATACCCCCAGCAGGGCCAGTGCTGCGACGACGACCTTTTTCTTGTTGTCGAGCGACCAGTCCAAAAGCGGCAGATAAATGCGCTTGGCACCACGTATCAGCCAGGTGTCCTTCTCTTCCTTGGGCTTGAGGATCAATGCCGACAGCACCGGTACCAGCGTCATGGTGAGCAGCAACGATCCTGCCATGGCGAAGGTGATGGTGAGCGCCATGGGTTTGAATAGCTTGCCTTCCAACCCGGTCAGTGAGAACAACGGCAGGAACACCACGATGATGATAAGAATGGCGAACGCAATCGGGTTGATGACTTCGTGCGCGGCTTTGAGAATGACATGCGTCCGGTCAACTGGCCGATTACCGTGATGGGACAGCAAGCGGAAGCCGTTTTCCACCATCACCACCGCACCGTCCACCATCATGCCGATACCGATGGCAAGCCCCGCCAGCGACATGAGGTTGGCCGAAAGTCCGAAGTGCTGCATCAGCAGGAAGGCAATCAGCATGGCCAGCGGCAGCGTGACGATCACGACCACGGCAGAACGGAGTTCGCCGAGGAACAGGAACAACACGATGGCGACCAGGATCGAGCCTTCCATCAACGCATCCTCAGCCGTCTTGACGGCTTTCTGCACGATTTCCGTGCGGTCATAAGCCGGGATGATGGACACGCCTGCTGGCAGCGCCTGCTGGGCGAGCTTGATCTTGGCCTTAACCGCATCGACGACGTTCTGGGCGTTTTCGCCCATGCGGGACAAGGCCATGCCGAGCATGACTTCCTTACCGTCACGGGTGACTGCTCCGAAGCGGAGCGCCGGACCTTCCTGCACCTGGGCGACGTCACGCACATACACCGGCGTTCCTTCGCGTTGCGCCACCACAATGGAGCCGATGTCGCGACTGTCCGCCACCAGCCCCAGCCCGCGCACCAGATACTGTTCCTGGCCGAGGTTCACATATTGGCCGCCGACCTGCTTGTTGTTAGCGGTCAGGGATTCCATGACGGTCTTGAAGGTGAGGCCGTATTTGATGAGCTTCTGCGGGTCGATCATCACCTGGAACTGCTTCTCCTGACCGCCCCAGGACATCACGTCATCCACACCGGGAGCCGTCCGCAGCATCAGGCGCACATTCCAGTCCTGCAAGCTGCGCAGGTCCATCGCCGACAGCTTTTTATCGGCGGATTCGATGGTGTACCAGAACACCTGGCCGAGACCGGAGGTGTTCGGGCCCAGCACCGGCTCGCCGTAGCCTTGGGGCAGGCGTTCCTTGGCTTCCAGCAGTTTCTCCCCCACCAGTCGCCGGGCGAAGTAGATATCCACGTCATCCTTGAAATAAACGCTGACGTAGGACAGGCCGAATAGCGAAACGGAACGAATTTCCTCCACCCCGGCCAACCCGGCCATCGCGGTCTCCACCGGGAAGGTCAGCAGTTTCTCGACATCCTCGGCTGCCAGTCCTGGCGATTCGGTATAGATATTCACCTGCACAGGGGTGACATCCGGGAACGCATCCACCGGCACCTGCTGCCATGCGCGTACACCGAAGACTACCAGCAGCACGAAGCCCACCAGTACCAGCATCTTGTAGCGCAGGGATAGATCAACAATACTGTTTAACATGTGATCTCCCGTTTAATCCGCTTCGCCAATCAGCGATTTCAAAGCCCGTGCCTTGAGGGCATAAGCACCTTTGACGACTACGGGTTCGCCAGGCTTGATGCCGGACTTGACGACGACGCCGTAATACAGTTTTTCTCCAAGTTCGACGCTGCGTGGCTCGAAGCCATTGGCGCCGTGTACAAACACGGAGGGGATGCCTTGCATCAGCACGACCGCATCGGGCGGGACAACGATGGCATGGCTCGTGGATGCGGCGGCAATGGCCGCATTGGCAAACATTTCCGGCTTCAGTCGCCCGTCGGGGTTATGTACTTCAACCCTCGCTTTCACGGTGCGCGTTTCCTTGTCCACGGTGCTGCTGATGTAGGTCAGGTGGCCCTTGAACGTTTCTTCCGGATAGGCACTAAGCGTCACAACGGCTTCCGCGCCAGGCTTCACTTTACTCAAGTCTTTTTCGTACAGGTCGGCCTCGATCCATACCACCGACAGGTCGGCGACTGTGAACAGCGACTTGTCCGGCTGGGCGAGTTCGCCGAGGACAGCCTCTTTCTCGATGATGGTGCCGGAGAACGGGGCCGTTAGCGCAAAGCCGGACACGGCAGAGCCGCTTTCCGTTGGGGCGATGCCCAGCATTCGCAGCTTGTCGCGGGCAGCGCGCAATGCGGCTTTTGCCTTCTCGTTCTCGGCCCGCGCGTTCAGGTAGTCTTTCTGCGTGACGATTTGCTCGGTGTAAAGGTTATCGATACGAGCAAAATTGGCTTCTGCCAGGCGCGCTTCGCTGGCTGCCTGAAGGTAGGCGGAATGGGCTTCTCCGAGTTCGATGCTGTCGAGTTGGGCCAGCGCCTGCCCTTGTTTTACCTGCTGTCCAAGACTTGCGTTAACCTTGATAAGGCGCCCGGATACGCGAGGCGCCACATGCGCCAGCTTGTCACGGTTGGGCTGGATTGTCGCCGTCACGGCAATATGGTCATGCACGTCCTGTTCGTCGGCATCCTCGACCTTGATGCCAGCAGCTTCCATCTCGGCACCGGTCAGCTTCAGGATATTGTTTTCAGCGGTCTTAGCTTCCTCTGTTTTGGAAGCTGGAGCGACTTTTTCATTGGATGCCGCTGGGACTTCCTGTTTGGCAGGGGCGGATTGCGGCTGTTCGGTCTTGCTGCATCCGGCAACGGCCAGAACCATCCAAGCAGCCAAGGCCAATGCAAAATAGTGGTTTAAAATTCTCATTGTTGTTGCTCCGTCATTTGTTTGGGCCGGGTTTCCGGCAAGGCATCCTGTTTCTCCGGGACTGCCGCATTGGGCCAGCCTGCGGCCTGTTCCAGCGCCACGCGGGTTTGAGCAAACTCCACCAGTGCATCGAGTCCGTCACGGCGGCCGTCAATCGCCTGGCGGCTGACGACCAGCAGATCGACCAAACCGATTTCTCCGGCTTTGAACGCCTTGGTTGCCAGGCGCTGGTTTTCTTCCAGGCTGGGCAGGATCATGGTGTTGAGGGTTTTGACCCGTTCCCGCATGCTTTCCAATTTGCTCCAGAGTGCGACAACCTGGGCTTTGGCTTCTCTTTCGGCGGTAGCCTTCTCAATGTCGGTCTGGGTCAAATCGGCCATTGCACGGCTGATGCCGCTGGCGTTGCGACGGAATAGCGGAAGCGGGACTGAGACGCTGAGTCCGATGAGATTTTCGCGGGCACCGGACGGGCCTTCCTGCGCGGCGCTCAGTCCCAGCGTGACATCGGGGTAGACGGCGGCCCGCTCCAGCGATAGCCGTTTATTGGCGGCTTCCCGCCGATGCTCCAGCGCCTTGAGTTGCGCCCGATTGGCAGCACTGGTCAGCAGGTCATTCAATGTATAAGCCGCAGGCTTGTCTTGCAGGTCGCCGACGACTTCCGGCAGGTTATCCGGCGGCAACTGCAATAAGGTCGCAAGCTCGGCTTTCGCCTGAATCAGCTGCTCCTTGAGCATGGTGATCTGATTGTTGGCGCGCCCGACTTCGACGGAAGCAAGATTACCTTCGAGCTTGGTGTCCTCGCCGACGCGAACCCGTTTCTGTACCGCTTCCGAAGCCCCCTGGATCAGCCGGATGGTATCGACTTCAATACCTATCCGGGATTGCAATCCAAGAACCCGGACAAAGCGCTGTTCAACTTCGGCGCGAAGTTGGCGTCGTGCTTCTTCATATCCGACTTTGACTGCCTCAAGCTCCTGCTGCGCAGCTTCGCGGCGAAAGCCTTGCTGGCCCGCGAGCTCGAAGGTCTGGGTGATCCCGATATTCCATTCGCTGGCATTCTGCGATGAAGGAATGCGGCGGCGTACAACCTCGCCTGACAGTTGGGGGTTATTCCATAACGTTGCCTTCGCATCCGTCACAGCTCCTTCGAAAGCGCCGATATTAGCCTGCGCTGAACGTAGCGCCGGATTTGCTTGTTCGGCGATTTGCCATGCCTGTTCCAGTGTCAATGGTGCGGCCATGGCAGGCAGGATGAAAAAAGATAGTGATGCGCCAATAAAATTGCGCAACAGCGCCAACGTGCGATGCACGCTGGCAGAACCAGTAAAGTCAAACACTTTGAAACTCCTTCTCAGCCGCGCAGGACAACGCCTGCGCGGGAACACAACCGGAAATTAGGTTAGGTCAGAGAAGGAATGCGGGGAGGATGGTAGATGTTTTCCGTTGAGCGGGATGCCGCGTCTTCGGCTAAAAAAGAAAACGGTTTTGCTGGAGTGGCGCATTGACCTACTGCAAAATCATCACTGACCTGACCCAGCAGATGATTCAAGGCATGGCAGCAATGGTGGCCCATTTGGTTGCAATTGTGCGACTCAGACTGGGCTGGTCCCGTATGCTGCATCACAACCGGGGATTGACCAGCAAGATCATGAGACATCTCGTCGCCGATATTGAACGCCCAGCACTGTACGTTTGCCGTAAAGACAAGTATCAGTAGTAAGGCAATTCGGCGGATGAAACGGCTCATAGTGGTAAGTTTACCGTAAGTGCGCGCGGAAAGGCAATTTTCAGCCTTTTCTACGGATCGAAATCTATCCAAATTTTGGAAAGAACGCCGGTACGCGTCCCGTATATGCCGAGTATTCTTCACCAAATTCAGCGTAGGCTTCTATTTCTTCGGTACCGGCAAGCCGGACATACATGTATACCAGAATCGGGAACATGATTACGGTCACAATGGTCGGCCACTGCAACAGAAATCCGAACATGATCATTACGAACCCGGCGTACTGTGGATGCCGAATTTTTGCGTAAGGCCCCGTTGTCGCCAGGGTATGGCGCCGTTGCGCTCTGTATAGCACTCTCCAAGATGCAGACAGCAGGAAGAATCCTGCCACGATTAGAATATTGGAGGCAAGGTGGAACGGCCCGAAATGCGGGTTACCACCCCAGCCGAACAGGTCTTCCAGCAAATGTCCGGCATCATGCGAGAACGGATCGATGCCGGGAATACGGTTGCTCAGCCATCCTGACAGCAGGTAGATGGTGAGCGGGAAACCATACATCTCGGTGAACAGCGCTACGATGAAGGCCGAGAACGCACCGAACGAGCGCCAGTCCCGCTTGCTTTGCGGCTTGGCGAAACTGAAGGCGAAGATGATGAATACCAGGGAATTAATGATGACCAGCGACCATAGGCCATAGGCAGGTGACGACGCGCTCATTTTTTCACTCCTTCAGAGGTTTCAGAGTGGTGATTATGGTGATCATGGCCGCCATGCCCGTGATGCATGAACAGGTGCATTAGCGGGCACGCCAACAGGAACAAATAAGGCAGGATGCCCAGTACATGGGCGCGATGCTCCGTGAATAGCAGGACACCGCCGATCGCGAGAAACCCGTAAAAAATCCACCGCCCCTTGGAAATGTGATGCTCTTCGTGTTCATCAGTCATGATGGTCTCCTTTTTCATCTGAATTGCGACAACATAACGAATCCGGCTTAGTACCGGTTTTTTGGTGCGGATCCCGGCCCAGAGCGATCAACCCCCACAGAATCATGATCGGACAAACCAGCATGAGGGCCGCCAGCAGGGCCGTCCACCACGACACTCCCCACAAAACAAGCACGGCAGCCGCCATTGCGATCCCCAGCAATGGGCAAATCCATGTCCATTTTTTCAGGCGATCCTTATCCATTTTTGCTGGCTTACAACTTTGCTCGTTTCAGTAATGCCGAATTCACGATTACGGACAGTGAACTCAAAGCCATCGCGGCAGCAGCGATGATCGGGTTAAGGAAGCCAAATGCCGCAATCGGTACGCCGATGGAGTTGTAGATGAAGGCCCAGAACAGGTTCTGTTTGATCTTGCGCATGGTGGCGCGGGACAGATTGATCCCGGCTACCACATCACGCACGTCGTTCTTCACCAGGATGATGCCGCCAGTCTCCTTGGCCACATCCGAGCCGGAACCGATAGCGATTCCGATGTCGGCTGCAGCCAATGCCGGGGCGTCATTGACGCCGTCGCCCACCATGGCGACCACCTTACCTTGCTTCTGCAAATCCTGGATGACATGGGCCTTGTCGGACGGCAGGACTTCGGCGATGACGCGGGTAATACCGAGCTGCGCTGCGATGGCATCGGCCGTGCGACGGTTGTCGCCGGTCAGCATGACCACTTCGACCCCGATGTCCTTCAATGCGGCGACCGCTTCCTGCGCCTCTGGCTTGAGCGTATCGGCCACTGCGACGATGCCTGCCAGCGCACCGTTCACACCGACCAGCATGGCGGTCTTGCCTTCACTTTCGAGGCGCACGAGATGAGTTTCGGCCGGTGCGATGTCGATGGACTCCTGCGTAAACAGACGGCGATTGCCAAGTAGGATCTTTCTGCCTTCCGCCTCACCCCGGATGCCATGCCCTGGAACGGCATTGAAACCGGTTACGGCAGGAATATCGAGATTGCGATGCTGCGCGCCACGTACGATAGCCTCGCCCAACGGATGTTCCGAACCGAACTCCACCGCTGCCGCCAAACGCAGCACTTCTTGCTCGGTAGCATCTCCCAGCGACAGGATGTCGGTGACGGTAGGCTCGCCTTTCGTCAGCGTGCCGGTCTTGTCGAACACCACGGCATTGAGGTTCTGCGCGCGCTCCAGGATTTCGCCACCACGGATCAGGATGCCGTTTTCGGCGCCCTTGCCGACCCCCACCATCAGCGCGGCCGGAGTGGCGATCCCCAAGGCGCAAGGACAAGCGATGATCAGCACGGCGATGAAGGCAAGTAGCCCCTGCGGGAAATTGCCCGCCAGCCACCATCCAATGAATGCGAGCAAGGCGGTTCCCACCACCGCAGGCACGAAATAGCCGGTGACTTTGTCCGCTAATCTTTGAATGGGTGCGCTCGATGCCTGGGCTTCTTCCACCATCTTGATGATCTGCGCCAATGCGGTTTCAGCGCCCACGCGCGTTGCCTTGAACCGGAACATCCCGGTGCGGTTGAGCGTGCCGCCAATCACCGGGCTACCTATGGTTTTCTCCACCGGCATCGATTCGCCGGTCAGCATGGATTCGTCCACCGAAGAGTCGCCTTCCAGTACGGTGCCGTCGGTGGGAATCTTTTCTCCCGGTCTGACGACGACGGTTTCTTCTACCATGACGCTTTCCGCCGGCACTTCCATCTCCTGGCCCTCCCGTATCACACGAGCGGTGGCAGGCTTCAGGTCCAGAAGTTTGCGCACCGCGGCGGAGGAATGTTTCTTGATGATTTCCTCCATGTATTTGCCGAGTAACACAAAGGCAATGATGACGGCGGATACCTCAAAGTAGACATTGCGTTCCTCCACCTTGACCGGCAGTACCTCGGGGAAGAACAGCACCGCCACGCTGTAGAAATACGCTACCGAGGTGCCCAGCGCGATGAGGAAATCCATGTTGATGGAACGTGAGCGTATCGCGCTCCAGGCACCCTTGTAAAAACTCCAGCCGCCGATGAACTGCACCGGCGTGACCAGCAGGAACAGCCATACGCCCCAGGTAAACCAGGGCAACGCCGGAATCGGTACCCAGGTGACGATGGTGGCACCAGTGGCCAGCGCAATGAATGCTCCGGCGCGCATGATGGCCAATGCCAGCACGCCGGTCAGCGCGATCATGACCCGGGTGCGCATGGATTTGAGTTCGGTCTCGGGATTTTCGAAGGTTTTCTGGCAACCGACGCTGCAAAAGTAGTAGGTGCGTCCGGCGCGCTCGGATTTCAGCGCCGTGGCCTTATCCACCACCATGCCGCAGATGGGATCCTTGGCCATCTCCTTGGCGGATTTCGGTACTTTGGCTTCATTCATGTCATGGTGATCGTGATGTCCATGATCATGACTGTGATCGTGATTGGGCGAGTTCTCCTTGGCCGCATCTTTACCCCCCGCATACTTGGCCGGGTTGGCTTCAAATTCATGCTGACAGTTCGTCGAGCAGAAATACCAGTGCTTGCCCGCATGGACCGTGGTTGCCGTAGCGGATTTCTCGTCCACTGTCATGCCGCATACAGGATCAATAGCCATGTTTTTTCCTTTCGTTAAAGTCTAGTCGTCGCTAACGACAGAATGGGCACCTGACCACCAGGTTGTAGCAGCCGGCAAACAGCACGCCGATCAGGTATCCGGTCAGCGTGACATTGAATAGCCCGTAACCCAGACTCTCCAACGTGATCGGCTTGCCGCTCCTGAGCACGGTGAGATCCAGCCCATGGGTCCATGAATTTACAAAGGCGACCGTCTGCTCCGGGAACAACATGACCGCAGCAGCGCATATCAGGCTGAGTGTTCCGGCTGTCAGTGCCATCGCACTGCCTACGCGCCAAGGGTTCAATCTGTCCATGACCTGTCCTCCTATGGTTAAACTGACAAAATATCCTGCGCGGAAGCCTTCCCGCACTTGAGCGACACCATCTCACGTAAAACTTGCTCCGCATCGAGAAACAGCCTCACCGCATATGGATCGAACTGAGACCCGGACATGCGCTGTATTTCCGTTTTCGCCGCATCGAAGTCCAATCCTTTCCGATAAGGCCGGTCCGAAGTCATTGCGTCCAGTGTGTCGATGACGGCAAACAGGCGCGCGCCCAAGGGAATCTCTTCGCCACTCAGACCATGCGGATAGCCGGAACCGTCAAAATGCTCCTCATGACAGCGCACAATATCTGCAGCTTCCTGCATGCCGGGAGTCTGGCAGACGATGTGGTAGCCCTTCTCAGGATGGGTACGCATCTCCTGCCACTCTCCATCGGTCAACGGACCTTGCTTGAGCAGGATCGCGTCCGGAATGCCGATCTTCCCGATGTCATGCAGCAAGGCGCCCCAGTAAACCTGACGTAGCCGCTCAGGTTCATCGGGAAAGACATGCCTGGCCAATTCCAGGGTATGGCAGGCCACCCGTTTGGAATGCAGGCCAGTCTCATGCTCCCGCAGGTCTAAGGCCGAGGCCAGGGCTTCCACCAATGCAGCATCTGACTTGATTTGTTCTATATGTCCGACCCGACTGGACTGCGATTGCAAGTAACAGGATTCGCAGCAGTAGTCGCTGCCAGCATGCGCATATGGCAGAGCAGGTATCGGATTCCCGCACACCCTACAATGCTTGCCCTGTCCGGAAGACATACCCCTCACTCCACCGAGTTCAACAATAGGGTTAACGAAAAAATGCGTATCGGTTTTTTCATGGCGCCTTCCAATCAGTGTTGATGATCGTCATGGCTATGCCCGTCTTCATGCGTATCGGTACTCGTCGTATTGGTATCCGGATGCTCATGCGTTTGCCCATGGCCATGATCGCCCTCCGATGCAGGCAGTGAAATTACGCCCAGTCCATGCCGGTACACCAATTCACCGCCGTGCCAGGCGGTCGTGGCTACCAGACCCCATGCACCGAGCGTCGCGGCGGCAAACCACACGGCGGGACGAGCATCTACCTTGTTGCGCCAGATGTCCCACCCAGCCAAGACCAGCAACACGGCCAAGGTACCCAGCGCCCATGCCCGATGGACCAGCATGGCGGCATGCGAGGCCTCGTCGTGGTTGACGCTATTGAAAGCCTGCCAGCCGAAGAATATGGTGGGCAAGGCTGCCAGCGTACCCAGCCATAAAGTGGTATGGGCAAGGATGGCGCAATGGGTGGCGCGCGGTTTGTCACGTGTCACCACTGCAGCCACATGGAATAACGCCGACAGTGAAACCAGCGCGATGGGGAAATGCACGAACATGGGGTGCAGGTTGGGGATGATTTCAGGCATTCGAGCCTCCTTTGTTACCAAGCGATATTTGTTTAACCAGCGCATAAATAGCCGGGATCACGACCAGCGTCAGCACCGTGGAGGACACCATGCCGCCCACCATGGGCGCGGCGATGCGGCGCATCACTTCGGAACCGGCGCCGCTGCTCCACATGATAGGCAGCAGGCCGGCCATGATGGCGGTGACGGTCATCATCTTGGGACGCACCCGTTCCACTGCTCCCTCCATGACGGCTTCATAAAGATCGGATACCGATGGGCTCTTTCCCTCGGCATGGCGTTTGGCTTTCAGCTCTTCCCATGCATGATCGAGATAGATCAACATGACCACGCCGGTTTCGGCCGCCACCCCGGCGAGAGCGATGAAGCCCACGGCGACGGCGACCGACAGGTTGTAGTTGAGCAGCCACATCAACCAGACGCCGCCGACCAGTGCGAACGGCACCGAGAGCATGACGATGAAGGTCTCGGTAAATCGCTTGAAGTTGAGGTAGAGCAGCAAAAAGATGGTCAGCAATGTCACCGGGATGACGATCTTCATCTTGGCGATGGCACGTTCCATGAACTCGAACTGGCCGCTCCAGGTGATGTAATAACCGGGCGGGAATTTGACCTGTGCAGCGACTGCTTTTTTGGCATCGGCAACGTAGCCACCAATGTCGCGGTCGCGGATATCGATGTAGATATAGGCCGATAGCAAGGCGTTCTCTGTGCGGATGCCAGGCGAGCCCTTGGCGATCTCGATCCTGGCGAGTTGACCCAGCGGCACCATGGCGCCCCCCATCGTGGGCACCAGGACCTCTCGTGCAATCTGTTGCGGATCCGAGCGCAGTTCACGTGGATAACGCACGGTGACGCCGAAGCGCTCACGCCCTTCCACCGTGGTAGTCACCATTTCGCCCCCCAGGGCCGTCCCGATCACATCCTGCAGATCGCCGACCGCTAAGCCGTAGCGTGCCAACTGGTCGCGGTCCGGTTCGATGTTGAGGTAATAGCCGCCGGTGATGCGCTCGGCATAAGCGCTGGTCGTGCCAGGCACTTGCTTGACCACGGCCTCGATCTCTTTGGCCAGCCGCTCCATTTCACCCAGATCCTTGCCGAACACCTTGATGCCGATGGGCGTGCGGATCCCGGTGGAAAGCATGTCGATACGCGCCTTGATCGGCATGGTCCAAGCATTGGCAACTCCAGGGAACTGCAGAGCCTTATCCATCTCGGCAATCAGTTTGTCGGTGGTCATGCCGGGGCGCCATTTCGATTCCGGTTTGAGATTGATGACGGTCTCGAACATTTCCAGCGGTGCCGGATCGGTGGCCGTATTGGCACGCCCGGCCTTGCCGAAGACCGATTCGACTTCGGGGAATTGCTTGATGATGCGGTCCTGGGTCTGCATCAACTCGGCAGCCTTGGTGATCGACATGCCGGGCAGTGATGCCGGCATATAGAGCAACGTGCCTTCGTTGAGCGTTGGCATGAACTCGGAGCCTAGTCTGGAAGCTGGATACAGCGTAACTCCGAGCCCGACCAGCGCGATGAATATGGTCAGTTTCTTCCAGCGCATCACGCCGGCGATGATGGGCCGGTACAGCCATATCAGCAGGCGGTTCACCGGGTTCCTGGCTTCCGGCAGGATGCGGCCGCGGATGAACAGCATCATTAGCACCGGCACCAAGGTCACCGAGAGCAATGCCGCGCCCGCCATGGAGAAGGTCTTGGTATAGGCCAGCGGCGAGAACAGGCGGCCTTCCTGCGCTTCCAGCGTGAACACCGGCAGGAAGGACACGGTGATAATGAGCAGCGAGAAGAACAGTGCCGGGCCGACTTCCTTGCACGCCGCCAGCATGGCGTTCGCTCGCTCGGCTTTGGTATGACCTTCCGGCAACCGTTCCAGGTGCTTATGCGCGTTTTCTATCATGACAATCGCCGCATCGATCATGGCACCGATTGCAATCGCGATGCCGCCTAGGCTCATCAGGTTGGAATTCATGCCCAGCAGGCGCATGGCGATGAAGGCGATCAGCACACCGACCGGCAGCATGAGGATTGCGACCAGCGCGCTCCGTACATGCAGCAAGAACACGACGCAAACCAGGGCAACGATGATAGATTCCTCGATCAGCGTGCTTTTGAGGGTTGCGATGGCGCGGTGGATCAGGTCGGAACGATCATAGACGGTCTGGATGCTTACTCCTTCTGGCAGGCCGGTCGAGATTTCGGCGATCTTCTGCTTGAGGTTATGGATGACTTCCAGCGCGTTCTGGCCGTAGCGCGCCATGGCGATGCCGGAGACCACTTCGCCTTCACCGTTCAGTTCCGTCAATCCGCGGCGTTCGTCCGGTGCCAGCTCCACACGGGCGATATCGCGGATCAGTACCGGCGTGCCTCGATCCGCCTTGACTACCAGTTTCTCGATGTCAGCTGCGCCACGCAGGTAGCCCTTACCACGCACCATGTACTCGGTTTCAGCCATCTCCACCACGCGGCCGCCGACATCGCGGTTGCTGTCGCGAATGACCTGCGACACACGGGAGAGCGAAATGCCATAAGCCCTCAGCTTCACCGGATCCACGGTGACCTGGTAGGTTTGCACGAACCCGCCGACCGAAGCTACTTCAGCCACGCCATGCGCCTTGGTGAGCTGGTAGCGCAGGTACCAGTCCTGGAGCGTCCGCAGTTCAGCCAGCGTGTGATCCTTGGCGACCACGGCATACTGGTACACCCAGCCTACGCCAGTTGCATCCGGCCCCAGTGTGGGCGTCACTCCGCGTGGCAGGCGCCCGGTCACGGAGTTGAGGTATTCCAGCACCCGTGAACGCGCCCAGTAGATGTCGGTACCGTCCTCGAAGATCACGTAGACGAAGCTCGCTCCGAAGAATGAGAAGCCGCGCACCACCTTGGACTTCGGCACTGACAGCATGGCTGTGGTCAGCGGATAGGTGACCTGATCTTCCACCACCTGCGGTGCTTGGCCTGGATACTCGGTGTAAACAATGACCTGCACGTCGGACAAATCCGGCAAGGCGTCGAGCGGGGTCTTCATCACGGCATAGATGCCGGCAATGACGACGAACAGAGTGGCGAGGAGCACCAGGAAACGGTTGCGGCCTGACCATTCGATGACGTTGGCTAACATGGCATCCTTCCGTCAGTGGCCAGCATGGGGATTGGCAGCAACAGGCTCGGACTGCGTATGGCCTGAAGGTTCGTTAGATGGCGCCGGATTTTCCGGCTTGGGCGTGCTGCCATGCCCGCTGTGGGGCAACGCCGCCTTCAGGTTGCTTTCCGCGTCGATCAGGAAGTTGGCGCGCACCACGACGTTCTCACCGTCCGTCACGCCCGTCATGACCTCGACATACCCGTCGCCGCGACGCCCCAGCTTCACTTCACGTGGCTCGAACAGGCCATCCGCCAGTTGCACCAGAACAATCTGGCGCACGCCGCTGTCGATGACTGCTGAATCCGGCACGGAAAGCACTGCCGTTTTTCCGGCGCCAGTTGCCAGTTCTACGTTGGCGTACATGTCCGGTCGCAGCAGGCCGCCGGGATTGGTCAATTCGATGCGCACCTGGGCCGTACGCGTCTCGGGGTTTACCATGGGGTAGAGGTAAGCGACACGGCCGCTGAATTCCTTGTCAGGGTAGGCATTGACACGGATATTCACTTTCTGGCCGACCGCTACTTGCGCCAGATCCTGCTCGAACACATCGGCGATGAGCCAGACGGCCGACAGGTCGGCAATCTTGAACAACGGCTCTCCTGCCATGAAACGCATGCCTTGCAGGGCTGCCTTTTCCAGCACCACGCCGCCGGCGGGGGAATGCAGGGTCAGCGTGCGGGTCGATTTCCCCTCCTGCTGCAGGCGCTGCAACTGCGCCTCCGAAATATCCCAGTTGTGCAGGCGCTTGAGTGCGCTTTCCGCCAGTTGGCTGACGCCGGATTGCGCCTCGTCGGTCCCTTGCTTGAGCGATTGCCGCCCGCGCCAGGCAATCAGGTATTCCTCCTGCGCGGATACCAGTTCCGGGCTGTAGATTTCCATCAGCGGCTGGCCACGCCGAACCGGCTGGCCGGTCGCATTGACGTAGAGCTTCTCGATATAGCCGTCGAACTTGGCTGTGACGCTGGCGATGCGCCGCTCATCAAGCTGGAATCGCCCCACCGCCCGCACCGCCCGCGACAGGTCGCGCATGGCGGCAACCTCGGTACGCACACCTAACTTCTGGACTTTCTCGGTACTGATCCTGATCTGGTTCTTGGCACCGGAATCTCGCTCCTCATCTGCGTACACCGGGATGTAGTCCATCCCCATAGCGTCTTTCTTGGGCTCCTGAGAGGTGTCCGGCAAGCCCATCGGATTGCGGTAATACAGGGGCTTGCGCTCAGCATTGATTGGAGCCGTAACCACCGGTTCCTGCTGTGCGCCCTTGTGCATGGCCAGCCAGTAGCCGATGCCACCACCCATTCCCGTCATACCGATCAATGCCATGGCGATCCAGATGCTGGAACGCTTCTTCCCGCGCGGATTTCCTTCGGTCATCCCACGGGGATCCCTTTCCGTCATAGTTCTTCTCCCACCAATTTCTCAATGTCTGTGATGCGCAGTTCCTGCTCCACCCGTGCCTTGAAACTGTCCTGACGGGCACGCTTGATGGCGCGTTGGGCGTCCAGCAGCGTGGCAAAATCCACCTTGCCTGCCTCGTAGCCCGCCAGCGCGGAACGAAATGTCAATTCGGCTTGCGGCAGCAAGGTGTCTACAATCAACTGCTCCTGCTTGCGGGCGGCATCCAAAGCGGACAGGCTATCCTGCAGTTCTCCGGACACCTGGTTGGAGATCGCCTGCTGACGTTCTTTCGCTGCTGCCAGCATGGCGCCAGCTTCACTTTCCTGTGAACGGCGGGTATCGAAGCGGATCGGGATGTTGACCTCGACCATGGCTTCCCAGCTGTCGATAGCGCCACCGCGCTGGATCGGGGCAATGCCGAGCGTGACATCCGGATAGCGGTTCTTTTCCACTAGGCGACGGTTGGCCTCGGCGGCTGCAATCTGGGCGGATTGCGTAGCCAGAAACGGGTTGGCGCGTGACATTTTTTCCTGCAAGGCTGCTGGATCGAGCTTGTCTGGATTGATCCGGCGCAACACCGCGGGTTCCGCCAGCGGCGCATGCTGTGAACGTCCGATCGCCACATTGAGTTTGGTCATGGCGTGATGCTGTTCGGTGTCCAGATTGATGATCTCGGAGCGAAGCATGGTTTTTTCCACCTGTGCCCGGATCACGTCCTGTTGCGGTGCAAGCCCTCCGGCGTAGCGTACTTGTGCTACTGCTTCGAGATCGCCCAACAGGTGAAGAATTTCCTCGTTGAGCTTCTTCAAACCCGATGCCTGGTAATACTGGACATAGGCACTCTTGATCCGTGCATGAATCTCGGCAACGGTTGACTGCCGCCGCCCCTTGACCTGATCCAGTTCCGCCGTGGCAACTTCCTTGCGCAGGTCGCGCTTGCCCCACAAGGGCAAGCTCTGCATCAGGGTGTACTTGGTACCGCTGCCCTTGCCCGGTAGCGGATTGAATCCATCCGGGGCTCCCGGGCCGGCGAAATCCTGCAATTCGACGCGAAGAACAGGATCCGGCAGTGCCCCTGCGGGCTGGATACGTTCCCCAGCGGCGTCTACTTCATAGCGCATGGCGGCCAGTTCGGGGTTGTTGGCATCAGCCCATTGCAGCAAGTCTTGCAACGAGGCCCCCAATGGCAGCGGCGCCTGCGCCGTGCCAGGCAGATCGCCGGCATTGACCTGTACGGTCTGCAACAAGGCAACCAAGGCAATGGCGGATGCGAATTGTTTTTGCTTGTTCATGTTCGTTCCCAATACAGGCAGGGCCAGCCGGATTTGCCGGACTGACCCACGCATACTATTGTGTAACCTTGATCTGGGTGATCAGTGGACCGTTGTCGTTCTTCACAAACTCGAAGTTCACCTGGTCGCCAGCTTTCAGGGCATCCAACTGGGCTTGGTCGGCAACCGGGAAGAACATCGTCATCGCCGGCCAATCCAGTTCAGGAACGGCCTCGTGTTTCAGCTTCACCTTGCCACCAACCTTGTCCACGGCAACCACTTCGCCCTTCACCGCGTAGCTTTTCTGCGCCTCGGCCTTGGGGTGATGCGAGTCGTCGGCCTGCACCGGCAGCGTCGTAATGCTGAATGCCACCATGGCAGCCACTACTATCAGAAATTGTTTCATTGCTTGATATCCTTTCGTCATGGTTCAGACGGGCGGGATGAACCCGCCCGCAGGTCCAAATCAGTGCTTGTGCTTATCGCCTGAGCCCTTGGGCATACACCCCATGTCCATCATCATGTGCTGATCGCCCATCATCTGGCCCATCATGTCCTCCATAAGCTTCTGATGCTGATTGATCCACTCTTCATGCTCCTGCATGGTCATGCCGGCCTTGGGCTTCATGGCCTGCATTTTTTCCATGGCATCCTGCATCATCTTCATGTGCTCGCCCATCAGCTTCTGGCGCTCCTCGCCCTTGGCGGCTTCGGCTTGTTGCTGTTTCTGCTTGGCTTCATGCAATTTGCGCGTCATCTGGAGCTGGAATTCGTCCGGGCCAGCAACTGCGGTTAAGGAAGCCAATCCGATGCCGCAGGCAACGACGATGGCGATCAGGGGTGATACGGTTTGCTTTTTCATGATTCATTCTCCTTTGGTGGATTGATATTTCCCCGGCTTGGGGGGGTACGGCACTATTCTTTGGGAATTTTGTTGCAGCAGCCTTTGTGCCTTGCATGAGCTTGGGCCGCACAATTGCTATCCGTGAAGTCGTAAAACGAGGATTTCAGGCGGAACCACCAGGTGTTGATGGGGGTGAGGCCAGCTTCGCCTAACGACGCAAGTATCCGGCTGAACGAAAGCACGGACGAATCGTAGGTGACACGGAGTTCGCCACCGTGATTATCCATTGCCAGGCTCAGGCAATTTGGAGACCGCTTCTCTACCAGGCGCAGCTGTGCCTCCGAAACATCGGGTGTAGCAATGAGCACTTTGCGGCAGACCGTGAATTCAGTCTCCGAATTGGCTTGATGATCTGGATGAGACATCGCTCTTCCCTCGCTGCAACATTCCTTGGAAGAGGTTTCGAGCTTGCTGAAATGAACAGGCGTAACAGTTCTCAGCTGCGCGAAACCACCATGGGTCAATGCGTGCCGAAGGGGCGATACTTGAAGGCCGAGCAGCCGTAACGGCGAGCTCAAGCCCTGAAGGTTACACCTTCAGCACTAGGCGAAGGTGGATCGAGGGGGGTGGTAGAGCGATGACGGGAGCGCGTCGGACATGCCGGCTAGCGGCGCAGCAACCATGACCGTGACTCCGAGGGCGTCAACGGTCAATAGATGGGGGGAAACGGCCTGGGTGGCGCTCAAATAGCAGTAAAAGCATTTGTCGCACGGCGAATTCTTGGACTGGGGTGCCTTATCGTGATGATCGCAATGATCGGATGCCTGTGCTTGGCCGACATCTGCGTGCATTTCCATCTTCTGTCCATGCGCTTGACACGCAGGCATGGTGACTGCTGCCAGCCCTTGCAAGGGAAGGCAGACCAGTATCGCCAGAAGCGTGATCAGTCGCGTCAGTTTGGAATGCATGTTTTTATTCTGCACCCAAATATCCTGTTAACGCAAACAAAATATGCGTATTACGGTTGGGATTTCACGTAAATGACGGCTTCGAGAACGCTCACCCGGCTTCCCATGTGCCAACATCAACGAAGGAAATTTAGGGGAACTAAATCGGTGTCATCAATCACCATACCTCTCTCCCAACTGGAGGCCCCCAATCAATTTCTTGTCCCCCTGCGATGAACGGCCATTTTTCTGAACTGTTGTTTACACGATTTCGCAATTCCACCCCAGGTTTAAAGTGAGGAACCCGTTTCTCTGGCACCGGCACCTGTTCGCCAGTCTTGGGGTTACGCCCCAATCGTGGAGGGCGTATATGTAAGTTAAAACTACCAAATCCACGCACCTCTACCCGGCTGTTTTGGGCGATCTGATTCGCTATCGCATCCAGAATTGTCCTCACTGATTGATCGACATCCTGTCTGGTAAGTTGTGAGAAACGGTTGTTTAACCGGGCAATCAAGTCAGAGCGAGTCATAATTAAAAACAGTATCGGTCCTAAAGAGTTTCATATTTTTGGCTGATTAAGCGTTCCAGTGCAACAAGTACGCCTCCTCCTGATTCAGAAACACATTGCTTCTCACTAGCGCACCGGGAATCAAGAATGGTTCTGTGCCAGCATCAATTTGTTTTAGCCATCCATCGAGATCATGTAAATGATCTCTGAACTCATAAAACAGCAACTCTTCAATGAGTTCTATTAATTCGGGAGTAAACGTCAGTTGCACTAATGGATGTAGGTAATCATATTTACCCTCTATGCGCCTTCCATAACCAAGTTGTATCAGGTGTTGGCAATAAGAATAATATTCTTGCCAAATATCACGCGAAAGCCTTGCTGAGAAATCAGTACGAAAATCTATCCATCCAACCTGAATTTCCTCCATAACAATCTCGACGGGACACGTGATGGAGAAATTAGGCCCCCTATCTGGGTCTCTACGCCACCAGTGCCCATCATGCGCCCTGCCCCAGCTACACCGACAGTGAGATGTATCATGCCGGGCCTTAATTAATTTCAGCATAGTCATAGCCGCAATTCGGTACGCCGGCATATTATTTTCAAACATCGTGTTCATTCTATAAAATCGGCTTAGCGTTTCAAATGGTATGCTGGAGACAACCTCACGCAACTGGCTGACTGGTGCCTTGGGTAGGCTCTTTATTGTGGGGTGTGTTGCATGAATTGGATTAGCCACGATCAGGGCTATATTTCTTGGGATTGGCAGCTTCCATGACAGTCGGCCCCAGAACAATTTAAGCGTGTTCGTAGAGTAATCATTACCGCGCAGGGAAAAGACATGTGAAGCATTAAAATCCATTCCTGTTTTTTGTGCGGATTTCACCCACCGCCTGAATTCAATGAATCGTGCACTCTTAAGTGATTGGTGGACCGCATGGTGTGCACCAATCTCTAACCATCTTGGACAGAACGCTTCCATGATGCTAATCAGCCGTTTCACACCTTCGTAAAAATTATCGAGATTCCTGGAATTAAAACTTTCATCTGTCACTAACTCACAATGATGGATCGGGCATTTCGCAAGCCACGCATACTCATGGAACGAAGCGTGATATCCCATACGGATACAGTCCGGACAATACGTTAGGTGATACCAGTTTTTCTCATGGTTGATCAGCCAATCCAGATAGACATTCTGTCCAGTACTGCCATAGCAGGTGACTAGGTCAAGCTGATAGCGATACAGTGTTCTGACAATAGAGATATTCTCATCTAGCAACCGAGTCAGAATACTGATAGCCGTTGGCTTGACTCCATCAGGCGACCACTGATCTGGATAGCAGACCGCTTCGATAAATTTCTTGGCCGCAACCGGGCGAAGTCCATTCAATAAACAAAACTTGGCAAAGAATGAAGCCGAGGACTCATAAGGTAACAGCTGCCCTTTACCCCAATTGACTTTTGGATGGCGTGACCGTCGCCGCTCTAAAGCGCGTGTTCCAGGCGTTAGCATGTCACTCTGGCATGGCAATGATTCGAAGATGGTTGGTAAAGCCGGTGCTTGCGGCAATCTCCATAAAACTTTCTACGGAAGTTGCACTATCCCAACCCTTACCTCGCGCAAGCAGCCGTAGCACCTGCTCCATGGTCAAAGCAACATGCTGCATGGGAATCTCCATTTTCCATGACTTATTGCCAGACTTTAATTCCGGAGGCAGCAGTTCCTCAAAGGCCAGCCAAAGATCGGCAGCCCGATCGGTCAATCGACAATTCTGCTCGAAGGCAAAGGGAGCAAAATATTTCAAATAAGATGTACCTGTATTGGCCGGCCATTCGGAATCGACATCGTATCCGTTAAGAATGTAAGCCAATTCATTGATACTTTTGATGCCATGAAATTTGGCGCTGACAGCAAAGAATCGGGCGGCAATATGCGCACTTCCAACTCTAGCCAGATAGTTGGGTTGATAGCTAATTTGGTGCGACCCAATAGAAAATATGGTTAACCGGAATCCCTCATCATCCAACTCGTTTTGCAGTCCAAGCAGCCATTTCCATTCATTCAAGGTTACGTCATGGGCCTCATCAATCATGAGAACAATAAAATTCTGCCGAGCCGACCGCGCTATCGTAATCAGCTGTTGCTTGAACAAGAATCGGGCTTGGAGTCTCTTCTTGGGTTTTTCAGGGTTTTGGAAATGGAATTTGGATGCCTTCAGCAGAAAATTCCAAAAATCCCCCTCCAGCATCATGGTGGGTGGACGGCTCCAAACAACTAATGGGAGCTGGCGTTTGAACCTTTCCTCCAAAACAATTCGAACGTACCACTTTACAGTTCGTGATTTTCCGAACCTGGAGGGCCCGTAAATATATCCCCCGCTTGTCCTCTGATCGATCCAGTTGCCAATTGTGGTTATCATTTCATCCATTGATGGCGTATAGATCGCATACTCCTGACGCATGACAGGATGCCTTGAATCAATCGCAACGATTTGGCCAGGATTGCACATGGCATATTCAGCTAAGTCGACACGGCCTTCCGTCTGACCGGTAAAAGTTTGGTTGAGGGCTCCTTATCCTGTCGCGCCTTGTCGGTACCTATTTTTTCTTGATGCCCTTTCTGCAGAGTAGTCTTTTGTTGCTCGCTGGCAACTTCCAACATGGGTTTCCCGACTACAAGTTCGGCTTCCTGAACAAGTATCCTTCTGGCTTCAAGATATGCCGGATGTACAGGCAACTTATGATTTCTTTGCTGCTCGCAAAATCCCAAGAATGCTTCCACCGCGTCGGAGCCAGAGGCGATAAAGAGCATGCGTTGATGTACGCAACTATTGATCGCACGGCGAACCTGCAAGCTGTGTGGTAATTTGTGCCATGGTGCGGCCGCTCGAAGTATGCCAAGCGACATCCCATCTATGGTGGACGCCTGTGCCACGCGGGCATCGTCCTCAAGATGGTTGATGAGCCAGATATATGAGCCGACCAGATCATGCCGCTGGCCGAGAATGTCGTTGGTGTAGCGTGCCCCTTCAAAGTTGACATAAGGTCTTCTGCCTTCCCGAATACCTCCTTTGACTCTGCATCTTTTTCGATAGCTAAGTAGTGCTTGTACCGAGTTCGGATCTGCATACCGGAGCGACAAATCGTTTCTGGAACAGATGAAATCCAGATATTGCAATGGCGATCTATACCCTAATGCCGTATGCGGGGTCGCGTTATAGTTGGCAATAAGTACATCCAGCAACTCCTCGGCATATTCGATTTGAAACTGACTCTTGATGGCTACCTTGGAAGGGTCTCGACCATTGGTGCCACCCGCCTTTCCTCCGGTGGTGTTGGATATGCGCTGAAATCCGCTGGCACCGAGCTTCTTAAAGAACGCCTCGATGAATGGCCTATCATCTTTGCTTCTGCGACTTGAGAAACCACTTTTAGGTGAAACCAGCACTGAGCCTACAACATTCTTCAGGCTATCTCGTACATGCTGGCAGGTTTCAGCCAAGGCACCGTCAACACTGGTTTCGTTCCAGCAGGCACGGAAGAGCTTTGGCGAGACATTAGAAGGGAAGCCAGCCCCATCGGCGTAGGCAATATCACTGAAGGATAGCTTACGAGGACTCCACGAACTCAAGGCTATCTTAATTGTCCGGAGGACATCCTCTTTCGATACCTCCCTGCGCAAGCTCAGGAAATATCCCAGAATAGCCCTGGATACAATTTCGATTATCACGATTACCCAAATTCGATAAATAATTTTGGGAACGTACCCACCTGCAGATTGCGGAAGTAACACGCAAAAGATACCATCAATTTTATGGGCATCCATTTCGACCCGCTGATAAACATGACTTACAGGCCGGTCAACACCATCGCCGCTAAGCATTTTTCTTCCGAGGTCAGGGCCGCCAATTACACGTACTGCACGACCAGGATTAGCTTCTAGAATTGAATCAATATATTTACGAACTGAGTTGTAACCATTCGTTCTGGTATTGAATGGCCATTCATGACGAGTTTCATAGCCTAGTTTTCGGAGCTCGTCCAGAAACCATTTCCATAATGACTGACGAGGCCTTTGGACTGGACCTAACTGATCTGCAGTTGGGGAATGGAGGATACGTTGATCGAATTTAGTTTTTAAATCCGGATGAAGCTCTAGTGTTACGGTTAAAGCACCCGCCGCACCGAAACCTGCAGCATCAACGCTAATCAATTTTTTACGGCGATATGGCTTGATATGAAGCCGAGGCACTATTCCGCGCCAACCATAAATCAATCCATCAGGGTGGACCTCAAGGCAACGTTCTCTAATTAAACGGTAGATGTATTTCGGTTCTAATCCACACTCTCGGCGGATGAAAGCAACGGATGCTCCATTCAGATATAGCTGAATACCTTCCTTTCTTTGTTGGTAATCTTTTAGCTTTTGTCCGTTTAAGGCGCCTTCATCTGGCAGTGGCCATGAAGATAGATTGGCATACGCAGTTCCCGTCAGGCCTTTAACATGCCGTCCTAGAGGAATGATTGTTTCTTCGGAGGTCATATGGCTCCTCCACGCCCATAACTACACTATTGATATGAGCATTATCAAAGTTACAGTTTTAGTATGAGAAATTAATACCAAAACTGAGGTAAAGAAACAGAGGCTTGTTGATTCTATTCCTTTTTTTCTAGAGATGTGGATACATTTTTAGTGTAATGAACGCCATCAGCGCTGCCCTTGCTCCATCGTTTTGTTGATCATCTGGATCAAGTCGGCGTCACCCACTTTGCTGGCCAGAGCTAGGGACTGTTGCAGAATGGTTTTCCCGACAGCCGGATTGCCGCGGGCGATTTCCAGCTTTCCCTGATACAACTGGGCGCGGGCGATCCAGTAATCGCTTTGTACCTCTCGGGACTTCGCCAGGACATCCTCGATATCTTTCTGGGCAGCCTGAAAATCCTTGCTTAATAGCCTGAGGTCGGCCAGTTCCAGTTCGGCATATAGAAAGTCACCGAGATCGCCACTCTTGTGCTCCAGCAGCACACCTTTCAACTGATGCTCAACCGCATGGTTGTAGTCGCCAAGCTGCCGGTAGGCAGATGCAAGCAGCTGATTTGACTCCGCGCGTTCATTATCGTTGGCGGCATAGGGATATGCCTGCTTAAAGCGCTCCAAAGCACTCTTGGCATCATTTCTGGCCAAAAACAGCTGTCCCATTTCATTCAGGTTTACCAGCTGCGCCTGCTTTTGCTTGAGTTGCGTAGCGAGGTCAAAACCCCGCTGGTAAGCGGCAATGGCCTGGTCGGCATCGCCAGAATCGCGAATGGCGCGCGCGGTGGAGATGGCGACCAACATCTGCTCGTATGGCGAGGTCGCCAGACTTTCTGCCTTTTTGAAGGCAGAAAGTGCATCCGGGTACCTGGCGCTGGCGCTAAGCCCCCGTCCGGCGCACAGCCAGCCTTCGGCATCAGCTTGCCTCCGCCCCGCTTCGATCGCGCTGTCAAGCTTCCCCGCCGCCAGCAATGCATTGCACGATTCAGCATGCGCAACGCATGGTGAAAAATAACAAAATGCAATTAAAACAAAAGGTAATTTGTATTTATTCGACTTTAACATTATAAGTATTGCGCCCAATCATGGTTTCCCGCTCCCACCGCAAAGAAGTGCGGATTCAGTAACGAATCTTTCAGGTTGTACTTGAATACCTGCCCCTGCGTATCGATCAGCTTGCCGCCCGCCTCCTGCAGCACGCATTGTGCCGCGGCAGTGTCCCATTCGGAAGTCAGCCCCAGCCTGGGGTAAACATCGGCGCGTCCTTCCGCCACCAGGCAAATTTTCAGCGAACTGCCCATGCTGATTAGCAAGTGCGGTCCCATACGGTCAAGGAAACGGGTCAATTCATCCCCCGCATGCGACCGGCTACCCGCAACGGCAACCTGCGTGGGGTCGAAAGTGCGGGCATATATCCGTTGCGGTTCACGGCTTGCCAACTGCCGGTAAGCGCCCTGCCCTTGTGCCGCGTAAAACAGCAGATCCAGCGCGGGGGCGAATACCACGCCCAGCACCGGTTGATGGTGCTCAATCAGCGCAATATTGACCGTGAATTCGCCGTTTCGTTTAATGAATTCGCGGGTACCGTCCAACGGATCGACCAGCCAGTAGCGATCCCAGCGCTTGCGCGTCTCATAGGGAATGCTGGCAGATTCCTCGGACAGCACCGGAAGGTCGGGTGTCAATTCAGTCAACCCGGCCTCGATAATATGGTGCGCGGCCAAATCAGCCTGGGTCAGCGGCGAGTTATCAGCCTTGTGCTGTACTTCGATGCCATGGGCATACACTTCCATAATGGCGGCGCCGGCACGCTTGGCAATCCCGATCACTTCCTGCAGTACAGGCGTCATGCTGATTCCCCTATCAGTTGCAGCAACCCGGCTTCGTCTATCACTTCAACGCCCAACGTTTTGGCCTTGTCCAACTTGCTGCCGGCATCGCTGCCAGCAACCACAAAGCTGGTTTTTTTCGATACGCTGCCGCTGACCTTGCCGCCTGCCGCTTCAATTCTTGCCTGCGCTTCATCGCGCGTCAGGTTGGGCAAGGTTCCGGTCAGCACCAGCGTTTTTCCGCTCAACACGCCTTGCGGCACGCCCTGCCCTGCGGATTGCTGCGGCTGGATGGCCTGATACAGTTGGCTGACCACCTCGACATTATGCGGTTCGGCAAAAAAGTCCAGGATGGATGCGGCAACCACCGGGCCAATATCAGGCACCTGTTGCAGCACATCCATGTCGGCCTTTTGCAGAGCCTCCAGCGTACCAAAGCTGCGCGCTAGGTCTTTTGCCGTGGCTTCCCCGACATTGCGTATCCCCAACGCGAAAATAAAGCGTGCCAGTGGCTGCCCGCGGCTGTTTTGCAGGGCCTCCATGATGTTCTGCGCTGATTTCTCGGCCATGCGGTCAAGCCGGGACAGCACCGCCACATTGACTTTGGCCGGGTTGTACAAGTCGGCCAAGGTTTGCACGATATGGCCGTCTACCAGTTGATCCACCAGCTTTTCGCCCAGACCTTCAATATCCATCGCCCGGCGCGAGGCAAAATGCCGTAGCGCCTGTTTGCGTTGTGCCGGGCAGAACAGGCCGCCAGTACATCTGGCCGCAGCCTCGCCCTCCTCCCTGACCACATGCGAGCCGCATTCCGGGCACACCGGGTATTGAGCGATCAGGTCGAACCTGGCGGCATGCTGCGGGCGATATTCTGGGATGATGCGCACAATTTCCGGGATGACGTCACCTGCCCGGCGCACCACCACGGTGTCCCCTGCCCTGACGTCCTTGCGGTCAATTTCGTCCTGGTTATGCAAAGTGGCATTGGTGACCGTCACGCCGCCGACAAAGACCGGCTTCAGCCGCGCCACCGGCGTCAGCGTGCCGGTGCGCCCCACCTGCACTTCGATTGCTTCAACGATGGTCATGGCCTCCTGCGGCGGGTATTTGTGCGCCACCGCCCAGCGCGGCTCGCGGCTGCGGAAGCCAAGCTGGCGCTGCAGGGCAAGGCTGTTGACCTTGTATACCACGCCATCAATATCAAACGGCAGGGTTTCGCGCTGCTGCGCAACGTCGCGGTGAAAGGCCACCAGTTCCTGCGCGCCACGAGCAACCTTGCGCACCGCACACACCGATAAGCCCAAAGCCTGCAAGGCATCCAGCAACGCGCTGTGCGTAGCGGGCAGCGCCCAGCCCTGCACTTCCCCTATGCCATAGGCAAAAAACGACAGCGGGCGCTGCGCAGTGATATTGGGATCCAACTGCCGCAAGCTGCCGGCGGCGGCATTGCGTGGGTTGACGAACAGTTTGCCGTCCGCTTGCTGCTGGCGCGCATTGAGCGCCTCGAAATCGGCATGGCACATATACACTTCGCCGCGCACTTCCAGCAGCGCAGGCGGAGTTGCGGTATTCAGTTTAAGCGGGATCTGGCGCAAGGTCTTGATGTTGGCGGTGACCTCCTCCCCCACTTCACCATCGCCACGGGTTGCGGCGCGAACCAGCACACCGTTTTCATAGGTCAGGTTGATCGCCAGACCGTCGAACTTCAACTCGGCCAGGTATTCCACCGGCGGGTCGCTTTCGGTCAGTTCCAGTTCCTTGCGGATGCGTGCATCAAAGTTGGCCGCCCCGCTGGCTTCGGTATCCGTCTCGGTCTGGATCGACAGCATGGGCTGGACATGGCGCACCTTCTGCAACTCGGCCGCAGCCTTGCCGCCCACGCGTTGGGTGGGAGAATCCGCAGTAGCCAGTTCAGGGAATGTCGCTTCCAGCGCCTGTAACTCGCGGAACAGCCGATCGAACTCGGCATCGGGGATTTCGGGGGCATCCAGCTCGTAATAACGCTGGTTGTGGTACTCGATCTGCTTGCGCAACTCGGCCGCGCGCTGAAAATCCTGCTGCGAAGCGAGCATCTGAAACCTCTATGAAAACAGCCTTAACGCAGTGGCTCCACCGGGGGTGATATGCCGTTCCTGCAATTTGCCGTGGATGGCCTGGATCTGGCTACGGATCTGCTCGATCTGCGGATCGTTCAGGGCGCGCCGGTTGGCATCGGTCAGCCTGGCATTCAAGGTGGTTTCCAGGCGAGAGCCAAACATGGCCATTTGCCGGAACACTTCGGCGCCCTTGCCTACACGCGGCACATCCAGCATCAGCACCATATCGTGCAGGCTTGCGGTGCGCAGACCTTCTTCCGTCAATGGGCGCTGATCCGCATTGGAAAGCGTATACAGCGTCTCGCCTACTTCATTCATTTGGTGGAAGCGGCCATCTTCCTTGAGCCGCAGGCCAGAAGCTTCCGCCAGGCTGCGCAGCTTGGTCCCGGCAAACGGGCCTTCGATGCCGGCGGTAATGTGCAGGGTCACGGTGACATCAACCTCGATACAGAACTGATCCAGCATACTGGCGTAGCGCAGGGTTTCGCGCGGCTCATACCAGTTGAGCGCGGCTCCCAGTTCGACCGCAAGATGTTCTACCTGGTCCTGGAAACTGAGCAGGCCATCCGCCTGGATCGGACCTGAACGATCAGCCAATTGCAATGCGCCAACAATGACCGAAAATTCGCGCTGCTCAAATTCCCGCGTTAGGGGCAGCCAGGCGTCTTGTGACCAGCCGAACCAGCGTGCAGGCTTGCCAAAGTCGGCCATGGGATTGAGGCGGCTCCTGACAATGCTGCCGGCAACGCCTTCTGTCAGCGTTAATACGGCGACCTCATCAATAATGGCATCCACAGTTGAAGGGAGTGGCGTTGTCGGCC
This sequence comes from uncultured Methylophilaceae bacterium, assembly GCA_964511385.1. Classification (GTDB taxonomy): domain Bacteria; phylum Pseudomonadota; class Gammaproteobacteria; order Burkholderiales; family Methylophilaceae; genus CAILHX01. The sequence continues at coordinate 5,528 of CAZEFE010000005.1, read as the reverse complement.
GGGTCGTTGCCTGGGGCACTGGCTGCTGCGCAGGTATCTCGCTGACCGGGGCCGGAATATCAGGCGTTGGTGCAACAGCTTGCCGTTCTACCGCGGCCGGGATTTCAGCTTCTTCCGCAGGGTCTGCCAGCAGCGCTTCCGGCTCGCTTTCCATCAGGGGTTCGACTGGCTCATCGCTATCAATAAACGCAGTCTCGTCAACATAAGGCTCGCGCAGGTCATCTTCCAGCACATCTTCCGCCTCGTCAGGTTCTGCTCGCGGAGGCTCCTGAAAATCACCGTCATCAACATCGGCCACAGGCTCCAGATACTCGTCTTCCTGGTAGGCATCCGCACCATTGCCGGAAGCGGAGTTCTCCATCAGCACATCGTCAATCGGGCCATCAAACCGGCGCACCATGTCACGCCTGATTTTGCGTTCCTGCCACCAGTTGTAAGCCACCAGACCAGCAATAAATGCCGCGCCCAGCGCGATGAGACCCAATTGCAGCGTACTTATCAAGGAAATACTCCCAATTTTTTGAGCAGTGCCATGATGACCGAATAACAGGCAAACATAACAACAATGGCGGTTGCCAGGCTTACCCAGAAATCATATTTGGCTTTCAGCATCCAGGGCAAAACCACAAACAAAGACAGCGACGGCAATACCAGCCAGAAAATCCCGGTGGAAACCTCGGCGATTCTTGCCGTATCGCGCGTATCCACGTAAAGCCAGACTATAGCTAACAGCGAGACGATTGGCAAAGAGGCAATCAATGCGCCAAGCCAGCTTTCACGCTTGGAAACCTCGGAAATCACCACGATCAGGATCGCCGACAACACCACTTTTACCAGATATAGCATCACGCCTCCTCTGCCATGCGCATGGCTTGCTCGACATCGACTTCAACCACCCGCGAAACGCCCGATTCCTGCATGGTGACGCCGATGAGTTGCTGCGCCATTTCCATGGCGATTTTGTTGTGCGAAATAAACACGAACTGGGTGTGTTCGGACATTTTACGGACCATGGTGCAGAAACGCTCGGTATTGCTGTCGTCCAGCGGTGCATCCACTTCATCCATCAGGCAGAACGGCGCGGGATTCAGGCGGAACATGGCAAACACCAGCGCCAGCGCAGTCAACGCCTTTTCGCCGCCGGATAGCAGATGGATCGTGCTGTTTTTTTTGCCCGGCGGTTGCGCAAACACCTGCACCCCGGTATCCAGGATTTCTTCGCCCAGCAGCACCAGTCTGGCCTGGCCGCCGCCGAACAGCGTGCTGAACAGTTCGGCAAAATGGCGGTTAACCTCATCAAAGGTATGCTGCAACCGGCCCCGGGTTTCCCTGTCGATGCGCTGAATGGCCTCTTCCAGCGTGGCGATGGCTTCGTTCAGGTCACGCGCCTGGGCTTCCAGATAGGATGCACGCTCGATTTCGGCAGCCAGTTGCTCGATGGCCGCCAGGTTTACCGCACCCAGCGTGTTGATCTGCTCCTGCAGCACCACCGCTTTGCGCTCCATATCCGCGGGCTTGGTTCCCGACCATTGTTGCAGCGTGGCTGCCAAAGCCTCTTCATCCGCCCCGGCCAGCGCCTGAACGCACTGCTCAAAATACAAGCGGCTTTCCTGTTCGCTCAAGCGCGCCTGCTCCAGCTTGTCCCTGAGCGGATGCTGGCGTTGCTCGGACTGCATGCGCAACTGCTCCGTCTGCGCCAGTTCTGCTTCCAGCCCGGCCAACTGGTTGCGCTCGGCCGCCAGCGCCTGTTCGCGCCGCTGCCGCAGGGCTATGGCCTGCTCCAGCGAGGTTTGTAACCCGCTCAGTTCGTTGACTTGAGCAGTTTGCCGGACTTCTTCCAGTTGCCGCAGCAGCCCAGCTTTTTGTTCCGAAAAAACCTTAACTGAATTTTCCAGATCATTGATTTTATTGTTTATTATTTTCTCTCTGTATTCCAGCTCCTGCGTCGCATGCTCGGCCTTGCGCAAGGCTTCACGCGCCTGGCTCAGCGCCTGATCGGCTGCCGTCAACGCCTGCCTTGCACTGTCACGCTGCTGCTTGAGGCTGGCAATCTCCGCCTCCTGCCCGGCCCGACCGGACTCGGTGTGCTGCAACTGCTGTTGTGTTTGCAGCAACTGACGGGAAACCTCGTCCAGTTCCTGCTGCACCTGCCCCAGGCGTTCCTGCGCATGGCGTTGCTGCTGCCGCAGCTTTTCGGCTTCCAGTGTCAGGTTTTGCAATTGCTGCGTCTGGCGCTGTTGCTGCTGGCGTTTTTCCGCCAGCGCGGCTTTTAATGTACCCAGAGTGGTTTGCGCCTGCTCCAGCGCGGTTTGCTGCTGTGCAAGCTCGGCTTTCATCGCCGGCAGCCTGGCTTCCAGCGCTTCAACTTCCCGCTGGCGCTCCAGCACGCCGTGCAAGGCCCCTTCATTGCCCGCAGCATGGATTTTGACGCTGCTGCGACTGACCAGATGCCCTTCCGGACATACCAGCACCTCGCCATGTCCAAGCTGGTCGCGCAACGCCAATGCGGCTTCCAGGCTATCCGCGGTATAACTGCCATGCAGCCAGTCATGCAGCACGTCCGCCAGATGCGGCTCCAGCGCTGTGACCTGTGCAGCCAGTTGCGGCCAGGGACGATGACTTGGTGCGGTACCATTTCCTGGCGAACCCGAGAACAGTACCAATGATGTCGGCGGCGCCTCCAGGTCGGTCGCCAGGTTGAGTGTATCCAGCAGGATGGCGTTCAGCCGTTCTCCCAGCACACTTTCCAGGGCAAGTTCCCACGCCGGATTGACTCGCACCGTTTTCCAGAAGCGCGGATTGTCCTGCAGGCCGTGCCCGCCCAGCCAGTCGCCCAGTTTGGCGCTGCCGCCGGCGCTTTTCTGGATTTTATGCAACGTTTCCAGTTGCGCCTCCAACTGGGCGATCCGGCGGGAAGCCTCATGCAATTGCTGCTGCTCTTGCTGCAGGTGTGCTTGCTGCCGTGTTTCCTCCGCGTGCAGGCCCGCCACCTCCTGCTGCAATGCCGATTGCTGGGCTTGCGCCTGTTGCTGGGCGGCGACGGCCTGATCGACCTGCGCCTCATCCGGGACAATGATGCTGCTGATGCTGGCTTGCAGGCGCTGCTGGCGCTGTTGCAACTGGGCGACCTGGTCACGCTGGTGTTTCAGGCTGGTCATGCTCACCTGCACTGCCTGCTCTGCCTTTGCCAGCGCCGATTGCGCATTGCCCAGCGCTTGTTGCGCCTGGCGCTGCTGGGTTTCATGGGCTGGCAATGCCGCGCGGCTGGCTTGTAATTGTTGCTGCGCCTTGAGCACATCTTCTTTCGCTTGCAACTGCAAGGCCTGCTGCTGCGCCAGATCGCGTTCCTGCCCGGAAATTTGCGCGTCCAACTGATTCTGCTGGGTGGTCAGGGTGGCTTGCCGCATCTGGGCGCGCTGCAGGTTTTCCTGCGCATGCTTCAACTGTTGCTCGACATTGCTCAATGCAGCACTGGCTTCGTAAAACTCGGCCTGCGCCTGCTGCATTACACTGCCGGCCGCTGCGTGGGCGGAACGCAATTGTTCCAGCGCGGCTTCGTGCTTGCGCAAGCCGGCAATTTCGGCCTCCAACTCGTTCACCAGGCCTTGCACGCGCCGCTGTGCTTTTTCCCAATCGCCAGCCGCTTGCTGTTTCTTCAGCATCCACAGCAATTGGTGCGCGGTATCCAGCTCCTGCTTGAGTTGATGATAACGCCTGGCAACTTCAGCTTGCGCTTGCAACAGGCTGATTTGTTTTGATATTTCCTGCTGGATGTCATCCACGCGCAGCAGGTTTTCGCGGGTGTCGCGCAGCCTTAGTTCAGTTTCGCGACGGCGTTCCTTGTAGCGCGACACCCCCGCCGCCTCTTCCAGGAATACCCGCAGTTCTTCGGGCTTGGCTTCGACAATGCGGGAAATGGTGTTCTGCCCGATAATCGCGTAGGCACGGCTGCCCACGCCGGTCCCCAGGAACAGGTCGGTAATGTCACGTTTTCGGACCTGCTGGTTGTTGATGATGTAGCTGGAACTGCCATCGCGCTCCAGCACGCGCTTGACGGCAATTTCCGCGTATTGCGACCAGGCGCCGGGGGCGCCGCCGAAACTGTTGTCAAAATGCAGTTCCACGCTGGCGCGAGAGACGGGTTTTCTGTGGAGGGAACCGTTGAAAATAACGTCCTGCATCGAGTCGCCGCGCAACTCGCGCGCGCTGGATTCGCCCAGCACCCAGCGGATGGCTTCCATCACATTGGACTTGCCACAGCCATTGGGACCAACAATAGCCACGCGCTGCCCGCTCAAATGCAGGGTGGTGGGGTCTACAAAAGACTTGAATCCGGCGAGTTTTAAGTGGGTAAGACGCATTGGCCGGTATTGTATAATGCCTGCACCTTATTTTGATGATCCCGCCATGGCTACGCTACCTGCAAAAACACTGGAAACCTTCGATAACCCGCAACCGGGCCGCGATTACCATATCCATATGGAAATCCCAGAATTCACCTGCCTGTGCCCCAAGACCGGGCAGCCGGATTTCGCCACCCTGATCCTGGATTACATTCCCGACCAGCGCTGCGTGGAGTTGAAAAGCCTGAAACTGTATATCTGGTCGTTCCGCGAGGAAGGCGCCTTCCACGAAGCGGTGACCAACAGCATCCTGGACGACCTGGTCAAAGCCACCGACCCGCGATTCATGCGCCTGACCGCCAAATTTTTCGTGCGCGGCGGAATTTTTACCAACGTGGTGGCCGAACATCGTAAAGCAGGCTGGCAGCCGCCGGTGCGCGTTGATCTCAGCCAATTCGAGCAGCAATCGAATACACGCGGCTAGTTAATTTTGGAAGGAGTTTGCCATGTCAGACCCTGCTGATGCATTAGGTATTCAACTGGAAGCAACCCTGCCCCTCGGCTGGGGTGCACTCGCCCCGATCACGCTGGCCAACAGCGAATTGCAGCAGCAAGGCAATATCGCCCTGCTGCGCGCCCTGTCGGCGATTGAAACCGCAATCCCGGAGCATGAACTGCATGCGGAAGCCACCCAGAAGACGCTGGAACGCATCGAAGCCAAACTGGACATCGTGTTTCTGCTGCTGGCGCGCCTGGCCGGCGCCCAGACGGCGCTCCCTGCAGAAAAGAAACTGGCGCTGGCTGCAACCCAGGTCTCATGGGTTGAGCCTGGCCAAACACCGGCCATTGGCCAGGAAATCGAAGTCGACATTTACCTGAATCCACGTTTGCCGCAGGCGTTAAAACTGGCGGCAACTGTCAGTGAAGTCCATGAAAAAGAAGGTGAAACCACCGTTTCCGCCACCCTGCAAGACACCGGTGACGAACTGTCAGAGTGGCTAACCCGTACCATTTTCAGGTATCATAGACGTGCTTTACAGGCGCGTAGACAGTCGGTCTAAGCGAAAACAGGTGGAATAAAAAGCGTTGACAAGCATCCGCCTCTTCCGTATAGTTGCGGCTCCTTTTCGGGGGGTATAGCTCAGCTGGGAGAGCGCTTGCATGGCATGCAAGAGGTCAGCGGTT